>NZ_JADKSM010000001.1:2193698-3268120 GCF_015351285.1 Pseudoclavibacter sp. VKM Ac-2888
GGCGTCGTCGTCTCCGTCGGCGTCGTCGTCTCCGTCGGCGTCGTCGTCTCCGTCGGCGTCGTCGTCTCCGTCGGCGTCGTCGTCTCCGTCGGCGTGACAGTGACGCATTCACTGGTCGTGAAGGTGTTCGTGTCGAGGGTGACCGAGCCGTTCCTGGCGAGCGCACGTCCGTCGACGGTCGATCCCTCGTTCACGGTGATCGAGGTGAGGGCGAGGATCGAGCCGACGAAGGTCGTGTCGGTGTCCAGCGTGGCGGAGCTGCCGATCTGCCAGAACACGTTGCACGCCTGTGCGCCGTTGAGGAGCGCGACGGTGCTGTCGGGTGCGGTGGTCAGCGCGGAGCCGATCTGGAAGATGAAGACCGCGTCGGGATCGCCTTCCGCGTCGAGGGAGAGCGTCCCGGTGATGCCCGCGGTGCTCGAAGCCTCGTACACGCCGGCCGTGAGCGTCTGTCCGCCGAGGTCGGCGCTGATGGGCGCGTCGGCGGCCTGACCTTCGAGCGCGTTGTACGCGGTGGTCACATCCGCCTGGGCCTGCAGGGAGTTGGCGTCCGTGGCGTGCACGTCGCCGAGCACGATGCCGGGCGGGAACCCGCTGATCGCCGTCCCGGGGTTCACTCCGAGGTCGCCATCGAGCACGCTTGGGCCGGTGTTCGTCACCGACTGCCCGCCGAGCACCGAGTAACTGGCGGCGGTGCCGAGGTCGGGCGCCGTGCCGATGGCCTGGGCCGACTGGGAGCCGAGCAGGACTGGGAAGAGGCCCGCGACGGCGACCGTCGAACCCGCAAGGAGGAGGAGCTGCTTGCGTCGAAATCTGAGGGGAGGAGTGGTGCGAACGGATGTGCTTCCCATGGGGACCTTCCTGGTGCCGCGGATGCGGGCGCGCGCGAGAATGCGAGCCCGGCTGAGACTAGATGAACTCCGGGAAACTTATTGGGGGTTGCACTCTGCTCGGCAAAAGCGCACTGTTGGTAGCCATTCCAGGTCAGAGGCTGCGAGCGGCGGCGGCGAAGACCGCCGACGCGGTCCTGCCGAGGGCCTCCGTATGCAGCTGCCATTGCTGCCAGAACAGGGGCACCGAGATCGACGCGCCGGGGTCGATCTCGACGAGCGAGGCATCGTCGCCTCCCTGGAGGTCCGGCACCAGGCCCCAGCCGAAGCCGAGGCGAATGGCCCGCACGAAGTCCGCGGAGGACGGCACGAAATGGCAGGGCGGGCCCGCCGGGTCGACGCCGACCCCGCGCAGGTAGCGCTCCTGGAGCCTGTCTGCTCGGTCGAAGACCACAACGGGCGCGTGCGCGAGCACCCCTCCCGAGTTCCGAGCGCCCCCCGTGAACCAGCGTTCCACGAAGTCCGGCGATGCCATCGGCGTGTAGCGCATCTCTCCGAGCAGCGCGGAGGTGCAGCCCTGCACGGGGACCGGGTCGGCGGTGATCGCGGCGGTCACGGCGCCCCGCCTGAGGAGGTCCGTGGTGTGCGCCTCGTCGGCTCGGTGCAGGTCGAAGGCGATCTCTCCGGCCAACGGCGCGAGGGCGGGGAGCAGCCAAGTCGCCAGTGAGTCCGCGTTGACGGCGATCGGCAGCCGCTCGAGCGAGGGCGGCGCCTGGGCTGCTCCAGGAGTGGCGCCGGAGGCTCCGCCCACTCGCCCGAGGACGTTCGACGCCTCCCTGCCGAGCGCATCCACCTGCCGTGCGAGGCGGAGGAGGACCTCGCCCGATTCGGTCGGCACGACCGGCTTGCTGCGTTGAAGCAGCACGCGCCCGGTCTCGCTCTCCAGGGACTTGATGCGCTGGCTGATCGCCGAGGGCGTGACGCGCAGCTCCCGGGCGGCCGCCTCGAACGTGCCCGTCTCGACGGCGGATCGAAGCGCTGCGAGGCGCTGAGGGTCGAACGCGTTCGGGGAATCAGGCATGAAGCAATGCTAATGATTCACAAGAAACATGAGCTGGACCATCACCACGGGCACGAATACGGTCACACCATGACCCCGGATCTGCTCCCCCTGCTCGCTGGCTTCGGCTTCGGCCTGTCGCTCATCGTCGCGATCGGCGCGCAGAACGCGTTCGTGCTGCGCCAGGGACTGCTCCGCACACATGTCCTCGCCGTGGTCGCCGTGTGCGCCCTCTCCGACGCGATCCTCATCCTGCTCGGCATCGGGGGTGCCGGCATCGTCTTCACGGCGCTCCCCTGGCTGACGACCGTGGTCCGCATCGGGGGCACCGCGTTCCTCCTCGGCTACGCCGTGCTCGCGGCCCGCCGCGCCCTCAGGCCGAAGGCACTGGATGCGGACGAACCACGCGCCTCGGCCGCCCTGCTCCCGACGCTGCTCACGGCACTCGCGCTCACCTGGCTGAACCCGCACGTCTACCTGGACACGGTGGTCCTGCTCGGGTCCGTCGCGAACACCCACGGCGATGCGCGCTGGCTCTTCGGCGCGGGGGCGGCACTCGGCAGCATCGTCTGGTTCACAGCCCTGGGCTACGGGGCCAGGCTCCTGCAGCCGGTCTTCGCACGCCCCGCCGCGTGGCGCATCCTCGACGCCATGATCGCCGTGGTGATGGCTGGCATCGCGGCCTCCTTGCTACTCGGGCTCTGAACCAGGCAAACCGCCGACGCCTCCAACCTCAGCACTTGTACCGCCGAGCAGGTACAAAATCTTGTACCCTCGAAGAGTAACAAGAGGTTGACGACTGCCAAAGGAGGCGCAGATGAGCCCGCTGTTCTTGATCCTGATGTTCGACCTGGTCACATTCGTGCCGGCGGCAGTGCTCGCCCTCGGACTGAGCTTCGCCCCGTGGGTGCGCTCTCGAGTGCACGTCCCGACAGCGAGCCCGGGTCTGCTGCGCTCACGCCCGGATGCACTGGCCAGCCTGACCCTCGGCGTCGCCGCCCTGCTGGCCGCCCTCGTCGCGTTTGCACCCTTCGTCGAGGGCATGCTGCCCGGCTGGCTCACGCTCAACTCGGACCCGTTCGACTTCCGCTGGCACGACTTCTCTCGAGAGCTCATCGTCGGCAGCCTCGCCCTCATCGTGGTCGCTCTGATCCTCACACTGTTCCGCAGCACGCCTCGCGCTGCGGTTCCGCCTTCCGGGCCGCGCGGGTTGCGGACCTACGCCCCGGGTCACGGGCTCGCGACCCTCGCCGCGGCTCTCGCCGCGCTTCTCCTCCTGACCGTGTTCGCGGGCTCGATCTCGAGCGCGGACGAGGACGGCCGCCACACGCTGTTCGTCATCGAGACCGGTGGGCAGTTCTCGGCTGCATCGGGGCGCTTCTACGGGTGGGCGTATGGCGTTCCGGCAGCGATCGCGGCGGTCGCCCTCGTCGCGGCAACCGCGTTCGCACTGCACGCCAATGCGACGCGCACCTTCCTCGAGCCGAAGAGCGTCGAGTGGGAGAGCCAAGCACGTCGGGCGCTCGCAACACGCGTCCTCTGGTTCTCGATCGGGATCCTCGTCTTCGTGCTCGGCAACTGCGCGCTCCGGATAGGAGGCGCGGCCGGTGCGCAGCTGACCGCGCCCGACTACTCCTGGGGCACGAGCATGGCCGCCTTCGAGCCGGTGCTCACATGGGGCGGCCGCCTGCTCCGCGGCATCGGCCTCACGCTGCTCCTGCTCGTCGGCTTCACGCATCGGACCGGTCGGGGACGACGATGAGCGAGGGCACGTCGGAGCAGGTCGCGGCCCACTTCCGGGGGCTGATCCTGGCGGGACGGATCGGCGCGGGTGAACGACTGCCGACCGTTCGCCAGACCGCCAGGGACTTCGGCGTCGCCCTCGGCACCGCGGCGCGGGCCTACCGGCTGCTCGAGGCGGAGGGCACGATCGTCACACGCGGAGCCGCGGGAACCCGGGTCGCGGACCAGCCCTCGACACTGCCCGGTGCCGTCACCGCGAAGCTGCGGGCCGCCGTCGAGGAAGCACGGCGCTCAGGCACGTCGCAGACGGAGATCATGAACGCGCTGACGGCGATCTGGGACTCCGAGTAGCAGCCACCGCTCCCCGACGTCACCCCGCCGCGTCACGTCCCGCAAACTCCCCAGCCGCGAGCGCTATCGTCGGCCCAGTCAAGGAAGATCCCGACCGGAAGGCCAACGATGAGCGACCAGAAGATTTCCCACGACGCCGACGGCGAAGAGAAGCCGAACGGCCTCGGCGAAGACGGGACGATTCCCGACTCCGACGATGGAGTCGCGGTCGGCTACGACCCGGACGCCTCCACCTTCGAGCCCGAAGAGGACTGACACCGGCCACCCAGCCGGTTGATGCTGTGGCCCGCGACGCTCCGGCGACGCGGGCCATCTGCGTCGAGACTCACGGGCTCCACGCATCCGGACCCCCGCGGCTTCCCAGGACGAGCCCACAGGCTCGCGGGATGAGCCACCAGATGCACGATCACGAAGACAGCCTCTCCACGGACGAGCAGCTCGAGAAGGACACCGCCTACTCCCCCGGAAGCGAGACCGAGACGCAGGCGAAGCAGGAGACCGGCACCGCACGGGTCGACGAGGTCGACGGGCGCCTCGACGGCGACATCGACACCGACAAGGTGAACGTGCGGCCGGGCACGGGCGGGCCAGACGACGTCGGCGATATCGACGCGGAAGGCATTGAATTCCCCAGCGCGGAGGAGGCGAGCCGAGCGGCCCCCTCGGACAGCTAGCCCTTCTCGGCCAGCGAGGCCGAGGCGGGGCCGTCCGACCTCAACACCAGCCGGTAGCCCATGCCGGCCTCCGTGAGGAGGTGGCGAGGCTCGGACGGCACCGGCTCGAGCTTCTTGCGCAGCTGCGACATGTACAGCCGGAGGTATCCAGTGTCGGTGACATGCTCGGAGCCCCAGATGCTCGTGAGCAGCATCTGCCTCGTCACGAGCCTCCCCGCGTTGCGCACGAGCAGCTCGAGCACCTGCCACTCCGTCGGGGTGAGGCGCACGTGCGCCGCCTCTCCCCCTCCCGTGCGCACGACGCTCTTCGCGGCGAGGTCGACAGACACGTCGCCGAACGCGACGACGGGTTCCGCGTCGCCCTGCGGCACCCGACGAGACAGGGCACGGATGCGCGCGAGCAGCTCGTCGACGGAGAACGGCTTCGTGACGTAGTCGTCGGCGCCGGCATCGAGCGCATCCACCTTGTCGCCAGCCCCGCTGCGCCCGGAGACGACGAGGATCGGCGCGTCCGACCAGCCGCGGATGGCTTGGATCACTTCGATCCCGTCGAGCTCGGGCATCCCGAGGTCGAGGAGGTACAGGTCCGGGCGGCGCTCGGCCGCGATCGAGACGGCCTCCGTTCCGTTGCGGGCGACGAGCACCTCGTACCCCTTGGCGGTGAGGGTGATGCGCAACGCACGCAGCAGCTGCGGGTCGTCGTCGGCGATCAGGATCTTCATGCGCGATCTCCCTGGATCTGCTCGGGCGGGTTGCCGGCGACCGGCAGCGTCACGACCATCGTGAGCCCTCCGCCCGGGGTGTCCTCCGGCACCAGTGTGCCGTGCATCCCCTCCACGAATCCCTTCGAGATGGCGAGGCCCAGCCCGAGGCCCGTCGAGTTGTCGGTGTCGCCGAGGCGCTGGAAGGGCACGAACACGTCGTCACGGCGTTCGGCGGGGATTCCGGGCCCTCGGTCGATGACCCTGATCTGCACGCTCCCGCCGAACTCGCTCGTCGCGAGCCGCACGCGGCGGTTCGGTGGCGAGTGCCGGACCGCGTTGGCGAGGAGGTTCACGAGGACCCGCTGCAGGAGGGCCGGGTCGGCGGCGATGGATGCGGCGCTCGAGTCGAGCGCCAGCTCCACGTCGTCCGGGCCGAGCTGCAGCTCGTCGAGCGCGGGCACGATCACGTCGGCGGGGTCGGTCGGCATGATCGACACCGCGAGTCCCCCGGACTTCAGTCGACTCACGTCGAGGAGGTCGGTGACGAGAGCGGCGAGCGTTCCGAGGCTCTCGTCCGCGGTCTCGAGGAGCTCGTCACGGTCGGCTGCCGCGAGTTCCTCGCCAGCGGAACGCAGGCCGCTGACGGCCGCCGTCGCCGAGGCGAGGGGCCGCCTCAGGTCGTGGCTGAGGGCGGACAGGAGCGCCCGTCTGACCTTGTCGGAGGCGGCGAGCGGGGCCACCTCGTCTGCCGCGACCCGCAGGTCGCTGTGCTCCAGAGCCGCACCGAGCTGGGCGACGATGACCGTCAGGAGGCGACGCTCAGAGGCATCGAGCTCGCGCCCGTGCAGCTCGAGTCGCGCGCCAGCCCCGTCTGATGTCCCCGCGCTCACCGGGATGACCGCGTGGCGGTTCCCGCGCACCGGCTCTCCGCAGCTCGCGAGCACAAGCGGGTCAGCCCCACTGGCATCGCCTCGCGCATCCACGAGTCGTACACCCGCGAGCCCGAACGCCTCCCGTGTCCGCTCGACCAGCGCCTGCAGGGCGCTCTGCCCGCGCAGCACGCTGCCTGCAACCGTCTGCAGCAGCTGCGACTCCGCGGCGGCCCTCCTCGCCTCGCGCGCCCTCCTGGCCGCCCGGTCGACGACGAGGCTCACGAGCGTCGCGATGACCACGTAGAGGACGATCGCGACGAGGTGGCTCAGCTCAGTGATGAGGACCGTGCCGAACGGGGCGACGAAGAAGAAGTCGAGCGTGACCCCCGAGAGCACGGCAGCGAAGAGCGCGGGCCACAGCCCGCCGATGAGGGCGACCGTGACGACGAGGAGCTGGTAGCTGAGCGCGTGCGTCGTGAACGAGTCGACGCTGCCGAGCGACGCCAGGAGCCAGGTGAGCAGCGGTCCAGCCACCAGCGCGAGCGCGAGCCCCGCGATGCGGCGACGCATCGTGAGCGCACCGCCGAGTCGCGGCAGTCTGAGGCCGCCACCGGCGCGCGCGTGGTTCACGATGTGCACGTCGATGCTGCCCGCCTCGCGGGTCACCGCGCTCCCGACGCTCGGCCCCGTGAGCAGCGCAGCCAGACGATTCCGGCGGCTCACGCCGATGACCAGCTGGGTCGCGTTGACCGAGCGCGCGAACTCGATGAGCGCCGCCGGGACATCCTCGCCGACAACCTGGTGGTACGTTCCGCCGAGCTCTTCGACGAGCGCCCGCTGGCGCGCGAGGTGCGCTGGGTCACCGGCGCGAAGACCGTCCTGGCTCGTGACATGCAGCGCAAGCAGCTCCCCGCTGCCCGACCTCGCGGCGATTCGGGCGCCGCGGCGCAGCAGCGTCTCGCCCTCCGCGCCACCGGTGATCGTCACGACGACTCGCTCGCGGGCTTCCCACGTGGTGTCGATGCCCTGCTCGGCGCGGTAGCTCTGCAGGGACTGGTCGACCTCATCGGCGAGCCACAGCAGCGCCAGCTCCCGCAGCGCCGTGAGGTTGCCGAGGCGGAAGTAGTTGGAGAGCGCGGCGTCGACACGCTCCGCCGGGTAGACGAGGCCACCCGCGAGCCGATCGCGCAGCGCCTGGGGCGAGAGGTCCACCACCTGCACCTGGTCGGCGCGACGCAGCACCTGGTCGGGGATCGTCTCCCGCTGCGGTGCGCCCGTGATCTGCTCGACCACGTCGCCCAGCGACTCGACGTGCTGGATGTTCACCGTCGAGAGCACGTCGATGCCGGCCTCGAGGAGCTCCTCGACGTCCTCCCAGCGCTTGGCGTTGCGCGAACCGGGGGCGTTCGTGTGGGCGAGCTCGTCGACGAGGGCGATCTCGGGGCTGCGCTTGAGCACGGCGTCCACGTCCATCTCCGAGAGCGTCACGCCGCGATGGAGGGACTCCGCACGCTGCAGCACCTCGAGCCCGTCTGCTGCGGCAGCCGTCGCGGCCCGGCCGTGGGTCTCGACGACCGCGACGACGACATCCTGTCCGGCTTCGCGCATCCGCCTGCCCTCGTGCAGCATCGCGAACGTCTTGCCCACGCCAGGGGCGGCGCCGAGCAGCACCCGCAGCCGTCCGCGCTTCGCCATGACTCAGCGCTCCTTCGTATCCATGGTCGGGGCCTGCAGCTCGACCAGGGCCTGGTTGAGTTCGAGCACGTTGACGCTCGCCTCCCCGAGGAAGCCGAGGAAGGGGCTGGTCGTGTGCGCTGCGACCAGAGTACGGACGTCCGCCTCCGCGAGCCCGCGAGCCTCGGCGACGCGTGCCACCTGCAGGGCGGCGTACTCGGGGCTGATGTGCGGATCGAGGCCGGATGCGGACGCCGTGACGGCGTCCGCGGGCACCTCCGCGAGCGAGACGCCGTTGAGCTCCGCGACTTCGCGGCGCCGCTCGTCGATGGCTGCGACGAGCTCCGGGTTCTCGGGCCCCAGGTTCGAGCCGGAGGAAGCGCCCGAGTCGTAGCCGTCGCCCGCGGCCGATGGGCGCGACTGGAAGAACTCGGGAAGCGGGTTGCCCTCGGCGTCCGTGAAGGACTGCCCGATGAGGCTGGACCCGATGCTCGTGCCGTCGTCGTCGTGCAGCTGGGAGCCGTTCGCCTGGGCTCCGAACGCGAGCTGCCCGATGCCCGTGATGACCAGGGTGTAGCCGACGCCGAGCACGAGCGTGAAGAGGAGCATCGCCCGCACGGCGACCCAGGTGGTGCGCGCCGTGGCGCGAGTTGAGGAGTTCAAGGTGGAGTCCTGTCAGATCAGTCGGGGCGGTGGTGGCGGGGTCAGAAGCCGGGGATGAGGCGCACGACGAGGTCGATGAGCCAGATCCCGACGAACGGTGCGACGATGCCGCCAGCCCCGTACACGAGCAGGTTCCGGCCGAGCGTGCTCGCGGCGTTCGCTGGCCGGTACTTCACGCCCCGGAGCGCGAGCGGCACGAGCGCCACGATCACGATGGCGTTGAAGACGATGGCCGAGAGCACGGCCGAGGCGGGCGAGTGGAGACCCATGATGTTGAGGACCCCGAGCCCGGGGTACACGCCCATGAACATGGCCGGGATGATCGCGAAGTACTTGGCGATGTCGTTCGAGATGGAGAACGTGGTGAGCGCGCCGCGCGTGATGAGCAGCTGCTTGCCGATGCGCACCACGTCGATGAGCTTCGTCGGGTCGGAGTCGAGGTCGACCATGTTGCCAGCCTCCTTCGCCGCCGACGTGCCCGTGTTCATCGCGACGCCCACGTCGGCCTGCGCGAGCGCCGGCGCATCGTTCGTGCCGTCCCCCGTCATCGCGACGAGGTTGCCGCCGTCCTGCTCGCGGCGGATGTAGGCGAGCTTCTGCTCCGGCGTCGCCTCGGCGAGGAAGTCGTCGACCCCGGCCTCCTTGGCGATGGCGGCCGCCGTGAGCGGGTTGTCGCCCGTCACCATGACGGTGCGGATGCCCATCGACCGCAGCTCCGCGAAGCGCTCGCTGAGGCCCTCCTTGACGATGTCCTTGAGGTGGACGACACCGAGCACGCGCCCGGCGGCCGCGCCGGTGCCTCTAACCAAGCCGGGGCCGGGCGCATCCATCACGGCGACGACGAGCGGGGTGCCTCCGCTCTGCGAGATGCGGTTCGTGGCGTCCTGGAGCTCCTCGAGCCGTGAGGCCTCGAGTGGCGCGCCCTCGTCGGCGAGCCAGGCGGTCACCGCGGACCCGGCGCCCTTGCGGATGCGCGCGCCGTCAGGCAGGTCGAGTCCCGACATGCGGGTCTGGGCCGTGAACGCGACGACCTCGCCCTGCGTCGCACCCGGTTGGGCGGCGAGATCGACGCCCTCCTGGCGGGCGAGCTCGACGATGGAGACCCCCTCGGGGGTCGGGTCGGCGAGCGAGGACAGGGCAGCGGCGCGGACCAGTTCCTGCTCGCCCGTGGCGGGCATCCGCACGAACTCGGACGCGCGCCGGTTGCCGTAGGTGATGGTGCCGGTCTTGTCGAGCAGCAGCGTCGTCACGTCGCCGGCGGCCTCGACGGCCCGCCCGGACATCGCGAGCACGTTGCGCTGCACGAGCCGGTCCATGCCCGCGATGCCGATCGCCGACAGCAGCGCTCCGATGGTGGTCGGGATGAGGCACACGAGCAGGGCGATGAGGACCGTGATGCTGACGGGCTTCGCCGCGTACGAGGCGATCGGGTTGAGCGTCAGCGCGACGACCACGAACACGATCGAGAGGGACGCGAGGAGGATGGAGAGCGCGATCTCGTTGGGCGTCTTCTGCCGGGAGGCTCCCTCGACGAGGGCGATCATCCGGTCGACGAACGTCTCGCCCGGCTTCGAGGTGATGCGAACCACGATGCGGTCGGAGAGCACGCGGGTGCCCCCGGTCACGGCGCTGCGGTCGCCACCGGACTCGCGGATGACGGGTGCTGACTCGCCCGTGATGGCCGACTCATCCACGGAGGCGATCCCCCAGATGATATCGCCGTCGCCCGGGATCAGCTCGCCCGCGGAGACGACGACGACGTCGCCGAGGGTGAGGTCGGCCGAGGAGACCTCGACGGTGCTCCCGCGCTCCGCCCCCGGGTCGCCGGCGGGGTCGTAGCCGCCCACCCGGTGAGCCGCGGTGCTGGTCCTGGTCTGCCGGAGGGTCTCGGCCTGCGCCTTGCCTCGCCCCTCGGCCACCGACTCCGCGAGGTTCGCGAAGAGCACCGTCAGCCACAGCCAGACGGCGATGGCGATGGTGAACGAGGCGGGGATCTGCGTGCCGCCGGAGTCAGCCGGACCGCCCAGGAAGGGCTCGGCGATCGCGAGCGCCGTCGTGAACGCCGCTCCGACCCACACGATGAACATGACCGGGTTGCGCCATTGCGCGCGCGGGTCGAGCTTGCGGAACGCGCCGGGCAGCGACGCCATGATTGGGATGCTCTGCATGGTCAGGAGAGTCCTTCTGCGAGGGGGCCCAGCGCGAGCACTGGGAAGTAGGTGAGGGCCGTGATGAGGACGCTCACGCCGGTGAGCAGCCCGATGAACTGCGGGCGGTGCGTCGGCAGGGTGCCGACGGTGGCCGGCACCTTGTCCTGCGCGGCGAGCGAGCCGGCGAGCGCCAGCACGAACACGATGGGCACGAAGCGGCCGAGCAGCATGACGATGCCGAGGGCCGTGTTGAGCCATGGCGTGTTCGCCGTCAGGCCGGCGAACGCCGATCCGTTGTTGTTGGCGGCGGAGGTGAAGGCGTAGAGCACCTCGGAGAGGCCGTGCACGCCCGGGTTCCAGATGGACGTCGACTGCACGTCCAAGCGGATGCCCGGGATGGCGAAGCTCAGGGCGACTCCCGTGAGCACGAGGACGGGCGTGACCAGGATGTAGAGGCTCGCGAGCTTGATCTCCCGCGGGCCGATCCGCTTGCCGAGGTACTCCGGGGTGCGCCCGATGAGGAGGCCGGCGATGAACACCGCGATGATCGCCAGCACGAGCATGGCGTACAGGCCGGAGCCGACGCCGCCTGGGGCGATCTCGCCGAGCATCATGTTCAGCATCGGGAGGAGGCCGCCGAAGGCCGTGTAGGAGTCGTGCATGGAGTTGACGGCCCCGGTCGACGTGCCAGTGCTCGTGGTGGCGAAGAGCGTCGATCCGATGATGCCGAAGCGCTGCTCCTTGCCCTCCATCGCTCCCCCTGCGGCCCCGGGCGCGGCGCCGATGCCCGCGCTCTCGACGGCGGTGAGCACGGCGAACGACACGGTGAAAAGCGTGGCCATGACGGCGAGCACGGCGATTCCCTGGCGGCGGTCGCCGACCATCCGCCCGAACGTCCGAGGCAGCGAGAACGGGATCGCGAGCATGAGGACGATCTGCAGCAGGTTCGTCACAGCGCTCGGGTTCTCGAACGGATGCGCCGAGTTCGCGTTGAAGAAGCCGCCGCCGTTCGTGCCGACGAGCTTGATCGCCTCCTGGGACGCGACGGGGCCGCCTGGGATGGACTGCGTCGCCCCGGCGAGCGTCGCGACGTCGGTGAACCCGTTGAAGTTCTGGATGACGCCGCCTGCGAGCAGCGCGAGCGCGGCGATCGTCGACATGGGCAGCAGGACTCGGACGGTGCCCCGCACGAGGTCGACCCAGAAGTTGCCGAGCGTTCCGCTGCGCGTGGCGGCGAGACCGCGCACGAGGGCGATCGCGACGGCCAGGCCGACCGCGGCGGAGACGAAGTTCTGCACGGTGAGCGCCGACAGCTGGACGGTGTAGCCGAGCGTGAGCTCCGGCGAGTACGACTGCCAGTTCGTGTTCGTGACGAACGAGACTGCCGTGTTGAAGGAGAGGGGCTCGGACGGCGCCGTCAGCCCCAGCGAGTAGGGCAGCCACTGCTGGGTGCGCTGCAGCAGGTAGACGAGGAGCACACCGACCGCGGAGAAGATGAGCACTCCGCGGAGGTACGACTGCCAGGTCTGCGGGGAGGCGGGGTCGACGCCCACGAGCCGGTACGCGGCCCGCTCGAGACGCCAGTCCTTCTCTGAGGTGTAGACCCAGGCGAGGTAGTCGCCGAGGGGGCGGTGGAGTGCCGCGAGGATGAGCGCGAGAGTCAGGAACGTGAGGGATGCCATGAACACAGGAGATCCATCCATCAGAAGCGCTCCGGTTTCAGGAGTGCCACGACGAGGTAGACGATGGCGGCGATGCCGAGAGCGACGGCGACGATGTCGAAGACGATCACAGCTTCTCCATCGCCTTGCCGAGCAGGCCGATGGTGGCGAAGAGGGCGAGCACGCCCGCGACGAAGACGACGTCAAGCACTTGGGCTCCGTTCGGAGGTCAGCGGCCGAGCCGAGGCGGCTGGGCTGCACGCCGTGAGGCGCAGTGCTCGATACAACTCCTCTCAGAGCGCCAGGAGGGTCGTCCTAACGGAACCCATACGAGGTGGATGCCCTTCCTTACAGAACGCCGATGCCGCCTCGCAGCTTGCACCGCCATGATGAGGGTCGGCACCCGACGCGGTGCCGAGGAGGCAGGGCTTCGACCGATGAACGTACTGGTGATGGGCGCGACGGGATACATCGGCAGCCGAGTGATACCGGTCCTGCTCGACGCGGGCATGGAGGTCACGGCCGGCGCCCGCAAGCCGGGCGACCTCGACGCGTTCTGGTGGGCCGAGCGGGTGCGCCGGGTCGAGCTCGACGTGCTCGATGAAGCTTCCGTCGCGGCAGCGGTGACGGCCGACGTCGACGCCATCCTCTACCTCGTGCACGGCATGGCGAGCGACGACTTCCGCGAGGCGGATCTCGAGGCGGCGCGGCTCGTGCGCGCGGCCGCTGACCGCTCTGGGGTGCGACGCATCGTGTACGTCTCCGGCATCATCCCGCCCGTTGCGGAGGAGGAGCTCTCGGAGCACCTCACTTCGCGCCTCGAGGTCGAGCGCGAGCTCCACGAGGCGGACGCGGTGGTCGTCACCCTGCGAGCCGCCATGGTCCTCGGCGCGAGCTCCACGAGCTTCGAGCTCATGTCGCAGCTCGCCGCGCGGCTGCCCGTGACCGTGGTGCCTGCGTGGATGCAGAGCGACGTCGAGCCCATCGCGGTGGTCGACCTCGCCAGGGCCGTGAGCGGCGCGCTGACCGCCGACGTCTCGACGCGCGCCTACTCCGTCGGCGGCGGCGAGCGACTCCCCTACCCGAGACTCATCGACCGCTACGCCGACACCGTCGAGAAGCGCCGACCGCAGGTCATCCTGCCTGGACTGCCGGAGCCCCTGGTCGCGAGGCTCGCCACCCTGATCACCGACGTGCCGTCCTCGACCGTGACGTCGCTCATGGAGAGCCTGCGCGAGGACATGGTCGCCGACGACGACACGTGGATCGCCGAGCTCCTCCCGGAGGACGCCGAGCGCCCGCTGTCCATCGACGAGGCGCTTCGTCGCTCCGTCGCGCAGCCCGACCCCACCGTGCCCGCGTCGCAGCGAGACCCGATGGGGCGGCTCCCCGGCGACCCGTCCTGGGCCGCGGCTGCCGCTACCGTCTGAGCAGCTTCCAGGTCGACGGCAGGAGCGCGCTGACGGCCGCGATCTTGATGGCGTCGCCGATGAGGAAGGGCACGACCCCGAGCGCGAGGGCGGTGCCGAGGTCGACGCCGAGCGAGACCGCGAGCCACGGCACGCCGGCCGCGTAGACGAGGAGCGTGCCGAGCACCGTGGCGCCCACTGTGGACGCGACTTGGCGGTCGGCGCGGCGACGGGCGAGCGCACCGACGGCGACCGCGGCCAGCACGTAGCCGATGATGTAGCCGAACGACGGGAACAGCACACCGGAGGCCCCGTCGGCGAAGATGGGCGCGCCGAGAGCTCCGAGCGCGAGGTACAGGCCGGCGCTCGCCGCGGCCCGAGCGGGCCCGAGGGATGCGCCGGTCAGCAGCACGGCGAAGGTCGCGAGCGAGACGGGCACGGGCGTGAACGGCAGCGGGATGACGATGAAGCCGGCCGCGATGAGGAACAGCGTGCCGCCGAGCACGAGCGCGACGTTGAGGAGCTGAACTCCGGTGCGTGAACCGGCCCCGGCCACGAGATCGGCGAGAACGCGGGGCACGGCGCCATTGGCGGGACGCCTGGCGGCGTCGATCGATTCGGTGCTCATAGGGAGTTGGACCTTTCTCTCGAATCTCCTGAACGGTGTTCAGTGAACAGTGTTCAGTAGATTAGCGCCATGACACCCCGTGGTCCAGCCGAAGGCGCCTCGCGTGACGCCGCACGCACCCCTGCGAGCAGCCACGAGAAGCTCAGCCGCACCGAGATCGTCACCACAGCGCTCGAGGTGCTGGACGAGCACGGCCTGCCGAACCTCTCGATGCGGCGCATCAGCGACTACCTCGAGGTGCAGCCGAGCGCGCTCTACTGGCACTTCCCCAACAAGCAGTCGCTGCTGGCGGCCGTGAGCGACCGCATCCTGCGCCCCCTCACCGCCGAGACCTGGCTCCTCCCGGGTGCAGGGACCGAGCCCGGAACACAGCAGACCCGCACCCTCGCGCTGCAGCTTCACACCGCGCTCCGCTCCCGCAGGGACGGCGCCGAGCTCGTCTCGAGCTCGTTCGCCCTCGGCCTGCTGACCGTCGATCTGGTGCGGATGACCTCAGGCGCGGCCCGCAGCGACTTCGCCCTCGATGGCTGGGGCGGTCGCACGTGCGCCGAGGCGGTCGTGCACTACACGATCGGGCAGGCCTTCCACGAACAGCAGCAGACTCACGCCGCGGAGGTCGGCGCCCTCCAGGCCCACACCCAGGACCCACTCGAGCCGCAGGACCCCACCGAGCGCTTCACGGCTGGCCTCGACCTGATCCTCGCCGGAGCCGCGACGCTCGCGAAGGACGAGACGAGCACCGCCCCCTAGGCGAAGTCGACGTGCTGCAGCACCCACGTGTGCATCGCGACGGCCGCCGCCGCTGACGCGTTGATCGAGCGAGTCGAGCCGAACTGCGAGATCTCCAGCACAGCATCCGACACCTCGACGGCCTCCGCCGACACCCCTGGGCCCTCCTGCCCGAACAGCAGCACGCACCGCTCCGGAAGCTCGTAGGTCTCGATGGGCACGCAGCCGGGCACGTTGTCGATGGCGAACACAGGCATGTCCTCGCTCCTCGCCCAGGCGATGAACGCCTCGACCGTCTCGTGGTGCACGACGTGCTGGTACCGATCGGTGACCATGGCACCCCGCTTGTTCCAGCGGCGCTTGCCGACGATATGCACCGTGTCGGCGGCGAACGCGTTCGCGCTGCGCACGATCGAGCCGATGTTCATGTCGTGCTGCCAGTTCTCGATCGCGACGTGGAACGCGTGACGCTTCGTGTCGAGGTCGGCGACGATCGCATCCATCGACCAGTACCGATAGCGGTCGATCACGTTCCTGCGGTCGCCGTGCTCGAGCAGCTCCGCGTCGAACCAGGGCCCCTCTGGCCAGTCCTCGCGACCGCCGGGCCAGGGGCCGACCCCGTGCGGGGCGTCGTCTTCGCTGCCGAACTGCTGCTGTTCACTCACCGCCACAGCCTAGGCGCGCCGAGCGCCGAAGGTGGCGTACACTCCACTTAGAGTCGAACTGACTCTAAGTAATCAGGAGGAGCAGCGGATGACCGCCACCAACGCGACCCTCGCCGTCTCCACGGTGATCTTCGCGCTGCGCCCATCCCCGCCCTCGTCGCACCGGGCGCCAGCGCCCACGATCTGGGTGCCGCTCGTGCGCCGTCAGCGCCAGCCGTTCATCGACCTCCTCGCCCTCCCAGGCGGACCGCTCGGCGACGAAGACCTCGGCGCCGCCGCCTCGCGCACCCTCTTCGAGACGATGCGCCTCGCGCCCAAGTACCTCGAGCAGCTCTACGCCTTCGGCGACGCCGACCGCGTCTTCGGCAACGACCCCCGCGTCGTCTCGGTCGTCTACTGGGCGCTCGTGGGCGGCGAGGAGGCCAGCTCCGCCCGCCTCGGAGACAACGTGCGCTGGCACCCCGTCGACGACCTCCCGCCCCTCGCCTTCGACCACCGGCGCATCATCGACTACGCCCTCTGGCGGCTCAGGAACAAGGTCGAGTACAGCTCGATCGCGCACAGCTTCCTCGGCGACTCCTTCACCCTCGCCCAGCTGCGGGAGGTCTACGAGGCAGTGCTCGGCAGGCCGCTCGACGCCGCCAACTTCCGCCGCGACATGCTCGCCTCGAAGTCCCTCACCGAGACCGGGGAGACCCTCGCCGGCACCCGACACCGACCCCCGAAGCTCTACCGGTACCTCCCCCAGAAAGACGCAAGCCATGACCACGACCGCCTCAGTGCACACCACGATCACGCGCATCCAGAACGGCAAGCAGGCGGGCGAGAGCTGCTCGCCGGAGCTCGTGAAGTCCCCGTGGGTGTTCGACCTGCAAGTGCCGTCCTACGGGCCTGGGGCGTCAATGGCCGACCGGCTTCCGCCCGCGGCGCCCAGGCAGGAGCTCCTGCCGGAGGAGTACCGGACCGCGAGTGACGAGGAGATCCACGACCGCATCCTCGCCGCCAAGGCCACGCTCGGCGACCGAGTCGTGACCCTCGGCCACTTCTACCAGCGAGACGAGGTCGTGCAGTACGCCGACTTCATCGGCGACTCCTTCCAGCTCGCGAACGCCGCCAAGGCCAAGCCGGAGGCAGAAGCCATCGTGTTCTGCGGCGTGCACTTCATGGCGGAGACCGCCGACATCGTGTCGGCACCGGAGCAGGCCGTCATCCTCCCGAACCTCGCGGCCGGTTGCTCCATGGCAGACATGGCCGACAGCGACTCGGTCGAAGAGTGCTGGGAGCAGCTCACCGAGCTCTACGGCACGGAGCCGGACGCCAGCGGCCGCGTGCCCGTCATCCCCGTCACCTACATGAACTCGTCCGCCGAGCTCAAGGCGTTCTGCGGCCGCAACGGCGGCATCGTCTGCACCTCCTCCAACGCCGAGACGGTGCTGACGTGGGCTTTCGAGCGCGGCCAGCGGGTGCTCTTCTTCCCCGACCAGCACCTCGGCCGGAACACCGCGAAGGCCATGGGCGTGCCCACCACGGAGATGCCGCTCTGGAACTCGCGCCGCCCCCTCGGCGGGCAGACCCCGGAGTCGCTCGACGCCGCCAAGGTGATCCTCTGGAACGGCTTCTGCTCCGTCCACAAGCGCTTCACCGTCGCGCAGATCGAGAAGGCCCGCGCCGAGTACCCCGACGTGCGCGTCATCGTGCACCCCGAGTGCCCCATGGCGATCGTCGACGCCGCCGACGAGTACGGCTCCACCGACTACATCACGAAGGCCATCGCGGCCGCCCCAGCCGGGTCGGTGTTCGCGATCGGCACCGAGATCAACCTCGTGCAGCGCCTCGCCGCCGAGTACCCCCAGCACACCATCTTCTGCCTCGACCCCGTGGTGTGCCCCTGCTCGACGATGTACCGCATCCACCCCAGCTACATCGCCTGGGTGCTCGAGGGGCTCGTCGCGGGCGAGGTGCGCAACCAGATCAGCGTGCCCGCCCACATCGCCGAGCCCGCCAGGGTCGCCGTCGAGCGGATGCTCGCGGCAAGGCCAGACACCACGATGGCGTCCTGACATGGCCCGGGAGGCCGGGCCCCTGCGGGTCCTCGTCATCGGGAGCGGCATCGCCGGCCTGACCGCCGCCCTCTCCGCCTGCGCAGACGGCCACGACGTGAGCGTCGTCACGAAGACGACACTCGATGACACCGCCACGTCCCACGCCCAGGGCGGCATCGCGGCGGTGCTCGGCACTCGCACCGGGCCTGGCGGCGGCGACGCCGACGACAGCGTCGAGTCGCACGTCCGCGACACCGTCGCGGCCGGTGCCGGCCTCGGCGACCCGCGCGCCATCGAGGAGCTCTGCCGTTCCGCGGAGGCGCGCATCCTCGAACTGATCGCGCTCGGCACCCGCTTCGACCGGGAACCCGCCGGCGCGCTCAGCCGGGGCCTGGAGGCGGCGCATTCGCACGCCCGCATCCTGCACGCGTTCGGGGATGCCACGGGGCGAGAGATCCAGCGCGCGCTCAGCGCAGCAGTCCGGTCGGCGGCCGCGAAGGGCGAGCTCCGGCTGCTCGAGCACACGTTCCTCGCCGACGTCGCGGTGCGCTGCGAGCGTGCCGTCGGCGCGTGGCTGCTCAGCCCCGAGGCGCCGACGCCCCGGTTCCACTGTGCCGACGCCGTCGTCCTCGCGACGGGCGGCACCGGCCAGCTCTTCGCCCACACGAGCAACCCCGCTGTCGCGACCGGCGACGGTATCGCCGCCGCAGCCAGGGCCGGCGCGCAGCTCGCCGACCTGGAGTTCGTGCAGTTCCATCCGACGGTGCTCGCCGGTTCCGGCGGCGCGCTCATCTCGGAAGCCGTGCGCGGGGAGGGAGCCGTGCTGCTGAACGAGGCGGGCGAGCGGTTCCTCCTCGGCGTGCATCCCGATGCGGAGCTCGCGCCGCGCGACATCGTGGCGCGGGGCATCGCCGACGAGATGGCGAGGCAGGACGGCCGCCCCGTCCGCCTCGATGCGAGGCACCTCGGGCGGGAGTTCCTCGAGCGCCGATTCCCCAGCATCACCGCGCACATCGACGAGAGCGGGCTCGACTGGTCGCGCGAGACCGTGCCCGTGACGCCGGCCGCCCACTACCTCATGGGCGGGGTCGTGACCGACCTCTCCGGGCGCACGAGCATCCCCGGACTGTTCGCCGCAGGGGAGACCGCCCGCACCGGCGTGCACGGCGCCAACCGGCTCGCGTCGAACTCGCTCCTCGAGGGTGCCGTGTTCGGGCGCCGCGTCGCGGAGGCGATCCACCACGACGCCGCAGCGCGATCCCTCGCCGCCGCTGACCAACTTCCGGGACCAGATGGGGCCAGGCAAGCGGATGGCTGCGCGGATGTCGGTCTCATCCCGCAAGTTGGCCAGACGGCGGCGGCGGCAACCGCGGGGGTGGCGGGGGCGCAGGCGACGCCGGCCTTCTCGCGCGGGGCGCTGCAGGAGCTCATGTGGGCGCACGCGGGCCTGCACCGCAGCGGTCCGGCACTCGAAGACGCCAAGCGCACGCTCGACGCGTGGGCCGAAGCACGGCCAACAGAGGGGGCTTCCTCCTCCGTCTCCGACCGCGAGGACACGAACCTGCTCCTCCTCGCCCGCCTCACGGTGGCCGCGGCTCTTGCCCGCACCGAGTCGGTGGGCGCGCACTTCCGATCCGACGAGCATCCGGCGGCGGGGGCGGCAGTGGCCGCGTCCCCGCCCGCGTCGCCGCGCGCGCTCCCCCGCTCGCTCCCCCTCCGACAGAAGGCGATGGCGCACTGATGCTGACTCCTGCCCACATCGCGACCGCCGTGAGCGCGGCGCTCGCCGAAGACGCCCCGTGGGGTGACATCACGGTGCACGCGCTCATCCCCGTCGAGGCGACCGCGAGCGCGACGCTCGTCGCCCGCGAGGCGGGGGTGCTCTCGGGCATCGACGTGTTCGCGGCGGCGTTCCGGCTGACGGATGCCGAGGTCCTCGTCGATCTGCACGCCGAGGATGGCGAGGCGTTCGCGGCCGGGGATGTGCTGGCGACGGTGACGGGCCCCGCCGGGTCGGTGCTGACGGCCGAGCGGGTCGCGTTGAACTTCACGCAGCGGATGAGCGGCATCGCGAGCCTCACTCGGAGCTACGTCGACGCCGTCGCCCACACCTCGGCTCGCATCACGGACACCCGCAAGACGACGCCAGGGCTCAGGGCCTTCGAGCGGCACGCCGTCGCGAGCGGGGGCGGCCGGAACCACCGCTTCTCGCTGTCCGATGCGGTCATGGCGAAGGACAACCACCTGGCGGTGCTGCTCCAGCAGTCCGGCCTCGGGGTCACGGATGCGCTCCTCGCGGCGCGCGCGAGGCTGGGCCACACGACGCACGTCGAGGTGGAGGTCGATCGGCTCGACCAGATCCCGGCGGTGCTCGACGCGGGGGTGGACACGATCATGCTCGACAACTTCTCGCTTTCCGAGCTGCGCGAGGGCGTCGCCCTCATCGCTGGTCGGGCGGTAGTGGAGGCGAGCGGCGGGGTGAGCCTCGAGACGGTCGCGGCGATCGCGGAGACCGGTGTCGACGTCATCTCCGTCGGCGCGCTCACCCACAGCGCGCGGGCCATCGACCTGGGTCTCGATATGTCGCTCGAGGTCGGGCCCGTGTCAGACACCGGTGCCTGACGTGCTGCACCTCGACGCCGCGGCGACCTCGCCGGTTCGTGAGGAGGCGCTCGCCGCCGCCTGGCCGTTCCTGACGGTGTCGTTCGGCAACCCGTCGAGCACGCATGGACTCGGCGAGGAGGCGGCTGCAGCGCTGGCCGACGCCAGGAAGAGCGTCGCGGCCGTGCTCGGCTGCCGCGCCACCGAGGTCGTCTTCACCTCGGGCGGCACCGAGGCGAACAATCTGGCGGTCAAGGGCCTCGCGCTCGGCGACCCGCGCGGTCAGCACGTCGTGACGAGCCGCCTCGAGCACGAATCGGTGCTCGCCTCCGTCGACGCACTGGTGCGGCTCCACGGCTTCGAGGTGTCGTTCGTCGACGTGGATGCCCGCGGCACGGTCAGCGCGGAGTCGCTCGCCGCTGCCCTCCGCGACGACACGACGCTCGTCTCGCTCTCGACGGCGAACAACGAGGTCGGCACGGTGCAGGACATCGCCGCTCTCACCGACGTTGCCCATGCGCGCGGTGTGCCGTTCCACACGGACGCCATCCAGGCGGCGGGCTCCCTCGACATCTCGATGTCGTCGACCGGCGTGGATGCGCTCAGCGTGTCCGGCCACAAGCTCGGGGCACCGAAGGGGGTCGGGGTGCTCGCGGTGCGGTCGAGGCTGCCGCTGGAGCCGCTCATGCACGGTGGCGGCCAGGAACGAGGGCGTCGCTCGGGCACGGAGAACGTGGCCTTCGCGGTGGCGTTCGCGGTCGCGCTGCGGCTCGCCGACGAGGAGCGGCGCGCGGGCCAGCTCGACGCCGTCAGTGCCAGGGACGCCTTCGTCGCCGCGGTGCTGGAGTCGGTCCCGGGCGCGCGGCTCACGGGCCACGCATCCGCTCGCCTCCCCCGGCACGCGTCGCTCGTCATCCCCGGCATCAACGGCGAGACGGTGCTGCTCGAGCTCGAGCAGCACGGCGTGCTCGCCTCGGCTGGGGCGGCCTGCGCCGCCGGCCATGACGAGCCGTCGCACGTGCTGCTCGCCCTCGGCATCGCGGAGGACGACGCGCGGACGGCCCTGCGATTCACGTGGGGAGCGTCCACGACCGCAGAGGAGCTCGGTGGGGTCGCGGACGCCCTCCTCGAGTCGGTCGCGCGGGTCTCGAGGGGCTAGCGCCTGCGCTTCGGGGCGCCCGAGAGGAGCCTCGAGCCGTCCTTCGTGAGCTTCCGGTACTCGACCCCCTCAGGGCCGAGACGCCTCCGCATGGTGCGCAGCGCATCCACCGACGCGTCGACCGTCACGACCCTGCGCCCGCACTCGCGCGCCACCGCCGCCGTCGTGCCGGAGCCGCCGAAGAAGTCCGCCACCCAGTCGCCCTCACGGCTGGATGCGCGGATCATGCGCCGCAGCAGCCCCGCCGGCTTCTGCGTCGCGTAACCGGTGCGCTCCTTCCCGGTCGGGGAGACGATCGTGTGCCACCAGACGTCCGTCGGCAGCTTGCCCCGCTCCCGCTTCGCCTCGGTGACCAGGCCGGGTGCCATGTACGGCTCACGGTCGACCTCGGCGGCATCGAAGTGGTACTTCTTCGGGTCCTTCACGTAAACGAGGATCGTGTCGTGCTTCGCCGGCCACCGCTTCGACGTGCGCGCCCCGTAGTCGTACGCCCAGATGATCTCGTTGAGGAACTTGTCGCGCCCCACGAGCGCGTCGAGGACCACCTTCGCGTAGTGCGATTCCCGGTAGTCGAGGTGCAGGTACAGGGTGCCCGTCTCGTCGAGCAGCCGCCAGGCCTCCACGAGGCGCGGCTCGAGGAAGCCCCAGTAGTCGGCGAACTCGTCGTTGAACGCCGAGAGCTCCCCGAGGGTGTGCTCGTAGCTGCGACCCTGGAACCCCGTGCGGGTGAGCGGCGTGGATGCTGGGGCCGCGGTCTCCGATTCGGCGGGCGCGGCGTCGTGCGCGAGCGCCTCCCCGAGCTCGGCGGCTTCGACGGACTCCTCCACGGGCGACTGCCGTTTCACCTTCACCGACTGCCGCTTCTGCTGCTTGCCGGTGTTGAAGGGCGGGTCGAGGTAGATCACCTGGAAGGCACCGTCTGGGAGGCGGCTCATGGCGTCGAGGTTGTCGCCGTGCACGACGAGGTCGGGTCCTGCGGCGTTCCACAACGAGGTCACCCGTCGAGATTAACGCGCCGAGCGCGTCGGAATGTGCACACTCTGCCGTATCCGGGCGCAGGCTAGGGTTCTGCCATGACGGTGAACTTCGGCGACGGTCGCACCATGAAGCAGCGGATGCTGGCCGGCGAGCTGTACCACGCGGACGACCCGGAGCTGCTGGCGGGGGCGGAGCGCGCGGTTCGGCTGCAGGCCGAGTACAACGCCGCGTTCCCCGTCGACGCGGAGCGCGCATCCGGGATCCTCGCCGAGCTCCTCGGCAGTCTGGGCGCGAACGTCACCGTGAAGGCACCCCTGTACGTCGACTACGGCTCCAACATCACGATCGGCGACGGCACCTTCGTCAACGTGGGTCTCGTGGCGCTCGACGTCACTCCCATCACGATCGGTGCGAGCTGTCAGATCGGGCCGAACGTGCAGCTGCTGACGCCGACGCATCCGCTCGACCCCGAGCCCCGTCGCGCCGGCTACGAGGCGGGCGCGCCCATCACGCTCGGCGACAACGTGTGGCTTGGCGGCGGCGTCATCGTCTGCCCCGGCGTCACGATCGGCGAGAACACGGTCGTGGGCGCTGGCGCCGTCGTCACGAAGGACCTGCCCGCGAATGTCGTCGCCGTGGGCAACCCGGCACGCGTCATCCGATCCCTCGACTGACCGGACCTCACGGAGACGGAGCATCCATCATGGCTTCACGCAGCTACGCACGCGGCACCACGGAGTTCGACCGCGGGCTGACGTTCTTCGACGCGGTCTACGCGGTCGCCATCACCCTGCTGGTCGTCGATATCGTGCCGCCAACGGCAGACCATTGGGCGAGCTGGGAAGCGCTCGCCGGCTCCGGCGTGCTCGACCAGCTCCTCGCCTTCGCGATCAGCTTCTTCGTCATCGCGAACTTCTGGAAGGTCAACCACCGCCTCATGGGCGACGTGTCGGCGCTCGATGGCGCGCTGCTCAACACGAACATCGTGGCGATGTTCTTCATCGTGCTGCTGCCGTTCAGCACCGCGTCGATGAGCGAGGCGAGCCTCGACTCGCAGCCCCTGCCCGTCGTGCTCTACGCCGTGAACATCATCTGCGCGTCGCTCGCGCAGCACGTCATCTGGGTCGTGGCCGTGCACCGCGGGCTCACGGAGCCGTCACCGGCGGCGCGTCGCCGGTCCGCGTTCACCTTCGTCGTGCCTGCCGTATTCGCCCTGTCGATCCCGGTCGCGTTCCTCCTCGGCCCGGACCCTGCGCGCTACACCTGGCTGCTGCTGCTCCTCACAGGCCCCGTCACGTCGGCCATCCAGAAGCGGATGGCCGCGCGCGACGGCGAGGAGCCGGAGGACGCCTAGCCGTTGCTCGCCGTGAGGTTGTAGACGTCAAGGCGTGTTCAGTAGCGCGATGAGGGCGTTGATCGCTGGTTCGAATTGAGGGCGCGAGGGTGTAGCGAATCCGGTGACGAGCGCTCGGGGTTGCGGATGGCTTCGGGTGTAGCGGGAAAGCGTGTGCACTGCGACAGCGTCTGAGGAGAGGCCGTCATGGTCGCTCGCCAAGGTCACCTGATCCTCACTCACCGGGATCAGGGCGTGGAGTCCGGCCGGGATACCGGGGACGTCGTACCCCGCACTGTGGAGCGCGCGTTGAAGATAGGCGCGGCGTCGAGCGTATTCGCGGCGCTGGCGGCGGATGTGGCGTTCGTAGTCCCCGCTGCGGATCAGGTACGCGAGAGCGAGCTGGTTGAGTACCGGGGCGCCGCCAGTGAGGGCCTCGGAGACCTCAGTGACGGGCTGTACGAGATCGTGCGGAAGGACGAGCCAGCCGAGCCGAAGCCCGGGATCGAGGGTCTTGCTGGCGCTACCCGCGTAGACGACGTGTTCGGGCACGGATCGTTGCAGTGCCGCGATCGGGCGACGATCGAAGCGGAATTCGCCGTCGTAGTCGTCCTCGATGATGTAGCTGTCGTTTGTTGTGGCCCAATCAGCGACGAGTTGACGTCGGGTGGGGGCGAGCGCGCCGCCGAGCGGGAACTGATGCGCCGGGGTCAGCAGGACTGCGTCGGTCTCATTGCGTAGCTGACTGACATCGGCACCGTCGTTGTCTACGGGAAGATCGTTCACGGTGAGCCCGGCCGTGCGCCAGGGCCGGTCGATCCCGGGCAGCGATGGGTCTTCGATCTTGATCGTTGTCGCGCCCTGAGATGCGAGTGCGGCGGCAAGAAGCGTGCAGGCGGTGCGGAAACCAGCACAGATCACGATCGCCTCGGCAGTGGTCTCTACCCCGCGGGCTCGACTGAGATAGGCCGCGAGCTCGCTGCGCAACTCCAAGACGCCCGCTCCATCCGTTTCGAAGGCTCCCGCGGATGACGCGGCGCGCCGGGTGGCAGCGAGCCATCGTGCGGTCGGGAAGGAGCCACGCTCAGGCTGCCCTGGTCGCAGATCAAACCCAGACCGCATCCCGGGGGCAGTCTTCTCCGTGCGGTGTGCCGGGGAGGTGTTGCGAGCGACGAAAATCCCGGCCCGCGGCCGGGCTTCCAGGACGCCTTCGGCGACGAGGTCGTCGATCGCGGCCACGACGGTGTTGCGGGCGATGCCGAACTCCACAGCGAGTTCGCGCGTGGCAGGCAACCTGGCCCCTTGAGCGAGGGCACCTCGTGCGATCGCATTGCGGATGGTGTGCTCGACCGCACGCGCTTTCGGCAATGACCTGTCCAGACGGAAGAGATCATCCATTGGACCAAGATACTGCTCGTCATCTGGAACTTTCAGATGGTCCAGGGCTGGTTTAGCCTCGTGAGCGTTCCTGACGAGAGGGGTTCCTGTTGCGCATCTTCATTGCTGGTGGTTCCGGCGTGCTCGGGCGTGCACTCATTCCGCTGCTCAACGCGGCCGGGCACGAGGTGGCAGCCACAACCCGCTCCGAGGTCAGGGCGGCCCTCTTGAGCCGGCTCGGCGCGGCCCCGATCGTCGTTGATGCGCTCGACAGAGACGCCGTGTTGCAGGCGGTGGGCCAGGCAAGACCAGAGGTGATCGTGCATCTCCTGACGGATCTCGGCACGGGAAGCTCTGCAAGCAACGCGCGCTTGCGCATCGTGGGCACCCGCAATCTCGTCGACGCAGCCCGGCAGGCTGGTACGTCTCGGATGATCGCAGAGAGCATCTCCTGGGTCTACTCCTCTGGAGCCGAACTCGCCGGAGAGGCCGAGCCGCTCGATCCCGACCCCGCCGAACCCAGGCGTACGACGATCTCCGCGGTGAGGGCGCTCGAGTCTGCGGTCAGCGAGATCCCGGAGCATGTTGTGTTGCGGTTTGGTCAGCTCTATGGACCAGACACCTGGTACTCCCGCGACGGACGCTACGGACAGGACGCACGAGCCGGTCGCTTGCAGACCACCGAGACAGTGGCGTCCTTCATCCACACCGCCGATGCTGCCCACGCGGCCCTCCTCGCGCTGGGGTGGCCGAGCGGGATCTGGAACATCGTCGACGACGAGCCCGCGGCCGGGTACGAGTGGGCACCACTCTTCGCGGCCGCAGTCGGCGCACCCGAGCCGAACACCCCGGACTCCGGCAATATCGGTCGCCCCGTCTCGAACGCGCGCGCCCATGACACCGGTCTCGTTCTGCAGCACCCAAGCTGGCGCGAAGGTTTCAGCACTCTGTGAGGCCAGCATTCCGGCCCGGAACCTGGCGACAGGCCGTCATCACCTACACGGGAGTCCTGCCCGTCAGCCTGGTCCTCAACTTCGTCCGCCCCACTCACTGGCCACTGGCCACGACTGGTATTCGTCGTCTCCAACGCCGCCGTCCTCGTCGCAGCACTGAACTGGGCGTTATTGCCGGCGCCGCGTCAACAACGTCCTGGTCTCAGACGTCTAGCCCTTTGGCACGTACGCGTTCGTGAACGCGTCGCCGTCCAGCGGCTTCTCGAGCAGGTCCTGATCGCTCATGAACGTCGCCATCGTGGCCCACACGTCGGCGTCGTTCGTGAAGAGCGGCTGCCCCTCCTGCGCGGACAGGAACGGGATGGTCGCCTCGAGCGTCGCGAGCGCGTCGCTCTTCGCCTCGTCCGTGTAGAGGGTCGGGATGTACTCGGCGGCGATGTCGATCGACTCCTCCGGGTTGTCGATCACGTCCTGCGTGGCCAGGGCGAGGGCCTCGAGCACGGGGGTGATCGACGCATCGTCGCCCTCGATGATCGAGTCGGCGACCCCCAGGGACGGGCCGACGAGGGTCGGCGCATCCGCCGGCGCGATCTCGATCGTGCGAACCGGGAAGCCCGCCTTCTCGAACTGCACGGCGTCGTTGTTGATGTAGCCCATGACCCCATCGACCGCGCCCGTCGTGAGCGCCGCCTGCTGCGTGTAGCCGATGTACTCGATCTTCACGTCGTCCGCCGTCAGCCCGTTGCTCTGCAGCAGCGACAGCAGCGCGAAGTACGTCTGCCCGTAGGGGCCGGGCGTGCCGATGGTCTTGCCGCGCGCATCCTCGGCCGTCGTGATGTCGGAGTCCTCCGGCACGATGAGCGTCGCCGGGTACGTGTTGTAGAGCGTCGCCACCGAGGTGACGGGGATGTCGGCCGCCCGCGCCTGCGTGATCTCGTCGCCGCCCGCGTACACGAAGTCCTCCGTGCCGTTCGCGAGCGCACCGAACAGGTCCTCGCCCTCGCCGTGGTGGCGCAGCTCCACGTTGACGCCCTTGTCGTCGAAGTAGCCCTTCGCCTCGGCCACGTAGAACGGCACGAACTGGATGTTCGGGGTGTAGGTGAGGCCGATGGTCACGTCGCCCGCGGCCGCGGCGGGCGCCTCCGCGCCGTCGCCACCTGCCGAGGGGGAGCATCCGGCGAGCACGGCCACGGCTGCCACGGCGCCGGCCGCGATGACGGAGCGCACGGCCCGCGAGCGGAAGCCCGCGGTGGTTGGACGAGTGTTCATGGGCGTCTCCAGATCGAGAGAGGTGCGGTGGGAGGTCAGGCGGGGAGCGGTTCGTCGGCGAGCACGCGGGCGCGCCGCCTCGACTTGGGTTCGTCGTCGTTCCAGGTCACGGCGTTCTGGAACAGCCGCATGAGGATGTACAGGGCGACCGCGAGGAGCACGAGCATGAGCAGCGTGGAGAAGATACCGGGGATGTCGTTGGCGTCGCGGTTGAGGGTGAGGAGCATGCCGAGCCCCCGCCCACCCATCGTGAACTCGCCGACGACGGCACCCGTGATGGACAGCGTCACACCGGCGCGGATGCCGGCGAGCACGCTCGGCAGGGCGAGCGGCCCCTCGACCCACCACAGCAGCTGGTACCAGTTGGCGCCGTCGATGCGCCCCGCCTCGATGACGTCCTGCGGGAGCTGCCGCACGCCGAGCACGGTCGTGACGATCATCGGGAAGAAGGACATGATCGCGCAGAGCACGACCGTCGGGGCGAGGCCGTAGCCGATCCACAGCACGAGCAGGGGTGCGAGGGCGATGGCCGGGACGGCCTGCGACGCGGCGACGTACGGGGTGATCGCGACATCGACCCACGGGAGGCGCGCGATGAGGTAGCCGAGCGGCACGGCCACGAGGATCGCGAGGAGACTGCCGAGCAGGGCCGCCGAGAGCGTCACCCAGGCGTGGCCCAGCATCGGGCCCTTCGTCACGTCGAGCCAGAAGCGCTCGGCGAGCTGGCCGGGAGCAGGGAGGAACTGCGGCGAGATGAGCCCCGCCGCTGTGACGAGCCACCACACGGCGAGCACACCGATCGCCACCGTGATCGGTGCGAGGAAGCGTGCTGACGTCGTGTTCATCTACCCGGCTTTCGTGGAAAGCTCCGGGGATGACGAGGCGCGTGGAGGTCGCCGAACTGGTCGGCGGATTCCACGAGCTGACGGTACGCCGAGGCGTGCCGTCACGTGCGCCTCCCTTCCGGACTTTCACCGTCGGTTCCGGAATTTCACCAGATCAGCCACTCCCTTGCGGGAGCAGGTCGCGGACTATAACCGCCGGCTCGGAATTACACCGACCCCGGAGCACGTGGACTCTGTCGCCAGAATACGACACGCCCCCGTGATGCGCGACATCGTGACGCTCCGCGACGAGCGAACAGCTCCAGGGAATGCCTGGACAGCAGCGCCGTCGCCCTTGCCACCGTTCTCTCGGGATGGTCTGCACGCACGCGGATGGCTTGCAACACATCCCGAGGCGCGAAAGCCATCTCGAGACACGGCTATCCGGCGGCGGCCTGCGCCTCTGCGGTCTTCTTCGCGCTGCGGAGCTCGCTGGAGATCGCGGCTGCTGCGATGGGCTTCGCGAGGCCGAGGCGCTCGGCGATGCCGCCGGCGTCGAACTCCGCATCCACCGTCACGCGGGTGCTGGCCGGGGTGATCGCCTCGGTGCGCACCTCGGCGGCGAAGGACGCACGGCCCTCGACCGATTCCCAGCGAAGGCGCTTGCCCGGCTCGTTGACGACGACCTTCGCGTCGATCGAGCGTCGCTGCCCGACGAGCTCGACGTCCCACCGGATGAGGTCAGGGCCGAGCACCTCGACGTGCTTCACGATGCTGAGGACGCTCGGGAGCGACTCCGGCTCGGCGTAGAGGTTGAAGAGCACGTCGACGGGCACATCGATGTCGATGGATTCACTCACGAAGGTCATGCGATGAGCGTAGCCGTCGCACGCTACTGGTTCGCCGCGAGCGAGCCGGTCGTGGACGCCCCCGGCGTGGAGGCGAAGCAGCGGTAGCCGCGCAGCCCCGCGTCCCAGTCGGCCTGGTTCAGGGGGTAGCTGGCCTCGATGACGAGCCCGGGCACGGCCGCGGCCGCGGCGGTGTCGAGGACGTCGCTCGCCTGGCACGTGATCTGGGCGCGGTCCCTGAGCGCTTCCTCGCCCGGATACTCGGCGTCTGCGGACAGCGTCGTCGCCTCGACGTCGGCGAGCAGCTGCCCCGAGTGCTCGGCGTCGCAGTTGACGACATCGAACCTGGGCTCCCAGGGCGAGACGTAGTCGCGGATGCACTGGCCCGGCTCGAGCAGCGACGCGTCGACGCCCGCGAGTGGCACCTCCGTGAGCGCGGGCCCGGCCGTCTCCTCTGGCGGGACCTGCCCGTCGCCGAACGGCTGGAGCCAGACTCCGAGCGCGGACCCACCGAGGAGGAGGACCCCGATCAGCGCTGCGAGGACGCCGCGGTTGCGGCGCTTCGCGGCGCGCTCCACCTGCTGCTCGCGCGCTTGAGGCTGCTCGCGCGCTTCAGGCGTGGGGGTCGCTGCCATGGGGAGTGCCTAGGCGAGGCCCAGGTCTTCGAGGCCGATCGCGGCGCGATACGGGTAGCCCGCGGCTTCGATGACGCCCTGCGCTTCCGTGGCGCGGTCGACGATGACGGCGACGCCGACGACCTTCGCGCCGACCTTCTCGAGGGCTTCGATGGCCTTGAGCGGCGAGCCGCCCGTGGTGGACGTGTCCTCGAGCACGACGACCCGCTTGCCTTCCAGGTCCGGCCCTTCGACCTGGCGGCCGCGGCCGTGGTCCTTCGGCTCCTTGCGCACGACGAACGCGTCGACGATCTTGCCCTGCGCGAGCCCCTGGTGCATGACGGCGCTCGCGAGCGGGTCTGCACCCATCGTGAGGCCGCCGACTGCATCCACCGGCGCGCCCGTGAGGGTCTCGAACTCCTCGATGACCTCGAGCAGCACGCGGCCGATGAGCGGCGAAGCGCGGTGGTCGAGGCTCAGCTTGCGGAGGTCGATGTAGTACGTCGCCTTCTTCCCGCTCGTGAGGGTGAAGTCGCCGTGGAACACGGCTTCGTCGCGGATGAGTTCGATGAGGGCGTCGCGGTCTGTCGTCACGGTCCTCAAGCCTAATCGCCCGAGGGGCCGGTCAGCGCGCTGAGAGCGGGTCCGCTGCGATGGCGTCGGCGATCGTGGCCCGCGGATGCGCGCGACGCCACTCCCGCAGGGCGGCGCCCGTCGGCAGCCCGTGTTCGTCGCGGCTCGCGGTCATACCGCCGCCACCGGAGGACGCGGGCCGATGGTCGCCTGCCCCGGACGACGTGGTCGGGTCGAGTTCGCTGGTCTTCGTCACGGTGTTCGTCTTCATCACGCCTCCTCCGGCCAGCGCCTCGCTGGCCTTCGTTGTCTCGGGATGCTTCCGGTCCTGCGCGTCGAGCTGCCGCCAGCCCATCAATCCCCTCGGGCCGCTGTCAAGCGCCGAGGGCTGTCCATGGCCCGGATTCGCGCGACCCCACGACTCCCAGCGAACTCTGCGAACCCTGCGATGGCGGCGATCCCGTCGCCTCCAGGGCCGCCGAGCGCGCGCACACTGTGAGATTGCCGAGACGCCGAGACCCGGCCACCGAATGAACGGTGGCCGGGTCTCGGCGTTCGGCGGAGTTGTCGCCCTCCGCGCGGAATCAGCGGCTGAGGAACTCCAGCACGACCCGGTTCCACTCGTCGGCGTGACTCACGTTGACGCCGTGGGGCGCATCCGCCACGACGTACAGCTCGGAGCCGGCGACGGCCTCGTTCGTGCGAGCTCCGGAGCCCTCGAAGGGCACGGTCGCGTCGCTGTCACCGTGGATGACGAGCGTCGGCACCTTCACGGCCTGCAGGTCGTCACGGAAGTCGGTGCTCGCGAACGCCGCCATGGCCTGCAGGGCGGCGGGCTTGAACGCCTGCTTGGTCAGCTCGATGGCCGCCTGGCGCTCCTGCTCGGAGACGACGAGCTTGTCGTCGACCGAGTAGAACGTGGTGATGAAGCCGTCGTAGAACGACTCCTGGTTGGCGGTGAGCGCGGCCGTCATCTTGGCGGCCTCTGCAGCTTCGAGGGGGCCGTCCGGGTTGCCGGCGGTCTTCAGCAGGTACGGCGGGACAGCGGATGCGAAGACGACGCTGTGCACGCGCTCGTCGCCGAACTTCGCGAGGTAGCGGGCCACTTCGCCGCCGCCCATGGAGAAGCCGACGAGGGTGACCTCGCGCAGGTCGAGAGCCTCGAGCACCGACTGCAGGTCGTCGGCGAAGCTGTCGTAGCTGTACCCCGTGAGGGGCTTGTCGCTGCGGCCGAAGCCGCGGCGGTCGTAGGTCACGACGCGGTGGCCGGCGGCCTCGAAGGCCGGCACCTGGTGGTTCCAGGCTTCACCCGAGAGCGGCCAACCGTGGATGAGGACAACGGGGCGACCGGTTCCGCCCGTGTCGTCGACGTGGAGCTTCGTTTCCGCGAGCAGGCCATGGTGTGCGGTGATCTCAGTCATTGCGGTGCCTTCCCGCGCCGCGACTTGCGACGCATCGGGAATGATTCGGAGCCGGGCTTCGCATCGGATCGGTGGCTCGGAGGTTCGGAGGCAACGCTCAGACGTCGATCGTGAAGGCGAGGAGCTGGAACGGCGGCCGCCCGTCGCCGGGGTCGACGGTGCGCACGCGCGACTCGAGGATGGAGAAGCCGAGCCGCTCGTAGAGGCGGTGCGCTCGCACCATCTGCGGTCCGCTGTTCATGACCACGCGCCGCAGCCCGCGCTGTCGCGCGAGCTCGATGACGAGCCTGGTGAGGATCGCGCCGACCCCGCGCCCGCGAGCGCCGGGATCGACGGCGAGCAGCCGGAAGTCGAGCTCCTCGTCGCTCTCGGGCAGCGTCGTGAGGTGCTCCCCCGGCTTCGGCGTCACGACGGATCCGAGCAGCTCCCCGTCCCCCGCATCCACGGCGACCCACACCTGGTTGGCTTCGGCGCGCTCGGCGACGGAGACGATGTCGTCGCGGTAGTGGCCCGAGATCGTGTACTCGAGTTCGTAGGCGCGCAGCGAGAGGGCTGAGACGGCGTCGATCTCGTTCGGCCGCACGAGCCGCACCACGACGCCGGGGTCGAGCTGCAACGGCAGCCGGTAGTCGATGTGCGGGACGCGGGACGCGTCGGCGACCGCCTCCGTGTCGCTCGCGTCGTCGGCCCCGTTGGTGCGCCGATACCCCAGGCCCTCGTAGAGCGCCTGCGCGGCGAGGTTCTTGCCGCCCGTGTCGAGCACGAGCGCGGATGCGCCCCACCCGAGCGCCGTCTCGCTCGCCGCCTGCATGAGGCGCTTCGCGATGCCGAGCCGCTGCGCGGTGGGTGAGACGGCGAGGAGGCGCACCTCCGCTTCCTCCCCCGTGGCGAGGCGCGATGGGCCCGTGCCGGCGCGCGCGATGCTGAGCGTGCCCACGATCTCGGCGCCGTCGCGACTGCCGGAACCGTCGCGTTCGGCGACGAGCACGGCACCAGCTGCGGCTCGGCCTTCGACGTCGCGCACGAAGCGTCGGCGCTCTTCGCCGACCTGCAGGTGCCCGTATGGCCCAGCGGCGAACGCCGCCTCGCTGACGCGGATGACCTCGGGCCAGTCGGCGGGCGCTGCCTCGCGGACGCGGATCCCAGCGGGCACAGCGGGCACAGCGCGCCTTGCGGGCTCTGGCCCGGCCGATGCCCCCTGCGTCGGCACGGGTGCGGTCTGCGTCATGCGGCGGATGCCCCGACCAGCTCGTCGCTCCAGAGCGTCGTGGGGAACTCCTCGCGGAGCGCTGGGATGACGGCAGTGGCGAAGTACTCGAGCTGGTCGAGCTGCTGCTCGTGCGGGAGCGTGGTGGGGAGGCTGATCGACTGCAGGTCGTGGTCGAAGGCGCCGTGGAAGCGGCCGATCTTGTCGATCACCTGCTGCGGGCTGCCGACGAGCGCCGGCCCCTCGGCGATGGCGTGGTCGATGTCTCGGAACACGGAGTTGTTGCCTGGCACGTTGGTGGCGGCGACGAGGGCCTCGTAGACGGGCCCGTACTGCTCCTTCGCCTCCTGGGAGGTCTCGGCGATGAAGAGCGAGCCCGCGCCCGCGCCGACGAACGCGGTGCGGGGGTCATGGCCGTGGCGCTCGAACTCGTCCCGGTAGTGGCGCACGAGCACCTCGTAGTTGCGCAGGGGCTGGATGGCGTTCGCCGAGAAGAGCGGGTCGCCCCACTTCGCCGCGAGGGCGGCCGAGGCGAGCGTCGTCGCCGAGCCGTGCCACACGCGGGGCGGTCCGGCGTACGGCCGTGGCAGAGTCGTGACCTTCGTGAGGGGACGCGTGAACTCGCTGCCTGGCCAGTCGAGCTCGGTCTCCCGCCACAGCTGCCGAAGCAGCGCGTACTTCTCTGCGAGCAGCTCCCACTGGTCGTCGATCTCGAGACCGAACAGCGGGAACTGGGCGACCTCGTTGCCCTTGCCGATGGTGATCTCGAGGCGGCCACGCGAGAGCTGGTCGATCGTCGCGAAGTCCTCGGCGACTCGAACGGGGTCGAGGATCGACAGCACGGTCACGCCCGTCTGGAGGCGGATCGTCGACGTCTGCGCCGCGATGGCCCCGAGGAGCACGCTCGGCGAGGACGACAGGAAGCGGCCAGCGTGGCGCTCCCCCACCGAGAAGGCGTCGAAGCCGAGCTCCTCAGCGCGCAGCGCGAACTCGAGGGTCTCGTGGAGCCGCTCGGACGGCGTCAGCTGCTCGCCCGTGACCGGGTTGGCGACGTACGGGACGATGTCGAGGACCTGGAACTTCACGCTGAGGCGCCCTCTGCGTGCTCGCCGGCCTTCGCGAGCGGCGTCTTCTCCCCGGCCTCGATGCCGACGGGGAGTCGGTTCTCGGCGGGAGGCAGCGGGCAGGTCGCGAAGACCGTGTACGCGCAGGGCAGGTTCACGGCGCGGTTGAAGTCGACCGTGACGCGGCCATCCGCATCCGGCGCCGAGACCGACAGGGCACGGTTCGCGGCGTACGTCGTGAGGCCGCTCGTCGCATCCGTGAACAGGACGAGCAGCGATCCAGCCTCGTGCCCGTTGAACGCGGTGAGCGAGAACTGCTCGCCGCGAAGCTCGAAGGTGACCCTGCCCGGCGAGGAGTAGACGTGCTCGAGCCCCTCGACCGCCGCACCGACGGTGACATCGCGCGGCTCGTCGAACGCCTCGAATGTGCCCTGCGCGCGCCAGCGCGGGTTGGGGAGGTAGGTGGGGGTGCCCGAGTAGGCGGCCAGGTAGTCGTAGTCGGGGTCGCGGGGGCGCACGATCGTGAAGCCTCCCCGCTTGGCGATCTCGATGAGCACCCTGCCGGCGCGGGCGGTGACCCCGTCGCGCTCGGCGATGCACGGGAACCGGTGCAGCCGGGGCCCCTGCAGCAGGAGGCCGTCAGCCTCGAGGGTCTCGCCGTCGGCAAGATCGACGATCGCCTGCCCGTCCTCGAGCGACCAGGAACCGGGGATGCCGTCGATGGCCTGCGGATCCTCCGACAGGAAGTTCAGGCTGGTCACGGCCAGGAACCCGTGGCCATCGGTGCGCCGCTTCTCGTGCTCGACGTGCCACGCCTCCCAGTCGCGGTTGAACTGGGCGCGGTCGACGTCGCGGACAAGGGACGGGGAAGCCGAGATGCTCATGCCGGGATGGTAGGCAGACGCCGCCTGGAACCGTAAGACGGGGGCTGCGCCGGACTACTCAGGGCGTCACATTGTGCAAGGCGGGCGGTGCGTTTCAGGGGCCACACCGGAAACACGACTGCAACACACTTCGTTCGTTCGCGTAACACCACCGCCGCGCAGGCGAAACAGCACGAGCGCACCATGAGTGCACCCCGACGCCCCACGTGCGTCCCTTGCAGAGAGGTCTACAACGATGGATCAAGGAAATACCGCATTCATCCTCTTCGCGGCGGCGCTCGTGCTGCTGATGACACCAGGACTGGCGTTCTTCTACGGAGGCCTGGTCAAGGCGAAGAGCGTGATCAGCATGATGATGATGAGCTTCGGAGCGATCGGCCTGATCGGCGTGCTCTGGGTGCTCTTCGGCTACTCGATCGCCTTCCCGGCGGCTGAGGGCCTGAGCCCGCTCTTCGCGATCGACCCGTCCGCGATGGGGCTCTCCAGCCTCCTCGAGGTGCCGGAAGACGCCGCCTACCCACCGCTCGCGTTCGCCGCCTTCCAGGCGACCTTCGCGATCATCACCGTCGCCCTCGTCTCCGGAGCCATCGCCGACCGCGCGAAGTTCGGCTCGTGGATGATCTTCGCCGGCATCTGGGCGACCGTCGTCTACTTCCCCGTCGCCAGCTGGGTCTTCAACTTCGGCCTCGCCGACGACGGCTCCTTCGCCTACGGCGGATGGACGACCTACGGCCTGCAGGAGACGTTCGGCCTCGGCGTCATCGACTTCGCCGGCGGCACGGCAGTGCACATCACGGCCGGCGCGGCAGCCCTCGCCCTCGCACTTGTCCTCGGCCGCCGCGTCGGCTTCGGCAAGGGAGCTCACGTCCCCCACAACCCGCCGTTCGTGCTCCTCGGCGCCGGCCTCCTCTGGTTCGGCTGGTTCGGCTTCAACGCCGGGTCCGAGCTCGCCGCTGACGGCGTCGCAGCCCTCGCCGTCGTCAACACGATCGCAGCCCCCGCGGCCGCGCTCCTCGCCTGGCTGGTCGTCGAGAAGATCCGCGACGGCAAGCCCACCTCGGTCGGCGCAGCATCCGGTGCCGTCGCGGGCCTGGTCGCCATCACCCCCGCCTGCGCATCCCTCGACCCCGTGTGGGCGATCCTCCTCGGCGTCATCGCCGGAGCCGTCTGCGCCATCGCGATCGACCTGAAGTTCAAGCTGGGCCTCGACGACTCGCTCGACGTCGTGGGCATCCACCTCGTCGGCGGCCTCATCGGAACCCTCTACCTTGGCTTCTTCGCCAACGGCACCGGCCTGTTCCTCGGTGGAGACGGCACGCAGCTCCTCGTGCAGGCCATCGCGGCCTTCGCCATCATGGCGTACTCCTTCGTCGGAGCCCTGGTCATCGGATTCATCATCCACAAGACCATCGGCTTCCGTGTGAAGGACGAGGACGAGATCGCCGGTCTCGACACCGTCTCGCACGGTGAGGCTGGCTACGTGCTCGAGGACACGCGCGTCTAGCGTCGCCCCGTTCACCGACCTCGAAGGTGGCGGCACAGTTCACAGACTGGCCGCCACCTTCTGGCCTTCCCCCACCAGGGCAGCGCCAACCCCAACTGAGCTACACGCAGATTGGACGCCGTTCGATGAAGATCGTCACGCCGCAGTCGCTGCCCCGGGAACGACTCGGCACCGACCTCCGCTCGGGAAGCGTGCACGAGATCTGGCGCGACCCGGACGACGAGGTCGACCCCAGGTGGAGCCTCTCCCTCGTCGACGTGAAGCGAAACGTGAAGTCGCTGCACCGGCCCGAGGGAACGGTCGACCACTGGCTCGGCATCAGCGGGCCGCAGCTGCGACTCGTGGATGGGACACGGCAGGAGAAGGTGCGCGCCGACCACCAGATCGTGGTCGAGTCGACGACGCCGCTCCTCCTGCTGCGCAGCTCCATCGGACGAGCGAAGAGCACCCGGCTGCTGCGGGTGACCCGCAAGTCGGAGATGCAGCCCATCATCCTCGGCCGCGTCTTCGTGAGCGACCCCGTCGAGTTCGACCCGGACGTGCGCGCCATCTACCTCATCAGCGGACGCCTCCGCGTCGCCGACACCGATCTTGCCGAGGGCGAGGCGGCGATCTTCGACGAGACCGTCCCCCCGGTGATGCACTCGGATGGTGCCTTCGTCGCGACCATGGCGATCCCCTGCGTCGAGGTGCCCCAGGGCTCGTGACCGGGCTGTGACAGGTACGCGCTTGATCGTGCCGAACCGTTATCGCAAACGTCGCCGCGCATCTGCTCGCTCCCCATACGGTGGTGAGCGACAGCTGGCAGAGAGCCGGCAGACGGGGAGCATCAATGCGCGTCGACTTCTTCCGTCTGGCATCCCTCGTCGCTGGGCTCGCAATCGCCCCACTAGCGCTCAGCGGTTGCACGGCGCTCGATACTGCACAGGAGGCAGAGCCCAGCCCGACCGCGACGCTCGTCGCGGAGTACACGATCGAGCCCGCGCTTGAGCTGACTCGCGAAGAGGCGATCAGCAAGTGCGTGACCGCGATCAAAGACAAGTACGCCGGGCCGATCTTCGGTAGCGACCCGGAGGTGTCTTCCTACGAGGCGATCTTCGGACACCTCGCGCCTCAGGTGCACCAGGACGGAATGAATTGGGTGGTCTCCTACTCAGGCGCAGAAGCGTTCTCCCTGAAATGCACGACACAAGGCGATCAGGTCAAGATCTCACTCCCCGGCAACTGAGCCCGCATTCCGCTCCCCGTTCGACGCATTCTCGCGTCCCTCCGCGGTTGCTCTGAAACCCCTACGGGGCGTAGAGCACGGCGTAGCCGGCGACCTCGCGTGCGTACTCGGCCGGGAGGTTGTAGGCGGAGATCGCGGTGTTCCAGCCGTCATCGCTCGTGAGCTCGCCACCCCGCTCGCACAGGTAGGCGGCCGCCGTCTGCACGGCGTCGTCGATGTGGTGCGGGTCGGCGACCCCGTCGAAGTTCGCGTCCTGCCCGAACTTCGCCCACGTCTCCGGGATGAACTGCATGGGGCCGACGGCGCGGTCCCATTCCGTGTCCTCATCGAGGGCACCGCCGTCGGTGTCCGGGATGGCGAGGAACCCTGCGCTGCCATCGAGCGGCACGCCGATGATGCGCGGCTCGACCTGACCCGAATCCAGTACCTGAGACCCGCCGTACGTGCCGTGTCGGGACTCGACGGCCCCGATACCGGCGAGGGTGTTCCAGCCGATGCCGCACTCCGGACGTGTCTCCGAGACGCGGATCGCGGCTCCCGCGTACGCCGAGAGCGCCCTGGTCGGGATGCCCGTCGCCTCCGAGGTCGCCTGCACCCAGGCCGGAGCTGCGAGCTCGGCGAGCGGCACATCCCAGATCCCGTACCCCGCCGACTCGGGCAGGGCCTGCGCAGGCGCCGCCGGGTAGCCCTCGGCCGCGGGGTCGAGTTCCGGCTCCGTCTGCACCTGAGCCTCCCCGCTGCCGACCTCGTCCTCGCCGTAGGCGGGTGAGAAGAAGGACCCGGCGCATCCCGTCAGCAGCGAAGCGGACGCGACGCCGACACCCAGGGTCATGAGCAGACGGGTGCGAGCGGGGGTGCTGGCAGACGAGGTGATGATGCTGGCCCTTCCTGGGGTCGGCGGCGGGGGTCGGCGGCGGGGGTCGGCGGTGGGTTCGGCGGTGGCTGGGGCCGAAAGGCTCAGCGTACGTGCGACCACGGACACCCGACTGGATGCGCGCCGAACGCGCTCAGGCGCGTTCGGCTTCTTCGGCCAGCCCAGCCTTCTTCTCCGGCACGAGCTTCAGCCCGATGACGGCCAGGATGATGCCGGAGATGAACACGGCCTTCCACGGAGAGAACGCTTCGTCGCCCGTCGCCATCGCGTAGATGACGGTGAGCGCCGCCCCGATGCCGACCCACACGGCGTAGGCGGTGCCGATCGGGATGCGAGCCGCGGCCCACCCGAGGCCCAGCATGCTGAGCACGACCCCGACGAAGAAGACGATCGTCGGGCCGGGCTGCGTGAACCCGTCCGACTGGCCGAGGGCGGTGGCCCAGACGGCTTCGAGGATGCCGCTGATGACAAGCGCGATCCACGCCATGGTCAGCTCACCACCTTGAGGCCGATGACGGAGCCGACGAGCAGCAGGAGCAGGAGGACTCGGGCGACCGAGACGCGTTCCTGCTTCGTGACCATGGCCCAGACGACGGTGAGGGTCGCGCCGATGCCGACCCAGACCGCGTAGGCGGTGCCGGTGGGCAGCTGCGTCATGGCCCAGGCGAGGCCGGCCATGCTGATCGTGAGCGACACGAGGAACACGACGACGGGGACGGGCTTCTTGAAGCCCTTCGAGGCGGAGAGCGCTGAGGCCCAGACGGCCTCCAGCATTCCAGACAGAATCAACACGAACCAAGCCACGACGGCTCCTTCTGAGTCAGTCTTGTCGTGGTGCGGGTACTGCTCCCTCGTCCGCAAGCCCGATTCCGGGGCTTCAACATCCAACGGTAGCAACAGCCAGGACCATTGGCCAGGCCTGAGGCGCGGTCGCTGCGGATGCACAGGGGCCGTCGGATGCACACCGTCGGATGCACACCACGGCGCACCTGACAAGGGGCGGGGGCATCCATCCCGACGCGGCACAGACTCTGAGCATGTCCCCAACCACGCAGCCCCCATCGCAGACTCCGGCACTCAAACGCGACGTCACGGGGCTGCTGCTCTTCGTGTTCATCCTCGGCGACGTGCTCGGGGCCGGGATCTACGCCCTCGTCGGCACCATCTCAGGCGAGGTCGGCGGCGTCACCTGGCTGCCGCTGCTCGTCGCCCTCGGCCTGGCCCTGCTCACAGCGGCGTCGTACGCGGAGCTCGTCACGAAGTACCCGAAGGCGGGCGGCTCCGCGGTGTTCGCGCAGCGCGCCTACCGTTCGGAGTTCGTGTCCTTCATGGTGGGCTTCTGCATGCTCGCGGCCGGCGTCGTGAGCGCGGCGAGCCTCGCACTCGCGTTCAGCGGCGACTACCTGGCCACGTTCGTCGATCTGCCGCCAGTGGTCGGCGCATCCCTGCTGCTTGTGCTCATCGCCCTCGTCAACCTCCGCGGCATCAAGGAATCGCTGCGCTCGAACATCATCATGACGTGCATCGAGCTCACCGGTCTCGTCTTGGTCGTGGTCCTCGTGGGGGTGCTCGTCGGCAACGGCGGTGGTGACATCGGCCGGGCAGTGTCATTCGGCGACGGCATCAGCCCGCTCCCGGCCGTGCTCGGCGCGGCCCTGCTCGCCTACTACTCCTACGTTGGATTCGAGACGTCGGCGAACCTCATCGAGGAGGTGCGCGAACCGTCGAAGGTGTACCCGAAGGCCCTCTTCTTCTCGCTGCTCACCGCCGGCTTCATGTACATGCTCGTCGGCACCGCCGCATCCATCGCCGTGCCCGCCGGCGAGCTCGCCGAGTCCACCGGCCCGCTGCTCGACGTCATCGAGGCGACCGGAGTGCCGGTTCCGGCTTGGCTGTTCAGCGCGATCGCCCTCATCGCGGTCGCCAACGGAGCCCTGCTGACCATGATCATGGCGAGCCGTCTCACCTACGGCATGGCAGGGCAGGGCCTGCTGCCCCGGATGCTCGGGCGCGTGCTCCCCGGGAGGCGCACCCCGTGGGTCGCCATCATCGTCACCACCGTCTGCGCCATCGTGCTCACCGCAACCGGCGGCATCGCCGTGCTCGCCGAGACCGTCGTCATCCTGCTGCTCATCGTGTTCATCAGCACCAACCTCGCCGTGCTCGTGCTGCGTCGCGACAAGGTCGAGCACGCCCACTTCCGAGCCTGGACGGCGCTGCCCGTGCTCGCGATCCTCTCCTGCATCGTCCTGCTCACCCAGCAAAGCGGCGAGGTGTGGCTGCGCGGCGGGATCATCGTCGCGGTCGGGCTCGTCACGTACGTCGTGCTGCGCTTCGCGCGGCGAACACGGACGAGGGACTGAGGTTCTACACCCCCGCGGCCATTCGCGATACCCCACGGGGAAACACAGGGCGGCTTGGTCTGGTTGCGACAGCGGCGTCTTCTTGGCGTCGCGCTCGATGACGAGGAGACACCCATGTACTTCCACGCACAGACCTGGATCAATGACATCGCCGACGGCGAGCCAGACCCCGCAGCGGCGAACGCGCTCCAGGAGGGGCTCGGTGGGCAGTTCGGCGAGATGCGCACCATGATGCAGTACCTCTTCCAGGCGACGAACTTCCGGGGCCCCACCGCGAAGCCCTACCGCGACCTCATCCAGGGCATCGGCACGGAGGAGATCAGCCACGTCGAGCTCATCGGGACGACGATCTCGCGCCTCCTCGACGGCTCCCCCGAGTACACGGGCAAGCTCACCGACCCCGTCGACAAGCCGGGCGCCGGCGGCGCGACGCCACTGAAGATCGCGCTCGACACGAGCAACATCCACCACTATCTCGTGGGTGCGCAGGGTGCGCTGCCGGTGGACGCGGCCGGCAACCCGTGGAGCGGCAGTTACGTGTACAACTCCGGCAACCTGCCCCTCGACCTGCTGTACAACCTCATGCTCGAGTCGACGGGGCGCCTGCAGAAGTGCCGCATCTACGAGATGACCGACAACCCGACGGCGCGCGGCACGATCGCCTACCTCATCGTGCGCGATCAGGCGCACGAGAACGCCTACGCGCGGGCGCTGGAGACGCTCGGCGTGAGCTGGAAGTCGCTGCTGCCCATCCCCAAGACGAACGCCGAGGCGTTCCCCGAGGTGAAGGAGCTCCTCGACCTGGGGTTGCAGAGCAAGCAGTACTCGTTCGACCTCGACGGCAAGTCGGAGGCGGGCAAGATCTTCCAGGGAGCGTCGCCCTCGAAGGACGGGACGACGCTGGACGCCTCCGAGCAGGCGCCGGCCGGCGCCCCGTCGTTCATCGCCGACGAGCGTCTCGAGGAGTTCGCGCCGGGGCTCGACGCCGAGCTGCTCGCCCTCATCCAGGCGACGGCCGAGCTCGAGCTGTCGGAGGTCAACGGGTTCTACGGGCCGACAACGAAGTAGAGCGAAGACAGGGCAGCGCGACCGGCCCCGGTCAGAACGGCGGAGGGTCGAGGCCAGAGGCTGGGCCAGGCGACGGGCCAGGCGACGGGCCAGGCGCCGGGCCAGTCGACGGGCCAGTCGACGGGCCAGTCGACGGGCCAGTCGACGGGCCGGTCGACGGGCCAGAAGCCGAGTCAGCGTCTGGGCCAGCGACTGGACCAGAAGCCGGGCCAGAGAACGGGCCAGACGCAGATCCCGGCGGTTGCACCCGGTAGGTGCTCCCGCGGATCTCGATGCTGGGCGCACCGCCCGGCGAGGGCCCGAAGGTGACGCCGCGCGGTTCAGGAGCGTCGACCAGGACGATGCCGCTGGGCGAGGTCCACTCGAGGACCCCGCCCGGCAGCTGGCGGACCCGCCAGGCCGTGTTGCCTTTCACCGTGTGGTTCCAGCGACACAGCCCGGCGAGGTTGACGAGGCTCGTCGGTCCACCCTCGGACGCCGGGATCGTGTGGTCGAGGTCGCACTTCTCGGCGGGGAGGCGACACCCCGGGAACCGGCAGTGCACGTCTCGAGCGCGCAGCCACGCACGCATCTCCTCGGTCGGCCGATAGCGGTCTACCTCGACCACCGTTGCCGTGATCGGGTGGGTCAGGATGCGCTCGAAGCTCGGCACGTTGGCGGCGAGGGCCTTCGCGACGCTCATCGGGATCGGCGTCACGCCGTCCAAGAGCGCGGGAGTCGTCTCGAGCGGGCTCCCGTCGCCTGCCCTGGCGTCGAGCATCGTCAGCACCGGCATCGTGACCGATGCCTTCGCGGTGATGCCTGCCGCAGCCGGGCAGGACGTCAGCTCGCCGGTGAGGAGCAGCTCGACGAACACGTCGGCCCGCACCTGGTGGAAGGTTCGCGGGTCGTCGGATTCGCCGCCCCGCGCCGCGATGATGGACTTCGCCATTTCGGACAAGCGCCCGTCGATCGCCGTGAGCACCGGCAGCGAGTGCCGCGCGCCAAGCGACGCCATGCCGTCCGCCTCGCGCGTGACGAGCACAGCCCGCGACCCCATCGCCTGGTCGTAGCGTTCCTCCAGCGACGAAGCCGTCAGTCGCTCGGCCTGCTTGATCGCGAAGTCCTTCAACCTGCCCGGCGACGTCGACCGGGCCTTCTCGAGCGCAACCTGCACGAGCAGCTCACGCCGCGCGGCCTGTTCCGCTGGGTCTTCGTGCACGACGATCGTGCCCGCCTCGCACACGATGCGCGCGTGCGCCATCGACACCTCACCGGCCGCGAGCGCCGCGTGCACAAGCGGGAAGTCCTCCGTGAGAACCGCCGAGCGGCCCATGATGCTCGCGACGGCCTGCCTCGAGGTGTTCGTGACCGCCGCGATCTCCGCCTTCCACGACCGCAGCGCCCACTCCTGCTCGAGGGTGCCCGCTCGCTCATCTTCAGCGACCCCGGTTCGTGCCGCCAGCGCGTAGACGCGCGCCTGCTCTGCCTGCGCGCGGGCCACGGCGGCGTTCGCCTCGGCGATCAGGGACACCAGCAGGAAGCGCTCGAGGTTGCGCACGCGCTCGACCATCTGGGCAGGTGGCATCCACCCTTCCGGGATCCTCGTTGCGAGCGCTTCATCGATAATGCGACCAGCTTCCCCCGAACCACCGACATTCTTGGTCCGGTCCGACGACACGCTCGAAACTCACCGCTGAAGATGAGGAGTTCTGCTGCGCTCCTTTCCCCGACCCCGACCCCGACGCCCGACCACGCCAACGGCGAGGTCGACCAGCAGGAACGCGGCGAGGCTGGCTCCCATGAGCGGCAGGAACACTCCGACCGCTGCCGCACCCGCCAGCACGAGCAGGACGCCCCACCACGGCGCGCGCCGGAGCGCTCCCCGCGGTGGAGACGCGCCGACACGACGCGACGGGTCGTGCTTCGGGCGCCGCTGCCACCACATGGCATAGCCCCACACGACCATCGCCGCGATGCCGATGGCGACGGCGAACAGCACGAGCTGGTTGGCGAGGCCGAACATGGAGCCCATGTGAAGGTCGATGCCCCATCGGCTGAGCTTCGCGACCGGCCCGAACTCGGCGAAGTCGACCCGGTCGACGACCTGCATCGTCGCGCCATCGATGGCCACCGCATCCACCTCGGTCGGGAAGCTGCGCTGGATCTCCTGCACGACCCACGACGTGCCCGGCTCGGCCGGCGGCCTGATCTCGACGAGCCCCGTGTTGACGTTCACCTCGCGCGCGACCGAGAGCACCGAGTCGTAGGCGCGCGGGCTCAGCGCTGCGACGTCGGCACTCGGCGTCGGCGCACCGTGACTGTGCCCGTGCCCGGTGTGCTCGTCGTGCTCGTCGGCAGCTGGGCCGCCCACGCCGTCGAGGCTCGTACTGACCGACGGCGTCGTCCAGCCCACGGCGGCGCGCAGCTCACTGAAGTTCGCCCCGCCGTACTGCGACCAGGTGATGCCCGTGACCGACAGGAAGAGCGCCCCGGCGAGCACCCAGATGCCGGTGGATGCGTGCAGGCTGCGCGTGCGAACGAACCCTGTCGCAGCGAGGTTCGGCCGCAGCAGCTCGCGCTGCTGCGACGCCCGCTTCGCACTGCGAGCCCGCAGATACCTGGTCGCCCAGAGGCCAGCTCCGGCGAGTGCGACGACCCCGAGCCAAGACGCCGCGAGCTCGCTATAGAGCCTGCCGGCATCGCCGAGGTGGAGGCTGCGGTGCAGGTCGGAGACCCAGGTTCGGAACGGCAGGGAGCCCGAGGTGCCATACACGGGCAGGTCCCCGCGCACCTCGGCGGTCGCGGGATCGACGAAGACGGCTCTGGTCGTGCTCTCCCCCAGCCCGGCATCCGCGTACATGACCCGCGTCGTGTCGCCGGGTTCCGGGGCCGGCCGCACCGCGACGATCGCCGGGGCTGCACCGTCCGCACCGGCCGCACCGGCCGCACCGTCCGCACCGTCCGCGATGTAGGCGTCGGCCGCCTCGATCTGCTCGGCGAGCGGCAGGACCTCGTCCGCCGTCGGCGCGTGCAGCTCGCGGTCGTACACGAGCTGCTCGATCTGCGGTGTCAGCGCGTACAGTGCGCCGCTCAGCGCCGCGATGAGGATGAACGGGCCGACGAACACGCCGGCGAAGAAGTGGAGGCGCATCAGCAGCTGAGCGAACCAGCCTTGCCGTGGAGTCGGACGCGCAGCGCTCACGCGAGGATCCCCTCTCCGATGTAGCCGCCTTCCGCGCATCCGGGTGGGATGGCGAACACCGCGGAGCCGATCGGCGTCGTCCACTCGTTGAGCAGATCGAGCTCGTCGAGGCGCCGCTGCACGGGCACGAACTGCGCGTCCACGTCCGCCTGGAAGGAGATGAAGAGCAGGCCGGAGTTCGAGATCTGCTCGCCGCTCGGGGCGTCGTCGTAGTTGTAGCCGCGGCGGAAGAACCGCTCCGCCGTGTTCTCCGACCGCGCCCGCCGCAGGTGCGAGAACTCGGCGATGACGGGGAATCCCGCGGCGTTCTTGGCGGTGAAGTCGGGCTCGTCGTGCTCCTGGGTTCCGGTGAGCGGGGCCCCGTTCGCGAGGGTGCGCCCGACCGACTGCTCGCGGCCGCTGCGGTCGAGCCTGTCCCACTTGTCGAGGTCCATGCTGATGCGCCGCACCACCATGCCCGTCCCTCCCGCGAACGCGCCTTCCGTGATCCACACGAGCTGCTCGAAGTCGACGGTCGGCGGCGCGGGGTTGACGGTGCCGTCGACCTGCCCGAACAGGTTCCGCATCGTCGTGCCGGATGCCTCGGAGCCGCGTGCCCGGCGGAACCCGGGCTGCGTCCACCGCACGGTCGCGAAGCTGCGGGTGTCCTTCAGCAGCATCCGCAGCGCGTGGGCGACGGTGAACGGATCATCGGCGGCGACCTGCAGGAGCAGGTCGCCGTCGTTCCACGCGTCCTCGAGGCGGTCGATGCCGAAGGCGGGGAGTGGCCGCAGCCAGGCGGGGGCCTGCGTCGAGGAGGGGGAGGCGCGGCGGACGAACTCCGGCCCGAACCCGAACGTGACCGTGAGGTTCGCGGGCACCTGCGCGAGCTCGGGTTCCGAGTCGGCGAGCGCCGGTTCGCCGCGTGCGAGCCTCGCCGCGTCGTCGGTGAGGAGCTGCATGAGGCGGCGCAGCGCGTCGCGGTCGGTGCCGTCGCGCAGGTCGAGGGCGACGAGTGTCGCGTGCGCCTGTGGCGGCGTCGCGATGCCGGCCTGATGCTGACCGTAGAACGGGACGGTGTCGTCCCCCGGCAGGGGAACGGGAACGCTGTCGTCCTGGCTCGCAACGGGTGCCGCGAGGCGGAGCGCCTGGTCTGCGCCGATGGCCGCGGCCGCGCCGAACCCGGCGACAGCTCCTCCGAAGAGGAGCTGCCGCCGAGTCGGGCGGGTGCGACCAGGGCTCTGGTCGCCGTGCATCAGCTGTTGTCCGCGTGGTCGCTGTTGTCCGCGTGGTCGCTGTTGTCCGCGTGGTCGCTGTGGTCGGCGTGGTCGCTGTTGTCCATCTCCATGTCGCCGCCCATGTCATCCATGTCGCCGTCTTCGTAGGTCTCGTTGGCGCCCGCGTAGTCCTTGGCAGGGGCGGTGAAGTCGAGCGTCGAGTCGTCCGAGAACGTGAGGGTGAACGTGACCTCGTCGCCAGCGACGATGGGCTCCGGCAGGTCCATGAGCATGATGTGGTTGCCACCGGGCTCGAGGGTGAGCGCTTCGCCAGCTGCGATCATGAATCCGCCGCCCTTCTCGCGCATCGTCATCTCGCCGGTCTCGTTCGCGACGGTCTCGTGCAGCTCGAGGGCGGTGGATGCCGGGCTCGCGACCGAGACGATCGTCACGTCCCCGGCACCCGTGTTCTCGATCTCGCCGAACGCGGCGGACATGCCGGAGTCCTCGGCCTTGACCCAGGTGTTCTCGACGGTGACGGACTCGGCGGCGGGCGTCGCCGAATCGGCATCAGCCCCGGTCGCGGTGCTTGCCGTCGCGCACCCCGTGAGGGCGAGCGCCGCGGCCGCGAGGAACGCCGCTGCTGCGAGGGGGCGGGTGGTGGTGGTCGTCATGCTGGTCGTGCTGGCCATGAGTGGGGTTCCTTTTCGGGAGGAGAAGTGAAGGTGTTGGGCGGCCGAGTCAGCGCGCATCGGCGTCGCCGTCCTGCTGGGCGCCCTTGCGGGAGCGGACGATCACCCAGGCGACGCCGAGCGCGACGACCGCGCCCAGCCCGCCGATGAGGAGCAGCCGCGGCACGTCGAACGCCGACCGGGAGGTGACCTCGGCCGTGGGCTCGGTCGTCGCTCCGGAGTCGGACTCCGAGGCAGGGGCCGAATCGGCGTCCGGCACGACCGCCTCGCTCGGCGCCGGTGTGGCGGCCTCAGCGGCGAGCGCATCCGCTGCACTCACATCGCCGACCGTGAACGGGATCGTGCCAGTGATCGGGTGCCCGTCTGACGAGACGACGCGCCAGTTGATGGTGTAGGAGCCGTCCGGCAGCGCGTCGTCGATGGTGCTCGTGACCGCGGAGCCGTCGATGACCGGTTCGCCGGTCGCCCAGGCGGTGCCGTCGGCGTCCTCGAGGACGATCATCGGCCCGATGTCCATGATGTCGGCGGAGTAGCGGAGCGTGACGTCGGCGGGTGCCGCGTCGAGCGCCGCCCCCGGCGCTGGTGCGCTCTCGATGAGCTGGTCGTGCCCCTGCGCGGGGGCCGCGCCGGCGAAGCCCAGGAGGCAGGCCACGAGCAGCGCGAGCACTGCGGAGGCCGCGCGGAGGGCGCGCTTCGGTTCGGTGGTCGGTGGGAGGAGTGCTTGGGTCGTGGAAAGGGAAGTTGAGTCGATTGACATCTCGAGAATTCCTCGGGTCTGTCCGACCGCACGCGAACCGAGCGCGCAGAGGGCGCGCGGCTGCCGCGGACGGAGAAAGTTCGACGCCGACCAGCACCGGAGCGCCTCCCCCGTGGAAGAGGGGGTGAGGGAATGCGGTGCTAGCTCGGGGTCGCGAACGTTGAGGGTCGCTGGGGCGCGGGCGGGCCGCGTCGCGGCTGCGTGCGCCCGGCGCGAACCGTCAGCGACGGCACCCAGGGCAGGTCGAGTGGCGCCGAGTCGACGGTCGCCGTGGGGCGCGCGCCTCGGGCGAGGAGGAGGAAGATCGTGCGCAGCAACGGCAGCAGCAGCTCGACTGCCGCGTCCTTTGCCTTGACGAGGCTCGCGACGAGCGTCTCGCCGAAGAAGAGGGCGAGGGCCGTCAGCACCGCGGCCACGGCGTGCATCGCCCACATCAGCGCGCCGTCGTGGGCCAGGTGCAGCGCCGCGCCAGAGGGAGCCGCGCTGCCCGCGCTCGACGCGAAGTCAGCCATGGCGGAGGCTGCGGCGAGCTGGCCGTGGCCGGCGTGCGCATCCGCCGCCGACCCCGCGCCGACGGTCGCGGACGGCGTGCCGAGCACGAAGAGCGTGTGGAAGAGGAACTGGCTGGCCCCGACCGACAGGGCCAGGCGCAGCGAGTCGGTGCGGATGCGCGCGAGCAGCAGGCACGCGAGCACGGCAAGGCCGAACGGGAAGGCGACGCCGAGGAGGCCCGGCATCCCGCCACCCGCGAGGACGTGCGAGGCAAGCGCGATGAACGTGGAGACGGAGGCGGCGACGAACGCGAGCTGCACGCGGCGGACCCGGGCGGCATCGCTCGGGCGCTGATCGACGGGCGCGGCCAGGCCGGCCTCGACGTCGAGATCGGTGCCGAAGTCGAGATCTGTGTCGAGATCGAGAACGGTCCCTCGCAGCTCCACTTCACCCATGGCGGGTGTCAGCAGGCCGGTCGAGGTCACCCCTTAAGTCTAGGCGGCTCTTCTACGCCTCGTAGACGCGGCCCTTCCATGCGACACGGCGTCGCCCGGCCAGCGCGTAGACGGGCAGCACGAGCAGCGGACTGATCGGGCCCAGGATCCCCTCCGCCAGGTCGAGCGGCCGGTATCTCCCTGTGATGACGCTCACGAGGGTGCGATCGAGGAGCCCGGCGATGCGGACGAAGTGCAGGATGCGGGCGGTCGCGCCCCTGCCCGCGCTGGCTTGGGCACCCGGCCACACGCGCAGCACCCAAGGCAGCGTGTAGACGCAGATCGTGAGGATGCTCGTCGCCGCCATGAGCGCTCGCGAGCCGTGGTGGAGGCCGAGGAGCGACTTCGCGAAGCCGCGCACGGAGCTGCCGTAGCCGTCGTACATGCGCACGGCGATGGCGGTTCCGCCGCGCGCGACGACGACCCGCCCGCCAGCGGCGCGCATCCGCTCGGCGAGGCGCATGTCCTCGACGAGCTCCCCGCTCACCGCTGTGTGGCCCCCGATGCGGTCGTAGGCGGCGCGGGTGAACGCCATGACCTGGCCGTTCGCGACGACCGGCGCGCGCCGGTGCTGCAGGGCCACGGGCACCGAGCCGAGCACGACGGCGTCGTTCAACGGGGTGATGAGCCGCTCGCCGAGCGTTCGCGTCTCCTGGCGCGGGAACACCGTGAGCAGATCGGCGCGGGACTCGCGCATGGTGGCCAGCAGCGCATCGAGCGCGCCGGGGCTCCAGCGCACGTCGGCGTCGGTGAACACCAGCACGTCGCTCGGGTGCCGCGCGACGGCGTCTGCGTCTGCCTCGGCTGCTTCAGGATCTCCTGACCAACATCGGTGCGATTCCGAGTGTTCTCGGCCCGGAGCGGGCGCTGCCGGCGGATTCTGCACGGAAGTTGGACACTGGCTTGCGCGACCAGCGGGACCGGGAGCGGCACGACCGGGAAAAGGAGCGGGAGCGGGAGCGGGCGCAACTGCCTCTGCGAGCTGCGCGCACGACCAGTTCTTGCCCGTCCAGCCGTCGGGGCGGGGCGCGCCGCCGAGCACTCGGGCGCCCGCCGACTCGCTGAGGGCCCTCGTCGCATCGCTCGACTCGTCGTCGAGCACGACGACCTCATCGGCGCCCTGCCCGAGGAACCCTGGCAGCGTCTCCTGCAGGGTCGCCTCCTCGTCGCGGGCGGGGATCAAAAGCGAAACGCGAGGAGCAGGCTCCCGAGCTGGTGCGCCGGCCCGCAGGCTCGGCTGCGTCAGCAGGTTCGCGAGCAGCACGACGGACCGTGCACCGAGGTAGGCGAGCGCGATTCCAGCGACAGCGCGGCTCGCGAGCCCCCGGTTCACCCGCGCCCCCTGCCGCGCGCCCCGCCGCGGCGCATCCCGAAGCCCTCGGGTCTCGTCAGGTAGGCGAGCATCCGCCCGGCGATCCCGACCCGGTCTCGGCGGAAGCGCTGCGCGTCGAACACGACCCGGTACCCGGGGAGCGGGCGGGCGGGATCGGCGGCGTCGAGCGCCCGGTCGAGCTCGTCGAGCATCGACGCGAGCGCCGCCCGGAGCTGCTCCGGGCGCACCGGTGCGCCGAAGCGGATGAACGCCTCCGGCTTCGCGGCGCCCCGCAGGACGACGCGGATCGCGACGGGCACAAGCGGCACTCCAGCTCGCTCCGCGACCCACTCGGCACCAGGGTGCAGGGCGGACAGGCCGCGTCCGGCGCGCAGCTCGCCCTCGGGAAAGATCAGCGCCCAGTCGCCCGCACGGGCGCGGGCCGCGAGGGTGCGGAGCGCGCGCGGAGGCACGGCCCCGACCAGCCGCAGGAACGGGAAGCGCTGCAGCTGCTCGTCGCCCATCATGACGGCCACGTCGGAGCCGACGTTCCTGGCGAAGAGGCCGAGGAGATAGGCGTCCCACCAGGAGCCGTGGTTCGCGGCGAGCACCGCCCCGCCCGCCGGGGGCGTGCCCGTGACGGCGATCGAGAGCAGCCCCGTCCGCACGTCGCGCACAGCGCTGCGCACGAGCAGTGCGCGGGCCAGGCGAAGCATCATGGTGTGCCCGACGCTATCGCAGGCGAGGGAGCGACAGGCCGGTCGGGTGACAGGCCGGTCGGGTGGATGCTCACCAGCCGCGCAGACCCGCGGCGACGACGCCCCCGACGACGAGCAGGAAGACCAGCAGGTCCGTCCAGGTGGCGACGAGCTCGTTCGTGCTCTTGCCGCGCTTCGCGAGGTGGCGCAGGCCCGCGAGGCCGAGGTAGATCGCCCCGGGGAGCGCGCCGATGAGCCCCCAGCCGGGGACGAGCGACGAGACGAGTGCAACCACGCCGAGGCTGAGGTTCGCGAGGCCGAGCTCTTGGACGACCTGCGCGGTCGCCGCTCCGGTCTTCATCATCGTGTCGGTCGCGGCACCGGTTCCGGTTGCGGTCCCCGTCTCGTCGCGCACGGCGGCGTCGTCGTCGTCGTCATCGTCATCGTCATTGTCATTGTCAGGAGCGTCTTGCGAGTCGTCGTGCGCCGCCCCGAGAATCGTCTGCGTGGTGCGCCGCGGGTTCGTGAGCTGGCTGATGCCGGCGACGATGAGGCGTATCCCCACACCCCAGAACGCGAACCAGATCCCGAACACGATGGCCGGGTTCCCGCCCGCGACGCCCAGGTGGACGCCGCCGAAGATCAGCGGCAGCACCACTGTCTGGAGGATCACGAGGAGGGCGTACATGCACGGTCCGATCGGCGTCGGGATGCCCGCAGCACCACTGCCGATCTGAGCGGTCAGTGCTGCATCGCTGCATCGAGGGAGGGGTGATCTGCACGCTATTGCATGCCGAGTACCGCCGACAACACGGCGACGTGCGTTTACATGGACCGCGGTACTGAAAGAATGGCCGGGTGAGCATCCACCCGAGTGTCACGCCGAAGAAGCCCTGGTACCGCCGGAAGAGCAGGACGGTGCCCCTCGGCGTGCTCTCGGCCGGGCTCGTGGGCGCGATCATCTGGGTGTCGACCCCCTGGCCAGCTGCCATGCTCATCCGCGCCCTGTTCGAGCTCGACGCGAAGCGCACCATCACCGAGATGGAGTCGTTCGCGCCGACCGCCGACACCCTGCAGGCGCAGCTCGACGTCCCCTACGGCGACGACGGATCGGACACGAGCTTCGACCTGTACTCCCCCGCTGGCACGAGCGAGGCACTGCCGACGGTCGTATGGATCCACGGGGGCGCGTGGATCTCCGGCGGCAAGCAGAACGTCGACCCGTACGTGCAGATCCTCGCCGCCGAGGGGTTCACGACGGTCGCCCTGAACTACACGGTGGCCCCCGAGGCCACGTACCCGACGGCGCTCACGCAGCTGAACGACGCGCTCGCGCACCTCATCGAGCACGCCGCCGAGTACAACATCGACCCGAACCGCATCGTCCTCGCCGGCGACTCCGCGGGCGCGCAGCTCGCGAGCCAGCTCGCGACGCTCGCCACGAACCCCGACTACGCCGAGCTCGTCGGTCTGACGCCGGCTCTCGCCGGCGAGCAGATCGCCGGGATGGTGCTGAACTGCGGCATCTACGACGTGAGCGGCATCCCGGACGCGCCCGGGCTCGGTGGCTACGGCTTCCGTGTCGCGCTGTGGGCCTACCTGGGTGAGAAGGACTGGTCGCAGACGCCCGGCGGCCTCGAGATGTCGACCCTCGACTCCGTGACCGCCGACTTCCCGCAGACGTGGATCTCCGGCGGAAACGCCGACCCGCTCACCTCGAACCAGTCGCAGCCGTTCGCGGCGAAGCTGCAGGGGCTCGGCGTGCCGGTCACGACCGTCTTCTACCCGGACGACCACCAGCCCGCGCTGCAGCACGAGTACCAGTTCAAGCTCGAGGGGGCGGATGCGCAGAGCGCGCTCACCTCGACGATCGACTTCCTGAAGTCGGTCACGTCGGCTGCCTGACCGCCGCCCGCAGCCTGCAACCCGCAGCACCGCCGCGCCGCCAATAGGCCGCTTTCACCCCGTTCTCGGCGTCGAAATGGGGCGAAGCTGACCTATCCGGCGGCGTGGTTGGCGGCGGCGGCGGCGGGGGTGGCGGCGGCCGAGATGAGCAGCGCCCCGAGCGATGCGGCGATCGTGATCGACGCGGCCGCCCCGAACGCGAAGCTCGCCGGCATGTTCGCCCCCACGGCGAGGTAGGTGCCCGCGTAGACCGAGAGCGCCAGGGCCGCCGCGAGGCGTTGGCTGAGCTGGAAGAATCCTGCCGCGACCCCGTTCACCCCTGGCGGCGCCTCGTTGAGCGTCAGCGATTGGTTCGATGGGATGAAGAGCCCGGAGAAGAACCCCTGCAGCGTCCCGGCGCCCAGGATCCCGAGCACGATGAGCGGCTCCGATCCGGTCGTCACCAGGGCGATCTCGACGGTCACCACGATGAGCGCCAGGCCGAGGACCCACGTGATCCCGCTGCGGCCGAAGCGCCGCACGAGCCGCCAGCTCAGCATCGACCCGACGACCATGCCGAGGGCGCGGGGCGTGAGCAGCAGCGCCGCAGCGAACGGCGAGTAGCCGAGCCCCTCGATGAGGAACAGCGTGGTCAGCAGTCCGATGCCGAGGGCAGAGCCGAACGTGAGCGCGGCTACGGCGGTCCCGAGCAGGTAGCCGCGGTTGCGGGCGAGCTCGGGATGCAGCACCGCGGCGCCACCCCGCGCGTATACGTGACGCTCCCAGAGGGCGAAGAGCACGAAGAGCGCAACCGCAGCCGCAGCCAGCGCTGCGAGGAGGACCCCGTCGCTCACCGCCGCGACCAGCAGCGCGAGCGTGCCGGTGCCGAGCAGCACGACGCCCACCGCGTCCACCTGTCGCAGCGCACTTCGCACACCGCCCGGCACGGCAGACGGCCGCGGCAGCACGAACACCGCCGACACGATGAGCACCACGGCCAGCGGCACGGCGAGCAGGAAGACGAGCCGCCATCCCGTGTCGTCGGGGAGGACGGTCAGCAGGATGCCCCCGCCGAGCGGTCCGACGAGCCCGGCGGCCGAGCCTGCGGTCGTGTACCCGGAGAGCGCGCGCGAGCGCATGATGCCGCGGAAGGTGTCTTGGAAGAGCCCAAGCACCTGGGGGTTCACGACGCCGGCTCCGAACCCCTGCACGAGGCGGGCGATGATGACGGTGGTCGTGTCGTCCGCGAGCGCGGCCGCGAACCCGGCGACCGCGAACAGCGCGAGCCCGAGCAGGTACAGCGAGCGTCGCCCGAGCAGGTCGCCCAGCCTCCCGGCGCCCACGAGGGCGAGCCCGAACGCGAGTGAGTACGACGACGTCAGCCACTGCACCTGTGCGCCATCGGCGTCGAGGGAACGCTGGATGCTCGGCACGGCGAAGCTGAACACGGCTTGATCGAGGAGGGTCGTAAAGGCCGTCGCGACGCCGAGCGCCAGTATGAGCCCGTCCGGGCGCCCTCGACGACGGAGAGCTGAGGGCGCGGCGAAACCCGCCGCGCCCTCAGCCTTCGAGGACGCGACGGGTTCCGTCGCCATGGGGTGCGCGGCGATGGCTACTCCTCGCGCGGGAGGCCCGCGGGGTTCACCTCGGAGACGTCGATGCGCTCATCCTGCAGTCCCCAGCGGTCGAGGATCGCGTCGTACTGGCCGTTCTCGATGGCGTGATTGATGACGATCGAGACGGCTTCGATGAGGCCGTTGTCCTTCGCGGTGCCTGCTGCGATCTGCGCGTTGGCGGGGAAGCCGCCGTTGAGGGTGCCGACGAGCTTCGTCTCGCCGTCGCTCGCCGCCTTGAACGCGGCGGTCGCGTTCGGGCCGAAGTTCACGTCGACTCGACCCGACTGCAGCGCGAGGGTGCCTGCCGCGTCGTCTTCGAAGTACTGGAAGTCGACCGGCTCGAGCCCTGCGGCCTTGTTCTCCTCATCCCAGGCGACGAGGATCTTCTCCTGGTTCGTGCCGGCGCCGACGATGACGGAGAGGCCCGCGACGTCCTTCGCCTCGGTGATCGACTCGATCTCGCTGTCGGCCTTCACGTAGAAGCCGAGCACGTCCTCGCGGTAGGTGGCGAAGTCGAAGAGGTCCTTGCGCTCTTCCGTGACCGTCACGTTCGAGGTGATGAGGTCGTACTTGCCGGACTGGATGCCGAGGGGCCAGTCTGCCCAGGCGGCGACCTCACCCTTCAACTCGAGGCCGAGCCCGTCGGCGATGAGCTGCGCGAAGTCGGCCTCGCTGCCGAGGCGCGTCACGTTGTCGTCCTCGGCGAGGAAGCTGAGCGGCGGGATGTACGCGCTGCCGACGACGGTGAGCTTGCCCGCCTCGGCGGGCTGCCATCCGGAGGCCTCGAGAGCCGCGATGGCTTCTGGGACCGGGTCGATCTGCGGGCGGCCGTCGACGTTCGCGCTGGTCAGGTCGAACTGGATGAGGTCGCTCGCGGGGGCCGCGCCGTCTGGCTCTGCTGCCGTGACGGGGGCCGACTGACCGTTGACGATGAGGGTCGTGGCGACGACGCCGATGACGGCGAGTGCTGCGACACCGCCGGCGATGACGCCGACCTTCTTCTTGTTGAGCTTTGCCATGGGTGGCACCTTTCGGGTACGTGCGTTGCTGAAGTTCTGGGGTGGGAGATGAGCGACAGGCCAGGGTGTGGCTAGAGCACCTTGCGGATGAAGTCCTGCGTGCGCGGATGCTGCGGGTTCGTCAGCACCTGCTCCGGTGTGCCCTGCTCGATGACACGGCCGGCGTCGAGGAACACGATGCGGTCGGCGACCTCGCGGGCGAAGCCGATCTCGTGCGTCACGATGACCAGCGTCGTGCCGCCGTGGGCGAGTTCGCGGATGACGTCGAGCACCTCACCGACCAGCTCGGGGTCGAGTGCGCTCGTCGGCTCGTCGAAGAGGAGCACGTCCGGCTTGAGTGCAAGCGCCCTGGCGATCGCGACGCGCTGCTGCTGGCCGCCGGAGAGCTGCCGCGGGTAGTGGTGCTCCTTGCCCTCGAGGCCAACGCGCTGGAGGAGCTTGCGCGCCTGCGCCTCTGCGTCCGCTTTGGATGCTCGCTGCAGCGCCACCGGCGCGGCCGTGATGTTCTGCAGCGCCGTGAGGTGCGGGAACAGGTTGAAGTTCTGGAAGACCATGCCAACCCTCGTACGGCGGCGAAGCGTCTCAGCTTCGCGCAGCTCGAAGAGGCGGTCTCCCTTCCTGACGTAGCCGATGTACTCGCCATCGATGAGGATCGATCCGCCGTCGACGGACTCGAGGTGGTTGATGGTGCGCAGGAGCGTCGACTTGCCGGAGCCGGAGGGCCCGAGGAGGGCGACGACCTCGCCTGGTTCGATCTCGAGGTCGATGTCGTGCAGCACCTCGTGGGTGCCGTACGACTTGCTGACGCCGCACACGCTGACCTGCCCGGATGCTGCGCTGCTGCGCTCGAGTTCCGCTTCGGCGTTCCGGTTGATGGTTGCCTGGCTCATGCTCCGCTCACGTCCTTCCGTGCTGGTGTTGGCGCTGGTGCTTCTGTGGGGCGGGCTGTCGCGCCCGCGGGGATGCCGTGCTTCTTCCGGTCGAGCGCCTTCGCGCTCTCGGCGCTCTCTCCGTCCGGCTTCTCTGGGTCCTCGCGCTGTTTCTCTCTGCCTCCGCTTTGCTCACCGTCGTCGAGCAGCGCCCACTTCTCGGAGATCCACGCGCGCGCCTTCTGGATGGGCGTCGGCGGCAGCTCCCGGTGCGCGCCCTTCGAGAAATGCCGCTCGATGTAGTACTGCGCGATCGAGAGGAGCGTCGTGATGATGGCGTACCAGACGACCGCGACGAGGAGCAGCGGGATGATGCGCTGGTTGCGGTTGTAGATGACCTGCACCGTGTAGAACAGCTCAGGCAGGGCGACGACGAACACCACGGAGGTGCCCTTGACGAGGCCGATGATCTCGTTGAAGGCGTTCGGCGTGATGGCGCGGGCCGCCTGCGGCAGGATGATGCGGAAGAAGCGGTACCGGCGGGGCAGGCCGAGCGCGGCGGATGCCTCGAGCTGGCCCTGGTCGACGGACAGGATGCCGGCGCGGATGATCTCCGCCGAGTAGGCGGCCTGGTGCAGGGAGAGGCCGAGCGTCGCCGCGGCGAACGAGGAGATGAGCTGCACCGTCGGGAACTCGACGAGCCAGAAGTCGGTCGTGAAGGGCGTCCCGAGCCCGAGCGTCGGGTAGAGGTAGCCGAGGTTGTACCAGACCACGAGCTGCACGACGAGCGGCACGGACCGGAAGAACCAGATGAAGCTCCACGAGAACGAGTTCAGGAGGGGCGACTTCGAGAGGCGTGCGACCGCGAGCAGGGCACCGAGGATGAAGCCGATCGCGCCGGAGAGCACCGTCAGCTGGAGCGTCAGGACAAGCGCGTTGAGCACGATCTGGCTGAAGAAGTACTCGCCGAAGACGTTCCACTCGTAGCGCTGGTTCGTGACGAGCGACCACGCGAACTGGGCGACGGCGAACACGGCGACGGCGGAGAGGATCCACAGCACCCAGTGCTTGGGGTGGACGACCTTGAGGTGCTCGCCCGGCCCGAGCGTCTGCATCCGCCGGCTCGCGAGTGGCTTCGCGTCGTCTGGCGGCGTCGACGACGGGCTGTCGGTGGTCGGTGCGGTGTCGAGTTGTGACATCGCGTTCTCCTCTCGGCGGACCCTCGATTCGAGGGGCTCACCCTCGATTTCGAGGGCATGTCGAGAAGGTATGGGCACGCGGATGCGGGGGCGACGGCCTCCCTTCACGGAAGTTCCGACACAGTCGCGCGGCGAAGCTCCGCGTCACATTCGGTCACCTGCTCGTCAGGTGAGGGGCCAGCGAGGGGTGCATCCGCGGCGTAGCGTTGAGGTCTCCCCCCTCCGGCCGCCCCACCCGCACGACAGGAGCCCCCGCATGCCGACCGTCCTCCTCACCGGCTTCGAACCCTTCGACGGCAACACGAGCAACCCGTCGTGGACGGCCGTGCAGGAGGTGCGCGATCGCTGGGACGGCGACGCGGAGATCCACGTGCGTCAGCTCCCCGTCGACTTCGCGAGGGTGGACGACGCGCTGCGGGCCGCCCTCGCCGAGGTCGACCCCGACATCGTGATCGCCGTCGGGCTCGCCGGCGGCACCGACACGATCAGGGTGGAACGGGTCGCGATCAACGTCGACGACGCGCGCATCCCCGACAACAGCGGCTTCCAGCCGATCGACGAGCCCATCGTGGGCGACGGCCCCGCCGCGTACTTCAGCACCCTGCCCATCAAGGCCGCGGTGGAGGCCGTGCGCTCGAGCGGCATCCCTGCCGTCGTCTCCCAGACCGCCGGCACCTACACCTGCAACCACGTCTTCTACCTGCTCCTGCACGAGCTCCGGCAGCGGGCCGACGCACGCGGCGGCTTCGTGCACATCCCGTACTCCGCGGAGGAAGCCGTCGGCACCGACCGCCCCTTCCTGCCCATGGACCAGCTCGCGAGCGCGCTCACCGCCGTCGTGCGAGCGACCCTCGCGCACGAGAGCGACGTGCGGGTCGGCGGCGGCACCCTCGACTGAGCAGGGCCTCAGAGCCGGTACGCGATGGCATCCGAGGCGGCGAAGGCGAACCACACGCGAGTGCCGGGCGCCAGGTCGAGCTCAGCGACTCTGCCAGGCGGCACGTCGGCGGAGAACTCGGCGCTCCGGACCCGGATGATGTCCCCTCGCGGCTCGAGGTCCGTGACGATGCCGGGGAGCACGTTCCGTGAGGCGCTCGGCTCCGACGGTTCCTCGGTGGTGACGGCGACCTGCGTCGGCCGCACGGAGATCCCGACCCGCGTGCCAGCCGAAAGCGATTCGACGAAGCTCGCCGCGAGGCGCTGCCCGCCGTCGGCCCTGACGGAGGCGTCGTCGAGGGCGGTGCCGGTCACGAGGTTGAGCGCGGCGAGGCCGGCCGCGAACTGCGTGGCGGGCCGCTCGAGCACTTCGCGCGTGGGGCCGACGTCGACGATGCGCCCGCCCTCGAGCACCACGACGCGGTCGGCGAGCATGAAGGCGTCGAGCACGTCGTGCGTGACGATGATCGTCGTCTGATCCGCCAGGACGTCTCGGAGCATCCGTCGGATCGCCGGCGCGACCGACACGTCGAGGGCTGCCATCGGCTCGTCGAGCAGCAGCAGAGCGGGGTCGGACGCGAGCGCCCGGGCGACGGCGATCCGCTGCGCCTGGCCCCCGGAGAGCTGAGCGGGCCTGCTCTGCGCCAGTCCTCCCGCATCGACGCGGTCGAGCCAGCCGGATGCGCGCGAGTTGGCCTCGGCACGCGAGCGTCCCTTGCTGCGCGGACCGAAGGCGACGTTGTCGAGTGCGGTGAGGTGCGGGAAGAGCAGCGCGTCCTGCGCGAGCATCGAGACGCCGCGAGCATGAGGGGGCAGCCAGCGCCCACGGCCGCGATCGCCGATGTCGAAGAGGACGTCGTCGTTGAGCCGGGCCGTGCCGGTGTCGGGGCGGACCAGGCCCGCGATGAGCGTGAGAAGCGTCGATTTCCCGGCACCGTTCGGCCCGAGCACCGCGACGGTCTCGCCGTCGGCGATCGTGAGCTCGACGTCGAACGCCCGCGCCCGCACTGTGGCGGCGAACTCGAAGCTCACGACGCGCTCCGCCGGAGCCGGAAGCCGTTGGCCTCGCCGGCCTGGTGGGCCACCGCGACCACGATCACCGCGACGGCGACCAGGACGAGCGACAGGGCGACCGCCGCATCCGGATCGGTTTCACGCTGGAGGTAGATCTCGAGCGGGAGGGTGCGCGTGACGCCCTGCAGCGAGCCCGCGAAGGTGAGAGTGGCCCCGAACTCGCCGAGCGCGCGCGCGAAGGAGAGGACCGCGCCGGAGATCACGGCGGGCAGCACGAGCGGCAGCGTGATGCGGCGCAGCACCGTGGTGGGCCGTGCACCGAGCGTGGCGCCGATCGCCTCGTAGCGCGTTCCGACGGTGCGCAGCGCCCCCTCGAGGCTGAGCACGAGGAACGGGAGCGCCACGAAGGTCTGCGCGAGGACGACGGCCGTCGTCGAGAACGCGATGGTGATCCCCATGGCCTCGAAGCTCTGGCCGAGGAGCCCGCGCCGACCGAAGGTGGCGAGCAGGGCGATGCCGCCGACCACGGGTGGCAGCACAAGCGGGAGCAGCACCAGGGATCGGAGGAGCTTCTGCCCCCAGAAGTCGGTGCGGGCGAGCACGATGGCCATGGGCACCCCCAGGAGGACGCAGAGCACTGTCGCGCTGAGGGAGGTGCGGAGGCTCAGCAGGAGCGCGTCGATCGACGACTCCGACGTGACGAGCGGAACGAACTCGGCCCAGTTCACGCGGGTGACCATCCCGATCAGCGGAAGCAGCACGAAGGACGCGCCGATGATCGCGACGCTCAGCACCCAGCCGGGCACGGCGGCAGCGGCGGAGCTTCTTCGGGGCACTGGATGCGTTCCTACGGCTGGCCGAACCCGGCGGTCGCGAGCACGTCCTGGCCCACTGCTCCCGTGACGAAGTCGATGAACGCCTGGGCGACCTCGGGGTTCGTCGACGCGGCAACCGGGGCGATCGGGTAGGTGTTCACGGCCTCGCTCGACTCGGGGAACCGGATGCCGGTGACGGCGTCTCCTGCGGCGATGATGTCGGTGACGTAGACGAGTCCGGCGTCCGCTTCTCCGGAGGTGACCTTGCCCAGCACGTCGGTGACCGACGACTCCTCACTCACCGGGGTGATGTCCACACCGGTCGCCGTCTCGACGGCGAGCGTCGCGGCGCCGCACGGCACCTGGGGAGCGCAGACGACGGTCTTCGCCTCCGGCTCGGCGAGGTCCGCGAAGGTGGCGATGCCGGCCGGGTTGCTCGGCGGGACCGCGATCTCGAGCACGTTGGTGGCGAAATCCACCGGAGCGTCTGGCGCGATGAGGGTGGCGTCCGTGAGCTTCGCCATGTTCTTCTCATCGGCCGAGGCGAACACGTCGGCCGGGGCGCCCTCGGTGATCTGGGCGACCAGGTCGGAGGAACCGGCGAAGTTCAGCTCGACCGTCACGCCCGGGTTGCTCGACTCGAACTCGTCGGCCAGCTCCGTGAACGTGCTCTTGAGCGACGCCGCCGCGAACACCGTGATGGATCCCTCGAGGGCGGACGCGCTCGCCGGGGCAGTTTCCGCGGCGGGAGCTGCGGGGGCGCCACTGCCCGCGCAGGCCGAGAGGCTGAGAGCAACCGCCGCCGTCAGCAGCGTCGCCGCGATCTTCCTGGTGGGGGTCATATGTCGGGACCTTTCGGGCAGTGGTTCGAAGATCGAGGCACGGGAGCTTCTGAGTGATCCTGGATCTGAGGAACCAGTTTGGCCCAGGGCCCGAATCTGCGCCACGAAGCCAACTCTACTGCCGCAGCTGCGGTTCTGCCGTGCCTGCCGGAGACCCGAGGGCACGCCGGCCGAAAGCACCCACGCACGACACCCCGCACCTCACGACCACCCCTAGGGCTGTGCGACCTGGATGCTCCAGGGCTGCGGGGTGCCGTCGATGCGCCTCGCCTCTTCGACGTCGACCACCATCGGACCCGGCTGCCAGGTGCGCGAGACGGTCTCGGGAAGCTCGACCTGCGTCAGCTCGGGCGTCGCCCCGTGCGTGGTGATCTGCAGCTTCCCGTAGTCGCCGGCACTGATCGCGGCCTCCCCGCCAGCCCCCGTATAGAGGTACAGACCGGCGCCCTCACCGGAGAGGGTCGCATCGAACGTCGGAAGGACGTCGACAGCGGAGAGCGTCATCTCCCACACGCCACCCGAGATGACCTGGATGCTGTTGGTGGCCACGGGCGTCGGGTCTTCGCCCCGAGCCGCGGCGTCCGCACCAGCCGTGTTCACGAGCCATTGCGTGGTGTCCCCCGGGATCCCGCTGCTGAACTCCACGTCCTCCGTGGCCTGCGGGTTCGCGACCAGGAAGGTGACGTCGCCCATGGTGTCGACGACCTCCAGCACCGCGAGCTCTCCGGCGCCGGAAGGAAGCAGGACGTCGATGTTCGCCTCCCCGTATCCGCTGAGCGGCACCCCTGGCTCGAGCGTGAGCTCTGGCACCGGATCGGTCACGACGGCGTCGCCCTCCAACCCGACCGGCGTCGACGTCGCGCTGCTCTCGGCGGCAGAGCTCTCCCGCGAGTCGGAGGCGAACTGCAGCAGCTGGATGCCGGCGGCCACCACGAACAGGAGGATTGCGAGGATCGAGACGGCGACGCCCTTGGCGCCCGAGCGGAAGCCGCGCCTGATGGACGGGGCCGCGAAGATCAGAGCCAAGACGATCCCGAACCAGAGGCCCACGAGGGCCGCGACGATCGCGGCGACGCCGGCACCCACGGCGAGGCCCGGCTTGAGCCCGGGTTGATTGCCGGTCGGCCTGCCACCCTGGCGAGCCGCGCGACCAGACGGCGCCGGCGGGAGTGGGGGTGGCGGGGCTTGCCCCGCGGTGGTGGGCTGCGGTGCGTCGGCCGCCTCGAAGGGAGCCGACACCGAGGGAGACGCGGGCCCGGACCCGCGCCGCAGGGCGTCCTGCGAGCCGCCGTGCGTGTAGGCGAGGCCGCGCTTCGCCCCCTCACCGAGCCGGTCGAGGTCGTACGTGGCGCGCGCTGCGGTGCTCGTCGCGGCGCGCCCCTCATCGCGGGCGAACTGCTCGGCCGCGCGCTGCGCATCCCGCGCCGACTGGCCAGCCGAGCGCTGGGCGTCCTGCGACGTCTGATCGAGGGCACGCTGTCCGTCCTGCGCGCGCTGCGCGGCGGCCCGCTCGGCGTCCCTCGCCCGCTGCTCGCGCTCCTGCTCGATGCGGTCTGCGCCGCGACTCGCGGTGTCGGCCCACTGCCGCACGAAGTCAGGCGCCTTGTAGTCCGCCGGCGGCGTGTACCCGTTCTTGCTCTCCACCACGGTCGCACCCCTTTGTCACTGTCTGCGCCCATTCAACACCACACCCCCGACAGGCGAGCCGTTGTCACCCGGGCACCCCTGACGTAGCCTTGTCCTGTCATTAGAACGAATCACAGCAGCGCAGAATCGAGAGCACCATGAGCGCGTCCACCCCCGCACGCATCGGCGTCGTCGGCTACGGGGCTGGCGGCCACCGCTTCCACGTGCCCTACATCCAGGCCGTCAAGGGCTGGGAGCTCGCCGGCGTCGTCACCCGCTCAGCGGAACGCCGCGCGATCCTCGCCACCGAGGCACCGGGCGTGCCAGCCTTCGATTCGCTCGACGCCCTCCTCGACGCCGGCGTCGACGCGGTCGTCATCACCACCCCACCGGACACACGCCGCGAGCTCGTCCTGCGAGCCCTCGAGCGCGGCGCGCACGTCGTCGCCGACAAGCCCTTCGCGCCCACCGCGCAGGGAGCGCGCGAGCTGCAGGCAGCCGCGGAGCGCAGCGGTCGCATCCTCACCGCCTACCAGAACCGCCGCTGGGACACCGACCTCGTCACGCTCAAGCAGGTCATCGACGAAGGCCAGCTCGGGGACATCTGGCGCGTCTCCTCCCGCATGGACCAGGACGACTCCGGCACCCTCGAGACCGGCCCAGCCCACGGACTCCTGCGCGACCTCGGCAGCCACCTCGTCGACCAGATGGCCTTCCTCTTCGGCCCCGTCGAGCGCGTGAGCGCCCACCTCGACATCACCGAGGTGGCCGGCGTCGAGGTCGACTGCGGCTTCGACGTCGCCCTCCACCACGCGAACGGCGTCTTCACCCGCGTCGCCTCCAGCAAGATCAACCACCTCGACGGCCGCGAGCTCATCGCGTACGGCGACCTCGGCGCCTACGAGTCGCGCATGGACGACGTGCAGACGGCGCAGATCGATGCCGGCCTGCGCCCAGCATCCGCCGCCGCCGGCTGGGGAGTCGAGGCCGAAGCGCGCTGGGGCACCCTGCACACCACCGAGGGCAGCCAGCAGATCCCGTCCGCGCGCGGCGACTACGCCGAGTACTACCGGATGCTCCTCGCCGCAGTCCGGGGCGAGTCCGCTCCCCCGGTTCCCATCGAGCAGGCCGTGCACACCGTCGAGATCCTGGATGCGGCACGCGAGAGCGCGCGCACCGGACTCACCGTGGAGATCTGAGCCGCACCCCTCGCCCCTCCACCCCGCTACCATCAAGGCACGGGGTGCGACGGCGGGCCAATGGGGGCTCGCCTGCGAAGGGGGAAGCATGATCCACGGAACCGAGTTCACCGGACTGCGCGAGGCGCTCGACGACATCGAGCCGAGCTTGCGGACCGGACTCGAACGGCTCATCGACGACGTCGATGCCGACGACATCGCCACGCGCGAGCCACGCGACATCGTGGGCGCCGCGGCGACCATGCGCCGGCTCGCCACACGACGCAAGACGGGCGATACCCTCATCGCCGTGTTCACGCCGACGCTCAAGGAAGAGGGCTGGAGCTCCCGGCGCACGATCGTCGACATCTGCACCGCGGATGCGCCGTTCCTCGTCGACTCCGTCACTGCGGCGATCGCGCGCCAGGGCCTCGCCGTGCACCTGCTCGCGCATCCCGTCGTCTCGGTTCGCCGCGACGACGACGGCGAGCTGCTCGAGATGCACGCCCACGGCGGCACCCTCGAATCGTGGATCCACCTCGAGGTCGACCGCATCCCCACCGAGGAAGGCCGCGACGAGCTCGCCGACCGGCTGCAGCACGTGCTCGACGACGTGCACACCGCTGTCGCCGACTGGCGGCCCATGCGCCGAGCCTGCCTCGACCTCGTCACCGACCTGCGCACGGAGCCGCCCACGAGCGTCGACGACGGCGAGGTCACCTCCGCCGTCGAGTTCCTGACCTGGCTCGCGGAAGACAACTTCACGTTCCTCGGCTACCGCGAGTACTCGCTCGAGACCGATGAGCGGGGCGAGGAGGTGCTGCGCCCGCTGCCGCACACCGGGCTCGGCATCCTGCGCCGACCGTCCACCGCGACCACCCATCTCACCCCGGAGGCCCAGCGCACCGCCCGCGAGCCGCGACTCCTCACCATCACGAAGGCGAACTCCCGCGCCACCGTGCACCGCGACGTGTACCTCGACTACATCGGTGTCCGCAGCTTCGATGAAGCGGGCAACGTCACCGGGGAGCTCCGCTTCCTCGGCATGTTCACGTCCGTCGCCTACGCCGCCTCCGTGCTCACCCTGCCCATCGTGGGTGCCAAGGTGCGATCCGTGCTCGCCGCATCCGGCCACGCGCCGAACTCCCACTCCGGCAAGGACCTCCTGCAGATCCTCGAGCAGTACCCGCGAGACGAGCTGTTCCAGGACAGCACCGAGCACCTCCACGCCGTCGCGTCCGAGATCAGCCGGCTGCGAGAGCGCAGGCGCTACCGCATCTTCCTGCGCCGCGACGAGTTCGGCCGGTTCGCGTCCGCACTCATCTACCTGCCGCGAGACCGCTACAACACAACCGTGCGCCTCCGCATCGAGCAGGAGCTCCGCACCGCCTTCGACGCGAGCCAGGTCGATCACGCGACGAAGGTCGGCGACTCCCCGCTCGCCCAACTCCACTTCGTCGTGCGCGCCGCCAAGGGCGTGCACCTGCCAGAGGTCTCCGAGCAGGACATCCAGCCCCGCATCGAGCGCGCCATCCGCGGCTGGGATGAGGAGCTCGTCGACGCCCTCCACCTCGACCACGATGAGGAGCGGGCAGCCGAGATCCTGAGCACCTACGGCTCGGCCTTCCCCGAGGGATACAAGGAGAACATCCCCCCGAGCGACGCGGTGAAGGACATCGCCCTCCTCGAGCAGCTCGACGAGGACACCACCTTCGCCGTGCACCTCTACGCACCGGAAGAGGACGAGCCCGGGAAGCGCTACTTCACGTTCGCGTCGCACGACGTGTACCCGCTCACGATGGTGCTCCCCACCCTCACCGATCTGGGCGTCGACGTCGTCGACGAGCACCCGTACGTCGTTACCCTGCCGGACGGGCGCAACCTGCACATCTCCGACTTCGGGCTCACCGCGCCGAGCGCGTCCGTCTGGAACGACGCCGAATGGGGTGCCGAGCTCGAGTCGGTCTTCAGCGCCGTCTGGTCGGGGGCCGCGGAGAGCGACCGCCTCAACTCGCTGGTCCTCCTTGGCGGGCTGCGCTGGCGGCAGATCGTGATCCTCCGCGCTATCAGCATGTACCTGCGGCAGGTCGGCACCACGTTCTCCGTCGACTACATCGAGCAGGCCCTCATCGCCAACCCCGTCATCGCCGCCGATATCGTGCGGCTCTTCGAGACGAGGTTCGACCCGGACTTCGCCGGCGACCGAGAAGCGGCGCTCGCCGCGCTCGCCGAGCAGCTCCAGGAGGCCCTCGACAACGTCGCCAGCCTCGACTACGACCGCATCCTCAGCTCCATGATCGGCATCGTCGACGCCACCTGGCGCACCAACTTCTACCAGGTGGATGCGCAGGGCGAGCCCAAGTCGTGGGTGTCGATGAAGCTCGACTGCACCCGCGTGCCCGGCCTCCCGAAGCCCCACCCCATGGCCGAGATCTGGGTCTACTCGCCAGAGGTCGAGGGCGTCCACCTCCGCTTCGGCCGCGTCGCCCGCGGCGGGCTGCGCTGGAGCGACCGGCGCGAGGACTTCCGCACCGAGGTACTGGGCCTCGTGAAGGCGCAGATGGTGAAGAACGCCGTCATCGTGCCGACCGGATCGAAGGGCGGCTTCTTCGCGAAGCAGCTCCCCGCGCCGAGCGACCGGGGCGCGTGGCTCGAGGGCGGCCGATCCGCCTACCGCACCTTCATCCGCGGGCTCCTCGACATCACCGATAACCGCGACGGCACCGACATCGTGCCGCCGCCACGGGTCGTGCGCCACGACGGGGACGACTCCTACCTTGTCGTCGCCGCCGACAAGGGCACGGCCTCGTTCTCCGACATCGCGAACGGCATCTCCGAGGAGTACGGCTTCTGGCTCGCGGATGCCTTCGCGTCTGGCGGCTCGGCCGGCTACGACCACAAGGGCATGGGCATCACCGCCCGCGGCGCGTGGGAGTCCGTGAAGCGGCACTTCCGGGAGCTGGGCCACGACACGCAGACGCAGGACTTCACGGTCGTGGGCGTCGGCGACATGTCGGGTGACGTGTTCGGCAACGGCATGCTGCGCTCGGAGCACATCCGCCTCGTCGCGGCGTTCGACCACCGGCACGTGTTCGTCGATCCGACCCCGGATGCGGCGGCCACGTTCGTGGAGCGTCAGCGGCTCTTCGACCTCCCCGGCTCCTCGTGGGACGACTTCGACCGCAGCGTCATCTCGGAAGGCGGCGGCGTCTTCCCGCTCTCCCAGAAGTCGATTCCGGTGACGCCGCAGATGCGGGAAGCGCTCGGCCTCGACGCCGACGCGCAGCGCCTGACCCCGCTCGAGCTGAAGAAGGCCGTACTGCTCGCCCCCGTCGACCTCCTCTGGAACGGCGCCATCGGCACCTACATCAAGGCCAGTGACGAGACGAACGCGGAGATCGGCGACCGCGGCAACGACGCGGTCCGCGTCGACGGCCATCAGCTCCGGCTGCGCGTCGTCGGCGAGGGCGGCAACCTCGGCGTGAGCCAGCGCGGTCGCATCGAGGCGGCCCTCGCCGGGGTGAGCCTCAACACCGACGCGATCGACAACTCCGCTGGCGTCGGCACCTCCGACCGCGAGGTCAACATCAAGATCCTCCTCGGCGCCGTGGAACGCGACGGCCGCCTCGACCGCGACGCCCGCAACGAGGTACTGCGCGCCATGACCGACGAGGTCGGTACGCAGGTGCTGCGCGACAACTACGAGCAGAACGTGCTCCTCGGCAACTCGCGCTCGAACGCCGCCAAGATGCTGCCTTCCCACAAGCGGCTCATCACGTGGCTGGAGGAACGCGACGAGCTCGACCGCGACCTCGAGTTCCTGCCGAGCAACGCCGAGATCAGGCGCCGCATCGACGAGGGACGCGGCCTCACGAGGCCCGAGTTCTCGGTGCTCGTCGCCTACGCGAAGCTCGCGCTCAAGAGCGACCTCGCCGAGACCGACCTCGCCGAGGACCCGTGGTTCGCGAACACCCTCGCCGAGTACTTCCCGGCCGAGGTGCGCGAGCGGTACGCGGACGACCTGCACGCGCATCCGCTGCGCCAGGAGATCATCGTGAACTCCGTCGTGAACTCGATGGTCAACCGCGGTGGCATCACCTTCGCCTACCGCGCCCAGGATGAGACGGGCGCAACGAGCGAGGAGATCGCGCGCGCCTACGTCGCCGCCCGGGAGATCTTCGACCTGCGCGGCTTCGTCGTCGAGATCGAGGCCACCGACAACCTCGTGCCGGCGTCCATCCAGACCGAGCTGTACCTCGGCTTCCGTCGACTCCTCGACCGGGCGACTCGCTGGATCGTGCAGCACCGGCCCGACAGCATCGACGTCGGTGCGGAGATCGAACGGTTCAGCGGCCCGGTCGCGCAGTTTGCCAGCCGGATGGGCGAGCTGCAGCAGGGCGAGGAACGCGAGCGCTTCGACGCCCGCGTGCAGGAGTTCGAAGATGCCGCCGTCCCGCGTGCGCTTGCGCTGCGCGGGGCCGGCCTCCTCGAGCTCATGCCGCTGCTCGACATCATCGAACGCGCGGACCAGCACGGCTGGGACCTCGAGGAGTTCGTCGGCCTCTACTACGTGCTGTCGGCGCGCGTCAGCTTCGACGACATGCTCGTGCGGGCGACGGCACTGCCGCAGGACGACCGCTGGGGGTCGATGGCGCGCGCCGCCATGCGTGACGACCTGTACGCGGTCATGATCGAGCTCGCCGCCTCCGTTATGACGCAGACCGCGCCGGCCGAGCACACCGCGCGCATCGACGCGTGGATCAGCCAGCTCGGCCCCAGCGCCACCCGCGCGCTCGACGAGGCTGCGGATGCGGTGCACGCTGGCGACGACACGGGTCTCGCCACGCTGTCGGTCGCGCTGCGGCGCCTGCGGTCGCTCGTGCGCTGACCGCGGGCGCGGGTCCGGCCTCGACGCCGGCCCTCACCGCTCAGCGGCGAGCGCGCGGAATACTGGCACGAGCGAGTCGGGCACCGGCTCGTAGGAGAAGCGATCGGGACCGGAGAATCGTGATCCCTCGTTCCACATGGCAGCCGTGACACCTGACGTTGCGGGGTCGTAGTCGATCTCGAAGCGACTCAGCTCCGAGACGTGCTGCATGAAGAGCTTCGATGCGCGCCCGTTGCCTTCACGGAACGGATGCGCATGGTTGACGTACGCGAACACCTCGGCAGCCGCGGCCGCGAACTGGTCGATGTCGAGCTCCGACCAGTCGAGCTCGTCGATGATCCGGCCGGCGTCCTCGAGGTATCTGGGGATGTCGTCGAGCTCCGCGAACCCGAACTGGTCTTTGTAGATGGGCACCGTGCGGTACTCCCCTGCCCACTCGTAGATGTTCCCGAAGAGCTGCCTGTGGAGCGCTTTCACGTGTGCAGCGTCGTATGTCTTCGGGATCGACAGCAGACCCTCTTCGACGAGCGCCTGCTGCGCATTCGCCTCGGCGAACTCCGCCCTCGCCAGATCGGCCTTGTCCCGCAGCCCGAAGAGGTTGCGCAGCACGGAACCGCCCGGCTCCCAGAGGTACGAATCCCAGGCGGCGCAGTCGGCCGCCATCAGCTCGCGGCAGCGTGCGCGTGCCTGCGCTCGATCGCACCGGCGACTCGACGGTCGTACTCGGCCTTGTCGATCGCTCCGCGCAGCAGGTCAGTCAGGTTCTCGACGTCTTCGCGATTCGGCACCCAGCCCTCGTGCCAGCTGGAGGCGAGCGCGTTCACGACGATCTTGCGCTGCTGTGCGCTCAGCGGGGCGAAGAGCTCCGGCCAACGCTTCTGGATGTCGAATTCGACGGCCATCTCGAGCCTCTCGCTCAGTGGGCTCCAAGTCTACCAAGCAACCCATCCCGCATCCTGGCTTTACCGATCGATACAGCGTAGCCTCTGTACCAATCGGTAAAGAACCGGTGGTGACATCGAGGAGCTTTCATGGACGAGCGTCCACCCCTTCCCCCGTTCACAGCAGAGACCGCTGCACGCAAAGCGCGAGCGGCCGAAGATGCTTGGAACACGCGTGATCCCGAGCGGGTCTCCCTGGCCTACACCGTCGAGAGCGCCTGGCGGAACCGTGATCGGTTCGTGAACGGGCGCGCCGAGATCGTGGCGCTGCTGACAGAGAAGTGGAGCCGGGAGCTCGACTACCGGCTCATCAAGGAGGTCTGGGCCTACGAAGGGAACCACATCGCTGTCCGCTTCGTCTACGAGTCCCACAACACAGCTGGGCAGTGGTTCCGCTCGTTCGGCAACGAGAATTGGGAGTTCGATGAGCACGGCCTGATGCGTCGTCGACTCGCGGCGATCAACGACGTTCCGATCGACGAGGCCGACCGGCTCTTCCACTGGCCCCTCGGCCCGCGACCGAGCGATCACCCGGGGCTGACCGAGTTGGGCATCTGAGCGTCATGGCCAAGCCGTCGACGACTCGCGAAGCCGTGATCCCCCTCCTGACGGAGGCATTCCGCGAGCACGGATACGAGGGGGCCAGCATGGCCATCCTCCAGGACGCGACCAGCCTCGGCCGCGGGAGCCTGTACCACTTCTTTCCCGGTGGCAAGGAAGAGATGGCGGCGGCAGTCCTCGCCGATATCCAGGCATGGTTCGACGAGCGCATCTTCACACCGCTGCGCGCCACCAGCACCAACGCGGAGGAGGCGCGACAGGGCATCCACGCCATGATCGACGAGGTACGGGCCTACTTCCGCTCCGGTCGGCGCGCGTGCCTCCCCGGCGCATTCGCCACCGGCCGCGAGCGCGACCAATTCGATGAGGCCGTGCGCGGCTACTTCACCGAATGGGTCGACTCGCTCACTGCCGCCCTGGCCGCCGCGGGGTCGCCGGAGCCCCGCTCGCACGCGCTCCAACTGGTCGCTGCCATTCAGGGCGGCATCGTCCTCGCCCGCGCGCTGGATGATCCCGACGCGTTCGACACCGTTCTCGACGCAGCATCGCCAGCGCGCAGGCGCTAGCGGCTCACTGCCGCTGGCCGTCACTCATCCTGAGTTCGGCCCGCGCCTGCGGCGACGCGATCGTGACGATCGTCTACTCGTCGAGCGCCCGCAGCGCGCGCAAGTGCACCCCTGCCCACGAGCGGAACGGCTTCCACGCCTCGGCGATCTCGTCGATCGAGCGGTCGGGGCCGTAGCGCTTCATGACCTCCTCGCTCAGTCGACCCTCGTTGCGCGGCAGGACATCGGGGAAGTTCGCGCCGCGAATCACGACGAGCTCGGCCGAGAACGGCCCCATCCCCAGGATGCTCTGCACCTGGATGAACGCCTCGGACGACTGCAACGAGCGCAGGTAGGTGCCGGAGAGCTGGCCGTCGAGCGCGGCCTCGGCGATCGCGTGCAGGTACTCCGCCTTGCGCCCGGGCAGGGTGAGTGACGCCGCCCGCAGCGTGGCCGGAGACGGAAAGGCTCCGTCGTCGCCGAGCTGCAGCGTGAGCCGCGTCTTGATCGCCACCGCCTGGCGCATCTGCAGCCGTTGCGACAGCACCGACCACACGGCCGCCTCGTATGGCGAGAAGAAACCGCACGGCCTGAACCCGGGGAGCCGAGCCTGCGCTTCCGCGACGACCTCATCGCGCGCCGCGACATCGGGCCAGCCGCGCGCATCGATGTCTATCGACAGCAGCCGACGGACTTGCTCGGTCGCGGCATCCAGATCACCCGGGCCCTCCACCACGATACGGACGGATGGCCCGTCCTGGGTGATGACGGCATCCACTCGCTGCCAGTCGGTATCGCAGAGAAAAGTGGTCTGGATGCCCGCGGTCTCCGTCTGGGACGCGAGCCTGCCGGGGGCGAACCCCTCCCAGAAGCGCTTGCTGGTGGCGAGCGACCAGGGCCCGACGATCTCGTGAACGGTCTCGAGTCGAGTCATGTGTCCGGCCTTGTCGTGAAGAGTGATGGCAGTGCCGCCGGACTCGGTGGAGGTCAACGCGCGGCCAAAGGCTCCGTCGACGGGCGCTGGGAACGATCGCAAATATAGGGCCATCCACCTGGATCGAGACCCGGAGACGTCCGACATCGGCCACCACCAGTCGATGGCCACGCCAGCAGGGAGGGCGCCGCTGAGCCGACGACGCCTTCCCTGCCCAATGCACCTCAGCGCCGAGGCTGGTCAGCCGATGCGCAGTGACAGAGGATCGTTCACGGCATAGATCGGGCTTTCACCGCGCAGCGCCCTCGCAACGTCGTCGAGCGCCTTGGACTTCGTCTCGGCGAGCGACTCCACGCTGTAGTGAGCAGAATGCGGGGTGAGGACCACGCGCTCCAGGCCACGCAGCGGATTGGTTACCGACATGGGAGCCGGTTCGCCCTCACGAGCGTCGATCCCTGCCCCGGCGAGGCGCCCGGAACGGATCGCAGCAGCAAGCGCGCCCTCATCGACCAGGCCGCCTCGCGAGACGTTGATGAGTGCTGCGCCGGCGGGCATGCGATCAATGACGGCACTGCTGATGATGTTTCGCGTGGACTCGAGGAGGGGGACGTGCAGCGAGAGGATGTCCGACGTCTCCACCAGCTCGTCGAAGCTCACGGGAACGAATCCGAGCGCTCGGATGTCGTCGGCCGAGACACCCGGATCGTAGGCCTGGACGTGATATCCGATCGCCGAGGCCATGCTGGCCACGCGTCGGCCAATCCGTCCAATCCCGAGCAGCCCGAAGGTCTGGTCATCCGGTCGCCTGGTTCCGGCCGCGAGAGCGAGCGACGCCGTCCCGTCTCGGTGCATCGCCTGGTCGAGCGAGGCAATCCGCCGCGAGACGGAGAGCGCGAGCGTGATGGCGTGAACGGCCACTTCGCGGTAGTTCGAGTCCGGCACGTTGGTGACCCACATCCCATTGGAGGTTGCCGCATCGATATCGACACCATCCAGGCCGATACCGAATCTCGTGATGGATCGGCAGCGGGAGAGGCTGTCGATCACGCGGCGGCTCAGGGGCTCCGCCAACGCGATGATCGCGTCGGCGTCCCCGGCAACCCTGATCAGCTCGTCTTCAGTGGGTGCATCCACCGTCACGAACTCGACATCCATGCCGAGGAAGGCCTTCTCTGCTTCTTCGGCCAGCGGGACAGCGCTGTTGGTCAGGACCACTTTGTAGGACGCCATCAGCGGGTACCTGCGGTTTCTGCCTCGGTCGAGAGGCTCTGGATAGCGTGCCACTCGGACATCGCGCCGCTGACGGCCCAGTTCAGGTCGCCACCCGACAGGATCACCCGTGCTCCGCTCGCGAGGTACCGCTGCGCATCCGGAACCGTGAAGCAGAACGCGCCCGTGCCGACGCCGTGGGCGGCAGCGCTGCTCAGCACGCGATCGATGGCTGCCCAGTGCTCGTCCGATCCCATGCGAACGCCGAGGGAGAGGGCGAGATCGCCCGGGCCGATGATGACCGCGTCGAGGCCAGGAGTGGCAAGGATCTCATCGGCCGCTTCGACACCTTCCGCGGATTCGATCTGGATCGCGACGAGGACGCTGGCGTTGGTCACGGCGGAGTAGTCCGGGGATGCGAGGCTGGCTCCATAGGCAGCACCACGGCCAGGACCGCTTCCTCGCTTCCCCTCCGGGGCGTATCGAGCTCGTTCGACGACTTCAGCTGCCTGAGCCGCCGTCTCGATACGGGGAACGATGATGCCGGCGGCGCCTGCGTCGAGCACGCGGGAGATGTAGTGACCGACTTCGGGCACCCGCACGAGCGCGGGAGTCCTGTGCACGTCAGCAGCACGGACGAGCTGCTCGAGCTGCTCGATCGTCGTGGCGGAGTGCTCGAGGTCCATGCAGAGCACTTCGAAGGGGGTCGCGGCGAGGGCTTCGACGAGCGTGGGGGAACCGGTGAGGATCGTGGTGCCGATCACGGGTGCGTCTCGCACACGGGACCGGAGGTCGTACTGCGGCATTGCTGCTCATTTCTTTCTGGTGGTGCTGGTGGGATGTGTGCAGCGCGGAGTGCGGTGCATCGGTGAGACGTCGAGGATCATGCGGAGGACTTCACTCCGAGCCCGCGATGGGCAGATGCTGATTCCACTTCCTCAGCGGTGAGAGTCGGGCGGGCGATGAGCATTCCGACGATCGTCATCGTCTGAGCGAGCACGATCATGGCGGCGACGAGCCACGGCGCACCGCCGAGTGCGAGGACGAGAGCCGTCGCTATCAGCGGAGTAGGACCGGCGACCAGCGCCCCCTGCAGCTCACGCGAGGAGGTGAGACCTGATGATCGATATTCCGTGCGGAAGATGGCCGGGAGGATGATCAGCTGGGCGGCATTCCCAGCGGCCCAGCCGACAGCCCAGATGAGGACGCTCGCGACCACGATGAGCGGGAGGTTTCCCGTCTGGAGCGCCATGAAGTACGGGAACGCGAGGATGATGCCGCCGATCGCTCCCGCGTACAGGACGAGCTTGGCGCCCAGCTTGTCGGTCAACCGCCCCCAGAGTGGCAGGACCAGAACGCCGACTCCCATCATCACGAAGATCGTGAGCAGGGTCTCATCGGCGCTGAGCCCGATCTGACCCGAGAGGTAGCTGATGCCGAATGCCTGCGCGACGAAGCCGGTGACGTTCAGCCCTGATGGCAGGAGGAAACCGGCAATGAAGTTTCTCGGGCTCGCCTTGAACGCGTCCCCCATCGCCGCGAGCGGATTCCTGCGCGCCATCGGGGCCCGGCCGGCGTCACGCTCACGCTGGACTCGCTCGAACTCGGGCGATTCACCGACCTTTCGGCGCAGGAGGAGACCGATCACCGTGAGCACGGCCCCGAGCAGGAAGGGCACACGCCATCCCCACTCGAGGAACGCTTCGGAGGTCAGCGCGGCGCTGAGTCCCGTGAAGAGCACGAGCGAGAGGATCGCGCCCATCATGGATCCGACCAGCAGGAAGGAGGAGTGATAGCCCTTGGCCTTCTGCTGAGTGGATTCGTTGACGTAGATCATCGCCGAGGCCAGTTCGGCTCCTGCTCCGAATCCCTGCATGAGGCGGAACAGGACCAGGAGCGCTGGTGCCCAGATGCCGATCGCGGCGAACGGCGGGAGGAGACCGATGCTTGTCGTTGCGACTCCCATCAGGATGATCGAGAAGATCAGAACCGGGCGCCTGCCCCATCGGTCGCCAGCGGCGCCGAGGACGATGCCGCCGACCGGGCGGGCAGCGAAACCGACCGCGAACGTTGCGAAGGTTGCCAGCACCGCGACGGAACCCGCCCCTTCGGGGAAGAAGAGGGGCGCGATGACCAGGCCCGCGACGTAGGTGTACAGGCCGTACTCGTACCACTCGATGAATGTGCCTGCCGTCGCTGCGGCGATGGCGCGAAATGATCGCGCTCGGGTAAGTCCGTCTGCCGGCGATGTTGGGGACGCCACGACATCTTGGTTGGACACTAGAGCTCCTTTGCTCGGTTGAGGTCAGAGTATTGCGTACTGTCGACAATCGCAAGTCGCCTGTACTCTAAGAACATGGCCTCACGCAGCGACTTCCAGAAGATCAGACCCATGTCGCTGACCGATGAGGCTCAGATGCAGATTAGGGAGCAGATCCTGAACGGCACGCTCCGGCCGGGCGACACGCTGCCGGACTCGGTGATCGCCGAACGCATGGGGGTCAGCCGTTCGCCTGTGCGCGAAGCGCTGCGGCTGCTCGAGCAAGTCGGACTGGTGGAGAAGGCGACCCATCGCGCATATCGCGTGCTCTCGATCGACCGCTCCGACCTCCCGGAGCTGGCCGCGCTGAGGGTTGCCGACGAACTCCTCGCCGTGCGACTCATCGTGCAGAACCGCACCCCGGTTGATTCGCTCCGCGTGCACATCGACGAGATGCGCACGGCGGAAAGCTCCGAGGAGTTCGTCGCAGCCGACACTGATTTCCACGCCGGCGTCGTCGCCCTGGCCGGGCTGCCGCGGCTGTCGAGTCGCTACGGGGCTTTGCGCGACCAGATCCGACTCGCGCTGAGCGTGACGCCGCACCCGTCCGGTCTTGGGACTCCCGAGTTCCTCCGGTCTCACGAGGAGTTGTATGACCTGCTGGAGGCGGCTCTGGCCCACGGGCAGACACGCGAGCTGCTCCGAGCTTGGGAACTCCACGTCCTGGCGGGCATGTCATCGACGGGAATGCTGACGCCGCAGGACTAGGCCGACTTCGGCGCAGCACGCGGTGCTGCCCAGCAGAACGCTGTGCACATGCGGCCTCCCCCACGGCCCCCTAGGAGAACTTGCGGCCCTCGTCGCGCTTGTACAGGAACACGGCGAGGAAGCCGAGGACCGCAGTCCAGGCGAGGATGCCGAGCAGCGCCCACACGGGGAACTCGCCGCCGGAGACGGTCGCGATGACGAGCTCGCGGGCCTGGCGGACGGGCAGCACCTTCGACGCCGAGTCGAGCCAGTCGGGGAACAGGAAGGGCGGCAGGAACAGGCCCCCGCCGAACGCGAGCAGGAACATGAGCACCTGCGTGATCGCGATGGCGGCCTTCGGGCCGGCCGTCGTGCCGACGATCGCGCCGATGAGGGCGGAGGGAACCGCGGTGAGCACGACGGCGACGAGTCCGAGCAGCACGCGCATCGGGGTCGGGTCGGCGGCCGTGAACAGTCCGCCGACGACGAGCAGGGGGATGATGGCCAGCGTGGCCATGACCAGCGTGCTGATCACGAGACCCGCGATGCGCGCCGACGGCTTGCCGGGCAGCGTGCGCAGGTAGGGCACCCACGGCTTCGACCGCTGCTCCGCCAGGTCGAGGCCGAGGCTGAAGAGGCCGTTCGTCATGAATGCGAAGACGATCATGGACGCGGTGGCCTGCGTCGCGAACGCCGGGTCGTCGACGATGGCGCTCTGCGGCAGCACGAAGAAGCAGAACGCGAGCGTCGGGAAGACGAGCGAGCCGATCACGGCGATGGGCACGCGCGCGGTCTCGATGAGCGAGTACTTGACGTGCGTGGCGATGAGTCCTGCAGTGGACATGGTCCTCAGCTCCTGTTCTGGGCGTTCTGCGTCATGGCGAGGAACGCCTCCTCGAGCGTGGCTCCGCGAACCGTCAGGTCCGTGAAGGGGGCACCGGATGCGACGAGCGAGCGGATGAACGCGTCCGAGTCGCGGACGAGTGCCGTCACGAGCCCCGCATCCGCTGTCCGCCCGCCGGACACCGAACCCTCGACAACTTCGGTGAGGGCGTCGGCGTCGATGGCCTGGATGCGCGCGACGTCCACACCGCGCATCGTGACGCGCCGCCGAGAGACGCTGCCGACGACCGAGGCGAGGCTGCCGTCGGTGATGACGCTGCCGTGGTCGATGACGACGACTCGCTCGGCGAGCTGCTCGATCTCCTCGAGGTGGTGGCTCGTGACGATGACCGCGCAACCGCTGCGGTGCTTGGCACGGAGGGCATCCCAGAGACTGCGCCTCGCATCGACGTCGAGGCCCGTGGTCGGCTCGTCGAGGAGCACGAGCTCGGGGTCGCCGACGAAGGCGAGGGCCACGGCGAGCCGACGCTGCTGCCCGCCAGAGAGCGAGCCGCACTGCTTGCCGAGCAGGGGGCCGAGGTCGAACGCATCCACCAGCCCTCCCCTCGCCGCGGGTCTCGGGAAGTGCGCAGCGACGTAGTCCAGCACCTCCCCGACCTTGAGGGCCTCCGGCAGCGCGCTCGCCTGCGGTGTCGAGCCGACGCGGGTGCGGGTGCGCACGTCGAGCGGGTCGCCGTCGAAGAGACGGACCGTGCCGGTCGTGGGCGAGCGGAGGCCGAGCAGGAGCGACAGCAGCGTCGTCTTGCCCGCGCCGTTCGGGCCGAGGAGACCCACGCACTCCCCCGCCCGGACGTCGAGGGTGACGCCGTCGAGGGCCGCGTGCTGGCCGAAGCGCTTCACGACGTCGGTGACCTCGACGATGGATCGTGCCGGCGTGGTGGCGCGCTGTTCGCGGGTGGGCTGTGCGTCCATGTCATCCTCCGAGGAGCTTCAGGAGCGCCGTCCGGTAGCTGCGAAACGCTGCGCGTCCGGCGGGGCTGATGGTCAGATACGTGATGGGCTTGCGGCCGGCGAAGGCCTTGTCGATGACGACGTAGCCGGCGTCCTCGAGCTTCGAGAGGTGCGTCGTGAGGTTCCCGGCGGTCATGTCGAGGAGGCTGCGGAGCTTCGAGAAGGTCATCTCGTCGCCGTCGTCGAGGCTCTCGGCGAGGGTCGTCATGATGCGCAGCCGGGCAGGGGCGTGGATGATCGGGTCGAGGTCGATGCTCGTGTCGCTCATGCGGCCACCTCGTCTCGCAGCGTCGGCTCGCTCGAGATGACGCCCGTGCGCAGCAGCACGATGAACGTGATGAAGATGAGCGGACCGACGGTGCCGTAGACGAGGTAGTGCGTGGGGGCGCCGAGCGCCGTCGCGACGACCACGAGGGCGACGACTGCGGCGCCGAGGGCGAACTGCGCCTTCGACCGGGACATGGCGGCGCCCGCCATGTAGAGGACGCCGATCGTGAGGGCGAAGATGCCGGGCATGAGGAGCGGCGCGAGCAGGGGATCGTTCACCTGGCGCAGGAGCGACGCCGCGAAGAACCAGGCGCCCATCATCGAGATCGACCAGGAGAAGCCGTAGAGCATGCCCGCGGTGTTGCTGCGGCCGCGCATCCCGCGGCCCATGGAGATGCCGGAGACCGCCGAGACGATGACGCCGATGACCATGAGCACCCCGAAGACGACGAATGCCGTCGTGGTCGGGATGCGCAGCACCGGGTTGCCGCCCCCGTCCTCGGCGCTCCAGAGGGCGAGGAATCCGACGAGCCAGGCGAGGGCCCAGGTGGCGAGCAGGATGTAGAGCGCCCGGTCGAGGCGGGTGCGCGTGGTGCGCTGCTGCTCGCGCATGAGGGCCAGCATCTCGCTCGGGGCAAGGGCTGCCTCGTCGTCCTGCGACGGGGTGATACCTGCGGGGGTCGAGCTTCCGTTGGTCTCCATGCAAAGTAGTTTGCGTTACAAACTGGTTTGCGTCAACCCCGATACCTGGGCGATAGCCTTGACCGCATGCGCATCGCCACCTGGAACGTCAACTCCATCCGGGCCCGCTCGGGCCGAGTCATCGACTGGATGGTGCGGGCCGACATCGACGTGCTCGCGATGCAGGAGATCAAGTGCAAGCCAGAGCAGTTCCCTCGCGAGGTGTTCGAGGAGGCCGGCTACGAGCTCGAGATCCACGGCCTCAACCAGTGGAACGGCGTGGCCTTCGCGAGCCGCCTCCCCATGAGCGACCCTGAGATCACGTTCGCCGACATGCCCGGCTTCGGCAAGACGACCCCGGAGGGCACGCTCCCCCTCGAGGCCCGCGCGCTCGGCGTCACCGTCGAGGACCTCCGCCTCTGGTCGCTCTACGTGCCGAACGGGCGCGAGCTCACGCACGAGCACTACACCTACAAGCTCGCCTGGCTGAAGGCGCTGCTCGCGGACATGACCACGTGGCGGCAGGCGCATCCTGACACCCCGCTGGCCCTCATGGGCGACTTCAACATCGCGCCCCTCGACATCGACGTGTGGGACCTCGCCGCCTTCGTCGACTCGACGCACATCTCGGCCCCCGAGCGTGCCGCGTTCGAGGCATTCCTCGAGGCCGGCTTCGTCGACACCGTCCGCTCGCGTGGCGTCGAGGGCTACACGTACTGGGACTACAAGCAGCTCCGCTTCCCCCGCAACGAGGGCATGCGCATCGACTTCATCCTCGGGAACACCGAGTTCGACGACCTCGTCGTGGATGCATCCATCGAGCGCGACGAGCGCAAGGGCGACGGCCCGAGCGACCACGTGCCCGTCGTCGTGGAGCTCGACCTCGAGACCTCCCTCGACGACGACCGCCCGATGATCTTCTAGAGCCGGCCCCGGGATGGGACGCCGGCTACTTCTCGGAGCCGGCGACCATGCCCTTGATGAAGTACTTCTGCAGGAAGAGGTAGGCCACGAACACGGGCAGGACGGCGAGCAGCGACGCCGCCGCGGCGGCCGGGAGGTTGCTGCTCTGCACCGAGAAGAACGAGGCGATCGCGGGCGCGATGGTCTGCATCTCGGGCGAGGTGAGGATGTACCCGGAGATCGCGAACTCGTTCCACACGGCGACGCCGGTGAGGATGACGACGGTCGCGGTGACCGGCTTGAGCATGGGGAACACGACGAGGAAGAGGATCTGCAGTCGGTTCGCGCCGTCGATGGTGGCCGCCTCCTCCACCGACTGCGGCAGCGACCTCATGAACGCCGTGTAGAGGAAGATGCTCAGCGGCAGCTGGTGGGTGACCATGACGAGGATCGCGCCCCAGTACGTGTTGAGCGCTCCCATCTGGTTGAGCAGCGTGTAGAGCGGAACGAGGATCGACAGCGGCGGCACCATGATCAGGCCGAGGATGCCGAACGAGACGATGCTGTTGAGCGTCGAGGCGCGTCGGGCGAGCGGATACGCGGCCAGTGCTCCCAGCACGCACACGAGCACCGTCGAGACTCCGGTGACGATGACGCTGTTGCCGATGGCCCGCAGGATGTTGCCGCTCTCGACGGCGATGGCGAAGTTGCCGAAGAAGATGTCCGTCGTCGGGAACAGCCATTGGGAGGAGCGGTCGGTGCGCTCCTTGAAGGCCGTGGTGACGGCGATGAAGAACGGGAGCAGCTGCACGACGGAGGCGACGATGAGGACGGCGCCGAGCCCCAGGGCCGTCCCCGTGGCTCGGCTCGTTCGCTTCGGGCGGCCGGTGCTGCGCGCACGCCCGGCGCTGCGAGGCGGCTTGGTCGGTGGGGCTGGATGCTCCACCTTCGATTCGGTCACGGTCGTTGCAGTCATGCGCGGTCCAGTCGTCGTCGGTTGAGCAGGGTGTTGAGCCCGAGGGTGAAGAGCACGATCACGAGGAACAGCACGATGCCCATCCCCGAGGCGTAGCCGGCGCTCTGGTTGTCGAAGTAGGCGACGCCGATGAGCGTCGAGACCGAGTTGGTCGAGTAGCCGGGGCCTCCGCCGGTGAGCACGACGATGACGTCGAAGAGCTTCAGCCCGCCGATGAGGTTGAGCACGATGCTCGTCGCGAACGCCGGCTGCAGGAGGGGCAGCGTGATGTGCCAGAACTGCTTCCAGTACCCGGCACCGTCGAGGGTGGATGCCTCGTAGAGCTCGGTGGGGATCGATTGCAGCCCGGCGAGGTAGATGATCATGGAGACGCCCACGAACTGCAGCGAGTTGACGAGCACGATGATGGCGATCGCGGCGCCCGAGTCGCTGAGCCAGGCGACGCGCTCGCCGCCGAGCCCGACGACGATGTCGTTGAAGGCGCCGTTGTTGTACTGGAAGAGCAGGTAGTACATGGTGCCCATGACCACGGGCGAGACGAGCACCGGCAGGTAGATGATCGCCCTGGCCAGGTTGCGGCCGCGCACCTTCTGGTCGAGGGCGAGCGCGAGCCCGAGCCCGAGGGCCTGCTGGATGATGGTCGACCCGAAGCCGTAGATGAACGTGTTGATGAGCACGAGCCGGAACGTCTCGTCCTGGAAGAGGCGAGTGTAGTTCGCGAAGCCGACGTCGCTGCGGTCGGCGCTGTACCCGTTCCAGTTCGTGAAGGAGATGGCGGCGCCCGTCACGAGCGGGTAGATGGTGAAGACGGCGAACAGCAGGAGGGCCGGCACGTAGAGCAGGTTCATCCCTGCTCCGGCGAGAGGGGAGGACCCCCTGCTCCGCCGCGCCCTTGGTGCTCTGGCTGGCAGCTTCTGTGGCGTTCTTGCAGTGTCAAGCGAGCTCATGGGGATCTCCTCTCAGCATCCGCTCGCCGTTCAGCTCTGGCCCCAGAGGCTGGTGAAGTCGGCGTCGACCTGGGTCACGGCCTGGTCGACGCTGGACTGGCCGGTGATGATCGAGTCGGTGGTGGTCACCATCGTGTTCCACATGCCGTTGGGCAGGTAGACGCGGTCGAAGTACGGCACGAGCGGCGCTGAGCCGGAGATGACGTGGGTGTCGAACGACTCCTGCAGCGGGCCGAGGTCGGCCGAGGCGTCGGTGAGTCCGGGGAGGTTGCCGACGGATTCGGCGAGCACGGTGATGTTCTCCGGCTGCGCGAGGAACGCCAGGTAGGCCTTCGCGTCGTCGAGGTGCTCGCTCGTCTTCGAGATGCCGAAGGCGTTGAACTCTCCGCCGACCAGGTACGGGTCTTCGTCCGTGAGGGAGGGGACGGGCATGAAGCCGAGGTTGGCGTCTGGGTTGTACTGCAGGGCGTTGTTGGCTGCCTGGTTCTGGCTGAAGACGAAGGCGGTGTTGCCGTCGGCGAGCGCGCGCGACACGTCGTCGGAGGTCGCCGAGGAGTAGTCGGGGTTGAAGTAGCCGGAGGTGCGCCACCCGTCGATGAGGTCGAGCGTCGTCGCGTAGGGCGCGTCGACGAAGGAACCGGCGCTGAGCTCGCCGAGCTGCTCGGGCGTGTAGGCGCCGGCGACGATCCAGTCGGCGAGGTTGCCGGCGGGGCCACCGTCCTTGCCGGACACGGCGATCGGGGCGATGCCGCTCGCGTCGACGGCCGCGGCGGCTTCGGCGAAGTCGTCCCAGGTGGAGATGGAGGCGGGGTCGACGCCGGCCGCGGTGAGCACGTCGGCGTTGTAGATGATGCCTGCGACGTCGGTGTCGATGGGGAGGGCGAAGAACTCGCCGGCGTCGTTGCGCATGGCCGAGTCGAGGGCTGGGTTGAAGTTGGCGGCCCAGGCCTCGTTCTGGAGGGGCTCGAGGAACTCGCTGTAGCGGAGGAGCGACCATCCGTGGGTGGCGAAGATGTCCGGGGCGTCGCCTGCTGCGAGCCTGACCTTCATGTCGGCCTCGTACTGCGAGCTGGGCGCGACGAGGTCGATCGTGACGCCCGGGTTGGCCTCTTCGAACGCGGCTGTCACTTCCTCGAGGGCGATCATGAGCTTGGAGTCGACGGAGGCGTTGGTCTGGAACTCGATGGTGCTGCCGGATTCGGCGGAGCCGCCACTGCAGCCGGTGAGGGCGAGGAGGAGCGTCGCTGCGACGGAGGCTGCCGCGACGGTGGTAGCGCGAGACTTCATTGTCATTCCTTCGTGTGGGCGATGGATCCGGCCGACCGCAAGGACGCGGATGGCTCCATCGCTATCTGCCGACAATTTATGCGAGTAAATATTTAACCGCAAGGGCCAATAATTCAGACACATATCGTGTTGACGCGAGTAAATAGTCATGCGATGCTCGAGGTCCGCGCCCGACTCCCCACCGTGGTGGAGCCAGGGTTTTCCTGTCACCTTGAAAGGTCACCAATGTCGTTGTCCCTGGGAATCGTCGGAGCCGGTCAGTTCGCCGGCCAGTTCGCCACCCTCTTCAAACTCCACCCCGGCGTCGACCGGATCCTCGTGACCGACGTGCTGTCCGAGCGCGCGGAGGCGCTCAACGCATCCGCCGACCTCGACGGAACCGCCGAGAGCTTCGAGGCCCTCCTCGCCGACGACTCGATCGACGCGATCGCCCTCTTCACCCAGCGCTGGACGCACGGTCCGCTGGTGCTCCGCGCACTGCAGGCTGGCAAGCACGTGTACTCGGCTGTGCCCATGGCCATCTCGGAAGACGAGATCGCCGCCATCATCGAGGCGGTGCGCGAGACCGGCCTCACCTACATGATGGGCGAGACCAGCTACTACAACCCGGCGACGATCTACGCGCGCAACCAGCTCGCCGACGGGAAGTTCGGGCGCATCTTCTACGCCGAGGGCGACTACGTCCACGACATGGACCTGGGCTTCTACGATGCCTACGCCTACTCGGGAGGCGCCGAGTGGAAGCGCACCGCGAGCTACCCGCCCATGCTCTACCCGACCCACTCCATCGGCGGCGTCCTCGGCGCCATCCCGGGCCACGCCACCAGCGTGAGCTGCATCGGCGTGGTCGACGATCGCCAGGACGGCGTCTTCGACCGCGAGATCAGCATGTTCGACAACAACTTCTCGAACGCGACGGCGCTCTTCGAGCTTTCCGAGGGCGGGTCCATGCGGATCAACGAGATGCGTCGCGTCGGCTACCCCTCGCACATCCGCGAGAGCCGGTTCCGCTACTTCGGCACGGAGGGCAGCTTCGAGCAGCTCGCCGAGGTCGCCGTGTGGCAGGACAAGCAGGGCGTCACGGATGTCTCCGACCTGATCGCGACGGATGCGACTGCGGATGCCGACGACCCGTCGCTCGCGCACGTCGCCCCCGCCCTGCGCGACGCGTTCGTGTCCGGGCACTCGAAGGTGCACGACACCTCGCGGCTCCCCGCGGAGTTCTCGGGTGTCCACAACGGACACGAGGGCAGCCACCACTTCCTCGTCGACGACTTCGTCACCGCCGTCAACAACCGCACCCTCCCGCCCGTCAACGCCTGGGTCGCCGCGCGCTTCACGCTGCCAGGCATCGTCGCGCACCGCTCTGCCCTGGCGGGTGGAGAGCGACTCCCGATCAACGACTTCGGCGACGCACCCGCGGCGCTCGGTGCAGTGAGCGCCGACGCCGCACGCGCCTGACGGAGCGAGCGATGAAGATGCGGGCGTCCGAGGATTCGGGCGCCCGCATCGACCGTAAGATCGACTCGAGTGAACGAGGAGTAGTGATGCCCGAAGGTGCACCCCGGAAGGTCACGCGCCGGGACGTCGCGCGCCACGCAGGTGTCAGCGATGCCGTCGTCACGTACACCCTCAACGGCCGCGCCCCCGTCGCGCCGGCGACCGCGGCGCGCGTGCGCGAATCGATTCGCATCCTCGGCTACACGCCGAACGCCGCGGCCCGCGCGCTGAAGATGGGCTCCTCACGGCTCATCGGCATCATCGTGCCGGACACCACGAACCCCTTCTGGTCGGAGCTGTGCCAGCAGGTCGAGAACGTCGCGGCGCGTGAGGGCTACGCCGTGCTCGTCGTGAACTCGCGCGACGACGACAACCGGGCCATCGCACTCGCCCGGTCCCTCGCCTCCCGGCAGGTCGACGGATTCCTCGTCGCCTCCATCGTGCACCCGAACGAGGTCACCGCCTTCAACGCGCTCGGCATCCGCTGGGCCACCCTCAACAACCCCCACCCCATCGCAGGCACCATGGGTGTCGGCGTCGACCTCGATCAGGGCGCACGCGACGCCACGCGCCACCTCATCGATCACGGCTACCGCAGGATCGCCTTCGTCGGCTCGACGAAGGATGCCCGCTACGGCGGGTGGACCGCCGAGCTCGCCTCCGCCGGCCTCGAGCCCGGGCTCGTGTTCCCCGCCGACTTCGAACGCCGATCCGGGTACCTCGCCGGCCGCAACCTCGCCGCCGCGAGCGCCCAGGTCGACGCGGTCTTCATGAGCTCCGACCAGCTCGCGATCGGAGCGATGCGGGCGCTCCACGAGGCCGGCGTCGACATGCCGGGCGACGTCGCCGTCGTCTCGTTCGACGGCACGGACGACGCCGAGTACGCCTGGCCAGGGCTCACGACGCTCGCCCAGCCCATCGCCGAGCTCGCCGAGCAGGCCGTCTTCCGGCTGCTCGGCGTCGGGAGCATCCCGGACGAGCGGCCTCGGGGCGAGCTCGTCATCCGGAGGTCCTGCGGCTGCGAGTGAGCCCACCGACTCGGCGGTCGCGGCATCGCGCCACGCTGTTTCGGGCGAATGGCGAGCTCAGGTGTCGGGGAGCTCGAACTCCCGCGCCTGGTCCCAGGGCTCGGTCCAGCCGAGGCGGTCGAAGATGCCGTCGAGCAGCATCGCCGTGAAGCCCCAGACGAGGTGCTCGCCCGATTCGTTCCGCACCAGGAACGCCGGCCCACGCCATTCCTCGCCGTCGCGGCGCAGCACCGTGGTGCCCCGATTCATGGGGTCCAGCAGCTCGGCGACGGGGGCCCGGAACACGGCCGCCGACTCCGCCTCATCGACGACACCGACCTCGGACGCACGCCGCCACCAGGCGAGCACGGGCGTCACGAGATGCCGCGAGTAGGTGAGGGGCACGGGCTCGAGGGGGCCGAGCACGTCGATGCCATCGGCATCGAGACCCGTCTCCTCCACCGCCTCGCGCAGCGCGGCCGCGACCGCATCCCTGTCCTCCGCGTCGACCCGGCCGCCCGGGAACGCGACCTGGCCCGGGTGCGAGCGCAGCGTCGAAGCTCGCGCCAGCAGCAGCACGTCGAGGTCACGGGAGACGGCACCGGCCTGTGCTTCGCGATCGCTGGGAAGCGAGTCGAGGACGCCGAAGAGGATGAGCACCGCAGCCGAACGGGAGACGCGCACGAGGCGCTCATCGACGGGCGACAGGTGCACGGCAGGCTCTCGCCCAGCAGCCGCGCACTCGGCGAGCTCGGTCAGCTGCGCTCGCGCCGCCTTCGTCACGGGTTCAGGATGCACGGCTTCAGCGTACGCGGCGCTCGCTGGCTCAGCCCTGCACCGCGGCGGTCACGAGCTCGACGCCGATCTCGCGCACCGCCGCCGCGTCGGCATCGGAGATGCCCTCGTCGGTGATGACGGTCGAGAACCGATCGAGCCCGCAGACGCGGTAGATCGAGTAGCTGCCGAGCTTGCTGCTCGTGGCCAGCAGCACCGCGCTGCTCGCCACCTCCATGGCGGCCAGCTTCACATCCACCTTCTCAGCGCTCGGCGTGGTGACTCCACGCTGGGCGTCCCACGAGCTGGCGCTCACGAACGCGATGTCCACCGCGAGCTGGCGCAGCACGCCTGCCGCGAGGTGCCCCACGCTGGAGCGGTTCGCGTGGTCGAGCTTGCCGCCGATGTGCACGACCTCGACGTGAGCGTCGCCAATGAGGGAGCTCACGATCGTGAAGTCGTTCGTGACCACCGTGGGCGCGGCCAGCGCCCGGATCGCGGGGAGCAACGACGAGGTCGTCGTCCCCGCGTCCAGGTAGTAGACGCCGTCGTCGCGGAGCAGCTTCCCCGCGGCGAGGCCGATGGCCGCCTTCTGCGCCCGCTCCGAGCTCGCCTTCGCGTCGAAGCTGGGCTCGACCGCGACGGAGCGCGCCGAGCGCACTCCCCCTGGCACCACCGCGGCGACGCCCTGGCTCACGAGTTCGCCGATGTCCCGGCGCACCGTCATGTGCGACACCCCGAGCAGCTCCGTGAGCTGATGCACGCTCAGCACCTCGTGGGCACTCAGCAGCTCGAGGATCTTCTGACGTCGCTGGTCCGGAATCAACGGCGGCTCCTCGGTGTGGCTTCTCATGCGACCTCTAGATCAGTCCTGCGTAGTACAGCACGAGAACGATAGCGAATCCCGTCACGCCCGAGATGATCGAGGCGACGCCGATCGACCTGATCCCCTGGCCGACCGTCATATTCGACAGGGTCGTCGTCACCCAGAACCCGGACGAGTTGGCGTGCTTGAAGATCTGCGCGCCCGTGCCGCAGGCGAGGTAGACGGCGAGCGCGGACACACCGAGGTCGTCGATGAGGGGAGCCATGATCGCCGACGCGGTGAGCATCCCGAGGATGTTGGAGCCCGTGATCGTGCAGATCGCTGCCGCGACGAGGAAGGGCACGATGAGGGGCGGGATGCCGACCTCCTGGATGACCTCCGACATGCGCTCGGCCACCCCGGTCTCGCGGATGAGGAGGGCGAGCGCGCCGCCGACTCCGGTCAGGGCGAGCGGCATGGCGGCCGTGCGCAGGCCATCCTCGAACATGCCGTTGACGATCTCCTTGCGACGCCACGCGCCACCGAAGAGGGGCAGGGTCGACAGCACGCCGATCGCGAGCGCCATGATGGGCGCTCCGACGAATCCGACGAGCTCCTGGATGAACGAGCCCTCCGGAAGCGTCGGACCCAGCAGCGAGTCGATCATGATGAGCGAGATCGGCAGGTAGATGGGGAGCAGCGCGAAGCCGAGCCGGACGGGGAGCCCCGTGAACGGGCTGAGCGCGAGCGTGCGGCCGACGCCGCCGTTCTGAGCCGTGAGCGTCTTCGTGGTGCCGGAGCCGCCTTCGCGCTGCTCCTGCTCTGCCTGCTCCGCCTTGGCGATCGACTCGATGAACTCCGCCTTGGGCGCGACGTAGGTCTTGATGCGCGTCAGGTAGAACGTGGCGACCGCGATGCCGGGCAGACCGACGAGCAGTCCGTACATGATGGACATGCCGAAGTCGAGGCCGAGCACTCCCGCCGCGGCGAGGGGGCCGGGCCCTGGCACGACCAGCGAGGTCATCACGTAGGCGCCGATGTAGAGGATCGGACCGAACTTCATCATCGACTCCTTCGACCGGTAGGCCATGGCGGAGACGATCGGGATGAGCATGATGACGGTCGTGTCGGCGATCAGGGGGATGCCGATGATGGTCGAGGCGAGGGCGATGCCCCATGGCATCTTGCGCTTCGTTCCGAGCATCTTCTCGACGGACTGCGTGATGCGCAGCGCCCCGCCGCTGATCTCGAGCGCCTTGCCGAGCACGCAGCCGAACACGATGAGGAGGCCGACGTTCGCGAGCGTGTTCCCGAAGCCCTCGTTGATGAGGGAGACGGTGCCGGCGCCGCCCTGCCCGAACATGAGGCTCAGCACGGCGACCACCACGAAGAGCACGAACACGGGATGCACCTTGAACCGTCCGATCATGAGCACGAGGCCCACGATCGCGAACGCGAAGGAGAGGAGGATGAAGACGTCAGACATGGCTGCCCTCCCGGACGTCGTCGCCAGCCCACGCGGCGAGGAGCTCGGCGTCGTGGTCGGCGAGGTCATCGATGAGGATGAGCTCGCCGGCACGCACGTCCCGGGCGAGCGTCGCGCGCGACGCGACGTAGAGCGGGGCCACCTTCTCGGACTCGGGACCCGCCTCGAGCAGCACGGCCTGCACGCCGGTCACGTCGTGGTGGTGTCCACCCATCTCGAGGAGCGTCCCCGCGGCCAGGTCCGCTTTCGCTCGACCTGCCATGAGGATGCTCCTCGTCGGCTCCGGGCTGCCGTACGGCGCCCCGAGGTGCACGGCGAGCAGCAGCGTCATCGGCGTCTCGACGCCCATGAAGTGATACGGCAGGTAGATGCAGGCGTACTCGCCGGAGCGACTGACGACGTGGCCCTTGCCGCGCAGCACCTCCCAGGTCTGCGCGTCGTAGGTGCGCACGACGACGAAGACGCCGCCGCCGAACGATGCCTCGTCCGGGGTTCGCAGCACGGAGAACACGTCGACGACGCCGGTCCGCTCGAGGACTCCGCCGGAGGACTTCGGCGCGTAGATGTCGGCGAGCTCGCTGATGCGGGCCACCGGGTAGTGCATGAGCTCGTCGTCGACGACGAAGCCGGTGTGGTTGGCGACGACCGCCATCTCGCAGTAGTCGGCCGTAGCGCCGGTGGGGAGCGCCGCGACGGCTTCGGCGCGAGCGCACAGCGTCGCGGGGATGTCGTCGCCGAGCGTCAGGTGCTCGCCGAGCTGCGGTGCGTGGATCTGCTTGTCGAGGTGGGTGACGGTGCCGGCGGACGGGTCGAAGACGAGGTCGTACTCGCTGGACTTGCCGATGGCGACGATGTCGAGTCCGAGGGTCCGCACCCAGGAGACCAGGGCGATGAGGTTCGCGGGCTGGTCTCCGCTCGCGGGCGTGTAGACGACGCCGTTCTCGCGGGCGATCGAGGCGAGCTCGATGCCAGCGACCGAGTCGACCTCCTTCGAGACCATGGCGACCGGCCTCGACGCGCGCAGCGCATCCGCGGCCACCCGGTAGCCGAACCCCGGGTCCCCGGTTGCCTCGACGAGGATGTCGAAGGCGTCGGGAAGCAGGAGCTCGCGACTCGCGACCACGGCGGTCTTTCCGGCCGTCACGACCTCGAGTACTTCGCCTGGTGTGCCGCAGACGACGACGGAATCGGCCGTAAAGCCGACCTCGAGGGCGAGCTCACGCGCACCCTCCGGGTCGAGGTCGCAGAGCACGCTGGCGTGCAGGTCCTCGATCTGCGTGGTCTGCGCGAGCAGGGTGCGAGCGAATCCGCCCTTGGCCCCGGTGAGCGCATACTGCACGCGGGTCCCGCGATGCGCGGCGAGAAGGTACTCGATGTTCATTGGTCTCCGTTTGGCGTCGTTGCCAACGACCGGCAGGTCGTCGTGCTGACATCATGTATAAAGGATTCACAGATCATGTGCAAACACTCACAGATATTCACACTGTCTCGTTCGAGTGCTGCAGCAGGAGGGAACCCAACTTGACGATTCTTCACGGCTGCGTGGCCGACGACTTCACCGGAGCAGTCGACCTCGCGGGAAACTTCGCGGCACGAGGGCTGAACGCAGTCGTCATCACCGAGCCCGACGCAGCGCTGCACGAGCTCCCCGGCGACACCGAGGCGGTCATCATCGCCCTCAAGACGAGAACCGCGCCGCCCGACGCAGCTGTCCGCCAGAGCGTGGATGCGTTCCGCCGGCTGTCCGAGGCAGGCGCACGCCAGCTGTACTTCAAGTACTGCTCGACCTTCGACTCGACCGAGCAGGGCAACATCGGCCCCGTCATCGACGCCATGCTCGCCGAGCTCGACCTCACGACGACGATCGTCGTCCCATCGTTTCCCGGCAACGGGCGAACCGTGCGCGACGGCCAGCTCTCCGTCTGGGGCGAGCTGCTCGAGCACAGCTCGATGCGCCACCACCCGCTGACGCCCATGACCGAATCCGACGTGCGTCTGCTGCTCAGCCGGCAGGCGCAGACCCCGGTCGGCTTCATCGACCTCGCGACGGTTCGCGACGGCGCGGAGGCGCTGAGCGCGGCGCTCGAGGGCGCCTCGACTCCAAGCGCGGTGGTCATCGACGCCGTCACGGACGCCGACCTCACCACCATCGCGGCAGCCAGCGCAGAGCTGAGGTTCGTCACGGGCGGATCCGGACTCGCGCTCGGCATCCCAGTGCCCGAACGTCGCGCAGCCGAGGCGCCCCGACTCGCGGCGCTCGCTGGCCACCGCGTCATCCTCTGCGGCAGCGCCTCCAAGCGGACCCAGGAGCAGGTGCAGGCAGCCAAGAAGGCGGGATTCCTCAGCCTGCAGGTCGATCCGCGCGCCGGCACCGAGCAGACCGTGTCCATCGTCAGGTGGGCCCGTGAATACTGGGCGGAGCGCCCAGACGTACCCGTCCTCGTCTACGCGACCGGCTCCCCCGACGACCTCGCCACCGACGACGCGTCAGCGCACGCCGACGCCGCCGATCGCATCGAGCGCACGCTCGCCGAGGCCGCAGTCGCGCTCATCGACGCCGGCGCCGTCGAGGTCATCTCGGCAGGCGGCGAGACCTCCGGCCGCATCGTGACCGAGCTGGGGATCAGCAGCCTCAAGCTCGGACAGCCGATCTGCCCTGGCGTGAGTTGGGCCCGAGCGACGACCGCAGACAGCCACGTGATCAACCTGGCCCTCAAGTCCGGGAACTTCGGCTCCACCGAGTTCTTCGTCGAGGCCTGGGACGAGCTCGCGTGAGCCCGACCGCCAAGCTCGACCAGGTCGCCGAACTCCTCGACGCCGGCCGCCGACTCTCCGACCTCGGACTCAGCCCCGGCACCTCAGGCAACATCTCCATGCGATTGGGCGAGCGGATGCTCATGAGCCCGACCGGCACGGAGCTCGGACGCCTCCAGGCCGACCACCTCTCCGAGGTCTCCCTGGCGGACGGCGCGCACCTCGCCGGCCCCCGACCGTCGAAGGAGCATCCGCTGCACCGGGCGTTCTACGAGCGCAACCCGGGCACGCACGCCGTCATCCACCTGCACTCCATGCACGCCGTCGCCGTGTCCCTGCTGGACCCGTGGACCACGAGGTCGGCGCTCCCGCCGCTCACCCCGTACTTCGTCATGCGCGTGGGGCAGACCCCGCTTGTGCCCTACGCGCACCCCGGCGATCACGACCAGGCCGACGGCATCCGCGCACTCGACTTCGCGTTCGACGCCGTGCTCATCCAGAACCACGGGCCAGTGACGAGCGGCGCCAGCATGGACGCCGCGATCCAGGCCGCGATCGAACTCGAAGAGGTCAGCAAGATAGCCCTCATCACCCGAGGGCACCGGGTCGCCCAGCTCACCCAGACGCAGGCGCAGGAACTCGCGCTGCAGTACGGACGGAACTGGGACTGACCCGGGCCGAGCCGGCTGCTAGAGCGCGCCGCCTGCCGCCGCAGGCGCGTCCGCGTCCTGGCCGCTGTCGCCGATGGTCTCGCGGGCGATGAAGTTCTCGATGTCGAACAGGTTGTCGCCCGCGCGCTTCGCGATCGTGACGAGCGTCGACATGGAGGCGACCTCCTCGACCTGCTCCTTGAGGAACCAGAGCATCGCCTGCTCGCCGATCGCGTCGCCGTCAGCACGCGCAGCGCGGAACAGCGCCTCGATCTGCGAGGTCACCTCCTGCTCCTGCGCGAGGGCAAGCGCGATGGGCTCGACCACATCTGCGAACTCGGTCTTCGGCGCGGCGACGCCGGGGATCGTGACGCCGAGGTCGCGGTCGAGGCGGTACTGCACGAGCATCATCGCGTGGTTCCGCTCCTCGACCGACTGCTGGTAGAAGTGCGCCGCGAGCTGCGGGAGGTCGTGGTTGTCGAACCAGACGGCGATCGCGATGTACTGCTGCGAGGCCGAGAACTCGTTGCCGATCTGGGCGGTCAGAAGGTCATTGAACGTAGATGAAGTCACGCCGCAACGCTACTCCTGGCAGGTTTCGCGTGGCGGTCAAGTTTCGTCGCGGTGCGAATCGTCCACAGGAGCAGGGCGACACCGGTCGCCGCCACGAAGGGGAGGCAGGTCAGGCCGAAGGCATCCCCGATGATCGCCCCCGTGCTCCCCCAGTACCTGGTCTGGTCCGCATCAACGCCGATCCCCGCGACGATGCTGTCCACGATGACGGCGACGCTCAGCGCTGCGCAGGCGGATGCAGCCAGGACGGCGACCGAGGCAAGCCACAGCAGCGACGCTCGCAGGCTCAGCGCGATGGCCCTCGTCACATCGAGCGCCAGCCATACGCCGAGCACCACCGCTGCCGCGATGCTCGCGTACGCGATCGGGATGAGCGTGCCGGCGAGGCGCGCACCCTCCGCGGAGTCGCGATCGACGTCGGATCCGGCCGCCGCGTTCGGGAACACCAGCAGCATGTACGCCAGGTACCCGGCGATGATGACGAGCAGCACCGCCCTGATCGCGGCGCGCGCGACCCAGCCACGGTCAGCACCAGCGCTCGTCTCGCTCATGACCGCAACGCTAGAGCCAGGCGCGCCCAACACCAAACGACGCGGGCGGGCCGGTCGGCGAAAGCTAGGCTTGAACGGAACCCCGGAGGCTGCATGAGCGACGCACACGACCACGACGAGATCGGCGTGGGCTCCGTGCACCGCGAGGTCGACCCGGCCACGGTCGGCCCGCAGCCGGGCGACCTCGAGCGTGCCATCGCCATCCAGGTGCGTGCGTACCGCCTCGCGACCGGGATGTCGGTCGCCGAGATGGCCGACAAGGTCGGCATCTCCAAGGCCATGCTCTCGAAGATCGAGAACGCCCTCACCTCCTGCAGCCTCACCACGCTCGGCCGCCTCGCGCACGGCCTCGACGTGCCCGTCACCGCCCTCTTCCGCGGCGTCGACTCCGACAGGGAGGCCGTCTACGTGCCGGCAGGCCACGGGGCGCAGATCGTGCGCCGCGGCTCCCGATCCGGCCACCTCTACGAGCTCCTCGGCGCCCTGCGCGGCCAGCACAAGCGCATGGAGGCGGTGCTCGTGACGCTGACCGAGGCGAGCGAGGTGTTCCCCCTCTTCCAGCATCCGGGCACCGAGCTGCTCTATATGCTCGAGGGACGCATGGCCTACGGGCACGGGGACGCGCGCTACGAGATGGGCCCCGGCGACACCCTGCAGTTCGACGGCGAGGGCCCGCACGGCCCGGAGGAGCTCATCGAGCTCCCGGCGCGTTTCCTCTCCGTCACGGCATACGGAGACCGCGCGGAGGGCTGAGGCGCGGCTGGTACCTTGGCCGGCACGACGACTCGCGCACCTGCCAGGGGGGAACCATGGAACAGCCCGACCACATCCCGACCACCGGCCCCGACGAAGCGCAGCCGTTGCTCGCCGAAGATCTGCTGCTGCTGCTCTTCAATCCAGACGACGGAACGATCGGCGGCGAAGGCACCCTCTTCTACGTGCTCGCCGGTGCCGTGCTCACCGAGCTGGCCCTGGACGACCAGGTCGCTATCGAGAAGGCCGGCCTGCGCGGGACCCTGGTGCTCTCCGTGGGTGAGACGGCGCCGGACGACGAGATCCTCCGGGCCGCGTGGGAGTACTCCGACGGGAAGCGGCGCGAGGTGCAGGGCATGCTCGCGTCCATCGGCCCCAAGCTGCGCGGCCAGCTGCTGGAGAGCCTCATCTTCCGTGGCGACCTGCACCGCGAGCAGGGCAAGACGTTCGGGTTCATCCCCAAGACCACCATCAGCCTGGGCGACACGGGCCGACGAGCCGCACTCATGAGCCGAGTTCAAGCCGTGCTCATCGACGGCGCCGAGCCCGACGCCCGCACCGCCGCCCTCGCGGCGCTGCTCTCCGCGAGCGGCTCGCTGCCCACCCTGCACCGAGAGCTCCCGTGGGAGACCGAAGTGATCAACCGAGCGAAGGCACTCGAGGCCGGCGACTGGGGAGCTGCCGCCGCGAGCTCGGCGGTCTCGCGCACCATGAACGCGATCACCATCAACGCCGCCGTCGCCGCGAGCGTCGCCGCCAACGCGAACGCAGCGAACAGCTAGCCCTGCGCTGCCCCGGGCCGGCGCGAACCCCGCGAGCCCCGCGGCCCCCGCGACCCCGCGACCCCGCGAGCAGTCTCCGGGTGGGTTCCACGCTTCGGGATGGCTTGCACCCCATCCCGAAGCGTCAAAGCCATCCCGAACACGGCAAGAGAGCGCACGCAACGCGAACCCGACCGAACCCCGCGGTCCCCGCGGCCACCGCGGCCACCGCGAGCAGTCTCCGGGTGGGTTCCACGCTTCGGGATGGCCTGCACCCCATCCCGAAGCGTCAAAGCCACCCCGAACGCGGTAGGAGAGCGCGCGCAGCGCGAGCCCGACCGAACCCCGCGGCCCCGACCGAGCCCCGCGGCCCCCGTGGCCCCCGCGAGCAGTTTCCGGGTGGGTTCCACGCTTCGGGATGGCTTGCACCCCATCCCGAAGCGTCAAACCCATCCCGAACACGGTAGGAGAGCGGACGAGACGCTCGCCCGCCGACAACTACCGAACCGCAACCGGCTCCGAAACAGCCGCCGCCGGGGCCGCCGCTGGCTTGAGGCGCTCCCGGCGCCGCTTGAGCGCGATCGACAGGGTGGTGAGCGCGAGGGCGGCGACGAGCCAGACGGTGAGCATCCCGTATGCCTCGCCGATGCCGATCGACCCGCCGGCCACGAGTGAGCGGAACGCCGTGACGGCGTAGTTCAGCGGCAGCCAGGAGTGGATCAGCTGGAAGAACGCGGGCGCCGTCTCGACCGGGTAGGTGCCGCCGGCCGAAGAGAGCTGGAGCACGATCATGACGAGCGCGAGGAATCGACCGGGAGGGCCGAGCAGCGCGTTGAAGGCCTGGTTGACGGCGACGAACGTGACGCTCGTGAGCAGCGCGAGCGCGACGAGCCCGAGCATGTTCGCCGGCTCGAGGCCGAGACCGAACCGCACGATCGTGAGCATGAGGAGGCTCTGGGCCGCGCCGAGCATCGCACCGGGTGCGAAGCTGCGCAGTGCCACGACGATCGCTGGCTGGCGGCCGAGCACGAGCCGCTCCCGCAGCGGCGGGAACATCAGGTAGAAGGCGAGCGCGCCGACCCAGAGGCCGAGCGTCATGAAGTACGGCGCGAGACCGTAGCCGTATGCCGGCACCTCGTTGAGGCGGGTCTTCGTGATCTCCACGGGCGTCGACGTGACGCCGGCGAGGTGGTCGGCCTGCGCATCCGTGTAGCTGGGGATGTCGGAGACCCCGTCGTCGAGGCCGTCGGCGAGGGTCTTGCTGCCGTCCGCGAGCTGCGTGATGCCGTCGTTCAGCTCGGTGCCGCCTGACTCCGCGTCGGCCGTCCCGTCGGCGAGCGTCGTCGCGCCCTGCTCGAGCTGCGTCGCGCCGGAGGCAAGCTGCGGCGTCGACTGCGCGAGGGTGGATGCACCAGCCGAGAGCGTCTGCGTTCCCGTCGAAAGCGTGGATGCGCCATCGGCGAGGGACTGCGTGCCCGTCGCCAAAGTGGCTGCGCCGTCGGCGAGGGACTGCGTGCCCGTCGCGAGGGTCGACGCGCCGGATGAGAGCTGCGAAGCGCCAGCCGCGAGTTCTGCGGACTTCGTCGAAGCCGTCGAGATAGCCGCGACGAGCTCGTCGGCCTTGCCGCTGAGCGGCGCGACGGATTCGGAGAGCTGGGTTGCACCGGCCGCGAGGTCTGCCGACTTCGACTGGAGGAAGCTGAGCCCCGTACCGGCCGCCGCGTCGCCGACCAGGCCCGTCATGCCGGCGCTGAGCCCCGCGGCTTGCGTGTCGGCGGCTTGTGCGGATTCGGAGAGCTGCGTGATCTGCTCCTTGCGCTGCTCGTCCGAGAGCGTGTCCCAGCTCGAGAGCAGCGAGTCGACGTCACCCGAGAGCTCGCTGGTGCTCGACGCCAGCTGCGACGCCCCGCCGTTGAGTGTCTCGGCTCCGGTCAAGGCGGTGTCCACTCCGCCGGCAAGAGCTGTCGCCCCTGTGTCGAGCGCCGTGGCACCGGATGTGAGGGCGGTGACCTTCCCTGGCAGGTCGGTGGCGGCCGTGGACAGCTCCGCGAGTCCATCGCTGAGGAGCTGCGCACCGGAGCTCGCCGTGCCCAGCCCCGTGCTGAGCTCCTGCGCGCCGCCGTTCGCGCTGGCCGCGCCCGCGCTGAGCTGCTGCGCGCCCGTGTTCGCATCCGCGGCGCCGGAGCTGAGCTGCTGGGCACCCGAGTTGGCGGTGACGAGGCCGGTGTTGAGCTGCTGCACCCCCGCATCCACCTGGGTCGCCCCATCAGCGAGGGTCGCGCTGCCGTCGGCGAGCGCGAGGCCGCCTTCCCGCAACTGCCCGAGACCCACAACCAGCTCGCCGGACCCCGTGCGCGCCTGCTCGGCGCCGTCGTTGAGCTCGGTCGCGCCGTCGGCAGCCTCCGAGACGCTCTCGTGGATGTCGGTGAAGCCCACGTAGACGTTGCGGAGGTACTCGTCGGAGACCTCGGCGGCGAGCTCGTCGGCGACCGTGGTGCCGACCGTCGACGCGATGTTGCCGACGATGATGTTCGCGCCGTCGTTGGTGGTGATGGAGAGGCGGGCGATCGCCGCATCCAGCGGTTCGTCGCCGCCCGCCGAGACAGCTGCCGCCGAGAAGCCCGCCGGAATGTCGAGCACGGCGAGCACCTGGCCGGACTCGAGCGCGCTCTGCGCCTCATCCGCCGCCATCTCGTGCCAGCTGAAGTTGTTCGACTCGGTGCTGTCGACGAGCTTCTCGGTGAGCGTCGCGCCGAGGTCGACGGGCTCGGCGGGCTCGCCGTCGGTCGTCGTTGCGGGCGTCGCGGCCTGGTCGCTGTTCACGATCGCCGCGTTGATGTGGTCGAGGCGGTGCGTCGGGTCCTCGTTCGACCAGATCAGCGAGCCCGCGTAGATGAGGGGGATGAGCATGATGCCGACGATGACGACGAGCGTCCGCCGGTGCGTGCGCACGAAGTCGGGGAGGGAGAAGGAACGCATGGGCGTGGGGAGTCCTATGAACGAGCGTGCTCGACGCGGAGGGCGTCAAGCTCGGCGACAGTCGCGCCGGAGGATGCGAGAAGCAGGGAGGAGAGGCGTTCGACGAGCTCGTCGATGGATGCGCGTGCATCCGCTGCCGTGCCGGCTGCCGTGGCCGCCTCGGCCGGGGCATCGGCCGGGGTCGCGACCTCAGCGGCGGCGAAGAGCCACCTCGTGACGTGCCACATCGCGCCGGCCGCGAGGAACTCGGCGCGATCCTGCGGGGTGTCGGGACCGCGGCGGCGGCGGATGACGGGGCCGAGCGGCGACGACTCGAGCAGGCGCGTAGCGAGGTAGGCGATGATGTCGCCCGTCAGGAGGCCGAAGCTGCTCTCGAGCGCCGCCCGGTAGAAGGGCGCGTCGGCGGCGAGCTCACCGAGCAGGGCGCGCAGTGTGCCCCGCACGAAGGTCGGCCACGACGGGTCGTCGCCGACGCTCGGGATGCGGTCGAACGCCGACTGCAGACGCCGCAGCGCGGCCTCGCGGATGAGGGCGGCGGTGTCGTCGAAGTGCTTGTAGAAGGTGGGGCGGCTCACTCCTGCGCGACCGACGATGTCGGTGATGCTGAGCTGCGCCGCATCCGTCCCCTCATCCAGCAGTTCGACGACGGCTGCGACGAGCGCCGCCCGTGAACGGACGAACCTCGCATCTTCCTGGGTCACGGCACTCCTCGATCAGATCTAATTTACAAATGTAAATTAGCACGATCGAATGAGAACGCAAGGGCCAGGCAGGAGACGGCCAGGGTAAGGCCAGGCCAGAGCGGACCGGGGTCGAACCAGGGACGGACGCCAGATGCCCGCAAGCCCTGACCAACATCAGTGCAGAAACCTGCAGATTCGGGCGCGGGGCCGCGAAACGAAGCCGAATTGCACTGAAGTTGGTCAGGCGTCGCGGCGAGCGGCCCCCGGCGCACCGCCAGCGCGCGGGCCGCCGCGCTACCGCAGCACGCGCCGCGTGAAGTCGTTGGCGAAGACGCCGCTGGGGTCGTAGCGTTCGACGAGCTTCCGGAAGTCGGCGAAGCGCGGGTACAGTTCCGAGGCCCTCACGCGCTCGTCGAACACCTTGCCCCAGTGGGGGCGCCCGCCGAGCGGCGCGAAGATCTCGTCGAGCAGCGGCAGCAGCTCGGCGACCTCCGGGTCCTGCTTCCACGTGAAGTGCAGGCCGACGACGTCGTTGCCGTGCATGGGGCTCAGCCACAGCGAGTCGCGCGCGACCGTCCGCACCTCGTTGACCAGCAGGTGGGGGCGGATGCGGTCGGCGATGCCCGCGAGCGCGAGCAGCGCATCCTGCGCCCGAAGCCGTGGGATGAGGTACTCGCTCTGCAGCTCGGCGCCGTTGGAGGGCTGGAACTCGAGCTTGAAGTGCGGCAGGCGCTCGTACCAGGGGCCGGCGACGCCGAACTGCTCGCTGCAGGCCACGGCGGAGACGCCGCGGATGGGGTGCATCGCCTCGGTGGCGGGTGTTGCGCCGAAGAAGTCGCCAGGTGCCACCTCGCTCGCGAGCTGCTTCACCCACACCTGGTCGATGAGCTCGGGCTCCGCCCACGTCGTGAAGGCGCTCACGCTGTACCCGGCGCCCGTGATCTCGTCGAAGTTCTCGAGCAGCGCCGCGAACGGCAGGTTCTCGAAGACGCGCTGCCGCACCTCGAAGTGGGGCACGACGTCGAGGCGGATGCGCGTGACGACGCCGAGAGCGCCAAGCGACACGACGGCCCCATCGAACCCCTCGTCTCCCCGCTCGAGCACGACGACATCCCCATCGCCGGCGACGAACTCGATGGCGGCGACGGCTGCCGCGAGGCTCCGGTTGGTGTTGCCGGAGCCGTGCGTTCCCGTGGCGACCGCACCCGCGATGGAGATGTGCGGGAGGGAGGCGAGGTTCGCGAGCGCCAGGCCGTGTTCGGCGAGGTCGATCGCGAGCTCGCCGTAGCGGGTGCCCGCTCCGATGGACACCCACCGCCGGTCCTCGTCGATGCGGAGCGGGCTGCGCAGGCCGCGCGTCGAGACCTGCACGCCGCCCGTGTCCGCTATGCGGTTGAACGAGTGCCCACTGCCGAGCGCGCGCACCGAGTGCCCGCCGGCCACCGCAGCCCGCACCACCTCGCTGACCTCGGCCGTGCTCGTGGGGGTGGCGATCTGCTCCGCCTCGAAGGTGATGTTCCCGGCCCAGTTGGAGGTCACTGCGGTCCTGCTTTCTGCGACGTTGCGAAGTGGATGCACCCGGCGGAGCCAGGCCAGAGAGTCAGGCCCGAAGCTCCACCGCCGACCACCATACGGGGGCAAGGCGGGTTGATCAGTCGCTGGCCGACTTCCGCGACCAAACCCGCACGTCCGACCCGGGCAACACGCTGGCCCGCCTGACCAACATGAGTGCGATTTCGCGCCGAATCGCCGCAGGACACCGGCAACGCGCTGTTTTCGCACTGATGTTGGCCAGCCGAGCGCGAGCTCGCGGACCCGCCCCCTGGCGGTGAAGCCGCGCACCACCTAGGCTCGCCTGCCATGCGGATCGTCGTGTCGGGAACCCACGCAAGCGGCAAGAGCACGCTCATCGGCGACTTCGTGGCCGCGCATCCGGAATACCGTGTCCTCCCCGACCCGTTCGAGGAGCTCCTCGACGACCGCTTCGATGACCTCGACGCGGCCCTCTTCAGCCGCCAGCTCGACATCGCCGCCCACCGGCTTGCCGAGCTGCCGGAAGGCTCGGACGTCATCGCGGAGCGCGGGCCGGTCGATTTCCTCGCCTACCTGCACGCGCTCGAGGCGCTCGGCAGGCCCGGGCGCTCGCGCGCGGCGATCCGGCGCGGTGCAGCGCTCACCCGGCACGCGGCCGAGCGGGTGGATCTCCTGGTGCTGCTCCCCCTCGCCTACCGCGACCAGATCTCGGTGAGCGATGACGAGGACCTCGAACTCCGGGATGCCATGAACGACGCGCTCCTGGACCTCGCCGCTGAGCCGGAGCTCAGCGGCCCACGCGTCGTGGAGCTCACGGGCGACCGAGCCGAGCGCCTCGCGGGGCTCGAGGCGGCCGGCCTGGAGCGCTGACCAACCTCCGTGACAAGACCCCCAGCTCCGGGGCTTCAAGGCCGGGAGGTGGGGGTCTCGTCACGGAAGTCGGTCAGGCGGCGTCGGTGGCCGCAAACCGGCCGTCGCCCTAGTACTGCTTGCCGGGGATCCAGCTCGTGCCGGCGAGCGGCACGTTCGCCATCGCGGCCGACTCGACGGTCAGCGCGACGAGGTCCTCCGGCTCGAGGTTGCGGATGTGCGACTTGCCGCACGCGCGGGCGATGGTCTGCGCCTCCATGGTGAGCACGCGCAGGTAGTTCGCGAGGCGTCGCCCTCCCTCGACGGGGTTGAGGCGGGAGGCGAGCTCCGGGTCCTGCGTCGAGATGCCGGCCGGGTCGCGCCCGTCCTGGAAGTCGTCGTAGAAGCCGGCGGCCGAGCCGATGTCGGCGTACTCCTGCTGGTAGCGGGGGTCGTTGTCGCCGAGCGCGATGAGCGCGGCCGTGCCGATCGCGACGGCGTCGGCGCCGAGCGCCATGGCCTTCGCGACGTCGGCTCCCGTGCGGATGCCGCCGGACACGATGAGCTGCACCTTGCGGTGCATGCCGAGCTCCTGGAGCGCCGCGACGGCCTGCGGGATCGCGGCGAGCGTCGGGATGCCGACGTTCTCGATGAACACCTGCTGCGTCGCAGCCGTGCCTCCCTGCATGCCGTCGAGCACCACCACGTCGGCACCGGCCTTCACGGCGAGCGCCGTGTCGTAGTAGGGGCGGGATGCCCCGATCTTCACGTAGATCGGCTTCTCCCAGCCGGTGATCTCGCGAAGCTCGGCGATCTTGATGGTCAGGTCGTCCGGGCCCGTCCAGTCGGGGTGGCGGCTCGCGGATCGCTGGTCGATGCCGATCGGCAGGGTCCGCATCCCGGCGACGCGCTCGGTGATCTTCTGCCCGAGCAGCATGCCGCCGCCGCCAGGCTTCGCGCCCTGGCCGAGGACGATCTCGATCGCATCCGCCTTGCGCAGGTCGTCGGGGTTCATGCCGTACCGGGAGGGCAGGTACTGGTAGACGAGGTGCTTCGACTGTCCACGCTCCTCCGGCGTCATGCCGCCGTCGCCCGTCGTCGTCGAGGTGCCGACCTCGGAGGCGCCGCGCCCGAGGGCCTCCTTGGCGTTCGCGGAGAGAGCGCCGAAGCTCATCCCGGCGATCGTGACCGGAATGTCGAGGTGCAGGGGCTTCGAGGCGAAGCGATCGCCGAGCACGACGTCGGTGCCGCAGCGCTCGCGGTACCCCTCGAGCGGGTAGCGCGACATGGATGCGCCGAGGAACAGCAGGTCGTCGAAGTGCGGCAGCTGCCGCTTCGCGCCCCACCCGCGGATGTCGTAGATGCCCGTGCGGGCGGCGCGCTGGATGTCGGAGATCGTCGCGCGGTCGAACGTCGCGGACTCGCGGAGGCCGAGCTCGGCGAGGCGAGCGGGTGACTGCGGTGCGCCGACGGTGGACGTGGGCTGGTCGATGAGAGTCATGAGTGGCGCTTCCTGCTCGGCCTAGTAGGCGTTGTCGACGTTGAAGTGGTAGAGCTTGCGGGCCGAGCCGTAGCGCTTGAACGCGGCCGGGTCGTCGTCGCGGCCGGCTGCGACGAGCAGCTCGGCGAGCTCGGCGAGGTGCTCCTCGCGCATGGGCTTCTCGATGCAGTCGGCGCCGAGCGATTCGACGGTGCCCTGCACGTAGATGCGGGTCTCGTAGATGGAGTCGCCGAGAGCTTCCCCGGCGTCGCCGCACACGACGAGGCGGCCGGCCTGCGCCATGAACGCAGACATGTGCCCGATGCTTCCCCCCACGACGATGTCGACGCCCTTCATGGAGATGCCGCAGCGGGCTCCGGCGTTGCCGTCGATGACGACGAGGCCACCATGGCCGGTCGCGGCGGCCGACTGGGAGGCGTCGCCCGTGACGTGCACGCTGCCGCTCATGATGTTCTCGGCGAGCCCGACTCCGGCGTTGCCGTTGATGGTGACGGCGCCCCGCTGGTGCATTCCGGCGGCGTAGTAGCCGACGTGCCCGTCGATCGTGACGTCGATGGCCGAGCTGATGCCGACGGCCACGTTGTGCTTGCCGGCGGGGTGCTGGATGCTCCACCTGGTTCCGTCTTCCGCCGCCTGGACGGCTGCGTTCACGACTCGCACATCCTGGCCGGCGAGGTCGATCGTGGTGGGGCTGGCCTCAGCAGTCGCGGACGACGAGGGGGCTGCCGCGGGAGCAGCGGCGCGAGGAGCTGCGGGTGCGGCCGCTGGGGCTGCCGCGTACTGGGTGCTGTCTAGAGTGACCACGTGTAGACCTTTCCGGGGACTGGTTCGAAGATGTCGGCGGACTCGATGCCGGGGAGCTGCGCGAGGGCGCGGTACTCGGAGGCCATGGCCACGTAGTCGTCGGTGACGGCCACGATGGCGGGCTTGCAGGCGATGGGGTCGCGCACGATGGCCATGCTGTCGGCGGTCGTGACGACAAGCGTGTAGAAGCCGTCGAAGACGTCGCCGAGGTTGATGAGCGCCTCCTCGAGGGTGTCGCCCTGCTCGAGGCGGGAGGCGATGTAGCGCGCACCGACCTCGGTGTCGTTCTCGGAGTCGAACTGCACGCCCGTGCGCTTCAGCTCGCGACGGATGGAGGCGTGGTTCGAGAAGGACCCGTTGTGCACGAGGCAGAGGTCGTCGGCGACGGCGAAGGGGTGCGTGCCGCCCGCGGTCACGGCCGATTCGGTGGCCATGCGGGTGTGCGAGACGCCCTGGCTCCCCGACATGGACTCGAGGCCGTGGTTGGAGGCGACGTCCATGGGATTGCCGACGCTCTTCATGACGGCGAGGTGGCCGCCACGGCCGATGATCGTGGCGGTGGGGAGGGCCGCGCTGACCGCATCGGCGAGGATGCTCGTCGACAGCTCGCCGCTCACGAGCGTCGTGTCACCCACGACGGACACCTTCGGCGCCGCCCCGGCTGGGAGGGTGCGCTCGAGTTCGGCGGTGAGCTCCTCCACGGTGAGCAGCTGCGTGCCGCCGAGGAGGCTGAGCGTCGACGCGGCGCTGCCCGTGAGGTCGGGGTTGTCGTACACGGCGAGGCCCGCGGAGTCGGGTCCACGGTCGACCATCTCGCAGAGCATGGTCTGGAGCAGGTCGCCCATCTGCGGCCTGAGCTGGGGGTTGCGCAACTGCAGCGCGGCGATTCCACACACGGGCGTGGTCCTTTCGGGGGTGGTCTTGTCTGGTCTCTGGATGCGGGAGGGTCAGAAGGCGGTGAGGTAGGTGTCGAGCTCCCAGTCGCTGACCTGCGCGTGCCAGGTGAGGAACTCGGTCTCCTTCGCGTCGGCGAAGTAGCGGCCGGTGGCCTCGTCGCCGCTGAGGCTGGCGAGGATCACGGGATCGCGGCGCAGCGCCTCGACGGCGTGGAGGAGCGTCGCGGGCAGCACGGCCGCGCCTTCGGGCGCCTGGCCTGGACCGGAGGGGTTGCCTGGGTCGATGCTGTTGTCGATGCCATCGAGGCCGGCCATGATCGAGGTCGCGACCGCCAGGTAGGGGTTCGCTGCGCCGTCCCCCGAGCGGAGCTCGACGCGCTTGTTGTCCGGGACCCGCACCATGTGCGTGCGGTCGTTGCCACCGTACGACGCCTTTCGCGGCGACCAGGTCGCGCCCGAGCTGGACGTGGCCGTGCCGATCCGCTTGTACGAGTTCACCGAGGGAGCGAGGAACGCCTGCAGGGCGGGCGCGTGCTCGAGGAGCCCCGCCACGAAGCCGTACGCGACGGGCGAGAGGCCGAGGCCCCGCGCATCCGGTGCCGACTCGCTCGCGGCGTCATCGGTGGATGCGGCGGCGCCGCTCGCGCTCGGGCCCGCCGGGAAGAGCGGCTCATCCTGCTCGCTCCATAGCGACAGGTGGAGGTGGAGGCCCGTGCCCGTGCGGTTCGTGAAGGGCTTCGGCATGAACGTCGCCGTCATGCCGCGCTCTTCGGCGAGCACGTTGAGGATGTAGCGGAGCGTGATGACGCGGTCGGCGGTCGTGAGCGCGTCGGCGTAGTCGAAGTTCTGCTCGAACTGGCCGGCGCCGTCTTCGTGGTCGTTGGCGTAGTTGCCCCAGCCGAGCGAGTTGATGGCGGTCGAGACGGAGGCGAGGTGGTCGTACATGCGAGTCACGCCGCGGGCGTCGTAGCAGGGGCGAGGGCCGTTGTCGCGCTTGTCGGCGGGGGCGAGGGTGCCGTCTTCGGCGCGGTCGACGAGGAAGTACTCGACCTCGGCGCCGACCTTGGCGGTCATGCCGCGCGTGGCGAGCTCGGCGATGGCGCGCTTCAGGATGTTGCGGGGCGCGTACGGCCACGGCTCCCCGTTGACGTGCGGGTCGCAGTGCACGAGCGCGAGGCCCTCGCGGACGAACGGCAGAGGGGTGAACGAGTCGAGGTCGGGGATCGCGATGAGGTCGGGGTCGTGCTGCTCCTGGCCGATGAGGCCGGCGGCGAAGCCCGCGAAGCCGAGGGCGCCCGCCTCGAGCTCGTCGGCGGCCGAGGTCGGCACGAGCTTCGCGCACGGCTTGCCGTTGAGGTCGACGAACGTGGCGAGGATGAACTGCACGCCGTGCGCCTGGGCGAGGTCGCGGAGCGTGATGCGGTCGCCTGCCGCGAGCTCTCCTTCGACCAGCTTGGGGGCTAGTTGTGTCATGGTCGTCTCCCGCATGGTGTTGATGTTACCTGACATGAAACCTTGTTCGCCAATAGTAGACAGACGGATGTTTCCGCAGCGTTCGCCCCTGTAAACACTGGGTTACGGGAACCGGGGTGAGGGCCGCCCATCCCACCCGCAGACCTCGCGCATTCGCAGACCTCGCGCATGCGCACCCCTGCGCACCGCCAGACGTGCGCAACCCCCAAGTCTCGCGAAGCCCCACCCGCAGACCCCGCACTTGCGCACCCCAGCTGCCACCTTCTGGTGCCCTAGCCCCAGGTCTAGCGAAGCCCCACCCGCAGACCCCGCACTTGCGCACCCCAGCACACCCAAAGACGTACACAACCCCCAGGTCTCGCAAAGCCGCGTCCGCAGACCCCGCGCATGCGCAGACCTCGCACTTGCGCACCCCCGCACACCAAAAGGCGTGCACAACCCCCCGGTCTCGCAAAGCCCCACCTGCAGACCTCGCACATCCGCACCCCTGCTGGCGCCTTCTGGTGCCCTAGCCCCAGGTCTGGCAGAGCCACATCCGCAGACCTCGCACTTGCGCACCAACAGACGTACACAACCCCCAGGCCTGGCGAAGCCGCATCCGCAGACCTCGCGCATGCGCACCCCAACGCACCGCCAGGCGTGCGCAAGCCCCAGGTCTCGCAAAGCCACGTCCACAGACGTCGCACATCCACACCCCTCCGCACCAACAAGCGTGCACAACCCCCAGGCCTGGCGGAGCCGCGTCCGCAGACCTCGCGCATGCGCAGACCCCGCACTTGCGCACCCCAGCGCACCAACAGACGTGCACAACCCCCAGGCCTCGCGAAGCCCCGTCCACAGACCTCGCGCATCCGCACCCCTCCGCACCAACAGACGTGCACAACCCCCAGGTCTCGCAAAGCCCCATCCGCAGACCCCGCGCAGGCGCAGACCTCGCACTTGCGCACCCCTGCGCCCGGAAAGGCGTGCACAACCCCCAGGTGCAGCGAAGCCGCATCCGCAGCCCCCACGCATCCGCAGACCTCGCACTTGCGCACCCCAGCTGGCGCCTCCTGGTGCCCTAGCCCCAGGTCTGCAGCCGACAGGCCAGGCCAGGGCGCAGGGCAGGGCAGGGCGCGAAGCAGGGGGCACTGCCAGGGCCTCCCTGGTGTCGGTGGTGCGACATACGCTCCTGGCATGGAGCACACGAACCTCGGCCGCACCGGCCTCCGCGTCAGCCGCCTCGCACTCGGCTGCATGAGCTTCGGCGACCCGACACGCGGCCTGCACAGCTGGACCCTCGACGACGACGCGGCAGCACCGCTGCTCCGCCAGGCGGTCGAGCTCGGCGTCACCTTCTGGGACACGGCGAACGTGTACCAGCAGGGCACGAGCGAGGAGATCATCGGGCGCGCGATGCGTCGCTTCAGCCGCCGGGAGGAGATCGTGCTCGCGACGAAGCTCTCCGGCAAGATGCACGACGGCCCCGGCGGCTCCGGCCTGTCCCGCACGGCGATCCTCGAACAGGCGAACGCGTCCCTCGAGCGACTCGGCACCGACCACATCGATGTGCTCTACATCCACCGCTTCGACGACAGCACCCCCGTCGAGGAGACCATGCAGGCGCTCGACGACCTCGTGCGTGCCGGCAAGGTGCGCTATCTCGGCGCATCGTCGATGTACGCGTGGCAGTTCGCGAAGCTGCAGCAGGCCGCCGCGGTAGGCGGATGGACCCCGTTCGTCGCCATGCAGGACCAGTACAACCTGCTGAAGCGCGAGGAGGAGCGGGAGATGATCCCCATGTGCGCCGACATGGGCGTCGGCCTCGTCCCGTACTCGCCGAACGGCAAGGGGCGCCTGACCCGGCCGCGCGGCGAATCGACGGCACGCGCCGAACTCGACTCGGTCGCGAAGGCGTTCGATGCCGATGCTGACGGCCCCATCATCGACGTCGTCGAGCAGATCGCGGCCGAGCGCGAGGTCCCGATGGCACGAGTCGCACTCGCGTGGGTGCTGCGCAACCCGACGGTCGCAGCCCCCATCGTCGGGGCGACCAAGGCGAAGCACCTCGATGACGCCGTCGCAGCCCTCGAGCTGACGCTCACCGACGACGAGGTCGCACGACTCGAGGCGCCGTACGTGACCCAGCCTCCGTTCTGGTGGTGACCAGAAGGCGCCGGCGGTGATCCGGCGGCGGGCGTAAACACTGCGTTACGAGCGGTCGCAGGCAGGTTTCCAGAGGGGCATCCTGCCCGCCCGGGCGATGGAATGGGCGCATCCACCCCATTCTCGAAAGGCGCACCATGCCAGCTGCTCCCCTGTTCGACCTCTCCGACACTCGCGTCGTCGTCACCGGCGGCACGAAGGGCATCGGCTTCGGCATCGCCAGCGTGTTCGCACAGGCGGGCGCGCGGGTCGCGGTCGCTGGTCGCTCGCAGGCGGGGGTGGATACGGCCGTCGCTGCACTCTCGCTCATCGCCGACGCCGGCACCGGCACTCGAGCTCAGATCTCGGGGTTCACGGTCGACGTCACCGACCCCGAGTCGTGCCGCGCGCTTGCGGCGTCGACCGCGGCGGCGTTCGGCGGCATCGACGTACTCTGCGCCAACGCTGGAATCTTCCCGCAGGCGGACCTCGCGACGATGACGCCGGCACAGCTCGACGAGGTGCTCGACACGAACGTGAAGGGCACCATCTACGCCGTGCAGGCCTGCCTGCCAGCCCTGCAGGAATCAGGCCGCGGCCGGGTCGTGCTGACCTCATCCATCACGGGCCCGACGACCGGCTACCCGGGCTGGTCGCACTACGGGGCCTCCAAGGCCGCGCAGCTGGGCTTCATGCGCACGGCCGCGATCGAGCTCGCGAGGCACGCCATCACCGTGAACGCAGTCCTGCCCGGCAATGTCGAATCCGCTGGACTCGACGAGATGGGCGAGGACTACCTCGCGTCGATGACCTCCGCCGTCCCGCTGCGCAGATTGGGCCGAGCCGAGGAGATCGGCTACGCCGCGGCGTTTCTCGCGAGCCGCGAGGCGGGGTACATCACGGGTCAGACGATCGTCGTCGACGGCGGCCAGACGCTCCCCGAGTCTCCGGATGCACTGGGCTGACCCGAGCAGCACCGCGTCCAGCGAACCCTGTGGCGACTCTCAGGATTAGCTAGCTAACCTAACTATCCGATCATCCACTCTTGAACCGAGGAACCCCATGAGCCTGCTCGAGATCCCCCGCGAGTCCACGACCCGAGCGGTCGTCGATTCCGCTCCTCGACAGCTCCGCTGGCTCTCCCCCGCGAACGGACTCTGGGTCGCGATGCGGGAGACGGCCTCCGGCGACGACTTCGCCGGGTTCGTGGAGCTCGTGCACGGAGAGTTTCGCGCACACGACGGGCAGGGCACCTTCCTCGGCGCCTTCGCCACGCGCGAGGCCGGGCGAGACGCCATCGAGGGCGCAGTCCGCAGCTGAACAGGCGCACCGGGCGGTCGGAGGCCGGAACCGACCAGCTGGTAAAGTTGGGTCCACCAGACACCAACGACCAGCGACGCTTCCGTCGCCGGCCGTCACGCGCCAGGGCTGAGCCCGCGCGAAGCGGTCCGCCGAGGACAGTGCTGGCCTACCGCGAGATTGGATCCCATCCCGCATGCCTCTCCTCACCATCCTCATCGGTGCCGCCCTCGTCGTGACGGGCGCGATCGCCTATTTCGTCAGCGACACCAGCAGCCTCACGGCCCTCATCCCGGCCGCCGTCGGCCTCCTGCTCGTCATCGCCGGCCTCATCGCCCGCAACCCGAAGCTCCGCAAGCACGCCATCCACGGCGCGCTCGCCGTCGCGCTCCTCGGCGCGCTCGGGTCGCTCATGAACGTCGCCCAGCTGGGAGACCTCTTCGCCGGCACCGCCGAGCGCCCCGGCGCGGTCATCAGCAGCACCGTCATGCTGGTCCTGCTCGTCGCCCTCATCACGGCCGGCGTGCGCTCGTTCATCGCCGCCCGCCGCAGCCGTCAGGCGTCAGCCGTCACGAGCTAGCTGGCAGCTCTCCGCCCCAGGCTCGCCTGGAAGCGGATCAAGTACCCGTCGGGGTCCGTCACAAGGAATTGGCGGACCCCGACTTCGTCCCCACCCACCCGGTACCACTTCGTTTCCGGCGGCATGAAGAGCTCCCGACCGGTCGCGAGGACAGCCGCCGCGACCTCGTCAGCATCGGCCACGGAGATCTGGAAGTTGATGCCCCTCCCGAGCGGCGGCTCGAGCGGCCCGGTTACCCAGTTCCGGCCGACGCCGCGCTGTTCGAGCATGAGATGAGCGTTGCCACGGGTCAGATACGCGAACCCCTCCTCGGGTCGGTCGTACTTCACCTCGAAACCGCATCCATCGACCCAGAACGCAAGGCTGATTCGGACGTCGGTGACGAGCAGCTCGGGTACGAGGTCGGGCAGATACTCGGATGGGGCGAGAGCACTCATGTCCGCATCGTCGCACGTCGATGCAGCCATGTTCCCGTCGTGTCGCCGAGCTACGGCGTGACCCGCATCCGCCGCCCGCTTCCACTGACCCGACGCCCAGTCTCGCGACGTACCGTCGATCGATGATCGGACTCAACCCAATGCACACCGTCGTGATGGTCGCCTACTTCGTGGCCATCCTTGCGATCCTGGTCCTGACCATCTGGGCACTGATCCTCGCCATCAAAGCCCTTCGCAAGTACCTGCGCACCCCGGATGCGCAGCAGCAGCAGCGGCTGCAGCCGCCAGCTCCGCCCGAGATCGACTGAGATCGACTGAACCCGGACTCGGGACTCCGACCTGCCCCGAGGTCCCGCGCGTCGAGGCCTAGACCCGGGTGAGCACGCGGAGCCCGGCGATCGCGCAGTCGGTGCTCCCGTAGCCGTCGAGGTCGCGCACCGAATCTCCCGGCGCGAGCCGCGATTCGGTGGATGCGAGCACGCGCTGGGCTGCGTTCACGACGCTCACGTCGCCGAACTCACGCAGCGCCGGGAGCAGCTCCCGTTCGACGTCGTCGACGAGGAGGTCCATGGCGACGACGCCGAGGAATCGCCGCCCGTTCCAGACGGGCATGCTGACGGTGAGCGTGTACTCGTCGCTGCACAGGTAGTCGACGTGCGGGCCCGCGACATGACCCTCGCCGGTCTCCCGGGGCACGCGGAACCATTCGAATCCGCTGTAGTCGATGTGCTCTCGGCTTGGCGTCTGCGCTGCGAGCCGCAGCTGCGAGCGCATCGGGCCCTGCCACCAAGACAGGTGGCCGCGGGACGGGCCGCGAAGGTCGAGGGATGCGACGAATCCGGCCCCGAACGCGGCCGGCCAGGTACGAGTGAAGACCGCGAGCGCGAGCGGCTCGACCAGCTCGTCGAGGCGACGGTCGCTGAGTTCGCCCCGCGACTCGAGGTCGCCGAGCACGGCACCGAGGTCGCGGCTGAGCGTTTCGAGCACGTTGAGTGTCGATCGGAAGTAGTCGTCGAGGAGCGCAGCTGGGCCGCGTCGAACCGCGGTGGCGTCGATCGTCATGGAGCGGCTCCTCTGCCTCGGTGTTGGCCGATGGTACACAGCGGAGGGCCGCTTTCACTGGGTCGACCGGCGAAGATCGGCGAGAGCCCGTTCCGCGTCACCAGGCGAGCGGCGACATGCGACCATTCAACAGCACCCGCATCGCCGCGTGCACCTCGAGCGCGTTCCTTCGGTGGTCGTCGGGTGCGACGTCCCGCGCCGCACGGAGGCACACTCCCTCGAGGTCTCGTTCTGTGACCCCGTCGGGGAGGCACAGCATCCACTGCACCGCCCGCGGGGGCGCCGGCAGCCCAGCATCTGCGAGGTACTGGACCATGTCGTCGTGGATCCCGCTGATGTCCTCCTCACTTGAGAAGGTGCCGTCGGCTGGCCCGCCGACACGCTGGCCACCGCCGTCCGTCTCGACGACGGGGTCGTACCGCGCCGGCTCCTGATACACCCAGCTGGGGCCGGCGAGGTAGGCGATGAGCGCCAGCCACCCGTTCGGCTCCAGCCTCATGAGGTTGGTGGTCTGCATCACGTTCTCCGTGAAGTCGCTCCAAGACCAGTTCGGCAGCCCCGCGAGTGCGGCGATCCTCACCTCGTTGTCGTTGATCGGCATACGTTGGCCCCCCAGCCATAGTCGTTCCCCGGCACCCGGCACCATCACGGCGCCGGCGCGCCTACCGCTCGAGCAGCGACCTGCGCTTTGCCTCGAGCCGTTCGACGACGTCGCTCACCGTCGCGCGCAGAGTCTCGCGCGCGCCAGCGGTGTCCCCCCGAGCGACATCATCGACGAGTCCAAGTATCTCGCCTCGTTGCGCCTCCCGCTCGGCGTCGTCCACAGCGAGCAGCCCGAGCAGCGGCGAGAGCTCGGATTGCACGCGCATCTGCTCCTTGGTGAGCCGCACCGACTGCCCGAGTGCGCACAGTTCGACGACGATGTCGTCGGCGACGTGTCGCCAGAGCGCGGGCGTCGGCTGAGCCTGCCGCCCGGAGATCGCGGCGTCGCCGAACGCCGTGAGCCGAGCGCGGATCGCGTCGACCTCGCTCGGCGCAGCCCTGGAGGCTGCGAGTTCGAGGCAGCCAGCGGTGACGGCGAAGTAATGGGCGGCGAGGTCACGCAGCGCCGTGCGGGAGATGGATGCGAGCTCGGCGGCGGCGTGTGAGGCAGGGTCGGCGCCCGCGGTGACGAAGCTGCCGCCTCCGCGTCCTCGTTTCGTCGTGACGAGGCCGCGTTGCCGCAGGAGGACCAGCGCTTCGCGAACGGTGACCGGCGAGACCCCGAGCGACTTAGCGAGCTCGCTCTCCGGGGGCAGCCGCTCCCCTGCCTGCAGAACGCCGCGGTTGATGGCGACGCTCAAGCGACGCTCGACGAGCGCGGCCTTGCCCTGGTCGGCGACGGACCGAAACACCGCGTTGCGCAGGCGCGACGGCACCCCGGCTTCGGGGTTTGTCCGCTGCGGCGTTGGCACCCCGCCATTGTCGCCCATCCGCCCCTGTACTGGCAGGGTGCAGATCAGACGCGGCGGGCGCGGCGGCCCCTGTCCAACATGAGTGCAGAATCGGCCCCTGAATCGTCAGTGACGTCCAGAGGCGACGAGTCTGCACTGAAGATGGTCAGCCCCGCAGGCGCGGACTGAAGAACGGCAGCGCGATGGGGGCGAACACCACGCCGCGCGAGGCCTTCACGCTGCCCACGATCGAGAACACGATGTGCGTCACGGAGACGGCGAACCAGAGCGTGATGGGGATGCCGATGGGGAAGAACGACCCAGAGTAGGTGTCGTCGAGGACGAAGAGGAACGCGATGTGCAGGGCGATGAGGATGATCGAGGAGAGCAGGTAGGTGAGCCCCCAGTTGGCGGCGTTGGTGCGGTTTCGCTCGCCTGCCTCGGTGGCGGGCGCGCGCGACCGGCCGGCCGCGATCATCACGATGCCTGCCGTGATGGCGGTCACGAACGGGAACGGGATGACCGCGATCAGCCCGAGGCTCCACTGTGTCGCGCCGTTCGCCAGCGGCCGCGTCAGGAAGACCGGCGAAGCCGACGCACCGGTGGGCGGGGCGAACTGCGGTGCGTTCGGGCTCGTCGGCGGGGCGCTCTGGGAGGGCAGGCTCGTCGCAGGGATATTCGGCGCCGCCTGGACCGGTGCCGCCTGGGCGGGCGGCTGCGGCTCTCCGGACGGCTCGAAGTAGAGGTTGCTCGCCCACGCCCCGGAGCCCGTCAGCTCTTGCAGCCGCTCCGGCGGCAGCTCGAGTGCTGTGCGGATGAGCGCGTCCACGTGCTGCTCGGTGTCGCAGACCATCCCCTGCGCCTCCCGGAGCATCTCGGGGTGCGGGTTCTCGTCGTCCGTGGCGCTGAGCACGTGGATCTCCGCGACCTCGAGCAGCAGGTAGCGTCCACGGTTCGCGGGGTCGCGCAGCACGCTGCGCGCCTCGGCGATCTGCCGCTGCGTCTCCTGGTCCTGCGGGAGCCGAGCGAAGAGGCGCTCGAGGTTGGCGACGCCCTGGTCGTAGTCGCCGAGGATCGCTGCCGCCGGCGCATCCCAGATCGTCGACGGCACCAGCCGACCAGACCCCGAGACGAGCAGCTCGTGCACGAGCGGCACATCCCAGTTCCACTCCGACAGCCCGGAGACACGAGTGAGCGGAGCCCCCTGCCCCGGAACCTCGTCGACAACGTAGAGATAGCTGCGGTTCGCCATCACGCGAGCCTAACGGGAGACGCCCGCACGCCGAGATCGCTCGCGGCGATCCGGGGTGCGGGCGTCGAGATCGACCCGGTCAGTCTTCGTCCTCATCCTCCAGCTCGGCCTTCTTCTCCACCTTCGGGAGGCAGTTGAAGAGGGCGTAGCCGATGAGGCCGACGACGATGGCCGAGATGATGGCCGGATGGAGGAGCGTCTCCGAGGCTCCCTCGATGAGCCAGGGCTGCGCGAAGATGAGCCCGATGACCTGGGCGAAGACGAGCACGAACGCCAGCAGCAGGAAGACGATCATCGCGATGCCGAAGAGCGGATGCAGGATGCGGTGCAGTGAGGTGCGCATGATTTCAGACTCCTATCCGCCGGGGACCGGGACGATCCCGAGCGCGATCAGGACGCCGAGCGCGAAGAACGGCACGACGTAGTAGATGATGAGCGGCACGAACGTGGACTCCGGTTTGGCTCCCGTGAGGCCGCTCGCGACGAAGATGGCGCCGGAGGCGGGCGGGGAGGCGCCCTCCGTCGAGGCGAACACGAGGATCGCGATGACGGCGAGCAGCGGGTCGATGCCCGCGGCGATGAGCGTGAACAGCGACACCTGACCGACGGCGGTGAGGGTTGCCGTCGACGACAGCGGGCCCGCGACCAGCACGATCAGCAGCCCGATGAACGTCACGAGCAGCCACAGCGGGATGTCGACGCCGCTCAGCAGGTTGTCGACGTCCTCCGCGAGGCCGAGCTCGGCGAGCACCTCGCTCGCGACGACGGCGAAGAAGAGGAGCGCGACGATCGTGTAGAACTTCGGCGCCCCGCTCGTGATGAGCTCCCACCATCCGCGCGGCGAGCGCGGCAGGTCCTTCCAGGCGACGAGCGCGGCGAAGAACATGATGAGGACGGGGATCCACACGATGAGCGAGATCGATCCCATGGCTTCGGAGAGCACCGGCGACGCCTTGAGGGCGTCGGCGAGGGGCCCGACCGAGATCGCGATCGGGATGATCGCGCCAAGGAAGATGAGGGTCGACGTTCCGCCGCGCTTCATCGCGCTGCGCCACGGCAGGATCTCGGGTCCCGAGGCTGCCGTGATCTTGTCGCACTTCACGAACCAGCCGATGAGGCCCATCCGGAACACGAACTGGTAGATGCCGGCGACGAGCAGCGCCAGGTAGACCTCGCTGGTCGTCACGAGCGTGCCGGCGAATCCGATCATGATGACCATGGACGCGCTCGGAGGAAGCGCGGTGCCGAGGCCCGCGTTGCCGGCGATGACGGTCGCGGCGCGCGAGCGCTTCCATCCGGTGCGCACCATCCACGGACCGGTGATCGCTCCGGAGGAGGCCGCGTTGCCCGTGTTGGAGCCGCCCGCGACGGCTCCCATGGCACCGGATGCGAGCGTGTCGACGATCGCGGGGCCGCCCGGCAGCTTGCCGAAGAGGGAGGAGAGAATGGCAATGAGGCGATCAATGACGCCGGTGCGCTCGACGAAGTGCGTCATGAAGACGAACGCGACGGCGGCGTAGAGGACCTGGTTCTCGGATGCTTCGACGACGGCGGTCACGGCGTACTCGGGGGCGTTGAACCCGGCGAAGGCGAGCGTGACGAGGAAGCCGAGGATCATGGCTTCCGCCATGTTCCGCTTGACGACGACGTTCCAGGTGACGATCGTCGCGATGAAGGCGACGAGGGCGATCAGTGCGACAGGCATGACCCTCCCCTGCGTCGGCGGGGCGGGTGCCCCTGGTCGGTGATGCTCATGGCAGCTCCTTTGCTGTCTATGGTCTGGTGCGCCGGATCAGGCGCTGGGATTCGCTTCGGCGCGCTGGCGCAGGATCTCGACACGGCGGCCCGCCTCGTCGGCGAGCACCGCCCGGCCTGCCCTGAGCGCGGCAGCCGCGCGGTCGATCGGGAGGACGAGCACGCCATCCTCGTCGGCGACCACGTAGTCGCCGGTCGAGCAGATGGCGCCTCCGAGCGAGATGGTCTCGCCGACCCGCCCGGGGCCGGACTTGTAGGGGCCCGCCGGGGAGACTGCGACGGCCCAGACGGGCAGGCCGATCTCGGCGATGGCGGAGACGTCGCGCACTGCGCCGTCGACGATGATGCCGCGCACCCCCGCGTTGACCGCGCGCTCCGCGATGAGCTCGCCGAGCAGCGCACGCTCGGCGTACCCGCCGCCCGCGATGACGAGCACCTCGCCGGGCCGGACCACCTTGAGCGCCTCGTGCAGGGCCCGGTTGTCGCCTGGATTGACGAGCACGGTGTGTGCGCGTCCGGCGATGGGGCCGGAGGGCCAGATGGGCTTGATGCTCGAGTGCGCGAATCCGAGCCGGTCCCCGCCGTCGCCGAGCGCCGCCGTCGGCACCGACTCGAGTTCCGCCGCGAAGTCGGGCTTCGCCTCGAGGGCGAGGTCGACGTGTCGGCGCCTGGCGCCTTCGGTGACGGGCCAGTTCCCCGGAAGCGCGCTCAGCAGCTCGAGGCTGTCGCCGAGCTCGTGGCTTCGCCGGTCTGCGTGGATGCGCGTGCCCTCGTCGAGACGCGTGACGGCGGCCTCTCCGTCGACCAGGGTCTCGACGATCTGGGCGCGCATCCACGCTTCCTCGCCAGCAGCACGGCCGGCGGACATGGCCTCGCTGATGAGCGCGCCGAGTCCCTTCATGTACACGCTGCGCAGGAGCTTGCGGCCGGATGCGTCCCCGATGGTGTCACTGACGACGTCCGCAGTGGCGCCGATGGAGCGCAGTACGTCGGCGGCCGAGTCCGCGTCGGGGCCGGAGAGGATGACGCGCACCTGCGCGCCGAACTTCTTCACCGAACCGATCACGGCCCCGTCGACGACCTTGGCGCGTTCGCCGATCTCGTCGGCGACGGCCCGCTTCAGCTGCGGGGATCCGGCGTTGAGGTCGAGGAACACCGCGGTCGGCTCGAGGTGCGGTGCCGCGTCTCGCGCTGCCCCTGCGGCGTGGGCCGCCGTGGTGAGGCCGAGCACCGCGTCGGCGCCGGCGACCGCCTCGGCGATCGAGGTGGCGCTGGTCATTCCGGGGATCTCGACGCTCCTGGGGTCGAAGCCGACGACCTCCCAGGAGGCTTCGACGAACGCCTTCGCGTACATGCTTCCGGCTTCACCGAGGCCGAGGACAGCGATTCTCATGAACGACTCCGTTGTCATCAGGCAGAGTTTTCTATCACTCTGCGCAAGTTGATTTCGCGTAACGATAGCAGGCGTCCACGTTCGCGGCCAGGGACGGGACCAAGCAGGGTCTCGTTGCACCCGGTGGTACGTTGAGGAATCACCTGGCACGGAGGGGAAAACGCAGTGAGCGTTGAGCGCGTCAATCAAGGCCGGACGCTCGAACGAGCGCTCGACGTCATCGAGTGCGTCGAGGCATCACGGACGCCGCTGAAGCTGACGCAGATCTCCAAGGCCACCGGCCTGCACATCACGACCACGCAGCGCATCACCACGACCCTCGCGCGGCGCGGGTACCTCAACTCGACCGAGGCCGGCTACACGCTCGGTCCCGTCGTCCTCGCGCACGCGCACGCGTTCATGCTCCAAGATCGGCTCGCCTCCGTCTCGCATCCGGTGCTGCAGAACCTCACCGAGACGACCGGGTTCACGTCGTCCGTCTACGTGCGCTCGGGCTGGTCGCGCATCCTCGTCGCGCGCGTCGAGCCACCCGAGTCGCTCCGCTACCGGTTCCCGATCGGGCAGCGCCTCGACCTCGACGTCGGTGGCGGCAAGGTGCTGCTCGCGGCCGTCGCACCGGAAGAACTCGACGAGTTCCTGCAGGACTACTCGGGGCTCACGCTCGCCAGCGGACGGCAGCAGAGCGCCGACTCGCTTCGCGCGGAGCTCGCCGAAGCAGCGGCGACGGGCACCTACGAGAGCCATTCAGAGCGCTACCCGGGAACCGTGAGCCTCACGGCAGCCATCACGGACTCGCGCGGCACGGTCATCGGCGTCGTGAATCTCGTGACGACGGAAGAGACGATCAGCGACGACGGGCTCGCGAGGTTCAGGTCCCGGGTCATCCAGGCGGCTCGCGTCATCGGCGAGCAGCTCTGACGGATCAGGCTCCCAGCGCCGGCCGTCCTCCCGGGTGCGCCAAGGCGTGCATCACTTGCCGAACAGGTCTCCGAGGCCGGGGATGTCGAAGCCGAAGTTGCCTGCCTGCTCCTCGACGCCGCCGAGGAACTGGTCGCCCGCGCCCGTGAGCTGCTCGCCGGCGCCCGTGAGCTGGTCGCCGAATCCGCTGGCCTGGTCGCCGAGCCCCGAGACGGCCTCACCGATCCCGCCGAACTCGCCGAGGTCAGCCGTGAGCCCCTCGAAGCCCTCGATCCCGGACGCGGCGATGCCGTCGAAGTCGATTCCGGATGCCATCGCGTCGCCGATCAGCGGAAGCGCGACGGAGCTGGCGACGGCACCGCCGACGACGCCGAGCGCGATGCCGCCGAGCGCACCAGCCCCGACACCCGCCGCAGCTGCACCGGCGACGCCCGCGCCACGGCCGAAGCGAGCGGACCCGCCACGACTCGAGCCGGGCGTGAAGTTGGAGCCACCGCGGGAGCCCGCGATGCGCTTGCCCGCCCCGAGCACCTTCGCCATGAACCCGGGTCGCTGCACCTCGCCGCGCGTCGCCGCCCGTGCCAGGTCGTCAGGGGAGCTCGACTGCGGGCGGTCGTACGGACCGGACTCCGCGCTCAGGCGCTCACGCACCTGGTCGCGCTGCTCCGGCGTGAGTCGCTGGAACGCCTCACGGTGCGCCTGCTCGAGCTGGTCAGGCGCCGCGGTCTTGAGGAGGTAGTCGTACTTCGCGATGGCCGCCTTGTCCGCGGCAGACCCTGAGCTCGGATTCGAGGCCGGGCGCGAGCCGTAGCTCGGAGCGCTCGGCGGCTGCTGCCCGTACCGTGGGCGGGAGTCGCGGGCGGTGTACTGGTCAGACTGCTGGTACTGGTCGCGCTGCTGCGCAGCGTCCCGGGCGGGGTAGCCCTGCTGGCCGCGTGGCTGCTGCCCATCCCCCGTCACCTGATCGGCGACCTTGCGGACCATGTCCTTCCAGTCCCCGGAGCCGCTCTTGCCGCCCCGGTTGCCCCCGGAATTGCCGGAGTTGCCGAGGGCCTTCGAGGCCGCGCCGAGGATCTTGTTGAAGTCAACCATGCGCTTATCGTCGCCTATCGATCTATGGAGAACGTATGGAGCACGTGCGCGTCCGCTCAGAGCGTCTTCGGCAGCATCCGGCAGAGTCCGACAACCGACCTCTTCTGCCCGACGCCCGCAGGCCGTATCGTTCGCAGAGCGGCGCCCCCACGCCGCAGACCGGAGCATCATGCCTTCCTTCCTCCCCTCGAGCCACACGACCGCAGAACGGCCTGCGCCTGGCCGCCCGTCCCGCCGAGCACTGCTCTCGAACGCGGCCTGGACCACCCCTGTCTTCGCCGCCGCCCTGGCAACTCCCCTCGCCGCCGCATCCACGGCCCTCTCCACGATCGAAGGCAACTTCACGCCCTTCGACACCGAGCTGGCAGTCGGCCAGAGCACGGAGGCGGTCATCGCCTTCATCGAGACCTCCGGCGTCGACTACACGGGCACCGTGTCGATCCTCATCTCCCCCTCCCGCGAGACGGATACGGTGATCGCCACCCTCTCCGCGTTCGGCCCGATCACCACCGACCCGGAGACGACCGGCCAATGGAACTACGCGCAGGAGGGCACCAAGCTGCGCGTCACCTACTCGGGCTACATGGAGGGCTCCGTCGGCATCCGCGGCTACCTGCAGTCGGACACGAATTCCGGGATCACGGTCGACACCGGCGGACAGTATCTGCTCACGGAGACCAGCCACACCATCGAGGTCGAGTCGGCGAAAGCCGTCGCCGACAACGTGCAGACGGCGTGGACGATGACCTACGGCACTGACGGCATCGGCGCCCCCTGATCTGGTGCGGGTAGCGTGACGCCATGAAGTTCACCGTCGAACCTGCATCCGTTCCCCGCCGATGAACACGCGTGCTGTGCAGGCCGGTGCGGCCGCGGAGGTGCTCGGCCCGTATCTGGAGCGGCTCCGCACCGAGCTCGAGATCCCGGCCGACTACCCAGCCGACGCGCGAGCCGAGGCCGAGGTAGCCGCAGCCCACAAGTTCGGCTCGGACTCCGGGCGACACGATCTCCGCGAGCTGCCGTTCGTGACCCTCGACCCTGTCGGCTCGCGTGACCTCGACCAGGCATTCTTCCTTCGCCGCGTCGAGGCCACCGGCGAGGACGCTGACGGCTTCGAGGTGTTCTACGCGATCGCGGACGTCGCATCCTTCGTCGAGCCCGGTGGGGCGCTGGACGCGGAGACGCACCGCCGCGCCCTCACCGTCTACGGGCCGGACGGCCGATTCGGCCTGCACCCGGCCGTGCTCAGCGAGGGCGCCGCGAGCCTGCTCCCCGGGGTCGATCGCCCCGCCGTCGTGTGGCGGATGCGTCTCGACAGCTCGGGCGCGCTGCTCGATGACATCGAGGTGCGTCGATCCATGGTGCGTTCCCGGGCGCAACTCGACTACCCCTCGGTTCAGGCACGGCTCGACGCCGGAACCGCCGACGAGCTGCTCGGGCTGCTGGCGGAGATCGGCCGGCTGCGCATCGACGCCCAGTTCGCGCGCGGCGGCGCGACGCTCGAGGTGCCCGACCAGGAGATCGAGCGCAGCGACGACGACAAGCGCTACCGGCTCGTGCTGCGGGAGCCGCTCGCCTGCGAGGAGTTCAACGCGCAGCTGTCGCTGCTCACGGGAATCGCAGCCGCGACCCTGCAGCGACGGGCGGGAGTGGGAATCTGGCGCACCCTGGATCCCGCCCGCGACGAGGACGTCGAGCGCCTGCGTCGCGTCGCCGCCTCCCTCGGCTTCGACTGGGCACCGGAGGTCTCGTACGCCCAGTTCGTCAGGACCATCGACGTGGCCCGGCCCGAGTACGCGGCGTTCGCGACCGAAGCCACCCGCCTGTTCCGCGGAGCCGGGTACGCGGCCTTCGGCACGCCCGAGCATCCGGACGTGCCGAGCGCCGCATCCCACAGCGCCATCGCCGCCGAGTACGCGCACGTGACCGCCCCGCTGCGGCGCCTCGTCGACCGCTACGGCACCGAGATCGCGCTGGCGTTCTGCGCCGGAGAACCCGTGCCGTCGTGGGTCGTGGATGCGCTCGAGGCACTGCCCGGCGAGATGGCCGAGGGCTCACGCCGTGCGAACGCGTACGAGCGGGCGGCGGTCGATCTGCTCGAGGCGGTCCTGCTCGCGCCCCGTGTGGGCGAGGAGCTCGACGGGATCGTCGTCGATTCGTCGCCCACCGGGGCCGCCGATGCGGGTCAGGCGAAGGCGACCGTGCTGTTGCGCGACCCCGCAGTGCGGGCGAGGGTCGTCGGCGGCGCCGCGGCCCTGGAGCTGGGCGCCGCCATACGAGTCCGCGTCGACTCGGCTGATCCGGAGAAGCGCGCCGTCACGCTGAGCGTCGCGTGATCCGCCCCTGCCGCCGAGTAGGGCGCTTTCAGCCCGTCGCGGGGGCCCAGGTGGGGCGAAAGTGACCCGCTTGAGCCGCGCGAGCTCGCCTAAACCGCGCGACGCCGCGCTGCCACCCCCGCCGCCGCCTCCAAGTAGGCCACCTTCAGCCCATCCCGGGAGCCCAAGTGGGACGAAAGTGGCCCATCTGGACCGGATGAGCCCGCCTGGCCTGCGCGAGCCCGCCGAACCGCGCAGCGCCGCGGGCGCCGCGCTACCGCCGCCAAGAAGGCCACTTTCAGCCCATCCCGGCAGCCAAAGTGGGGCGAAAGTGGCCCGCCTGGCCCGCGCGACGCCGCTGCCGCCGCCGCCAAGTAGGCCACTTTCAGCCCATCCCGGCAGCCCGACTGGGGCGAAAGTGACCCGCCTGAACCGCATGAGCCCGCCTGGCCTGCGCGAGCCCGCTGAACCGCGCAGCGCCGCGGGCGCCGCGCTGCCGCTGCCTCGGCCGCTGCCGCTGCCGCTGCCAAGAAGGCCACTTTCAGCCCATCTCGGGAGCCCAGGTGGGGCGAAAGTGGCCCATCTGAACCGCGTGAGCCCGCTCTACCTGCGCGACGCCGCGGCGCCGCCCCTTACACCGCTGCCGCTGCCGGCGCCGAGTAGGCCACTTTCATCCCGTTGCGGGGCCCGGGTGGGGCGAAAGTGACCCGCTTGAGCCGCGTGAGCTTGCCGGATCCGCTTGAGCCCGGCTGAGCCGCATGAGCCCGCTTGAACCGCGCGACGCCGCGCCGCGTATCCGCCGCCGCCGAGTAGGCCACTTTCTGCCCGCTCCGGGAGCCCGGGTGGGGCGAAAGTGACCTTCTTGCCGCAGATGCGTTGCCCGGCGGTGCGCAGGCGACGCGCGCAGAAGGCGCGGTCAGGAGAAGCCGACCAGGGCGAACCAATCAGGCCAAACCGGTCAGGACAGAGCTATCAGGACGAACCAATCAGGCCGAACGGAGCATCCACGACCTCGCCGGAGACGCCTTAGAGCGAGGTCCAGGTGAACGAGTAGCCGTTGCCGTTGCGGTGGCAGGCCTCGGTGATCTTGGTCCACGAGCTGATGTAGGTGCGCTGCACGGCCTGGCAGTCGGCGAGCGATCCGCCGGTCCAGTACGACTGCGTGGTGCCGGCGCTTGCTATCGCGGGTGCTGAGACGGCGATGCCGACGGCGAAGAGGGCTGCGGTGACGGTCGAGACGATGCGACGCATGTTGACTCCTTCGACTGGCCCGGCTGGTCCGGGGTGTCGGCGAGCGTAGTCCCGCGCATTGGGGTGGGCTGGTGGATCCGCGCTCCACGGCGGGGCGGGGAGAACTCCCCTCCCCCGAACCGGCGGGCGAAGCGGCGCAGAGCTGGGCGTTTCCTTGGCGATCTCGCCGGGTCTTGGAGCAGAGAGTGCTATCCACCCGGAGGAGAAACAGGATCAGCCGGACCATGTGAGCAGTTCAGCAGGGCCCGCCTCCATTTGCCGGTCGAGGAGGCGCCATGTCCGGATCCCGCTCGGCACCGCGGTCGGCCAAGGCGAAGTCATCTCGGGTCAAGACGAGCAGCCGTTCGCTCTCGCGGCGGCTCAGCCCGTGGAATCCCAGACGCTCCGCGAGCCTGAGCGATCCGGTGTTGCGCGAATGCACGACCGCGAGGACCATCCGGGCATGCACAGCCTCGAATGCGAACTGGATGACGGCCTCCGCCGCCTCCCGCGCGTATCCATTGCCCTGAGCATCGGGATGCAGCACCCACCCGATCTCGACGCTGCGCACTTCGCTGGCAACGGCCCGCAGCTGCAGGGAGATATCACCGATGAGCCGCCCCTCGAGTTCGACGGCCAGCGCCATGAAGTCCTCGGCCCTGCAGAGCCTCGTGGACTGCGTGCGGACACGGAGGTGGCGCAGTGCCTGGCCGCGACTCCTCGGTGGCCAGTTCAGGAACTCGCGAACTCGCGCTTCCTCGTGGAGGAGGAACCACTCCTCAGCGCTCGCCAGAGTGTGGGCGCGCAGAAGGAGACGTCGAGTCTCGAGCGTCGGAGCGGAGACCGCTTCGCCGATGCCTTTCCCCCGGAGTCGCCCCACGCTCGCCCTCAGGAAAGCGCGGAAGCTCATGCTTTCCCATCACCTGATCCCGTCTCCCTCTGCCGGAATGCCGACCGCCGGCCGACGAAGGTCAGCAGCAACGCCACCGCCCCGAGCAGCATCATGGCAGCGGGCAGGATAAGGCCATCGAAGACTTCGAGGAGCCCTGCGCCGAGAATGCCGGCGCCGAAGATCGCGAGATTGAACGCGACGGGAAGGAATGAGTTCGCGACGTCCGAATTCTCGCCCCCGGCTCGCGTGAGCGCGTTCTGCAGCTGCGGCGAAGCCCCTCCGAAGCTCACACCCCACAGCGCCGCCGCCGCCAGGAGCGCGACGGGCGAGCCCTGCCCTGCCAGCAGCACGACCGCAGCGACGATGAAGGCCAGCACGCTGAGGTGGAGCAGCAGGCTCGGATACCTATCGAGGAGCAGGCCGGTCACCGCCACGCCGAGTAGAGAAGCGATCCCGTAGGCGAGCAGCATCAGGTCCGGGGTTATCGCGGTGCCCGTCTCACGGAGGTAGGGCGCGACGTACGTGTAGATCGTGCTGTGCGCGAGCATCCAGACGAAGATCACCGCGAGCACGACGGGGACCCCTCGCAGGCGGAGCACCCGCGCCATGGGCAGGCCCGCGAGCGCGGGACGGCCTGGCGCGTCCGGGACGACAAGTACAACCGCTATGGCGACCAGTGCTGCGAGCGCGGAGAGACCGGCGAACGACCATCTCCAGTCGGACACGGCTCCGATCCAAGCCCCAAGTGGCGTCCCGAACGCGAACCCGAGGGGCGCGCCGATCGCGACGATCGCGATCGCGGCCCCCAGCCGCGAGGGCGGACTGATTCGCACGGCGTAGGGCGCGAGCATCCCCCAGATCACTCCAGAGAATGCCCCGGCGATGAACCTCGTGACGAGTGACAGCGCGATGTCAGACGAGAACGCGGTCACGGTGTTGGCCGCAACCAGCCCCGCGATGCTGACGAGCAGCAGGGGCTTTCGACGGAGGCGGCGCGTTAGCGAGATGGCGGGAATCGTGACGATGACCGTGCCAAGTGCGTAGGCGCTGACGAAGAGCCCCACGGTGCCCTCCGCGGCTTTCAGCCCGTCGGCGATCTCCGGCAGAAGACCGGCGGGCATGGTCTCCATCGCGACCAGGATGAATCCCATGAGTGCGAGGACGATGAGCGGTGCGAGGCGCAGCTGCGGAGCCCTCGCGCCTCCAGTGGACGCCGGCGCTTCGGATGTGCGCAATGAGGGTGAGGTCATTCGGCGGACACCGTTCCAGTCGCAGGCACAGCAGCACGCACTGACTCGACGTCTTCGAACGTGCCAATCGGGATGATCCCGGGGAAGTGACCGACGGAGTCGTAGTAGAGGACGAGCCCCTCATTGGGTGCGTAGTAGCCGATCGTCCCCGCTTCGGCGGCGCTTCCGGACGGCATGCCCTCGAGGGAGAGCGCCCTGGGGAGGGTCGCGATCTTCTCCTGACCGCCGAAGTCCTCGAACGACAGCTCGAGGGGCAGCTGCGTGAGGAGATCGGCGGAGGTCGCGGACTGGTTCAGCACGCCGCGGACGGTGACGTCCCCCATGCTGATCGTGATGTTCGTCGTGGTGGGCATCAGGTCTTCGCCTTCCGTTGCGCTCGCCGCGGATGGTGGTGTCGAGCTCGTGGCGCCAGTACCGTGCGGTGCCGCCTCGCCCGCGCTCTCTCCGGGGGCATCCACACCCGTGCAGCCCGCCAGCAGGAGTCCTGCCGCGAGCAGGCTCGCGGCGGCGGCGCGCGTCTTGCCTGCGCAGACGATTGCGATGGTGCTCATGTTGTCCTCTCCGAGGGAGCGGTCGTCGTCCCTGTGTCGTCCAGCAGTCAACGCCTCACGTGAGGTAGGAGGGAGAGTCCCGCTAAAGGGGTTCCAGCAGAGGCACCCCAGAAGGCGGGCACTGGTCGTACCGTGGATCCATGGACAACCGGGGCGAAGTGCGAGCATTCATCAGCTCCCGCAGAGGCAGGCTGACCCCAGAGCAGGCGGGGATCGATCCGGGCACGACCCGACGGCGTGTGACCGGCCTCCGACGGGATGAGGTGGCACGGCTCGCGGGGGTGAGCGTGGAGTACTACACCCGCGTGGACCGGGGCAACCTGACGGGTGTCTCTGAGAACGTGCTCGATGCTGTGGCTCGGGCGCTGCAGCTCACCCAGGCGGAGCACGACCATCTGAGGGATCTCGCTCGGACGGCCAACCTGGGCGCGAAGGTCCGCTCTCCCAAGCCGCGGGCGTCCGGGCTGCGCCCGACCGCGCAGCATCTGCTCGACTCGATCACGGGCGGTGCCGCGATCATCGGGAACAGCCGCATGGATATCGTGGCCGCGAACGAGCTCGGCTTCGCGCTCTATTCGGAGATGTACCGGGGCACTGCGCGGCCCGCGAACCACTCCCGATTCATCTTCCTCGACCCTCGTGCGCGCGACTTCTACCCTGACTGGGAGCGGGCAGCCAACGTCAACGTCGAGATCCTCCGGCGAGAGGCCGGCCGTTCGCCGTTCGACAGGCAGCTCACGGACCTGGTCGGAGAGCTGTCTGTGCGCAGCGACGAGTTCCGCATCCGATGGGCAGCCCACGATGTCCGCCGACATTACTCCGGCGCGAAGCACTTCCGACACTCGGCGGTCGGCGCGCTCGAGCTGGTGTACCACGCAATGGACCTCGAAGACGACCCCGGCCACACCATGACGGTCTACACCGCCGTGCCAGGCAGCTCTTCCGAGGAAGGCCTGCGTCTGCTCTCGTCCTGGGCCGCCACGGAGAACATCGCGGCCATCGCCCGCGAAGGAACGGCGCGGAGCATCGCGCAGGCTGACCGCGCTGACGCCTAGCAGCGTCGCACAGGTCGAGGGCTACCTGCCGGGTCCGTCGAGCTCCGACTACGATCGACAGCGTGCATTTCTCGAGCTCCCCCAAGCAGGCAGGCGCCGTCACGCAGTCGAGGTCGATCCGATGAGGCTCGCCGTCATCGGTGCCGGCCAGATCGTCGCAGACTTCCTGCCGCACGTCGTGAACGTACCCGGGCTGGAGCTGGCGGCGATCTACGGTCGCCCGCCGCGTCTCCAGCACCTGGAGGAACTGCAGGAGCGGTTCGGCATCGAGCGCGTCTTCACCGACCTCGACGAGTGCCTCGCCGACCCGAGCGTCGACACGGTCTGGGTCGCCGTCCCGAACTCGCTGCACTTCGAGGTGTCGCGCAAGGCGCTCGAGGCGGGGAAGCACGTCATCTGCGAGAAGCCGTTCGTGCTCCAAGAACGGGAGCTGCAGGAGCTGCGCAGACTCGCGACGGCGCGTGAGCTGATCCTGATCGAGGCGATCACGACGCAGTACCTCGCGAACTACCGGTGGATCAAGGAGCATCTCGACCTCGTCGGCAGGATCAAGGTCGTCCAGTCGGACTACTCCCAGTACTCGTCCCGCTACGACGCCTTCCGCGAGGGCACGGTGCTGCCGGCGTTCGACCCCGCGCAGGGCGGCGGTGCGCTCATGGACCTCGGCATCTACGCCATCCACTTCGTCGTGGGGCTGCTCGGCCGGCCGAAGCGGGTCAGCTACACCGCGAACGTGCAGCGCGGCGTCGACACGTCCGGCGTCCTGATCCTCGACTACGGCGAGACCACGGCGGTCTGCGTGTGCGCGAAGGACTCGGATGGCCCCATCCGCAGCAAGATCCAGGGAGAGGACGGGTGGATCGTGGCCGACGGCTCCCCGAACGTCCTGCCATCGCTGAGCTACGCGACCCGCGGCGGCGAGGCCGAGCAGATCGACCTCACGAAGTACCCGCACCGCATGGTGGAGGAGTTCCGCGAGTTCGAGCGCATCATCCGCGAACACGACACCAACGAACGCGACCGGCGCCTCGACCACAGCGCCGACGTGCTCTCCGTCCTGACCATCGCCCGAGAGGGGCTCGCATGACCACACCACTCGTCCTCGTCGCGAACGCAGGCGAAGGCTCGATCTCGGTCTTCCGCTTCGACGGCGCCGCCCTCGAGCGGACCTCGGTCGCAACGGATCTGCAGGGATGCTCGAACTTCGTCGTCGACGCCAGCCGCGACCTCGTCTACGCCGCGGTGAAGGGCAGCCCCGCGGCGATCGTCACGTTGCGCCTCGACCGCGAGGCGGGCGAGCTCACCCCGATCTCGCGTCGCGAGACGCCCCGCGGCGGTCTGAACTACGTCGCGCTCACACGGGACGGATCCGCGCTGCTCGGCGCGGCCTACTCCGCCAGCTACGGCCTCATCGCGCCGATCGACGAGGGCACGGTCGGCGAGCCGACGACGATCGTGGAGCATCTGCACCTGCACTCCGTCGTGGCGAGCAAGGACGGCCGTTTCGCGTACTTCGTGTCGCTCGGCGACGATCTCGTCGGGCAGTACGCCATCACCGATGACCTCGAGCTCGAGGCGCTCCACCCGGTGGGTGCGACCGCGCCGACCGGCAGCGGCCCGCGCCACATCGTGCTCAACGGTGCCCAGACGCAGGCCTACGTGATCACCGAGTTCAGCGGCGAGGTGCTGCGCTTCGAACGCGACACGAGCACCGGTGTGCTCTCGCTCCTCGATTCGGCGAGCTACGCGGACGCGCTGCAGGGCCTGCAGCGCGGAACCCTCGGCGCGAATCCGCTGGAGCCCCGCTCGATCTGGGGTGCCGACGTGCACTGGGGCGCGGATGAGCGGTTCCTGTGGACCTCGGAGCGCACGACGAGCACCCTCGCGCCGCTCGAGGTCGCGGAGGACGGCTCCCTCGAGGATGCGCGGTCGTTCACCGTCACCCAGCAGCATCCCCGCGGGTTCGCGCTCAGCCCCGACGGCCGCTTCCTCGTCGCCGCAGGCGAGGGTGGGGCGCAGGTGTCGCTCTACGAAGTGCGCGGCGACCACCTCGCCGAGTTGCAGCAGGTCGAGACCGGCGCCGGCGCGAACTGGGTGCGGTGGGCGTGACGCCCGGCCTGGCTGTGAGCGTCGTGCCGTGACCGAGCCGATCATCCGCCCCGCCGTTCCCTCCGATGTCCCGCAGATCCTCGACCTCATCCGCGGCCTCGCCGTGTACGAGCGCGAACCGGATGCGGTGAAGACGACCGAGGCGCAGCTGCACAGGAGCTTCTTCGGCGAGCGGCCTGCGGTGTTCGCGACCGTCGCCGAGGCGGCGGGAGCGAGCACAAGCGAGCCCGGTGCCCCTCGCCTCGACGGCATGGCGCTCTGGTTCCTGAGCTACTCGACGTGGGAGGGCGAGCACGGCATCTGGCTCGAAGATCTCTACGTGCGCGAGGCTACGCGCGGCGGCGGCCTCGGGACGGCACTCCTCCGCTCGCTCGCGCAGGAGTGCGTCGCGGAGGGCTACCGGCGCCTCGAGTGGTCGGTCCTCAAGTGGAACGAGCCGTCCATCGGCTTCTACAGGAGCCTCGGCGCGTTCCCCATGGACGAGTGGGACACGTTCCGGCTCACGGGCGATCCGCTGCAGGCGCTGGGCGGCTGAGCAGGATCTCGCCGAGCCAGGCGGCGGCCGGTGGTGCGGCGCCCCGACGGGTGACGTACGACACGTGCCGCTCCCCCAGGTCCTGCACGGCGGGCCGAAGCACGACGTCGAAGTCGTGGTCGATGGCGGCGTCCGTCGAGAGGGCGAAGCCGAGCCCCTCGGCGACGAGGCCGTGGATCATGTAGAGGTCGTCCGTGCGCATGAGCTCACGCACCGGGTAGCCGAGCGATTGGCCGACGCGGCGCAGCACGCGGTCTGAGGCCTCGTCGTTGCTGCGGCTGAAGACCCACGGCACCTCCCGCAGGTCGGCGAAGTCGATGCTGTCGCGGCTCGCCCATTCGCTGTCGCGGGCGACCATCACGCCGTATGGCTCGGTGAGGAGACGCTGCAGCATGAGGTCCGGGACGGCGAAGGCGGGCTCGACGGACACGTCGAAGATGAGCCCCGCGTGCACCTCGCCGCTCCTGAGCATCCGCACGATCTCCGTCGGCTCCCCTTCGACCACCTCGACCCGCACCGACGTGCGCTTCTGCAGGCTGGCGATCGCTGAGGGAAGCAGGCGTGAGCCCATCGAGGCGAACGTGCCCACGCGCAGGGTGACGACGCCCGCGTCGCGCTGATCGGCGACCAGCTGCTCGGCCCGGTCGATACGCGTGATCGCCTGCTCGATCTCGGCGGCGAACGACACTCCGAGCGGGGTCAGCGACGTGCCCCGCCGCCCGCGGTCGACGAGGCGGGCGCCGAGGTGCGACTCGAGGCTGCGCAGATGGTGCGTCACCGTCGGCACCCCGTACTGCAGCGCCTTCGCAGCCCCCGTGAGGCTTCCGTGCTCCTGGACGGCGAGGAGCACGCGGAACTGCTGGAGGTTCATCACCCCTAGAACGTATGTCACTGACGGCAGGATCCTGCTATATCGCCGTCGTCAGTTCGTTCCTAACCTGAACGCATGTCCATCCTCCACGCACCCGTCCCGAGCAGCGCAGCTCAGGTCGACGGCATCACGACCCCCGCCGGGCACCGCATCCCGCGAGCGCAGTTCGAGACCCCGTACGCCGACGCTCTCCGCTCCCTCGCCACCCACGACTGGCAGCGGATGCACGTGCCGGCACATCACGCGAAGGCGGTGAATGCGCCCGGCGTCGCGAGCATCGTCGGGGCCGACGCGCTGAGCCTCGACTTCCCGATGCTGTTCAGCGGCGTCGACCAGGACACGTGGCGCCTCACGACGCCGGGCCGAGTCACCCCGCTCATGCGGGCGCAGGACCTCGCCGCCGATGCGTGGGGAGCGAGCCGCGTCTGGTTCACGACCAACGGAGCCTCCGGCGGCAACCACGTCGCGACGACCGTTGTGCGTGGCCTCGGCACCGAGTTCGCGGTGCAGCGCAGCGTGCACTCGAGCGTCATCGACGGCATCACGCACGCCAACCTGACCCCGCACTTCGTGCACGGCGCCGTCGACTCCGGCCTGGGTGCCGCGCACGGGGTGACTGCGGAGCAGGTCGCGGCGACCCTCGCCGAGCATCCCCGATCCGCTGCCGTCTACATCGTCTCGCCGAGCTACTTCGGGGCGGTGGCCGATGTCGCGGCGATCGCGGCCGTCGCCCACGGGCACGGGGTGCCGCTCATCGTCGACGAGGCGTGGGGTTCGCACTTCGGGATGCACCCGGCGCTCCCCACGAACGCGGCACGCCTCGGCGCAGACCTCGTCATCTCCAGCACCCACAAGGGCGCGGGCTCGCTCACGCAGTCGGCCATGCTGCAACTCGGCCACGGGCCCCACGCCCGGCACCTGGAGTCGCTCGTCGACCGGGTCGTCCGCTCCTACCAGTCGACGAGCTGCAGCGCCCTGTTGCTCGCCTCGCTCGACGAGGCGAGGAGGCATCTCGTGACGCGGCCAGACGCGGTCGAAGAGGCCCTGGCATCAGCGCAGCGCATCCGCCGACTCGTGCACGACGACCGCAGGTACCGCGACGCGACTCCCGACATCCTCGCCAGCCCCGATGCCATCGCGAACGACCCCTTCAAGATCGCCATCGACACTCGAGGTGCCGGCATCACGGGCACGGATGCGCACTACCAGCTGCTCCGCGACCATCGTGTCTACTGCGAGCTGTCGACCCCCTCCGCGTTGCTGGTGCTGGTCGGCGCGACGGCTCGGGTGGACGTCGAGCGCCTGTGGGGCGCACTGCAGGCGCTCCCCGAGGCGGAGGTCGAGCCGATCCGCCCCGTCTCGCTCCCCGCGAGCTGCGAGCGCGCGATGGGCCTCTCGGACGCGTTCTTCAGCCCCGTCGAGACGGTGCCGCACACGGAGGCGGTCGGCCGCATCTCCGCCGACTCACTCGCTGCCTACCCGCCAGGTGTGCCCAACGTGCTGCCAGGCGAGGTGCTCAGCCAGGAGGTCGTCGACTTCCTGCGGCACACGGGCGCAGCGCCGTCCGGCTACGTGCGCGGCGCGAACGACCCAGAGCTCTCCACGTTCCGCGTCGTCGCCTGACCCCCAGTTCTGCCCACAACCACCAGCGCGCACGCGGCGCCCAACCTCAGCACCACGACATCAGCACAAGGGAGTGTCATGTCCACGACAACCACCGCACATCCGCCTCAAGGCGAGATGCAGCGCGGCCTCAAGAACCGCCACCTGCAGCTCATCGCCATCGGCGGCGCCATCGGAACGGGGCTGTTCCTCGGCTCCGGCAAGCTCATCAGCGTCTCCGGGCCGTCGATCATCTTCGTCTACATGGTGATCGGGTTCTTCGTCTTCTTCATCATGCGCGCCCTCGGCGAGCTGCTGCTCTCGAACCTGCACTACAAGACCTTCGGCGACATCGCGAAGGACATGCTCGGGCCGTGGGCGGGCTTCTTCGTCTCCTGGAACTACTGGTTCTCGTGGGTGATCGCGTGCGTCGCCGACATCGTCGCCATCACCGCCTACGTGCAGTGGTTCAACGCCGACATCCCGAACTGGCTGCCCGCGCTCATCGCCGTCGTCGTGCTCACCGTCCTGAACCTCCAGCCCGTGAAGTGGTTCGGGGAGACCGAGTTCTGGTTCGCGATCATCAAGATCGTCGCCATCCTCGGCCTCATCGCCGTGGGCATCGTGCTCATCCTCACCCGGTTCCAGAGCCCAGACGGTGACACCGCCACACTCGCGAATCTCTGGGAGCACGGCGGGATGTTCCCCATGGGCGCGAGCGGGTTCGTGCTCGGCTTCCAGATGGGCATCTTCTCGTTCATCGGCGTCGAGCTCGTCGGCACGGCCGCCGCTGAGACCGAGAACCCGCGCAAGACGCTGCCGAAGGCCATCAACTCGATCGTCGCTCGCATTCTCATCTTCTACGTGGGCGCCCTCATCGTCATCATGAGCGTCACGCCGTGGGACAAGATCGAGCCGGGCAAGAGCCCGTTCGTGTCGACCCTCGCGATCGCCGGGTTCGGCCTCGCCGCGTTCGCGATCCAGCTGGTGGTGCTCAGCTCGGCCGCGTCGAGCGCCAACTCCGGCCTGTACTCGGGCACGCGGATGCTGTTCGGGCTCTCGAAGGACGGCCACGCCCCGAAGGCGTTCGCGATGACCAGCAGCCAGGGCGTGCCGACGAAGGCCGTCTTCTTCACCTGCGTCTTCCTGTTCTCCGCCATCCCGCTGCTCTTCGCGGGCGACGAGGTCATCGCCGCCTTCACGTTCGTCTCCTCGATGTGCGCGACCCTCATCCTCTTCACCTGGGGCTCCATCGTGGTCAGCTACATCGTGTACCTGCGCCGCTTCCCCGAGAAGCACCGAGCGTCGAAGTTCAAGATGCCGATGGCGCGCGTCGCACCCTGGCTCGTGCTCGCCTTCTTCGTCTTCATCGCGGGCACGCTGCTGTACGGCGACGACACCCGGCTGCCGTTCCTCGCGGCCCCGGTCTGGTTCGTCATCCTCACCTTCCTGTGGCAGCTGCGGAAGCGGAAGCTGCAGCGGGAGGGTCGTCCGCTGACCGCCCCGATCCCGACCATCCCGCATCCGCTCGACGAGCGGGACTGACCGGGTGGAGGTGCGGCATGCGCGTCGCACCTCCACCCTCCGCCCAGGACGGCCGGGCATGCTCTGCGCATGAGGAAGCTGATGCTGAACACGTACCTATGGGTGGCGGTCGCCTTCTACGTCATCGCCCTCGCCGATCTCGCGAACGACGGCAGCATCTGGATCGTCTGGTTCGCCCTCGGCATGGTGTTCACGGTCATCGCCTTCCGGAGGCCGAAGCCCGAGCCTCACCCCGAGACCGCCGAGCAGGAGGAGAGACCGTGACCGCAGATCTGAGCAAGGGTGACCGCGTGAGCTGGAACACCCCGCAGGGCCGCACGCAGGGCGAGGTCGTCGAGAAGAAGACGAAGGACTTCCAGTTCGACAAGCAGAAGTTCACCGCCTCAGAGGACGAGCCGGCGTACATCATCGAGTCGGAGAAGTCTGGGGCGAGGGCCGCGCACAAGGGATCAGCGCTGCGCAAGCTCTCGTAGGCTGGGGCGCATGGCAGATACCGTTCTCGAGACCGCCGACCGCCACTACGAGTCCTCGCTCGAGGGCAACGACGTGCGCCTCGTCGTCGCCGACATGGACGGCACGCTGCTGCTCGACGACCACACGGTTCCCGACGCGTTCTGGGCTCTCCTGCAGCGGATGCGCGAGGCCGGCGTCGAGTTCACCCCCGCGAGCGGCCGACAGTACGCGACCCTCGCGAAGCTCTTCGAACGCGACTCCGACGGCATGTCGTTCATCGCCGAGAACGGCACGTTCGTGGTCCGCGACGGCCAGGAGGTCAGCTCGCTCACGCTCGATGAGTCGTTCATCCGGCAGGCGATCGCGCTGCTGCGCGGCCTCATCGAGAGAGGTCACGACCTCGGGGTCGTGCTGTGCGGCAAGAAGTCTGCGTACATTGAGCGCGGCGACGACGTGTTCATCGCCGAGGCCCGCAACTACTACGAGGCGCTCACGGTCGTCGACGACATGCTCGACACCGATGACGAGTACGTGAAGATCGCCGTCTACGACTTCGCCGAGGTCGAGACCGGGGCGGCCGCCGAGGTGGACGAGCTGCGCGAGTCCCACCGGGTCGTCGTGTCGGGCCACCACTGGATGGACATCATGCCGCCTGAGGCCAACAAGGGCCTCGCGGTGCGACAGCTGCAGGAGCGCCTCGGAGTGACTGCGGCGCAGACAGCGGTCTTCGGCGACTTCTTCAACGACGTCGAGATGTTCGCGGAAGCGGAGCGCTCCTACGCGATGGCTGGCGCGCATCCCGAGGTCAAGGAACTCGCGAAGTACCTCGCCCCCTCCAACCAGGAGCAGGGCGTCGTCACCGTCGTGAGCGCGCTCCTCGACGCGCAGGCGTAGCGCTCCAGATCAGTCGTTCCCCGAGCCGCGGGGATGCGTCTGGGCCGGGTTTCGGCGACCGTGATGGGTTTTCGCTCGGGCTCGTGATGGGTTTTCGTGACCGTGATGGGTTTTCGCGCGGCCTCGTGATGGGTTTTCGCGACTGGTGATGGGTTAATTCCCATCACGGTCACCGAAACCCATCACGGCCACCGCTCGGGGCACCGGCAGAGCACCCAAGGGCCCGCGCGAGGGGCTCCACAGGCAAGGTCGGCGCCACAGACAGTTGTGGGCTGACGCTGCCGCGGACAGTTGTGGCCTGGTGCTGTTCCACGGAGAGGGAACGACATCAGGCCACAACTCTGCCGCGGAGGAGTGGGCCGGGGCTGTCGCGCAGAGTCGTGGGCCGGCAGTGTCGCGCGGAGTGGTGGGCTGGCACTGCCGCGGACAGTTGTGGGCTGACGCTGTTCCACGGAGAGGGAACGGCACCAGGCCACAACTCTGCCGCGGAGGAGTGGGCCGAGGCTGTCGCGCGAAGTCGTGGGCCGACAGTGTCGCGCGAAGTCGTGGGCCGACAGTGTCGCGCGGAGTGGTGGGCTGACGCTGCCGCGCGGGCCGACGCTGCCGCAGACAGTTGTGGCCTAGTGCTGTTCCACGGAGAGGGAACGACACCAGGCCACAACTCTGCCGCGTGGATGCGCGCGGCCGGCGGGCGCATCCGCCGGCCGCGCGAGACCCCGCCAGCCTCAGCCCTCGCGGGCGCGAGCACGCGAGGCCTGACCGGGCGGACTCGCGCGGGCTACACGCGGTCGGGGGCCGCTTCGATGAACGTCGTCGGCACGTAGCGCTTCAGCTGCGTGACGTGCGACGGGTTCAGCTCCTCGAGGGAGTGCGCACCGAGCAGCTTCATGGTGCGGATGATCTCGTCGGAGAGGATCGCGATGGTGCGGTCGACACCCTCGCGCCCGCCGGCCATGAGGCCGTACAGGTAGGCGCGGCCGATCATCGTGAAGTTCGCGCCGAGTGCCACGGACGCGACGATGTCGGCGCCGTTCATGATGCCCGTGTCGACGCCGATCTCGAGATCTTTGCCGACCTCGCGTGCAACGGCGGGGAGCAGGTGGAAGGGGATCGGAGCCCGATCCAGCTGCCGCCCGCCGTGGTTGGAGAGGACGATGCCGTCGACGCCGAGGTCGGCGAACGTCTTGGAGTCCTCCAGGTTCTGGACGCCCTTGATGACGATCTTGCCCGGCCACATCTCGCGGATGACCTTGAGGTCCTCGAAGTTGATCGTCGGGTCCATCGCCGAGTCGAGCAGCTCGCCGACCGTGCCGCCCGTCGTCGCGAGCGACGCGAACTCGAGCTTCGGGGTCGTGAGGAAGTCGATCCACCACCAGGGGCGCGGGATGGCGTTGATGATCGTGCCGACGGTCAGCTGCGGCGGGATCGAGAAGCCGTTGCGCTTGTCGCGCAGGCGGGCGCCGGCGACGGGGGTGTCGACCGTGAAGTGCAGCGTGTCGAAGCCCGCCTTCGCGGCGCGCTCCACGAGGCCGTAGGAGATCGAGCGGTCCTTCATGACGTACAGCTGGAACCAGTTGCGGCCGTTCGGGTTGACCTTCGCGACCTCTTCGATCGTCGTCGTGCCGAGCGTCGACAGGGTGAAGGGGATGCCCGCGGCGGCGGCGGCGCCGGCACCGGCGGTCTCGCCCTCGGTCTGCATGAGGCGCGTGAACCCGGTCGGGGCGATCGCGAACGGCATCGCCATCGGCCCGCCGAGCACAGTGCTCGACGTGTCGACGTTCGCGACGTCGCGCAGCACGGACGGGTTGAACTCCACATCCCGGAACGCGGTGCGCGCGCGGCGCAGCGACAGCTCGCCCTCGGCGGCGCCGTCGGTGTAGTCGAACGCCGCCTTCGGGGTGCGCCGCTTCGCGATGCGCCGCAGGTCCTCGATCGTGAGCGCCGAGTTGAGGCGGCGGCGACGGCCGTTGAGGTCGGGTTTCTTGAACTGCATGAGCTCGAGCAGCTCGAGGGGCTTGGGGGCTTGACGTTTCACCATGGGGCAGCTGCCTTTGCTTCTATCGGGTGATCTTCGGGTCGTAGCGGATGATCTGCGTCGATCTGGCGACGATGGAGCGGATCTCAGAGAGACTGTCGGGGATCCAGCCGTGCGCGCGCGCCTGCACAAGCAGGTTACCCATCGCGGTCGCCTCGACGGGGCCCGCGAGCACGGGCATCCCGGATCGGTCGGCCGTCGCCTGGCAGAGAAGCGCGTTCTGCGATCCGCCGCCGACGATGTGGATGACGCTCACCGGATGCTCGGCGAGGGCCGCGGCTGTCGTGACGGCCTCGGCGAAGGCCTGCGCGAGGCTCTCCACGATCGAGCGGACGATGCCGGCTGGTGTCGTCGGCGCCTCGAGGCCGCGCTGGGTGAGCCACTCGGCGATGCGCCCTGGGATGTCGCCTGGCGCCATGAAGACGGGGTCGTTGACGTCGAAGATCGGCACGTCGCCGCCCACCTGGGCGGCGTCGGCGAGCAGCTGCTGGAGGGTGCTCGAGCGCTGCGCGTCCGTCGCCGCCGGCTCCCAGTGCCGCTGCGATTCCGACAGCAGCCAGAGGCCCATGACGTTGTGCAGGAAGCGCACGCGGCCGTCGACGCCGCCCTCGTTCGTGAAGTTCGCCTCGCGGGCGGCGTCGGTGACGACCGCCTCGTCGAGCTCGAGGCCCACGAGACCCCACGTGCCGCACGAGATGTACGCGAAGTCGCGCCCCTCGTTGGGGATGGCGACGATCGCGGAGGCCGTGTCATGGGAGCCGACCGCGACGACGTCGATGTCACGCCCGACGTCGCGGGCCGCCTCGCCCTCGAGCGAGCCGAGCACGGCACCAGGGTCGACGAGGTGCGGCAGGATGCGGGCGGGGACCCCCACGCGCTCGGCAAGCTCCGCATCCCACTCACGCGTGTCGGCGCGAAGCAGACCCGTCGTGGAGGCGTTGGTGCGCTCGGCGACCTGCGCGCCCGTCAGCCAGTAGGCGAGCAGGTCGGGCAGGAGCAGCAGCTGGTCGGCGAGGCCCAGCAGCTCACCGTCGGTCGCGAGCTGGAAGACCGTGTTGAAGGGCAGGTGCTGGAGGCCGTTGCGGCGGTAGAGCTCCTCGGCGGAGGCGATGGCGTGCACGGCTTCGACGCCCCGGGCGGTCCGCTCGTCGCGGTACGCGTACGGGACCCCGAGGACACGGCCCTCGCGCAGCAGCGCGTAGTCGACCGCCCACGAGTCGATGCCGATGCTCGCGATCTGGCCTGGCGCGTCCCGCTCAGCGGCGGCCAGCCCGTCGAGGACATGCTGGTAGAGGCCGAGGAGGTTCCAGTGCAGCCCGTCGCGTGTGCGGACGGGGTTGTTCGGGAAGCGCGCCTCGTGGCGCATCGTGAGCACGCCGTCCGTGATCGTGCCCGTGATGACGCGACCGCTCGTGGCTCCGAGATCGACCGCCGCGACCGTGCGGGGCGCATCCGCCCCGCCCCGGCCCGCGGCGCTCGATCCCTGCGCAGCAGACTCGGTCATCGCAGGAAGGCCGCCGCGACGCCCGAGTCGACGGGGATGTGCAGGCCGGTCGTGCGTGTGAGCTCTGGCCCCGTGAGCACGTACACCGCGTCGGCGACGTTCTCCGGTACGACCTCGCGCTTGAGGATGGTGCGGTTCGCGTAGTACTGGCCGAGGTCCTCTTCCTTCACGCCGTAGGTCGCGGCGCGGTTGGCGCCCCAGCCTGCCGCGAAGATGCCGGATCCGCGCACGACGCCGTCGGGGTTGATGCCGTTGACGCGGATGCCGTGCTCGCCGAGCTCGACCGCGAGGAGGCGGACCTGGTGGGCCTGGTCGGCCTTCGTCGCCGAGTACGCGATGTTGTTCGGGCCCGCGAAGACGGAGTTCTTCGAGGAGATGTAGATGACGTCGCCACCGAGCTTCTGCTCGATGAGCGCCTTGGCGGCGGCCTTCGACACGAGGAAGGAGCCCTTCGCCATGACGTCGTGCTGCAGGTCCCAGTCCTTCTCGGTCGTCTCGAGGAGCGGCTTCGAGAGGGAGAGGCCGGCGTTGTTGACGACGAGGTCGATGCCGCCGAACGCGAGGAGGGTCGCGTCGATGGCGGCCTGCACGCCGGCGGCGTCCGCGACGTTCGCTGCGACGCCGATCGCGACGTCGGTGCCGCCGAGCTCGGCGGCGGCGGCCTGCGCCTTCTCGAGGTCGAGGTCGGCGACGACGACGCACGCGCCTTCGGCTGCGAGGCGGGTCGCAATGGCCTTGCCGATACCGGATGCGGCGCCCGTGACGAAGGCGATGCGGCCCTGGTGCGTCTTCGGCTTCGGCATGCGCTGCAGCTTCGCCTCCTCGAGCGCCCAGTACTCGATGCGGAACTTCTCCTCGTCGGAGATCGGGGAGTAGCTCGAGAGCGCCTCGGCGCCGCGCATCACGTTGATCGCGTTCAAGTAGAACTCACCGGCGACGCGCGCGGTCTGCTTGTTCTTGCCGTAGGAGAACATGCCGACGCCGGGGACGAGCACGATGAGCGGGTCGGCGCCACGGATGGCGGGCGACTCGGCCGTCGCGAACTTGTCGTAGTAGGCCTTGTAGTCGGCGCGGTACGCCGCGTGCAGCTCCTCGAGGCGAGCGCGCTGCTCCTCGACGGATGCCGTGGTCGGCAGGTCGAGCACGAGCGGCTTGACCTTGGTGCGCAGGAAGTGGTCGGGGCAGCTCGTGCCGAGGGCGGCGAGCTCGGTGAGCTTCTCGCTCGCGAGGAAGTCGAGCACGCGCTCATCGTCGGTGAAGTGACCGATCATGGGGGCGTCGTGCGAGGCGACGGCGCGGATCGACGGCGCGAGGGCCGCCGCGCGTGCACGGCGCTCGTCGGCGGGGAGCGCCTCGAAGCCGCTCACGACGCCGCCGAAGGGGTCGGCCTTGCCATGTGCATCGATGTACGCCGATGCGGTCTCGATGATCCAGAGCGAGTTGCGCTCCGACTCCTCGGAGGTGTCGCCCCACGCGGTGATGCCGTGCCCGCCGAGGATGCAGCCGATGGCCTGCGGGTTCTCGTCCTTGATGTTGGCGATGTCGAGGCCGAGCTGGAAGCCGGGGCGGCGCCAGGGCACCCAGACCACCTTGTCGCCGAAGATCTTCGCCGTCAGCTCCTCGCCATCGGCCGCTGTCGCGATCGCGATGCCCGAGTCGGGGTGCAGGTGGTCGACGTGCGCCGCATCCACGAGGCCGTGCATGGCCGTGTCGATCGACGGGGCCGCGCCTCCCTTGCCGTGCAGGCAGAAGTCGAAGGCCGCGACCATCTCGTCCTCGCGCTCGACGCCCGGGTAGACGTTCGTGAGCGCGCGGAAGCGGTCGAGGCGGAGCACGGCGAGGCCCTGCTCGGTGAGCGTTCCGAGGTCTCCCCCGGAGCCCTTCACCCAGAGCAGCTCGACGGGCTCGCCCGTCACGGGGTCGGTCTCGGTGCCCTTCGCGGAGGTGTTCCCACCCGCGTAGTTCGTGTTCTTCGGGTCTTCGCCGAGGCGGTTGCTGCGCGAGATGAGATCGGCTGCTGCTGGGTTCGTCATGTCAGTTCCTTCGAAGCTCGTGAGGTCGGTGAGGGGTGACGCTTACGCGCCCCAGCTGGCCTGGACGCCGCCGACGCGCTCCTCGGCGACCTGCTGCTCGTACCCGGATGCGCGGAACGCGGCGAGCGGGTTCGCGGGCAGGCCGCGCGACTCGCGCCACTCTGCGAGGGCGGGGCGCACGTCGGTCGAGAACGCGTCCATGTAGATCTCGTGCGCGACGAGCACGTCGCCGGCCTTCTGCGCCGCCGTGAGGGCGTCCTTGTCGATGAGCAGCGCGCGGGCCGTCATCTCCTGCACGTTGAGGACGGAGCGCATCTGGCCCTGGATCTTCGACTCCACGTTGTGGCACTGGTCGAGCATGAAGGCCACGTCGGGGTTGTTGAGCCCACCGCCGCGGATGACCTCGGCGAGGATGCGGAACAGCTGGAACGGGTCGGCCGAGCCGACGATGAGGTCGTCGTCGGCGTAGAAGCGCGAGTTGAAGTCGAAGGAGCCGAGGCGTCCGAGGCGCAGCAGCTGCATGACGATGAACTCGATGTTGGTGCCGGGCGCGTGGTGGCCGGTGTCGAGGCAGACCATGGCCTTCTCGCCGAGGGCCGCGACCTGCACGTAGCTCGTGCCCCAGTCCGGAACGTCGGTGTGGTAGAACGCCGGTTCGAAGAACTTGTACTCGAGCACGAGGCGCTGGTCGTCGCCGATGCGGGCGTAGATCTCCTGCAGCGAGTCGTGCAGGCGGTCCTGACGGCCGCGCAGGTCGGCCTGGCCGGGGTAGTTGGAGCCCTCGGCGAGCCAGATCTTCAGGTCGCGCGATCCGGTCTCGTCCATGACGTCGATGCAGCGGAGGTGGTGGTCGATGGCCTTGCGGCGCACCGCTGCGTCCTCGTGCGTGAGGGCGCCGAACTTGTAGTCGTCGTCCTGGAACGTGTTGGAGTTGATCGTGCCGAGCTCGACGCCGAGGTCTTCGGCGTGCTTGCGGAGCGCGCCGAAGTCGTCGACGACGTCCCACGGGATGTGCAGGGCCACGCTCGGGGCGAGCGCGGTGTACGTGTTGACCTGGGCTGCGTCGGAGATCTTCTCGAACGGGTCGCGCGGCGTGCCTGCCGTCTGGAACACCTTGAATCGGGTGCCTGAGTTGCCGAACGCCCAGGACGGGAGCTCGATGCCCTGTCCTTCGAGCGCTGCAAGCTGGTCTGCGGAGAGGATGCTCACGGTTCGTCGCCTTCGTTGGTCGGTTGCGGATGCGCTCCCGGGCCGAACGACGTCGTCCACGGCTTCGGGAACTCGATTCACGGTATGCGGGCGAGCGGGGATGCCCGTTCGCGCCGAACCGTATTGAATCGTTTCAGTGATCTCAGATTACGAGCCGGAGTGAATCGTGTCAAGCACGTGCGGCGGTTCACGTCCGCCCACCGGGGTGAGCCGGGCGGGACATCCGCGTGAACACGGGCGAAACCCGCATCCACTACCCTCGGAAAGCGCATTCCAGGACACCGCACGAGCAGGGACCATCGCACGCACATGACACGAACCCACCCGATGGCCGAGCTGCCACACCCCCGCCGCCTCTTCGACCTCGGCCCCCACAACGGCGCCCACCGTGTCGCGATCCGCGCCGGCATCTCCGTGGGCGTCCCCCTCCTGATCCTGTGGAGCATCGGGCACGTCGAGCTCGCGCTCTACTCGACCTTCGGCGCCTTCGTCTCGTTCTACGGGCGCAGCCACTCGCACGTGATCCGCGCTCGCCTGCAGAGCGGCGTGGCCGTCGGCATGGTCGGCGCTGTCAGCGTCGGCGCCGCAGTGAGCCTCTCCGAGCAGCGCGAGTGGCTCGTCCTCCCGGCGACCGCCGCCTACGCGGCGGTCATCACGGGCGCCGCCCAGCGGTTCGGATGGAAGCCGACTGGCGCGCTCTTTCCCGTCTTCGCGCTCTCCGCGACGGCCTCCATCCCGGGAGGCGAGGCGGATGCGCTCCTCGCGGCCGGCACGGCGGCCGCGTCGGCCGCCTTCGCCCTGATCGTCGGCATCTCGGGCCTGGTCCGCCCAGCCGCCCGCGAGTTCGAGCGCCGGGCACGAGCATCCGCCGCCCCGACCAGACCCGAGAGACTGCGCATCAGCGCGACAGTGGGGGCCGGCCTCGTCGTCGGCGTCGCGGGACTCATCCCCACATCTCTCGGGCTCGACTACCCCTACTGGGCCATGGTCGCGGCCGCCGCCGCGCTCGCGACCTCGGGCCCCGACGAGCAGCTGGTGCGGGCCGGCCACCGCCTCACGGGGACCATCGCCGGAGTGGGCGTCGCGTGGCTGATCATGGCCGTCGACCTGCCTCCGCTGGTGACGATCGCCATCATCTGCGTGCTGCAGATGTGCGCGGAGCTGTTCGTCGTGCGCAACTACGGACTCGCCCTCGTCTTCGTCACCCCGCTGGCGCTGGTCATGCTCGACTTCGCGCACCCGCAGCCCGATCTCACCCTGCTCTTGGCCAGGATCCTGGAGACGGCCATCGGCGTCGCCGTCGTGATCGCGGCCGCCCTGGCCTGGCGCTGGACGGAGCGCTCGCGGGAGCCGACGGCGGGTTGAGACCTTCGTCACGATCGCACTTGACACGTTTCAGAGCGAGTGGCAAAGTGGAAAGCGCTTACCCGCTCCGAGTGGGATATCGACCACGGTCAAAGATGACGAGGATTTTCAATGACGAGAACACAGAGTGACACTGGTGCGGTGTCACAGGAGAACGAGGGCAAGACGCCCCGCAAGGCCGCGCTCAGCGGATGGATCGGCAGCGTCCTCGAGTACTACGACTTCACGCTCTACTCGCAGGCGGCGGCGCTGGTCTTCCCCGTCGTCTTCTTCCCGACCGGCGACCCCACCGTCGCCCTCATCTCCTCGCTCGCGACCTACGCCGTCGGCTACGTCGCGCGCCCCATCGGCGCCATCGTGCTCGGCAACTGGGGAGACAAGCACGGACGCAAGAACGTGCTCGTCATCGCGATGCTCCTCATGGGCCTCTCGACGCTCGCCGTCGGGTTCCTCCCCACCTACGACCAGATCGGCCTCTGGGCGCCCCTGATCCTCGTGTTCCTGCGCCTCATCCAAGGCTTCGCCGTCGCCGGCGAGCTCGGCGGTGCGAGCGCCATGATCGTCGAGCACGCCCCAGCAGGCAGACGAGGGTTCTTCGCGAGCTTCGGCCTGCAGGGCACCCAGGCCGGCTCGATCATCGCGACCGCAGTCTTCATCCCCCTCACCGCGGTCCTCACGGACGAAGCCTTCATCGAGTGGGGCTGGCGCATCCCGTTCATGCTGAGTGCCGTCGTCGTCCTCGCCGGCTTCCTCATCCGCAAGCACGTCGAAGAGCCGCCGGCCTACACCCGCTCGCTCGCGGTCCAGCAGGCCCAGAACCGCCAGGCGCCTGTCATCGAGCTCTTCAAGAACAACGGCTGGACGGTCTTCCGCGCCATCCTCATGACCCTCGCCAACGTCGCCGGCGTCACGACCCTCGTCTTCGGAACGAGCTTCGCGACGCAGGAGGCCTACGGCGTCGCGATGCCCGCCTCCACGTTCCTGTGGGTGCCGCTCATCGCCAACGTGGCGGCCGTCATCGTCATCCCCGTCTTCGGCATGCTCTCCGACAAGATCGGGCGCCGCACGCTCATGATCGTCGGTTCCTTCGGCTCCGGGCTCGTCGCGATCGGCTACCTCACCGCCATCCAGTCCGGCAACCTCGTGCTCACGATCGTGCTCGCGATCCTCATGATGGGCGTGCTCTTCCAGATGTGGAACGCCACCTTCGCGACGTTCTTCCAGGAGCTGTTCCCGACGCAGACCCGAGTGACCGGCTTCGCGATCTCGCAGAACGTCGGCCTCATGATCGTCGCCTTCCTGCCCTCGATCTTCACGTTCGTGGCCCCTCCAGGCTCGGACAACGTGCCGCTGGTCGTCGGCGGGCTCACCCTCGCCATCGCCACCGTCTCAGCCCTCGCGACGCTGTTCACTCCGGAGACGCGCGGCAAGGACATCGAGAACCACGACTGAACCCACCCGAAGGGGCGTTGACCGAGGCCGTCCCCGCGCGGGGGCGGCCTCGACCGGCATCGAGGACACCGCACGCGCCGGCATCGGCGAGACTGCATCACGACGGAACGAGGACACCATGACGAGAATGCGCGCAGCCATCGTGGGCACCGGCGACGTCGCTCGACTGCACGCCGAGGCGATCGCGGCCAGGGACGACGCGGAGGTCGTGGTCGCCGTGGACGTCGACGCGGACCGGGCAGCCGCCTTCGCCCAGAAGTACCGCATCCCGCGCTCCGCGACCTCGCTGCCAGACGGGCACCTCGACGTCGTGCACCTCTGCACCCCGCCGGCAGGGCACGCGGCTCAGGCAGAAGACGCCTTCGCGCGCGGAGCTCACGTCGTCGTCGAGAAGCCGCCGGCGCTCACCCTCCGCGACGTCGACCGGATGGTCGCAGCCGGCGAGGCCGCAGGCAGGCACCTCGCCGTGGTCTTCCAGCAGCGCACCGGCACCGCGACGGCGCACGTCAAGCGCCTCCTCGACGACGGCCACCTCGGGCGCCCGCTCCTCGCCCGCTGCGACACCTTCTGGTTCAGGGACGACACGTACTTCGCCGCGCCCTGGCGAGGCACGTGGGCGAACGAAGGCGGCGGGACGACCCTCGGCCACGGCATCCACCAGCTCGACCTGCTCGCCTACCTCCTCGGTGAGGTGGATGAGGTGCACGGCCAGACCTGGCGCCTCGCGCGCGACATCGAGACGGAGGACGTCTCGACGGCGGTGCTGCGCTTCGAGTCCGGTGTCGTCGCGACGGCGATGACCAGCGCCGTCTCACCCAGGCAGGCGAGCTCCATCCGCATCGACACCGAGCTCGCGACGGTCGAGCTCGAGCACCTCTACGGCCACGGGCACGCCAACTGGCGCATCACCCCGCGCCCGGGGGCGGATGCGCAGAGCAGCTGGGCCTTCCCCGCGGCCGAGCGGGCGAGCGGGCACGACGCCTACATCGACGCCGTCTACCCCGCCTTCGCGGCGGGTGCCGCGCTGCCGGACGTCGCCTCCGCGCCCGCCAGGTCCATGGAGATCGTGGCCGCCCTCTACGCGTCGAGCGAGCGCTCGGCCGCCGTCGCCCTCCGTGAGGTCAGGGAGTCGGGCGAGCTGCGCGGACAGATGTCCGCGCGGGTGCGCGACGAGCGCCGGTCATGAGCTCACCCTCCCGCGAAGAGCTGCCCTTCGGCCTCGGCACGGTCGTGCACCGCGACCCAAGCGCGCTGCCGATCGAGTCGCCCCGCCCCTACGTGCATCCGCTGCGCACCCCCGCGGGCGCCGTCGTGAGCGACTTCCGGCCCGCCGACCACACCTGGCACTGGGGCCTCTCCGTGACCGTCGCCAACATCCGTATCGACGACGCCGCTCACGACGTCAACCTGTGGGGCGGCGTGACCTGGGTGGATGGTCGAGGCTACGTGCAGCTCGACAACAACGGCTCGCAGACGGTCGACGAGACGCAGCCGGTCGACGGCACGCAGCTCACGTGGCGCGAGGCCGACGGCTCCGCGTTCCTGCGGGAAGAGCGGATGCTCGACGCGAGCATCCGCGACGACGACGGGCGCAGCATCGGCGTCCTCGATGTCAGCAGCCGCTGGACGAACCTCCGCGACGTCGAGCTCGCGTTCGGCTCACCCACGACCGCCGGACGCCCGGACGCCGGCTACGGCGGACTGTTCCTTCGACTGCACCCCAGCTTCTCGGGCGCGCGCCCGCTGTCGCCGCTGCTGCCCGCCGACCCGGACGCCACCCTGCACGGCGGGGAAGCCGCCTGGCTGGGTCTCGAGAGCGGACCCGTGACCGTCGTCATGGGCGCGCATCCGGCGAACCCGGTCTCCCCCACCCCGTGGTTCGTGCGGAACGACGCCACCCCCATGCTCTGCGCGGCCCCGTTCTTCCACGAGGAGTGGAGGCTGGGGCCCGGCGAGGGCGCGACGTGGCGCTGGCGCATCCTCCTCTCCGACTCGCCGCTCCGCGCCGAACGCATCACCCACCTGCTCGACGAGGCCTGAGCGGCGAGCCTCCGTGGCCTTCGGAGTTGCCGCCCACGAGCGAGGCACCCGCCCCGCAGACCCCGCGTGCCCTAGCATCGCTGTACACCGAAGGAGGCCCATGGCAGTCAGCGTGCGCGACGTCGCGACACTCGCAGGCGTCTCCGTTGGCACGGTCTCGAACGTGCTGAACCACCCAGAGAAGGTCTCGAAGGCCACCGTCGACAAGGTGCAATCGGCCATCGAGGAGCTCGGCTTCGTGCGCAACGACGCCGCCAGGCAGCTGCGCGCAGGCGAGAGCCGCACCGTCGGCCTCATCGTCCTCGACCTCCGCAACCCGTTCTTCACCGAGGTCGCGCGAGGCGCCGAAGAGCGCGCCGCGGAGCTCGGCTTCTCCGTCCTCGTCGCCAACAGCGACGAGCAGGAGGAACGCGAGCGCACCCACCTCGGCCTCTTCGAGGAGCAGCGGGTCTTCGGCGTGCTCGTCACCCCCATGGCCGCCAACATGCCCCAGCTCGAGCGGCTCCACAAGCGCGGAACCCCCGTCGTGCTCGTCGACCGTGAGAGCGCCGACGAACGCTACCCGTCCGTCGCCGTGGACGACCGCACCGGCGGCCGCATCGCCGTCGAGCATCTCCTCGAGACAGGGCACCGCCGCGTCGCGTTCCTCGGCGGGCCGATGGAGATCCAGCAGGTCACCGACCGCTTCGAGGGTGCCCGCGACGCGGTGCGCGAGGTCCCGGGCGCGACGCTCGAGGTGCTGACGACGGATGCGCTCTCCATGTCCGAGGGCAGGCGGGCGGGGCTGCTCCTCGCCGAGCGCGACGGCGCCGATCTCCCCGACGCGGTCTTCGCGGCGAACGACATGCTCGCGCTCGGGCTCCTGCAGAGCCTCCAGGGCACCAGCCACGCGACGGTGCCCGAGAGCATCGCGCTCATCGGCTACGACGACATCGACTTCGCGGCTTTCGCCTCGACCTCGCTCAGCTCCATCCACCAGCCGGCGCACCTCATCGGCTCGAAGGCCATGGACCTGCTCGTCGCCGCGGCCCGGGACCCGAAGTCGACCCCCGAGCACATCCGCTTCACCCCTGAGCTGGTCGCCCGCGCCTCGACGGCACCCCGCGCCTGACGCCCCCTCCCCCGCGCCCCGTACCCGTCCCCGCCCAGGGCTGAGTTGTGGTCGTCAAGACCGCTTCCGAGCGACCACAACTCAGCTCCGGACGGCCGGGCGCGCCGACGACCACCGGTCGATCCTGCGCGCGGTCATCGCCGCGGACGGGTGCGGATCGCACGTATCCTGGAGCCGTGACCCCAGAGCTCGCGCGCGCCGAGTCGCTCATCGCGACCATCCCGGATTTCCCCGAAGCGGGCATCCAGTTCCGTGACATCACCCCGCTCTTCGCCGACGGCGCCGCCCTGCGCACCGCCGTCGACGCCGTGATCGAGCCCTTCGCCGGCACCTTCGATGTCGTCGCGGGCGTCGAGGCGCGAGGGTTCCTGCTCGCCGGCGCCATCGCCAACGCCGCGGGCGTCGGCCTCATCCCCATCCGCAAGGCCGGGAAGCTGCCCCGCCCAGCGGCGTCGATCACGTACGACCTCGAATACGGGTCGGACAGCCTGGAGGCGGCACAGGACCTGCCGGCCGGCACCCGCGTCCTGCTCGTCGACGACATCCTCGCAACGGGCGGCACCCTCCGTGCGGGCCAGGATCTCCTCGAGCAGCTCGGCTACACGCTGATGGGCACGGCCGTCCTCATGGAGCTCGTCGGCCTCGACGGGCAGCAGGTCGCCGGCCCCGTGCACAGCCTCTTCGAGGTCTGAAACGCAACTCGCCCCGGGGCGCCTCCGAGTCGTGACAGGCCCGAAACATGGGCTGGCTAGCGTTGCGAGCATGTCCCTTCTTGTCACCCACGCGCGCCTCATCACGATCCCAACGGGCTCCACGGATGCCGGTTACATCGAAGACGGATGGATGCTCGTCGAAGACGGCCGCATCGCCGCGATCGGGAGCGGGACGCCGTCCGTCACCGCCGACGAGACGATCGACGTGGCCGGCAGATTCGTCGCCCCCGGCTTCGTGTCGAGCCACTCGCATCTCTTCACGAGCGGCCTCAGGGGCCTCGGCGTCGCCGACACCCTGTACGGCTGGTGCGACTCCATGCTCGGCACGACCGCCCACATGACGCCGGAGCAGCTGTACTGGTCGACCCTGCACGGCTCGCTCGACTTCCTTTCCAACGGCGTCACGACCGCATACAACTTCACCGACCCGCTGCAGGCGTGGGAGTCGATGGTCGACGGGAAGCGAACGGGCACCGCGGGCATGCGCCCCCTCGAGTACCACTACCGCCAGGCGGACGGCACGCTCGATTCCGGCATCCGCTTCGTCGACGCCTCGGGGATGGATGCGACCGTCGGCAGCGACGACGAGATCTTCGACCGGCTCCAGGCGGAGGTCGCCCACACGAGGTCCATGGACCCGGCGTACGCCCTCGGCTCGTCCATCATGGGCCAGGTGCAGTGGTCGCCGCGAGCCGATGCCGCCGACCTCGAAGCCGAGGCCATGCGTCGCTTCGGCATCACGAACCAGGCGCACTTCCTCGAGTCGCCAGAGGCCGTCGAGCACCAGCAGTCGAAGTTCGCCCTGTACCGGGTTGCTGGGGCCCTCGAGCTTGGCCTCATGTTCGGGCACTTCATCCAGACCACGCCGGAGATCATCGCCGAGGCCGCCGCTCGCGGGGCGAGCATGTCCTGGCAGCCGGCCTCGAACGGGCGGCTCGCCTCCGGCGTCGCGCTCGTGCCGGAGATGCTCGAGCTCGGCATGAAGGTCGGCGTCGGCCTCGACGACCAGGCCTGCACCGATGTGAGCGACCCGTGGCAGAACATGCGCATGGGCATCTACATGCAGCGCTCGCGCACGAAGGATCCCCTGTCGATGATGCCCGAGCTGATGCTGCGCCTCCACACGCTCGGCGGGGCCGAGATCATGGGGGTGGCCGACCGGGTCGGCTCGCTGGAGGTCGGCAAGTTCGCCGACTTCGTCATCGTCGACCCGCGCTCCCCCGACGTCGGGCCGCTCTGGCACCCCGTGCGGTCGTACGTGCTCGCGATGAGCCCGCGGAACCTCAAGGCCGTCTACGTGGGCGGTCAGCTCGTGAACCGCGACGGGACATCCACGAACCCCCTCGCCGAGGAGGCATCGGCGAGGCTCCACGAGCTGCCGGCGGCGATCATCCCGCTGCGCGGCCACCCGCACTGAACGACGTCGCGGCCGGGAGGATGCTCCCGGCCGCGAGGTTCGAGCGCAGACTGCTCAGCGCTGGGAGACGCCCATCCCCATGCGGTCGAGGACGATGTTCTCGACGATCTGCACGAGGTTGTACGACACCAGCGTGATGATGGTGATGAGCGCGATCGAGGTCCACAGCTCGGCGAACTGCGCCTGCGCGTTGAACTTCAGGATCGCCCCGCCGATGCCCGTCCCGGTCGAGAGCCATTCGGCGAGCAGCGCACCGGTCACGGCTCCCGGCACGGAGACCCGGGCGGCGGCGAAGATCGACGGGAGCGCCCCGGGCAGGTTGACCTTCGTGAGGCCGGCGAGCCGGCCGCCGCCGAAGACGTGCACGACGTCGAGGCTCTCCTGGCTGGCACGGCTGAGGCCGAACAGCACGCTGGCGAGCGCTGGGAAGAGCACGACGATCGTCCCGATCACCGCCACGGAGGCCGTGGTCCCTCGGCCGGTCATGAGGATGATGACGGGTGCGATGGAGACGAGCGGGATGGTGCGCAGCAGGAGCACAAGCGGCATGACGCCGGCCTCGATGGCTCTGGAGAGGCTGAAGGCGATCGCCAGGACGATGGCGACGGCCATGCCTGCGACGAAGCCGAGCGCCGAGTCCATGAGCGTCTGCCCCACGAGGGGGAACATCTGCGCGCGGTGCTCGGCGGCGTCCTCGCCCACGAACAGGAACTGCCACACGTCGAGCGGCCCCTTCGCGATGAACGAGGAGATGCCGGTGAGGCTCACCACCGCCTGCCAGAGCAGGAGGAGCACGAGCAGCGTGATGCCGGCGGATCCCAGCGAGCGGAGCACCGTCTTCCGGAGCGCGCTGCGCCGCTCGCGCGCGATCCGCGTCTCGGCGGCGTGATCGGCCGTCGTCGCTGTCTGCTTGTCCTGCACGATCACGGTCATCGCACTGCCTTCCCTGAGACCCACGGCGTGATGAAGCGGATGACCAGCCCGAAGAGCCCGTACGCGGCGAGCGCGAACACGGCGCACAGCAGGAACACCGACCAGACGCCGGCGGAGTCGAGCTGCCCCTGCAGGCGGATGAGGGTGGGCCCGACTCCCGCCGTGATGGAGCCGAGGTATTCGCCGAGCACGGCCCCGAGGAACGCCGAGGGGACGGCGATCTGGAGCGCGTTGAGGATGGCGGGCAGCGCGGCCACGAGACGGACCTTGCGCATCTGCATCCACGAGCCGCCGCCGAAGACGCGGACGACGTCGAGCGAGGCCTTGTCCGCGGACTTGAACCCGAGGATGGCGCCGATGACGGTCGTGAACACGCACACGAGGGCGGCGAGGAAGACGGCCGTCTCCGAGGGGTCGCCCGGGCTCTTCGCGCCGCCGAGCACCACGATGGAGATGCCGCCGACGGCGACGATCGGCAGGCAGTAGGTGACGACGGCGATCTGCGTGATCACGGTCTCCAGGCGGGGGAACACGAGCACGACGGTCGCCAGGAGCAGCGCGATGCCGTTGCCCCACACGTAGCCGATCGCCGCCGCGGTGACCGTCGGGGCGAAGACGCCCCAGGTGCCCGCGACGTTGCCCTGCACGAAGAGCCAGTCGATGACGGCGAGCGGTGAGGGCACCGGCGTGAAGCTCGTGCCCTCCTGCGGCCGGAACGCCGTCGCCGACGCCAGCCACCAGATCGCGACGAGGGCGGCCCCGCCGATGAGCGCGGCGAGCCAGCCTGGGATGCGCTCCCTCGCCACCGTCACGCCTCGGCTTCTGCGTGCCCGTGCACGCCGAACAGCAGCTCGGAGGCACGGTCGACCAGCGCGTGGAACTCGGGAGTGCGCATCATCTCCGGGGTGCGCGGCCGCGGCAGGTCGACCTCGATGATCTCCTGCACGCGCCCGGGGCGGGCCGACATGACCGCGACCCGGTCGGCGAGGAAGATCGCCTCGCTGATGCCGTGCGTGACGAGCAGCGTCGTCGCGGGCTTCTCCGTCCAGATGCGCAGCAGCTCCAGGTTGAGGTTCTGCCGAGTCATGTCGTCGAGCGCTCCGAAGGGCTCGTCGAGCAGCAGCACCGACGGCTTGAGCACGAGGGCCCGCGCGATCGACGCCCGCTGCCGCATGCCGCCGGAGAGCTGCGCCGGCTTCGCGTTCGCGAAGTCGCTGAGCCCCACGAGGGCGATCAGCTCGTCCACGTACGCCTTGTCGACCGGTCGCCCCGCGACCTCGAACGGCAGCTCGATGTTCTTGCGGATGCTCCGCCAGGGAAGCAGCGCATGGTCCTGGAAGGCGATCCCGAGCTCGCTGTTCGCGCGCAGCTGGTCGGGCGTCTGCCCGTCGACGAGCGCGCTGCCGGTCGTCGGGTGGTCGAGCGCGGCGAGGATGCGGAGGATCGTGGACTTGCCGCATCCGGACGGGCCGAGCAGCGCCAGGAACGAGCCCTTGTCGGTGTGCAGGTCCGTGTCCTGCAGCGCCAGCAGCGACTTGCCGCCGCGCAGGTCGAAGGACTTGGACACTCCGGAGATCTGGATTCCGGTGCCGGTTGCGGCACCGGAATCCGTCGTTGTATCGGTGAGGGTCATGAGCTTAGGGCTGGTAGTTCTTCAGCTCTGGGTTCTCGGTGTAGATCTCGTCGAGAATCGTCGTGTCGAAGAGGTCGTCGACTTCGAGCTCCCACCCGGCGGCCGCGAGGGAGGAGATGGACTGGGCCTTGAGCTCGTCGGAGATCGTGAACAGGCCGTTCGCCTCCGTCTCCGGGGTCGAGATCAGCGCCGCCTGGGCTTCGAGGCCCGCCTTCACCTTGGCGGGGTCGAGCTCCCCGAAGGTGAGGTCGCCAGCTGCGGCCGAGGCGTTGTAGTGCTCGGTCACCTTCGTGACGGTGTCATCCGTCGGCTGCGTGAACGTGTCGGTCCAGCCCTTGATCTCGGCGATGAGGAACGCCTTCACGAGGTCGGGGTTCTCATCCAGGTACTGCTGGGTCACCGTGATCGCCTCGGCGACGTACGGCAGGCCGTTGTCGGCGTAGGCGAGGTTCGTGACCTCGTAGCCCTCCATCTCGACCGTGATGGCCTCGTTCGTCAGGTAGGCCATGAAGCCGTCGACCTCCCCGTTCATGAGGGGCGTCGGGTCGAAGTCGACAGGGACGACGGTCACCTGGTCCTCGTCGATGTCGTTCGCGGCGAGGAGCGCCTTGAACACGGACGCGTTCGAGTCCTGCACGCCGATCTTCTTGCCGATCAGGTCCTGCGGCGTCGCGATGTTGCCCTTGTCGGTCAGCGAGAGCACCGTGAACGGGTTCTTCTGGAAGGTGGTCGCGACGATCTTCAGGGGCGCGTCCTGCTCGGCGACCGCGGCGCCGACTGAGGCGGCGTCGCTGAGGGCGAACTGTACCGACCCGGAGAGCAGCTTCGCGACGCCCGTGTCGGGGCCGGCGATGCCCTGCACCGCGGAGAACCCCGCCTCGTCGTAGTAGCCGTTGTCGTAGGCGTAGTACTCGCCCGCGAACTCCTCGTTCTTGATCCACGAGTACTGCACGCTGATCTCGCCGTGGTCGACGGATGCGCTCCCTGGGGACGTCTCGGATGCGGTGGGTGAGCACGCGGTGAGGGCAAGCGCGGCGGTGGCTGCGAGAGCGATGGCCGCGGTGACGCGTCGGCGTGGTCTGGTGAGTGTGTGCATCGGATCTCCTTGACTGCAGTGGGCTGGGTCGTGTCTGCCGGTGTCTCGCCTGCTCAGCTCGTCCTGACACTCCCTAGCCGCGACATTAGGCAGTTCATATTTCGGGGACGGGTTCGTGGGTGTTACGGGCGTGATTCGCAATCCGCCAGACCCGGTCGCGGCTGAAGGGCTGCTCGAACGGGCGGCTGCCGATGGCGCGCGCGATGGCGTTCCCGATCGCGGGAGCGACGGGGTTGTACGGCGACTCGCTCATCGATTTCGCGCCGAACGGCCCGAGGTCGTCGCTCGTGTCGGCGAAGTACACCTCGGTGACGGGCACGTCGGCGAACTGCGGCACCCGGTAGAGGCGGAAGACGGGGTTGGCGACGCGCCCCTCGTCGTCGAGCGTCACCTCCTCGTACAGCGCGCTGCCGAGGCCCTGCGCGACGCCTCCCTCGATCTGCCCGCGGCACTGGGCTGGGTTCATGACGTAGCCGGCGTCGGCGGCGTGCACCGACTGCAGGATGCGCACCGTTCCCGTCTCCGGGTCGACGGCCAGCCTGACGGCGTGCACGTTGAAGGCGAGCGAGCGTCGCGCGCCGAGCTCGCTGCCGTCTGCCGTGATCTCCCCGCCGTTCTCCTCGGCTGCCAGCTGCGCGAAGGTGACGAACCCCGCGGGCGTCAGCACCCCGTCCGCGGTGAGCTCGCCGCCGTCGGGGGCCGAGCCGGTGAGCTCGGCGGCCCGCTCCCGCATCCGCATCGCCAGGGTCAGGCAGGCGGCGTGCAGCGCCTTGCCCGCGACCGTGATGCCCGCGGATGCGAAGGCGCCCGTGTCGTGCTCGACCGCATCCGTGTCCGAGTTCCACAGCTCCAGCCGCTCGAAGCTCGTGTTCAGGTCTGTCGCCGCGATCTGCTTGAGCACGGTCGTCGTGCCGTTGCCGAACTCGGCCGTCCCCGTGCGCAGCAGGTACGTGCCGTCGGCCCGGAGCGTGGCCGTCGTGTGCGCGATGTGCCCGAACGGCGCCATGGTGGCGATCATCGCCGCCGCGACCCCCTCGCCGACGAGCCAGCCGGGCGGAGCCGCCTGGCCGTTTCCTCGGCGGAGCGCGTCCTGCGCCAGGTCGAGGCACTGGTCGAAGCCGTAGCTTCCCCACACGAGGTCGTCGTGCCCCGGATCGTCGCCTTCCCTGATGGCGTTGCGTCGGCGCAGCTCGAACGGGTCGAGACCGAGCTTCTCGGCGAGCATGTCCATCGCCGATTCGACGCCGAGGATCACCTGGCCGAGGCCGTAGCCGCGGAACGCGCCGGACGGCACCGTGTTCGTGTACACGACCTCCGCATCCAGTCGCCGCAGCGGGACGCGGTAGATCGTCGTCGACTCGGCGAGGGAGTGGAAGAGGACGCCACGCGAGTGGTTGCCGTAGGCGCCGGTGTCGCTGAGCACGTCGAGCTGCATGGCCGTGAGCGCCCCGTCCGCGTCTGCGCCCAGCGTCACCGACACGCGCATCGGGTGCCTGACGGCGGCGCGCTGGAACTCATCCGTGCGCGAGAACTCGTACGCGACGGGTCGGCCGGTCCTGAGCACCGCGAGCGCGACGAGATCCTCCGTGAAAATCTCCTGCTTGCCGCCGAACCCGCCGCCGAGCCGAGCCGCGAGCACCCGCACGCGGTCACGGTCCAGGTCGAACAGGCGCGCGATCTCGTCGCGGGCGAGGAACGGCACCTGCGTGGAGGAGCGGATCACGAGGCGTCCGTCGTCGTCGAGCCAGCCGATCGAGCCGTGGGTCTCGAGTTGCGCGTGCGTGACGCGGGCCGTCTGCCACGTGCCGGAGACGGTGGCGGCGCTCGAGGCAAGCGCTTCGGTGACATCCGGTCCGGCGTGGACGCTCGTGATGACGTTGCGGGCGGCCTCGTCGACCCGCTCCTGTGCGGTGCGGTCCGGGTGGAGGAGCGGCGCGCCTGGCCTGCGGGCCTCTTCCGGGTCGAAGACCGCCGGCAGCAGCTCGTACTCGACGCGGACGAGTCGGCGCGCGGCGTCGGCCGCCTCACCGGTCTCCGCGACGACGGCCGCCACGCGCTGCCCGACGTGGCGCACCACGTGGTCGAGCAGGAGCGTGTCGTCCGGGTCGTCGGTACGGTGCTCGTGGCGGGCCGAGGAGTACCGGAGCTGCGGCACGTCCTCGTGCGTGAAGATCTGCACGACCCCCGGCACGGCGAGGGCCTCCGCGGTGTCGATGCTCAGGATGCGCGCGTGCGCGTGCGGGCTCGTCACGACCCGCAAGGTCAGGGCATCGAGCGCCGGATGCCCGGGCGGCAGGTCGAACGTGAACGGCTCGAGGCCCTGCACGATCCGGCGCGCGGCCTCAGGGACGACGGAGTTGCCGACGGTCTGCGCCGTGGCCCGCATTTCCGGGTCGGCGGCCTTGGGCGTGACGCACGTCTGCGCGCAGGCGCCCGCTCGCACGGAACCGCAGATCGCCTCCCGGATGGGGCGGTAGCCCGTGCAGCGGCACAGGTTTCCCCGCATCCGCTTGTCGAACTCGCCCAGGTCGGCTTCACCGAGGGTCGACGCGGTCACGCTCATCCCCGGCGTGCAGAAGCCGCACTGGAAGCCGAACCCCTCAGCGAGCGCCTCCTGCACGGGATGCAGCTGATCGCCGGGTGCGAGGCCGGCCGCCGTCGTGACGCTGCGCCCCTCCGCCCGCACCGCCGGCACGATGCAGGAGTGCACGGGAGCGCCGTCGAGCAGGACCGAGCAGGCTCCGCAGTCGCCGGCGTCGCATCCCTTCTTCACCGTCGTTGAACCCGTCTCGCGCAACAGGGTCCGCAGGCATTGGCCCGCCCGCGGCTCGGCCGAGCGGTCTGTGCCGTCTACTTCGAACTTCACGCGAATCCCTTCCGGATGCGCTCCGCCAGCACGATGCTCACGCCGCGGCGCCAATCTGCTGAGCCGAGCGGGTCGCTGTAGTAGCCGTCCGCGTCGGCGACGCGCGCGGCGAGGTCGGCTGCGGTCGGGAGGTGCGGGAACGCGAGCACGGTCGGGGTCTGCGTGGCTGCGGTGACCGTGAAGACGCTGCGCCCTGAAGGGTCGACGCGCCCCGTGACGACGGCGCCAGAGCGTCCATGCTGTGCGAGCGCGATCTTGAGGAGCAGCGCCCGCGAGCGCAGCGCGGCTGCGGGCAGGTGGATGCTGCGGAGCACGTCGCCCGGTTGGAGGATGGTCGTCCCGTCCCCGGTCACGAGGTCAGCGACCGGCAGGCGTACCGCCTCGGCTCCTCGCCAGATCTCCGCCTCCCCATCGAGCGCGACGCACAGCGAGACCATGCCGGCAGCTGCGAACGCCCGGCAGATGTTGCCGCCGACCGTCGCCGTGTTCCAGATCTTGAACGACGCGAGGAGAGCATCCGCCGCGGCCGGCACGAGCGAGAGCGCCGGCCAGTCCTGCTGCGACGGGAGCGTGCCGGCGTCCCGTGCCTCCTTGGTCCACGCGACCAGCGTCGCGATGGTGCAGGTGGCCGAGATCCGGAGCCCATCGTCGTCGGCCTCGATATCGGGCCACCCCATGCCGGTCACGTCGACGAAGCCCGTCGTCGTCGGCTGCGGCTCGCTCATGAGCCAGGTGCCGCCCGCCAGGATGGCCTCCCCAGGGGCGAGGAGCAGCTCCGCGCGGGTTCGTGCGACGCGGTACGAGCGCACCGTCGTGATGTCCATGGCCCTCCCGGTCGAGACTCCGCGCCGTCGGTCGCTTGCTGGCGCGAGTGGATTCTCGGGAGTGAACCAGAACGCCGTTTCGGCGGTGTTTCGATCGTGGGTCGGAGATCGTGACGACCTTCACGTGCCCGCAACAGCCACGCAATGGGCCCGGCTTAGCGTTTCGTCATGCGTGGAATCCTGCCGATGGGCGCCGAGTGGTCGCGCCGAGGTCGACCGTTCGCGATGGCGACGCTCGTCGCCGTCAGCGGCAGCGCGCCCCGCGAGGTGGGCGCGAGCATGATCGTGTCGGCTGACGGCGAGGTGTTCGGCAACGTGTCCGGCGGATGCGTGGAGGGGGCCGTCTTCGAGCAGTGCCTGCACGCGATCCAGAGCGGCAGCGCGAGCGTCGAGACCTTCGGGTACAGCTCGGCGGCCGCGTTCTCTGTTGGGCTGAGCTGCGGCGGGGTCATCGAGGTCCTGGTCCGCCCAGTCCTGCCGGGCAGCGCGGCGGCCGCTGACGTGCTGCTGCTGGCGGAGCGTGAGGCGCGCGCGATGCCCGCGAGCTACACGCTGACGGTCGCCGGAGCCGACGTGGGCCGCGGCGTGATCGACCAGGCATCGCCGCCCTCGTCGGGAGCCGTGACGATCGCCCTCGGCTCGCCGCCCCGGCTGATCATCGTGGGCGCGGTCGAGTTCGCCGTGGCGCTCTCCCGCATCGCGATCGCCGCGGGCATGCAGGTCACCGTCGTCGACCCGCGCGAGGTGTTCGCGACGACGGCCCGGTTCCCGGGCGCCGAGGTGGTTGTCGCCTGGCCGCACCGCTACCTGGAGACCGCGGAGGTGGACGCGCGCACCGCCGTGTGCGTCCTCACGCACGACCCGAAGTTCGACGTGCCCGCGCTGCGCGTCGCCCTGGCCTCTGCCGCCGGCTATGTCGGTGTCATGGGGAGCCGTCGGACCCATGAGGAGCGGCTCGAGCGGCTCACCGACACATCGGCACCCGCCGCCGAGGCCGTGCCAGCCGAGCAGCTGGAGCGGCTGCGCTCGCCGATCGGGCTCGACCTGGGCGGGCGCTCCCCCGAGGAGACGGCCCTCTCGATCCTCGCCGAGATCGTCGCCGACCGGCACGGCGCATCCGGTCGCCGCCTGTCCGAGCTGTCGGGGCCGGTTCACCGACCGCTGGGAGCGCGCGTCGCCTCGTGAGCGGTGACGGGTGCGGGGTGGGGTGGGGGTGCTGGTGCTGGTGCTGGGGGCGAGGTTCGGAGGTCGGGCTGCGGAGTTCGGAGGTCGGGGCCAGGGGCTTGGCGGGGGTTGTGCGCAGTCCGGGTTCCTGCGCCTGGGCTGGCGAATGCGGGTGGCGGAAGCACAGGTCTGCGGCGGGGGCGCGGATGGACCCTGGGCTCGTGCCTGCGGCGTGCAGCTGCGGCGAGACCAACCCAAGCGCATCCACCCCAGCCGCGCGGAAAACGGTGCGCAAATGAACGTGTGCGGAGTTGTCCTCGCGGCCGGCGCCCGTCCGCGACGCAGCGGACGCGCCAACAGACCCACGACCCAAACCCGCGGCGAGACCAACCCAAGCGCATCCACCCCAGCCGCGCGGAAAACGGTGCGCAAATGAACGTGTGCGGAGTTGTCCTCGCGGCCGGCGCCGGGTCGCGATTCGGCGGGCCGAAGGCCCTGGCATCCCTGCCCGACGGCACACCCTGGGTTGCGCGCGCCGTGGAGACCTTGCTCAGGGCCGGATGCTCTGATGTGCTGGTCGCCCTGGGCGCCGGTCGCTCGGAGGCGGCCGCGCTCGTACCGGCGAGCGCGACGGTTGTGCCCGTGCCGGAGTGGTCTGGAGGGCTCGCCGCCTCGGTCCGCGCCGCGCTTCACGCGGCCGCCATGACCGACGCGGACGCCGTCCTGCTTGTTCCCGTCGATACGCCCGACCTGTCAGTCGCGTCCTGCCGGAGGGTCCTCAGCGCGGGTGCGGTACTCGCCCGGGCGACCTACCGCGGCGAGCCCGGGCATCCGGTGCTCATCGGGCGCACGCACTGGGCCGCCCTCGCATCGACGCTCGACGGTGACCGAGGCGCGGGCCGGTACCTGGCCGAGCAGGGCGCTGTCGTGGTGGAGTGCGGCGACCTGTGGCACGGCCGCGACATCGACGAGCCGGTCGTGCCTCCCGTCGCGGCACGCTCTCCGCGCCACCCCCTCCGCTGATTAGGTCACTTTCACCCCGTGCCGAACGCCAAAACGGGGCGAAAATGACCCATCGGCGGTGGATGCGGGGGATGCGGCAGCGGAGTGGGACGAAAGTGACCCATTCACGGCGCAGAGCCCGGTCGACGAACCCTCCACACCACGACCTCCTCTGAATGGGTCACTTTCACCCCGTATCGGGCGCCAGAACGGGGCGAAAGCGCCCCATCCACGGCAGACAGGGTGGCGAAACGGGGGAAAGTGACCCATCCCGGGAGATGCGGATGCCGAACGGGGCGAAAGTGACCGCCCCATCCGGGCCGGACGCACTGGATGCCGCAGATGCAGTGGCGAAGCCGGACGAAAGTGCCCAATTCCGGCGCAGGGCCAGCCAGGTCGACGGCCCCTCCGCGCCACGACCACCGCCAATTGGGTCACTTTCACCCCGTAGCGGGCGCCAAAACGGGGTGGAAGTGCCCCATCCCGGCGGATGCGGATACCGAGCGGGGCGAAAGTGACCCATCCACGGCGGAGGACCCGGTCGACGACCCCTCCACACCACAACCTCCGCTGATTGGGTCACTTTCCCCCCGTAGCGGGCGCCAAAACCGGGTCAAAGTGACCCATCGGCCGCAGAAAGGGTGGCGGAACGGGGCGAAAGTGACCCATTGGCGGCAGACAGGGCGGCGGAGCGGGGTGAAAGTGACCCATCGGCGATGGATGCAGCGTCGAGTGGGGCGAACGTGACCCATCGCGCGCAACGCGGACGCGACGGCGCCAGCGGCAGCGGCGCCGGCGGCAGCGCCTCGGGGACGGACCGCTACGCGCCGAGCTGGTCTTCGAGGTTGAAGACCTCGACGAGGGGCGACGCCGCCTGGTCGGCGCGGCCCTCGAGGCCGTCGAAGAACTGCGACATGTCCGCTTCCCAGCGCGCCGCGACCGGCGAGGCCGCGAGGTAGGCGTTCGCCGCCGCCTCGTCGTCGACGTCGTAGCTGCCGAACAGGGTGCCGTCCGGAGCGAGGAACAGGGAGTAGTTGCGGCGGCCGGCGGCGGCGATCTCGGCGAGCATCTCCGGCCACACCTCCGCGTGACGGCGCACGTACTCGTCGATGTGCTGAGGTGCGACCTTCAGCTGGAATCCGATTCTTGGCATGTGGTTCTTCCTATCTGCGTTCGTGTTCCCGGAGTTCGTGACCCCGGACCATGCCGGGCAGGGCCGCGCGGACGCGGACGTGGACACGACGCGCGCCGGGACTTGGGCCGGGATGCGCGAACGCCGCGCCGGGAGATGGTCCCGGCGCGGCGTCCGCAGTTCAGCTCAGCGGGGCGACTGGCCCCCGCATCCTGCTTCGAGAAGCTCGTCAGCTCCTAGAAGCTGAAGTCGCCGATGTTGGCCTTGTCGAAGACGAAGGGGTCGCCGAGGAGGACGACGCCGTCGGCGCCGACCGTGTACTCGCCGAGCTTGCCGGCTTCGAAGGTGTCACCCTCGGCGCCGGTGATGTCGCCGGCGATGAGCGCCTGGGCGGCGAACGCCGACAGGTAGCCGAGGTCTTCCGGGTTCCAGAGCGCGAACGAGGTGACGGTGCCGTCTTCGACGAACTCGCGCATCTGGTTCGGCGTGCCGAGACCGGTCACCGCGACCTTGCCCTTGAAGTCAGAGGTCTGGATGTAGCGTGCCGCAGCCGCGATGCCGACCGTCGTGGGCGAGACGATGCCCTTGAGGTTCGGGTGCGTCTGGAGGAGCGCTGCGGTCTTGTCGAACGAGGTCTGGTCGTCGTCGTCGCCGTAGACGGTCTCGACGATGGTGATGTCGGGGTACTCGGTGCCGACGTACGCTTCCATCTTCTCGATCCAGGCGTTCTGGTTCGTGGCGTTGGCCGCGGCGGAGAGGATGGCGATCTCGCCAGATCCGCCGATCTGCTCGGCGATGAGGTCGATCTGCGCCTTCGCGATGCCGTCAGCGTCTGCCTGGTTCACGAACAGGTCGCGACACTCGGGGTTCGTGTCGGAGTCGAAGGTGACGACCTTCGTGCCGGCTTCGCGTGCCTCGTTGAGGGCGTCGCAGATCGCTTCGGGGTCGTTGGCGGAGATGACGATGCCGCCGACGGCCTGCTGCGTGAGCGTGTTGATGTAGCTGACCTGCGCGTCGGGGGTGGCTTCCGACGGGCCGACCTCGGCGAACGTTCCGCCGAACTCGGTGGCGGCTGCCTGTCCGCCGACGGAGGACGCCTCGAAGTAGGGGTTTCCGAGGTTCTTCGGGAGGAAGGTGACGGTGAGGTTGCCGGTGTCTCCGCCGCCTGCGGCGGTGTCGTCGCCGCCGGTGGTGCATCCAGTGAGCACGAGTGCAGCGCTTACTGCGAGTGCGCCTGCTGCGCTCAGCCGCTTCGTTGCGAGCTTCATGGGGGTTCCCTTCGGGTACTGAGCCGCTCGGTGTTCCGGGCGACGGTTGGGGTGTTGCGTGTTGGGTTTGAGGTGGGGCTGCAGTTCTTGGGAGGCGATCAGCCCTTGGGAACTGTCCCGCTGGTCGTGCCGACCAGCGGTTTCTCTGCCTTGGGCCGCTTGCGGCGGATCCTGGGCAGGAGGCTTGCTCCGACGACGGAGGCCACGAGGAGCACTCCGGTGATGATGTTGATGACGTCGGAGGTGACGTTCGCGAGGCGCAGGGCGCTGGCGAGGACGCCGATGAGGAGGACTGCCGCGACGACTCCGTAGAGCTTGCCGCGTCCGCCGAAGACGGACACGCCACCGAGGACGACGGCTGCGATGACCTGCAGTTCGAGGCCGGTCGCGTTGTCGCCTCGCGCTGAGCCGTAGCGCAGCGTGAAGTAGATGCCGGCGAGGGCGGCGAGGCCGCCTGCGAGCACGAAGAGGACGAACTTCGTGCGGCCGACGGGCACGCCCGAGAAGTGGGCGGCTTCCTTCGAGAGGCCGATGGCATAGACGCCGCGGCCGAAGGGCGTGTAGTGGAGCACGATGATGAAGATCGCGAGCAGGATGAGGAACGGGATCATGATGGCCGGGATGGGCGTGCCCACGATCTTGGCCTTCGCGATGTCCGTCCAGAACTCGGGGAACGAGGTGACCGCGGCGGTGCCGAGCACGCCGACGGCGATGCCGCGGAAGAGGGCGAGGGTACCGATGGTGACGGCGAGCGACGGCAGGCCGACCTTCGTGACGAGGAAGCCGTTGAAGGCTCCGCCGACGACGCCGACGATGAGGGCGGCGAGGGCGGCGATTTCGAACGGCACGCCAGCCTGGTACAGGGCACCCGTGGTGACGCTCGCGAGGCCGACCATGGAGCCGACCGACAGGTCGATCTCGCCCGTGATCATGATGAGCGTCATCGGCAGGGCGATGATGAGCACCGCGGCGACGTCCATGAGCAGGTACGTGATGGTGATGGGCTGCGAGAAGCCCTTGACCGCGGACATCGAGACGACGCACACGACGACGAGGAGGGCGACGATCGCCATCTCGCGAGTGAACAGCATCCGACGCCAGGCTGGCTGCGAGTAGTTCTCGATGGTGCGCTGCGTTGCAGCGGACGACGTTGGGGTCGTGAGAGCGGTCATGATTCCTCCCTCGCTTCGACGAGCTTGCGGGATTGGCGGATGGCGAGGACGCGGTCGAGGACGATCGCGGCGAGGATGAGCACACCGACGACGGCGCGCTGCCAGAAGTCCGGGATGCCGACGAGCGGGAGCACTCGGTTGATGGTCATGAGGAGCATCGCGCCGATGGCGGCGCCCCACAGGGTTCCGACGCCGCCGGTGATGGCGACGCCTCCGATGACGGCGGCGCCCACCGCATCCAGTTCCCAACCGGCACCGGCCTGCGAGCTGACCGTGCCGTAGCGGGCGGCGTAGAAGACACCGGCGAGGCCGGCGAGTGCGCCCGAGAGTACGAACGCGGTGAGCACGCGGCGCACGTCGGGGAGGCCGTAGAGCTTCGCGGCGTCCGGGTCGGAGCCGATGGCGTAGAACTCGCGGCCCGCTCGCGTGTTCTTCATGACCCAGGCGGCGATGGCGAGCACGATGACGGCGATGATCGTGAGGATCGGGATGGTCAGGATCTGACCCGTGCCGAGTGCGAGGAAGTCGCGGGGCATGTCGCTTGCGTTGATGCGGCTCGAGCCGGCCCACATGACGTTGATGCCGCGGTACGCGTAGAGCGTGCCCAGCGTGATCACCATGGCCGGCACTCGCACGTAGGCGACGAGTGCGCCGTTGACGAAGCCGAGGATCGCGCCGAACAGCACTGCCGCGACGACGACGACGGGGATCGGGATGCCCGGGTAGTCGATGAACAGTCGGCCCGTGAGGAAGGCGGTGAGGCCGATCACGGAGCCGACCGACAGGTCGACGTTGCGGGTGATGAGCACGATCGCCTGGCCGACTGCGACGAGCAGCAGGATGGACGGCGTGAGGAACAGGTCTCTCCAGCCGTCGGGGCTGAAGAGGAAGTTCGGGTTGGCGATGGTCGCGACGATGAGGACGACCGCGAGGGCGAGGAGGATGCCGAGCTCGCGGGCCTTGCCGAAGTTGCCGAAGCGGATGGCCTTCTTGGGCGGCATGGGCGCGCCGGCGGTGGGGTGCGGCCCCTGGGTGGTGGTCGTGGTCATCAGAGCACCACCGTCACTGCGCCGGTCGCGGCGCGCATGACGCTTTCGCTGGTCGCCTGGCTGCGGTCGATTTCCTGGGCGATGCGGCCTTCGTGCATGACGAGCACGCGGTCTGCCATGCCGAGGACCTCTGGGAGCTCCGAGGAGATCATGAGGATTCCCATTCCGGTGCCCGCGAGCTCGGAGAGCAGGCGGTGCACTTCTGACTTGGTGCCGACGTCGATTCCTCGTGTCGGCTCATCGATGATGAGGAGCTTGGGGTTCGTCGCGAGCCACTTGGCGATGACGACCTTCTGCTGGTTGCCGCCCGAGAGGGTGCCGGCGATCGTGTCGAGCGCCTGCGCCTTCACTTCGAGCTTGGTCGCCCAGGTGCGGGCGTCGTCGTGCTGCCTGCGGCCGCTGATGACGCCGAGCTTCGTGAGCTGGTTCAGGATGACGCTCGTGATGTTCTCGCCGACTCCGGAGTCGACGACGAGGCCCTGCTTGCGGCGGTCTTCTGGGATGAGCGCGAGGCCGGCCTGCATGGCGGCGACGGGCGAGCCCGGCTTGACGACCTTGCCCTCGACGCTGACGCGACCCGACTTGTACTTGTCGACCCCGAACACGGCGCGGGCGACCTCGCTGCGGCCTGCGCCGACGAGGCCGGCGAGGCCGACGATCTCGCCGGAGCGGACGGTGAAGTTGATGTCGTGGAAGACGCCGGGGCTCTCGAGGTCCTCGACGACGAGCACTGGCTCGCCGATGACGGCTTCCTGCTTCGGGAACAGCTCGGTGACCTCGCGGCCGACCATCTGCTGCACGAGCGCATCCACGGTCGTCTCGCTGATGAGGTTCGTCGCGATGTAGCTGCCGTCGCGCATGACGGTGACCTTGTCGCAGAGGGCGAAGACCTCGTCGAAGCGGTGGGAGATGAACATGAGCCCTCGGCCCTCGTCGCGCAGGCTGCGGGCGATGGCGAAGAGCCGGTCGACCTCGACGCCGGAGAGGGCTGCGGTCGGCTCGTCCATGATGAGCACCCGCGCGTTGAGCGAGACGGCCTTGGCGATCTCGATGACCTGCTGGTCGGCGATGGAGAGGCCTTCGGCGGGGCGGTCGGGGTCGATGTTCACGCCGAGTCTGGCGAACAGCGCCTTCGCCTCGTCGCGCATCGCCGAGCGGTTGATGCGGCCGAAGCGGTTCGTGGGCTGGCGGCCCATGAAGATGTTCTCGGTGACCGAGAGGTCGGGGAAGAGCGTCGGCTCCTGGTAGATGACCGCGACGCCCGCGGCCTTCGACTGGGCCGTGGATGTGAAGTTGACGTCTTCGCCGCCGAGCTGGAAGGTGCCGGCGTCGCGCTGGTAGAGGCCAGCGACGATCTTGACGAGCGTGGACTTGCCGGCGCCGTTCTCACCCACGAGTGCGTGGATGGAACCGGACTCGACGGCGATCGTGCCGGATCGGAGTGCGACGACGGATCCGAATGACTTCTGCACATCGCGCAGCTCGAGTACGACTTGCGAACTCGTCACGGTGGCTCCGTTCTCTTCGTTGAGTATTGCGGGGGTGTTGAGGGGTGCTCGGTGGTGAGCGGCGTGAGCCTGCCTGCTGTTTCACGGACTTTGTGAATCGTTTCAAGCGACTGGATGCGACACTACGCGACGCTCGCAGAAAACGTCAAGCCAAGGATGCAGAGTTGTTACCGGAGGGCGTGCCGCACTCCTCGGAAGCTGACCCCAACAGCCCCTCCAACCCCTGGAAAGCTCGCGCGACGGCAGTGTGGGCGGCCTCATCTGCGCCCGCCTCGGTCGCCCACCAGGAGAGCGCCTCGGCCATGGCAGCCTGCACGGCCGCACTGGCGGCACGCGCAACAAGGCCGTCCGGATGCAGTCCGCCCCTGCGCGCCAGGAACACGGCGACCTCTTGCCGCCAGCCGAGATAGGCATCCGGGCGCGAAGACTGCCCTGGAGGCATCGCGGCGATGGCGCGGAGCCGGAGGCGTGCGGTCGGCTCCTCCTCGACCTCGAGGTCGAAGACCCTGCCGACAGCGACGGCGAGCGCCTGGAGGGGCGCCAGCCCCTGGTCAACCGCGTCGAGCTCGCGCCTGAGCGCTTCGTGCCCACCCTCGGCACCCAACCAGACGATGTCGCCCTTGGCCGGAAAGTACCGATGCAGGGTGCGCAGGCTGATGCCCGCCTCGGCGGCGAGCTGCGCCATGGTGACGTGCTCATACCCCTCGCGGAGGATGATCTCCAGCATCTGCACGCGGAGCTGGCGCGGATCTGCAGACGCGGGTCGCCCAGGCCGACGTGTCTCACTCATGTCCACATTGTTGCTCCTTGCCGGGTTCGGAGTATTGACATACTCTGCCAATACTCGCCTGAACTCAACGTGGAGGTCTCATGCCGCATCCGCTCCCCGACGTCTCGAACGCCCCGATCTCGGACCTCGTCTCGCTCAGAGGACGGCGCGCCGTCGTAACCGGAGGCGCCCAGGGCCTGGGGCGGGCCATCTGCGAACGACTCGCCGAAGCCGGTGCAGATCTGCTCATCGTCGACCTCGACGCGACTCGTGCGACAGCCGCAGCTGACGAGATCGCCGCCAAGCACGGCAACCGCGCCATGGGCGCCGCCGCAGACGTGAGCGTCGCGGACTCCGTCTCCGCCGCAGCCGCCCGCGCCGCCGCTGAGCTCGGAGGAATCGACATCTGGGTCAACAACGCGGGCATCTTCCCGAATGCCCCCGCCCTCGACATGCCGGTCGAGATGTGGGACCAGGTCTTCGCGGTGAACGCCCGAGGCGCCTTCCTCGGCTCCCGCGAGGCGGCGAAGCACATGAGCGGGAACACCTCCGGCGGCGTGATCATCAACGTCATCTCGACAGCGGGGTTCACGGTCGAATTCCCCGGCATGGCCGCCTACGCAAGTTCGAAGCACGCAGCACGCGGACTCACGAAGTCGCTCGCGCTCGATCTCGCTCCCATGGGGATCCGCGTCCTCGGGGTCGCCCCGAGCTACGTGCCGACCGAGGGCAACATCGCCGCTGCCGCCGCCGGCATGGAGGCCGCGAAGGCCGCCGGCGTAGAACTGCCCGAGCTCGACGTCATGAACCACAGCTTGATCGGCCGCACCGGCACTCCGGATGACATCGCGCGCGTCGTGCTGTTCGCCGCCAGTGATCTGTCGATGATCATGACCGGCAGCACGCTCCTCGCCGACGCCGGGGAGACGATCTGATGTCGGCGCAGCACCAGGGGCGCCTGCACGGCAGGGTCGTCATGATGACGGGCGTCAGCAAGGGGCTCGGCAAGCAGAACGCGATCGAGCTGGCGAAGGCCGGAGCGAAGCTCTCGATCTCAGCACGGAGCGAGGCCGCACTGCGCGAGACCGTGGCGCTCTGCGAAGCCGAAGGGGCAGAGGTTCTCGGCGTGGTCTGCGACGTGACCGACGTGGAGCACCTCGAGCGCTATGTCGCGCGAACCGTCGAGCGCTTCGGCCGCATCGACGTGCTGGTCAACAACGCCAACTTCGAAGCTGAGCTCACGCCGTTCCTGGAGCAGGACGTGTCGTCGCTTCGCACCGCGTTCGAGGTCGGCGTGGTCGCCGTGTGGCGCCTCATGCAGCTCTGCCATCCGCACATGTCCAGGACGGAGGGGACAGCTTCCATCATCAATCTGGTCTCCGGCGTGTACGAGACCGGGATGGAGGGCTACGCGTCCTACGTTCCCGACAAGGCGGCGATCCGAGGCCTCTCCATGGTGGCTGCCCGAGAGCTCGGGGCGAGTGGCATCCGCGTGAACACGCTCGCGCCGGTTGCACTCACTGACACGATCCTGCACGGCCTCGCGCCCGAGTACTCGGAGTTCGTGAAGCAGCAGATGTCGGTGAACCCGCTTGGCAGGTTCGGCGACCCAGCGACGGACATCGCCCCGGTCCTGATCTTCCTCGCCAGCGACGACAGCCGCTGGATCACCGGCCAGAACTTCAACGCCGACGGCGGAGCCGTCATCCAAGCCTGAGTCCGTCACCCCCGCTTCCTCGAGCAGTCGAGGGAGCGGGGTTCTTCCGGCCTAGTTGTGAATCGTTTCACCTTCCGATCGAACCACTCGAATCCTGCCGAGCGCAGGGAGAGGAACACTCCGTGACCCAACCAAGACGAGGTCGAAGGCGGCGCACCGTCGCCATCGCCACGGCAGCGAGCCTGTCCGTCCTCCTCAGCCCACTGCTCGCCACTCCCGCAACGGCCGACCCGACGCCTCCCACGGCCGCGGTCCCCGTCATCGACACCGCCGCCTTCGCTGACCCGCCCTCAGCCGTTCGCCCGATGTTCCGGTGGTGGATGCCATTGGCCTACACGGAGGACAGCGTGCTGCGCGAGCAGCTCGACCAGATCGCCGCCTCCGGCGCCGGCGGTGTCGAGGTCGCTCCCTTCATCGTCGCCGGCGAAGGCAACCAGAGCAACGCGTTCCTGGCCGAGTACGGCTGGGGCACCCCCGCGTGGGCACACAAGATGGAGGTCATCACCGAGAAGGCCGCCGAGCTGGGCCTCATCGTCGACCAGAACCTCGGGCCGCACTACCCGCCGACCGTGCCGACGCTGAACAGCTTCAACCAGCCGGAGGCAGAGCAGCAGCTCATCTTCGGCTGGTCAGCTCACGCAGCAGGCGAGGCCGTCACCGGCGCCCTCCCCTCGCCCCTGACAGCACCACCCTCGGTCGCGACGAAGCTCGCCGAGGGAGCGACCGCAGGCCAGACGGCCCTGACCGTCGCGAGTCTCGGTGGCTTCGCGATCGGCGACGTCGTGACGCTCGGGGCAGAGGGAACGTCCGAAACCGTCACCGTCACTGCCGTCGGCGACCGCCTCGGCGCAACCGGAATGCTCAGCGTGACGCCGATCTCCGGCGATCACGCTGTCGACGCGCCCCTCGTGAACGTCGCGGAGACCACGCGCCTCCGCACCGTGATCGCACAGTGCGAAGCCGAATGCGCCCCCGGCAGCGAGGGGCCCGCCGCACTCGTGCCGGGATCGATCGTCGACGTGACCGACAAGGTCGTCGATGGCCAGCTCGACTACACGTTCCCAGCCGACGGCGCACGCTGGGTGATCATCGACTTCCAGCAGACCGCATCCGGTCTGGTCGGACAGCGCGGAGGCTACACGGCGACGCAGCCGAACTACGTGGTGGATCACCTCGGCAGGGGCGGCGTCGACATCCAGGCCGACTTCTGGGACGAGAACATCCTCACCGACGCCGTGAAGGCGAACCTCGACAAGGTCGGAGGCGGCGCCATCTTCGAGGACTCCCTCGAGCTCGGCGAGTCGCAGAAGTGGACCTGGAGCTTCCTCGACCAGTTCGAAGAGCGACGCGGCTACGACGCCACGGAGGTACTGCCCGCACTCGCAGGTATCGGCATCCAGGGCTCGCACGAGGCGGCATTCGAGATCGGAGAGGTCGGCGAGAAAGCCCGCGAGGACTACCGCGAGACCGTCAGCGACCTGTTCGTCGACGAGTACGTGACCCCCATGCAGTCCTGGGCCCAGACGCATGGCCTCGACTTCCGAGTCCAGGCGTACGGCCTGCCCACCTCGACGTCGCACGCTTCCTCCGCATCAGGCATCCCCGAGGGCGAGTCGCTGAACTTCGGCAGCCCGAACCCGCTCGGCGCTGAGCAGAACTACCGCGTCGTCAGCGGTGGCGCCCACCTCGCCGGCAAGGACACCGTCTCGGTCGAGTGCTGCGCCGTGTTCTTCGGCGGCTACCGCTCCGGCATGGCCGGCCCGAACATCGGTGGTCAGTTCTCCGACAGCGGCGAGGGCTCAGTGCTCGGCGGCAAGTACTCGCAGGGTCTCCTCGACAGCGTCTACAAGAGCTACGCGGGTGGTGTGAATCAGCTGGTCTGGCATGGCTTCGCCTACCCGGATGCACCTGCGGGTGTGGGCACAGCGGGCCGCGATGGCGGCACCTGGCCCGGCTACCAGCCGTGGGATATCTTCGGCGCGCTCAACGTGAACGATGTCTTCGGACCCCGCCAGGCCAACTGGGAGGACATGACGGGAGTCAACGACGCCCTCGCCCGCACGCAGTACGTGCTGCGTGAAGGCCAGGCGAAGCTCGACCTCGGCGTTTACTACGAGGACCTGGGCCTCAAGGGCTCGTCAGTGAGCGGACAGCAGGCAGAGCAGCACATGCTCGGCACCGACTCCGCGACCTCATCGGCCGGGTACACCTACGACTACTTCGCGCCCCAGTTCCTCGCGGAAGAAGGACTGGCACCGGATGCGGACGGCGGCCTGTTCGGCGACCGTTCCGGCTACAAGGCGGTTGTCCTCAACGAGCAGCGCACGATCTCCCTCGACGGGGCACGCTCACTGCGTGACCTCGCGAAGCAGGGGCTCCGCGTGTATGTCGTCGGCCAGGCGCCGAGCGAGCTGACGGGCGCTGAGCCGGGAGCTGACGAGCTGGCGACGGTCGTCACGGAGCTCCTCGCGCAGCCGAGCGTCACGCAGCTCGGCACCGAGGCGGAGCTGCCCTCTGCCCTCAGCGGCGATTCGATCGCGCCCGCCGTGTCCCCGAGCGACCAGGGCTCAGCACTCGGCTTCGTCCGTCGCGCGACAGAAGGCGTCACGTACGACTTCGTGTACAACCGGTCCGGCGAGGCTGTCCAGCAGTCGCTGACCCTCGCGGGCACCGGCCGCCCCTACCAGCTCGACCCCTGGTCTGGAGAGGTGACTCCGATCGGCGAGTTCACGCAGGATGGTGACAGCGTCACGGTCTCCATCGACGTCGCCGCTCACGATACGGCGATCTTCGCCCTCGTCGACGACGACGGATCCGCCGTGCACGCGGTGTCCAGCGATGCTGACGTGCTGGCACCGGCAGCCGACGGCAGCATCTCGGTGCGCGCGACCGGCGATGGCACGTTCGGGACGGAGTTCAGCGACGGCTCGTCGACGACGACCGACGTGACCGGCCTGGCGGCTCCGCAGGGCCTGAGCACCTGGTCGCTCGCCGCCCAGACGTGGGGCCCGGCGCCCGATGCGACGGGAATGACCGCATCCAAGACCGAGAAGGTCGACCAGCCAGCCATCGACATCACGGCCGACGCCGACGGGAAGCTGCCGTCGTGGCGAGAGGTGACCGGCGAGGTCGACCTGAGCAACGCATCCGGGCTCGGCACGTACTCGACGACGGTCACGCTTCCGGAGGCCTGGACGGAATCGGATGGCGCCTACCTCAGCCTCGGTGACGTGCTCGATACTGCCCAGGTCTGGGTGAACGGCGTGCAGGTCGTCGTGAACCAGGCCGACCGAGCACGCATCGACCTCGGCCACCACCTGGAGCCGGGCGAGAACCGCGTCGAGGTTCGGGTTGCCACGACGATGTTCAATGCAGTCAAGGCGACCGGCGACTCGAACTACCAGACCGCGGAGCAGCAGCGGACCGGCCTCATGGGCCCGGTCACGTTGACGCCGTACCGCGACACGGTCGCGTTCGAGGCACCGACGGCGACGGCCACCCCGCAGCCGACCGGCGAGCCGCAGCCGACGTCGACTGACGGCACCGGGACCACGGCGCCGACCTCGGCACCGGGCAACGGTGGCAACGGTTCGAGCAACGGCGACTCGGATGCTGGTGGCCAGGACGGCGACCTCGCCACGACGGGCGTCGACGGCAGCCTCGCGGGCCTCCTCGCGCTCCTCGGGGTCGTGCTCGCCGGCACCGGAGCCGCGTTCCTCATCAGGAAGCGCCGCGGACGCGTGACGAGCGAGTAGTTCGGCTCAGAATGCGGCCCCTGCTTCCACGATCGTGTGGATGCAGGGGCCGCTTTCGTTGCACGAGCCCGACGATTCTTGGCGCGGTTCCTGCCTCACAGCGGCTCGCTCACGTACGCCTGCAGCTGCACGCGGAACGCTGCGGCCGCATCCACTTCGGGCGCCAGGAGCCACTGCTGCGTCAACCCGGCCCTGAGGCCGGCGATCTGGACGGCGGCGAGTTCGACGGGTACGTCGGCGCGAGCGTAGAGCCCCTTCTCCTGCAGATCCGTGAGCGCGTCGAATGCCGTCGACCGGAGGAACTCGTACCACCGCGCGATCGAGGCGTGCGCTGGATGCGTCGGGGCCAATGCCTCCGCGGACACGATGCTGAACATCAGGACCCCGTCCGGCTTCGCAACGTCGCGTTCCGCGAGCGCCAGGAGTCCGCGCAGGTAGGAGAGACCGGTGGAGAAGTCGAGGCCGACCTCCGCGGCGGCGCGCTGGCCACGGCGCTCGAGGAGCGTCTCGAGCAGCACCGCCTTGTCGGGGAAGTGGTGGAGCACTCCTGTGTGGGACATGCCAGCCTCGACGGCGATCTCGCGGATCGACGCCGCGTTGAAGCCCTTGACCGTGAAGACCCGCGTGGCCGCATCCAGAATCTGGTCGCGCCGCGGATGCGGGGTGACGTCCCTCTGCGAGAACCGCGGGACGGGATCGGCGGCTGCTCCTGAGGACATGGCGACCATTCTCCCTTGCCGAGATTGCCTAACACGTGTTAGGTTCGCGACTGAATCGATTCAACTCCCCGAATTCGGTCCCACTCGCGCCCTCGGACCCCACGAGCTGGCGCGACAGTTCACACCCCGTCGTTGGCAAAGATGCCAGAGAGGTCACAAGATGAACGATCCACGAAGACGAGGGCGACGAGCCGTTGCGCTCGGCGCAGCCCTCACCGTCGCCTGCACGCTCGCCGTCGCCGGCCCAGCCGTCGGCGACGAGCACACCACCACGACCAGCGCCATCGACCCCACCGAGTTCGCAGAGCCAGGCGTCGACTTCCGACCAGGCGTGCGCTGGTGGTGGCCCGGCAACGCGGCCAGCCAGGAAGACCTGCTCGCTCAGGTCGACTACCTGCACGAGAACGGCTTCGGCGCCGTCGAGATCGTTGCCTTCTCGAAGGGGTTCCTGACACCGCAGGCGCTCGAAGGTAACCCAGGGCTCGGTGGCTCGATCTACGACGCTGTGCCCGGCTATGACACGGAGGCCATCCTCGGCTACGAGTCGCCCGAGTACTTCGCGAAGCTCGACGCGGTCATCGCCCGCGCCAATGAGCTCGGCATCACCGTCGACCTCAACATCGGCAGCGGCTACCTCGCGAGCGACGACTCCATCGACCTCGAGGACAGCCAGAACACGATGGCGCTGGGCCGGGCCACCGTTCGGGTGGATGCAGCTGGCGCGCTCACCCTCGTGTCCGGCGACGTGTCGGTCCCGACCGGCGCGGGCAAGCTCTCGCTCGGCATCCCCGAAGCCGAGGTGAGCCCGTTCTTCGCGTCCGAGAAGTTCGGCTTCGATTTCGGCGAGTGGGACCCGGCCAACGTGCACCTGAACTCGGTCATGCTCGCGCCGATCACCGGACAGGGCGCAGACCTGACGACGGCCAACCAGACCCTCACCTCCGACTTCAGCTCGGTCAAGACCTACGAGCAGCAGTCGGTGCTCGACCTCGATACCGCGCAGCTCTCCTACCCGAGCGACGGGCAGACGACCTTCGGCGTCGACACCTCGACCCTCGCGGCAGGCGACTACGAGATCGTCGCGCTCTACAGTGCAACGACGGGCGCGTACGGCTTCAACTCGATCATCGAGAACACGACGACCGACAAGCGCAACTACATCGTCGACCACCTCAACCCGGTCGCGATCACGAAGCTCGTCAACGGCTGGCTCGGCGAAGCCGCGCTGAACGACATCGTCGAGTCGCGCGACATCCGCGCGGCCTTCAACGACAGCTACGAGTTCTACACCGACCGCCACTACAACGATCTCATCCAGGCCGCGGCGGAGTCGCAGGAACTGCTCGGCTACGACATCACGCCGTACCTCCCCTCCCTCTACTCCATCTACCAGGACTCGTTCCTCATCGACGGAACCCCGACGGTCAAACCGGAGTATGCCGCGCTTGGACTGCAGACTCCGGAGGTCAGCCGCTTCGGCGGCGGCAGCGGAGTGCCGCTGCTCGCCAGCAACCTCAGCGAAGAGGAATCGCAGCGCATCGTGCACGACTACGGCGTGCTCCTCAACGACTCGTTCCTCCAGGGCCTTGAGGCGTTCTCGAGCACCCTCGGCGAGTACGGCATCGACTACCGCCAGCAGGCGTACAACCCGCCCATCGACACCCTGAAGTCGTCGCAGTACGTCGACATCCCCGAGACCGAGGGCCTCGACGAATACCAGCTGAAGCGCGTCGCATCCGGAGCGCACCTCTACGGCAAGAACCTCGTCACCTCGGAGGTCTTCACGCTGGGCTCGGTGCCGTTCCAGATCACGCCGGAGTTCATGAAGCAGGGGTACGACCTCATGGCCACGAGCGGTGTGAACAACTTCTTCTACCACGGGCTCAGTGCCACCTACAGCGGCAACGACGACCCCGCCTTCACATCCGACGACAACCTCTTCGCCGAGGAGGGCTGGCGCGCCTGGCCCACGATCGGCGTCGAGATGGCCGACACGGCCGGCATCGCCGACTACTACGCGTCGATGAACGACTACGCGTCGCGCGCCAACTACGTCATGCAGTCGGGCACGAACAGCAGCGACGTGGCGATCTACATGCCCCTCTTCGGGGCGCTGGCGAGCGGCGGCGGCTTCGGCGGCGGCTCCACGCCGCTCGCATCCGTCACCACGGCCCAGGCAAACGGCTGGGCGTGGGATGCCATCAACGACGACACCATCCAGACGGGCCTGAGCTGGGACGGCTCGCATCTCGTCGCGAACGGCGGCAACGCATCCTTCGACGCCATGCTCGTCGAGAGCGGCACCGTGCCCCTCGAGACGATGCAGGCGCTGCAGAAGCTCAAGGATGCGGGCGCTCCGATCGTCTTCGTCGATTCAGCTCCCGCCGCGCAGCCCGGCTACGCAGGCGGCGAGTACGCGGCCCTCGATGCTCAGGTGAGCGAGATCGCCGCCGCCATGGGTGGCGCCGTCGAGGCAGCCGCCGTCCCCGCGGCACTCGCAGCCTCGGTCGACGCTCCCATTTCCTACGAGGAGAACGCGGACATCCGCTTCGGGCGCCGCACGCTGCCGACCGGAGGCGAGCTCGCGTACGTGCGCAACACCTCCGCGGAGGCAGCAACGGGTGTCAACCTGACGGTCGCCGACGGCCTCGACTCCTGCTGGTGGCTCGACCCCGAGACGGGCGAGATCTTCGACGCGGAGGTCGACGGCAACGTCGTCTCGGCGACGCTCGACGCGAGCGGAGCGGTTGTCCTGCTCTGCGAGCCAGCAGGCACCGGCATCGCCGATTCCGCCGTCTCCGACGGGACCCCCTCGTCGATCGACACGACCGAGCGCAGTGTCGGCCACCAGCTCGGTGCCTTCTCGCTCGAGGTCACGGCAGACAACCTGGGCACGAACGCACCGGGTGAGCCGAGCACGTCCGAGTACACGGGCGAGGTCCTCGGCGACTGGAGCGCCGACGGGGTCCTCGGCAACGAGCTGCGGTACGTCACCGATTCTGGAACGTACCGAACCACGGTCGAGATCCCGGATGCGGCCGACCTCCTCGAGGGCGGCGCGGTGCTGAACCTCGGCACCGTGAACAACGCGGCGACGGTTCGCGTGAACCCCGGCACCGAGCACGAGCTCGTGACGCAGCTGTACGCCGCGCCATACGAGGTCGACATCGCGCCGGCGCTCGTGAACGGCTCCAATGTCATCGAGATCGACGTGCAGCCCGTGCAGAGCAACCGCCGCGAGGGCCTCAAGGAGCTGTACAACAGCGACCCGGTCGCCAACGTGAAGTACCAGGCGTACAACAGCGTGCACGGCGGGTCCGGCCTCATCCCGGCCGGCCTCGTCGGCCCGGTCACGCTGAACAGCGCCGTCGAGAGCATCGCTGAGCCGAGCCCGACAGGCACGACTGATCCCACACCGCAGCCGACCTCGACGGACGGTACCGGGACCACGGTGCCGACCACGAGCCCCGGGAACGGCGGCGGGAACGGGTCCGGGAACGGGTCCGGGAACGGCGGCTCCGACGCCGGCGGCCAGGACGGCGACCTCGCCACGACGGGCGTCGACGGCAGCCTCGCCGGTTTCCTCGCCCTCCTCGGGGTCGTGCTCGCTGGCACCGGAGTGGCGTTCCTCATCAAGAAGCGCCGCGGACGCGTGACGAGCGAGTAATCCGACGGGCCTCGCAACCGCGGCCCCGCGCATCCACTTCAGCGTGGATGCGCGGGGCCGCGGTCGTGGGAAGGCGCATAGCATTGCGTGGTGGCAACAGGAGAACCTGCCGGCAGGAAGCCGAATCGAGCCGGCATCCGGCGGCGGGAGGAGATTCTCGCCGCGGCGGAGCGGCTCGTGCGGGAGCACGGCCATCTGCGAGTCTCCCTGCAGATGATCGCGGATGAGGTGGGCATCAGCCAACCGGCGATCCATCACCACTTCCCCAGTCGCGACGAGCTGTTCGTCGAGTTGCTCAGGTACCGAGACACGCACGCGGTTGAAGTCGTCGAGCCTGATGCGATCTCCGCGCTCCTCAGTGCGGCGAGCAACAGCGCCAAGAGCCGCCATCTGGCCGCGCTGTTCACCCACTACGCGAGTTCCGCGTCCGACGAGCAGCATCCTGCGCATGCCTACTTCCTGGAACGCCAGCGTCTGATGCTGCATTACTTCACGCTCGGCGTACAGGCGCGTGCCGCGCGTGCCCAGCTCCCTCAGGACTTCGACGCGCGACGTGCGGCGACGCTCCTCCTGACACTCAGCGATGGCCTCCTCACCCGTTGGCTCATCGATGCGGACGTCGATATGCGCTCCGAACTCGAGCACGCAGTGCACGCTCTCGGCCTTGGCACAGCAGTGACGGACGCCGCGCCGGCCCCGGACAAGCAAACTTCTTGATTACTTATAAATAATCAGTTATTACTTGATTCGGTTGCGCCATCGAGGCGACATCGTGTTCAAGGGAGAACTGCATGTCATTGAAACGTTCCACACCACCCATCTTGCCCCGCTGGGTCAGAGCCTGTGCCGCCGGGGCTGTGCTGGCGGTCGGCGCGACTGGACTCGTGACGGGACCGCTCGCCTCACCCGCGAGCGCCGTCACCCAAACCGGAGCTCTTTCTGCCGAAGAGCTCTCCGATCCCGGCTCCGAGTCCAGGCCTGGGATGCGTTGGTGGTGGCAGACCCCGATCTCTGAGGCGGAAGCCCTCCGCGAGGTCCGTGCCATCGCCGAAGCAGGCTTCAGTTCCGTCGAGATCGCCTTTTCATCAACGTTCTGGGCGAGCGACATACAGCGCCAGATGCTCGGCGTTGTCCTCGATGAAGCCGAGACTCTTGGCATCGAGGTGAGCATGACCATGGGCGCGGCCTGGCCGGTGCAGACGCCGAACACCGGTATCGGAACGCCCTACGTGCAGAAGGAGCTCCAGTACGGTCGCGTCGATGTCAGCGCAGGATCCGTGTTCTCGGGCGCTCTCCCTCGAGCGCTCGACGATGCGTCTGGGGAACGGCCCGCTGAGCTCGTCGCGGTCACGGCGGCACGCGTCGTCGAAGCGGGCCCGGTTGTCGCGGGTGAAGCGACTCCCCCGGAGAAGTCGACGATCCTCGATCCGAACTCCGTAGTGGACCTCACGTCAGCGGCTGTCGACGGCTCGATCTCTTGGGCCGCCCCTGCCGAAGGCGACTGGATCCTCTTTGCATACTGGCAACGCGATGCCGAGCAGAATGTCACGAGCGCCTTCGACCCGGCAGCCGCGAAGGCCGCAACCGAGTACCTCGACGAGCAGCAGATCGGCGACAACGGCGAACAGCTCGGGAAGGTCGGTGGCGATCTTTTCGAGGATTCACTCGAGCTGCACGCTGATTCCTTGTTCTGGACTCAGGATTTCTTGGCTTCTTTCGAGAAGACGCGGGGCTACGACGCCACGGCGTATCTCCCGTTCTTCTTTGCACATGGGATGTCGCACTACTGGGTCCCCAACGAGGAGCCGACTCCCGACTTTGCCGCGGTTGATGAGACTGGCGAGCGAGTCCGGACCGACTACTACACGACGCTCACAGATCTCTACGTCGACGGCCACCTGAAGCCGTACCAGGAATGGGCCGAGGGCTACGGCATCGACTTCAAGACGCAGCCCGCCTACGGTCAGAACCTCGACGTCATCCGCAGCGCACGCGAGCTGGCACTCATGGGCGCGGGCATAGAAGGCGAGTCCCTCAACTCTGGAGACAGGTTCCCCGTCCGGTCCGACGAAGCAACGTGGCGGTTCGCGCTCGACTGGCAGCGCACCCTCGTCGCCGGAGCCCACCAGGGCGGTGCGAACCGAGTTTCATCGGAGCTTGGCGCACAGTTCCAGGGAGCCTTCGAGATCACCCTCAACGATTACCAGCAGCTCATGGACAAGGAATGGGCCGCTGGCATGACGCAGCCGTACGTCCACGGTTATGCCAGCCAGGCCGACGACGCGCCGTGGCCCACCCAGGACCGATTCTGGGGATTGACCGGTGAGAGCTGGAACGACGAGACGTACCCACAATGGGCAGCTTGGAGCGAGCTCACCGACTACTGGGCACGCGGCACGCTGGTTCTTGAAACGGGAACCCCGAAGACGGACGTCGCGATCTACTCCACGGACTTCCTCACGACGTCCGCCAGAGGCGTTTTCGACCCGAGCGAGGATGCGACGACACCGGACCAGCTGTTCGAGACACGAGGCCTCGAGAACCATGGGTACTCGGTGCAGTACCTCGACCCCCAAGGAATTGTCGATGCGGGCCCCGTTCGCGATGGGACGCTCTTCCCTGATGGCCCCGCCTACCAGGCGCTTGTCATTGATGAGCGGAGCATGGACGGCGCGGCCGCCGGAGCGCTCGCCGACGCCGCCACCGGCGGTCTCGCGGTCGTCGTCGTCGGCGATGCGCCGAAGGTCGACTCGAGCTTCACGAGCGGCGAGGCTGGCAACGCGAAGGTCGAAGCGGCGATGTCAACGGTTCTCGCGTCGGAGAACACGCGCACGGTGTCCACGCAGGCCGACGTGCAGCCCGCCCTCGAAGACCTCGGCGTATCCGCCCGCGTCTCCTGGGACTCCGCGCCTGTACTGACCCAGTACCGTCAGAGCGGTGACACCACGTACGTCTACCTCTACAACACCTCTTCGGAGACCGTGAACTTCGCGCCAGAGATCAACGTGCACGGGTCGGTCAGCGAGATCGACCTGTGGGAGGGCGAACGCAACCCGCTGGCCCAGTTCGCAGCCAGCGGCACGACCACGGTCGTTCCGCTTTCGCTGGAGCCGCTCGGCACGAGGGTCATCGAGATCGACTCGACCCAGGCGCCGTGGTCCGGAGCGATCACGAACACCGAGCCGCTCCCGCTCACGTTCGATGATGGAGGATCCCCGGTCTGGACGACGAAGGTGACCGGTGGCGCAGAGCTGAGCCGCGCGGACGGCTCGACCGCGTCCGTCGCAGCTGAGCTCGGTACCGATCGCGCTCCCATTGAACTGAACACTTGGGATCTCCAGGTCACGAGCGCCGCAGCCGACGGAGGCGCGACGATTCACGTCGAAGGCCTCACTGAGCTGAAGGACTGGCGAGAGATCCCGGGACTCGAAGACAAGTCGGGGACTGGCACGTACACGTCGACCTTCGACCTGCCAGAGAGCTGGTTCGATTCGGGGGCCGGAGTGGAGCTGGACATCGACGGCGCGCTCGGAACCAGCGTCGTCAGCGTCAACGACACCGTGGTCTCGCGCCACGTGGGTCGCGACACGACACACGACATCACCGACGCGCTTCGCCCAGGCGAGAACATCATCGAGATCGAACTGGCGACAACGCTCCGCAATGCCGTCTCAGCGGCTGGCGGCGTTCCCGCGCCGTTCCCGAACCCCGGCCAGGTGAAGACGCACGCGGTGGGCCTCACCGGCCCGGTACTGCTGATCTCGACACAGCAAGTGCCTGTTGACGTCGCCCCGGAGCCGACGACTGAGCCCACGCCGCAGCCGACCTCCACCGACGGCACCGGGACCACCGCGCCGACGTCGAGCCCCGGCAACGGCGGCGGCAACGGGTCCGGGAACGGGAACGGGTCCGGGAACGGCGGCTCCGACGCCGGCGGCCAGGACGGCGACCTCGCCACGACGGGCGTCGACGGCAGCCTCGCCGGTTTCCTCGCCCTCCTCGGGGTCGTGCTCGCAGGAACCGGAGCGGCGTTCCTCATGAAGAAGCGCCGAGGACGCGTGACGAGCGAATAGCCGCGACTCACGAAAACGCCCGGGTGGAAGGACTGGCTCTCACCAGTTCATCCGCCCGGGCTTTTTCTCCACCTTCAACGGCTCTGCCTGCCCAAGAGCGACCTGGTGCGCGACCGCGCCTTCGCCATCGCTCTCGACCGCGCACTTGGCGAACTCCCCCGACGCCAATAGCGTGGCCCGCGACACGAGGTGTTCGCGCTCACCCGAGCACCAAGCCAGCTCGCCCCGCGCAAGGAGTCCCGATGAAGGTCACCACCACGACCCTGGAGATGCTCGAGCAGCCCCGAGACGAGCCTCGGGCGTTTCCCGACGACGTCCGCCTCGACCGTGCGGGTTCGATCTCGCCGGAGTACGCACGGTTCCTCTACGGACTCGTCGGCGGGCCATGGTTCTGGACAGAGCGGCTCGACTGGACGAGGCGCCAGTGGGTGGATGAGCTCGCGGAGCCAGGGACCGAGTTCTGGATCCTCTACGGCGACGGCAATCCGCTCGGGTACGTGCACCTTCAGCCGAAGCCGTCCGGCAAGGGAACCGAGGTGGAGATCCGGTACTTCGGCCTCGACGAGGCGGCCCAGGGTCGCGGACTCGGGGGACGATTGCTCGAGCGCGGCGTCCTCGCCGCGTGGACGCTGCCGGAGCGCGCCCAGCTCGCACCCGTCTCACGGGTCTGGGTGCACACCTGCACCCTCGACGGCCCGCTCGCCCTGGCGAACTACCAAGCACGTGGATTCGTGATCACCGGAACCGAGGAGACCTTCGAGGACCTCCCAGATCGACCGCTCGGGTCCTGGGTTTCCACGGGTGGGCGGGCCGCGCAGCCATGATCGCCGAACACAGGGGGGCAGCGGCTAGCGTGAAACGCATGCCGGAAGCTCAGCCAGACCAGCCCACGCACGACGCACCACGTGACCGAGGCACCTCGATGCGGGCGGTCGTGAACTCGACGGATGGCGGCCCACGGAGCTTGCAGCTCCGCGAGGTGCCGGTCCCGCACCGAGCTCCCGGTCACGTGCTCGTCGAGGTGCGGGCGGCCGGCGTCGCGTTCCCCGACGTGCTGCAGTCGCGCAGCGAGTACCAGCACCGCATCCCGACTCCGTTTGTGCTCGGCAGCGAGTTCGCGGGAGTTGTCGCCGAGGCCGACGAAGACTCCGGGTTCGCGGCAGGCGACCGGGTCTTCGGCGTCGCCAGCCATGGCGCCTTCGCCGAGTACGTCGTCGCACCGGCCGACCGGGTGCTGCCGCTAACCGAATCGATCAGCTTCGTGGATGCCGCGGCGCTGCCCATCAACCTCCTGAGCGCCGACTTCGCCCTCCGCGACCGCGGGAAGGTGCGGCCGGGCGAGACCGTCCTCATCCAGGGGGCCGCTGGCGGGCTCGGCGTCGCCCTCATCCAGCAGGCGAAGCTCATCGGTGCCACCGTCATCGCCGTCGTCTCGACCGAGGAGAAGGCTGCGCTCGCACGCGCGGTCGGCGCTGACCACACGGTGTTCGCGGCTGACTTCCTCGCCGAGGTCCGCCAGCTCACCGACCACCGCGGTGTCGACGTCGTCCTCGACCCCGTCGGCGGCGACCGCTTCACCGACTCCCTGCGGTGCCTCGCGAAGCGCGGGCGCCTCGTCGTGCTCGGCTTCACCGGCGGCAGCATCCCGACTGTCAAGACCAACCGGCTGTTGCTTGGCAACATCTCCGTCGTCGGCGCGGCTTGGGAAGGGCTCATGCCCGAGTGCCTCGTGTCACTCCCCGAGCAGTGGGCGCGGCTCTCGCCCGCCGTCGAGCGCGGCGAGCTGCGCGCCTCGGTCACCGCGGTCGTCCCCCTCCGCGAAGCGGCCGAGGCCGTCGCGAACCTCGAGGAGCGCCGCGCCCGCGGCAAGGTCGTGATCGACCTGGGCCTGGAGTAGGCGGACGCCGCGAGCTGCGCCGGGGCTCACGAGACGACGCGCCCCTCGACTCACTCCCTCGCCCGATGCCAGACTCGGATGATGACCGGCCCCACCACCCCCGCGTTCGTCGCCGAACTCCCCGCCCCCATCGCTCGCCTCGCGGAGGGTGTCGAGCTGCTCGACCCGGCGGATGCTCCCCCGTTGCGCTGGGGAATCCTCGGCGCCGGCCACATCGCGCGCAGATTCGCGCACGAGGTGCCGCGTCACACCCGGTCGGCGATTGCGGCGGTCGGGGCGCGCGAACTGTCGCGCGCCGAAGCCTTCGCCCAGGAGCTGGGCGTCGAGCGTGCGTACGGTTCCTACGGCGAGCTCATCGCGGATCCGAGCGTCGACGCGATCTACCTGGCAACCATCAACTCGACACACCACGAGCTCGCGCTCGCGTGCATCCGCGCAGGCAAGCCGGTGCTCGTCGAGAAGCCGTTCACGCTCAATGCCCGCGAGGCCCGCGAGGTCTTCGCCGCTGCCGAACAGCGTGGAGTACTCGTCGTCGACGGCATGTGGACGCGGTTCCTCCCCCAGTTCACGGTGACAAGGCAGATTGCCGCCAACGGAACGCTCGGCCGCCTCGTCACCGCCCACGCGAACTTCGCCGGGATCATGGAGGCCCCCGTCCCGCGCATCGTGGACGTCGAGCAGGGCGGTGGCGCGCTGCTCGACATCGGCGTCTACTCGGTCGCCGCGGTCCACGACCTCATGGGCTCGCCCATCGAGGTCGCCGCGGCAGGCAACCTGCTTCCCGGGTACGCCGTCGACGGTTCCGCATCCGTCATCATGCGCACCGCGAGCGCCGTCGGCACGGCCCGCTGCAGTTTCGAGGGACGAGCCGCGTCGAGCGCGGAGTTCGTGTTCGAGCGCGGCATCGTCGAACTGCCCGGGGAGTTCTTCGTTCCGGGAATGCTCCGCGTGAGCGAGTTCGACCGCGACGGGTCCGAGGAGGCCACGGACGAGTCGACCGATGGCGTCGGCGGCGCCACCGTCAGCGAGTGGGACGCGACGGTGCCAGGCGGCTTCCAGTTCGAGGCCGCCGAGTTCGCGCGTCTCCTCGCAGGCGGGGCCACGCAGTCTCCCGTGATGCCCTGGCAGGCATCCATCGAGATCTTGGAAGTGCTCGACCAGGCCCGGGCCGCGGTTGGCGTTGTCTACCCGGGCGAGACGACCCCGTAGCCCTCCCGCTTGCCATGTCTCGAGGATGTGGTTACAGTGACAGCGGCTTGTCACTGCTTCCGCAGGCAACACCGCAGCTGTTTCGACGACGATTTCAGCAAGCGTGTTCCTAGGAGAGCAAGATGATCATTCGGCGGGTACTCAACAACAACGTTGTTGACGCGTTGGACGACTCCCTGCAGGAGGTCATCGTCTTCGGCAAGGGACTCGGCTTCCGCTCGAAACCGGGCGAGCGCGTCGACCAGTCGCTCGTCGAGAAGGTCTTCCGGCTCGAGGACGACGCGGCCAGCCGGCATTTCGCCTCCATCGTCGACTCGATCCCGGCCGAGATCCTCACCGCCACCGCCGACCTCGTCGCCCGCGCGCGCGCCGAGTTGAGCGCGAAGATCAGCGACAGCCTGTACGCGAGCCTCGCCGACCACTTCGTGTTCGCCGTGCAGCGCGCCCGCGACGGCGGCGACTTCACCGTGCCGCTCGCCGTCGAGGTACGCCGCTACTACCCGAGCGAGTACGCCTTCGCGAAGAGCGCCGTCGCCGAGCTCAACTCGCGCCTCGACGTCAACCTCCCCGAGGAGGAGGCGACGAGCATCGCCCTCCACGTCATCAACGCCCAGGTCGGCGGCGCCGCCGACAGCGCGGCCCGCCTCATGGAGCTCACCCACTCGATCCTCGACATCGTGCGCCTCCACTTCGGCCTGCACTACGACGACGCCAACTCGTCGTACCTCCGCTTCGTCACCCACGTGCGCTTCTTCGCGCAGCGTGTGCTCCTCGGCGAGACCGTGCAACGCGACGACGCCGAGCTGCTGCGCATCCTCACCGAGCAGAAGCCGGCAGCGTTCTCGAGCGTCGACAAGGTGGATGCGTTCGTGAAGCGCAGCCACGGGCACGCGATGAGCGCCTCCGAGAAGGTCTACCTCGGCCTGCACATCGCGAACTTCCTCTGACACGGCACCGCCGCATCCACCCCACAGTTTTCAACACCCCAAGAATCCACCGCAGCGTGAGGGCAACCGCGTGAAGCCGGGATTCTCCCCAACCAGGAGACACCCCATGAAGTATGAGAAAGACGCCGCAGCGATCATCGCCGCGGTCGGCGGCGAAGAGAACATCTCCTCGCTCTACCACTGCGTCACCCGCCTGCGCTTCGGCCTGAAGGACAACACGAAGGCAGACCAGGCCGCGCTCACCGCGATCGGGCCCGTCGTCGGCGTCAACGACGCGGGCTCGCAGTACCAGGTCATCATCGGCAACGACGTGCCGCTGGTGCACACGGCGATCGTCGCCGAGCTGCCGCGGCTCGCGAGCTCCGAGGAAGGGGCAGCGGATGCATCCGCCGGTACCAAGGGCGGCAAGCAGAAGCTGCACACCCGCTTCTTCGACTTCATCTCCGGCGTGTTCGCACCCATCCTCCCGGCCATCGCCGGCGCGGGCCTCCTCAAGGGTGTGCTCGCCCTCATCAACGCGTTCGGCTGGGTCGACCCGAGCTCGCAGACGTTCCTCATCTTCTCGGCCATCGCCGACGCGGTCTTCTTCTTCCTGCCGATCGTCGTCGCCGTGTCGGCAGCGCGGAAGCTCAACGCGAACCCCTACGTCGCGGCATCCCTCGGCGCGGTGCTCGTCTACCCGGCGCTCACGACCATGCTCAGCGCCGGCGAGCCGGTCGCGCTCCTCGGGGTCACGGTCACGTCGGTCTCCTACGCGTACTCCGTCATCCCGGTGCTCCTGGGCGTCTACCTCATGTCGTGGGCTGAGCGCCTCTTCACGAAGATCATCCCGTCGTTCCTGAAGCTGACCTTCGTGCCAATGCTCACGCTCGTCACGGTCGTCCCGATCACGCTCGTCGCCCTCGGCCCGCTGGGCACCTTCGTCGGCAACGGCGTCGCGGGCGGCATCAACTGGGCGCTCGACAACGGCGGCGCACCCGCCGGCTTCGTGATCGGCGCGCTGCTCCCGCTCATCATCATGACCGGGATGCACTACGCGCTCGTCCCCTTCATCCTGCAGAACCTCGCGACTCTCGGCTACGACAAGTTCCTGCCCCTCACCTACGTGCAGACGTTCGCGACCGCCGGTGCCGTCTTCGGCGTCTTCCTCCGCGCCAAGAACGCGCAGATCAAGGCACTCTCCCTCTCGACGACCTTCACGGCCCTCATGGGCGTCACCGAGCCAGCCCTCTACGGCCTCGCACTCCCGCTGCGCCGCCCCCTCATCGCCTCCATGGCGGGAGCCGGCGTCGGCGGCGCCATCTCGCTCGGCTTCGGCGTGCAGGCCTACGTGCTCGCCGGCAACGGCGGCCTCCCCGGCCTGCCGGGCCTCGTCGGAGCCACCTTCGGGTGGGCGATCCTCGGCATCGTCCTCGCGTTCATCGTCTCGACCGTCGTCTCCGCCATCCTCGGCATCGACGAGTCAATCCTCGCCAAGGCCTCCCAGACCGTCGCGGCGAACGAGAAGCCGGCGGCCGCAGCCACCGCAGCCAGCGCCGCCTCGACGACGGATGCACCCCTCGCGCCCTCGAGCGGCGAGCTCATCGCCTCCCCCATGGCAGGCGAGCTCATCCCCCTCGACGACGTGCCAGACAAGACGTTCTCGCAGCGTCTCGTCGGCGACGGCGCCGCCATCCGCCCGACCAGCGGTCACGTCACGTCGCCCGTCACGGGAGAAGTCGTCACCGTCTTCCCGACCAAGCACGCCGTCGCCATCCGCAGCGACCAGGGCACCGAAGTGCTCATCCACATCGGCATCGACACGGTCTCCCTGCAGGGCCGCGGCTTCGAGGCGCACGTCGCGGAAGGCGACCGCGTCACCATCGGCGACCCGCTCATCGACGTCGACCTCGACGCCGTCAGCGCCACCAACGACACCGTGACGGTCATCGTCATCACCAACCTCGGCCTGCGCTCGATCGTGCCGGGCACCCCCGGCACGCGCGGGAACGGCGACGCGCTCATGCACGTCCTCTCCACCATCGACGCCGAGGCCAGCCACAAGGAGGCAACCGCATGACCCGCACCACGGAGCAGCGCACCGCAACCGACCCGAGCCCGCACGGAGCCTCCGGCGCCTTCCCCGACGGATTCCTCTGGGGCACCGCGTTCGCCGCGAACCAGGTCGAGGGTGGCTTCGACCAAGACGGCAAGGGCCTCTCGCAGGCCGACGTCATCCCCTTCCGCAAGACCGGCGACTACGTCGACATCACCTCCCTCATGAAGGCGACGGATGCGCAGATCGCCGAAGCCATCGCCACCCCGGGCGCTGCCGGCTACCCCAAGCGCTCGGCAAGCGACTTCTACAACCGCTGGGAGGGCGACGTCGAGCTCTTCGCGGAGCTCGGCCTGAAGTCACTGCGCATGTCGATCGCCTGGTCGCGCATCTTCCCCAACGGCGACGACGCCCAGCCCAACGAGGAAGGCCTCCTCTTCTACGAGCGTCTCTTCACGCGCCTCCGCGAGCGCGGCATCGAACCGGTCGTCACGATGTCGCACTACGAGATGCCCCTGCACCTCGTCACCGAGTACGGCGGATGGTCGAACCGCGCCGTCGTCGGCCTCTTCGAGACGTACGCGAGGACCATCCTCACGCGGTACCGGGGACTCGTGCGCTACTGGCTCACGTTCAACGAGATCAACACGACCCTCATCGAGCCGTACACGGGCGGCGGCATCATCGAGCGCGAACCCGAGGAGGGCGTCGACCCACGCCAGGTCGGCTACCAGGCGCTGCACCACCAGTTCGTCGCGAGCGCCATCGCCACGAAGGCCGCCCGCGAGATCGCCCCGGATGCGCAGGTCGGCTGCATGCTCGCCCGCATGGCCCACTACCCGGCCACCTCGGCGCCCGCCGACATCGTGCGGGCCCAGTGGGACAACAACATGAACCTGTTCCACACCGACGTGCAGGTGCGCGGCCGGTACTCGGGAACCGTGCGGCGCTTCTGGCGCGACACGGGCATCCACGTCGCCATGGAGCCGGGCGACGAGGCGCTCCTCGCCGCCAACACGGTCGACTTCATCTCGTTCAGCTACTACATGAGCCTCGTCTCCTCCGTGAGCCCCGAGCAGTACGGCGCAACGGGCGGCAACCTGTTCTCGACGATCAAGAACCCCCACCTGCAGACCACCGAATGGGGCTGGCACCTCGACCCGGAGGGCCTGCGGTATGTGCTCAACGACCTGTGGGACCGCTACCAGGTGCCACTGTTCATCGTCGAGAACGGGCTCGGGGCGACGGATGTGCTCGAAGGGTCCGGCGACGACCGGGCCGTGCACGACGAGTACCGGATCGACTACTTCCGCCAGCACCTGCAACAGGTTCGGGAGGCCATCGAGGACGGCGTCGACCTGCTCGGCTACACGTCGTGGGGCGGACTCGACATCGTCAGCGCCTCCACGTCGCAGATGACGAAGCGGTACGGGGTCATCTACGTCGACCTCGACGACGAGGGCGCCGGCAGCGGCGACCGCGTGCGGAAGGACAGCTTCCACTGGTATCGGGAGCTCATCGCCTCGAACGGCGCGACGCTCGAGGCGCTGCCCGCAACCGGCGCGTAGGCACCGGCCGTCGACCACGGCCGTTCGTCCCGAGAGGGCCGCCATGCGTGCATGGCGGCCCTCTTCTGGCGCGCCGCATCGGCCAGCCGGACGATACGCTCGAAGCCACGCCTTCTCCCCCAATGCGCAGATTCTGTCACGCGAGGGGCCCTCGTCAAGAGCGTTCCGCGTCGCATGCGATGCGGCAAGCCGCACCCTGGGCCGCGGCCTCTCCCATCGAGGGGCAGCAGGTATTGGGAGGACGGGGAAGAAGCGGGCAGGCCGCTTACGCGGAGAGCTGCGTGCCGTCGAGCTTGGCGTCTTCGGCGGCGCGACCGAGCGCACGCGAAACGGACGAGCTGCCGACGCCGAGCACGGTCGCGATGCGCTGGATGCTGTGCCCTTGGGCGCGCATGTTCAGCGCCTGCTCTGCGCGCTCGGGCGTCATCACGGACGGGCGGCCGCCGACGCGGCCCTGGGCTCGCGCGTGCGCGAGCCCGCGCTGTGTGTTCTCCCGAATCGTGTCCACGCGGAGCTGCGCGAAAACGGCGACGATGCCGAACAATGCGCGCCCCATCGGCGTGGTCGTGTCGATGTTGGGCTCAGTGAGACTCTTGATGTTGATGCCGCGAGCGTGCAGCTCACTGATGGCCTGAATGGCCATCGTCTCGCTACCCGCGATGCGGTCGAGACGGCGCACGACGAGGGTGTCACCCTCGCGCAGATAGTCGAGGCAGGCGAGCCTCTGCGGCCGCTTGGCGGTGCCCGTTCCGGCGCCGGGTCGAGTGGCCTCCAGACACTGCGGGGCCCAGCGTCGCAGAGTCCGCACCGCAACGCCGGAGTGCTCCGCAAAACGCGTCCACGGCACGCCGTCCTGGTGTTGGCGCACGAGCTCGGCTTTCTGCCGGTCGCTGAGGTGCGCCATGATCCCTTGTCAGGCCCGCTCGACGTGCTCGGCCAAGTGCCGATAGATCGTGGGCCGGGACACCCCGAACGTGTCGGCAATTTCCTGCACGGTGTGGCCGCATTCGAGAATCAGCTTGCCAGACTCTCGCTATTCATGCTTCACTACTAGTGTGTCTCGCATACAAGCTCGACAGGATGCGCAACTGACGCGCGCAGTGCTCCCGTTGCTAGTTCTGCAACTCATTCAGCAGGAGGAGTCCTACGGGTATGAGTTGGTCGAGCGCTTGACGGCGCTCGACCTCGAAGTCAGTACGGGGCTGGTATACCCCGTCCTGAACCGGCTCGAACGGGACTCTCTCGTCACGACGTTCTCCAGGTCGTCGCCGAGTGGCCCGCCTCGTAAGTACTTCGCGCTGACGGCTGCAGGCGCAATTGCACTCGCGGTCGCCCGACAACAGTGGGAGCAAACTGCTACGGCCGTGTCCGAAGCCATCGAACTCGAAAGGGAATGAGCATGTCACACTTCACTCAAGCCAAACATTCGACCTCCATGCGCGCATCCATGTACTTGCTTCGTCTGGACTGGCACCTTGAGGGAGTCGTCTCTGCCTCCGAGCGTAGGCGCATTCTGAGAACGCTGCGCGACGAGATCGACACGGATGGGCGGCCGGTGCAAGCGGTAATTGCCGACCTGGGTGCCCCGCGAACACTTGCAGCACGCTATGGCGAGGGAGGATGGATGCGGCCGCTCTGGTCAATCGGCACGTTGACTGCCGCGGCAGCGCTCGGCACGTACTGGGTCGTGTTCCTCTCGTTCGCCGGGGGCATGCTGGCAGTGGTGGATAGCGCTGCACCGATGAAGGCGGAGGCAACCTTCGTCTTCGTGCCCGTCAACGCGTTCTCGAATGATCAGGGCTTCGGCATCGGGTGGTCGGGGGGATGGGAATGGCTCGTCGTGCCCATCGTTATCATCGCCATCTTCCTGCTCGTCGGCGCAAGGGTCTGGCGCCTATTCCGTCGCGACAGAACGACCACCGAGTAGATCGAAGGATCAATCGGTGACGGCGGGAACGACCACCACTCCCCAAGGTCGATGACAGAGATCGGCGTCAATGCGCCGCCACGAGGCGAATTGATTCACGCATGAGACAGGACATACATCGCCGTGATCACGGCGACATCTACGGCTGTGATTCACAACGTTGACGGCGTCCGACTCAACCTCTCCCCCATAAACGATCGTTTGCGGGGGAGCAGCTGCCGGGCCATGCTTGTGGGAACGAGCCGAGCGCGACGCCGAGGAGCAAGCTGATGACCGTCCGTCTAGACCGCCCGAAGCGTATGACCACGATCTCGTACCGCCTGCACGACGCGGCCGATTTCGAGACCTCCAAGGGCGGCTATCTCGTGAGGCCAACGTACTGCGAGGTGAAGTGGTTCTCCGGGCAATCGGCAAGATCGAGGTGACGGGAAACGTCGTCTCTCGCAAGACGGGAGTCGTCGGCAACCGGCTCATCAGCGAGACGTTCATCATCCACGCGGCCAGCGAGGGGGAAGACGTAAACCCGAGCCAGGCCTTCGACGGCCCCGACGTAGTCGTGGAGATCTTTCAAGCCGCAGTCGCGCTCGGCGAACGCGGTTCCATTGACTGATAGCAGGACGGCGGTCACTGACCGGTTCCGGCAGCGGCTCAGGCATCCAGGCTCTGGCGCTGGAGGTCAGCAGCTGACATCACTCGCCCCATAGACCCGAGCCGTCTGGTCGAAGCGGGAGCGACCCATGGCCTGCGATCTCGGTCCAGTCACCGTCACAACCAATCAGTTTCGAGCGCTTGCTGAAATCTACAAGACCGCATCCGCGCCACTTTCAGAGACCCAGTTTCAAGGTCGTACTACGACCGGAAACGAGGGCAAGGCAAACGCCACAACCAAGCACTCGTGAACTCTCGCGAGACGACGCTGCGACGTTCTCTGCGCAATACTCCGAAACGGCACCATCTACCAGCCACCTATGGCTCCTGCCGCTTGACAAGACCATAGGGACACCCCCTCATCTGAAACGGACCTCAATTGCCCGCTTCCCCCCAGCGCCGCCGCTTCGCGCTGTTCGTGCTCTTCTTCCTGCCGGGCATCACGATCGCATCCTGGGTGACCCGCACCCCCGACGTCCGGGATGCGCTCGGCGCGTCGACCGCGGAGATGGGGCTGATCCTCTTCGGCCTGTCGGTCGGGTCGATGGTCGGCATCCTCAGCTCGGGCCGGCTCGTCAGCAGGTTCGGCGCGCGCCCGGTCATCGCCGTCGGCATGACCCTCGTCGCGGCGAGCGCGCTGACGATCGGGGCGGGTGCGGCGCTGGCCTCCGGCATCGTCGTGGCCCTCGGGCTCGCCCTCTTCGGCCTCGGCATGGGCGGCGCCGAGGTGGCGCTCAACATCGAGGGGGCCGACGTGGAGCGGCAGCTCGGCAAGTCGGCGCTGCCCGCCATGCACGGCTTCTTCAGCCTCGGCACCACCATCGGCGCGGTCGGCGGCATCGTCGCAACCGCCACGTCCTTCCCCATCCTGGCTCACCTCAGCATCGCCGCCGTGGTCGTCGTGGTGGGGCTCATCGTCTCCATCCGCCTCCTTCCCCCGGCTACCGGCAGGGCGGCGCTCGAGGCGAGCATCGTCAAGGCAGATGCGCCAGCCGGCAACCCGCTCTGGCGCGATAAGACGCTGCTGCTGATCGGCGTCATCGTGCTGGCGCTCGCCATGGCCGAGGGCAGCGCCAACGACTGGCTCCCTCTGGTCATGGTCGACGGACACGGCTTCGACGCGGCCTGGGGCTCCGGCATCTTCGCGGTCTTCGCCCTGTCGATGACCGTCGGACGGTTCGTGGGCGGCTCGTTCGTCGACCGCTTCGGCCGGCCCGCGGTGCTATGCGCGAGCGCGCTGATCGGCGCGGCAGGGCTCGCGCTCATCATCTTCGTCGACAGCCAGGCGGTCGCCGCCTGCGCCGCGATCCTGTGGGGCCTCGGCACGGCACTCGGCTTCCCCGTGGCCCTCTCGGCCGCTGGCGCCTCGGGCGACCGGCCCGATGCGCGCGTCGCGTTCGCCGCGACGCTCGGCTACATCGCGTTCCTCGTCGGGCCGCCAGCACTCGGCTTCCTCGGCGAGGACTTCGGGCTGAGGTCCGCGCTCATCGCCGTGCTGGCCCTCGTCGCCGTCGCCGCCGTCGCGAGCTGGCTGGTCGGCCGCGGGGCACCGCGGCAGGAGGGCTCCGACGTCGCAGTCGCACCGCGATCGAGCTCCGAGAACTCGACCTCGCAGCGCTGAAGACGCCCGCGCTCGTCAGCTACCCGGTTCGTTGCGACACAGGCGGATTCAAGCCGCCCGCCGGAACGCCTGCGCGTTCGCGACGACCACGCCGACGATGACGATCGCCCCGCCCACAAGCTGCCCGATCGTGAACGGCTGTCCTGCCAGCAGGGTGAACGCGACCGTGAACACGGTGATCAGGTTCAGGAACACCCCTGCTCTGGCCGCCGGGATGACGGCGAGCGCGCGGTTCCAGAGCAGGTAGGACAGCACCGACGGGAACACTGCGATGAGCAGCAGCGACGTGAGCGCTTCCGCTGAGACCGGGAGCTGCGGGCCGCCCGTCGCGAGGGTGACCGGCGCGACGAGGAGCACGGTGATAACCGCCTGGATCGACGTCGAGGTGATCGGGGGCAGCGGCGGCGATCGGCGGCCGATGATCGTGTAGGCCGTCCAGATGCCGACGGCGCCGAACATGAGCAGCTGCCCGATCCCGAACCCCGCCTCCAGGAACGCACCGACGTCGCCGCCGCTCACAACGACGAACACGCCGACGAGGGCGATCACGACACCCCAGACGCCGGTGCTGGTGAGGCGCTGGTTCAGGAAGACCGCGGCGGCAACCGCGATCACCGCCGGGTTGAACGCGTTGATGAGGGATGCGCTGAAGGCATCGCTGTACTGCAGGGCGGCGTAGAGCGTCAGGTTGTAGCCGACGAGCCCCGTGCAGCTGAGGGCGAGCAGCCACGGCCAGGCTCGCAGCACCTCACGCCATTCGGGACGCTCCACGAAGTGCGCGATCGCGAGCAGCGGCACGGCGGCGAGCGTCCAACGCCACAGCACGAGGCTGAGCGGGTCCATGGTCTTGAGCACTGCCTCGCCGACGATGTAGTTGCTCGCCCAGAAGAGGGTCGCCCCGAGCAGCGACAGCACTGCGATCACCAGCGAGCGATGAGCGGATGCGTCCTGCGCCGCACCCAACGAGCCCACACGCACGAGCACCCTCCCTGACCCGGGCAGCGGAACGCGGCTCGACCACGTCAGCCTAGCCAGGCGGCTCGCCCGCTAGCGTTGGCGGCATGAGAACCGTTGGCGTTGACCTGGCCGCCGAGCCCACCCGGACGGCGCTCGCCGCCATCGAGTGGGGAGCGGATACGGCCCGCGTGGCCGAGCTGCGGCTCGGCATCCACGACGCGGACATCGTCGACCTGTCGGTGGATGCGACGAGCATCGGCATCGACTGCGCGTTCGGCTGGCCCATCGAGTTCGTCGAGTTCGTGACGGCGCACGCAGGACGGGCGACGGGGGCGCGCACGCACTCCGGCATCGACCTGCGTCGGCGTCTCGCCTACCGAAACACGGACCGGGTCGTGCGCGAGCGCACGGGGCGGTGGCCGCTGAGCGTATCCACGGACCGGCTCGGCATGACGGCCATCCACTGCGCCGAGCTGCTCGAGGCGTTCGAATCGACCGGCGAGGAGGTCGACCGCTCCGGCCGCGGACGCTTCGCCGAGGTCTACCCCGCCGCGGCCCTGCGCGCCTGGGGGCTGCTCACTCCCGGGTACAAGACCAAGCCGGAGGCGCGCGTCCTGGCGGCGGCGGCACTGCTGGATGCGCTCCCCTGGCTCGAGACGACCGACGAGCAGCGCCTGCTCCTCGGCCGCTCCGACGACGCCCTCGATGCCCTCGCCGCATCCCTCAACGCGCGCGCCCACGCGCTCGGCAAGACGCTGCCCGTCGCACCAGACCTGCTCGACGCAGCGAAGGTGGAAGGCTGGGTCGCCCTGCCGACCTGCTCCATCGCCGAGCTGGCGCCCCACACCTGACGCCTGACTCCAGCCGGAACCGCCGCCGAGCGCTCAGCCCCCGCACCTAGCATCAGCGCATGACTCGAGCTGCGCGCAACTGGTTCACCGAGGGCGGGCGGGCCTACGCCGACTTCCGCCCGAGCTACCCCTCGTCGCTGGCCGTTGAGCTGGCCGAGCTCACGCCGAACGCGGACCTCGCCCTCGACGTGGGCTGCGGGAACGGCCAGTTCACGACCACCCTCGGCGACGTCTTCGAGGAGGTCATCGGCCTCGACCCGAGCGAGGAGCAGATCGCCAACGCCGCGCCGCATCCGCGCGTCGAGTACGTGCAGGCGCCCGCCGAATCGCTGCCGAGCAGCATCCACGACGGCTCCGCCAGCCTGGTCAGCGTCGCCCAGGCCGCGCACTGGTTCGACCTGCCCAAGTTCTACGACGAGGTCACCCGAGTGAGCGCCGACGGCGGCATCCTCGCACTCCTCTGCTATGGCATCCTCCACATCGACGATCCGGCGATCGACGAACGCGCCCAGCGCTTCTACGCCGACGACCTCGACGCCTACTGGCCGCCGACACGGCGCCTCGTCGAACGCGAGTACCGCGACCTCCCCTTCCCGTTCGAGGAGCTCGAGTTCCGCGCCCCCAGCATCGAGAAGAACCTCACGCTGGATGCGCTGCTCGGCTACTTCTCGACCTGGTCGGCCGTCCGCGCCGCCCGCGAGGCCGGCCAGGAGCATCTCCTCGAAGCCGTCGGCCGTGACCTCGCCGAGCTCTGGGGCGACCCCTCGACCGAGCGGCGGACGACCTGGCCAATCGGCGGTCGGGTCGGGCGAGTGAACCGGTAGCGCAGGCCCCGCATCCGCTCGGCAAAGCTGAGTAGCATGCCGACCATGCCCATCAGACTCGAGAATGTCGGCATCGCCGTCCGTGACCTCGAAGCGACCATCGCCTTCTTCACCGACCTCGGCCTGACCGTGCTCGGCCGCGACGAGGTGAGCGGCGAGTGGGCGTCCACGGCCGTCGGCCTCGACGGGAACCACGCGAAGATCGCCGTGCTGCAGACACCGGACGGACACGGACAACTCGAGCTCTTCGAGTACCTCAACCCAGAGGCCATCGAGACCGAGCCGACGCTGCCCAACGAGATCGGCATGCACCGCGTGGCGTTCTCCGTCGACGACCTCGACGCCTCGCTCGCGATCGCCGCCAGGCACGGCTGCCTTCCGCTTCGCGGTGTCGCGAACTACCAGGACGTGTACAGGCTCACCTACCTGCGCGGGCCGAGCGGCATCATCGTGATGCTCGCCCAGGACCTCACGAAGAGCTGACACGCCGCGCAGCCAGCGCGACCCCGGTGCCCGGATCGCCGACGAGCGGAGCCGAGGACGGAGACCGAGCCGGAAACCGAACCCCAGACCGCTCCTGCCACCCCCGCGGCGCCGCCTCCCTGACCAGCATCAGTGCAAAACCGCCCGAAATCGAGCGCAACTTGGCCCAGCGGGCCGAATCTGCACTGATGTTGGTCAGCCGCCGACCGGAGTTCTGTGCCCGACGCGAACCTCGTCGCGGATGATCCCGCGAGCTCGTCCGTGATCACGCGCCCGACGATCAGCGCACTCGGGGGTTCGGCGATCGGTGCCCTCGGCTACGCTCTCGCAAGGTACTCGGCGAACGAGACGGGGGCCCTGCCCGTGACCCGTTCGACGTCGACCGAGACCCTCGACAGCTCACCGCTCGCGATCGCCGTATACGTGCTCACCCAGGCATCGTTCTGCCAAGGCGGCGCGCCCCACTTCGCCCGCGACTCGTATGCCTCCTCGAGCGTCTCGTCGTGGAACGTGACGGCGGTGCCGCTGGCGAGCGCGATCGCGTCCGCGATCTCGGCCGCACTGAGGGCCTCAGGTCCCGTCAGGTCGTACGACGCACCCTGGTGCGCATCCGGCGCGAGCAGCACGCTCGATGCGACCGCGGCGACGTCGGCGCGGCTCACGATCGACACACGTCCGTCTCCCGCGGGGCCGCGCAGCACGCCGTCGTCGCCGACGAACATGGGCATGACGTCCATGTAGAAATTGTCGCGCAGGAACGTCCACGCCATCCCAGACGCCTTGAGGTGCTCCTCCGTAGCGAAGTGGTCTCGCGCCAGCGTGAACGTCGAGTCCGGCGATGCCCCGAAGAACGACGTGTAGACGACGTGCTCGACCCCGGCGTCTGCCGCCGCGTCGATGAACGCGCGATGCTCGTCGAGCCGTGTCTCGCTCTCGGACGCCGACACCATGAAGAGCGTGCGCACGCCGCGCAGGGCGGCCGTCGATGCGGCACGATCCGCGTAGCTGAAGGGCGCGACGACGCAGCCGGGCAGCTGGGGCGCCTTCGCCGGCGTGCGCGCGAGGAGGAGCTGCGGGGCTCCCGCATCCGCGAGCTGCCTGGCGACGCGTCCGCCGACAGCGCCCGTGCTGCCGGTCACCGCGATGCGATCGACGCGTGATTCGCTCATGCCGCCCTGCTCTCGTCGTACCGGAGCTGGGCATCCCCGACGTCGGACATGTGCTCGGCAGCCCAGTCGGTGAGGATGCGGAGCGGACCGAGCAGGCTGCGGCCGACCTCCGTCAGCTCGTAGTCGACACGGGGCGGCACCTGCGGGAAGACGGTGCGCGTGACGAGGCCATCGCGTTCGAGGCCGCGGAGCGTCTGGGTGAGCATCTTCTGCGAGACGCCATCGACGGCCGCCTGGATCTCCGAGAATCGCTTCGGCCCGTCGTGCAGCGTGCCGACGACCAGCACCGTCCAGCGATCGCCGATCCGATCAAGCAGTCGCCGCGACGGGCAGTCACGGACGTACGGGTCCCACAGCGGCTCGGACATGGTCCACCCTTCCTCGAAGTATCCACAGGTTACCCAGTCACCAGCGGAGACTCAAGAGGTGCGCAAAAGGCACTTCGCGGTAACCGACTCCCCGCAAAGTGCCTTCTTCCCCTCCCCGCAGTCGGTCTCCTACGGTGACCTTCGGCGGCTGAAACGGCCGCCGCGACGAAAGGACCATCATGGCCAAGATCACCATCCTCGGCGGGACCGGATACGCCGGCAGCCACCTCGTCCGGGCGGCAGCCGCCGCTGGCCACGAGGTCACCTCGTTCAGCCGTTCGCGTCCCGCGGAGCCGATCGAGGGCGTCTCCTACGTCAACGGCAGCGTGCTCGAGGACGGCACGCTGGAGCACGCGATCGACGGCGCGGAGGTCGTCGTCTCTGCACTGGCACCCCGCGGCGAACTCGAGGGACGCACCCGGGGACTCCTCGCGAAGGCCGCCGAGCTCGCGGCTTCGAAGGGGGTGCGCTTCGGTGTCATCGGCGGCGCCGGCTCGCTGTTCGTCGCCGAGGGCGGCCCGAGGCTCTTCGACACGGAGGGCTTCCCGGATGCGGTGAAGCCCGAGGCCTCCGAGATGGCGGGCGTGCTCGACGACCTGCGCGCATCCGCCCCCGAGCTCGACTGGTTCTACGTGAGCCCTGCCGCCGCGTTCGGCGCCTGGGCGCCGGGCGAGGCGACCGGCGAGTACCGCATCGGCGGCGACGTGCTCCTCACCGACGCGAACGGCGACTCGAACATCTCCGGTGCCGACTTCGCGACGGCGATCGTCGCCGAGATCAACACCCCCACCCACCGCCGCGCCCGCTTCGGCGTCGCGTACTGACTGACGGTACCCCCAGCCTCACCCTGCTTGCAGCACTCCTCATCCAGTCGCAGACCTGGGGGTTGCGCATGCTCGTTGCTCAGCAAGCATGCGCAAACCCCAGGTCTCCGGGAGGTGCGACAGCCAGGCAGGCAGACTGACCGGCGGGCCGGTGACCGTCAGACGAGGACTACGGGACGATGACCGCGCGACCGCGGATCTCGCCAGCGTGCAGCTTCTCGTAGGCGGTGGTTGCCTCGTCGAGGGAGAACTGCTCGACGTGGATGTTGATGGCCCCGCGCTTCGCGAGCTCGACGACCTCCATGAGCTCCGTCCTGGAGCCCCAGTTGATGGCGCGGCCGGTGACGTCGAGCGGCACCGTCGTCTGACCGATCGGCACCGCGCCGCTCGCGACGCCGACGACCACGACGGATCCGGCGGCCGCGACCATCTTCGCGGACAGGTCAGCCGTCGGCTGGATGCCGACGAAGTCGAAGACCACCGTCGCGCCCAGGCCGCGGGTGAGGTCCTTGACTGCGGGGACGGCATCCGGGTGCGACAGGAACGTGTGGTCCGCGCCGACGGTGCGGGCCAGCTCGAGCTGCGGCTCGCCCACATCGAGCACGACGACCGTCGCCCCGGAGAGCGCCTTGAGCAGCTGGATGGCGACGTGGCCGAGACCGCCGGACCCGATGACCACCGCAGTCGAGCCGGGGACGAGCTTCGGGAGCGCCGACTTCACGGCGCGGTACGGGGTGAGGCCGGCGTCGGTGAGCGACACGTTCTTGACCGGGTCGAGGTCGCCGATCGGCACCAGGTGCCTGGCATCGTCGACGATCATGTACTCGGCCATGCCGCCGTCGCTGAAGATGCCAGGTGCGCGCATCCCCTTCTCGCAGTTCTGCTCGGCTCCGCTTGCGCAGTGGTAGCACCGGCCGCATCCCCACGGCCCGTAGACGATGACCGATTCGCCGATCTCGACGTCGTGGACGCCGCTGCCGATCGCCTCGACGACACCCGCGACCTCGTGGCCGAGCGTGAGTGGGAGCGGCTTGAAGTAGTACTCCTCCTCGGAGGCCCCCATGATGAACTCGTCCGAGTGGCAGGCTCCAGCGGCCGTCACCTTGAGCAGGATCTCGCCGGCGGCAGGCGTCGGGGTGTCGATCTCGACGAGTTCTGGGCGCGAGCCGATCGCGCGGTACTGCAGTGCTTTCATGGCGCTGCCTCTCTCCGGGCGGAGGGACAGCCCGGCGTCATCGGGCGACGCGAAGCGCCGCGAACCCGGAAGTGGGGTTCCGTTCGATGCTACGCCTCGCTATGTACCGGGTCAGCGACCGCGCGTGAGTTTCAGACGAAGAACAGCGCGACCGCGAAGCAGCCAGCCGCGAGCGCGAAGTGCAGCGTCGCCATCTTGCGGCTCGTCTTCACCTCCCCGGTCGTGAGACGCGCGTAGACCTCGCGGAAGCGCTCCCGGGGGCGATCCTTGAACAGGACTCCGAGCACAAGCGCGATCACGGTCGGCACCGCGTAGATCACCGTGTAGGCCGCGAGCGCCGCAACCGCCGTCGGGGCGGAGACCTCGGCGTCGATGAGGCGCTCCACGGCAAAGAACATCGGGAACGCGTTCGGCAGATCCGCGACCGTCGCGACGACCCCGAGCGGAAACGCGGTGGCCGGATTCACCCAGCGCAGCAGCGGGTAGCCGCGGCGCTCGTGAGTTCGGAAGCGCCGCACCCCGAAGACGACGAACAGGATCCCGAAGCCGAGGAAGATGATGCGGCGCATCCACGTGGCGAGGTCGTCGACGAGCGTCCCGGCGAAGCTCGCCCCGAAGTACACGAGCATCGTCAGCCCGAAGAAGGCGACCGCTGCGCCCGCCGCGTAGACCCAGCCCGTCGGGACGGGTCGCTGAACGGTGAGCAGGATGAGGATGACAACCGCGATCGTCGACAGGTTGAGCGAGTCGATGACGGCGAGGCCGATGAGCGCGGCGACCAGACCGCCGCTCACCCCTCGCTCCCCCGCATGCCGTGGACTCTACCGGGCGGGCCGTCCGCTGACTCGCCTCGCCGGCCGCGATGCCCGCCGCGTCTGACCAACTTCAGTGCTCATTCGGCTGAACACGCTCCTCAAAGCCGGCCAGGCCCTGGATGAGCACTGAAGTTGGTCAGGCGGCCCGGGGTAGGGCAGATCGGGGGCAGGCAGCGGCGACCGCAGTCCGAGTCCGCGACCGCGCGCCCTCGCCTCAGCGCACCGGCACGTCCGCGAGCGCCGCGGAGAGCGCATCCGTGAACCGGTCGATGTCGTGCTCCTGGAACGACAGGGGCGGCCGGACCTTGAGCACGTTGTTGCTGGGACCTGCCGTCGAGGTGAGCACGCGGTGCTCGCGCAGCGCGTTGACGAGCGCGAGCGCCGTCACCCCGTCGGCTTCCTTGCTGGATGTGTCGAAGACGATCTCGACGCCCGTGAACTGCCCGGCGCCGCGGACGTCGCCGATGCGCGCATCCCCGACCGAGCGGATCGCGGCGCGCAGCTGGTCGCCGACGCTCGCCGCACGCTCCGGCAGCCCTTCGTCGCGCAGCACATCGAGCACCGCCTGCGCGGCGGAGATCGCGACCGGGTTCCCGCCGAACGTGTTGAAGTACGGGATGTTCGTGGCGAAGGGCTCGAGCACCTCGGGGCGCGCGGCCATGCCGGAGACGGGGATGCCGTTGCCCATGGGCTTCCCCATGGTGACGATGTCGGGCACGATGTCATGCCTCGCGAAGCCCCACATGCGCGGCCCGAGGCGACCGAAGCCCGGCTGCACCTCGTCGGCGATCCACACGCCGCCGGCCTCGTGCACGGCGTCGAACGCCGGTTTGAGGAAGCCGCTCGGGTCGGCGGCGACACCATCGGACGAGAAGACGGAGTCGGCGAGGAAGGCCGAGAACTTCACCCCGTGCCTGGCGAGGTCGGCGATGGCCGCGCGGATGTCGGCGGCGAGCTTCTCGCCGACGAGCTCGGGGGCGGTTCTGTAGGTGTCCGGCCCCGGCACGGTGCGCACCTCGAGCCCGAGCGTCTGCCCGCTGCCGAGCGCCGGGGAGACGCCCGAGGTCAGTCCAGAGGTGCCGTGGTACGCCTCGCTCGTGACGATGACGCCGCTGCCGCCGGTGTACGCGGCGGCGACGCGCAGGGCGAGGTCGTTCGCCTCCGACCCCGTGCACTGGTACATGACCTGGCCGATCTCCGCCGGCATCGTCGAGAGCAGGTCCTCCGTGTAGTCGAGGATCGCCTCGTGCAGGTAGCGGGTGTGGGTGTTGAGGGTGCCAGCCTGCGCCGCCATCGCCGCCACGACCCGCGGATGCGCGTGGCCGAGGCTCGCGACGTTGTTGTACATGTCGAGGTACTCGACGCCGTCGTTGTCGTAGAGGTACGTGCCGCTGCCCCGAACGAGGTGGACGGGGTTCGAGTAGAAGAGCCGGTAGGAGGGTCCGAGGAGCCGTGTTCGCCGCTCGACCATGGCCTCGGTCTCGGCCGCCGCTGAGGACTCCCCCACCCGGTAGCTGTTGCCGTCCATGATCGTCGATCTGCTCACGTGACGTGTCCTCTCCCGCGGGCGCACTTCGCCCGGTCGGCGCTTCGATCCTGTCCGGCCCAGTCGAGCGCACTGTTTCCTCCTGGTAAATCGTGTGTAACGAGTGCCCGTACATCGCTCATCTTCAGCGAATCAGCACCTAGACATGGATCACCCCGCACTCAGCCGGCACACACCAGAGCCGCCGCGAGCCGTGCATCCGCTGCACGAATCGCCCCAGCCCGAGGAGACGACCATGATCGAGGCAACGCTCAAGCAACCCGTCTCGGGGCTGCGCGTCTTCGACGCCCTCGTCAAGGGGGAATCGGCTCCCGCCTGGCTGCACGACGGGATGCTCGCAGCCTTCGGACTCCCGCCCGAGGCCGCGACGAAGCTCATCTCCGTCTCCGAGAACGCGTCGTACCTCGTCGAGCTGGCAGGCCAGCCGATCGGCGTCGTTCGCCTGCAGCAGCCCGGCTACCAGGAGGGTGAGGGCCAGCTCCGCTCGGAGATGCTGTGGGTCGAGGCGATCCGCGACTCGGGATGCGCGGAGGTCCCGTCTCCCATCCCGGGCGCCGACGGACAGGTGACGCAGAGCATCCCGTCGCCCGACGGGATGGCCCTCAAGGCGGTGTACTTCGAGCATGTTCGCGGCTCGATCCTGCAGGACGTCGAGGACGCGACGCCGTGGTTCACGGAGCTCGGGCAGATCACGGCCCGCCTCCACGACCACGCGCGCAGCTGGCGGCGACCGGCGGGGTTCGACCGGTTCACGTGGGGTCTCCCCGACCTCCTCGGCTCGACCGCGAGGTGGGGCGACTGGCGCCGCGCCTCGCTGACGCCGGCGCAGCTCGATCAGCTGGAGCGCGCCGAGATGTCGGCCCTCAGCCTCGTGCAGGCCGCGCCAGCTGGCTGGCAGGACTGGGGGCTCGTGCACTCCGACCTGCGCCCCACGAACGTGATCCGGGACGGCGAGCGGCTGATCGTCATCGACTTCGACGACTCCGGTTTCAGCTGGTTCCTCTACGACTTCGCGTCGGCGCTCACCTTCCAGGAGCACAAGCCCGAGGCACGCGTCATGGCCCGCAACTGGATCGATGGGTATCGATCCGAGGGACGACTGACGGATGCGCAGCTCGAGCTCGGCTGCGCCCTCTCCATGGTGCGCACGCTCACGATGCTCGGTTGGAGCACGACCCACCGCGATGAGGCGCTCCCGCCGGACCTGCAGGGCGGTGGCGTCATCGACGCCGCACTGTTCACCGCCGACCGGTTCCTGGCCTCCCCGACCTGGCTCATCGACTGACTCCCGCGGCTGTGGTCCGCTGACCGCCGCCGCGCACCCGAGGCCCAAAGCCCCATCACGAGCGTGGCGCGCCCGCGAGCCGCCTCCTCCCCAGACTGCTCCACCCGTGCATCCCGCACGCCATCTCCCTCCATGACCCCAACACAAGGAGCCATGTATGCCCGCTGCCGATCTCGCCTGGATGCTCGCCGCATTCGGACTCGTCCTCCTGATGTTCCCCGGAATCTCGTTCTTCTACGGAGGAATGCTCAACAGCAAGAACATGCTCAACATGGCCATGATGGTCTTCGGCTCGATGGCCGTGGTCGCCGTCATCTACGTGCTGTTCGTGCACGGGATGGTGCTCGGAAACTCGGTGGGGGGCGCCGGAATCATCGGTGACCCGCTCGCGTTCGTCGGCATGGAGTCGTTCATGACGGACTCGTCCGAGGGCGACATCATCGCCGTCGACGCCTACTGGGGTGCCTTCTACATCCTGTTCGCCGCCATCAGCATCGCGATCGTCGCATCCGGTGCGGCTGGGCGCATGAAGTACTGGGCGTGGCTGGTCTTCGCCGCACTGTGGACGATCCTCGTCTACGCACCCCTCGCCCACTGGGTCTTCGCGTTCACGAGCGACGACGGCGAGACGGTCGGCGGGTGGATGCGCAACGTCCTCGGCCTGCACGACTACGCGGGTGGCACGGCGGTGCACATGAACGCCGGCGCTTCGGCTGTGGCCCTCGCCCTCGTGCTCGGCCGCCGCAAGAACACGGAGCTCCGCCCGCACAACATGCCGCTCGTCCTTCTCGGCGCCGGCCTCCTCTTCTTCGGCTGGATCGGCTTCAACGGCGGAACGGCCGCAGGCGCGAACTTCCTCGCCGGCTACGTGGTGCTCACGACGACCCTGTCCGCGCTGACCGGCGCGTTGGGCTACCTGCTCATCGAGCGCATCCGCGACAAGCACGCCACGACGCTCGGCATGGCGACGGGCATGATCTCGGGCCTCGTCGGCATCACCCCGGCAGCGGACGCCGTCACCCCGCTCGGCGCGCTGGCCCTCGGCTTCATCACGGGTGCCGTGGTGGCGCTCTGCATCAGCTGGAAGAACCGTGCCAAGGTCGACGACGCGCTCGACGCGTTCTCGGTGCACGGCATCGGCGGCATCGTCGGGGCCCTGTTCGTGGTGTTCCTCGGCGCGGCCGCGGCACCGGCTGGCATCGCGGGCCTCTTCTTCGGCGGAGACCCGAGCCTCCTGTGGCGTGAGCTCGTCGCCATCGTCGTCACGTGCGTCTACGCGTTCGTCGTCACGTACCTGATCGCGTGGGTCATGAACAAGATCGTGCCGATCCGGGTGCCCGACGAGGTGGAGTCAGTTGGTCTCGACCGCGGCATCCACGCCGAGAGCGCCTACGAGTTCGAGGCACGTTGACCATGATGGAGACAGGCCGCTCCGGTGTGCTCGGCAGGTCCGAGTTCACCCCGCGCGATCAGAACACGCAGTCGACGCGCGACCCCCACGACCAGAACGCACAGACAACGCCAGCACAGAAGAGGAGCGCACGCCGATGAAGCTCGTGACCGCAGTGATCCAGCCGACGAAGGTCGACGATGTGAAGGATGCTCTGGAGGCCGCAGGCTTCACGGGCCTCACGATTACCGAGGTGGAGGGGCATGGCCACCAGAAGGGCCTCACCGAGTTCTACCGCGGGCAGGCCGTGAAAGTCTCGTTCCGCGCCAAGACGCGTGTCGAGGTGCTGGTCGCCGACGAGACGCTCGAGAAGGCTCTGGACGTCGTGGTCGAGGCGGCCCGCACCGGCAACGTCGGCGACGGGAAGGTGTGGGTGACGGATGTCAGCCACGTCGTCCGCGTGCGCACGGGCGAGTCGGGCCCCGCGGCCGTGTAGTCCGCGCACCGTGTAGCTCACGCCATCGCGGCGCCCCAGATCGTTGTGGCCCGTTGCTGTTCCCGGCACTGGGAGCAGCAACGGGCCACAACTTTGCGGTTGGGGATGGGAGGGGGCGGCGGCAAGGGCGGGGCGGAGCGGGCGGTGCGGGCGGTGCGGAGCGGAGAGAGGGGGCAAGGGCGGGGCGCGGGGGTCAGGAGCCGCCCAGCAGCTGGACGGTACCGACGCGCGCATCCCAGAGCCGAAGCTCGGTGGCGAGCGCGGGCAGCGGCGCCAGCTCGAGCGCGGACAGCGCTCGCTCCAGGTCGGCGAGCCTCAGGCGCCGGGCGAGCGTCACGTGCGGCGTCCAGCTCCCGGGCGTCGTGTGCGGCAGGTCGACTGCGATCTCCGCGTCGCCCGCACGCGCGTGCAGCTCGGCGTGGAACTCGAGCAGGCCGGCGGATGGCACGACGCTTCGGGCCAGGACGGCGCGCGCTCCGGACGTGAACAGCTGCGGGCCGCCGAGCGTGAGGGCGATCGGCAGCCTGGCTACTGCATCCCGGACGGCATCGACGTCGAGCAACGGCGGCCCGCCAGGATCACCCTGACCAGAGGCCGCCTCGGTACCCTCCCCCTCGCCCCGCACCTCATCTGGCGAGGCGCTGCGAACGAGCAACGACAGGTGCGGACGGTTGCTCGCCCCGGTGTGCGCGCCCATGCTGGACACGCCCAGCTCCTGCAGCAGCCGCCACTCCTCCCGGATCTGCGTCTCCGTAGCGGTGTCGAACAGCAGCTCGAGGCTGACGATGTCACTCACGGCTCATGCTGCCCACCTCAGAGAGCGCGGAGTGCGCCGGCGACGGCTCGTTGCCCCGCGGCGTCGAGCTCGTGGACTGGCCGCGGGAGGTTCACGGTCGGCACGAGACCGAGCTGGGCGGCGATCGCGGATGCGACCCGGTAGCTGCCGTGCGCGCGGAACAGCTCCCACAGCGGGTCGAGCCGCGCGGAGAGGCTCATCGCGAGTTCCGCTTCCCCGCCGAGGGCGGCTCGCGTGATGGCGAGGCAGGGCTCGGGCAGCACTCCCGCGAGCACCGAGTACCAGACGTCGCAGCCGCCGAGCAGCCCGGAGGCCGCGTACGGGTCTCCGCTGATGCCGACGGAGATGGGCGAGCCGACCTCGTCGCGGAGGGCGGTGACGCGTGCGCTCACCTGGGCGACGTCGAGGGACGCCGGCGGGATCTTGATGGATCGCACGAGGTCGAGGCCGGCGATGCGCGCGTGCAGGGCGTCGCTCACGACGATCCCGGTGGTGGTCGGGTTGTCGTAGACGATGATCGGGATGCCCGAGGTGGCTGCCACGTCCTCGTACAGCCCGTACACCTCGTCTTCGGTGAGGGGCTGGTAGGCGACGGGGGCGAGCAGGACCGCCGAGGCCCCCGCGTCCTCCGCGGAGCGGAGGTTCTCGAGCACGTCGCGGGTGCGGAGGGCGCCGATGCCGACGATGACGGGCACGGCGCCTGCGTGCTGGACGGTGAGCTTCGCGACGGCTGCCCGTTCGGCGAGGTCGAGGTAGGCGTAGCTGCCGGTCGAGCCGAGGGCGCTGATGGAGTCGACGCCGGCCGACTGCAGCCGTTCGACGAGCGCCGCATAGCTGCCTGCATCGATGCCCGTCGATGTGACGGGCGTGAGGGGGAAGGCGCTGACGCCCTCGAACAGCGAATCAGACATGGGCTCCCCCTTGCGCGTCGGTGTTCGTGGCGGGCCATGGCAGGTTTAGGGCGGCCCATTGCAGGAGGAGCACGGTCTTGGCGTCCTGGATCTCACCGCTGGCGACCATGCGAAGCGCCTCATCGAAGTCGAGCGCGACGGATTCGATCTCCTCGCCCTCCTCCTCGACGCCGCCGCCACCGGTGACCGGGGCGCCCGCCGACCAGGGGGCCGCGAAGAAGTGGATGCTCTCGGTCACGGAACCCGGGCTCATGAACAGCTCGAAGACGGGCGTCACCTCGCCGACGACGACGCCGAGCTCCTCCTCGGCTTCACGGCGGATGGCGTCTTCCGGCGAGTCGCCGTCGAGGAGGCCGGCCGCGGTCTCGAGGAGCATGCCGTCGGGGTGTCCGTTGACGTAGACGGGGTAGCGGAACTGGCGGCCGAGCAGCACTTTCCGGCTCTCGAGGTCGTAGAGGAGGATCGTGGCGCCGTTGCCGCGGTCGTAGGTCTCGCGCTGCTGCGTCGCCCACTCGCCGTCGCGTCCGCGGTAGCGGAACGTGGTGCGACGCAGCACGTGCCACCCGTCGGAGGTGACCTCGACGTTCTCGATCTCGACGTTCGGGTTGCGGGTCAGCTCGCGACCGGCCCGGTCGAGGCCGGTGCGGCCACGGCTGTCGGGCACGTCGACGCCGAGGTGACCGTGGGTGAGTGCGTGCTCGTGAGACGACATGGCCTAACGATGCTTCATGCGCCCAGCGAGAGCAAGACGGGCGGCGTGGGAACTTCTAGAGCGCGTCGACGATCGTCAGGCGGCCGCCCTCGTAGCTCAGCGCGCGGAGGTCGAGAACGTGAGCGTCGACGACAGCATCTCCGAGGTGGTCGCCGACGCCGATGATGAACCCGACTCCTGCGGCTCGAGCCGCTTCCACGCCCGCTGGGGCATCCTCGAGCGCGACGCAGTCGGCCGGGTCGAGCCCGAGCAGCTCGGCTCCTCGCCGGTAGGGTTCGGCGTCCGGCTTGCCCTTCGTGACGCTCTCGGCGGTCACGAGCGCGGCCGGGACGCGGTGGCCGGCTGCGAGCAGTCTCGCCTCCGCGAGGGCTCGGGTACCGGAGGTGACGACGGCGAAGCTGGCGTCGGGGATGCTCGCCGTGAGGTCGATGGAGCCGGGGATGGCGAGCGTCGCATCCGCCCCCGCGATCTCCGCGGCTTCGAGGGCGGCGAAGGCCCCGGCGAACGAGTCGGGTGACACGAGCTGCGCCACGGTGTCCGCGGCCCGCACGCCGTGCTCGACCTGCGTGCGGAAGTCGTAGCCGGGCGCGTGGGTCTCGGCCCACGCGTCCCAGGCGACCGCGGCGGCTTCGAGCGAGTCTACGAGGACGCCGTCGCAGTCGAACAGGAACCCGGCGACGGGGTGGACGGTGGAGGTCATCTGTGCCCTTTCGAGAGCTGGAGGAAGCGTGGTGCGGGGCAGGCGGCGACGCGAGCAGGGCGGGAGCGTGTGCTCCCGCCCTGCTCGCGTGCGTTGCGCTGCCTTAGCGGCGGGAGCCTGAACCCGTCGAGGTGGACGCTCCGGCCGAGGCCGTGGTCGAACCGAACTGCGCCGACTCGTCGATGTCCGCGACCTCGGCGCGCAGCTTCGCGCGGTCGCGGCGACCGAGCACGAGGGTGAGCGTGTAGAGGATGGCGAGTGCGACGAAGAGACCCACGACGATGGCGATCTGGCCGCCGGCGATGGAGAGGCCGCCGAGCAGCAGACCGAAGACCCCGTAGTCGGCATCCGAGAACGTCGAGTTCGCGAGGCCGACCTCGCCGAGCACCGGCAGCAGGAGCAGCGGCAGGAATGAGATCGCGATACCGTTCGCGAAAGCGCCGAGCACTGCGCCACGGCGTCCGCCAGCGGCGTTGCCGATGACACCGGATGCCGCGCCGGTCATGAAGTGCGCGACGACGCCCGGGACGATGATCGTCGTTCCCATGCCGACCATGGCGAGCATCGCGACGATGCCGCCGACGAAGCTCGAGAGGAAGCCGATGAGCACGGCGTTCGGTGCGAAGGTGAAGACGATCGGCACGTCGAGCGCCGGCTTCGCGTTCTTGACGAGCTTCTCGGAGATGCCCTTGAAGGCGGGGACGATCTCGGCCAGCACGACGCGGACACCGGCGAGGATGATGAACACGCCCGCCGAGAACGTCGCGGCCTGCAGGAGCAGGAAGACGATGAAGTTCTGGCCGTCGGACAGCTCGGTCTCGATGTAGTCGGCGCCCGCGAAGAGGCCGACGATGACGTAGATGATCGCCATCGAGATGGCGACGATGACCGTGGTGTCGCGGAGGAAGCCGAGGCCCTTCGGGAAGTTCAGGTCCTCCGTGGACTTGGAGGTTCCCTTGCCGCGGGTCGCGAGGGCCACGAGGCCGCTCAGCGCGATGCCGGCGCCTCCCGTGTGGCCGAGGGCGACGTCGTCGGTGCCGGTGACCTTGCGCATGAACGGCTGCACGAGCGCCGGCGAGACGACCATGTAGATGCCCTGGGCGATCGAGCCCCAGAGGATGACGGCCCACGGCTCGAATCCGGCCGCGCCGAAGATGACGGCGAACATCGCCGCGATGTAGAACGCCACGTGCCCCGAGAGGTAGACGTACTTGAAGCGTGTCGTCGCGGCCAGGAAGATGTTGACGACCATGCCGAAGAAGAAGATGAGCGCGGCCGCGGCACCGTAGTCGAGCAGCACCTGCGCGACGATGGCCTCGTTGTTGGGCACGACGCCCTGCACGTCGAAGGCGGCCTGGAACATCACGCCGAACGGGTCGAGGGACCCGACGACGACGCCGGCGCCGGCCGCGAGCACGAGGAAGCCGACGAGCGTGCGGACCGTGCCCTTCAGCACGTCGCTGAAGCCCTTGCCCTGGACCGCGAGCCCGATCAGGGCGATGAGCGCGACGATGACGGCCGGCTGGGTGAAGATGTCCAAGAAGACATCGAGTACTGCATCCATCGGATGCTGTCCTTTCGATGGAGCCGAAGACGCGGGAGAGCGCTCCGGAAGTTGGGGAGAAGGAGGGGACCGGCTACGCGGTCGCGATGCCGTTGCGGCTGAGCGCCTCGCCGACCTTGGCGCGCAGCTCGTTCAGGTCGATGATGCTGTCGAGGGCGACGACGTCGCCGAGGTCCTGGGCTGCTTCCGCGATGTCGCGTCCGACGAAGATGGTGTCGGCGTCACCGCGGCTCACGGAGCCGAGGTCGGCGTGGTCGACGGTCACGTCGGTGACGCCGAGCTCCTTGAGGACCTTCTCGATGTTGAGGTGGACCATGAAGCTGCTGCCGAGGCCCGAGCTGCAGACTGCGAGGAATTTCGTCATTGATGTTCTCCTGCGTTCAGGACCGCCATGACTTCGGCGGTCGTTGTCGCAGCGAGCAGGGAGTTGCGGGCTGCGTCGTCGGTGAGGAGCTCTCCGAGCTTGGCCATGGTGGCGAGGTGACTCGATGAGTCGGTCGCCGCGAGGCAGAAGAAGAGCGTTATGGGATGCGCGGGTTCGTCGTTGAGCAGCACGGCGGGGCGAACCCAGAGGGCCGAGAGGCCCGTGTCGAGCACGCCGTGCTCGGGGCGCGAGTGCGCCAGGGCGATGCCGTAGCCGAGGTCGATGTAGGTGCCGCCTGCCGCGATGGACGCGAGCATCGCATCCACGTACTGCCGTGTGATCGCGGCTGATTCGAGGAGGGGTTCGCTGACGAGTTCGATCGCGTCGCGCCACCCTTCGACGTGGTCGGCGAAGCGGATGTTCTCGGGGCTCAGATGGTCGATCATGTTCGGTCAGTCCTCCTGTGAAGGTGCGCCGCTCGAGCGCAGGCTCAGTGAGATCTCGCTGTTCTCCGGCGTATGCCAGGCCGTGCCTTCTGCAACGGCCCTGCCGTCGGCGTCGAACACGGTCGATGAGATCCCGAGGAGCCGCATCCCGACGGGGATGTCGAGGTTGAGGGCGATCTCGGGGGTCGCCTCCTCGACGGTGACGACGAGGTCGTTGCGGTGCAGGGTCACGCCGTAGCGCTCGTTCAGGTACGCGTAGAGGGACGCCTCGGAGAAGTCGGCGGTCTGCGCGTCGGGGAAGCGCTCGTAGGGCAGGTACGTGACGACGTACTGGTGCAGCTGGTCGTTCACGTAGCGCAGGCGGACGAGTTCGACGACGGTTGCGGCGAAGTCGATGCCGAGGAGCTTCGCGATGCTCTCGGATGCCGGCGCGAGGCCCTGCCGGAGCACACGCGTCTTGACGGTGTGACCTGCCGAGGTCTGCTGACGGTGGAAGCCGGTGACCTCGTCGGCGAATCGCTCGGGGTAGTGGACGCCGGCCTGCGGTTCGGTGACGAAGGTCCCTCGTCCGTGCTCTCGCGTGAGCCTGCCATCCTGGACGAGCCCGTCGACGGCGTGCCGGAGCGTGATGCGGCTCACCTCGAACTCGGCGCACAGTGTCGGCTCGGCCGGGAGCCGCTCGCCGATCTCCATCGTCGATACCCGCTCGAGCAGGCTCTTGCGCACCGCCAGGTACTTGCTGGTGCCGGCGTTTGCCTCCATGATCGCCTCCTCGCGCTCATCCGTGCCAACTGCATTCGTTATGTCGTCATGATGACACGAAGCTCGACTGAGCGCAACGCCGAACACTGACCCCTGATTTTCCGGGCATCTCATGGCTTGCTTCCTAAGTCATCATGACGACATAATCACTCCATGACACTCATCACGGAGCCCTCCCCCGACGCGACCCTCGACAACGACCTCGACGCCGACGTCGTCATCGCCGCGCGACTGCTCTCGCTCGACGCCGTCGAGCAGGCGAAATCCGGCCACCCGGGCGCCGCGATCGCGCTCGCACCGCTTGCGACGCTGCTCTTCCAGAAGCACATCCGCCACGACCCCCGCGACCCCGAGTGGGCCGGGCGCGACCGCTTCGTCCTCTCCTGCGGACACGCCAGCATCCTCCTCTACACGCAGCTGCATCTGACCGGCTACGACGTCACGCTCGACGACATCCGCGCGTTCCGCACCCTCGACTCCCGCACCCCGGGACACCCCGAATACGGACACACGGCAGGCGTCGAGACGACCACGGGACCGCTCGGCCAGGGCCTCGGCACGGCCGTCGGCATGGCCATGGGGTTCGCGCACGAGCGCGCGCTCTTCGACGCCGATGCGGACGCTGGCGAGTCGATCTTCGACCGCCGCGTCTGGGTGCTGGCCTCCGACGGCGACCTGCAGGAGGGCATCTCGTACGAGGCCGGCGCACTCGCCGGCCGCCTCGGCCTCGACAACCTCACCGTGGTCTACGACGACAACGACATCCAGATCGAGGGCGACACCCGCCTGACGAGCAGCGAACGAACCGCCGATCGCTTCCGCGCCCAGGGGTGGCACGTCGACGAGGTCGAGCTCCGGGCCGACGGCGAGGTCGACACCGCCGCAGTGGATGCGCACCTCAGCACCCCCGGCCCCGCCGGGAAGCCGCGCCTCGTGATCGTGAAGTCGCAGATCGCGTTCCCCTCCCCCGGTGCCGTCGGCACTGCGGCCTCGCACGGCGCACCGCTGGGTGCCGTCGAGGCATCCGCTCTCCGGGAGGTGCTCGGTGTCACGACGGGGCCGTTCGAGATCGCCGACGACGTCCTGCGCACCGCGAGGAAGGCAGTCGACCGCGGCGCCGAGCTGCACGCGCGATGGGATGACGACGCCGCAGCGTGGCGGGCGGGCAGGCCTGAGCTCGCCGCCGCCCACGCAGCCTTCGCCTCCCGCGACCTGCCCACCGAGCTGGACAGCCTCCTGCCCTCGTTCGAGATCGGCACGAGCGTCTCCACTCGAGACGCATCCGGAGCCGCCATCCAGGCCCTCGCCGCAGCAACTCCTTCGCTCTGGGGCGGCTCGGCGGATCTCGCGGAACCGAACCGCACGGCCATCCACGACGGCGGCTCGTTCCTTCCGGCCTCCACCGCGCTGGGCTCCTACGCCGGCCGCAACATCCACTGGGGAGTCAGGGAGCACGCGATGGCCGCCGCCATGAACGGCATCGCCCTCGCCGGCGGCTGGCGCGTCTTCGCCGGCACGTTCCTGGTCTTCAGCGACTACCAGCGCCCATCCATCCGCCTGGCCTCGCTCATGGGAGTGCCGGTGACCTACGTGTGGTCCCACGACTCGGTCGCACTCGGCCAGGACGGGCCGACGCACCAGCCCATCGAGCACCTCGCGAGCCTGCGCGCCATCCCCGGCTTCACGGTCGTGCGTCCCGCGGACGCGAACGAGACCGTGGCCGCCTGGAGCGCCATCGTTCGCAGCGAACGGCCGAGCGGGCTCGTGCTCGGTCGCCAGGGGGTGCCGGTCCTCGACCTGCCGGCCGACGCGGTCCGCGCGGGTGTCCCCCGCGGCGGGTACGTCGTCTCGGATGTCGAGTCGCCCGCAGCAATCGTCATCGCGACGGGCAGCGAGGTGGCACTCGCGCTCGAGGCCGCGGAGCGTCTCGCCGCCGATGGCGTGCTCGTCCGGGTCGTCTCCATGCCGAGCCGCGAGTGGTTCGCGGCCCAGGACGCCGACTACCGCGAGGCCGTCATCCCGAGCGAGCTCACGGCCCGCGTGGTCGTCGAGGCTGCGACCTCGTTCGGCTGGCACGACCTCGCCGGCGTGCACGGCGAGATCGTCGGCATCGACGAGTTCGGCCTCTCGGCGCCCGCTGACCAGGCGCTTGCAGCCCGAGGCATGACCACCGAGCGAGTCGTCGAGGCGGTGCGGGCGACGATCAGCCGCTCTGCGTGAGGCTCCCCGCGTTGCACCGACGAGCCTCGTCGGTGCAACGCGGCGTCATGTAACCCGGCGGTCCCAGGTCGCAGGAATAGCTTGCAGGTACAAGCGGTTGTTGACCTTCGGGTGGCAACGACCACGCCCCACAGACCCCGCGCATCGCGCATCGAACGGAGACCCATGACCGAGCAGCTGACCGTCCGCAACGAGACCTCCGTCCCCATCCTCGATGCCCTCTCCGACCGCTGGAGCCCCCGCGGCTTCGACGCGAACCACGCCATCGCGGATGAGGACCTCACGGCCATCTTCGAGGCGGGACGCTGGGCTCCGTCGGCGAGCAACACGCAGCCCACGACGCTCGTCGCCGGAGTCCGCGGCACGGCGACGTTCGACAAGATCTACGGCACGCTCATGGAGTTCAACCTCGCCTGGGCCGACCGGGCATCCGTGCTCATCGCGGTCACCGTCGAGCACGAACGCGACGGCAAGCCCCTGCGCTGGGCCGAATACGACGCCGGCCAGGTCGCCGCACACCTCTCGATCGAGGCGCAGTCGCGCGGCCTCCACACGCACCAGCTGGGTGGCATCCACGTGGATGCCCTCGCCGAGGCCCTCGAGCTGCCTGCGGGCCGCACCCCGATCACGGTCATCGCCGTCGGCCAGCACGACGACTCCGACGCCGTGAGCGAGGAGATCCGTGCCCGCGACAGCTCGCCCCGCTCGCGCCGCGAGCTCAGCGACTTCGCCCAGATCGAGCGCTGAGCGCGGCGGATCGCAGCGGGCGCCGCCGCATCCCGGCTCGCCCCAGCCGCGTGGCGTATACACGTTGACGGCGGAAGTCCCCACCGCCGGTTCCGGGCACCGAGCCCCGACACCGCAGGACCCAACTTCATGACAGCAGGAGCAGAGGACAGCACGATGACACATGTCAGCACCGCCGACCGCGCCAACCGTTTGGCTGAACTTCACCAGGCCCCGGAGATCCTCCGAGTCGTGAACGTGTGGGACGCGATCAGCGCCCAGACGGTCGCGGCCCTCCCGGAGACGCAGGCCATCGCGACTGCGGGCCACTCGATCGCGGCTTCGTACGGCTACCCGGACGGCGGCATGTCGCTCGACGTCGCCCTCGCAGGGGCGAAGGTCATCGTGGATGCGGTGGACCTGCCCGTCACGGCAGACCTCGACGACGGCTACGACGACCCGGCGGAGACCATCCGTCGCGCGATCGGCCTGGGCATCGTCGGCGCGAACGTCGAGGACCGCCTGCGGCCGTTCGACGAGTCCGTCGCCCGCGTCGCCGCGATCATCCGCGCCGCTGAAGCCGAGGGCGTCAACTTCCAGCTCAACGCCCGCACCGACGCCATCGCGCGCGGCGGCGAGCGCCCCATCTCGGAGAGCATCGACGACGCCATCGCGCGCGGTCGCGCGTTCCTCGACGCGGGTGCGTCCCTCGTCTTCGTCCCCGGCGCGGTCACGCGCGAGACGGTGGAGCCGCTCGTCGAGGGCCTCGGCGCCGGCAAGCTGTCCGTCATCGGACTCCCCGGCGCGCTCACCGCCGCCGAGTTCCAGGAGCTGGGCGTCGCCCGCGTCTCCTACGGACCGCTCACGCAGCGGGTCGCCCTGCGCGCGCTGCGCGACCTCGCCATCGACCTGTACGGCAACGGGGTCATCCCGACCGACACCCCGGCACTCAACTAGGCACGAGCATCCACGCCCCCCGAGCGGGGCGAGATGCAGAGCGGACTTGTGGTCGTCAACCCTCATGGTTGACGACCACAAGTCCGCTTTCGGCGTCTGGGGGCGGGGGCCGGGGCCGGGGAGATCAGGTTTCGGGGAGAGAAGCCGAGGCCGTCGCCGACCTGAAGTGCGCGGCCAGCAGCTCCCCGGAGTGGATGATGTGCTCGCTCGCGGCATGCCTCGCCGCCTCCGCGTCCCTGGCCTTGATGGCGTCGATGATCTGCGTGTGGTCCGCACGGGTCGCCTCGGGCCACCCCTCGATCTGCGCGTAGAAGTTGCGGGGCACGTACTTGGAGAAGAGGGCGACGAGCCAGCGGAGCCTCGGAGCATCCACGATGTGGTTGAGCAGGTGGTGGAACTCGTTGTTGCGGGCCTCGAGCGCTTCGACGTCCCCGCGCACGGCTGCGGCGAGCAGCTCGTAGTGCAGGGCCTCGAGCACTCGCAGCTGCTCATCGGAGATGCTGCGCGCGGCACGCGCGGCGAGCTCTCCGGCCACGTTGGCGTGCACGAGGAAGACGTCTTCGATGTCCGCAGCCGTGATCGGGTGCACGCGGAACCCCTGGCCGCGCACGCCGTCGACGAAGCCCTCCACGCGGAGCGACTGCAGCGCCTCGCGAACCGGAGTCGCCGACACCTTCAGCCGCTGCGCGATCTCGTCGATCTGCAGGGATTCCCCGGGCAGGAGCACCCCGGAGATGATGCGCTCTCGGAGGTACTCGGCCGCGAACGAGCGCATGCTGCCGTAGCGACGGGCTGCGTCTTCGAGGCGTTCGTCGGGTGGGAGCGGCACGGGGACATCTTACTGAGCGGGCAATTCGGGCCGCGGCATGGCTTCCATGAGCTCCGCGACGGATGCGGTGCGGTCGCGTTCCACGAGCGCCCAGAGCGCGTTCGCGCACGTCTCGCCGACGAGCCCCCTCGCCTTGGCGTGCAGGTCCTGTCGGGAGGCGCGTGCGCCGGGCGAGCCGCGGTAGGCGCTCGTCGAAGCCTCGTGCACGGTGCCGTCCGTGAAGGTGACCCGCACTTCGGCGGTCCAGTCTGCCGGGAACGCCGCTTCGACTGCAGGCGAGGTCACACATCTCACCTTCCTCATGAGCGGGAGCAGCTCGTCCGCGAGCTCCGCCGCCCGGTCGAACTGGTCGACGGTCGCGGTGCCCGTGGTGAGCGCGAGCGCTGCGCCGAACGGCATGTTGAACTGCGCATCCACGGCCGATTCGACGCGCAGCTTCGCGTCTGCTGGCACGCTGACGAGGCGGGCGCCCGCTTCGATGACGGCCACCTCGACATCGTCGACCTCGGCCGCGGACAGGCCTGGCCGCTGCGAGGCGACGTCGAGGAGCAGGTCGATATTGCCGTGCATGTAGCGGCAGCAGGGGTAGAGCTTGATGCTCGTCCGCCAGGCGTATTCTCCTGGCGTGATGGTGCGCACACGGTCGGGGTGGAAGCCGTCGCCGTAGTTCGCGAGGAACCCGTCGCGTCCTTCGAGGGCCGCGGCCGGCGCGACGAAGCCGACGGCGGCGAGCCGGGTTGCGCGGATTCCGACGGCCGCGGCGTGACCAGCGTTGAGGCGCTTCGTCCAGGCGCCGTCGGAGACAAATTCGAGCGAGCCCGCCGCGAGGTTCGAGGCGAGGCCGATGGCGTCGACCGTCTGCGACTCGTCGAAGCCGAGGAGGCGGGAGACGGCTGCGGCGGCTCCGATGGCGCCTGCGACTCCGGTCGGGTGGAAGCCGCGGCCGTAGCTCTCGGCGGCTCCGAGGACGACCCCGATGTCGCACATCACGTCGTACCCGACGACCGCGGCATCGAGGAGGGCACCGTAGCTCGCCCCGTGCTCTTCCGCCGCGGCGAGGAGGGCCGGGAACAGCACAACGGCGGGATGCAGTGACGCTTCCTCGAAGGTGTCGTCGAGCTCCAGCCCGTGGGCGGTGATGCCGTTGACGAGCGCCGCATCCTCAGCGGACAGCCGGATCGCAGCCCCGAGCACGGACGACGGCGCGACGTCCGTGGCGAGCCCTGCGTAGGCGTCGCGTGCAGCTCGGGCCGACTCGCGTCCGCTGCCTCCGAGCGTCACGGCGAGGGCGTCGAAGAGCAGCGCGCGCATCCACGCGGAGCGCTCCCCGTCGAGGTCAACGGGGCCGAGGGCATGCTGCGCGTAGCTGCGGGCGAGTGACATGTCAGTTCCGTTCTTCGGTGGCGGCGAATTCGCGTCGGACGCGTTCGGTGTGCTCGCCCGTGTCCGGCACGGGCTTCATCGCCGGCCGGTAGGAGCCGGCCGTCACGGGGGGAAGGAGCGAGCGGGCTGAACCGCCTGGGGTCTCGACCTCGACCCACCTGTCTCGCTCCGCGAGCTGCGGATGCGCGGAGAACTCCGCCATCGTCCGCATGCGAGCGTTGGCGATCGCCAGGGAGTCGAGGCGTCTGATCACCTCAGCGCTCGGGGTCTCGGCGATCGCCGCTCCGATGAGCTCGCTGAGCACGTCCCGGTTCGCGACCCGATGCTCGTTGAGGCTGAACCTCGGGTCGTCGGCGAGCTCCGCCGCCCCCAGGACGTCGCGGCAGAAGCCCGCGAACTCCGTCTCGTTCTGGATGCCGATGAACACGGTCCCGTCGGAGGCTTCGAACGGGCCGTACGGGGCGATGGTGGCGTGGGATGCACCGTGGCGCTGGGGCGGGCGGCCGCCGTATTCGGCGAACAGGTAGGGCTGCTGCATCCATTCGCCGAGCGCCTCGAGCATGGAGACCTCGATGCGGTCGCCGACGCCGGTCCGTCCGCGCTGGATGAGCGCGGCGAGCACACCGGAGTACACGTACATGCCCGCCGCGATGTCGGCGACGGAGGCCCCGACCTTCGACGGCTGCTCCGGGGTGCCGGTCACCGAGAGGAGACCGGCTTCGCACTGCACGAGGAGGTCGTAGGCCTTCTTGCGCGTGTAGCTGCCGCCCGTGCCGTATCCGGAGATCTCGGCGTAGATGAGTCGGGGGTTGCTTGCCGCGAGTGCGTCGTAGCCGAGGCCGAGGCGGTCGAGCGCGCCTGGTGCGAGGTTCTGCACGACGACGTCGGCGGTCGCGGCGATGCTGCGGAAGAGCTCGGCATCCGCCTCGTCCTTGAGGTCGAGCACGACCGATTCCTTGCCGCGGTTGAGCCAGGCGAAGAAGCTCGATGTGCCGTGCACGGTGGAGTCGTAGCGGCGCGCGAAGTCGCCACCTGCACGCTCGATCTTGATAACGCGGGCGCCGAGGTCGGCGAGCTGTCGCGTCGCGAAGGGGGCGGCGACCGCCTGCTCGACGCTGAGAACGGTGATGCCGTCGAGCGGCCTGCCGTTCACGATGCCTCCCCGACGGCGGCGAGCATGCGCCGCGCTCGCCGCAGCACGGGCGCGTCGACCATGGCCCCGTCGACCTGCACGGCGCCGGAGCCTGCGCCGACCACGCGGCGGGCCCAGTCGATCTGGGCGTCGGTCGGCCGGAACGCCGAGGCGATGACGGGCAGCTGGGCGGGGTGGATGGCGAGCATGCCGCCGAAGCCGAGGGCGACGGCGTGCTTGGCGGCGGACTCGACGGCCGCGACGTCGCGGATGCTGGCGCTCGGGGATTCGACTGGGGCTGGTGCCCCGGTGAGGCGCGAGACGAGGACCAGCTCGACGCGTGCCGCATCGAGCAGCGAGTCCGCGTCGCCGCCCGCATCGACCGCGAAGTCGAGCGCCCCGAAGGCGAGGCGCACGTCGAGCCCGGGCTCACCCGGGCCGCGGGTGACGAGCGTCTCCGCCACGCAAAGGCCGCGCACGGTCTCGACGAGCGCGAGGAGCGGCGCGCCACCCGAGGCGTCGCTCACCTGCCGGAGGTAGGCCCGCGACTCGGCCTTCGGCACGGCGACGCCAGCGAGGGCGCCGGGCGACCTGGCGGACACGTCCTCCAGCAGCGCGAGGTCGGCCGCGCTGTCGCCCGTGTCCGCCGGGTTGACCCGCACGAGCACACGACCGGGTGCGGCCGTGGCCAGCAGATCGCGGATGGCGGTCCGCGCCCGTTCCCGGTTGTCGGCCGCGACCGCATCCTCGAGGTCGAGGATCACCAGGTTGGCCCCGGAATCCAGCGCCTTCGAGAAGCGGTCGGGCCGATCCCCCGGGACGAAGAGCAGCGTCTGCGCTGCCGCGAGGGCGCTCATCGCTCGACCGCGTCGGGCAGCGACGACTCGTCGGGGCGTGGCGTCGGGGAGACGGGCAGGAACCCGCGTCTCGAGACCATGAACGTGCGTCGGAAGCTGATGACGACGACGCCCTCCTGGTTGTACCCCTCGGTCGCGACCTCGACGATGCCGACCGAGGGGCGCGAGCGCGACTCCCGGAGCGAGAGCACCTTGGAACGCGACGAGATCGTGTCTCCCACGAAGACCGGATGCGGGAGCCGGACCTCGTCCCAGCCGAGGTTCGCGAAGACGTTCATGGACAGATCGATCGTCGACTGCCCGGTGACGAGGGAGAGCGTGAAGCAGGAGTTCACGAGGATGCGCCGGAACTCGGTGCTCTCCGTGAGGCGCGCGTCGACGTGCACCTTCGCGACGTTCTGCGTCATGAGGGTCGACGTCATGTTGTCGTCCTCGGTGACGGTCTTGGAGAACGGGTGGTAGTAGAGGTCTCCCGGGGTGAAGTCCTCGAAGACCCGCCCCGTCCATCCTTCGACGATCTGCGTCATGATGCTCCCTACAGTTTGACGATGACGGTCTTGGTCTCGGTGTACGCGTCGAGCGACTCGACGCCCTTCTCTCTGCCGTAGCCGGACTTCTTGAAGCCGCCGAACGGGTACTCGACGCCGCCGCCCGCCCCGTAGGCGTTGACGTATACCTGCCCGGCCTCGACGCGCGCGGCGAGGCGGTGTGCCCTGGAGATGTCGCGGGTCCAGATCGCCGCCATGAGCGCGTAGTCGGTTCCGTTGGCGATGCGGACCGCCTCGTCCTCGTCGGCGAAGGTCGTGGCGACCAGCACGGGGCCGAAGACCTCCTTCTGCGCGATCTCGGAGCTCGGGTCGACGTCGGCGATGAGCGTCGGGGCGAAGAAGGCGCCAGCCCCGTGCCCGTCTGGCACGTGCCCGCCGGTGATGACGCGGCCGTCGGCGCCGTCGACGAGGCCGCGCACCCGGTCCTGCTGCTTGACGGACACGAGCGGGCCGAGGTCGCGGTCGTCGGAGCCCGGGCCGATGGTCACCCGCTCGAAGGAGGTCTTCAGCTTCGCGAGAAGCTCGTCGGCGACATCCTCGTGGACGATGAGTCGTGAGCCCGCCGAGCAGGTCTGACCCGCGTTCTGCAGGATGCCCTTCGTGATGAACATCGTCGCCTCATCGAGGTCGGCGTCGGGGAACACGACGTGGGGGCTCTTTCCCCCGAGCTCGAGCACCGCCGGGATCACGTTCTGCGCGGCCGCGGTCGCGATCGACGTACCGACCGCAGTCGAGCCGACGAAGCCGATGTGGTCGATGCCCGGATGCTCGGCGAGCGCGGCACCGACCTCGACCCCGATGCCGGTGACGATGTTCAGCACCCCGGCGGGGATGCCGACCTCGACCGCGAGCTCCGCGATGCGCACCGCGGTGCGGGGCGTCTCGTCGGCCGGCTTCAGCACCACGGTGTTGCCCGTGGCCAGGGCGGGCGCGACGGCCCGACCGAAGAGCTGCATGGGGTAGTTCCAGGCGATGACGCTGCCGCAGACGCCGAGCGCCTCCCGCCGCGTGTACACGTGGAACGCCGGATCGACGGGCAAGGACAGGCCGTAGTAGGAGTCGATGGCCCTGCCGTAGAAGGTGAAGTACCGAGCAGCGACCGTCGCATCCGTTCGCGCCTGGGTGAGCGGCTTGCCCGTGTCCTGCGATTCGAGCAGCGTGAGCTCCTCGCGGTTCGCGATGATGGCCGCCGCGAGCGCCTGCAGCAGGTCGGCGCGCACCTCCGGCTTGGTGGCGGCCCATCCGGGTTGCGCGGCCCGTGCGGCTGCGACCGCGGCATCCACGTGGGATGCATCGCATCGCGCGGTGAGGCCGAGCACCTCCCCTGTCGCCGGGTCGATGTTCTCGTAGCTGCGCTCGGAAGCTACGCGCTCGCCGCCGATGTAGGCCGTCGTCGTGGCAGCTCCCGACGCGGTGTGCACTGATTGGGACATGTCTCTCCTGGAATCTCTGCTGGCCTGGAATCTCTGCTGGCCAAAAATCTCTGCTGGTCGTCGGCGGATGTCGACGTGGTGTCGCCGGTGATCAGTCGTCGATGACGATGCCGGCGCGGGTCACCTGCCGCGCCTCTGCGGCGGCGAGGGCCTCTGGCACCTGATCGAGGGTGTAGTCGGCGTCCACGAGCGACTCCCACGGGAACTGCGGCGTCGCCTCGATGAAGCGCACGGCCTTGCCGAGCACCTCGAGCGGGTAGCGGATGGCGGCGCGGATCTGCACGCCGGTCCGGGTGAAGAGGCCAGGGTCGAAGTCCGTGAACTTGTTCGGAGAGATGTTGCCGATCTCGACGACGATGCCGCCGGATCTCGCCGACCGCACCGACTCCGAGAACGCGGACGGCACGCCGGTGAGGTCGATCACGACGTCACCGCCCCCGCCCGTCGCGTCGCGGACGAGCTGCACGCGTGCCGCGCCGTCAGCGGCCTGCGAGAGATCGATCGTGTGGTGGGCGCCGAAGTCCTTGACCTTCTCGAGGCGACTCGGCGTCATCTCCGCCACGTAGACCTCCGCCCCAAGCACCGAGGCGACGGCGGAGGCGCAGACACCGAGCCCGCCGGCGCCGAAGATGACGACCTTGTCCCCGTAGGAGACCTCCCCGAGGAGGCACCCGTAGTAGACCTGCGACAGGGCGCAGTTGGCCGAGGAGGCAGCCTTCGAGGTGACGCCGTCCGGCACCTTGTACACGGCCTGGTTCGGGCCCACCGCATAGTGCGTGCCGAACGTGCCGAAGAAGTGCGGGGCCTCGTCGGCCTGCTTCGACCATCCCGTGTAGGCGTTGCGGCAGATGTTGCCGTGCCCGTTGTTGCACTCGGGACAGCGGCGGCATGCCTGGAAGTACGTGGCCACGACTCGGTCTCCCACGGCGAGCGGCTCCCCCGCGAAGTCGGTCGTGACGCCGTCTCCGAGGGCGGCGACTCGGCCGACGCCCTCGTGTCCCATGACGCAGCCGGGTCGAACCAGCGGGTGGCTGCCGTGCAGGATGTGCACATCGGAGCCGCACACGTTGGCGCGGATCATGGACAGCACGACCCCGCCCGGCACGGGGGAGGGCACCTCGTAGGACCGGGACGCGGTGCGGTCGATGTCGTCGAGGATCGTCGTCGTGCCGTGCGCCTGCTGCGCGTCGGTCTGGGCGTGCGTGGAAGCTGTCGCAGTCATGCTCCGGTCCCTCTCCTGGTGGTTGTGCTCGCCGTCGAGGCCGGCGATTCCGATACGCGAGCTGCGGCGGCCGTCGCGGAGGCGACCGATGCGCCGATGTCGTCGCCCGCACGCAGCGGGCGTCCCTGGAAGATCCCCTCGTGGGCGAGGATCGGGCGCCGATCACCGGCGAGCTCCGGGTACTTGGCCTCGAGCTTCTCGCGCTTCTCGATCTTGGAGCGCCAGTGGGCGACCGCTTCGGGGCGGCCGCGATCGATGCCCTGCCAGCTGTGCGGCATCTCGGCGCGGCTGGGTCCTGCGTCGGCGGCGCCCCCGATCCGCACCGCGGAGGGGACACGGCTGGTCGCCGTCCCGCATCCGGGGCAGGCGGGGTTGTCGGCAAGCATCGACTCGATGCCGGCCTCGAAGCGATGCCCTTCCTGGCAGCGGAAGTCGTAGAGGATCATGAGTAGAACCCGTTCGGCGCGAAGGTGAGCTCCTTCTTCTGCTCTTCGTCGTGGCCGAAGATCACCTGGGCGTCGGTCTCCTGGGCGATGCGGCGGAGCTTCTCGACCGACTCGAGCCACGCGAGGTTGTTCCACACGATGGCCGCGCCGACCGCGGGCGGCCCCCAGGAGTCGGCGAGGTAGACGGCGTCAGAGGTGAAGATCTTCGTGCCGTCGTTGGGCAGGTCGACCTTGAGCGACATGGTTCCCCACGTGTGGCCCGGCGTCTGGATGACGCTGACGCCCGGCAGGATCTCGTCGTCACCGGCGATGCCGCCGATGTTGAGGCCCTTGAAGTCGTCGGGGATGTGCGCGCCCTGGTTGTACCCGGTGATGGTGGCGACTCCGTCGAGCTCGGCCTGGCTCGTGAAGATGCGGGTCTTGCCGTTGTCGAACATCCTGGCGTTGGCGGCATGGTCGAAGTGCAGGTGCGAGAGCACGAGGATGTCGATGTCGTCCGGGGTGAGCTCGAGCTGCTTGAGGCTGGAGTCGAGGTAGCCGGTGTCTGCCTGTGGGTCGTCGATGACGGGGAAGAACTCGTCGAAGCCGGTCGGGGCCCAGTGCTCAGCCCAGTTGCGTGGGACGCCGGTGTCCCACAGGATGCGCCCGTCCGGGTGGTCGATGAGCACGGCGTGCGTCGGCACCTGACCCCATGCGCGTTCGTCGTGGCGGTGGTCGCGGGTCTTGATGACCCTGCCTGGCTTGAGCAGCAGCCAGGTGAGGTCGGCTTCCATGGTTCCTGACTCCAGGATGTGGAGCTTGATGTCGTTCGTCACTTGCCATCTCCTTTGATTGGCCCAGCGGGGGAAGGCGCTCGGGCTCTAGGTGGCGAGCGTGAGGAGCGCTTCACGATTACCGTAAGCGAATATATTCAAGGGGTCAATACCTTGTAGCCCGCTCTCAGCCTTGCTATGTTGGCGAACATCCTAAAAATATTTGACGGCCCGTCGCCCTGTCGCGAGTGCCGCCCCTGATCGAAGGAGAGCCGCTGTGACAAGCCGGACTGCCAGCGACGACAGAACAGCCTTACGTGCGCGCACTGAAGCGGTCTGCGACGAATTCGACGACACCTACTGGCGTGAGACCGACCGCGAGCGCCGCTATCCGCAGGAATTCGTGGACGCCATGGGAGCCGCCGGCCTCCTCTCGGTCATGATCCCCCGCGAGTACGGCGGTGGCGGCTACGGCATCGACGCCGCCACGGGAGTCATGGAGGCGATCAACCGCTCCGGAGGACACTCCGCCGCCTGCCACGCGCAGATGTACACGATGGCCGCACTGCTGCGGCACGGCACCGACGCGCAGAAGGACCGCTACCTCCCCGGCATCGCGGACGGCAGCATCCGCCTCCAGGCGTTCTCAATCACCGAGGACGCCGGCTCGGACACCCTCGCCATCACGACCACCGCGACGCCCGACGGCGACAGCTATGTGATCGACGGCCACAAGACCTGGACGAGCCGGTTCGAGGAGTCCGACCTCGCACTCGTGCTCACCCGCACCTCCGAGACCCCGAAAGGAACCACGGACGGCCTCACGCTGTTCCTGCTCGACCTTCGCGAGATCCGCGCACAGCAGCCGGATGCCCTGCTCGTCACCCCGGTGCGCACCATGTTCAACTACGCCACCAACCAGGTCACCTACCGAAGCGTCCGCGTGCCCGCCGACGCGGTCATCGGACGAGTCGGCAACGGCTTCCGGCACGTGCTCGACGGCTGGAACGCCGAACGCATCCTACTCGCCTCCGAAGCCATCGGCGACGGCTACTGGTTCATCGAGCGCGCCGTCTCCTACGCCAAATCCCGCCACGTGTTCGGACGCGCCATCGGCACCAACCAGGGCGTCCAGTTCCCCATCGCCGACGCCTACATGAAGGTTCGCGCGGCCGAGCTCATGCGGGACGAGGCGACCGCGCGCTTCGATGCGGGGGAGCCCGCCGGCGCGGAGGCGAACATGGCGAAGCTGCTCAGCTCCGAAGCGTCCTGGGCGGCCGCAAACATGTGCCTCGACACGCACGGCGGCTACGGATTCGTCGACGAATACGACGTCGAACGCAAGTTCCGGGAGACTCGCATGTTCTCCGTCGCACCCATCAACAACAACCTGGTCCGCAGCTTCGTCGCCACGAAGGTGCTCGGGCTGCCGAAATCGTACTGAACCGAGCCCACCCCGGGCCGCAGCATCCACCGCATGTATCGACGAAGGAGTCAGCATGAACATCCAGGGAGCAGTTCTCGAGGAGATCGGCCTGCCGCGGCCGTACTCGGAGTCGAAGCCGTTGAAGGTCGTCGAGCTGGAACTCGACGATCCGGGACCCGACGAGGTCCTGATCCGCATCAGGGCGGCAGGGCTCTGCCACTCCGACCTGTCCGTCGTCGACGGGAACCGGGTACGGCCGACGCCCATGCTGCTCGGCCATGAGGCTTCGGGGATCGTGGAGAAGGTGGGTTCGAACGTCACCGACCTCGAGATCGGCGAGCAGGTGACGACGGTCTTCCTCCCCCGCTGCGGTGAGTGCGACAACTGCAAGACCGACGGGAAGCTGCCGTGCACCCCCGGCAGCGTGGCCAACAACGCCGGCTACCTGGTCGGCGAGCATTTCCGGCTGCACCGCGACGGGAAGGACATCTTCCACCACGTCGGCGTCTCCGGATTCGCGACGCACGCGGTGCTCAACCGCCAGTCGGTGGTGCCCATCGGGCACGACGTGCCCCCGGAGATCGCCGCCGTGCTCGGCTGCGCGGTGCTCACCGGTGGCGGCGCCGTCATCAACGCGGGCAAGCCGCAGGACGGCGACACCGTGATGATCGTCGGCCTGGGCGGCGTCGGGATGGCGGCGCTCCTCACGGCCGTCTCGCTGGAGAAGGGCAAGGTCATCGGCGTGGACGCGAACCCCGAGAAGCTCACCCGAGCCCTGGAGCTTGGCGCGAGCGAGGTCTACACGCCAGCGGAACTCGCCGAGAACGGCGTGAAGGCCCCCATCGTCATCGAAGCGGCTGGCCATCCTCGCGCCTTCGAGACCGCAGTCGCCGCTACCGGCGTCGGCGGCACGACGGTCACGGTCGGCCTGCCCTCACCGGATGCGCGTTCATCGATCGCTCCGCTCGGGCTCACCGGGGAAGCACGGACCATCGTGGGCTCCTACCTGGGATCAGCAGTCCCGGCTCGCGACATTCCCGTCTACGCGCAACTCTGGCGCGACGGGAAGCTGCCCGTCGAGGAGCTCATCTCGGGACGCATCCGGCTGTCGGAGATCAACGATTCCCTCGACAAGCTCGCCGACGGGCAGGCCGTGCGACAGGTCATCATCTTCGACGAGTAGACCGATCGCCGCCGGGCTCCGACCGGGGCGAGCCCCAGAGCTGACTTGTGGTCGTCAACCCTCAAGGTTGACGACCACAACTCAGCTCTCGACTTCCGGGCCACCTCGCGCCTCGCGCCTCGCACCTCGGGCCTCGGACCTCGGGACCTCGAACAGCACGCTGCGCTCCAGCACCCACGGAATCCGCGCGACTCCAACCCGGATGCCGCAGGCCCCCGCGAAACGCAGAGCTGACCTGTGGTCGTCAACCCTCAAGGTTGACGACCACAACTCAGCCCTCGACTTCCAGGCCACCTCGCGCCCCGCGCCTCGGGCCTCGGACAGCACGCTGCCCTCCAGCACCCACGGAATCCGCGCGACCCCAACCCGGATGCCGCAGCCCCCCGCGAAACGCAGAGCTGACTTATGGTCGTCAACCCACACGATTGACGACCACAACTCAGCTCTCGGCGTTCAGGGGGACGCGAGCGCCGGGTGCCGGGTGCCGGGCGGCGGGCGGCGGGCGGCGGCCCGAGGAGTTACGCGTCACGCGGACGCGGGCCCGGACGGCGGACCGCGGGGTTACGCGTCACTCGGGCGCGGGCGCGGGCGCGGACGCGGGCTGGAGAGCCTCCGCGGCGGCTACGAGGTCGGGGTGCCCCGCGAGCCCACGGACCCCGTGCATCGAGTACGTCGCCATCATGATCGCGACCGGCACGTGATCGCCGACGAGCATCAAGGGCTCCGCCCCTTCGAACTGCAGCACCAACGACCGCTCGCGCAACGACGGGTAGCTCGCGACGACCCCCGAGTACCAGAACGACAGCCACCGCCCGCCCGCGAAGCAGATCAGTCGCTGGTTCGAGACCAGGACCCTGGCCGTCTGCCACTCGCGCCACTGCTCCGCGGCTTCTCGCTCAGCGCTCGACCGGGCGGATGCGTTGCCGAGCGCATTCACTGCAAGCCCGGCCGCGACGAAGGCCGGGCTGCCGAAGAAGAAGCCGGAGTTGGTGGAGTAGCTGACGTCTCGCCCGTAGTAGCGGGCGTAGGTCGCTGGCGCATCCTGGAAGAACACCTCGTCGGGTGAGGCGCGGAAGTCCCACACTTCGACGGTCTGCGGGATGCGCTGCTCGAGCAGCTCATCCCGGAAGCGAAGCGCAGCCGTGAGCCGGTCGTGGGAGTAACGCTGCGCGTCGAGCCGCTCGCGCTCTCGGCTCGTGTACTTGCCGCGGCGGTGCCTGCTCTCACGGCGATTCACGGCGGCCCCTCGGAGCGCCGCGCGGCCCAGACCGAAGAGGAGGAGGACAGCGAAGAGCATGCACGCCCAGAAGAGCAGCGAGAGGCCGAGTCCTGTGAAGGAGCGGCCGACCTCGTCGTCCGACGAGGGAGCCCCATCGAACCCGGAGAGCACCGGGGAGACGATGGCCGCGATGAGCACGAACACGGCCCCGAGGACGAGCAGCGGTACGAGCCAGCGCCCACGCCGCTTCCACCGCTCGGCGTCGCCGCCATCGCCGTGATTTCGCGCCGCCCAGCGTCGTTCGACGGCGCGCAAGAGGTCGACTCGGACGACGTACGTCGACAGGATCACCAGGGCGAGCAGCGCGGCAGGGAGGAGCAGGAAGTACGCGAGTGTGGAGAAGCTGAACGCGAGCTCGTCCGCCGATTGCGCTGCGTGGAGCCGTTCGAGCGACTGGGGTGCAGCACCGAGCCCGAATGCGACCAGGGCGACGAGCAGCCCGAGCCAGATGAAGCGGCCGACCTGCGAGCCCCGTTTCGTCGTCATGACGCCAACGTACGACGATCCACCGACGTTCGGCCAGGTCAGTCCTCCCCCGCCCGGCCGCAGAAGCGAACGCACCGCCCGAGTGCGGGATCGAGGACGAGGGTCAGGCGGTGACGCCCACCTCGCCGGTCGCGGTCGCATCGGCGACGGCGCGCCTGCTGGCGCGGGCTCCGAGGGTACCGCGGAACCACAGCGCGCCCGCGACCGCGAGGCAGACGAGGAAGGCGCCGAGTGCACTCACGACGGGCACGAGCGCCTCGCTCGGTCCTGCCACGAACGGCATGAAGGCGACGACGAAGAAAGCAACGACGGCGATGGCCGGTGAGAAGAGCAGCGGCAGCGTCCAGGTCGCGAAAAGCGGCGTCTCGCGCAGTGCGATCCACCCGAACGTGGTGCCGACGGCGTACACGGCGTAGGCGATGAGACCGACGATGAACGCGAGGAGGACAAGCGGCACGAGCGTGCCAAGGAAGAACTGGTAGGCGTCGCGCCCGAACAGCACCATGACGTCGTCGCTCGCGACGGGCGTGGACGTGAGCCGTCGCAGCGAGAGGGCGATGACGCCGACGATGCCGAGCACGGCGACGACGGGCGCGGCGATGAGTGGCAGTATCCAGCGCAGGTGCTCCATGCCGCTCAAGATAAGCGCGGTTGCGGATGCGCGCGGCGAGCGACGCGCCCGAGTTACCCACCAGAGACCTCCCGACTGCGTCTCCCTGCCGCCTCACTCGGCGCTCACCCGGCGCAAGAGTGAGCCAGATGCAGGCTCCAGCGAACTGGAACCTGCATTTGGCTCACTCTTCTGTCATCGGCGCCGGCGCCGGCACTGATACTGGCGCCAACGCAGGCGCCAGGCGCCAGCGCCCTACTCGATGGCCGCGGAGTGCGGCGTGGTGGACTGCACGTTGAGAGACTCGCCGTCGCTCGCCACGACGACGGAGATCGTGTCGCCGTCGCGGACCGTGCCCGCAAGGAGTGCCCTCGCGAGGCGGTCGTCGATCTCGCGCTGCATGAGCCGACGCAGCGGCCTGGCCCCGTAGATGGGGTCGTAGCCTCGCTCAGCGAGCCAGGCCCTGGCGTCGTCGTCGACCTTGATCGTGAGGCGACGCTCGCCGAGCCTGCGCTGCAGCCGCTCGATGTACAGCGCCACGATCTGCGCCAGCTCATCCTGCGAGAGGGCGCTGAACACGACGATGTCGTCGAGTCGGTTCACGAACTCCGGCTTGAACGAGTGCCGGACGGCCGCCATGACGCTCTCCTCCCGATCCTCGGGGGTGAGGAGCGGGTCGATGAGGTACTGCGAGCCGAGGTTCGAGGTGAGGATCAGGATGACGTTGCGGAAGTCGACCGTGCGTCCCTGGCCGTCGGTGAGGCGCCCGTCGTCGAGCACCTGCAGGAGGATGTCGAAGACCTCGGGATGCGCCTTCTCGACCTCGTCGAACAGCACGACCGAGTACGGCCTGCGTCTGACGGCCTCGGTGAGCTGCCCGCCCTGCTCGTAGCCGACGTACCCGGGAGGGGCGCCGACGAGCCGGGCGACGGAGTGCTTCTCCCCGTACTCGGACATGTCGATGCGGATCATGGCCTTCTCGTCGTCGAAGAGCAGCTCGGCGAGCGCTCGCGCGAGCTCCGTCTTCCCGACTCCGGTGGGACCCAGGAAGAGGAAGGAGCCCGTGGGGCGGTCGGGGTCCGCGATGCCCGCGCGCGTGCGGCGGATCGCATCCGCGACCGTCGCCACGGCCTTCTCCTGCCCGACGAGTCGCTTGCCGAGTTCGGCCTCGAGGTGGAGGAGCTTCTCCATCTCGCCTTGCAGCAGCCTGCCCACGGGGATGCCGGTCCACGCGGCCACAACCCCCGCGATGTCCTCGGCGGTGACGTGGTCGTTGACGAGCTTGGGCCCGCCGCCTTCCGTGGCCTCAGCCTCGTGCAGCTGCTTCTGGATGCCGGGGAGCTCCCCGTAGAGCAGCCGGGAGGCGAGCTCGAGGTTGCCCTCGCGCTGCGCACGGTCGGCGCGCACGCGGATGTTGTCGAGCTCCTCGCGGAGCTCGCCGATGCGGTTGAGGGATGCCCGCTCGATGCTCCAGCGCTCCTTCAGCTCGCCGAGGCGCGCGTTCTTCGTGTCGAGGTCGGCACGGAGCGTGGCGAGGCGCTGCCGCGAGGCGTCGTCGTGCTCCTTCTTGAGCGCGAGCTCCTCGAGGCGGAGACGGTCGACCTGCCGCTGGAGGGTGTCGACCTCGACCGGCGAGGAGTCGATCTCCATCCGCAGGCGCGAGGCCGCCTCGTCGATGAGGTCGATCGCCTTGTCTGGCAGCTTCCGGCCCGTGATGTAGCGGTTCGAGAGCGCGGCTGCGGCGACGAGCGCCTGGTCGGCGATCGACACCTTGTGGTGCGCTTCGTACCGCTCCTTCAGACCGCGGAGGATCGCGATCGAGTCCTCGACGCTTGGCTCACCGACGAACACCTGCTGGAAGCGTCGCTCGAGCGCCGCATCCGATTCGATGAACTGGCGGTACTCGTCGAGTGTCGTCGCGCCGATGAGGCGCAGCTCGCCACGAGCGAGCATGGGCTTCAGCATGTTCGCTGCCGAGATGCTCGACTCTCCGCCCCCAGCACCCATGAGGGTGTGGAGCTCGTCGATGAACGTGATGATGCGCCCGTCGGATTCGGTGATCTCCTTGAGGACGGCCTTGAGCCGCTCCTCGAAGTCGCCGCGGTACTTGGCGCCCGCGATGAGCGCCGACATGTCGAGGCTGACGAGCTCCTTGTCCTTGAGGGATTCGGCGACGTCGCCGGCGACGATGCGCTGGGCGAGGCCCTCGACGACCGAGGTCTTCCCGACGCCGGGTTCGCCGATGAGCACTGGGTTGTTCTTGGTGCGCCGGGTCAGCACCTGGCTGACGCGTCGGATCTCGGAGTCGCGGCCGATGACCGGGTCGAGCTTGCCCGAGCGGGCGATGTCGGTGAGGTTGATTCCGTACTGTTCGAGTGCGCTCTTGGCCTCTTCGTCTGGTGCCTGAGCGCCTTGCATGTTTGCCATGGGGCTCCTTCGTCAAAGTTGCTTCCGACCCAGATGGATCAAAAGTTGAGTCGGAATGGCTCAAGTTTAGATTCCGAGACGGAATAACACCACCCAAAGCTGGGTGGCTCAGCCAACTCCCAGCGCAACCTCGACGCCTCCGCACCGCCTCTGACCAGGACTTCTCCTAACGTGGCAGAGTTCCTGTTATGCCAGAAGCACCCGAAGAGTCGCCGCTCGACGTCAACGCACTCCGCGTCGGCAGCGTCGAGCTGCTCGGCGAGCGATTCTCGATCGTCAAGGCCGGGCCGTCGGAGGCCGTGCGCGCCTCAGGATTCGGGAGCCCGAACTCGCTCGCCTACGCGGTCTTCGGCCGCCGATCCGAGCTCCTCGAGGTGCAGGAGCTCGATGACGCCGACGCCGCACTCGCCGCCGTCCGAGCCTTCGATGACGGCGACCCGTCTCTCCTCGACGCCATCGACGTCCACCAGGACGGCACCGAGCTGCGCCGCGCCATGTGGAGGGCGGCCAGGCTCGTCGAACCCGGCACCCTCGCGAGCTACGGCGACGTCGCGACCATCGCCGGGCATCCACGCGCCGCCCGCGCCGCCGCGAGCGCGTGCGGCGCCTGCCTCGTGGGCCTCTTCGTGCCCGTGCACCGCATCGTCCAAGCCAGCGGCAAGCTCGCGGGGCACGCTGACGACATCGCCGTCCGGCAGGCGCTCATCGACCACGAACGCGCGACGGGGATGCGCGGCTGACGGTCAGGAGCGCGCCGCGGTGGAGCTCCGAGCGTGCAGCACGGGGAGGACACGCGTGCGCTGCACCGGTCGACGGGGACCCTCCTCGAGGCGCGACACCATCGTCTCGACGGCCAGCCGCCCGATGTGCTGCTTGGGAGGACGCAGCGCCGTGATGGGCGGCTCGGCGTTCTGCGCCACCTCGTCGTCGTAGGCGACGACGGCAAGGTCGTCGGGGATCGACCAGCCGTGATCGCGGGCGTACTGCTGCACGAGCACCGCTTGAGGGTCGGAGTGGATGAGCAGGGCCGTCGCAGATGCCCGGCGGCAATCATCGAGCACTCGAGCGATGAACGCCTCCCGCGACAGCCCGTCCATCTCGTCGAGGTTCGCGTCGACGTCGACCACCGATTCGAGGCCGAGCTCCGTGACGGCACCGCTCCACCCCTGCCGGAGCTGCGCGGAGGTCGGGGAGCCGGTCGAGGTGAGGATGCCGACCCGGCGGTGCCCGAGCACTGCGAGGTGGTCGGCGGCGAGGGAGCCGCCGAAGACGTGGTCCGTGGTGACCCATTCGAGGCTCGTGAGCGCGGCGACGGAGGAGGCGTGGCGCTCAGCGAGCACGACGGGCACCGGGAGGGACTCCAGCCAGTGCAGCAGCGCCCGTCCGTCTGCACCGCCCGTCTCCGGTGCGGCGATGATGCCGTGGAGGCCGCCCGATTCGACGAGGGAGGAGATCTGCCTGCGCTGATCATCGACGGAGTAGCTGGCACCCCTGAGCACGAGCTGCACGCCGAGGTCCGTGGCCGCGGCCCGTGCGCCGACGATCACCTGGGGCCAGTAGTAGCTCAGCGACGGGGTGACCATGCCGACCCTGAAGCGAATCGCGGTCGCCTGTGCGGCGACCGATGGCACCGAGGTGTCGAGGCGGCTCCGCAGGGTCGCGCCGCCGTGGACTCTGGTCAGGAGACCGCGATCGGAGAGGTGCGTGATGTCGCGGCGGATCGTGAGCTCGGACACCTCGAGCTGCCGCGCGAGCGCGGCGACGCGGACGGATCCTGCCCGCCGCAGCTCGTTGAGGATCCGCTCTCGACGCAGGAGACCGAACGGCGGCATGTCGTCCACGGATCCGAGCGTACAGACATGTTCGCATCGCGTCGAGCATGAACGGTTCTGTTCGCTTTGCTGGCCTTTTCGCCGACCCCACTTCAAGATCAGCTCGGAAGCACACAGTCGTGCCCGCCGCGCACTCAACGAACGAGCCCGCGCGGACAGCGCACAGAACGGAGAGCGCACATGCCTCAGGACCATCGGCTCGGTCGAGTCACGAGCACGAGCAGGGTCCGCAGGCGGCGGATGAGTCTGGCATTCATCGCGGCCACGGCGGTGGCGATGATCGCGCCGGTTCTCGTCGCCCCCACGTCCGCGCAGGCCGCGGGATCGGATCCCGTCTCGGTGACCGTGGACGGCGCAGATGTCGCGGCAGCCGCAGAGAACGTCAACGGCCTCACGTTCAAGGGCTTCGGCGTGCTCACCGCCAACTCGACGAGCGCTCTGCTCCTCGACTACAAGGCGCAGCATCCGGAGAAGTACTGGGAGCTGATCGAGACGCTGTTCGGGGGCGACCGCCCGATCATGAACACCATCAAGATCGAGATGGGCAACGACCGCAACACCTCCACCGGGCCGAACGCAGCCACGATGCGCACTCGTGACGAGTACCCGAACGTGCAGCGCGAGCCCGGCTTCCAGCTCGCGGCCGACGCGCAGCTCGTCGCGCACGGCGACGTGCACGTCAGCATCCTGCGCTGGAATCGGCCGGCCTGGGCCACCACGCACGCCGCCCAGTACATCTGGTTCAAGAACACCGTGCTCGCCGCGTACCGCGAATACGGCATCATGGTCGACTCGATCAACCCGGACGCCAACGAGACGAGCAACCCCGAGGTCCAGCTCTACAAGGACTTCTCCGGCTGGCTCCGCGGCGACGACAAGGGCTACGAGAGCGCGAGTGCGGGCGACCCGAACAGCGGCTTCGCCTCGGACCAGGAACGGGACCTCTACCGATCCATCGAGACGGTCGCCGCCGACACGGTCGGGACTCCGCCGGTGTCCTTCGGCAACCAGATGACGTCCCCGAGCGACTCCTCGCTGCGTGACGCCGTCGACATCGTGGGCTTCCACTACTCGAGCGCCGACGACAACGCGGGCAACCTCAAGAAGGTTGCAGAGGAGCTGGACAAGGAGGTCTGGAACTCGGAGGGCCAGTCCACGTTCTCCAACTCGGCCGACCGGCCGAACAACACCAACAGCGACGAACGGGGCGGAACGGGCACCGAATTCGGCGGCCCGAACAGCGCCCTCGAGATGGGCAACTGGGTCACGACCGGATTCGACGAGTCCCGACGCACCCTCAACATCTTCCAGCCCGCGATCGGCTCGTTCTACGACGGGTTCCAGTACTCCTCCAAGGAGCTCGTGAGCGCGCGCGACCCGTGGTCCGGCTGGCTGTACTACGACGGCGGCCTCGCGATGATCGAGCAGTTCACGAAGTTCGCGAAGCTCGGCTGGGAGAACGACGACAACACGGCGGGAATCTGGCGGGCGATCCCCCAGGCGTCCGACAGCGAGCTGGGGAAGGGCAATCCGCCGAGCGGTGCCCGCCTCGGTGGCGCATCCTTCACGACCCTGGCGGCACCCGACGCCAGTGACTTCTCGACCGTCATCATCAACGACAGCAGCTTCACGAAGACGTACCGCATCACGGCCAAGGACATGGAGCTCGGGGCCGACCGCACGGCCGAGCTCTGGGAGACGCGCGCCGCGGACGACGGCCAGGCCTACAACGACAACTACCTCACCCCCATCGGCGAGATCTCGCCGGATGGGGACGGGCTCTACACCGTCGAGGTCAAGCCCTGGTCGTCGTTGACCCTCACGACGCTCGACCAGGCGACAGCAGCAGCCGACGGCAGCCTCGCGCCCAGGGACGGCTACGCCAGCTCGCTGCCGACATCCCCCGAATACACCGACCAGGACGGGGGCCGCGACGTTCTCGACACCGACCCGACCGGCGCCCAGAACGGTGTCACCGATGACGAGGTCCTGTACGCCGACGACTTCGAGTACGCCGGCGCAGGCAACATCAGCGGCTACGACCCTGCCACCGGAGCGCTGGTCGATTCCGGAGCGTCGTTCCTGGACAGCCGCGGCGCCAAGCAGAAGCCGAGCGGAACCCCAGCGCTGCAGCCGGAGGACCAGGGCGTGACCCCGCGCTACACCAACGACACCAACGGCGCATTCGAGTCGGTTGCCACATCCGATGCGACGCACGGCCGGGTGCTCAGGCAGCAGGTCGGCCCCGGCATGGCCGGCGGCGCGTGGAACAGCGGCGACCCCAAGACGACGATCGGCGACGCCCGGTGGGCGAACTACACCGTCTCGACCGACGTGCTCTTCGAGGCGGCGGGAGCGCAGTACGCGACCATCGGCGCCAGGGAGCAGGGTGGCACGGCGAACGGGCAGAACGTCTCGGCGGCCGAGCTCAAGGTCGAGCCCACCGGCGCGTGGACCTTCAGCCGCTACGGCGCGACGCTCGCGAGCGGCACCGTGGCAGGCAACGCGGAGGTCGCGTTCAATGCTGGTGCCGGCGTCTGGAACAGCATCGCCGTGACCGTCGCAGGCGACACCTCCACTGCCTCGATCAACGGCGTGCAGATCGCGTCGCACACGGATACCGCGCCGCAGGCCGCGGGGCGCATCCAACTCGGGTCCAGCTTCAACTTCGTGCAGTTCGACAACCTGCGGATCCAGACGCTGCCCGGGTACACGCCCTACTACACGCAGATCATCGACGGGATGCACCAGAGCAGCTGGTCGAACACGTCGACCCCGGTGCTCGAGTTCGACGCCAACTGGAGCCACGTCAACGGACAGGGCATGTTCGAGTGGCAGCGAACCGCATCCAAGAGCACGGCCAAGGGAGCCGCACTGAGCTACTCCTTCACCGGAACGGGCTTGGACATCATCGGCGCCAACCCCGGCACCGCGACGCTCGATGTCGAGGTGGACGGGATCCCCGTCGCGCTCGCAGCTCCAACGTGGAGCGCAGGCAGCGCCCGAACGACCTTCACGCTCCGCGGGCTCGCGAACGGGGCCCACACGGTGGTCATTAGGACCGCCAACGACAGCGCACTCAACGTCGACTCGGTCGCCACGATTAGTGCGGTCGCCGACTCCGCGCGCGTCGACACGGGAGCACTCACCGAAGCCGTCTCCGCCGTCGCGCAGCTCGTCGAGGCAGACTACGGCCCCCAGTCGTGGGCCCCGTTCGCTGCCGCACGGACGGCCGCGCAGACCGCGATCGCCGACCCGGTCGGCTACGGACTCGACGTCGAGGGCGCCACAGCGCTCGAACGGCGTCTCGACTCCGCGGCAGACGCGCTCACCCCCAAGGATGTGAGCGCCGACGTGACGGACCTCGGCTCCGTGGCCATCACGACCGCCCAACGTGCCCTGCCCGGCACACTCCTCCTCTCGGGCACCGAGGAAGAGGTCATCTGGACCGCCGCGTCGAACGCCAGCGCCGCGACCACCGGCGAACTCGCGAGCTTCGCCGCCAGTGGGCGCACCTCGGAGAAGACCGAGGCCGGCGTCTACCAGCGCTTCTCGGCGACGGTGCTCGTCGTCCCCGCCGATCTCGACTACTTCATCGACTCCGGCTCGAGCGGTTCGGAGGCAGGATCGGCCCACGCGGCCGCGGCAGGCGTCTCGCCTGAGCTCCGCAACGAGACCGCCGACCAGAAGTGGGACGGCACCGCCCCGGGCAGCACGTGGGGGTACTCGACCGCGGCGACCACGCTCGCGAGCGGAACACCGCAGGATTGGGGTTCCTCCTATATCGGCGCCGATTTCAACAAGCCGGTCACCTACCACCTGACCCTCCCCGCCGGTTCCTACAACATCGTCGGAGTTCAGGCACCCCGTGCGGGACTCACGACGAACCTCTCCGCGAAGCTCACGGCGAACGGCGAGACCGTCTCGAAGACGGCGACCTCGACAGGGTCGGCGACGCCGATCGCGCAGACGCTCACGCTCGACGAGGAAGCCGTCGTCCAACTGGAGTTCGGCACCAATGGAACGAGCGGCTACAACGCACGACTCGCACTCGTCTACGTGCAGACGCTGCCACGCGACCTCGGCGTGCAGGGCGTGCTCGACACCGACGATCCACTCCCGAGCACGGTGAAGGTCGCAGACACCGAACGTGCCGTCACGTGGGAGCCTGCAGCCCACGAGCAGCCCCGCACCGAATACGAGACGATCACGGCCAACGGACGCCTCGACGAGAGCGACGCACCGGTCGTCGCGCAGTTCGAGATCGTGCCACCCGGGATCGTGTACTTCATCGACGCCGGAACGGACGGCGCCGCCTCGCCCCAGTACGCGGCAGTGTCAGCCGCCGTCGATGGACTGCGCAACGACAAGGTCGACCAGGTCTCCACATCCGCCACGCAATGGGGGCACCTCTCTGACGGCATGAAGCTGAAGACCGGGACCGATATCAAGGACAAGTACTCGACCGGGCTCTACCAGGACACCACCAAGCTGAGCTACCGGCTCCCTCTCGAGGCTGGCACCTACACGCTGACCGGCGGCTTCACCGAGTGGTGGAACCTCAGCAGGACCATGTACCAGACCGTGTCGGTCAACGGCACGGAACTCGCGAAGGGAAGCATCCCCCTCTCCGGTTCAACACCCAAGCTCTCCGCCGGCCTGACCTTCACGCTCTCGGAGGCGGCGACGGTCGACTACCTCGTGACCAACGAGGGCGCAGGCGGCGAGAAGCCGGTCATCTCCTGGCTGGCCGTCGCCGACGAGACGCTGCCGGGGACTCCGCAGAACGCCGTCGCGACGCAGGAGGGCGACACCTCCATCGCCGTCTCCTGGGATGACCTCGCCAACCCCGGTGCGGGCTTCGCGGGCTACCGCGTCTACGAGGCAGGGGAATCGGAACCGGTCTGTGCAGCGACCGAGACGAGCTGCACCGTCACCGGACTCGCTCCAGGTTCGACCCACTCCTACGAGGTGACCGGCGTCAACGCCTCCGGCGAGGGTCCTCGCTCGGCGGCGACCGCACCCGTGACGCTGCCGGAGGCGCCGACGGACGACGGCGCGACGAAGGCGCCGGGAAAGGGAGTGCTCTCCTCCAACGACGGCTGGAACACCGGTCTCCGTGACGGCGAGTTCCAGCTGACGATGAATCTGTGGTGGGGCGAGAACGGCTCCATCTTCCGGCTCTACCAGGACGGCCAGCTGGTCAGCACGACACCGCTCAGCACGAACTCGCCAGCGGCACAGTCAGCCGTCGTCGACATCGCCGGCCTGGCGAACGGAACCTACGTCTTCACCGGCGAGCTGGTGAACTCGAAGGGAACGACCGCAACGGAGTCGCTCACGGTGACGGTGACGAACGCCTCCCCCGGCGCCCCGTCCCTCTCCTCGGACAACTGGGACGGCGACGGCACCTACACCGTGACGGCGAACCTCTGGTGGGGTACGAACGCCACCGCCTACCGCTTCCTCGAGAACGGCGTCGAGGTCGGCACCGGCGAACTCACCGCGGCGAGCCCCGCCGCCCAGAAGGCGACGCTGCAGGTCGAGGGCAAGGCGCCGGGGCAGTACGCCTACACGGTCGAGTTCATCAACGCCGCAGGCACCACCGTGAGCACAACCCACGAGGTGTCGGTCACGAAGTAGCTGCACGCCCGAGTGGGCTCCGCGTCGGACACGAACGCGGCGCCCGCTCGGCGGCGTTCGCCGGGCCCGCGGCCGAAGCGCTCACCGAGGGCACCACCCAGTTCCCGGCCGCGCCCGTTCGATAGCGTCGTCGTCGACCCAGAAGCCGGCAGCGCCTGCCGAAACGCGACGCGACGCGACAACGGGGGCCTCGATGCCAAAGAACCGCAACCGCAAGAGAGCGCTCGCAGTCCTCGCGAGCGCTCTCCTGCTCATCGGCCTCGTGACCGCCGCTGCGCTGCTCGGCCTCCCGACCGGCTGGGTGATCTTCATCGCCATCGCTGGTCTCCCGCTCGTCCTCGTGCTTGCCGCATTTCTCGGGCTTCGCTGGGGCGACGCCAGGATGGCCAAGGCTGGGCCCGGCGTCCTGACGGCCCTCGGCCCGGGGGAGATCCACGAAGTGGACATCGCTGAGACGTCCGTCGCGAAGCTCGGCTGGCGGGCCGCCGTGCAGCATCTCCCCGCTCAGCTGCCGCCGGCACGCATCCGCACCCTGGTGGTCGCTGGAGTCGTCGGCGCGGTCGCGGGCGTGTGGTTGACCGTGACGCTCACCGAGGCCCCCGAACCGTGGCAGACGACTCTCGGGGCAGTGCTCCTCGGCGTGACCGGGTCAGCGGCCCTCTGCCTCGCACTGCTCCTCGCCTGGCTGCTCATGGCTCACCGAGACACGCCACTTGACCGGAGCTCGCGCAGGCTCCTGGAGCAATCGATCAACCCCGCGAATGATCGCATCCGCATCAACATCGCGAGGATCGATGAGCTGCAGGAGGCGATCGATCAACGACGCACGGTCACCCCACTGCTCCTACCCATCGCAGCCGGCACGACGATAGCCTTCTTCACCGCTGCCGCCGCCGAGCTCGTCCTCTCGGGCGGCGAGCAGTTCCCCCGCCTGGCGTCATTCGCATCAGTGCCGATCCTGCTCTGGATCGGGCCCACGGTTCTCGGCAGAGTCGAGCAGATCGCCCTCGCGCTGGATGAGGTGCGGTCGCGCGAGGGGGCCGCCTGACGTCCGCACCCGGGGTTCAGCCCTCGCGAATGAAGCGAGCTTCTCCAGCAGACGTCGGCATGACGATCTCCTCACCATCGACAGACAAGCCAGTGAAGCCGCTGTAGAGCAGGTCCTCCACTTCGTGGAGATTCGGATCGCAGCCGACCTCGGACGCGGCCCAGAAGTCGATTCGGATCCGGTTCCCAACCACGGAGTACGGGCCGGATGCACCGTTGCAGCCAGCTCCGGCGAAGGCGTGCTCGTCGGTGAACTCGATCGTCGCCGAGCCGAACTCCGCAGGGACGTCGGCTGGCGACTGGCTCACGACCCAGGTGCCGATCAGCTCCTCCTGCGAGAGCGTCGGTGCCGTGCAGGCTGCAAGAGCGAGAACGACGAGGGCAAGCGACGACAAAGCCACTCGGGTGCGGCGGGACGTGTGCTGCAAGATACCTCCGGTGTGGTCGAGTGCTCGTCGAGCATCCGCTCACCATCACCCTACGAAGACCACGCGCTGCAGACCAGGCCGGCTGAGCCTCAGCCGCTACGCCGAGTCGCGCCTCGAGTCGGGTTCGGTCGTGGCGGCCCGGATGAGGCCCGACGCCATCCGCCGTGCCGTGGCCGTCGAGTACCGCTCATCGCGGAGACGCATCGCGAGGTAGCCCGTGACGAGCAGCAGCAGCTCCTCAGCGAGGGACGCTGACTCGTCGAACGGGCTCGCGAGGTGCGTGAGCCGCGACCGCAGCGACTCGGTGTCGGTCTGCACCGCGGCACGGACCTCGGCGGGAGCGTCGGCGTACTCGGCGGAAGCCCCGAGGAAGGCGCACCAGCGAGAGCCGAGAGGCTGCTGCCGAAACGCGTCCAGGGCATCGAAGACGGCGAGCAGCTGCTGCTCGTCATCGCGATGCTTGGCGATCTCCGCATCCCACAGCTCGATCCAGGCACGGTGTCGGCGCTCGAGGGCCGCCGCGACGAGGGCCTCCTTGCTGGCGTATCCGCGATAGAGCGTGGCCGCCGAGACTCCCGCGCGCTCGAGGACGGCGTCGATCGGCGTCGCGTGGATGCCTGCCGTGAAGAACAGCTCGTCCGCGGCGTCGAGCAGCTTGGTCTCGGTCCTGGAGCGGATTGCCATGCCAACACTCTAGAGTCGTAAACATGAAACGATCGTTTTCGTTACGGGATCGCCGCCCACTCCTGCTGGTCGCCTCGGGGACCGCCCTGATCGCAGCCACCTACGGGCTCGTCCGCCTCGCCTACGGACTCTTCCTCCCCGATGTCCAAGCGGAGCTCTCACTGAGCGCATCCGCCGCCGGACTCATCTCGAGCGGCGCCTCCGCCGCCTACTGCGCAGCCGCGCTCGCCAGCTTCCTGCTGGCGGCCCGCGCCCCGCACCTCTTCGCGGCCCTCGCGACCGTGACCGCTGCCGGCGGCGCGCTCGGCATGGCCCTCGCCGCTGACGGAGGCGTCTTCGCGGCCTCGGCGATCCTCGCGTCGAGCGGAGCCGGTTTCGTGTCACCCGCCCTGGTGGAGCTGCTGCACAGGACAGTCAAGAAGGAGCACGTGGGACGGATGCAGGGCGTCGTCAACGCGGGCACCGGCCCCGGCCTCGTCGCAGCAGGCCTCCTGGCGCTCGTCCTGCTGCCCGACTGGCGACTCGCCTGGACGCTCGCCGCGGGGGCCAGCATCGTGGCCGGCGGCTTGGTCATCGCCTCGACCTGGCGAGGAACCACCGCCACCACCGCGCGACCGGATGCTGCGCCCCGCCTCGCCCCCGTTCCGCCGCGATCGTGGTTTCGCCAGCACCTGCCCGTCATCGCCGCGGCGCTCTTCCTCGGCGCAGGCTCAGCCGCCGTCTGGACGTTCGGGCGCACCGCGCTCGTCGACGCAGGCGCAAGCCAGGAACTCTCCGCCGGGGCCTGGATCGCGCTCGGTGTGGGAGGAGCGGCGGTCATCGCCTCAGCCGGCAGACTCCAGAAGCTGACCTCTCGACGGGCCTGGCTCATGACCAGCCTGCCCGTCGCCGCGGCGACGGTCCTGCTCGGCACCTCCGCGGGGGTGTGGCCACTCGCCTTCGCCGCCTGCATCGCCTTCGGCTGGGGGTACACGGCCGGCACCGGCGTGCTCATCTGGTGGACGACGCGACTCGATCCCACCCGCGCGCCGGCAGGGACGGCGCTGCTGTTCGTTGTCCTCGTCCTCGGCCAGGCGCTCGGCTCGGCACTTGTCGGGCAGGCCATCGAGCTCGTGGGCATCCCGGGCAGCTTCATCGCATCCGCCCTGCTCGTGGTGATCGGCATCCTCGCCGCCTCGAAGCAACCGGCAGCGAGCTCACCGGCGCGCGCCTCGGACGCGCCTCCCACGCAGGTCAGTCGTACTGCAGGCGCAGACGCAGCCGCTCACCGACCTCGAACTGCGCATCCGCCAGCTTGAGCGGATCGAGCTGCAGGTCACGGAGATCGATCGGGTCCTTCAGCTCCTCGCGGATCTGACTGCGGACCGCCAGCAGCAGCAGGCCGATGAGCGGGTTGCGGCTCGTGAGGCGCGGGTTGATGAGCTGCAGCTTCAGGTCGTCGCCGAGCTGCGCCTCCGTCGTGAACAGCAGACTCGCGCGCAGGAAGCCCCGCCGGACCTTGCCGGACGCGTGCAGGTGCGCACCTCGGGGACCGGCCTGCGTGAGCTCGAGATCGACATCGGACACGTGGATGCCCTGGCTCTCCCCCGACTCCGTGACGATGGACACGAGCGCATCCACCACCTCCCGCTGCCTCGCGGAGACGTCGATCAGCAGCGTGTCGACGGGGAAGACCGTCGCGGCCTCACCACCCGCCGTGCCCTGCTTCAACGCCAGCGCGAGCTGCCCGCGATCATCCTCCGCCCAGTCGGCGTGCACACCGGCGGCAGTGATCGACGCCTCGACTTCGGCGCCCTGGATGCGAACCGGGAGGCCCCGCACCCGCACCTCGGCGACGCGGGCGTCGGTCCTTGCGACCTCGGTGCCGAACTCGGGGAACTCCGGGAGCGGCGGCGCCTCCTCGACCGTGGCGTCGAAGGTGACCTCGACGCCCGTGAGATCGATGTCGATGCCGAGGAGGTCTCCCGCGAGCGGATGCGCGGTGACACGCGCCAGGTCAAGGCCCCGCACGTCCATGGTGTTGTCCGCGTCGAAGATCGGCGGCATCACCTCGCGCACGAAGCGCTCCAGCACTTGGGAGACCTCCTCAGGCGTCGTCGGCCGCGGGGCCGTTGCGACGACCAGCGCCTCGGGTTCCACCTCGGAGGGTGCGTCGCCTTCTGGGCCCTGCTGAGGAGTCTCCATGCCCTCAACCCTACGGGCGAGCGGGTGCGCGACCCTGGCTGCGGGCCAACACCAAGTAGGATCGATCCTCGACGCGACCCAAGCGGACGCGACAGTTCACTCCGGCTCGACGAGCCCGAGCACCAATTTCGAGAGAAACGCAGCTATGGACAGCAAATTGATCGCGTGGAACGGCGACGTGCAGCCAGAAGCCGTCGAGATCCTCACGGGAGACGGCGGACTCGTCGTCGTCCCGACGAAGGTCGGCTACATCATCATGACCTCCGACAAGGAGGGACTCGAGCGGAAGTTCGAGGCGAAGGAGCGCAACCGCAACAAGCCTGGCGTCGTGCTGTGCGGTTCCCTCGAGCAGCTGCGCGAGCTCGCGCAGCTCACGCCGGAGATCGACGCGTTCTACGAGCGCCACTGGAACGACGACATCCTCCTCGGCTGCATCCTCCCGTGGAAGGAAGAGGCCGTCGCGGCCCTTCCCGACGACGGCACGAAGGAGCTCATGATGGACGGGCGCGGCACGAGCTGCTTCGTCATCAAGTTCGGCATCCCCGGCGAGAAGCTCGCGAAGGAGCTGTACGAGAAGCACGGACGCTTCGCGTTCGCGAGTTCCGCGAACCCGTCCGGCAAGGGCAACCGTGGACTCGTCGAGGGCATCGGCGAGCGCATCCACGACCGCGCCGACCTCATCATCGAGGCGAACGACTACGTCGCATCCATCCAGCCTGAGGCCACCACGGAGACGCGCCACGAGCAGGGCGTCATGATCTCGATGGTCGACGCCGACGGAACGCTCATCCCCGAGCAGGGCGGCCAGCGTTCCATCTCGCCGGCTCCCGTCGTGATCCGCAAGGGCCTCGACATCAACCGCATCATGGCGATCCTCGCTGAGTCGTTCAACAGCTGGGACTTCCGCCAGGGCGAGTACTACTGATTCCGGCTCGCACCGGGGGCTGAGCGCCTCTTGTGCGTACGGCAGATTCACGACGTGATTTGTCGGACGGGCTCGCTACGCTTTCCGCGTGCGAGCCCGTTCTTCGTCTGCTGACCTCACCCGCCTCATCGCGTCGCGGCCCATCTCGCGTGGGCGCCTGCGTCGTGTGCTGAACGCGCCTCCCACGGCCGCGACGACGCGGGAGTGGTGGGGCGCCTTGTCGGAGGCCGAGCGCGCGCGTCTCCTGAAGCAGGTTCCGCTGCTTGTCGGCAACCTCGATGGCATCCCGTGGTCGGTTCGCGTGCGGGCCAACCGGGAGTCGCTCGGGCGTGCGATCGGTGCTTTGGAGTCGGGCGCCTCCATCGAGCGTGCGCTCGGCAGTGCGAGTGCGTTCGCGGGTGGTGAGATCAAGAGCATCCTGGCGGATGCGAGCCGCGGGGAGCTGCGCGACCGCGAGCGGCTCGTGCACCAGCTGCGGGAGCTGCACGGGGGCCGTGGCTTCGTCGACCGCGGCGGGAAGCCGCGCTTCGTGATCGCGTTCGATCCCGAGCGGGACTCGATCGTCGAGTACGTGGGCGCGGCGATCTCGGAGTCGGAGGACCCGTTCGCGTCTCCGTTCGCGGAGGGGGTCACATCGGTGGGGGTGTTCGTGCCCGGCAACGAGTCGCGGCTGCTCGACTTCGAGGGCAAGGCGCACACCATGTCGGAGCTCATCACGCTCGCGCCCGCTGGCACGGCCGGGCTCGTCGTGTGGCAGGGCGGGCGGTTCCCGCGTGGCCCGTTGGCGTTGTCGGCGGCGATGGCGGATGGGCTGGCGCGCAAGCTGGGTGGGTTCGTGAACTCGATCCCCCGTGACGGGCGCGTGGAGCTGACGGCGTTCGGGTTCAGTTTCGGCGGCGGCGTGACGGGGCGGGCGATGGCGCTCGGGATGCGGGTCGACCGGGTCGTGCACGTGTCGAGTGCCGGGCTGGGGCACGGTGTGGCGTCGCTCGACGATCTGCCCGTGTCGGCTCGCGTGCCGCATTACTCGCTGCTCGCTCCCGTCGATCCCTCCGTCGGTCCGATCCTGGGCATCAACGTGCACCTGCCGTTCCTGGGGCGGGTCGGCCATTTCGGGCATGGTGTGGATCCGGCGCATGCGCCCGGGGTGGTTCGCTTGGAGACGGGGGTGCTCGGTGCGGCGCAGGGGAAGCGCGCTGCGGGTGCGGCGCTGTCGCTCGGTGACGTGCTGACGGGGCACTCGGCGGTTCTGGAGCAGTGGGGGACGACGGCGAAGCGCAACATGGTGGCGGTTCTCATGGGTGGTGGCGCTGAGGTCGAGTTGGCGGCCGACGGCGGCGTGCTCGGCCGCATCGCGCAGCGTCTCGTCGTGCCGTACGTGCCGTTCCTGCGGGTGCGCGAACCGGAGCTGCGCAGCGTCGCCTGAACGGGTGCGGTGCCGGAGGTCAGCGTTCGTCGCGTTCGTGCTGCGGGGAAGCCTGCTGCGTGCGCGCACGGGTGGACGTGTGGGAGCGGGTTGGGTCGGCGAGTGGGCTGGTGGTGTGTCCGAGCGCCGTGGCGAGCTCGGTGGTGAGGCGCGGGCCCTGCGCGCGCTCCTCGACCGCGCCCGCTCGAGTGGGCCGCTCGCCGTGGCTGAGGGCTTCGCGTGCGGCGCTGGTGCGGGCGCCGAGGGCCGCGAGCGCTGCCGACGTCTCCGCGTGGGCGGGGCTCTGCGTGGTGTGGGCGCGGGCCGCGATGTGGGGTGCGTCGGCTCGGAGGTCATCGATGGTGGCGAGCACGTCGCCGCCGAGATCGGCTTGTCTGAGCACGAAGTTCGCGTCTCGGTCGAGTGCTGCGAGCCAGGTGTTCGCGTCGCTCGGGGTGAGGCTGTCGAGGCCCCTTCCGGCGATGACGGCTGCTCGGGCGTCGGCGCCGTCGCGCGCGCCGGTTGTGCTCGCAGCGTTCGTGTCGATGTCGGCTGCGTGGAGGGCACGACCGCCGCGGTCGACGACGAGCACCCGGTCGACGTGCCCCTCGGCGATGACCCGTTCGAGCGACTTGGGCATCTGCTCGGCGGCGACGTCGTGGAATGCCTGTGGGGTCCACCTGCCGGCCCCTTGGTCGCGGACCTGTTCCGCGTACCGCGAGAGCACGCCGAGCCGCGAGACCGCTTCGGGCACGGCAAGCGCGCGCACTTCGACGCGGTAGCCGGCATCGCGAAATTCCTTGGCCGTCGCGACGACGGCGTCCGGCTGTCGGAACGTCGTCTCGAACACCACGGATGCCTGACGTTCCCGCAGGTAGTCGCTCGACATGCGCGCCCACGCGCCAGCAGCCTGCGCCGTCACCTCCGGCATGCGAAGCGGGTCCTCCCGCATCACGCTCACGTAGTCGGGATGAAAGACTCGCAGGTCGTCCCCGATAACCGGGATAGCCCCTCGGAAGTCCTTCTGCGCGCGACCCACCGTTCGCGTTTTCCCGGCACCGGGTTGTGCTCCAACAAGCACGAGCGTCGGCTCCGAGGCTCGTTGGGAAGATCGGAGAGCATCGAGTTCCGGCCGAATGGACTTCTCAAAGATCTCGCGCAGTTGCTCGCGGGTGACCTCTGACTCCGAGCTCAATGGTCCTCCGCCTTGAGCCGTGCGACGAACGACGCCCGGAGAGCTTGCACCGCATTGAGCGAGTACGTGTCGACTTCATCCGCCTCGATCCTGACGGCGATCTGCTTCTCCAGCCAGTGCTGTCGCTGTTGTTCAGAGCCGGCTTCATTCTGTCGAGCAACATAAAGACCCCTGAGCCGGTTCGCGGCTTCGCGCATGGCGTCGTAGATCATCGGGTCGTAGTCGTCGATGGGCTCGTCGCTGGGCATGTCGGTCATGTTCGTCCTCTCGTGGTGCGTGTCTGCCGTGGCGCAATCACCGTCGCGTTCATCCGGTGCCCCGGACTGCCCTGCCGCTGCCGCGCCCGCTGGCGACGATGCTCGCCTCTGCCCGGTGCCGCTCCAGCAGCTCGTTGCGCTTCCGGACGACGCTCACGTTCGACTGGGCGTCGACGCCCGCGACCTCCTCGCGGAGTTCGGCGAGCTTCCCCAGCCACCGCCTGGACTCGAGGTCGCTGCGGGCACGCGCTGCTCGCGCGGCATAGAAGGCGGCCAGCCTGCCGCCAGCATCCAGCAGGAGGTCGTACACCTCAGGCGAGTAGCCTCCCGTGCTCGGCACCCCTCGCGGGTCGCCGGGTGAACTGTCGAACGTCGTGGTGCGCGGCACGTGCATCCTCCCGATTGCGTACTCGCGAACCTACTCGCGGCGCGGCGCCCGAAACGGTGGAGGGGCGAATCTGTGGACAACGGCAGCCGACCACGCATCGCGGTCGGCTCCGTCGAGACCGGCAGCGCCCCTAGGCGAGGATGCGCTGCACCGCGCGCACGGGAATCCTGAGCCAGGCCGGCCGCTGAGATGCCTCGTAGATCACTTCGTACAGTGCCTTGTCGAGCTCGAAGACCCTGATGAGCGCGGCTGACTCCGCAGCGCTCAGCGGCAGCGAGCTCGACTGACCCCCTTGCGAGAAGGGACCAGACCCACCTCTCGCGTCGCGCGTGCTCCTGGCATCGTCGAAGTCACGCGCCTGCCTGCGCGCGGCCCGGCTGTCGAGCGTGATCGCGCCCGTGTGACGCCCGATTCGCTCCTGGCCGCTCACGGCCGCGGCGTAGCCGTTCAGGAACGACTGCCGAGCACGGGCGGCCCAGTCACCGGCGATATCCCGCCCAGTCGTCATCTCCAGCGACCCGGCGACGTAGTCGAACGATCGCAGGATGCCGGCGATGTCGCGTTGCGGGGCATCCGCCGTATTGCGCTGCTCGATGCTGCGCAGCGGCTCTCCCTCGAAGTCGAGGAACACCCAGCCGCTGCCCTCCACGGCAAGCACCTGACCCAGGTGCAGGTCGCCATGCACCCGCTGCAGCGTCGGCCAGTGCATCTCGGCGGCGTGCGCGTAGACCTCCTCCGCTGCACCCCGCAGGCGCTCGAGGGCCGGGGCGACGGCGATGGCCGCATCCAGGCGCTGCCGCATCGCGTCGACCTCAGCCTGCACCTTCAGGGCGCTCGCCTCGACGCTCGGCAGCACCTCGCGGAGCGTGCGATGCACCTCAGCGGTCGCCTCCCCGAGCGTGTACGCGGCGTCACCGAAGTCGTCGCCAGTCTCGGCGGCGCGCAGCGCCACCCGCCACGCATCCTCGACCCCGGGGAGGAACTCCTGCGCGAACACGAAGTTGCCAGAGGCGCGCCCGCTGCTGACGCGCGGGTCGGGCCAGTAGCCCGACAGGTGGCCGATGGCGGGCGGCACACGCACGGAACCGGCCGCGGCGAGCGCCGACTGCAGCGTCACCTCCGGGTTCTCGCCATCGTGCAGCATGCGGAAGACCTTGAGGATGAGCGGGGCAGCGGCGCTCCCATCTGGCATGCGCATCTCGCAGATGATCGACGAGTTCGACTGCTCCCCAGACAGCACCCGACTCGTCACGAAGCTGCCGAGCACGACCCCGGGCATCGGCAGTCCGTACGCAGCGATGTCCGTCCGCCCACCGGCCCCCGCCGCGTGCCCCTCGCGCTCGAGCAGCGCCAGGAGCGCCCGAGCGAACGCGATGTCGTGCGGACCATCGACGACGGCGCTCACACGCCCGGCCGCGTTGCTGATCGACCCGATGTACCCGAGCGCGGGAACGCGCGCATCCACCTCGCGGAGCACGATCGGCACCTGGTACACGACCGGGACGTCGCCGGAGGAATCGAGGATGCACGGCACCGTGACGAGATGCACCCCGGCCTCCCCGTTCGGGTTGGCGAGCACGTAGCTGCCGAGGTGCGTGAGCTGCGGCGTCCGACCCTCACCGCCCGAGTACCAGCGCTGCTTCGGCATCCAGTCGCGAAGCATGTGGATGAGATCGGTCATTGCGCCTCCGGTTCAGTTCCCCAGCCTACCGACCGGATGCCCGCCCGGAGGCGCGAATCCGCCACTTCTCGTCGCGATCAGCCGCGCCTGCGACTGAGCACCACCGTGAACTTTGCACCGCGCGAGATCTGCGTGCTGGGGCCGACGATTCGCTCGAGCGCCGCACGGTGGGCCAGACCCGAGTTGAACACCGTGAGCATGCTGGCACCGGGCCTCAGCATGCGCGCGGCCTGCTCGAAGAGCGGATGCGCCATGTCCTCGACCACCTCGTGCCGGTCGTGGAACGGCGGGTTGAGGAGCAGCACATCCACGGAACCGGTCTCGATGCTCGACCCCGCGTCCTCGCGGCGCACCTCGACCCTGTCTTCGACCCCCGCGATGCGCACCGTCTCGCGAGCAGAGGACACGGCAGCCCAGGATCGATCGCTCGCGATCACCTCGAGCTCCGGTCGGAGCCTCGCGAGCGCGACGGCGAGCACGCCCGTGCCGCAGCCGAGGTCGACGGCGAGGCCCGCCTCCGGGAGCTCGTCTGCGGGGAGGTCACGCAGGGCCGAGAGCAGCTCGCGCGTGCCCAGATCGAGGCGCGGGCCCGCGAACGCACCACCGTGGCTCGCGATCGAGAAGCCGAGCTCGTCGGAGCTCTGCACGATCGGGTACGCCGACGCCGCGCCTCGCAGCTCCGCCTTCGGGGCGCTCGCGTGCAGCACCCTCGACTTCTGCCTGCCGAGGCTCGCCGTCACACTCTCGAACGAGCGCTCGAGGGTCTCGTTCATTCCGCGGCTCATGTGCTTGATGCGTCCGCCAGCGACGATCCGCACCTCTGGATGCGCGTGCGCCGCGACGAGGCGCGCGATCTCATCGAGTTCCGCGAGCGACTTCGGCAGGCGCAGCAGCACGAGGCGAGCGCCGTCGAACAGCGCCGGCTCCAAGCCGAAGCGAACGGCCTTGAGCGAACGGAAGCTCGCCCGCACTGCATCGTCGCTGGCCCGCTCCTCCGAGACGGCGTCGTGGAAGGTGCGGACCGTGTCCAGGTCGAAGCGCTCCGCGGCCGCGACGGCCAGCGCACCCGTGGCGTCGCCGACGACCGCGAGCGGCACATCCACCACACCCAGCTCGGCGGCTTCATCGAGGATGAGCCGGTCGACGGGGTCGGGCTCGGTGACGCCGGAAGCTGCGGCACTCAACAGGGGATCCGGCATGCCTAGGCGATGGTGTCGATGAGGGGCTCGGCCTCTTCACCGGTGATGTAGCGGCGGCCAGAGACCTCGACGACCGTGATCGCCACGTACTCGTTCTTGGGTGCCGCGATGAGCGGGCGCACGCCGAGCGCTTCCGCCTTCTCGAGCTCGGCCTCCGTGCTGAGCACCCGGGCTCCCCCGCGTGCCACGAGGCTCGTCGCGAACCCGTCGCCGAGGGCGTCGGATTGGAACACGACCTCCTTCGCGATGGAGGCCCCCGCGAGCTTGAAGCCGGGCGCCGACTTGAAGACGATCTCACCATCGCGCTCGCTGAACACGACGTTGATCGGATAGATCTCCACACGGCCGTTCACGGCGAACGCGATGCGACCGAACGTCGTCGCGCGCAGCAGAGCGCGGCTTTCCTGGTCACTCAGGACGGTGATCAGTTGCTCGTCTTCCATGCGTCCATCATGGCCTGATCGGCGCCCCCTCGCCTGACCGATTCTCGTCGCCGCGCACGAATCGACATCTGGGAGTCGAGTTACGACGCGAGCGGTGCGAAACTTGAGGCATCCCCCGAGCGACGTCCGCTCGATCCGACACGGAGGTCATCCAATGGGCTACGGCAGCGGCATCGCACTCATCGTCATCGGCGCCATCCTGGCGTTTGCCATCAACATCGACCTCGACGGCTTCGTCGACCTCAAGACCATCGGCTACATCCTCATGGGTGCTGGCGTCGTCGTCTTCATCCTGAGCCTCGTCACGGCGCTGCGCCGCAAGCAGTCCACGTCGACGACCCGGAAGGTCATCGACCCCAACACGGGCCAGGAAGTCATCGAGCGCACGAACCGCAGCAACTGACCTGAACGGTCAGCGCTGAGTTCGGCACCCGCTGCGCTCAGGCGGAGACGAAGAACAGGCGCTTGTTGGCGAACTCGCCGATCCCTATGGGGCCCATCTCGCGTCCGAAGCCCGAGTTCTTGACCCCGCCGAACGGCAGCTCTGCCGCCTCCGCCGCGATCGTGTTGACGTGCGCCATGCCCACCTCGAGGCGCTGCGCGATACGGGTCGCGCGCGCTTCGTCGCTCGAGAAGACCGAGCCACCGAGACCAAGCGCGCAGTCGTTCGCGAGGTCGAGCGCCTCCTCGTCACTCGACACTCGGTAGACCGTCGCGACGGGACCGAAGAGCTCGACGCCGTACGACTCGGAGTCGCGTGGGACGCCGGTGAGCACGGCCGGCGAGTAGTGGGCTCCCGGGCCGTCGGACAGCACTCCGCCGATCTCGAGCGTCGCGCCCTCCGCGACCGCCTTCTGCACCTGAGCATCCACGGTCTCGGCCGCCGTTCGGCTGGACATCGGCGCGAACTGGCCCTCGGCCAGGTCGAGCTGGTCGCCGGGGACGAGTCCCGTCGCGAGCTTCTTCAGCTCCTCGACGAACTCGTCGTAGATGTCGTCCATGACGATGAGACGCTTGTTCGAGTTGCAGACCTGGCCCACGTTGTAGACGCGGAAGTCCCACGCCTGCTTCGCAACAGCCGCGACGTCATCCGAGTCGAGCACGATCATGGGGTCGATGCCGCCGAGCTCGAGCACGCACTTCTTCAGGTTCCGGCCCGCCTGCGCCCCGATGATCGCCCCAGCACGTTCGGAGCCCGTGAGCGAGATTCCCTGCACGCGCGAGTCGGCGATGAGCGTCGCGATCTGATCGTGCGACGCGAAGACGTTCTGGTAGCCCCCGACCGGGACGCCGGCCTGCTCCATGATCTCCTGAATGGTCAGGGCCGACCGCGCGCAGATGTCCGCGTGCTTGAGCAGGATGGTGTTGCCCAGCACGAGGTTCGGTGCCGCGAAGCGCGCCACCTGGTAGTAGGGGAAGTTCCACGGCATGACGCCGAGCAGGGTGCCGACGGGACGATGCTCGATGAACGCCTTGCCGGGAATGGTGCTGGGGATCTCGGCGTCGGTGATGAGGCTCGGGCCGTGCACGCCGTAGTAGTCGATGATCGACGCAGCGAACTCGACCTCGTCGATCGACTCCTGCACGGACTTGCCCATCTCGACGGCGATGAGGTGGGCGAGCTCGTCCTTGCGCTCGAGGAAGATCGCGGCGACGCGTCGCACGACAGCGGCCCGCTCCTGCACGCTGCGCTCACGCCATTCCCGGTACACGGTGTCTGCGCTCGCGACGGCCTGCTCGATCTGCGCATCCGTCGCGTCGTCGAACGTCTCGATGATCTCGCCGGTGGCGGGATTCTGCACTCGGTACTCGGACATTTCGCTCCTCGGTCGCACGGTTCGTCGGTGCCAGTCTGTCGCAAAACCCGCTGCCAGTTTGGTCGAATACCGGGACGCGGCTCTACAAAGCCGCCATTCGAACGTCGGTGCCCGTCCGTAGGCTGACCATGTTTTCAGCCAGAACAAGCCCGCACCCCGAGGAGCATCACGTGGACTCTGCCCTTCCCACGATCCAGCACTGGATCGACGGCGCCTGCTCGACCTCGACGCCCGAGCGCACCTCGCCGGTCTTCAACCCCGCCCTCGGCACCGCGACGAGCAACGTCGCTCTCGCCGACGACGCGGAGATCAACGCAGCGATCGCCGCTGCGAAGGCCGCATTCCCTGGCTGGTCGAACACCTCGATCGCGAAGCGCCAGAACATCATCTTCAAGTTCCGTGAGCTGTTGAACGAGCGGAAGCTGGAGCTCGCGCGCATCATCACCTCCGAGCACGGGAAGGTCGTCTCCGACGCCGCTGGCGAGATCCAGCGGGGCCTCGAGGTCGTGGAGCTCGCGACCGGGTTCCCCCACATCATGAAGGGCGACTTCACCGAGAACGCCTCCACCGGCGTCGACGTGTTCTCCATCAAGCAGGCCCTCGGCGTGGTCGGCATCATCAGCCCGTTCAACTTCCCCGCGATGGTCCCGATGTGGTTCTTCCCCATCGCGATCGCGGTCGGCAACACCGTCGTGCTCAAGCCGAGCGAGAAGGACCCCTCCGCCGCGATCTGGCTCGCGGAACTCTGGAAAGAAGCGGGCCTGCCCGACGGCGTCTTCAACGTCCTCAACGGCGACAAGCAGGCCGTCGACGGCCTCCTCAACCACGACGACGTCGCCGCGATCAGCTTCGTGGGCTCGACCCCCATCGCGCAGTACATCTACGAGACCGCCTCCAAGAACGGCAAAAGGGTGCAGGCCCTCGGCGGCGCGAAGAACCACATGCTCGTGCTCCCCGACGCCGACCTCGACCTCGTCGCCGACCAGGCCATCAACGCCGGCTACGGCTCCGCGGGCGAGCGCTGCATGGCCATCAGCATCGTCCTCGCGATCGAACCCGTCGCGGACCAGCTCATCGAGAAGGTCACCGAGCGCATCAAGGGGCTCCGCATCGGTGACGGCACCCCCACCGACACCCACGCAGAACCCGACATGGGCCCCATCGTGTCGGAAGTGCACCGCGACAAGATCGCCTCCTACATCCAGATCGCCCACGACGACGGCGCCGACGTGCTCGTCGACGGACGCGAGATCACAGCAGAAGGCGCCGAGGGCGGATTCTGGCTCGGCCCGACCCTCATCGACAACCTCCCCACCACCAGCCGCGCCTACACGGAAGAGATCTTCGGCCCCGTCCTCGGCATCGTGCGCGTCAAGAGCTTCGAGGAAGGCGTCGAGCTCATCAACACCGGCCAGTTCGGCAACGGCACCGCGATCTTCACCAACGACGGCGGCGCCGCCCGCCGCTTCCAGAACGAGATCCAGGTCGGCATGATCGGCATCAACGTGCCCATCCCCGTCCCCGTCGCCTACTACTCCTTCGGCGGCTGGAAAGACTCCGCGTTCGGCGACTCCAAGGCCTACGGCCTCCAGGGCTTCCACTTCTACACCCGCGAGAAAGCCGTCACCAGCCGCTGGCTCGACCCCGCCAAGCACGGCGGCATCAACCTCGGCTTCCCCGAAAACGACTAGGAGGCGGGGCGCCCGCACTGCGGGCGCCCTGTGACCGCTTCGCGCCCGCCCCGTGCCCGCTTCCCCGCGCCGGAGTTGTGGCGAGATGCGCTTCGGCACCGCGGCAGCAGCATCAAGCCACACCGCTGTCGCGGACGGGCGAGACGTGCAGGTGCCGCGCGGAGACACGAGGGAGGATGCACACGTGCGAATCCTCCTCAAGCTCGAGCTCGACTGCCCAACCGAACTGCTCGCCGACGCCCTCCAGCGGCCGGAAGCCTTCCGCGCAGTGGCGGGCCCACTCGCGGAAGTGCGCTCGCTCGAACCCGGCGGCTTCCCCGAACGCTGGTCACCCGAGCGCCCGCACCGCGTCGAGATCCGCCTGCTCGGCGTGGTTCCGCTCGGCACGCAGGTCATCGACGGCCAGTACCGCGACCTGGAAGACGGGATGCACGAGCTCCGCGATCGCGGGTACCCGGAGTCGGGACTCATGGCCGTCATGACGACGTTCGAGCACACGATGGTCGTCTCGCCGCTGCCCGGCGGTCGCACGCTCTACCGCGACCAGCTCCAGCTGGGCGCTGGCCTCCTCACTCCGTTCGTGTGGTTCGGGATGTGGATGTTCTGGCAGAAGCGCGCCTTCAGCATGCGGCAGCTCGCAGACAGACTCCGGAACGGGCGGTAGCCGCCGCGCGGGGTCAGGCCTCGTCGAGGAGGCGCATCGCCGACCACACCTCGGCCCGGCCGGCGAAGGTCTGCAGGTCGATGCCGAGAAGCTGCTCTGCCGTGGTCACGCGGCTGCGAAGCGTGTGCCGGTGGATGCCGAGTGACTTCGCGACCGGGTCCCACGCGCAGTTCCCCTCCGTCCAGGCGGCGAGCGTGTCGAGCAGCAGGCGTCCCTGCTCCCCATGCTCGAGCAGGGGCTGCAGGACGCGGCGCGCGGTGACTCGGCCGTCGGCCGCCTCGAGCGCGCCGAGCATCCCCGTCGTGGCGAGGTCCTCGAACCGCACGGACGGCCGGTTCGGCGTGCTGCGCTCCGCGGCCTTGCGCGCCTCCGCGAGCAGTCGCGGCAGCTCAGGCCAGTCCCCGGGCGCGGAGGCGCCGGCCGAGAAGCCAGCTTCTGTGAGCGCCTCGAGCAGTGCCTCGCCCCCTCGCGCCGGCACGATCGCCACGAGGTCGTGGTCCCGTGCGGCGAAGAAGATCGGCTCGGGACCGGACCCCGCGAGCCGCTCGAGCCGGTCGAGCAGCGCCTGCCCGGGTTCACCGCCCCGCGCCTGCATGACCCGGATCGGAGCCGCGGGGAGCTTGCCCCACACCGTCTCGGCAGTGCGCGTCGCCACCTCCATCTCGCCGGCGAGGAGCAGCTCCAGGAGGCCGACACGCAGGTGCCCGCGGGCCGCATCCAGCTCCCGATTCTGCTCGAGCGCGATCGACGCGTGACCGATCGCGCTCGCGACGAGGTCGTTGCCCGCCAGATCAAGCGGGGCTCGCCCGCCGACCGCGAGCACCCCGCGGAGCTGGCCGTGCTGGCCGACGGTCTGCAGGGTCACGTCACCGCTCTCGCCGTGCAGGTGCGCCCCCGAGCGACCGCCGCGCGCGAGGAGGCTCTGCACCATCCGCTCGATCTCAGGGGCTTCGCTCTCCGGCACCCGGATGCGCGTCTGCGCGTCCACGCGGAGCCCCGTCGAGTCGTAGAGCGCCACCCAGCTCTCCAGCTGCCGTTCGAGCTCGACGAGGATCGCGCCGAGACCGCCGGGCCTGAGGGCGGCCCTCGCGAGCTTGCGCTGCGCCTGCAGCGACCATTCGAGCCGTGCTCGCTGCTCGAGGGCGCGCTGGTCCGCGAGGTAGCGGATGATGCCGATGAACGGGGTGCGTTCGGCGACCTCGACGAGCGTCAGGCCGTGGCGCTCGCAGGCGGCGACGAGGGCAGCGGGCACCTCCGCGTGGATGACCTCGGTCGCGAAGCCGAGCGCCGCGATGTCGGCCGCCCGCAGTCGGGCGACATACGCGTCGAAGACGTCCTCGCTGGCGAGCGCTTGGAATCGAACGGTCGCGGTCGCGGAGACCGGCGAGCGCAGTCCGTTCGCGGCGCTCTGCGGCTGCGCTCCGGGGTCCGGCGCCTCGGACACCGCGAACTGCATGCCGTCGGTGAGCAGGAGCTGGCCGGCTTCGAGCCACGGTGTCGGGTCGCCGAGGTCGGAGCTGTGCGCCCACACGAGCTCGCGTTCCAGTGCGCTCGCGTCCGCGGCGTGCAGCACCCGCAGCTTGAACTCGGTCTCCTCCACGAGCTCGCGCAGCGTGACACTCACGCCAGCCCCCTGGGCGCGGAACCATGCTGACGCTTTTGTCGAGTCATGGCACCCATTCTCACCGATTTGACCACGAACGCGACGCATTCCGGGCCGCAGAGTGGAGACATGACCGCTCCCACCCTCAGCCCCCACCTCAGCAACACGGACGTTCGCGAGCGCGACCTCGCCTCGGTGTTCCACTCCTGGTCAGCTCAGGGGAAGATCTCGCCGCTGCCCATCGCCCGCGGCGAAGGCGCGAGACTGTGGGACTTCGACGGCGACGAGTACCTCGATTTCTCGAGCCAGCTCGTGAACGTCACGATCGGCTACCAGCACCCGAAGGTCATCGCGGCCATCCAGGAGCAGGCCGCGAAGCTCGTGACGATCGCCCCGGCGCACGCCAACGAGACAAGGGCGAAGGCGGCGGAGCTGATCCTGTCGCACGCACCAGAGAGCTTCTCGAAGGTGTTCTTCACGAACGGCGGTGCGGATGCGGTCGAGAACGCGATTCGCATGGCCCGCCTCTCGACGGGGCGCGACAAGGTCGTGTCCCTGTAACGCAGCTACCACGGCAACACGGGAGCCGCGATCGTCGCGACCGGCGACTGGCGACGCATCCCCAACGAGTACGCGCGCGGCCACGTGCACGCCTTCGGCCCGTACCTGTACCGCTCGGAATTCTGGGCCGAGACGCCCGAGCAGGAGAGCGCACGGGCACTTCGACACCTCGAGCGCGTCGTCCAGGCGGAGGGCCCCGCGTCCGTCGCGGCCATCCTCATCGAGAGCATCCCCGGAACCGCTGGCGTGCTCGTGCCGCCGCCCGGGTACCTTGCCGGTGTGCGGGAGATCTGCGACCGCTACGGCGTCCTGCTCATCCTCGACGAGGTCATGGCCGGGTTCGGGCGGACCGGCGAGTGGTTCGCGTTCGATGCCTACGATGTCCGTCCCGACCTCATCACCTTCGCGAAGGGCGTCAACTCGGGCTACGTGCCGGTCGGCGGGGTCGTCATCTCCGAGGAGATCGCCGCGCGCTTCGACGGGGAGGTCTTCCCAGGCGGGCTCACGTACTCGGGGCATCCACTGGCCGCCGCATCCATCGTCGCGACCCTCGAGACCATGGAGGAGGAGGGCATCGTCGAGAACGCGGCCCGCCTCGGACGCGAGGTCATCGGCCCCGCACTGCACGAGCTTGCCGCACGCCACGACGTCGTCGGCGAGGTGCGCGGCAAGGGCGTCTTCTGGGCGGTCGAGCTGGTCAGCGACCCGCTGACGCGCGCCCCGCTCGCCGCGGCCGACATGGCGACCATCAAGTCGCAGCTCGTGGCCCGCGGCCTGCTGCCGTTCGTCGCAGACAACCGCATCCACGTCGTGCCACCCGCCGTCATCACCGACGCCGATGCGCTCCGCGGCATTGCCATCATCGACGAGGTGCTCGCCGGATTCTGAGCGCTGGGCCTCGGCGCCGCCGCGCTCCTGCACGACTGGACTGCTGCGGCAATGGGCGTCGCCGCGAACGGAATCGCGTTTCCTGGCCAACTTCCGTGACGATTCGGCACCGGCGGACCGCCGGGGCGTCAGCGCAAGCAGGGCGTCACGGAAGTTGGACAGCCGCGGCTTCGCGCCGCAGGGAACGCCCGCGGCCGAGGGCCTACTTGTCCTCTGGCGGCGGAATCAGCGCCATGAGCGCGGTGAGGCCACCGATCACGAGGCCCGTCTTGGTGTGCGCGGCCGTCACCCCGCGGCTGGCGCGACGCTCGCCGAAGCGGTAGATCCACCGCTCGCCGGCGACGGCGGCGAGGATCGCCCCGGCTCCAGCAGCCGTGGCGAGCCCGCCGAGGGCGACCCGGCTCGCCGGAGAGAGCGAGATCCAGAACTGGGAGAAGCTCTGCGGCTTCCCGTCTGCACCGTCTTCACCGTTCGGTCGCTCGCCCGACGCCGGGTGTGGCGCATCAGCCTGCTCGCCTGGGCCGCCGATGAGCTCGCCCGGTGCCTGCGCCGCCGGCTGCACGAGCAGGTCGGTGTCTTCGGCGCGGCCGCGCTTGCCGATCTTCAGCTCGTCGTACTCCGACGCCGCGAGCCCGCCGACGCCGAGGGCCAGCATCGTCTTCGCGACTCCGCGACCAGCCCTCGACGAGATCACGTCAGGGGTGGCGTAGTAGAGGGCGGTCAGCGCGCCCTGTCCCGCTGCCAGGATCGCGCGCTTTCGGAGGTCGGTTCTCGGAGAAGTCATGCTCCATTGTCCCGACTCGGTCTGATCAGAGCCTCAGCGGCAAACCGCAGCGCGGCTAGGCCGCGCCTCCACCTGCGGCCATGCGCATGAGGTCGGAGTTCAGCTCGATGCCGAGCTCGGTTCCGCCTGCGCTGCCGAGCTCGTGCTGGTAGCCGCCCCAGTTGTCGCCGCGGATCGTCTGCTCGACGCCAGCCTCCATCAGGGCGAGGAGCTCGACGGATGCGCGCTCGATGCGGGACCCGAGGCCCGCATCCTGCCAGTCCTCGGTTGAGGCGAAGAGCGACGTGGGCACGGTCATGGTGCGCAGGTACGCGAACATCGACCGCATCTGCTCGTCCACGACAAGCGCGTGACGCGCGGTGCCGGCGGTTGCGGCGAGCACGACGGGCTTGGCGATGAGGAGGTCGTTGTCGAGGGTCTGGAAGAACGAAGTGAAGAGTCCGCTCGGCCCGGCCTTGTAGACGGGGGCGGCCGCGATGATGCCGTCGGCGTCGCGGAGCGCCGCGATGGCGCGCTCGAACTGGGGGCCGAAGCTCTGCGAGCCGAGGGCTGCTGGCAGTTCGGGGAGGAGCATCCGCAGATCGATGCGCGTCGATACGACGTCACGGCCTCGTGTCGCCGCGAGCTTGGAGACGCCACGCTCGATGCGGTCTGCGAGCAGCTTCGTCGACGACGGGTCGCTGATACCGGCGTTGACGACGGCGACGCGGTAGGCGCCTTGTGCGTTGGTCATGGAAGTCCTTCCGAACGGGTTGGAGCTGAGGGGAGAGCCAAGAGGAGAGGCGAGGAGCCGAACGGATGCGCGGGGCCGGTCGAATGGGCCGGCCCCGCGCACTTGCTTCGCGGTCGCTAGGCGACGAGCGCGGTGTCCTGGTAGGGCGAGGAGCCGGTGACGTTGTCGCCGCGGTTCTCGTTGGGGCGCGGCTGGCGCGGCGCGGCGTCGCCGTACTTCGCGAGGACAAGCGACTCGTGCGTGGGCGCGTCGGGGACCTCGGCGGGGCGGAGCGCCTCGAGCTCGCGGCGCAGCACGGGAACCACTTCGGAGCCGAGGAGCTCGAGCTGGTCGAGCACCATTCCGAGCGGCAGGCCGGCGTGGTCCATGAGGAACAGCTGGCGCTGGTAGTCGCCGAAGTGCTCGCGGAACGTCAGGGTCTTGTCGATGACCTCCTGCGGGCTGCCGACCGAGAGCGGGGTCTGCTGCATGAAGTCCTCCATACGCGGCCCGTGGCCGTAGACGGGCGCCTCGTTGAAGTAGGGGCGGAACTGGTCCTTCGCGTCCTGCGAGTTCTTGGCGATGAACGCCTGCCCGCCGAGGCCGACGATCGCCTGCGATGCCTTGCCGTGGCCGTAGTGCTCGTAGCGCTGGCGGTAGAAGTCGATGAGGCGCATGTAGTGCTCCTTCGGCCAGAAGATGTTGTTCGCGAAGAACCCGTCGCCGTAGAAGGCGGCCTGCTCGGCGATCTCCGGGGTGCGGATGGAGCCGTGCCACACGAACGGTGCCACGTCGTCGAGGGGGCGGGGCGTCGAGGTGAAGCCCTGCAGGGGAGTGCGGAACTTGCCTTCCCAGTCGACGACGTCCTCGCGCCAGAGGCGGTGGAGCAGGTTGTAGTTCTCGAGGGCGAGGGGCAGGCCGGAGCGGATGTCCTTGCCGAACCACGGGTAGACGGGGGCGGTGTTGCCGCGGCCGAGCATGAGGTCCATGCGGCCCTTGGAGAGGTGCTGCAGCATCGCGTATTCCTCGGCGATGCGCACGGGGTCGTTGGTCGTGATGAGGGTCGTCGACGTGGAGACGCGCAGCGTCTTCGTGAGCGCCGCGATGTGCGAGAGGAGCACGGCGGGCGAGGAGGAGAAGAAGGGCGGGTTGTGGTGCTCGCCGACGGCGAAGACGTCGAGGCCGACCTCTTCGGTCTTCTGGGCGATCTTGACGATCGCGTCGATGCGCTCGGCCTCGCTCGGCGTCTCGCCGGTGACCGGGTTGCGTGTGATGTCGCTGACGGAGAAGATTCCGAACTGCATGTTCAGCCCTTTCGTTGTGGATGCACGGGCCGGGTCGGTCCTGGTTCTGGATTCCCAACTCCATGCATATGCATACAACGTAGCGCGTTCGGATCTATTCCCGCGTGCTCGACTCCACTGGCAGCACACCTTCGACGGGAGCAGCGACAGGGGCGGCGACGGCGGTTCGAGCCCGCATCCCGGGCACGCGCCCCTGGCTCGCGAGCACCCCCACCACAACGATCAGACCGCCGAGCGGCTGGTTCCAGTGCACCGACTCCCCCAGCACCACGACCCCCAGGATGACGCCGACAACTGGCGAGAGATAGGTGACGGTGGATGCGCGGGCCGGACCCCAGTCACGCAGGATGCGGTTGTACCAGATGTAGGCGAGTCCGGTCCCGAGCACGCCGAGCCCCGCGACGGCCAGGAGCACCGGCAGGTCGATCGCGACCTCGCCCCGCGCGGTGAGGGGCGCGAGGAGCCACACGATGACGGCGGCCAGGCCGATCTGGACGGTCGACAGGGTGATCGTGTCGTATCCCGAGCTCGTGAGGAACCGGCGCATGTAGAGCCCGGCGAATCCGTAGGAGATGGTGGCGCCGAGGCAGGCGAGCTGGGAGGGCAGCAGCTCGGGCACCTGGCCTGTGCCGATGAGCTGCCAGGGGGCCGCGAGCACGACGACCCCGCTCAGGCCGACCACGAGGCCGACGACCTGCGTGCGCGTGAGTCGCTCGCCGACGAGCACAAGCGGCATGAGCAGGAGCGTCATGATGGGTGTCGTCGCGTTGTAGATGCTCGAGAGGCTGCTCGGCATGTACTGCCCAGCCCAGGCGAAGAGCGAATAGGGCACAACCGCGAGCGCGAGGGACACGACGAGCATGTGCACCCAGATCTTCCGACCCCTGGGCCAGCGTCGCCGAGTGACCAGCATGATCGCGACGAGTGCCGCGGCCCCCAGCGTGAGCCGTCCCAACACGAGCTGCGCTGGACTGAGCCCCTCGAGCCCGACTTTCATGAAGAGGAAGCTCGCACCCCAGACGAGGGAGAGGACGACAAAGGCGGCGACGGTGCCGCGGGTGTTGCCGGTAGGTCTCATGGGACTTATTGTTGGCGGCACCCCAACATGAGGCAAATGCATCTGCTTCATCCCCACATGAGGAGACCTCATGAGCGTCACCATCGCCCAGCTCCGTGCGCTGGTCACGGTCGTGGATCGCGCGTCCTTCACCGTTGCCGCCACCGAGCTGGGGGTCAGTCAGTCGGCGATCTCGCACTCCGTGACGGGCCTCGAGAAGGCTGTCGGCGGCCGGGTCCTGCGCCGCGACGGCGGGATCACCCTCACCGCGCTCGGCCTCGGCGTGATCGAGCACGCCCGAGCCGCACTGGCCTCCGTCTCAGCGCTGGAGAGCGCCGTGCGCAGCGACGAGACCCTGTCCGGCACCGTCCGACTCGGGGCCGTCGCGACGGTCTGCCAGGGACTGGTCCCTGACCTGCTGGCCCTGTGGTCCGCGCGGCTGCCCAACATCGCCGTGTCGATCTACGAGGGCGACGACGAGGAGATGCCCGAGTGGCTCGAAGCGGGACTCGTGGACGCCGCGGTCCTCGTCGAGCCATCCCCCGCGCCGCCAGGCGGGCTCCTCGTCGCCACGGACGAGTTCGCCGCGCTTGTGCCTGCCGACCACCCGCTCGCGCAGCAGGACTCGATCCCGCTCGACGAGCTCGACGACGACGGCCTCATCGTGTCGACGGGCGGATGCGAGACGCACGTCAGGAAGATGCACGACGAGCTCGGGCTCCCCTACGTCTTCTCGCACCGCGTCCGCGAGATGAGCACGATGTTCCGCATGGTGCAGCAGGGCATGGGTGTCGCCGTCATCCCGTCCCTGGGGCGCGGGATGCTCCCGGACGACCTCGTGATGCGCCCGCTCACGGCACGCAGGCCGCGGCAGCTCGTGCTGTCCGGGCCCAACACTCGCCCATGGCACCCGCTTGTGGGGGCACTCGTCGATGCGACTGGCGTCGACTTCGCGAGCACGGTGAAGGTCGAGCTCTGATGGCCCCTCAGGCCTCGGAGGGTTCGGCTCCTTCGAGGTACGCGACGATCTCGTCCACGATCTCCGCTGGTGTGCCCGCGACGGGAACGACGACCCCCGCTTCCCAGGGCGCGAGCGGTTCGAGTACCTCGAACTGACTGTCGAGCAGCGTCGTCGGCATGAACTCGTGCTGTCGCGTCGCGAGGCGTGAGGCGACGAGGTCGCGCTGGCCTGACAGGTGGATGAAGCGCAGCTCTGGCACGCTCGAGCGCAGCAGCTCCCGATACCAGCGCTTGAGCGCCGAGCACGCGACGATCGTCACGCGCCCTTCGGCGGCGTTCGCGGCGATCGTCGCGCCGATGACCTTGAGCCAGGGCACGCGATCTTCGTCGTCGAGGGGGTTCCCTGCCGCCATCTTGGCCTTGTTGGCGGGCGGGTGCAGGTCGTCGCTGTCGATGAAGGTCACGTCGAGTCGTGCCGCCAGTGCCGAGCCGATCGTCGTCTTGCCCGTGCCCTGCACCCCCATGACGACCATGGGCGGATGCGCAGGAGCGGGACGCGCGGCACCTTCGGCGGCCTCCGCAGCGCTCACGACGCGGCCCCGTCCACGCGAGCGTCGGCGTCGGCGTCGGCGTCGGCGAACGAGAGCAGCACCTTCGACGACCTGGAGGCGTCACCGGCCACGGCAAACGCCTCGAGCGCCCGCTCGACCGGGAACTCGTGCGTGAGCACTGCATCCACGACCAGTGAGCCGTCGGCGAGCGCGCCGATCACGGCGTCGATCTCGTCGGTGAAGCGGAACGAGCCGACGAGGGTCAGCTCGCGAGTGATCGCGAGCGACAGCAGGGCGGGGACCTCACCGCTGCGCTGCAGACCGAGCAGGACGACGCGGCCCGCGCGACCGGCGCCACGGATGGCGCTGGCGAGCCCCGGCACCGTGCCAGACGACTCGATGACGACGTCGGCGTGCACGGCGGCGATCGCAGCCGCATCGCGCGCGTCGATGACGCGATTCGCCCCGAGCTCGGTGGCGACGGCGAGCGGCAGCTCGTGGAGATCGCTCGCGATGATCTCGCCAGCGCCGTGGTGCTTCAGCACGGCGACGACGAGCGCACCGATCGGGCCGGCGCCGATGACGAGCACCCGCTTGCCTCGCACGTCTCCAGCCTGCCCGACTCCATGCCAGGCGACGGAGGCCGGCTCGGCGAGGGATGCCAGCTTGAGGTCGAGGCCCGCTGGCAGCGCGCGGAGCATGCGTGCTGGCAGGGCGACTCGACGCGCGAATGCCCCATGGGTGTGCGGGATGCGCGCGGCGGAACCGAGATAGGTGCCGGCAGGCGAGAGGTTCGGTCGCTCGGCCGGGTAGGGCGTCACACCATCGTCACCCTGCGTGGCGGGGTGGACGGCGACTCGCTGGCCGGGCTGAGGGCCACTGCCGTCAGCCGCTGCCTCGAGCACGGTGCCGACGATCTCGTGGCCGAGGAGGAGCGGGTCACGCAGGATCGACTCCCCCGCGGCCCCGTGCATCCAGTAGTGCAGATCCGATCCGCACACGCCGCCATACGCGATCGCGACGACGGCCTGATCCGGGGTCGGCTCCGGTTCCGGCAGCGCATCGAGCCGCAGGTCGTCCTTGCCGTGGGCGACGACTCCGAGGTTCTCCTGGGTCACTTGCGATCTCCTTGCACGTCGAATGGTTCGTGAGTCAGACGCACGGCGTCACCAGCGGCACGCCCGCGACGGTGATCTCGATGAGGTCCCCGGGTTGGGCCGCGAACCCCGACTTCGGGGCGCCCGTCATGATGATGTCGCCGGGGCCGAGCGGCACCCAGCTCGTGACGTAGGCGACGCACTCGGCGATGCCCGCTGGCAGCTCCTGGCTTCCGGTGAGCACCTTCCGCTCGCCGTTGATGCGCACCTCGAGCTCGGCGGCGGCGAGGTCCGCTCCCGTCTCGATCCAGGGGCCGAGCGGCGTGTAGCCGACGCCGCCCTTGCCCTCGAAGTTACGGGGGTCGATGCTGCCCCGGTCTGGGTTCGAGATGTCGTTGACGGCGGTGAGACCGAGGATCACGGTGTGCGCGTCCTCCGCAGACACGTCGACCGCGTCACGGCCGATGACGACGCACACCTCGCCCTCGATGACGACCTTGCCGACGCCTCGGCGCAGCGCCACCGGGGTTCCGCTCGGCACGACCGTGCGGGGGCTCTTCAGCCAAGCCTGCACCGGAGAGGGATGCTCCGGGCCGTTCTGCGCGATCCCGACGACGATGCGCGGCTCGCTCGGAGCGAGCAGCGTCGCATCCGCGACACCCTCGCCCTCGCGCGTCGGCTCGACGCCGCGTGCGAACGCCTCGTAGGGGTCACTGCAGGGCACCCACGAGTCGCCATCGGCGAACGCGTGCGTGACGGTGCCGTCACTGGTCTGGATCCTGGAGATTCGCATCACACAACCGCCGTCATTCCGCCATCGACATAGATCGTCTGGCCGTTCACGAACGCCGAAGCGTCACTGGAGAGGAACACGAGCGTGCCGACGAGCTCGTCGACCTGCCCCCAGCGCCCGGCGGGCGCCCTCTGGGCCACCCAGGCCGAGAACTGGGCGTCGTCGACGAGCGCCTTCGTGAGCTCGGTCGCGAAGTAGCCGGGTGCAAGCGCGTTCACGGTGATCCCCGCCGGCGCGAGGTCGGCGCAGAGCCCCTTCGTGAGCATCACGATGGCGCCCTTCGTCGCACTGTACGGCGCGATCGAGGGGCGGGCGATCTGCGACTGCACGCTCCCGATGTTCACGATCTTGCCGGTGCCCCGCTCGAGCATGCCGCGAGCCACGCGGCGCGAGAGCAGGAACGCGCTCGTGAGGTTCGTGGCCAGCAGCTCATGCCAGTCGGAGTCGGTGAACTCGGCGATGGGGGCGCGCCGCTGGATGCCCGCGTTGTTGACGAGGATGTCGACCGTTCCGATGCTCGCCTCGAGTTCGCCGATGCCGGCATCGACGGCTGACGCATCCGTCACGTCGAAGGTCGAGACGATCGGCTCGGCCGTCGTTCCCTCGAGGCCGAGGGCCTCGGCGATGGACGCCGCCGCGCGCTCAGCTTTCGCCCGGTCCCGTCCGTGCACCACGACCCTGGCCCCCGCGGCGGCGAGACCGCCCGCGAGTGCCCGGCCGATGCCCTGGCTCGACCCCGTGACGAGGGCTGTCCGACCCGTGAGGTCGAACGCCTTCAGCCCGGCGGGGAGGCTCACGACCTGGCCCCCACCGCGGCGGATGCGCTGCTCGCGGTGCCTGCGGCAGGTGCGGCCTCGTAGATGTCCTGCAGGTCGATCAGGCCGGTGTCCTCCTCGTCGGTGGAGACGCGAATGGCGTCTTCCTTGCGGAGCAGGTCGCGGCCCTTCGTCTCTGGAACGAGGAACGTCGCTGCAGTGGTGATCGCGGCGAGCGTCGCGAGGTAGAGCCCCATGACCACCCAGTTGCCGCCGGTGAGCGTGAGCAGCCACGTGCCGACCACGCCGGCCAGGCCGCCGGCGAGCACGGCAGAGAGCTCTCGGGCCATGGCCACGCCGAGGTAGCGGTGCTTGTTGCCGAACAGCTCAGGGAGCATGGCGCACTGCGGCCCGAGCATCGAGTTGACGGCCACACCGATACCGACGGCGATGACGGCGATCGTGAGGGGTCCGTTGCCGAGCGAGAGCATCCACCATGCGGGGAATGCGAAGAGCAGCATGAAGACGGCTCCGAACCGGTAGACGGCGCGGCGGCCGAGCTTGTCGGAGAGGTGCCCGGAGAGCGGCACCGAGAAGATGCCGATGAGCGAGCCGATCGTGACACCCCAGGTCGCGATGCCGCGGTCGACGGGGTTCGCGATGAACGTGCCGGCGACGAACGCGAGCGACACGTTCTGGAAGATGTACGAGCCGCCGTTCTCGGCCATGCGCAGGCCGATGCCCGTGATGACGCCCGGCATGCCGCGGGTGAAGATCTCACGGATCGGGTGGTCGGCGACCTGGTCGCTCTTCTCGAGCTCGACGAACGTCGGGGTCTCACGGAGGCGCATGCGGATGAACAGCGCGACGAGGATGAGGGCGAACGACCCGAGGAACGGGATCCGCCAGCCCCACGACAGGAACGCCTCATCCGGCATGAGCGTCAGCAGGCTGAAGACCACGGCGGCGAGGAGCGTGCCGGCCTGGATGCCGACGAACGGGAGCGCGGAGAAGAACCCGCGGCGCTTCACGGGCGCGTACTCGGCCATGAGCACCGTGGCACCGGCCTGCTCGGCGCCGGCGCCGAAGCCCTGCGCGAGACGCAGGAGAACGAGCAGCGCCGGGGCCCACAGCCCGATCGTCTCGTAGGTGGGGAGGAGGCCGATGGCGGTGGATGCGCCGCCCATGAGCACGATCGTGATGACAAGCACACCCTTGCGGCCGAGGCGGTCACCCATCGTGCCGAAGAAGAGCCCGCCGAAGGGTCGGGCGACGAAGCCGACGCCGTAGATGGCGAAGGCCCCGATGACGGCGACGGCCGGGTCGCTCTGGTCGAAGAAGAGCTTGTTGAAGACAAGCGCGGTCATGAGGCCGTAGAGCGCGAAGTCGAAGTACTCGAGGGCGGAGCCGATGCTCGAGGCCAACGTCGCGCGGCGCAGGTTGTCTGCGTACTCCGGGTCGTCGGTCGGCACTGGAGGCCGGGTGTTCTCAGTCACGAAACATCTCCTTTGATGTGCGGTGCACCGAGGCCGTGGTGAGCCCGTCGGTGCATGCTTGCTGACCACAAGCTAACACTCCAGTGGACGACGTTCAACACTTTGAACGCACGAGATGTTGCCGAGGCCTGAGCTACCGCCCTGCCAGCGGGTTCGTGAGCTCCCGCGCAGCCTCGATGAGCGCCGCACCGACGCGAGCGACGTGCTCAGCATCCGCGAGCTCCGTCGGCAGAGCCGCCCCGAGCGCAAACGGGGGATCACTCGGCGACCAGGAGGCGAGCGGCACCGCGACGCCCGTCACTCCCCCGACCGAGCCGTTCGAGTCGATCGAGTAGCCGCGCTCCCGAGCGACGGCGAGGCAGTCGAGCAGCTCCCGCGTCGTCCCGATGCTCTGCGGCGTCAGCTTCGGGAAGGAGGCGGAGGCGCCGACGAGCTCCACGACCTCCTCGTCGTCGAGACGCATGAGCAGCGCACGACCCGAGGCCGTGAGCGCCGCCGGCAGGCGCGAACCCAGCGGCGTGCCCAGCTGGTAGCGCCGTCGACCCTCGTGACGAGCGAGGTAGACCGTGTCCGGGCCGTCCAGCATGACCACCTGCACGAGCTCGCTGCGAAGCACGGGAGACGCATCGCATACCCCGAAGAACTCTCTGATCTGGTTGAACTGCTGCGCGAACGCGCCGCCGAGCTCGGCCGTGCGCCTGCCCAGCTGGTACCCCTGCGGCACACGCTGCAGCATCCGCCCGTCTTCGAGCACGGCGACCAGATTGGCGGTCGACGATTTCGCGATACCGAGCGCCCTGGCGATATCGCTCAGCGTCATGGGCGCGCCATCAGCGTCGGCCAGCAGCGACAGGATGCGCAGCGAGCGCGTCACCGCCGGTGCGAGGTCGCGCTCCGGCGCGTCCTGCGCGCCCGCCTTCGTTGATGCATCCGCAGCTTCTGGCACGGTGCCGCTCCTCGCCTCGTCACGCCTGCCGGCCCGTTGACGTCGCAACGGGCCCACAGGTGGGAAATCAGTAGAACTCGACGATATCGACAACGTTCTTGAGCGGCTCACCGTCGAGGAGCCGGCGCGCGTTCTCGGCGAAGAGCTTCGCGATCCGGGGCTCCTCTGCGCTCGAGAGCGCGGCCGTGTGCGGGCTGACGAGCACGTTCGGGTGCGCCCAGAGCGGGCTCTCGGCTGGCAGCGGCTCCACCTCGAAGACGTCGAGGGCCGCGAACCCGACGCGGCCGTCGTCGAGGGCCGCGAGAAGCGCGGATTCGTCGATGACCGTGCCGCGCCCGACGTTGGAGACGATGACACCCGGCTTCACGTTCGCAAAGACCTCCTCACCGAGGAGTCCCGTCGTCGCATCGGTGCCGGGGAGCGTGACGACGATGGCGTCAGCCTCGGACACGGCCGAGGCGAGCTGGTCGATGGGCACCAGCCTGTCGACACCCTCGACGGCCTCGCCGCTGCGCGTCGTGCCGAGCACGGTGGCACCGAGGGCCGAGAACTTCAGCGCCGCCGCCTTGCCGATGCCGCCGAGGCCCACGATGAGCACGGTCATCTCATCGAGCTGGCGCATCTCCCAGCGGCCCGTCCACTGCCGGGCCGACTGCTGCTGCTGCAGGCGCGGAAGATCCTTCGCCCCGGCGAGCACGCCGAAGAGCGCGAACTCGGCGAGGGTCCCGCCGTGGACTCCGGCACTCGTCGTGAAGACGATTCGCTCGAGCGCATCCTGGCCGAGGCCCGCCGCCTTCACCTGCCCCCCACCGCCCGCCGCCGTCGCATGCACCCAGCGGAGTCGCGGGTTGGCCGCGACCGTGCGCGCGAGGGAGGCGGAGTCGACATCCGGGAGCCCGAAGAGGACGTCGGCCGAGTCGATCAGCTCGTCGAACGCGGCCTGCTGCTCGGGAGTTCGAGTCACGCTCGGATCTCCGGACCAGTCGGCGGGCCCTCGCATAGGCCGGTAGAACGTGTGGTCCCGCACGACTTCGAGTCGAGGCTCGAGGCGCTCGACGAGCTGGCAGAGCTCCTCGCTCAGGTCGACGGCGACGACCGCGCGCAGTTTCTGGGGGCTGTCAGTCATGGGATCCTCTTCGATTCGTGGCGACAGGTGCAGTCTCTCGTGGTGAAGTCTACGTCGATTCAACACTGTGGACACTGTCCTACACAATGATCAGCAGGCTAGGGTGTGCTCATGACCACTGCTGCTCACACTCCTCGCGTCGGCGTACTCGGCCTCGGCGCCATGGGTCTCCCGATGGCCGGGCACCTGCTCGCCGCGCACGGCACCCTCCAGCTCACGGGGCGCCGCCCCGACCGGGCAAGCGCCCTCATCGAAGCGGGCGCCACCTGGCACGAGTCGCCACGCGAACTCGCCGCGGCCAGCGACGCGATCCTCGTCATGCTCCCCGACCTCCCAGAGCTCGAGGCCGTGCTCGCCGGGGACGACGGCCTGCTCGCTGGCGCAGGAGAGCTGCTCATCATGGTCGGCTCCACCGTGTCGCCAACCGGGCTCCGCGAGCTCGCGGAGCGCCTGGCCAGCGAGAGCGAGGGTCGCGTTCGCGTCATCGACTCCCCCGTCTCCGGAGGCGAAGACGGCGCGAAGGCTGGCACGCTCTCGATCATGCTCGGCGGAGGTGACGACGAGGTCGCGACGGCCACGAGCATCCTGAACCCCTGCGGACGCCCCGTGCACCTCGGGCCGCTCGGCGCCGGCGAGGTCGCGAAGGCCTGCAACCAGATGATCGTGTCGTCCACGATCCTGGCACTCGGCGAGGCGAGCGTGCTCGCCGAGCGCAGCGGCATCGATCTCGCCGTGCTCTGGGACCTGCTCGGCGGCGGCTACGCCGGATCCAAGCTGCTCGAGAGCAGGCGCGAGAAGCTCGTCACGGGAGACGACTCCCCCTCCGGCGTCGCCAAGTACATGGTGAAGGACCTCACCTTCGCAGCCGACGTCGCCGACGCGACCGGCACGCACCCAGTGCTGCTCCCCACCCTGCGGGCCGCCTTCGACGAACTCGTGGATGCTGGCCTGGGCGAGCGGGACATCGCCGTCACCAGACGCTTCGTCGCGGAACGCTCCGAGAACTAGACCGCGAGCGACGTCCGCGGCGCGAGGAACTGGATGTCCTCGCGAGGAACGCGCTGCTTCCCGCCGCGCAGGTAGCCGTAGGCGAGCGAGGTGACCACGCCCTCCTCGGCGTTCGGGCCCGCTGAGAACGTGAAGTCGAGGGTGAGCATCGAGCCGATGGGAACCTCCTGCGTCGTGGTCCACACCTTGCTCGGCGCCGTGGCCCAGTCCTCTTCGTTCAGGAAGCCGGGGCGAGCAGCCCCGTCGATCGCCACCGTGGCGACGTCGAACGCGGTGATGAAGTCGGTCGGCTGGCTCGCGAACGAGTACTCGATGGTCTCGCCGGCAGGGATCGGGTTGGGTCCGGTGGACGTGATCGTGAGCTGCCGCGGGAAGGAGTAGCTGTACTCGCTTCCATCGATCGTGACCGGATGCACTCCCCATACGGTCGAGAGCGTCGCATCCCACGGCTCGATGTCCTCGATCTGGGACGTGTACGTGACGGTGTTGTTGCTCAGGTCCGGGTCTCCGCTGGTGATCACCTCGACCTTCCAGGGGGCGAGGTCGGGGAGCATCTCCGTCAGCGCGCTCGGTTGAGTGGGAAGGACACGGAGCCGGCCCTCCGCCCCAGCCGCGATCGACTCCGGGTGCTCGGCCGACTGGGTCGAGACGTTCCCGACCGTCGTGATCGGCCCCGGAACCGAGCCTTCGGTCCATTCGACTGCCGTCGCCCAGCGGGCGTCCCAGCTCGCGCGCGCCGTGAATCCCGTCGGCGCTGGCGCCGTGCTCAGATTCGTGACGGAGAACATGGTCCCGACCGTGAGCGACTGGAGCTGCAGACCGTCCTCGCTGTACCAGGAGTCGGTGTAGCCAGCTCCGTTCGTGAGCTGGAGGTCTGCGCCGGTCGCGCCACTCGCGGAGGAGGCCGGGGCGGCACTGGCCAGAGCGATGACCGGAAGAGACCAGGCTGCTCCGGTGAGGATGCTGCGGCGGCCGATCTCGCGTCGCTCGCTGTTCGAGGCGCCGGCGGCGTGTGTGGAGGGTGTGGTGCGGGGCATGGCGGGGGTCCAATCTGCGGAAGCCATCGGGGAGGTCGTACGGCTACGGCTCTCGCACCGAGGTGCGGAGAAGAGGCGCTTACGATACCCGGATTTCCCCGGTGAATTCCCGCTATCGCCCGGGGAGTTCTCCCCGGGCGAGAGCACTACCAGGAGAACGGCACGGCAGACAGAATGGTGACGCGCTGCTGACCGGCCGGTGGCGTGAAGGTCACCGTGCTGCCGACTCGGCTCCCCAGGATGGCCTCCCCGAGGGGCGAGTCCGACGAGTAGACGTCGATCGCGACGCTCGGGTCCAACCCGGCGAGCACCCTGCTTCCGAGCAGGAAGGTCGCCTCGCGCCCGGCGTCGTCGAAGCGCACCGTCACCTGCATCCCGGACTCGACGAGCCCATCATTGGGCTTGGCGGCGACCTCGGCATGATCGATGAGCTTTCGAATCTCCCTGCCCCGCGCCGACGAGTCGGCGCCCACGCGCAGCAGCGCCTCGAGCTCGTCCTGCAGGGCACGCAATGCCGTCGGCGTCATCCAGACCGTTTCCACGGAAACCTCCTCTTTCATGTCGCGAGGCGACAAAAGGGTAAACGATCACGATAGCCCAAAAGCCCCCAGAAAAGCCATTTTCCCCAAGGATGAGAACGTGCAGGAAATGGACTATGGTCGTCCGGATACCCGCCAGCTGAGAAAAGGGAAGCGAGTAAGAGAATGACGGACAGAAAGTCCAAGGAAAACGCGAAGAAGGCACCACAGCTCACGCTGAAGGAGCGACGCGCACTCAAGCGAGACAAGACCCAGGCAGAGGACCCGTTCAAGCGAAAGAGCTAGAACGACAGGCCGCACGGGGACACCTGAGACCACCGGAGGCTCCCATGCGCCTCCTTCACAGCTCTGAACGAGGTATCAAGCCATGTTTTCGTCGAACCCCGGCGCCTTTTCGGCGCCGGGGCATCGTCACGCAGGAAAAGCAGCCAAGAAGATCGTGCCCAAGCTCATTCTTCGGGGCGACGCGTTACCGTGCCTTGCCGCCCTTGATCCACGTTTTCGGACAGATGAAAACGAAGCCTCGACATTCGAGGGACTGGCGGATTCTCCTGTCTCCCTGGTTATCGGAAGGGACGCCTCTCGAAGAGAGAATCGCCGAAGCTTGTCCGACCTCCTCCAGGAGGTCATGCACGACTGCGTCGCGCTCTCCTCGAAGCTGCCGAAGCTGCGCCACGTCATCGTGGTGCTCGCGGACCCGGGCCTCAGTGATTCGATCGTTCTCACCGCCTGCGAGCAGGCCGCCTCGCGACTCTGCGAACGGGTCGCGAGAGAACACGGCGACTACCTGGTCACGACATTTCTCCTCGTCGCCGATTGCGACGACCCTGAGTTGCTCGCTCGACGCATCCGCGATCGAGCCGCGCAGCCACCGGCGACCGATTCCGCCTGCGCACTCACCTGGGACGACATCAGGGACGTCTCCATCGAGTTCGCGGCCATGAATCGCTACGTCTGACACCGGCGCAGTCACTCAGGGGCGTCCGCCTCCTCTGGGAGGCCGACGCGCAGCAGCCGGCGACCCCAGGCTCGCAGCGCGTCGACGAGTTCAGGTGGTCCGACGACCTCGCACCGGGCATCGAGCCTGGCGAGGAGGTAGACGACGTAGTCGAGGTCGTCCGTGCGCATCCGCACCTCGCTTCACCCTTCTTCGAGCTCGAGGACCACACCCCACTGGCCAACCTCAGCCCGTGCGTCCTCGGCTGGCACCTCGACTCGCACGACCGCCTCGTAACGGGTGGGCAGGTTGCGGATGCTCGACTGCACGAACGCGTCAGCATCGCCTCCCGGAATGGGCCGCGAGCCGAAGCTCTTCGGCAAGGACTCGACGCCGCGCATCCGGTCGAGGCGGAACGTGCGCCAGCCGCCCGCCCCCTCGTCGAACGCGACGAGGTACCAGCGGCGGGCGACCGGAACGAGCGCATGCGGCTCGACGAGCCGACTCGAGAGGGCACCATCACGCTTCTCGTAGTCGAACGCCAGCATCGTGCGGTCCCGGCAGGCCGTCGCGACGCTGGCGAGCACGGCGACCTCGACCTGGGGCGCCCCCTCGCGCGCCTGCCCGGCACCGACCGTCGAGCCGATACCAGCAGCGAGCTTGCGCACGTGCATCGGCAGCACTGGCACGATCTTCGCGAGCGCGCCGACCGCCGCGTCCTGCACCCCTTGGACCCCACTGGCAGTCACGGCCCTGAGTCCGAGCACGATCGCCAGGGCCTCCTCGTCGCTGACCATGAGTGGCGGGAGCGAACCGCCAGCGCTCAGCCGGTACCCGCCCCCGACGCCGCGCGTCGTCTCAACCGGGTAGCCGAGCTCCCGGAGCTGCTCGACGTCACGCCGTAGCGTGCGCGGGCTCACCCGGAGCTTCGCGGAGAGCTCATCGCCGGTCCAGAACCGATGGTTCTGGAGGAGCGTGAGCAGCGTGAGCATGCGGGATCCGGTGGACATGATCCCATCGTAGGGAGATAGCGGCCAGTATTCGTCCGCAATTACCGTCATCGTGAATCCTGCAAGCATCACCCGACCCGCTTCCGAATGTCGGAGGACAGGTGGATGATGAGAACACCGATTCAGGAAATCAGGGATACGCATGGCCGACACCACACCCCCGTCCACACCTGAAGAACGCTCCTCGGCTCCAGAGGCCTCGCCGCGAGCGCTGCCACATCAGGACGTGCCAACGCTGGCGACCCTGCGCAGCTTCTACCAGGTGCTCGTCAACACGCTCATCGCCAACGTCACGACGAGTTACCTGTGGTTCGCGCTCACCTTCTGGGCGTACCTCGAGACCGGTTCGGTGCTGGCGACGTCCATCATCGGCGGCAGCTACATGCTGCTCGTGGCGGTCTTCGGCATGATCTTCGGCGCGATCGTCGATCACATGAAGAAGAAGGCCGTCATGCTCATCTCGAGCGCGGTGACCCTCATCACCTACCTGCTCGCCGGCGTGCTCTACCTGAGCTTCCCGGAGGAGGCGCTCGTCGACTGGAACGGCATCTGGTTCTGGCTCTTCGCCGGCGTCATCCTGGTCGGCGGGGTCGTCGAGAACCTGCGCAACATCGCGCTGTCGACCACCGTCACGCTGCTGGTGCCCGCCGACCGGCGCGACCGGGCGAACGGCCTGGTCGGCACGGTGCAGGGCATCGCGTTCATGGTCACCAGCGTGTTCTCCGGCCTGTCGATCGGCCTGCTCGGCATGGGGCCGACCGTGCTCATCGCGATCGTCGCGACCGCAGTCTCGTTCGCTCACCTCCTCTTCGTGTCGATCCCCGAACGCGGCATCGCCCACGACCCAGAAGCAGGAGCCGCGAAGGTCAACTTCCGCGGCGCGATTCCCGCCGTCATGCTCGTGCCCGGACTGCTCGCGCTCATCCTCTTCACGACGCTCAACAACCTCGTCGGCGGCGTCTTCATGGCGCTCATGGACCCGTACGGCCTCACCCTGTTCTCGGTCGAGATGTGGGGAGTCTGGCTCGGCGTCACGAGCATCGGCTTCATCGTGGGCGGCGGCCTCGTCGCGAAGTTCGGCCTCGGGAAGAACCCCGTCCGCACCCTCCTCATCGTCAACATCGGCGTTGCCCTGCTCGGCGCGACGTTCACTATCCGCGAGTACGGCTGGCTGTTCATCGTCGGCATGTTCATCTTCATGGCGATCATGCCCATCGCGGAGGCGGCAGAGCAGACCGTCATCCAACGCGTGGTGCCGTTCGAGAAGCAGGGACGCGTGTTCGGCTTCGCGGCCACCGTCGAGTCGGCCTCGACGCCCATCAGCGCGTTCATGATCGGCCCCATCGCGGAGTTCTGGCTCATCCCATACATGGAGTCCCGCGAGGGCCAGGAGTCGCTGGGGTGGATGCTCGGCGACGGCGATGCCCGCGGCATCGCGCTGGTGTTCCTGGTCGCGAGCGTCCTGCTGCTCAGCCTCGTCATCGTCGCGTTCGCATCCCCGCAGTACCGTCTCCTCTCGAAGTCGTACGCGGAGACTCCGCCGCCGAACTCGGAGGCAGCCGAGGCCGCTGAAGGGGCCGTCGTCGCGGAGGCACCGGAGGAAGCCGAGCAGCAGCGTTAGGCGTCGCGCCAGGTCTTCGCCACGACCCGAAAATCACCGTCGATGTTGGCGAGCGACAGGTGGTCCTCGAAGACCTGGTCGAGGATCCTCAGCCGTACCTTCGCGACGACCAGGTCGGCGGAGAGGAAGTCGAGCGACAGCAGCTCGTCCTCGCGCGCCTGCCCGACCGACTGCGGCGACGGTCGATTGGCGACGATCTCGCGCCACTCGGCGAATGGCATGGCGGTGAACGTCCCGTCGGTGACGTCGTACAGGCTCGCGGAGCTGTCGAAGACCCGGTCGAGCTTGGTGACATCGCACTCGTGCAGCGCTTGGAAGTAGAGGTCGACGGCGGAGGTCACGGCGGGGACTGCGTGGAGTGACATGAGGGCGGATCCTTCGGTTGTTAGTGTGCCATCCATTCAATCCGGGGCTGCGCGGAGAGTGAAGGCTCACTCAACGGCCCTCCGCTCTCGAGGGAACGGATTCCACGGTAGTTTCGGTCTCATGCCACCCGATCAACGGTCCAGCCTCGACGGCACCGATCATGCGATCCTGGCGCACCTGCAATCGGACGGTCGCGCCAGCATCGCCGACGTCGCCAGGTCAGTCCTGTTGTCGCCCAGCGCGACGGCGGAGCGGGTACGCCGCCTCACGGACACCGGCGTGATCACCGGCTACGCGGTCACCGTCGACGCGGAGGCGCTCGGGTACACGGTCATGGCGTTCGTGCGACTCGCCTACCCCTCCGGCAACTACAAGCCGTTCCACGACCTCGTCGCGACGACGCCGGAGATCGTGGAAGCCCACCATGTGACCGGGGCGGACTGCTTCATCATCAAGGTGCTCGCCAGGTCGATGCGGGACCTCGAACGGATCACGGGCCGCCTGGCGACGCTCGGGGGCATCACGACGAACGTCGTCTACTCCAGCCCGCTCCCCGCTCGCCACATCTCACCGGCATAACTCACCCGCTTCGGCGAGAATCGCCGTCATGAGCGATCGAGTCTCCCCCAGACAATTTCGGCAAGCGGACGGCACCGCCGACTGGCGGGTCGTGGGCGACGGCGCCCGCGCGAACTTCACGACCGGCGGCTTCGCGAAAGGTGCCGCGTTCGTTGCTGAGATCGCCCGCGCCGCCGACGAAGCCGATCATCACCCCGACGTGGACCTCCGCTACGGCTCGGTCATGGTGCGCCTCATCAGCCACGACGTGGGCGATATCAGCGAACGAGACACCGCCCTCGCCGCACGCATCTCCGAGATCGCCCGCGGGCTGGGCATCGAGGCGAGCACGGGCGCCGTGCAGAGCATCCAGATCGCGATCGACGTCGTCGACGTCGACGCCGCGCTCCCCTTCTGGGAAGCAGTCCTCGCGTACGAGCGGCGCGGTGGCGAAGACCTCGCCGACCCGATCGCCGTCGGACCGAACGTCTGGCTGCAGCAGATCGACGCGCCCCGCGCCGAGCGGAACACGATGCACGTCGACGTGTACGTTCCACGCGACCAGGCTGACGCTCGCGTCGCAGCGGCGCTCGCCGCCGGCGGGCGCATCGTCGACGAAACCAACGCCCCGGAGCACTGGACGCTCGCCGACCCGGAGGGCAACGAAGTCGACGTCGCCCCGTGGCGCGACGACAGCCCATGGAAGCCCGAGTAGCGCGCATCCGCCACCGCAGCGCAGTGCGACGGAAAGTTCAGACCCGAGACGCCCCGAGTCAGCGACCGTTTCGCAGCTGACGACGCCCGCATAGCTTGGCCCGAATACGCCAGGTACCAGCGAGGTGAGGAGTCCCGATGTCCGCGCAACCCAAACCCTCAGCAGTGATGTCGATGGGCACGCTCCGGCTCGTGGAGGCGGGCGAGCAGGTCGAGCCACGAAGGCTCGCGCATGCCAGGACCGACGCGCAGCTCCTCCAAGAGCTGCGCGCACTCCGCCGGGAGAACAGCGACCTCGCCGAGAGACTCCACGAGAGTGAGGCGCGACTCCGGGGCGTTCAGAAGCGACTTCGAGTCCTCCAGAAGGCCCGGGATGAGCGCGTCGGGAGTATCGACTTCGCCGACCAGGAGGAATGGGCTCGCCACCAGATCCACGTCAGCTGGCTGCAGAACTCCTCCGCGATCGATCGGGCCGCGCATCCGCTCGGCGAGTACCTCGTGGGCCCCGCCTTCGCCGCCTCGGTCAGATCACTCGCGCCGCAGCTGCAGGCGAAAGTGTGGCGTGCGGCCGTCGACATCGTGACCGGACGCGGTCGGCACCTGCACTCGAGGGGCGCGCATCCGCTGCGCAGCGGCAATGGCGCGCACGCCCACGACGTCGTCCGCGACGACGGCGCGAGGTGCTTCCGCTACTCCGTCGGCTTCAAGGCGGCGGGTGCCAGACGCCTGCACGCCTGGCACCTGCCGGACGGGCGAGTGGAGCTCTGCCGCGTCGTCGCCCACGGCGACATGTCACCGTGAGCCGTGGCCGACACTCCGGTCCGGCGGCTCAGATGGCAGCCGCGACATCGAGCACCCAGGTCACCCCGAAGCGGTCGCGGAGCATCCCGAAGCCCGCCGACCATGCCGAGGCGGCGAGCGGCTCGATGACGGCGGCCCCCACGGACAGGGCATCCCAGTAGGCGGTGATCTCGTCGAGCGTGTCCCCGCTCGCAGCGAGGAAGAAGGGCTGGGTCGTCACGGTGGCGCCCTGCTCCCGCCGCGTCTCTCCCACCGCGCCCGCGAGCCCCTCGGCAGCTTCGCCGAGGGTGTCGTAGGCGAGCACGCGGAAGCCGTTGGGGGCATCCACTCTGCCGAACACGACATTGGATGCGCCCGGCAGCTCGGCGGGCATCCCGAACTGCGCGTAGGTGGCGATCGAGACCTCGCCGCCGAAGACGCCCGCGTAGAACTCGAGCGCCTCGCACGCGGTGCCGGCGAAGTTGAGGTGGGTCGTCGTGGTGATGCTCATGGTGTTCCCGCTTCCTGACTGGATTCGAAGGTGCGCGGCTCGTGCCGCTGCGGCAAGGATGACAGCAGTAGCGGACGGGTTCGGTCCTCTACTCGGGGGACACTGATCGCATGACCTCGGCAACCTCCTCGCGCATCCTCACCCTGCTGTCGCTGTTGCAGACTCGGCGAGAATGGTCGGGCCTGGAGCTCGCCGAGCGTCTCGACGTGACCCCGCGCACCGTTCGCCGCGACATCGACCGGCTGCGCGAGCTCGACTATCGGATCGAGGCATGGAAAGGGCCCGCGGGCGGCTACCGCCTCGCGGCCGGCTCGGAGCTGCCACCGCTGCGGTTCGACGACGAGCAGGCCGTCGCGATCGCGGTGGCACTGCGCGGTGCGCCCGCGCTGGGGGTCGACATCGACGATGCCGCCGCGCGTGCCCTGGAGACGGTGCGACAGGTCATGCCGTCGAGGTTGCGGCACCGGGTCGATGGCATCCGCTTCACGGGGTCGGCCGGCGCGCAGGCCGGGGAGCTCGTCGACCCAGACGTGCTCGAGCTCGTGAGCCGAGCGGCCCAGGAGCACCGCACGCTTCGGTTCGACTACACGGGCGGCTCGTCGCACGCCGCCGTCGGCGCGGCGACCCCGACGCCCCCTCGGCGGGTCGAACCGCACACGGTGCTCGCACGGAACGGGCGCTGGTACCTCGTCGCCTGGAACCTCGACCGGAGTGAGTGGCGCGTCTACCGAGTGGACCGGATCGTGCCGCGGAGCCAGCTGGGCGCCCGCTTCGAGGAGCGGCAGCTGCCGAGCGGCGACGCCGCCGCCTTCCTCGCGGCGCGGTTCACAGGCTCGAGCGCGGAAGACCGGTGGCCGTGCACGGGCGACCTGCTCCTCCGCGTTCCAGCGCGCGAAGCCGCGAAGTGGTTGCCGGATGCGGTGGTCACCGAAGTCGACGACTCCTCCTGTCGGCTGCTGCTCGGCTCGTGGTCGTGGACCGGCGTCCTCGCGTCGATCACGAGGTTCGATGCCGACTTCACGGTGCTCGGCCCGCAGCAGCTCGTCGAAGCATCCACGGCTCTCGCCGAGCGCCTTGCAGCGGCGAGCCGGCGTCCCTGAGCGTGGTCGGAGGTGGGACCCCGAGAATGATCGGATGCCTACGCTCATCGTGACCGCGCATCCCGACGAAGATTCCCTGACCCACGCCGCGGCGCTGCATCTGCGCGAACGCCTCGAAGCAGACGGCGTGGAGGTGGAGCTCGCGCACCTCGCGCAGGAGGGCTTCGACCCGCGGTTCACCGCGCGCGACCGCGCAGATTACAAGGGCGGGGCGATCACAGGTCCCGACGTGCTCGCCGAGCAGGCGCGACTCGACCGCGCGAGCGATGTCGTCCTTGTGTTCCCCGTCTTCTGGTGGTCGATGCCGGCGCTGCTGAAGGGGTGGATCGACCGCGTCTTCATCACGGGGTGGGCCTTCGAGCTTGGCGACGACGACCGCGTGCTGGGGAAGCTCGGGCACCTGACGGCGCATCTGCTGCCGGTCTCCGGCTTCTCGGAGGCGTCCTTCGCGCGGCATGGCTACGAGGAGTCATTCAGCACGCAGATCGAGCACGGCGTCTTCGACTACTGCGGCATGCCGCGCGGGGCGAAGGCGTTTATCCGCGAGTCGGAGGATGCGGCTTCGGTGAAGCTGGGCCTCGAGGCCGCCGTCGCCAAGGTAGCCGCGGCGGTTGGCCTTCGACCTTAGAAGCCGGATTCGAATATCCCCGGACGTTGTGGGGATTCGCCTAGGGCTGGTTGCATCTCTTCATGAGCATGAATGAGACGTCCTTTCCCGCCGGTTGGTACCCGGACCCTATTCAGCAGTTCGAACATCGGTACTGGGATGGCGCCCGATGGACGGAACACGTGCAGCGCGGTGGACAGCAAACGACAAGCGCCCTGCATGGTCCGGCAGCGGATACACCTCGGGTCGTCTCGCAACTCGCGGACGCGAAAATCCCGGTCTTGGGGACTCGTCGTCACGCTGAATTGCTGCGCGAGGAAATCAAACGACTTGCGGGGCTGGTCGAGCACCATGGCTTGCTGGAAGTCGAAGAACGCGCCGCAGCGGTGGGTGCACTCTTGGCGGAGGAAGAACAGGTAAGGTCCCGGATCCGGGGAGCTCAAAACGAACTAGCTCAACGACAACACGAGGCCTCGGCCTTGAACACAAGCCTCTTAGATCTTCGGGGAGCAGTCGAGATTCAAGAGAATGGACTCTACGATTTCGAACATCCCGCCGAGGACTCGATCGTCCTTGCGAGTCGCTTGGAGGCTGTTCGATCACGAATCAAGACCACGGTCCGTGATGGTGGAGCAACCCAGGCCTCCACCAACTTTACGTTCAACAACAGTGAGGCCCAGGGGCGCAAGTTTGTTCGAGACATGTCCAAGCTCATGCTTAGGTCCTACAACGCCGAGGCCGAGAACTGCGTCAAGGCGGTGAGGGCCGGCAACCTCCACACAGCCCAGTCCCGCCTCAGTAAAGCCGTAGAACAGATCGAGCGCCTTGGCACGATGATCTCGCTCCGCATCTCACCACACTTTCACGCCCTGCGCCTCGAGGAACTCGAGCTCGCCAACCGCCATCTGCGCGCCCTACAGGCTGAAAAGGAGGCGGAGCGCGCGCACAAGGAAGAACTTCGTGAGCAGCGGAAAGCCGAGAAAGAACTGCAAGCAGAGAAGGCGCGCCTAGAGAAGGAGCGCAGCCACTACGCCAATACCATCGCAGCACTTGATGCGAAGGGCGATTTCGCCGGGGCCGAGCGAATGCGAGCACGGCTCGATGACGTTGTCCACGCCATAGAGAACGTGGACTACCGAGCAGCAAACATCCGTGCGGGTTACGTCTACGTGATCAGCAACGTTGGTTCCTTCGGACCTGAAGTCGTCAAGATTGGCCTCACCCGAAGACTCGAGCCCATGGATCGAGTGCACGAACTTGGCGATGCCTCCGTCCCATTTCGGTTCGATGTCCACGCGCTCTTCTTCGCCGACGACGCTGTCACAATCGAGGCTCAGCTCCACAGACACTTCGCAGATCGAAGGATCAACAAGGTCAACTTCAGACGTGAGTACTTCCGAGCGACACCAACCGAGGTTCGTGATGCTCTGCAAGAACAACGCGTCGAACTCTTGGACTTCAGGTTGGATCCGCAGGCCGAGGAGTTCAACGCCTCGCGGGCGCTCGAGGCCAGTGCTTAGGGGCGTCACCCCACCACGAAATGAGAACGAGCCCCGACGATGCGTGCTGAGCCACGGAAGTACAAGAGCAGAAGCTACGCTCACCCCATGACCGACAATCTCGTCTTCAGTGGTGAAATCGTGAATCCGGAATGGATGCCCTCGTGGTCCGTCATCGAGGTGCCCGGCTCCAAGGAGTTCTTCGGCACCGGCAAGTCGGTGAAGGCCGACACGACCGTCGACGGGGTGGCCGTGACCTCCGCGCTCATGCCGACCGGGCAGGGCGACCACTTCATCTCGGTGAGCGCGGCGCTCAGGAAGAAACTCAAGAAGGACGTCGGCGACCGCGTCGACGTGGTGATTGGGCACCTCGCGGCGAAGTAGGCCCCGCTACTTCGATCTCGCCTGGTAGGCGGCGCCGATGACGATACCGGCGAGCATCCCGAGGCCTGTGCACTTTACGATGACCACACGGAGCATCGCCGATGACGCACTGCAAGGAGAACTGACGTGCACGAGATCACCTGCCCCCACTGCCACAAGGCGTTCAAGGTCGACGAGGCCGGATACGCGGACATCGCGAAGCAGGTCCGCGACGGCGAATTCGAGAAGGACCTCCACGAGCGGCTCGAGCTCGCCGAGCAGGCGAAGCGCGCCGAGATCGAACTGGCCGAGTCGAGGGTCGTGCAGGAGTTCGAGGCGGCCGCCGCGAAGAAGAACGCCGAGCTGCAGGAGCTGAAGGCGAAGCTCGAGGCGGGTGAGGTCTCGCAGAAGCTGGCGATCGCCGAAGCAATGCAGAAGATCGAGAAGGAGCGCGACACACTCGCGAACGAGCTCGCTACGGCCAGACAGGAGCGCCAGGCTGCAGAGCAGCTCGCGGAGGCGCGGCGTGCCAGCGAACTGCAGCAGGCCGCATCCGCGAAGGAGACCGAGATCCAGGAGCTGAAGGCGAAGCTCGGCGCGCTCGAGACGCAGAAGAAACTGGCCGTGAACGAAGCCGTGGGACGCGTCGAGAAGGAACGCGACGAGTTGAAGAACGGCCTGCAGCGGGCGGAGCTCGAACGCCAGCTCGTCGAGAACTCCCTCAAGGACAAGTACGAGACGCAGCTGCGCGACCGCGACGACGCCATCGAGCGCCTCAAGGACATGAAGGCACGCCTGTCCACGAAAATGCTCGGGGAGACTCTCGAGCAGCACTGCGAGACGCTCTTCAACCAGCTCCGCGCCACCGCCTTCCCGAACGCGTACTTCGAGAAGGACAACGACGCTCGCAGCGGCAGCAAAGGCGACTACATCTTCCGCGACTCTGACACCGACGGCACGGAGATCGTGTCGATCATGTTCGAAATGAAGAACGAGGCAGACGGCACCGCCACGAAGAAACGCAACGAGGACTTCCTCAAGGAGCTCGACAAGGACCGCACCGAGAAGGGCTGCGAGTACGCCGTCCTCGTCTCCCTCCTCGAGCCGGACAGCGAGCTCTACAACACGGGCATCGTCGACGTCTCCCACCGCTACCCGAAGATGTACGTCGTTCGGCCGCAGTTCTTCATCCCCCTCATCAGCCTCCTGCGCACGGCGGCCACTGGCGCCCTGAAGTACAAGGCGGAGCTGGCGTCGGTGAAGGCGCAGAACGTCGACGTCACGAACTTCGAGGAGCGACTCGACGAGTTCCAGCATGCCTTCGGCCGCAACTACGAGCTCGCATCCCGCCGCTTCGGGGAGGCGATCGACGAGATCGACAAGGCCATCGCCCGGCTCCAGAAGGTGAAGGACGCGCTCCTCGGCTCCGAACGCAACCTGCGCCTCGCGAACGACAAGGCGCAGGACGTCACCATCAAGAAGCTCACGCGCGGCAACCCGACGATGACGCAGAAGTTCGCGGAGCTGGGCGGCGGCGACGGCGACAGTTCCCAGGACGCCGCAGAGGCGAACGCCTAGGCTCGACGCTCCGCGCACCACTTCCGCGAGACCCGCGGAAACCCGCCCCCGACCCGCAGGAGACGCGCCCATGGCATCAGCGAAGAGCAGGACGCGAGAGCAGCACATCGCTGTCTTCGGCGGCAGCGGAAGCGGGAAGACGGTGCTCGTCTCCTCGTTCTACGGCCCGACGCAGGAGCCGCAGTTCGCGAAGGACAACCTGTACGAGGTCGTCGCCGATGACACGGGGCAGAGCGACAAGCTGTACCAGAGCTACCTCGGCATGAAGAACGCAGCGAAGGTGCCCGCATCCACTCGCTTCTCGCACACCGCCTACTCGTTCATGGTTCGGCCGAAGGCCTGGTCCCAGCAGCGGGCGAAGCAGTCGAAGCCGTTCGACGCGCTCCGCCTCGTCTGGCACGACTACCCGGGCGAGTGGTTCGAGGAGTCCGCGGTGGGCGCCGAGGAGACCCGTCGGCGAGTGGAGACCTTCACGGCGCTGCTCAGCTCGGACGTCGCGCTGCTGCTCGTCGACGGGCAGCTGCTCCTCGAGAACGGGGGCTCTGAGGAGCTGTATCTAAAGTCGCTCCTCACCAACATCCGCTCCGAGCTGCTCCGCCTCAAGCCCGAGCTCCTCAAGGACGGGAAGCCCCTGACGCAGTTCCCGCGCATCTGGGTGCTGGCGCTGTCCAAATCCGACCTGCTTCCCGGTATGGATGCGCACAGGTTCAAGGCGCTCCTCGTCGAGAAGGTCAGCGACGAGCTCGACCAGCTGCGCCAGGAGCTGCGCGGCTTCGTGGAAGCACCCGAGGCGATGTCGTTCGCCGAGGACTTCATCCTGCTCTCCTCCGCGAAGTTCGCGCCAGGCAAGATCGAAGTGACCCAGCGGGTCGGAGTCGACGCCGTCCTCCCTCTGGCCGCCATCCTCCCCTTCGAGCGCCACGTCAAGTGGGCTAAGACCCTGCACGACGGCGGCAAGGTGGCCGAGAAGATCTTCGGCAAGGCCGGCGACGTGGCCGGCGTCGCGGCGATGGGTGCCTTGTTCGTCATCAAGAAGGTCAAGCTGCCGGGACCGCTCGGCCTGCTCGCCGGGCTCGCCGCATCCTTCGTCTCGAAGGATGCGATCGAGCGCGGAGCCTCGCTCGCGGGCGACAAGCTCAAGGCGGTGAACGCGGAGGCGCTCGCCAAACGCGACTACCTCACGGCCATGCTCACCCGCTTCAAGCTCGACCTCGAAGACGCCGAACGCAAGGGCGTCCTCCTCCGGAGCAAGAAGTGAAGCTCATCTGGGCCACCAGGGGCCGCACCTGGGGGCATCGCTTCCTCCTCGACGGCGGCTACGCCGACCCCCTGCCCGAGTACGACAAGGCGTTCTCGAGTCTCGGCGACGACTCCGAGCTCTGGCATCTCGGGGACGACCGGGCGGCGCTGCGCTTCCCCGATCCCGAAGGACGCACTGACCGCGCCGGCCGACCCATCTCCCACGAGTTCGTGGTCTTCGCCCCCGAGCTGAACAACATCTCCTCCGCGGCGACCGGCCTGTCGCTGATCTGGACGCAGCCCGTGATCGCGGCCCGGTTCGCAGACATCTGGGACCTGCCCGCCCCGCCCCGCGCATGACCGCGAACGCCGGGATCGACCGAAGCTGATCCCGAGAAAAACTCGAGGAGAAGGAGCCACGATGCAGCACCACGCTTTGGAACCTGAAGCGACCGGAACCGTCGGCGCCGGAGCCGAATGGCTGCACGATGCGAATGGCGCGCGCTCGCAGGCAGACCCGCTGCGCTGCGAGTTCGCGGGCTGGCTGGGCGATGAACTCGTCAGCGTGCTTCCGGACTTCGTCGTCACCGGCGCACTCGCCGACGCCTTGCGCGCCTCGGAACTCACTGGGTTCGAGCTGCGCGAGGCGATCGTCACGAAGTCGCCGGAGTTCGTCTCGTACGCAGGCGGGTTCCCGGAGCGCTGGGAGCGGCTCGCGCCCACCGGCCGTCCGGACACGGACGACGACTTCGCCCAGCGAGATGGGATGCTGTTGGTTAGCGAGCGAGCACTCGCGCTCCTCAACGGACACCGCATCGTCGAAGCGCAGCTCGCGGCGGTCGGAGAGACCGCCGAAGCATCGCGGTTCGCGCAGCACCGCGAGGAAGCACGAGCAGCCGCGCTGCTCCGCGAGCAAGCCGCGCAGGACTCCGAGGCCGACGAGGATGCCCGGGAGATCGCTCGCCTCACCGCGCTCGTCGACGCGCTCGGCCCAACCGCATCCACGCCGCCGACGATGCGGGTCAACGGCGACGCGAAACGCACGGTGGCCGGAGACCTCACGCTTGCGGCGGCCGCGCTGGGCAAGAAGATCGAGGATCCCGCGGCCCTCGCGCTGCTCCGGCTCATCGACGGACCGATCGAGATCAACCGCTCGGGCGCGTACCAGTGCGCCTACCGGAGCACCGACCGTTCCCTCATCGTGGGCATGAGGGGCGGCGCGGTGAAATGCGTCGAGCTCGTCTTCCACCCGCACCGGAACGCCCCGGAAGCCAACTACCCGCGCACGTCGCACCTGATCACGGGGCTCTCCCCGTTCACGCGCGAAGGAGTCCTCGAGCACCTCGGTGCCCCGAAGGAGGCCCTCCCTCCGGACGAAGACGAGCGAAGCCGCGACGAGTACAGAATCGGCCGTCAGCGCGTGATGCTGTACTGGAGAGGCCAGGACTACTCGCCGCGGTCGGTGATGGTCGGCCGGAAGGGCTGAGGGCTGAGGGCTGCGGGCTGCGGGCTGCCACCAGCACCAGCTTCGACGTCGTGCCCACTGGCGCCGGGCGGAGCCGCAGCCCGCTACCCACCACGCGCCTCAGCTCTCTGCAGCGCGGCGCGCACCTGGTCCACGAAGCGTGTCGGCGTCGGCCAGAGCTGCGCCGCGGTGGCCCTGATGGCAAACCAGTCGATTTCCTGCAGACGGTTGACGCGCCCGATGTCCTTCCGCCACTGTCGCTTGTCGGTCCGATGATGGTCACCCTCATATTCGATGGCGATTCTCTGCGCCCGATAGGCGAGGTCGACCCGTCCCACGAACTCCGGACCATTCCACACTTCGACGCCGACTTCCGGCTCCGGCAGGCCGGCGGCGACGATCACCAGCCGGGTCCAGGTCTCCATCGGAGATTCCACTCCGAGACGAATCCGCGCGGCGGCGACCCTCAGCGACGCTCCCCCTTCGCGATTGCCCCAGGCATTCGCGATGCCCGCCAGCTCTTCGAGTGATGCAAGCGCTGGGGCTGTCCGCGCGCCGTCGGACGGCGCGTTCGGCCGGACCAGCCGCTCGTAGTTCGTGGAGGTCGCGACGAGTGCATCGCCGAGCACGACCAGCTCGGAGACCTCGAGATGTCTCGCGGCCGTCGCCCAGGTCAGCGCCGGCGAGGCGACCGGCGTACCCTGCAGATCGCGGGCATCCCAGAACCGTTCATGGATGCTTCGCGACCGGATTCCGCGCCCCGCCGGCCGGTTCCGGCCCGCCGGGACGAGGACGTGCACGGTGGAGTCGCCGTCGAGGCGTCGAGGGACGGGGAGACCCCAGACGCGTGCAGCGCTCACGCCGCCGAGAACACTCCGTTCCCTGAGGCGCGGCACGAACGCCTGCGCGATCTCGAGGGGCGTGGTTGCGATCCCGCGCATTCGCACGCCTCGGTGCGGGCTCGTGAACTCCGCTGAGTTCAGCTGGCCCGCCGTCATTCCCGCGCGACGCCCGTCCCCGACGCTAAAGGGACCGGCTGCGGCGCCATCCGGCAGATTCTCGGGTCCAGACATGCGGCCAGAGTACGGACGCGCGCCGTCTCCTCCGCGTTATCCACAGCCGGGATACCGCCCGCGTCGCACCGGTGCGCCGGTGGCGCGGGCGCGGGCGCGGTGTCCCCGTCCCCGGCGGCTCGGCGGCTTGGTGGTTCGGTGCCTCCGTGGCTCGGTGGCTCGGTGGCTCGGTGCCTCCGTGGCTCGGTGGCTCGGTGGCTCGGTGGCTCGGTGACTCCGTGGCTCGGTGGCTCGGTGCCGGCTCAAGAAAGGCTCGTGCGGGGTTTTCGCGACTCTGATGGGTTTCTCGGATGCACGTGATGGGTTTCGGCGACCGGTGATGGGTAAAAACCCATCACGGTCACCGAAAGCCATCACGCACCCGGCGTCAGCGGCAGGCGCGGCACGGGACAAAGGGGAGGCGCGGGCGGGTGCCGGCGGCTCGTGCCGCTGCCTGAGATCCGCCTTGGCAGCACGCTGATGGGTTTTCGCGACTCTGATGGGTTTCTCGGATGCACGTGATGGGTTTCGGCGACCGGTGATGGGTAAAAACCCATCACGGTCACCGAAAGCCATCACGACCCCGGCGTCAGCGGCAGGCACGGCCCGGGACAAAGGGAGGCGCGGGGCCGGTGCCTCGTCCCGCGGCTCGGTGACTCGGTGCCGGCCCAGAAAGGTCCGTGCGGGGTTTTGCGACGCTGATGGGTTTCTCGGATGCACGTGATGGGTTTTAGCGACCGGTGATGGGTAAAAACCCATCACGGTCGCCGAAAGCCATCACGGCCAAGGCAGGGCGGCGGAAGCCGAAGCGGCGGCGGAAGCAGCCCCCGCCGCCGCTAGCTGCCGCTCTCCACGAGGTACAGCTTGCGCAGGGGCGCGCCGGTGACGGTCCACCGGGTGCGCATCCCTTCACCGAGTCGCACGATGGAGCCGGGTTCGAGGTCGATCGAGGGCAGTTCCGGCTCGAGGAACTCGACCGTCGCCGTGCCGCTGATGACAAGGAACACCTCGTCGGCCTCGACGTCGAGCATCGACCCGGCAGACATCTCCCACAGCCCGAACTCCGCGCCCGCGAAGGCACCGAGGTCGAGGGCGGCGGTCGTCGGCTCGCCGCTCACCTTCTGCCAGCCCTCGACGGGGTCGTGCGACAGGGATGCACCCCGCGCGTGCACAACCGAACCGGGGAGCATCCCGCTCACGTCCGCGGCTGCGGCCTCGGCATCCGCCTCACGAGCACCGTCGCCGCTCACGAGTCGAACCCCAGCCCGACTGCGTCCATCGTCTTCAGCCACAGTCCGCGCTTGCCTTCGTTGCGGTCGGCGCGCGCCATCTCGGCGAGCGACACCTTCGCACCGAACGACGCGAACGGCTCCGGCGGGAACGGCAGCGGCTTCTTCTTCACGAAGTCCATGCGCGTGCGCTCGGTCTCCTCGCCGCTCAGCAGGTCGAGGAGCACGTTCGCCGCGTACCTGGTCGCGCCGACGCCGAGGCCGGTGAAACCGGCGGCATGCGCGACGCGGCCGTCGTACTCGGTGTCGAAGAACGAGAAGAAGCGCGTGCACGTGTCGATCACGCCGCCCCACTTGTGGGAGAAGCCGAGCCCCTCCAGCTGCGGGTAGGTGGCGATGAAGTGCGCCGCGAGCTTCTCGAACGTCTCGGGGCGCTGGTCGTACTCCTTCTTGATGCGCCCGCCGTAGTTGTACACGGCGTCGTACCCGCCGTAGAGGATGCGCGTGCGGCCATCCGCATCCGTCACTAGTCGCGAGTAGTGGAAGCGGTTGTTGAGGTCGGTGATGCCCTGGCGCCGCTTCCAGCCGATCGATTCGAGCTGCTCGTCGCTCATCGGGTTCGTCATGAGCACGTAGTCGTAGACGGGGACCGTGTAGAAGCGGTCGCGCTTGATGAGCGCGGGGAACGCGTTCGTGCCGAGGGCCACGCGCTGCGCGTAGACGCTGCCCTCGTCGGTCCCGACCGTGATCCCGCCCCCGTCGGCGTCGAGCGAACGGACCGGGGTGTTCTCGAAGATCGCGACACCCATGCCGAGCACCACGCGCCGCAGCTCCCACACGAGCTTCGCGGGGTTCACGAGCGACGTGCCCTCGCGTTCGTAGGCTCCCGCCAGGTAGAGGGGCGACGCAGCTTCGGCTTGCACCTGCTGCCGGTCGAAGAACTCGACGCCCGAATCTCCGACGGCCTCGTCCTCGAGTTCCGTGACCTGGTGGGGCTCGGTGGCGACGCGCAGCACCCCGGTCTCCTCGTAGTCGCAGTCCATGCTGTACCGCTTGACGGTGTCGCCGATCTCGCGCAGGTTCTCGAGGCCGAGCGCCTGCAGCTTCGCGAACTCATGCGGCAGGCGGTCCTTGCCGTTCGAAGCGCCGTGCGTGAGGCTCGCCTCGCAGAATCCGCCGTTGCGACCGGATGCCGCCCAGCCGACCCGCTGTCCTTCCAGGAGCACGACCTTTCGCTTCGGGTCGCGCTCCTTCGCCAGCAGGGCGGTCCACAGTCCCGTGTATCCGCCACCCACGATCACGAGATCGGCCGTGTGGTTGCCGCGCAGCGGGGGCAGGGCCTCCGGGCGGCCCGGGTCGTCGAGCCAGTAGGTCGTCGCCTTCGCACCGGCGAGGGATGCTGCGACGCGTTCCTCGCTGATCTCGGCTTCTGCTCGATCGAACGTGGTCATGGTGTCCTCCGTTTGGGGGTGATGGCCATCTGTCTGCTGGTGCCTAGTCGTGTCTACCCTGCGTACCTACCGTTTGGGTGGACGCACTGTCGGGTGTTGATGGAAGCTCTCGACGATCCGTCCCCCGCTGCACGAAGACCCAGATGACAACACCGAGCGCCAGCAGACCGAGAGCGATGCCGAGCTCGAGGAAACCGCCATAGCCGGTGACCGAGAAGCCCGTTGCCCCCACGACCAGGATGATGGCGAGGATCACGGACAGGACGATCGAGAGCGGGACGAAGAACCGGGGAAGCTTGATGGGCCTCTCCGCGTCTGGCCGGTCCTTGCGAAGCAGGAAGAAGCCGGAGACGGCGAGCAGGTGCGTGAGGATGTAGCCGAGGTTGCCCGTGACGATGATCGCGAGCGGGTTCTGCAGCACCACGAGGATGACGACGTTCATGACGAGCATCACGTTGAGCGAGCGGAGCGGCACGCCGCGCTTGTTGAGGACACCCAAGCCGCGGACCGTCACGCCCTCCTTGCCCATGTTGAAGAGAACGCGCGACGCATCCGCCACCGACGTGGTCATGATGAGCAGCAGCGAGGCGATGAGGCACACGACCATGAAGTCGGACGCGCCGCCCACCAGGTCGGCGAAGCTCGCGATGAAGAACGTGGCCGGGTCTTCGGCGATGGCGGCCTCACCGGCGTACCCGCCGAGGGTGAGCGGCACGAGGAAGAACACACCGAGGCAGAAGAGGACGGATGCCTTGATCGCGCGCGTCGTGTCCTTTACGGAGTCGCGGTACTCGGGTGCGAAGGTGGCGCACACTTCGATGCCGAAGGTCGTCCAGGCCATGATGTACAGCCACACGATGGCCGTGTGGAGGCCCTCGATGCCGTGCAGGTTCCACGTGAGATCCATGGGCGCCCAGTCGGACTGGAACAGCGGGAACACGATGAAGACGAAGAGCGGGATCATGAGGATCGCCGCGGTCACGTAGACGAAGGTCATCGTCACGCGCACGCCGATGACGTTGATCAGGTACATGACGCCGATCACGATGAGCCCCACCATGACGGGGAACGTGATCGAGACCGGGCCGAGCTGCAGCACCCAGTCCTGGTCGGGGAACCACTGGGCCATGACGAGGGAGCCCGTTACGGCGCCGTAGGTGGCGAGGTTCGTGCCCCACGGCAGCCAGTAGCCGACGCCGGCGAGCGGTGCGACCCAGGGCGCGCGCTTCTTCCAAGCCTCCGCGGCGTAGTGCGCGATACCGCCGGACGAGTCGGGGAACATCGTCGCCAACTCCGTGTAGATCCAGTTGACCCCCATCGCGAGCAGCATCGAGATGGCCCACAGCACGGCGGCACCCCAGCCGCCGAGGCCGGCGATGGATGCGCCGAGCGTGGCGATCAGTGCGGCCGGCATGGTCATCGCCATGGCGAAGCCGTCGAACCAGCGCATTCGCTTGGGGAGGTGTTCCGCCTGGACCGCAGCGGGGATCTGTTCTGTCGACATGCGTGACTCCATCGATTCGGGGGCGGCGATGCTCTCGCCGTCGCACTGCGCCCACTCTGGCCCCGACTTCTTCGTCGGCGCAAGATATAGGCACTCAAGTTGCTGAAAACGTAACTCTTGCGAAACATAACTGCTTGTTCGTGAGAATGCAACGCCGTAGGGTGAAGGGGATCGTTCACCACACAAGGAGGTGCGGAGTGACAACTCTGCCTGCAGCAACCCGTACCCAGCTCTTTCTCGCTGGAGACTTCGTCGATGGCTCCACCGGGGAGCAGACCGACGTCGTGAGCCCCGTCACCGGTCAGGTCATCGCATCCATCGCCGTGCCAGGCCAGGCCGATCTCGACAAGGCCGTCGAGAAGGCCCGGACGGCGCAGAAAGCCTGGCGCAAGCTCGGGGTCTTCGAACGGGCGAAGGTCTGCCACCGCATCGGCGACGCCATCGAACGACGCGTCGACGAGCTCGCGCGACTCCAGACGCTCGAGCAGGGCAAGCCCGTCGCCGAATCGATCGCCGACATCAAGGAAGCCGCGCAGCTCTTCCACCTGCACGCCGAGGATGCGCTGCGCCTCTACGGCGAGACCCTGCCATCGAGCGACATCGACAAGCGCATGTTCACCTACCGGGCACCCGTCGGCACGTGGGGCATCATCACCCCCTGGAACTTCCCCCTCCTCATGTTCACGGAGTTCGTCGCCCCGGGCCTCGCGACCGGGAACGCCTGCATCGTGAAGCCGCCGAGCAACACCCCGCTTGCCGTGCTCGCAGCCATGGACTGCCTCCTCGAGGCCGGCGTCCCCGACGGCCTCGTCAGCGTGCTGCCCGGCGACGGGCCGTTCGGCGCGCAGCTCGTGTCGCATCCCGGCATCGACGCGATCGGCTTCATCGGCTCCTCGGCGACCGGCGCGAAGATCGTGCAGACCGCCGGCCTCAAGCGCTCGCTGATGGAGTGCTCCGGCAACGGCCCCATCGTCGTCCTCGAGGACGCGAACATCGAGCGCGCCGCGAAGGCCGCAGTCGATTCCGCCTTCTACTGCGGCGGCCAGGTCTGCTGCGCGACCGAGCGCCTCATCGTGCACCACCGCGTCCACGACGCGTTCGTCGAATCGGCGCTCGCCTACGCGAGCTCGCACGTCGTCCTCGGCGACCCGTTCGACCCGGCCGTGAACCTCGGGCCGCTCAACAACGAGGGAGTGGCCGCCAAGATGGACCGGCACCTCGACGAGGCACGCCGCCTCGGCTTCGACGTCCTTCTCGGCGGTGGCCGAGCGCCAGGCCACCCCACCGGGCTGTACTACGACTTCACGATCGTCGACGGGGTCAGCGAGGCCAGCCTGCTGTCGCAGGAGGAATCGTTCGGCCCAGTGCTGCCGATCCTCACCGCGAAGGACGATGACGACGCGCTTCGGATCGCGAACGCCGACCGCCTCGGTCTGCAGTCCGCTGTCTTCACGGAGAGCCTCAGCAAGGCCTACCGCTTCATCGAGGAACTCGAGACGGGCCAGGTCATCGTCAACGACTCCAACGGCTGGTGGGACATCAACATGCCGTTCGGCGGCGCAGGCGGCAAGGGCACCGGATGGGGACGCATCGGGGGCATGTACACGCTGCACGACATGACCGATCTCCGCACCGGCGCCATCCACGTCGGCTCCTAGTCCGACCCCACCTCGGTCGGGTCCTGCCTCAGCATGCGCGCTGCGGCAGGACCCGCCCCATCGTGCGAGCATGAAAGCAGGTCAGAACGTGATGACACCGCAGCACAGGAACCGAGGAGCAGCCGTGAACGAACTCGACGACATCGATCGGCAGCTCATCGCGATCCTGCAGAAGGATGGCCGGCGCTCTTTCAAGGACATCGCCGACGAGACCGGGCACCCCGCGTCGTCGGTCAGATACCGAGTCCAGCGACTTGAGGATTCGGGCATCCTGCAGATCGTCGGCATCGCGAACCCGCTCTCGATCGGCTTCGACCACCTGGCCATGGTGGGCATCCACTGCGAACCCGGAGCTGCGCGCAGCGTCTGCGAGTCGCTGTCCGCGCTTCCTGAGACGAGCTACGTCGTGCTCACGAGCGGTGGCTTCGATGTCATGGTCGAGGTGATCTGCCGCGACATGGAGCACTACAAGGAACTCCTGCTGGAGCGCCTCCAGACGACCGTCGGCGTGCGCCGCACTGAGACCTTCTTCGTACTGGAAGCGCACAAGCTCGCCTACGGGTGGGGCGTCGGATAGTCGGCCGCGCTCTCCAGGTCTCGCGCTCGCACCGCATCCGGATCTTCCGGCGGATCCACCGCCTCCACCGCTACCCTCGGGCTCACGCGGCCCCACGATCGGTGCCGCGCCATCGATCAAGGGGAACTCATGACCGACATCACTGAACTGCTCGCGCTCATCCCGGTGGACGACATCGCCGGCAAGCTCGGCGTCGACAAGCAGACCGCGCAGCAGGGGATCCAGGCAGCGTTGCCGACCCTCATCGGCGGACTGCAGGCCAACGCGGCTGACCCCGCCGGGGCCGCATCGCTCGAGCATGCGCTGGCGAAGAAGGACACGACCCTCGTCGACGGCCGTGTCTCGCTCGCCGACATCGACACGAACGACGGCCAGAAGATCGTCGACAACGTGTTCGGCAGCAACACCGACCAGGTCGCCGCCGCCCTCGGCTCGGCACCAGGCGGCCAGACCTCCGGCCTCGTGCAGAAGCTGCTCCCGATCCTCGCGCCCATCGTGCTCGCGTGGCTCGCGAAGAAGTTCCTCGGCGGCCAGCAGGGCGCATCCACCACGGCGGGCGCGAGCTCCGGCGGCGGCCTCGAGGACCTCCTCGGCGGGATCCTCGGCGGCGGTTCGGCGTCCGGCAGCAAGGCGGGCGGCGCGGCAGGCGGCGGGCTCGGCGACATCCTGGGCGGAATCCTCGGCGGCGCCGCAGGCGGCTCGGGCGGCGCTGCGGGCGGCGGCGGGCTCGGCGACATTCTCGGCGGGCTGCTGGGCGGCGGCAAGCGCTAGGCGCATCGAGCGCGGATGCGCGGGAGGGCCCGCGAGCCCGGTTCCCCCCTCCCGCGTGCCCGCAGCCTGACTCCAGGCGCGTTCCGATCCGGCCGCTGCTTCGAAACGAGACCACCATCACCACTGCCAGCACCGAGGACCTGTGGGCAGCAATTGCGTTCGCCGCCTTCCTGATCATCACCGCATCCGCGATCGCGCTTCTCCTGATGAAATTGCCGATCTCTCCGGGCTCGAGACTGCCGCTGACGCCACTGGCCGCGCAGCACCGTCTGAAACGACTCGACGACGACAGCCGCGGCTGGGAGACAGCCTTCGCTGGCGAGCTCCTCTGGCTGGCGCACCGCGGGATGCTGCGCATCCACGAGGTCGACGACACGGGTGGCGCGGCGAGAATCACCGACGCGGGCTACCGGCCCCCGGTTGCGACGGGGTGGGAGGTCGAGTTCCTCGGCGACGATCCGCTGCTGCCTGCCTGGTCGCAGGCTGTCGTGGACGTCTACTTCCCATCGGGGACACGCCGGCCAGCGGACCGGGCGCGAGTCGACCGCACCGGCAGGGACGATCCTGCCCGCAGAGCGGCGCTGAAGACGAGCGTCATCGCCGAACTCGACCGCCACCGCGTCGACACGTCGGCCCGCGGCACCTGGGTGTCGCGGCTCCTCGGGAGCCCATACAGCCGCGCCTTCGCGGGCCTCCTGGTGGTGCCGATCGGCTTGCTGCTGCTGGCCCCTCTGCTCCCCGCCTGGGCGGTGCCCGTCTACCTCGCGGCGCTCGCCGTCGTCGTCGCACTCACCTTCGTGCGGTCACCCCTGCAACGCCGCTGGTCGAAGCTCTGGGACCGATACCGCGAAGAGAGCCAGTACCTCCACGAGCTACCGCTCGGCGAGCGCGGCGCGGGACCCACGAGAGTCGTCTACCTCGAAACGTTCGCCGAGAACCTCGGCTTCGCCGACGTCGTCCTGTACGGCCTATCTGAAGATGTGGCCCGCGGATACGCGCAACAAGCCGACATCATGGTGCGAGAAGGGCTGCTGGAGAGCATCCAGCCAGCCTGGCTGGTCCCTCAGCGCCAACGGGTCACGCCGAGCCAGCTCACCGATCTCGTCGACGGATTCCTCTTCACCGTGCGCTGAGCGCCACCCCCTGCAGAATCCGCACCGCCAGGCCGCGCATCGGCCGACTAGCGGTGCGACGGGATGCTGAACCGCTTGATCTTGTCACCCTCGACAGTCACGAACGCGCGCGAGGTGCCGTTGAAACGGTTGCTGCGCCAGTCGAAGAACAACTCGGTCGTGTCGCCCTCGGTCGTCGACTCCTTGATGACCATCTGAGCGCTCTGCCCGATGGCGTCACTCTGCGCCCAGCTGCTGACACCCTCTCGCCCCTCGAGCACGCGGCCCCAGTCATCGACGCAGCCGTCTTCGGCGAACGCGTCGACGAACGCCTGCTCATCCCCGTCGTTGATCGCATCGACAAGGGCCTGCACCGGCGCAGGCACTGTGATTTCAGTCATGGAACCCCCATCTCGTTGCGGACGATCGCCGCCCGAACGGCCACAATGTAGCAAGCCAGCCTCCGGATTCCCGGGCATAGCCGTAAGCTCAGAATCTCAGGATGCGCGGCGACCAGCCCCACGCATCCGCCCTGCGGCTCCATAAAGGAAAGCCCGGCCCGTCACAAACGGGCCCCGTCAACAAGCAGAAGGTGAACTGAGCATGAGCGACTTCTCGCCCCTTGAAGTATTTGACCGTCGCGAGTCAGAAGTCCGCGGATACATCCGCTCATTCCCCGTGGTGTTCGACCGCGCATCAGGTTCGACCCTCGTGACGGCAGACGGCGACGAATACCTCGACTTCTTCGCGGGAGCGGGCGTGCTCAACTACGGGCACAACAACCCGCTGTTCACGAAGGCACTTGTCGAGTACATCGAGCACGGCGGCATCCTCCACGGCCTCGACATGGCGACCTCCGCGAAGCGGGCGTTCATCGAAGCGTTCGAGCAGTACGTGCTCGAGCCGCGCGGCTACGACTACAAGATCCAGTTCACGGGTCCCACCGGCGCCAACGCCGTCGAGGCGGCCCTCAAGGTCGCGCGCCAGGCGACGGGGCGCACGAACGTGGTCGCGTTCACGAACGGCTTCCACGGCCTCAGCCTCGGCGCGGTCGCCGTCACCGGCAACAAGAAGTACCGCGATGCTGCCGGCACGACCCTTGGCGACGTCACCCGCCTTCCCTTCGAGGGATACCTGGGCGACAAGCTCGACACGCTCGACCTGTTCGAGAAGATGCTCGACGACACCGGCAGCGGCCTCGACCTGCCCGCCGCCGTCATCGTCGAAGCCATCCAGGGTGAGGGCGGCATCAACGTCGCGAGCCCCGAATGGCTGCGACGCCTCCGCACGATCACGGAAGAGCGCGGCATCCTGCTGATCCTCGACGAGATCCAGGCCGGCATCGGCCGCAGCGGATCCTTCTTCGCGTTCGAGGAGTCTGGCATCGTCCCCGACCTCGTCACGGTGTCGAAGTCGATCTCCGCATCCGGCCTGCCCATGTCGCTGGTCCTCCTCCGCCCCGCGGTGGATGTGTGGAAGCCGGGCGCCCACACGGGCACCTTCCGCGGCAACAACCTCGCATTCGTCACGGCACGCGTCGCGCTCGAGCAGTACTGGGCTGACGACGTGTTCATGACGACGGTCGCGGAGCGTTCCGCCGAACTGCGCGCTGGCCTCGAGAGCATCGCCGCCGACTACCCGCAGCTCGGCCTCACGGTGCGCGGCCGCGGCCTCATGTACGGCATCGTCAGCCTCGACGACCGCGACCTGCCTTCGCGCATCTCCGCCGAGGCGTTCCAGCGTGGACTCGTCATCGAGACCGCGGGCGCTTTCGAAGAGGTCCTCAAGTTCCTCCCGGCGCTCACGCTCACCAGCGATGAACTGCAGACGGGTCTCCGCATCGTGCGCGAGAGCCTCGACGCGGTCCTCTCCGGTGACGACTCCGAAGCCGAGCACGCCGTGGAAGACCACGCCGCCTCGCACGCGTAGCTGCTCGCAGCACTCGACAGACGCGCCCCCGGCCCGACCTTCACGGTCGCCGTGGGGCGCGTCTCTGTCTCTGCGCCCCGGGCACAGACAAGTCACCCAGAAACACCCTCCGCGCGCCGGCAACATGCTTCTGGCTCGCTCCAGTGGCTGTGGCTGTGGGGCGGGGGCGGGAGTGGGAGTGGGGTCAGCTGCTTCGGGGTCCGCGGCCGCTGAACGTCGAGCCGTACTGGTGCGGCGCTGGAACGGAGGTTTCTGGATCAGACGCTGCGGCAGGCGCTGGCGCAGGAGGGGCAAGGTCAGGCGCGGCAAGCCGTTGAGCGACTTGGGGCGAACCGGACAGAGCGGGAGCGGGAGCAGGAGCAGGAGCAGCGGCCGGAGCAGACGCTGCGGCGGGAGCAGGACCAGATTGGGGCAGAGCTGGCGGAGCGGGCGCGTACCGAGGCGGGGCTGGAGGAGCCTGCGCCCCTCGGTCCTGTGCCCCTCCGCCATGGGCCGTGAGCCCCGGAACTCCGGACTCCGCGACGCCGGGCGCGCGCACCGCGAACCCCTGTCCTGCAGCTCCCTCTCTTGCAGCTCCCTGTCCTCCAGACCACGGAGCTCCGGGCACCGGCGCTCCAGGCCCGCGCACCCCAGACTCCGGCACCGCAGACTCCGGCACGCCAGACCCCGGCAACCCAGACCCCGGGGTTCCAGACGCGCGCTGCACTGAAGCCGACAGCCAGGCGGCCTGCCGTTCGGCAGGGCGCGGCGCCGCCGCCCAGGGCGATGGCTTCGCGGGTGCGCCGCTCGGGGCATCCGGTACCGCTTGCTGCACAGAGAGCCCAAGGAGGGAGATGCCGCCGCTCGTGTCGGTGTCCTCGTGCAGGCCTGCGATGCCCGCATCGACAGCCCTGCGGCGCTCGGCCTTCCGGAGGTCCGACGCGGCCTTCGCCTTCTTCGCCCGGTGTCGCTGCACGAAGATCGCGACGAGCAGGCCGAGGCCGAGCACGAGCACGACGAGCAGCGCGAACGCGACGATGGTGAAGATCTGGTTGGTGCCGCCCATGGTCTGGTCCGCGTCCTCAGCGCATCGGGCGGATCTTGAGCTCGTCGACCGCCCCGCCAGCTGGAGTGTCGACGGCGAGGCGTACAGCTTGGGCGACGGCCTGGGGGGTCAGGTAGCGCTCCCGCTCGTAGCTGCCGTGCTCGAGCTGGCGCAGCTCCCGCTGCATGTCAGTGTCGACGCGTCCCGGGTGGATGCTCGACACGCGGACGCCGTGTTCGCGTTCCTCCTCGCGGAGCGCGTCCGTCAGCGCGCGCAGCGCGAACTTCGTGCCGCTGTAGACGCTCGTGCCCGCGCCGCTCGCGTAGCCGGAGCCTGAGTTGATCATGACGATCGTGCCCTCGCTCGAGCGGATGAGCGGCAGCAGGAGGCGGGTGAGGTCGGCGACCGCGAACACGTTGAGTTCGAAGGCGCGGCGGAAGCGCTCGCGTGAGCTCTCGGCGATCGCGTCGTGCCCGCCGAGCACGGCCGCCGAGTGCACGAGCACGTCGAGACGGCGGATGCTGCGGGTCGCCTCGGCAAGTTGGCGCTCGTCGTAGAGGTCGGCAACGAACGGGGTGGCTCCGGGAATGCGCGCCGCGGCTTCGGCAACCGCGCGCGGCTCCCTGCCGCCGACCAGGACTTGGTGGGTGCGACCGAGCTCCTGCGCGATGGCCTCGCCGATGCCGCGCGTTGCGCCCGTGACGAGGGCAACAGGTCGCTGGGAGTCGCCTTCGGACCCAGCGGGTGAGCCGGTCTGGCCTACTTCAGTCATGGATGTTCCCCCGGGGGTGTGCGGCGTGTGACCGCGGGCAGCCGCGGCTCCCACATTCTGCCACCGTCAGGCCAGGCGCTCCCTCTGAGTCCGCGCACGAGGAGAGGAGGTGAGCTTCGTGCTCGGTGCCCCGCCCTGTGGCAGTCTTGAGCGGCAGACCCGCTCGAGAAAGCTCCAAGTGCCTCCCACCTCCTCGCCCACCGCGCGCCGCTCCGTTCACCGTTCCGGCCGCCGTGCGCTCGCGGCCGCGGCGCTCATCGGCGTCGCGGCCCTGCTCGCGGGATGCACGCCCCTCGCCCCTCCGGCGACGTCGCCCGCAGACGGCAGCACCGCTCCCGAGTCCAGCCAGCTCGTCGACCTCGCCGGCGAGGTCGAGGCCGCCGCCGCCGAGGGTGACGATCCGACATCCTTCGCCGCGGATGCCCTCAACGTGCTCGGCAAGCTCGACGTCGCTCCGCGCGACGAATGGCAGGAGTTCGACCGCGAGGGCTCGTTCGGCGAGGGCTGGCAGGACCCGGACGGCAACGGCTGCGACGCTCGCAACGACGCACTGGCCGCCTCCATGACCGAGGTCAACCGCAACCGAGACGGCTGCCGAGTCGACACGGGCGTCTTCGTCGACCCGTACTCGGGGGACGAGATCGACTTCCAGCGGGGACCCGACACCAGCCCGCTCGTGCAGATCGACCACGTCGTGGCGCTCGCGAATGCGTGGCGCACTGGCGCGAAGGATCTGTCGTTCGAGGAGCGGGTGGAGCTGTCGAACGACCCCATGAACCTGCAGGCGACGGCGGGGTGGGTGAACGACGACAAGAAGAGTCAGGATGCGGCGAACTGGCTGCCACCCGAGGAGTCGTACCGCTGCACCTACGTTGCACGGCAGATCGTCGTGAAGGCCACCTACCGCCTCTGGGTGACGCAGGCCGAGCACGATGCGATGCGCGATGTGCTCGAGGACTGCGCGTAAGCGCGACCTCGAGCACGCCGCGCCGGTCGCGTGCGGCCCGCCGGTGCACTGACGTCTCAGCTCAGATGACGAGCAGCGTCGACCCGAGGATGAGCAGCACCACGGCGAGGCCGACCCAGCTGAGCCAGGCCCATCTCTTGGGCTGGAAGCGGAGCGCTGGAGAGCGCAGCAGGCCGACCGCGACCGCCGCGAGCGCTGGTGCCAGAGCGAGCCCGAACGCCCAGCCGCCGACGCTCGCCCATGGTCCAGCGAACCAGAGGCTGACGAGGCCCGCGGCGGCGAGCAGCAGCCAGTTCACGATGGGCAGCGCCGCCTTCGAGCGGAACGCGAAGAGCAGGGCGAGACCCGAGGCGAGCACAGCGAATCCGAACGTCACCCACAGCAGGAGCGAGCCCTGCGCGCCGAGGTCGGGCACCTCGGCTCCGCTGAGCAGCGACACGGCGATGGGGTCGACGACCTGCTGCGTGTTCCCCAGCACGACGACCGCCCTCTGCGCTTCGCGGTCGATCATGACGACGGAGGCGAACCCACCGGTTCCGCCGCTGTGCCAGGTGAGTGTCGGGTTCGAGTCGGCCGTGGGGTTCGTGACCTGCGTGCTCTGCCAGACCCAGCCGATGTCGCTGCCTTCGGCGAACTGAGCAGTCGGCTCGAGCGCCGACGCTCCAGGTGCGGAGCCGTCGAGGTTGGCGGCAGCCCACGCGGCGAGGTCGTCGATGTCGGTTGTCGTCGAGGATCCGGTCGGCGCGTACCCCTCGCCCCACCAGTGATCGGTCGAAGCGCCGTTGGTGAGGAAGCCTGGGGTGGTCTCGGCCGGCACCTCGGCCTCGGTCGTGGCGATGCTCGTCGACTGCATGCCGACGGGCCCGAGCACGCGCTCCTCGAGCAGCGACGGGTAGCTCTCGGCGCCAGACGCGTTGACGAGGGCCGTGCCGAGGAGCGCCACTCCGAGGTTCGAGTAGACGGGGCCCTGCGCGGGGTCGACGGGAGCGGAGGCCGCGTCGGTGATCATGGCGTCGCGCGTCTGCGGGCCGTAGGGGTTGCCTCCGGAGAGGGAAGCCGCGAGCGACTCGATGGCGAAGGCGGGGCCGAGGCGTGGGAGGCCTGAGCTGTGCTGGGCGAGGCTCGCGAGCGTCACCTCGCCGGCCGGAGTTCCCTCGAGCTCGGGGATGTGCGTCGAGAGCGGGTCTTCGGCGCCCACCTCCCCGCGTTCGATCGCATCGGCGAACAGCGCGGCGGTGAAGGTCTTCGTGACCGAACCCAGCTCGTAGAGCGTCTCGTTAGTGGGCACTGGCCCGTTGCGGCCATCACCCGTCTTGCCCACCCCGGCCCACGTCGTGCTCTCCGGTGTGACCTCGGCGACGACGACGGAGCGGAAGCCGCCGTGCCCGCCCACCGCCTCCACGACCCTGGCCGCGAGCGCCTCATCGCCGGTGACCTGCGTGCCGAGCGACTGACGCTGCGGGCCGACCACCATGCCGAGCACCACCGCGACGATCCCTGCCACGAGTGCCGTGATGACGAGGATGCGCTTCGCCGGACCTCGCGGTGCTTCTGCGATCTGCGGCGCCCCGGCAGGGTGCTCCTGCTGACGTTCGTGTGACATTCGCTTCCCCAGTTCTCGGCCGTGTTCCTGTCCCGTCCTCCAACGCTATGGGCAGCCACCGACACCGGCCTCGGCCGTGGGCGGGAGATGCATCCGCCCCACGTGGGAGATGCGGCGAGCAGCCGAACCCGTCGCATGGCGTCGCCCGAGCGCGCTGCAGCGCTCGGCGTGGCAAGATCGGGGGATGAAGATCCTGTCGATCCAGTCGTCGGTCGCCTACGGGCACGTGGGCAACTCGGCCGCCGTGTTCCCGCTGCAGCGCCTCGGACATGAAGTGTGGCCGGTTTCGACGGTCGTGTTCTCGAACCACACGGGCTACGGCGCGTGGCGCGGTCCGCTCCTTCCTGCGTCCGATGTGCGCGACGTCATCCTCGGCATCGAGGAGCGCGGCGCGCTCGCCCAGGTCGACGCGGTGCTGTCTGGCTACCTGGGTGGCGAGGAGATCGTGGATGTCGTCGTCGACGCGGTCAAGCGCACCAAGGAGCTCAACCCGGCGGCGAGCTACACGTGCGACCCCGTCATGGGCAACGCGAAGTCGGGCTGCTTCGTCGCTCCCGCGATCCCGGAGCTGATCCGTGAGCGGGTCGTGCCGGTCGCCGACATCCTCACCCCCAACCAGTTCGAGCTGGGTTTCCTCACGCGCACGACACCCGCGACGATCGAGGAGACCCTCGACTCGGTGCAGCGCGCCCGCGACCTCGGGCCGCGCACGGTGCTCGTCACGAGCGTCGAGCGACCCGACCGACCTGAGGGCACGATCGAGATGATGGCCGTCGACGATTCGGGGGCGTGGATCGTACAGACCCCGTACCTGCCGTTCAAGGCGAACGGCTCCGGCGATGTCACGTCGGCCCTCTTCACGGCGCACTACCGCACGTCGGGCTCGGCAGCCGAGGCACTCTCCGCGACCGTCTCGAGTGTCTTCGATCTGCTGCAGACCACGCTCGACTCCGGCGAGCGCGAGCTGCAGATCGTCGCGGCTCAGGATGCGTTCGCGAACCCGCGCATGCAGTTCGAGGTGCGCGAGATTCGCTAGACAGCTGACGCGTGTCCGGGTACCCGCGCGCGCCCGGGCTGTCCTTCGCGTCCGAAGTTGTGGCGAAGTGCATCCGGTCGACGCCCGGACAGCACTCCGCCACAACTCTCGAGCCCCGAACCGCCGGGCCGGCCGGCGCCCGCCGTCCTAGACGCGCGTCCCGCCCTGCATGACCCAGTCGAGGCGCGACTCGGCGAGCACGCTCACGTCGTCGAGCGGGTCGGTGGATGCGGCGATCAGGTCGGCGTGTGCGCCCGGCGCGATCACGCCGAGCTCTCCTTCGCGCTGGAGCAGGCGGGCGGCCGTGGTCGTCGCGCTGCGGATGATGTCGATGACGGGCATGAACTCGGCGCGCACCTCGAACTCGCGGGCCTGGTGGCGCTGCATGCCGCCGAGCAGGTCGCTGCCGTAGCAGAGGTTGACGCCACCCTTGTGGGCCTTCTCGAGCGCGACCTTGCCGCCTTCGAGCACGTCGGAGACCTTCACCCAGTTGTCCTGCGGCAGGCCGTGCTCGCGGCCTTCCTCCATGAGCGCCCAGTAGGTGACGAGGTTCATGGTGAGGTAGGCGTCGTGCTCGAGGAAGAGCTCGATCGACTCGTCGTCGAGGAGGTTGCCGTGCTCGATGCCGCGCACGCCTGCCCGGAGCGCGCGGTTGATGGCGCGCGCCGTGTAGGCGTGTGCGGTCACGTAGCGGTTGGCGGCGGTCGCCTCCTCGACGACGGCCTCGATCTCCTCGACGGAGAACTGCGTGGAGTCGACGCGGTCGGTGGGCGAGGCGACTCCGCCACCGGCCATGATCTTGATGTGGTGCGCGCCGCGGCGGATCTCGTCTCGGGCCGCGTGCCGGACGGCGGAGATGCCATCCACGACCCTGCCGATGTGGGAGCACGTGTACTCGCCGTCATGGCTGTCGCGGCCCCGCGAGCGCGGGTCGCCGTGCCCGCCGGTCTGCGAGAGCGCCTTGCCGCCGAAGAAGAGCCGCGGCCCTCGCACGAGGCCATCGACCTGCGCATCGTGCAGGCCGAAGTCGGCGCCGGCGACGTCGCGCACGGTCGTGAAGCCGCGGTCGAGCATCTCGCCCATGAGCTTCGCCGCCTGGAGCGCGACGTAGTTCGGCGATTCCTCACCCATCGAGGACAGGTCTGCTGTGTGGGCGGTGACGTGCACGTGGCAGTCGATGAGGCCGGGCAGGAGGTATCGACCGGCTGCGTCGAGCTCCTCGACGCCGTCCTGCGCTTCGATCTGGCCACCGACCCGCTCGAAGCGCCCGTCGCGGATCGAGAGGTCGCCCGTGCGGTACTCCCCCGCGTCGACGTCGAGCCACGTGGCGTTGCGGATGATCAGGTTCGAGGTCATGCGGATGCTCCCTGCTGCTCGGCGCTCTCCACGCCGGTGTCGATGATCTGCACGGCGCGTTCCTGCGCCGTCGGCGTGTAGGTGCCCTCCGGGGCGCACATGTTGACGGTGGCGAGCGGGGTGCCGTCCGGGCCCGGGCCCAGGATGGGCACGTTGAGGATGGAGCCGCAGCCGAGGGCCTTGATCGTGCTCGCGTCGTCGAAGATGCGGTCGAGGTCTGCCGGGGTGGCACCGAGGAACGGCTCCCCCGAGTCGCGGCAGGCGGCGACCCAGTCTGGGGACACCTGCGTCGCGACCTGCTTCGTGCCGCCGACCGGGTACTCGTCGGCGTGCGACGAGTAGATGCGCTCCATGACGGCCCCGCCCTCGGTGAAGCGAAGGACCGTGAACAGCACGACCCCCACCTCCTGCTCGATCGTGTGGTGGATGCTCGCCCAATCCACCGCTTCCAGTGCCACCTCGCTGTTCCGTCCGAGTTCTCCGTTGCGCACTCGTTCTCCATTCGGGGTCATGCGTTGCTCTCCTTCTTCTCGATTGCCTGCTTGTCCGTGCCCTTGCCGCTTCCCGTGATGTCCTCGAGCGAGCGCCCGGCGGTGCGGACGGCGAAGAGGAGCGTGCAGGCGACGCCGATGACGAGCACGGTCGTGGTCATGCCGAACACTCCGACGAAGCCCCACTGGGCGGCGAAGGTGCCGATGATGATGGGGGCCGTTATCGAGCCGATGCGGCCGAACGACGAGCTCATCCCGACGCCGGTCGCGCGCAGCCAGGTCGGGAAGACCTCCGGCGTGTAGGCGTAGACGCCGGCGTAGGTGCCGTTGAGGAAGAACGAGAGGACGATGCCGGCGACCGTGACCATGATCGGGTCGTTGGCCTGGCTCATCCACAGTGCCGCACCGGCGGAGCCGATGAGGTAGAGCGCGATCGTGAACTTCCTGTCGAGCTTCTCGTTGAGGTACGCGGCACTGAAGTAGCCGGGGATCTGTGCGAGGTAGATGTAGAGCGAGTACGTGAAGCTCGTCGTCACGTCGATGCCGCGGTCGACGAGGAGCGTCGGGATCCAGGTGAAGAAGCCGTAGTAGGAGAACGTGATGACGAACCAGATGAGCCAGGTCGTCGCCGTGATGCGCCACATGGTGCGGCCCCACAGGAACTTGACGGCCTTGATGAAGCCGAACTTGACGGGCGCTTCCTCTTCTGGCGCGTTCGGGTCGACGGCCGGGAGGTCCTTGCCGGTGGATGCACGCACTCGGTCTTCGAAGCTCGCGACCACCGCTTCCGCTTCCGCGTGCCTGCCGACGCTGGCGAGGTAGCGCGGCGACTCGGGGAGCGAGCGTCGCCACCAGAGCAGCATGACGATGGGCAGGAAGGTGAGGACCTGCGCCCAGCGCCAGCCGTCCTCCGACGCGGGGACGACGAAGCGGCCGATGAGTGCGGCGGCGACGAACCCGAAGGAGAAGAACCCTGCGAGCGTGCCCACGAACCAGCCGCGTCGGTGCTTGGGCACGAACTCGGAGAGGAAGGGCGCGATGATGGCGCTCTCGGCTCCGGCTCCCATTCCGGCGAGGATGCGCATGAAGAGGAAGATCTCGAAGTTCCAGGAGAGGGCCGCGACGAGGGATGCGACCGCGTACAGCACCAGCGACCACATCATGACCTTCTTGCGGCCGATCTTGTCGCCGAGGTAGCCGGCGAGGAGGGCCCCGAAGAGGAACCCGAAGGGGGCGGCGGAGCCGACGAGGCCGAGCTGCGCGGCCTCGAGGCTGAAGACGTCGCGGACGCTCGGCATGAGGAAGGCGACGATCGCGCCGTCCATGCCGTCGAAGGTGTAGCCGAGCCCGCCGATGAGGAGGAGCGCGTAGTGGGGTTTGCTGATCGGCAGGCGATCGAGCCGTGCTGTGAGTGACAACGGGGTCTCCTGAGGGATCGGAACGTCGGTGTTCGAGAAAGCATGATCCAGCCGCATCCATCATGCAACAGAGATTGCAAAAATGTAACTCGCGCGAAATCTCTTGCAGGATTGTCCGGGGAACCGACCCGCGGCACGCGACCCCCAGCGGATCCGTGCTGAAATGAACACATGCCAGCCGTCGAACCGCCCACCGACGACGAGACGCGACTCTCCCCCGACGCGTGGCTGCGGGGCGTCCTCGCCGGCAGCAATCTCGGCCCCACCAGCCAGAAGCTGGCGAACTACCTCGTCACGAACATCAACGCCGCCAGCTACGCGCAGGCCTCCGAGATCTCGGCGTCGGCGAGGGTGAGCGCGTCCACGACGACGCGCCTCGCCCAGCAGCTCGGCTTCAAGGGCTGGCCGGACCTGCAGCAGGCCCTGCGAACCCGCTACCTCGCACAGCTCTCGATGGTCGACATCGCCGAGATCCACGGCCTCACGGACACTCCGTTCCAGAACGCGCTGCGCAACGACGCCGCACTGCTCGCGGCCACGATGCGCGACATCGACGACGTCGCGATCGCCCGCGTCGCGTCGGCCGTGCAGTCGGCGAAGCGCGTGCACGTCACGGCGATGGGCAGCTTCGCCGCGGTTGGCCAGGCGCTCGTCCACAATCTGCAGATCGCCGGCTACCACGTGCACGCGCTCCTCGACCGCGACAGCGCGCTCTCGAACAGCGTCGCCCAGATGGGGGCCGGGGACCTGCTCATCGTGTGCAGCTACTGGCGGCACTACCGCACCATCGTTGCGGCCGCGAACGCCGCGCACCGGCAGGGCGCGACGGTCGTGGCGCTCACCGACTACCTGCCCCCGCAGCTCGAGGGCGCCGTGGACGACCTCATCAAGATCCCCGCAGAGGGAACATCGTTCTTCCCGTCGCTCACCGTTCCCATGGCGGTGCAGCAGGGCCTCGTCGCAACGCTCGCGCAGCTCGACCCAGAGGCCACCAAGGTGCGCATCGACGCCGCCGAGCGGCTGTGGAACGAGCTCGACATCCTCATCGACCCGCGCGCAGCCGAGTAGGCACGAGGTCTTCGAAGGTCGCACTCACCAGAACGCCACCGTCGAACCGCTCAGACACGGCATCCTGCGTGCTTGGATGACGCCCATGACCGCACCCGCCGCGCCTGCCCCCGGCGCCCACGCGAACGAACCGCACGACGCGTCCATCCACAGCCGCCTGAACTGGCTACGCGCCGGAGTCCTCGGCGCGAATGACGGCATCGTGTCGGTCGCGGCGCTCGTCGTCGGCGTGGCCGGGGCCACCACCGCGACGCCCGCGATCCTCACGGCGGGGGCCGCGGGACTCGTGGGCGGCGCGATCTCGATGGCGCTCGGCGAGTACGTGTCCGTCAGCAGCCAGAGCGACAGCCAGCACGCGCTCATCGCGAAGGAGCGTCGCGAGCTCGAAGAGGAGCCCGAGGAGGAGCTCGCCGAGCTCGCGGGCCTCTACGAGCAGAAGGGGCTGACCCCGGAGACCGCGCAGCAGGTGGCCATCGAGCTCACGGCACGAGACGCGCTCGCCGCCCATCTCGAGACCGAGCTCGGACTGAGTGAGGAAGCCGTCGCGAGCCCGCTCGCCGCGGCCGGCGCATCCGCACTCGCCTTCACGACCGGCGCACTGCTGCCGTTGCTGTCGATCCTGCTCCTGCCCGAGAGCATCCGAGTGCCAGGGACCTTCGGCGTCGTACTGCTCGCCCTAGCAGCGACCGGCTACTTCAGCGCTCGCATCGGGCAGAGCCCACCCTTGCGACCGACCATCCGCGTCGTCGCCGGAGGCGCGCTCGCGCTCGGCGCGACGTTCCTGATCGGCTCGCTGCTCGGCACCTCCGGCGTGGTCTGAGCCTCAGAACATGGGGTGGTCGTGGATGCTCGTGGCCGGCACCTGCTGGAGCACGTCCCAGTGCTCGACGATACGGCCGCCCTCGAAGCGGTAGATGTCCGCGACGGCCGCGTCCGGGGCGCCGGGGCGGGAGGCACGCACGTGCACCATCGCCAGGTCGCCGTCGACGATGATGCGCTCGACGCTGAACGTCGCATCCGGCGACCCGTCGAACTTCGGCGTGAGCGCCTCGACGGCAGCCGCGGGCCCGTCGGCGATGTTCGGGTTGTGCTGGCGGTAGTCGGAGGCGACCAGGGAGTCGAAGGCGTCAGCCACGCGCTTGCGCGTATAGAACAGCTCGACGAAGTGCTCGAATGCGGCGCGGTTGTCAGTCATCGGTGGGGTCACGACCTTCGGTTCGCGGGGCGCGCCGGTGCCGACGCTGGCGATTCCAGCTTGGCCGCCGACGGCCCGAAGCGCACATCACGGGTGCGGATGCGCGGCATCAGCGCCGCGAGCACCGCCGCCGCTCACCCCTTCGGATGAAACGGGACACCGCAGGCGCCCACGTCGCCCTCCCCGACCGGAATCGCCCCTAGCTTGGTGAGCATGCTCCGAATCCTCGATCGCCTCTCCACCGCCCGACTGCGCTGGCTTCTCGAGCCCGCGGTGGGTGCGCTCTTCGTCGCACTGTGGTGTTTCGCGGAGGTTGGGCGGTGGAACAGCCACCTGCCGTTCTACGCGGCACCGGTCATCTACGGCGTTGCCATCGGCATCTCGCGACGCTTCCCGCGGGTCGCCCTGGGCATGGGGCTGCTGGTCCCGGTCCTGCAGCTGTCGGGGATGCTGCCCATGGCCTCGGCAAACGATTGGCCCGTGCACCTCGCCATGCCCCTCATCGTGTTCCTCGTTACCGTTCGCTCGCGAGGCGCACTCACCTGGGGATCGCTTGCAGCAGGCGTGGCCCATGCGGCCGGTCTTGCGTTCATGCTGGTCTACCTCGGGCAGTGGCTGCTCTGGACCGGGAGCTACGGAGCCGGTGTCGAGCGCTACTCCGCGAGCGGTGAGCTGTTCTTCCAGGACGGCGCCCAGGATATGGCGCGCAACCTGGGCCTCGGAGAGATCGACCTGACCATGCAGGAGAGCATGGTGCAGCTGATGACCGGGCCAGACGGACAGATCGCCGGCGTGACGGTCGCGCCACCCATGCCCGAGCTCCTGCTCTCGTCGGCTGCCCAGCTGGCGCTGGTGTTCGTCGCGTTGACCGTCCTGGCCTGGGCACTCGGCACCTCGACCCAGTTCGCGATCAAGTGGGCGCGCGAACGCGCCATGCGCACCGCGTTGACGGAGGAGCTGTCTGCGTCCTCCACGGAGGTCCTCGTGCTGCACGAACGGTCCCGCATCGCTCGCGAAGTGCATGACGTGCTCGCGCACTCGCTGACCGTGACGATCTCGATGGCGGATGGCTCTAGGCTGCTTCGCGAGTCGCGGGGCGAACCCGCCGACGACCTGCAGAAGATCGCCGACAACGCTCGGAGCACGCTCCTCGAACTGCAGGGCCTCCTCGAGGACATCGGCGGGGCGGGCTCCGCCCCGCAGCCGAAGCTCGATGAGCTGGGCGCCCTCATCGATCAGGCCTGCGACGCCGGGCTCGAGGTCGAGCTGCGACACCTCGGCGAACGCAAGCGGCTCTCCCAGGTGCAGGAGCTGAGCGTGTTCCGGATCGTGCAGGAGAGCCTCACGAATGCGATGAAGCACGCGGGCTCCGAAGCGTCGGCAACGGTCTCCCTCGACTGGCGCGGCGCCGGGCTCTCCCTCAACATCGTCAGCACCGGGGCCAGCAGTTCGGGTTCCGCAGAGGATCCGCCGCAGCGCAGCGGCCTCGGGCTGACGGGAATGCGCGAGCGTGCGCGCCTCGCGGGCGGCTGGCTGACCGCGGGGGCCGAGCCGAGCGACGGCGAGGCGAAAGAGCGCCAGGTCTTCGTGGTGACGGCCTTCATCCCGACGCAGGACATCGTGCCGCGGGTCGCTGCGACCGAGGACGCCCACCTCGCCGCCAGCCGCAAGGAGGACGCGCAGTGAGCGACGACACCGCCACCCAGCCCGTGGACATCCGCGCCGCTCGATCAGACTCAGACCCGCGCATCCGCATCGCCCTCGTGGATGACCAGGAGCTGTTCGTCTACGGCATGCGCATGCTCGTGGAATCTCAGCCCGACCTCGAGCTGGTCGGCACGGCAAGCGACGGCGAGGAAGCCGTGGAGCTCGTCGTCGGAGAACGCCCCGACGTGGTGCTCATGGACATCCGCATGCCCGGCCTCAACGGAATCGCCGCGACCAGGCGCATCCTGGAGGCAGCCCCGTACGCCGACGAGACGGGCCCGCGCCCGCGCGTCGTCATGCTGACCACGTTCAGGCAGGACGAGGCGGTGCTGCAGGCCATGCACAACGGCGCGAGCGCGTACGTCACGAAGGATGCGACGCCCGAGATGCTGCTGGACACGATCCGCGCCGTGCACGCGGGCGATGCCCCGGCGATGCCGGTGGGGCGCATCGCTCGCGGGGCGTCTCCGGCCCCGGAACCGGCCACGTTCGCCCCACGCCCCGACGTCGCGATCGCCGCACTGTCCCCTCGAGAGCGGGAGATCTTCCTCCTCGCCGCGAAGGGGCTGCGCAACAGCGAGATCGCGGCCGCCGCGTTCGTGAGCGAGGCGACCGTGAAGACGCACGTCCGCAACGTGCTCGCGAAGCTCGAGCTGTCGAGCCGCGCCCAGATCGTCGTGTTCGCCTACGAGCACCGCCTCGTCACCGGGTAGCCAACGCGCCCGTCCGCCACGGCCCCACGACCCCACGGCCCCACGGCCCCACCAGAGTTGTGGCAAAGTGCGATGCGCGCGCTCACGAACAGCACCGCGCCACAACTCTGCTCGGACTCCGGCGACGGGACGTGGGACGCGCGCCGGCGGGACGTGGGACGCGCGGCGACGGGCCCTACCTGTTGTCGAGCTTCCTGCGGGCGCTCGCGAGCGTCACGGCGATGCCGATCGCGATCGCGAGGGCGCTGATCGCAGCCACGAGCGCAGGCGACGAGTCGACGCCGGTCTGCGCGAGCTCCCCGGTGGCCACTGGAGTCGAGGTCGCACTCGTCGCCACGGGAGTGTGGGTCTCGACTCCGGGAACCGGCACCGCCGTCGGCGTGACCGGGACGGCAGTCGACGTCTGGGTCGGCGTCGGAGTCGGCGTCGGCGTCGGGGTCGGCGTCGGCGTCGGCGCGGGCAGCGCTGCGAGGAACGCGGCCGCGTCGACGAGCCCGGCCCCGGCCGAGTCCGCGACGCTGACGAACTCATGGATGCTGCCGATAGGTTCGGCAGTTGCCGTGATCGCGGCCCGCAGCTCCTGCTCCGTGATGCCCGGGCGGAGCTGCATCCCGAGCGCCGCAACTGCTGCCGCCGACGGTGCAGCAGCCGAGGTGCCGGTGAACGAGTAGACGCCCTCAGCGCCCTGGACTGCGCTTCCGAAGAAGTTCGTCCAGCCTCCGTCGAGCGAGGTGAGCGTCGGCGCACCAGAGATGGGCTCGGGCAGCGCGTCTGTGCTCGGGAACGCTTCGAAGTACAGCGTCATGGGCCCGGTGCCGCTGAAGTTCTCGAGCTCCGTCGGTGTGGCAGCGTTGGCGGCCGCGACGCTGAACGCTCGGGGCGTGCCGGCGTGTCCGTAGATCGAGGGCCCGACGATGTCGCCGCCGGTGCCCGCGGAGTACTCGGCGGCCCGGAGGTAGCTGCTCGGGAAGATCGTCTTCACCCGCGGGTTGAGAGCCGGTACACCATCGCTGGTGTCTCGAACGATCGTGTAGTTGTAGTCGCCGCCGGTGGGCTGGAAGCCCGCGAGCTGCACGGGCGAGCCTGCCGCGGGGAGGGGGCTGCCCGCGACGAGCTCGCCGGCGGCGTCGGTGACGGCGACCACGAGGCGGCTGGTGGCGGCCCCAGCGGGTTCAGCCCACTGCAACATGAACAGGGCGTTGACGTCGTAGGCGGCGAGGTCCGGGTAGGTCAGCGTGTTCGTGGGGTCCTCGCCCGCGCCCGGGTCGAAGTCCATGCAGTCGGCGCTGGTGATGTCGAACTGGTCGAGGTTCTCGGCGACAGCAGCCGGGCAGGCCGTCGGCCGGTAGGCGGGTGCCTCCCATGAGGAGATGATGCGACCTTCGCTCTCGCCGAGGCTGCCGACGATCGTGTCGTTGCCAGCGGCGGTGAAGAAGGGGATGCCGAGCGCAACCGCATCGTTGACGGAGTTGGCGGCGACTCCGTCCTGGAACATCGTCTCGTCGTAGTATCCGAGGTCGTCGACGATGATGTCGGCCCCGGCCTCTGAGAGACGTTCGACGGCGTTTGCGAAGCCAGCCTGCCCTCCGCTGCCGGACGCGAACAGCAGCGTCGAGCCGGGTGCGATGGAGTGGACCAGCTGGGCCATGCCGCGCCCCTCGTCGGTGCTCGGGGCCGCGCTCTCGACCACGACCTCAACGGGTTGCGTGTAGCCGCACGGGTTGTCGGCTCCCGGGAGCAGGCCCGCGGCCACATCCTCGTCCGGTGTCGACGGCAGCGTCACGGTCGCATGGTCGTACGAGTCGGAGATGATCCCGATGCGCACCCCCTCACCATCCACGCCATACAGGTCTCGCGCGAGGGGAACATTGAGGGGCTCGGTGAGGTTGGCCGGCACCGCGCGGCAGGTGTCAGCGGATGCGCTGGGGTCCGCATCCGGTTCGGTGGTGGGTTCCACAGCGGGTCCCGTCGTCGGCTCCGCCGTCGGTTCCGTCGTCGGCTCCGCCACCGTCAGAGCGTTGGCCGCATCCCACGCGGAACCGCTGGACACCGGCGAGAGAGTCTCCTGCACCGACTGCACGTTCGCAAGCCCTGCGACGGCTTCGAGATTGCCCGCCGGAACCGTCGCTCCGATCACGAGGTACTTCGCGGCGACCGCGTCGATGGTGCCGAGCGCAGCGAGTGCGTCGATATCGGCGGCCAGCGGGGGTGTCGAGTAGTAGACGGTGACCGCGACGCTGCCGCCGCTCAGCTGCAGGCTCGCCGGGCCAGACTCCGGCAGCGCGAGCTGCGTCGGCGTTGCCGCTGCGAGCTGCTGTTCCGCTGCCGCAGGGTCAGCGGACACGTCGACGGCCGCCAGGGCGGTCAGCCTTCCCGACAGCTTGTCGCTGTCATCGGTCGCCGGGGCAGCCGACGCTGCTCCGACCCCGAATCCGCCGAAGACGAGTCCGGCAGCGACGACAGCAGCTGTGAGGCGCGGGAGAGTACGAGCAGAATTCACCAAGTCACCTCAGGGAGTAGGCACTGAAACAGGAGCGGGGGCTGGAACAGGAACTGATGGTGCTGATGGAACTGGAGCCAAGAATGGCAGATGCGGCGGCACTTCCGCTACTGGAAGGCGCGGGCGAAAGCGCGCACGCCTCGCCGAGATCCGCGGGCTCGTCGCGGGCCGGGAAACGCTGGCCTCGGCGGTCGCTGTCGACGCCGCCCAAGAGCCGCGCTCCCCCTCTTCCCGACTTGACACCGACGTCCACACGAGCAAAAGTACAACTGGTACAGACCAGTGAGCAGGACCGAACAGACGGAGCGAGCAGAATGATCGTCAGCGCCGCGAACGTCATCACGCCGCACAGCCACCTCTCGCCCGGGTGGGTGCAGATCGAGGGAACCGTCGTGCAGCGTGTGGGCTCGGGGCGGCCCCCCTCGGACTCCGGCGACATCGTCGAACTCGGGGAAGCGACGATCGCGCCCGGCTTCGTCGATGGCCACGTGCACGGTGGAGGCGGCGCGGGGTTCGACGAAGCCGGCGCGGGCGACGGACGCGGCGCACTCGCGGCGAAGACAGCGGTGCGCACGCATCTCGAGCAGGGCACCACCTCGCTCGTCGCGAGCCTCGTCACCGACGAGATCGGCGCGATGTGCGACTCGGTCGCGGCGCTCGCGACCCTCGTGGAGGAGGGCATCCTCGCGGGCATCCACCTCGAGGGGCCATGGCTGAGCCGCGAGCATCCGGGCGCCCACGCGCAGCAGCACCTCATCGAGCCGAACAGTCGCGATCTCGCTGCGCTGCTGGCGGCAGGGCGCGGGCAGGTGCGCATGGTCACGCTCGCCCCCGAGCTGCCCGGTGGTCTCGACACCATCAAGGCGCTGACCGACGCCGGGGTCGTCGCCGCCATCGGACACACCGACGCCTCCTACGACATCGCCCGCGAAGCGCTCGACAACGGTGCAACGGTCGGCACGCACCTCTTCAATGCGATGCGCGGACTGCACCACCGCGAACCCGGCCCCGCCACAGCATTGCTCGAGCACCCGGATGCGGTGATCGAGCTCATCGCGGACGGCACCCACGTGCATCCTGCGGCCCTCCGTCTCGCCGCAGTAGCGAAGCCGCACCAGTTCATGCTCGTCACCGACGCGATGTCGGCCGCGTGCATGCACGATGGCGACTACACGCTGGGCTCGCTCGACGTCGAGGTGCGCGGCGGAGTCGCCCGCCTCACGCAGGGCGGCGCGATCGCCGGATCGACGCTCACGATGGCGCGAGCGGTGCAGTACGCGGTGGCCGTGGCCGGACTGCCGCTCGTCGACGTGGTGCGGGCCGCGTCGACAACGCCGGCGACCGCCCTCGGCCTCGAGAAGGTCGGGTCGTTGCTGCCGGGATACTCGGCGGATCTCGTCGTACTGGACCAGTCGCTCGGCGTGCAGCGGGTCATGCGTCGCGGCGAGTGGGTTCGCTGAGCGACGCCCGCCCCCACGCAGCGCTGGCCGCCGGCGCTGCGGGCACCGCAGGCACCGCAGGCACCGCAGGCACCGCAGGCACCGCAGGCACCGCAGGCACTGCGGGCACCGCAGGCACTGCAGGCACTGCGGGCTACCGCAGGCACCGCGCGCACCACAGGCACCGCGCGCACCACAGGCACTGCAGGCACCGCAGGCACCGCAGGCACTGCGGGCACCGCAGGCACCGCGCGCACCACCCTGCCGCACCTGCCAGCGGTGATCCTGCCGTCCCTGCCACCTTCGCGCTGCGTCGGCGCGACCCCCGTCATCCTGAGGCGCGTGATGGGTTTCGGCGACCGTGATGGGTTTTTACCCATCACCGGTCGGCAAAACCCATCACGCGCATCCGAGAAACTCATCAGCGTCGCGAAAACCCATCAGCGTCACTCGACCACGCGCGACCTGCCGCGTCAGAGCAGGCAACGGATGCACCGCAGCCGTTTCCCGCCCAGGGAGCGCAAGGCCGCAAATGTCCCCAGGCTCTCGCCCAGCCGAGGAAGCCGAGTGCCGCAGCTGTCCCCGAATGTCGCCCCACCGAGGAACCCGAATGCCGCAGCCGTCCCCGAATGTCGCCCCACCGAGGAACCCGAATGCCGCAACCGTCCCCGAATGTCGCCCCACCGAGGAACCCGAATGCCGCAACCGTCCCCGAATGTCGCCCCACCGAGGAACCCGAATGCCGCAACCGTCCCCGAATGTCGCCCCACCGAGGAACCCGCAAGCCGCAGCTGTCCCCGGATGTCGCCCCACCGAGGGAGCAGTGAAGGCCGCAGCTGCCACCCGAATGTCGCCCGGTCGCAGCCGCCGAAAAGCCGAGGTTCCCACCCGTGCCACCTTCGCGCTGCGTCGGCGCGACCCCCGTCATCCTGAGGCGCGTGATGGGTTTGGGTGACTGTGATGGGTTTTTACCCATCACCGGTCGGCAAAACCCATCACGCGCATCCGAGAAACCCATCAGCGTCGCGAAAACCCATCAGCGTCACTCGACCACGCGCGCCAGAGCAAGCGGCGGATGCGCCGCGGCCGCATCCCCGCCGATAGGCCGATACGCCGATACGCCGACGATAAGCCGAGGTTTCCGCGACGCCACGTTCGCGACGCCGACGGCGAGCCTCGTCGCAGCGGACGATAGGGCGCGGCGGCCGCCCTCGAGGGCTACGCCTCGGGCTGGACGCCGGCTCGGTGCTCGACCGTGTACCGGTAGTAGTCGGCCATGGTGAGCTCGGCGGCCGCGGCCTCGTCGATGACGATCGTCGCCCGGCGGTGCAGCTGCAGCACGGAGCCCGGCCACATCGAGGAGACGGGCCCCTCGACCATCGCGGCCACCGCGCGCGCCTTCGACGCACCCTGCGCGACGAGCACGACACTGCGCGCGTCGAGGATGGTGCCGAGCCCCTGCGTGAGGCAGTGCACCGGCACGTCCTCCGGCTTGTCGAAGAAGCGCGCGTTGTCGGTGCGCGTCTTGGGGGCGAGCGTCTTCACGCGCGTGCGGGAGGACAGCGAGGACGTGGGCTCGTTGAATCCGATGTGTCCGTTCGCCCCGATGCCGAGGAGCTGCACGTCGACGCCTCCAGCGGCGGCGATCTTGGCCTCGTAGTCCTCGCAGGCGGCGTCGAGGTCGGCCGCGAGGCCATCCGGCACGTGCACCCGCGCGGGGTCGAGGCCGAGCGGCTCGACCACCTCGCGGCCGACCACGGCGTGGTACGACTCGGCGTGCGACCTGGCGATGCCGACGTACTCGTCGAGGGCGAATGCGCTCACTCGGCTGAAGTCGAGGCCTTCGGCGCGTCGGTCGGCGAGCGAGCGGTAGGTCTCCAGGGGGCTGGAACCGGTGGCGACGCCGAGCACCGCTTCCGGATTGCCCGCGACGACGTCCGCGATGCGTCCAGCTGCAAAGGCGCCGACCTCTGCCGGCCCGGCCATGATGACAACTTCCATGCGCTGCTCCTAGAGATCGAAGGCGATCGGGGCGCCTCAGTCCAGTCTGGACGTGCGGCCGGATCGGCGAGGCGTGTTGCGGATGACACTACCGGGAAACCGACGCGTGGTCTAGTCCACCAAGGACAGCGGGGTGGGCTGCCGATCCGGCAGCCCACCCCACGAATCAGAGCGAGAACTCAGTCCTGGCGCAGCCTCAGCTCGACGTCGCCACCCCCGAGCACGATGACCGGAGTCACGGCAGGATGCCCAGCCGCGCGGATCGCGTCGAGGTCGAACCGAAGGAGCGGCGTGCCCTCCACGACCTCATCGCCGACAGCGACAAGCGTCTCGAATCCCTCACCCTTCATCTCCACGGTGTCCACACCGACGTGGACCAGCAGCTCGGTGCCATCACGGAGCTTCAACGCGACCGCGTGACTCGTCGGGAAGATGTGCGCGACGGTGCCGTCCGCCGGCGCCCACACGGTGTCGCCCGTGGGCTCGACCGCGACCCCAGAACCCATGATCCCCTGGGAGAACGTCGCATCCGGAACCTCGGAGAGCGGAACGACGCGACCGGCAACCGGCTGGCGCACGGTGAGCACGGTCTTCGTGGCGACGCCACCCTGCGACGGCGCGGCCACCGTGGCATCCGCCACCGCGACGGGCGCGGAAGGCGCCTCGACCCGGCCTGCGATGAGGTCCTCCATCGCATCCTTCACGAACTGCACCTCGAGGCCGTAGATGACCTGCACCGACTTTCCGCCCGGCTTCATGATGCCGGCGGCACCAGCACGACGGATGGCCGCATCATCCACCTTCGACACGTCGGCGATCTCCATGCGGAGCCGCGTCGCGCAGTTGTCGAGCTCGAGCACGTTGTCCTTGCCACCGAGACCCTTGAGGATCGCTGATGCCTGGTTGAGGAACTTCGACGACCCTGTCGATGTCTCATCCACTTCAACCTCCTCGTCTTCGCGCCCCGGCGTCTTCAGGTCGAAGCGCTTGATGATGAAGTAGAACGAGACGAAGTAGATGACGAACCAGATGGCGCCGGCCAGGAAGATCGCCCACGGATTCTGCGCCAGGGGGTTGACCCAGCCGAGCATGAGGTCGATGAACCCGCCAGAGAAGCCGAAGCCCATGCGCACCGGCAGCAGCGCCATGATGAACATCGAGATGCCGGTGAAGATCGCGTGGACCACGTACAGCGCCGGTGCGAGGAACATGAACGCGAACTCGAGCGGCTCGGTGACGCCGACGAAGAACGACGCGAAGGCACCGGACAGCAGGATGCCCGCGGTGACCTTGCGGCGGTTGGTCTTGGCCGTGAGGTACATCGCGAGCGCCGCACCGGGCAGACCGAACATCATGATCGGGAAGTAGCCGGTCATGTACTGGCCGGTGACGCCTGCCGTGCCCGTGCCGTTCAGGAAGTTGCCGAGGTCGTTGATGCCGGCGACGTCGAACCAGAACACCGCGTTGAGCGCGTGGTGGAGGCCGAGCGGGATGAGCAGGCGGTTGAAGAAGCCGTAGAGGCCGGCGCCGACCGGGCCGAGCCCGACCATCCATTCACCGAACGAGACGAGGCCGCCGAACAGCACCGGCCACACGAAGTAGAGCACGAGTGCGACGACGAGGGATGCACCTGTCGTGACGATCGCGACGGAGCGCTTGCCCGAGAAGAACGACAGGGCGGCCGGCAGCTGGACGTCCTTGAACTTGTCGTAGCAGTACGCGCCGATGAGACCGCAGATGATGCCGACGAAGGCGTTCTCGATGCGCCCGAAGCCGATGTTGACATCCTCAACCGGGATGCCCTGCAGCGTCGCGACCGTCTCAGGGCTGAGGAGCCGCGTGACGACGAGCCACGATACGAGCCCCGCGAGCGCGGCGGTACCGTCTGGCTTCGATGCCATTCCGATTGCCACGCCGAGCGCGAAGAGCAGGGGCAGGTTGTCGAGCAGCGCGCCACCTGCAGCGGTGAAGAAGGCCTGAACGAAGTTCTCGCCTGCCGTATTGAGGATCCAGTACCCGATACCGGACAGGATCGCCGCTACCGGCAGGACAGCCACCGGCAGCATGAGCGACTTGCCGAGTTTCTGGAGATATTTCATGGCGTGACTCCATGGTCAAAGGAAAAGTTAGGGGGACTCTACTTGGAAAATCCGCCCTGGTATAGACCAGAGTTCGCCGGTGGTTCGGTTTGCGTCAGGAGAAGGGCAGCGTGAGGCGCTCCTGGAGCGGGAACGTGAGCTCGAAACGATCCGCGGGGAACGTCGCACGCGAGTACGACATGGGCAGGCCGCGGGCGATCGCGGCGCGAGTGAGACGCAGGACCGGGTAGCTCGCGGCGATGCCGAGCACCTCGATCTCCTCGGGGCTCGGCAGCGTGGCCGTGACGACCTCGACCCCCTCCGTCGGCAGCAGATCGAGTGTCTCGAGCATCTCGTAGAGGCTCCCCTTGGCCGTCTCCTCGTCGAGCTGCGGCACCAGGGCCGCTGGCAGCCACTCGTCCTCGAGCGCGAGCGGACGGTCATCGCCGAGTCGCAGCCTGCGCAGGTGGATGGTCTCAGCTTCCGGCGGGAGCTGCAGGTGCTCTTCCACCTCGGCCGGGCGCTCCGTGCTCCGAACGAACGAGAGCACCCGCGTCTCGGCGCGCATCCCGTGCTCGCGGACGGCGCTCGCGAACGACCGCAGCCGAACCTGCAGGGAGACGGGCGGGGCGAGCTTCTCGGTGCCGATACCGCGTTTCGTGCGGACGAGCCCCTCACGCTCGAGGACATCGATCGCCGCTCGGACGGTCATGCGAGCCACCCCCAGCTGTGCTGAGAGCGTGCGTTCCGACGGCAGCAACTCGCCCGGGGAGAGCGATGCGGCGAGGGCGCGAACGCCCTCGAGAGCTGTTGAACCACTGACGCGTGCCATCCCGCCAGTATCCCATCGCGTCCGGGCCCGGGTACGACGACCGCAGCGCCTCGGCTCGGCACACCCTTGGCTCGGCTCGCGGTCTCACCGCCCCGAAGAGATCACTTTCCGCCCATCCCCAGCCCTCGGAAGGGCGGAAAGTGGCCTTTTCGCGGGATCGCGGGATCGCGGGGCGACGGGGTGACGGGATCGCGGGATGACGGGGCGGGGCGCGGCGGGCCGGCGGGGCGGGGCGGCGGGGCGGGGCGGCGGGGCGGGGCGGCGGGGCGGGGCGGCGGATGGGAACCAGCGCCGGATCGACCGACCCTAGGCACCACCGCCGACGAGGCCGGCGCGGTGCGCGAGGATCACGGCCTGGACGCGATCGCGGAGCTCGAGCTTCGCGAGGATGCGTCCGACGTGCGACTTCACGGTCGACTCGCTGAGGAACAGCTCGACCGCGATCTCGGGGTTGCTCAGGCCCTGGCCGATCGCGATGAGCACCTCGAGCTCTCGCGGCGAGAGCACACTCAGCTCGGGTGCCCCGCCGGGAGGAAGCGTGCGAGCGGCGTCGGGGTCTGTGAGCTCCCCGACGTCCCGCGCCAGCGCCGGGGGCAGCACGAAGTCGCCCGCGTGGACGTCACGGATGGCCTGCATGAGCTCGGCCGGGCGCACATCCTTCAGCAGGAAGGCGCTCGCGCCGGCGTGCAGCGCCTGCGTGACCGAGGAGTCGCTGTTGAACGTGGTCAGGACGATCACGCGGACCGGGCTGTCACGGACGATCATTCGGGTCGCGGCGATGCCGTCGAGGTCGGGCATCCGCACATCCATCAGCACGACATCCGGCCGCGTTCGGGCGGCGAGCGCCACACCCGCGCGGCCACCGGATGCCTCGCCGACGACGGTGAAGTCGCCGTCCGCTTCGAGGACGAGGCGGAAGCCGGTTCGGACCAGGTCCTGGTCATCGACGAGAGCGACGCGGATCTTCACGACGGGAGCCCCTTCCCCGCAGAGGCGGCGACGGACGGGATCACGGCCCGAACGCGCCAGCCGGGATGATGCGCTCGGGGGCCGGCCTCGAGCATGCCTGCCACGATGTCCAGCCGCTGCCGCATCCCGATGAGGCCGGAGCCCGAGCCGCGGCTCGCTGCGCCGAGCGGCGCTCCGCTCGGCGGCCCGTCGTCGACGACCTCGAGACACGAACCGGACGGCGAGTGGGTCAGCGTCACATCGACACGAGCGTCGCGACCAGCATGGCGGAGCGTGTTCGTGAGCGCTTCCTGCGTGACCCGGTAGGCGACGAGCTGGCGCGTGGCGTCGAGATCAGGAGTGCCCTCTTCCGTGAAGCGCACGTCGAGCCCGGCGTCGCGGGAGCGGTCGATGAACTCCGGCAGCGCGTCCAGCGACGGCTGCGGTGCAGGGTCGGCGGGAGTCTCGGCGTCGTTGAGCAGCGAGAACACGGTGCGTGCCTCGCGCATCGAGCGTCGCCCCGTGTCGGAGATGGCGGCCAGCAGCCCTCGAGCCTGGTCAGGGTCGCGGTCCAGGACCGCCGAGGCGCCGTCGGCGCTGCTCACGATCACCTGGAGGCCGTGCGAGAAGATGTCGTGCACCTCGCGGGCGATGCGGGCTCGCTCGGCGTGCGTCGCGAGCTGAGCGGAGCGGTCCCGTTCGATCGTGAGCTCCTCGGCGAGCTGGATGAGGGAGGCGATGAACCTGCGGCGCATCCCGACCGCGAGACCGATGAGGAGGGCCGCGACCCCGACGCCGAGGATGAGGAGGAGGTCGACCTGCCAGCGTCCGACGAGCGGCGGATCGTCGACGACGAGCCGGAGGGTGGACGCGCTGATCGCGGCGACGAGGCTGAGGCCGACCCACGAGAAGATCCCCACGCGGGGCGTGCCGCCCGCCGCGATCGAGTAGGTCACGACGGCGAGCACGAAGAGGTCGACGGGGAGCTGCAGCGGCACCGCCAGCGCGAAGGTGAGGGCCGCGGCGGAGATCGCGACGGCGGGCGCGGCGCGGCGCAGGGAGATGGCGATGCACCCCACCGCGAGCATGACGAGCTCGGGAGCGAGAGCACCCACGGGGATGCCGACGTACAGGGCCTGCCACCCGAGGATCGACCCGTTGAAGAGCACGTACACGGCCAGGAGCGCGGCGTCTCCGAGCGTGAATCGCGACGCCCTGGTCGGCTGCCCCTCGCTGGGCTCGGTCACGAAAGCACGCTCACGGGCAACACCGTAGCGCGGGCTCGTTCGGCGGGAATGAGAGCCTGTCGCACGAGGACGCCAGCCAGCCAGACGACCCCGACGGTCATGGCGACGAACTCGAGGGTCGCGCCGAGATCCGTCCGGAACCGCAGGAGCGAGAGGGATGCGCCCGCGGCCGCGACGAGGCCGGTCGCGCCCGCAGCTCCCCAGGCGACGAGCCGCGTCAGGCGCGGGAGCGAGCTCGTCGCGAGCTGCACCATGACGACGGCAGCCCCGGTGAAGCCCGTCGCGGCGAAGACGATGTGAACGAGGTCCTGCAGCGTCGAGCCCGGCGTGAACGGGATGGGGCAGCCGTACGTGCAGGTCACCTGGGATGCCCCCACGAACGCCAGCGCCGTGGCGACGAGGGTGCCGGATGCGCTCCAGCTCAACCAGCGCAGCCGTGATCGGATGCCGTGCAACGACGGGGCCCCGAGGAGCGCGCCAACGCCGATTCCGAGCAGAGCGATGTTGAAGACGTCGGCCGTTGGCATGCCCGTGGCACCTAATCCGCTGACATACACCTGCTCCGTCACCTGCGATCTTGTGAACCAGATCGTCGCGACGCTCACGAGGAGGATCGCGGCCGCCAGCCACATCGCGGTCGGCGTCGTGGGGGTCCGCTCTGCTTCGGTGAGTCTGTGCGCAAGCATCCCCTCACGCTAGGAATTCGCGGGCGGGAATTGAGCGAAGGCTCGATTTCTCATACCTGGGTACGAGCAGCGGGCCCGCGGGCTGAAGGCCGCAGGCGGAGGCGGGTGCGGAGGCGGCCCGGCGGTCACGCGGGCCGGGGCTCGCGTCGCGGTCCCACCGCCCCGAAAAGGTCACTTTCCGCCCATCCGCAGCCCTCCGAAGGGCCCAAAGCGACCTTCTCGCGGAGGCCGAGGCGCGTCCGGAGGCGGATGGGGATCCGGGTGCGGAGCCGGGCGCGGACGCAGAGACGGAGACGGAGACGGGTGCGGAGGCGGACTCGGACTCGGGCACGCAGGCGAACGCGGCCCGGCGGTCACGCGGGCCGGGGCTCACCTCGCGGTCCCACCGCCCCGAAAAAGGTCACTTTCCGCCCATCCGCAGCCCTCCGGAGGGCCCAAAGTGACCTTTTCGCGGAGGCCGAGGTGCGTCCGGAGGCGGATGGGGATCCGGGTGCGGACGCGGACGCGCATGCGGGTGCGGACTCGGAGGCGGACGCGGACTCGGACGCGGACAGGCAGGCGGACGCGACCCGGCGGTCCTCGACTCACCTCGCGGCCTCACCACCGCAAAAAGGTCACTTTCCGCCCATCCCCAGCCCTCCGGAGGGCCTAAAGTGACCTTTTCGCGGATGCCAAGGCGCGTCCGGAGGCGGATGGGGATCCGAGTTCGGACGCGGACGCGCATGCGGGTGCGGACGCAGAGGCGGACTCGGACGCGGGCACGCAGGCGGACGCGACCCGGCGGTCACGCGGGCCGGGGCTCACCTCGCGGTCCCACCGCCCCGAAAAGGTCACTTTCCGCCCATCCGCAGCCCTTCGACGGGTCGAAAGTGACCTTTTCGCGGAGGCCGAGGTGCGTCCGGAGGCGGATGGGGATCCGGGTGCGGACGCGGACGCGCATGCGGGTACGGGTGCGCGTGCGGGTGCGGACGCAGAGGCGGACTCGGACGCGGACAGGCAGGCGGATGCGGAGTCGGGCACGCAGGCGAACGCGGCCCGGCGGTCACGCGGGCCGGGGCTCACCTCGCGGTCCCACCGCCCCGAAAAAGGTCACTTTCCGCCCATCCGCAGCCCTCCGGAGGGCCCAAAGTGACCTTCTCGCGGAGGCCGAGGTGCGTCCGGAGACGGATGGGGATCCGGGTGCGGACGCGGAGACGGGTGCGGAGACGGACGCGGGCACGCAGGCGGACGCGACCCGGCGGTCCCACCGCCCCGAAAAGGTCACTTTCCGCCCATCCTCAGCCCTCCGATGGGTCGAAAGTGACCTTTTCACGGGGCGCGGGGCGGCGCGAGGCGGGGCGCGGCACGGTCAGCCGAGGCTGACCTGCGACTTATCGAAGGCGACGTAGCCGGCGAAGTCGTGGCCGACGCGTTCGGTCGAGCCGTCGAACGGCTCCGGGTAGCTCCAGGCCGCGTCACGGTGCGTGGCGCCGTCGACGACGACGTCCCAGTACTGCGCGTGTCCCTTCCACGGGCACGTGTACTGCGTGTCGCTCTTCGTGAACGACTCGGAGTGCAACGACGACGGCGGGAAGTAGTGGTTGCCTTCGATGCCGACGAGCTCCGACTCGGGCGCTTCGGCGATGACGGTTCCGTTGACAGTTGCCTTCATGGTGGTCTTCCTTCGACGAATAGCGAGTGGGTAGACGGGAAGCGTCGCCCCGTCAGCTGGGAGAAGGGTGATGTGCGTGGATGCGCGTCGCTCGTACCTGGGAGAACGTCGGCAGCGACGCCGATCGCCTGCCCTACTCTCAGCGGCGGGGATCCGCGCCGGGCCCCAGCTCCCCCGCCATTGGAAGGTCCCCCGTTGTCGAACTCCGAACCCTCCCGCCCGTATCCGCTCGGCTTCAGCACCGTCGACGGCAGATCGAACTTCGCGGTGTACTCCGAGACTGCAGATTCTGTGGATGTGTGCACCTTCGACGAGGCTGGGGCTGAGACCCGGACGCGCCTCGAGCACCGCACGGGCCACGTCTTCCACGGCTTCGTCGACGAGTTGCAGGTCGGCTCCCGCTACGGGCTGCGCGTCGATGGTCCATGGGACCCGGAGCGTGGCCTCCGCCACAACGTGAACAAGCTGCTGCTCGACCCGCACGCCACGGCGATCGAGGGCCAGTACGCGTGGTCGCAGTCGGTGTTCGGCCACGACATGAACGAGCCGGAGCGGCGCGACGACACCGACTCGGCAGGCTCGGTTCCCCTGAGCGTCGTCGCCGATCCCAGCTTCGACTGGGGCGACGACGTTTCGCCGCGTGTCCCCCTCGACAAGACGGTCGTCTACGAGGTGCACGTCAAGGGCTTCACGCAGCTGCACCCGGAGGTGCCTGAGGAGATCCGCGGAACGTACGCGGGCCTCGCGCACCCGGCGGCCATCAAGCACCTCGTCGACCTCGGCGTGACCTCGGTCGAGCTGCTGCCCGTGCAGCAGTTCGTGCAGGACAGCCACCTCGAGGAGAAGGGGCTGCGCAACTACTGGGGCTACAACTCGATCGGCTTCTTCGCCCCGCACGGCGACTATGCGGCCGCTGGCGACGGCGGCGGCCAGGTCGCCGAGTTCAAGGAGCTCGTGAAGGCCCTCCACGCCGCTGGCCTCGAGGTGATCCTCGACGTGGTCTACAACCACACGGCTGAGGGCAACCACCTGGGGCCGACGCTGTCGTTCAAGGGCATCGACAACGCCGCCTACTACCGCCTGGTGGAGGGCGATGAGAGCCACTACTTCGACACCACCGGAACGGGCAACAGCGTGAACGTGGGCCACCCTGCGGCGCTCGGGCTCATCATGGACTCGCTGCGGTACTGGGTGAGCGAGATGCACGTCGATGGGTTCCGCTTCGACCTGGCCACGACCCTCACACGTCAGGGCGGCGACGCGGAGCTGCACAGCGCCTTCCTCACGCTCATCCAGCAGGATCCGGTGCTCGCGCCGGTCAAGATGATCGCCGAGCCGTGGGACACGGCCGGGTACCAGGTGGGCGGATTCCCCGCGGACTGGTCGGAGTGGAACGGCAAGTTCCGCGACGACGCCCGCGACTACTGGAACGGCAGCGACGCGACCCTCGGCACGACGGCGCAGCGCATCCTCGGCTCACCTGACGTGTACGAGGCGAGCCGCCGCTCACCGCTGTCGAGCGTGAACTTCATCACCGCGCACGACGGGTTCACGCTCGCCGACCTCACCGCGTACAACGACAAGCACAACGCGGCGAACGGCGAGGACAACCAGGATGGCGAGAGCGACAACCGCTCGGCGAACGGCGGTGCGGAGGGCCCCACCGAGGACGAGGCGGTGAACGAGCGCCGCGCCCGCAAGCGCCGCAACCTGCTCGCGACGCTGCTCCTCTCGGCGGGTGTGCCCATGATCCTCGGCGGCGACGAGCTCGGCCGCACGCAGGGCGGCAACAACAATGCCTACTGCCAGGACAACGAGATCTCCTGGTTCGATTGGGAGGCGGTCGACGCCGAGCTGCTCGAGTTCACGCGGACGCTGCTCTCGCTGCGCGCCGAGCATCCCGCACTGCGGCCGGTCTGGTTCCGCCAGGCACCGGATACGGGTGCCGATGACACCGTGGACGTACTGCGCTCCGACGCGCGTGGCTTCGACGACGCGGACTGGGAGAACCCGGATGCGCGTTCCATCGCGTTCGTGTTCTCGCACGTCGGCGCCGACTCGTTCGCCCTGCTGCTGAACGCGGCGGAGAACGCCGTCGAGTTCACGGTTCCCGAGGCACCTCACGGCACCTGGGAGCTGGCGCTCTCGAGCGACGACGAGCAGCGCGTCAGCGACCCGGTGACCACGCTCATGGTCAAGGAGGGCTCGTTCACGCTGCTGCGTTCGCCGGCCGAGCGCTGACGGTCGCTGCGTCTCCGGCGCTCCCTGCGTCCGTGCTGACCGGGGAGCGCCGAGTGCTCAGTCTTCGACCCAGGGGCGCGCGAGGACGGCGTCCATCTCTCCACGGACGACCTCGGTGAAGATGACGAGGGCCTCATCCCTGGGTACACCGGAGAGCACGAGTTCCGGTTCGTGCGGTCGTGCCGCATGCGACAGCACCACGGTTCCGGATGCGAAGGCGGTGACGAACCAGCCGTACGGGTCGCCGGCGCCGACGTCCGGCTCCTCATCACTCGCATCGTCGAGCTCGGCCAGCAGCGCAAGCAGGTCCTCGACTCGGGCGGGATCCGACGAGCCATCGAGGTGCATCACGTCCATGGCGTGCACACTACGAGGCCTCCCTGAGCCCCTTCTCCGCGAACGGCCCGGCGAGATCGACGGCGGTCCAGCAAGCGACGACGAGCAGCACGTCAGCGACCCGATGACCCGGCGACCCCGCACACCGTCGAGGAGGACCAGTTCACGCTGCTGCGTTGGTCCGTCCGGCGCTGAGCTCGGTGTCGCGCACATGGCTGCTCGGGGCCGAGTCTCGCCGGAGGGGCCCACGCGTGCCCCACGTGCCCCAACGCCAGAGCCATTCGAGCGGCCCCTGCGTGAAGGCACGGAGCCAGAGCGTGCTCGCGATCCACTGCAGCACGAGGATGCCGATGACGATGCTGAGCAGCAGCGTCCACGAGGTGCTGTTGGGCAGGTCAAAGAGCGCACCTGCGGCGAGCATCAGCGGGGCTGCCGCGACGTAGTTCGTGAGCGCCATCTTGCCGAGCGGCGTGAAGACGGTCTGCAGGCCGCGGGCGGCGCGGGTCGTCATGAGCAGTGAGAGCAGCGCGATGTATGCGCCGGCCATCGCGAAGCCGGCGAGCCCGGAGGCGAGGTCGAAGCCGGACATCCGGATGTCCCCCGCCTGCCAGATCGCGAGCGGGATCGAGGCCGCGGTGAAGGCGAGGAGCGCGACGACGGAGCCGCCACGCGAGCGGCCGATCGACTGCACGATGCCGTACCGAGTGAGGGCGGCGCCGAGGAGAAAGACGCCCGGGATGAGGGTGATGCCGCCACCCGTCAGCGCGAGACTCGCGACGATGAGCACGGCGGCGCCGACGGCGACGGCCCAGCGCGGCAGCCAGGTGCTCGGGAGCAGCACGAGCAGGCCGGCGATGGCGTACGGCCAGAGCGCGGAGCCGCTCTGCAGGAACTCGAAGGGGATGCCGATGGCGAGGAGGATCAGGAGGCGCCTGAGCAGCACGAGCCTCGGTCGGCGCGAGCGTCGCGCGGCGGAATCGAAGAAGAGCGCGAAGCCGATTCCGAAGAGCAGCGAGAAGATCGGGAAGAAGCGCTGCTGCACGAACAGCTGCAGCCAGCCGCTCGGGTCGCCGAGATCGGCGGGCTGGAGCACGCCGGTGTCGGAGCCGAAGTGCACGAGCGGGGCGATGTTGACGAAGAGGATGCCGCAGAGTGCGGCACCACGGATGACGTCGAGGGCGGCGATTCGGCCACGGGCGGATGCAGGTGCGGATGCAGATGCAGGTGCAGCGGGTGCGCGTTCTGGGGAAGAGGGGGAAGTCAAGACATGCCTTTCGCGGCGCGGCCCGGATCTCGGGAATGACGCGACGACCCATCATCTGGCGGGGGCGTGACGGCTCGCGTCCGCCGCCGGATGGACCCGCGTCAGCCTCTGGGGTGACCTGGACGGCCCGCCGGGTTGGAGAATGGCAGCAGACACTCGGCTACGGACAGGACGACCTGCATGAACTCGCGGACATCACGTGCACCGACTCGCTGGGCGAGCTCTGCGCTGCTTCGCCTCGGCGCCCTCGCTGCCCTGAATGCGGTGGTCGCTCTGGCCCTGGCACCCGTGACGACGGTGTTGGCCACGGTGAACCCGCCCGCCTACGCGGTCGTCGCGTCGATGACGATGATGCTGCCGATGCTCGCAGCGCTGCTCGTGCCCCGTTTCGGGAGCGCGATCATCGTCGCGTTCTGTACCGGCATCTTCCTCATGATCACCCCGCTCGGGGCCATCGCCATCGTCGCCCTCTCCCTGCCCGCGCTGGTGATGGAGCTCGTCCTGCTCCTCGGACGCCTCGTCCTTCGGAGGTCCCGCCCAGGTGCCGAGGCGACGACGACCGACGTGCCGTGGACGACGTGGCTGCTCGCGTGCGCTGCCGGCGGGACCGCGATCGCCGCGATGTCGCTCCTGGTCCTCGCCCCTGGCGCAGCGACGCCCGGGCTCGTGGCGCTGCTCTGCTGCATCCGCGTGCTCACGTACACGACTCTCGGCGCGCTGATGCGACGCCTGCGCTCACAGCTGCGTTCGGCCGGCCTGGTCTGATCGCCCTCCGGGGCGCCGCTGGTCGTCGAGCAGATGGATGGTGAGCGCGGCGTTGATCGCCTCTTCGCGTGAACGCACCCCGAGCTTGCTGTACAGCGAACGCACCTGGGTGCGCACTGTGTTGATGCTGACGTCGAGGCGCGCGCTGACTTCTGCGTAGCTGGCGTTGTCCATCAGCTCTCGCAGCACGGCGATCTCCCTCGGCGTGAGCTTCGGCGGCGCGGCGTGCTGGGACTCTTCCGGCGCGTTGAGGCTGTCTGGCAGGCTCGGGAGGAGGATGCCGGTCTCCATCGCGAGCGACGTGAGCTCGGCGTGTCCGATGGAGCGATGGCCGAGGAGCGGGAGCGTCAGCCCGGCGTTCGTGAGGCTCGCCGCGGCGCTCCGGAGCAGGGTGACCGCGGAGTCGCGGTGTCCGGTCCGATGGTGGGCAGTTGCGAGGGTGAGCTCGTGGTCGATGCGGTCGCGCAGGGTCGTGTCGCGCACGGGCGGATAGCGCAGCAGCACGCCGAGGGCGTCGGTGTCCGACTGGCGAGCGAGGTCGACCTTCGCGCGAAGGGTGGCTGCCGGCACACGCCCGAGCACGTCGACGCCGCGAGAGTACTGCGCGGCGAGGGCGACGCGATGGGTGGCGAGCGCGACGTGCGCCGTCGAACGGTCGAGGTGCGCGGTCACGTAGCTCGGGAGTCGGCGCTGGCGCTCCGCGAGCTTCCTGATCTCCAGGATGCGGTCGAGCCCTTGGGCGGGGTCCAGTCCGATGTGCGCCCAGGTCTCGGCTTCGAGGAGGAGGTGGATGTTCTCGATGGTGCCGTAGTGGGGGTGGAGCCGCGCGAGCACCTCCAGGGCTGCTTCGTAGCGGCCCGCCTCCAGGTGCAGGTAGGCCTCAGCGAGGCGAGCGGGCGAGCCGCTGTAGTCATCGTGCCGATGCTCCTGGCCGGGGACGCTGTCCGATTCCACGATCGCCAGCTGCGCTTCGGCGAGCTCCCCCGCGATCGCGTGGGCGCCCGCGCGCAGGGAGAGCGGGAAGTACTGGGCGCGGAGCGGTGCGCGCAGGCGGCGCGCGGTCGCCGTGCCGGAGATGAGCGTCTGGAGCGCGTCCTGGGTCGCCCCGGTGAAGAGCTGCGTGGCGGCGAGCTGGGAGATCGCGTGCGGGATGACGCGGTGGGCGTGCTCGTACTCGGCTGCGGGGAACTCGGAGAGCATCCTCGAGAGGCGATCCGCGTGGTGCCTGGCTTGCTTGTACGACCCGAACACGGTTCTGGCGGCGACCATCTCGAGGAGCACGTACATGAGCTGCTCGGTGGCAGATGCGGTTCCCCGTCGAAGCCCGATCCCGGTCAGGCTGAGCGCGAAGACCTCCGCGGCTCGCCACTGGTGGTCCTTCATCGCGAGGTAGCAGAGGGCGAGTTCCACTCCGAGGAGCGGCCATCGCGCGATCGTCACGCGCGGAAGCCGTTCGAGCGCTGCGACAACCTGGGGACGGTCGTCACCCAGCTCGAACCAGTGGTCCATGACGATGCTCGAGGCAAGCGCGTAGTCGGATCCATCGACCGCGGCGGTCAGCGCCGCGTGCGGTTGGCCTCGATCCTTGGCCCAGGCGGCGAAGGATCGGCGCTGGCCGAAGAGGGCTTTCGCGTCCTTGGCCCGCAACCAGGCACGACCTGCCCGCGCGGTGGTCGGCGTGAATCGGAACACCGCCTGGCTCTGGCCGTCCTCCAGCACGAGTCGCTCTCGCGCGCCGAGCCCCCGGCGCTCGAACTCGTCCAGCACCTGGGCTCCGGGGCGAGCGGTGAGCTGACCCGCCAGGGTCTCATCGAGGAGGTCCGCGCCGATGGCGAGCGCGGCGAGGTCGTCGTCACCGCGGAGGATCGTCGCAGCGACGTAGTCGCCGAGCCGCTGGGTCAGCCATCGCTCGAGCACGTCGACCGTTTTCGGGTGGCCCCCTCCGGAGAGCTCGAGCAGGCTGAGCTTCACGAGCGCTGGCACGCGCCCCGAAGCGCGTTCGACGACGGCGGTCAGAGCTGGGGCGCCCATTCCGGCGCTTCGCAGCTCGGCTTCGATCTCCTCGGTCGTGAACAGCAGCTCCTCGGCCGCGATGACCTGCACATCCAACGACATGCGCGTGCGCGCGTCCTCGAAGCTCGTCTCCCGTCGACTGGCGATCACGACCCGGACACCGGGCGCGCGCGTCAGCAGCGAGATGAGATCCGTCTCCACGCTCGGCTGCTCGTCGAGATACTCGAACCCGTTGACGACCAGCGTCAGGGGGTGCGCCACGAGGACGTCCTCGACAAGCGCCTCGGCCGGACGGGCGTCGCCAAGCGAGGAACGCTCGGACCCGTGACCTGGGAGGGCCGCTGCGACGTCATGCCAGAAGCTCTCGCGGGTCGCGCCCCCTGGATCGATGACGACGCGGACGACGCGGCGACCGTCGCCCTCATCCCACCCGTCGAGCACCCTCGACTTCCCGAAGCCCCATGGGGCGCGGATCACGACAGCCCGCGACGTGCTGGCGGAACCGAGCAGTGCTCGGAGTCGGTCACTGCGCGGTTCCTGCTGGGGGGACGGGTTCACGGTGTTCGGACGCTTCCGGGGATGGACGCTCGTGTCGGCTGGGGTCGCGCCGGTGCTGGGGGCAGCGAGCGCGAGTGCTGCGTGAGCATGATCGCACAGCTGTGGAGCACACTGATCGCGCGCGACGGCGAAGCCGCCGCTCTCGAGGCGCCCTCGGAGGGCCTAGTCCCCGCCGAGCGCTAGCAGGGGTTCACGGCGAGGTTGCCGAGTCCGATGACCATGTTCTGCGAGTTGGTCGAGTCGCCTGGCTGGAAGTAGCGGAACTCGACGGCCGAGACGGGCGCTGCCCAGGTGAGCTGCACGTTGCCCTGGTTGGACGTCGGTGCGATGTTGCCGTACGGCGTATCCATCCGGAAGGGATCCCCCGCCGTGCCGGCGCCGACGACGCGCGCCTGGCGCGCGGCGGTGAACCCTGTCGTCAGGACCTCGACGTTGTCGCGGTAGCCGTTTGTCGTGGCGTCGATGTCGAGGAGGGAGAAGCTGAGGCCGGTCACCGGGCGGTTGAAGGCGATGCGGACCGTCGCCGAGTTGTTCGGGATCGGGTTCGAGAACTCGATGCGGTAGTAGTTGCCGGTGACGCCGCCCTGGGGGCCCGCCGCAACCCGACCGCTGGCCGCCGACGGAGTGGACCCAGACGAGTACGTGATCGAGAAGGTCGCGGTGGTGCTGGGGGCGGTGCCGGGAACGGTCACCGTCGTGACGTTCGCGCCAGCCGCGAGTGCTGCCCAGTCGAGGGTTCCGGCCGTGCACTGCGATGCGGAGGCGAGGGGGGTGGCCGTGGCGGCCGCGATGATCGGCACGGACCACACTGCGCCGGTGACCAGCGAACGACGAGTCAAGCCGGACTTGGCTTCGGTTTCGAGCGCGCTCATAGGGGACTCCTTGTCGAGGCGGGGGCCTCGGAAAATTCGAGAAGAGCACCGGGCGGGGGCTGCGGTGCCACACGAGTCGCGATGCCGCTGAACTCGGTGAGACCTCACTGTAGGTACGGACGAAGCCCTGTCCGGATGCCCTTAACATCGGCCTTCGCATCCGCGAGATCTCCCCGATCCCCGGGGAAAAACGTGGGTAAAACGCGACCTCGTGCGCCGAACCTGTACGCAAGCTGAGAGCCGAAAACGAGTTTGTGACACATCAGGGGTCGTCTGCGTCTCACCTGTACAAGCCCACACGGTGCATCTGCACCGGGGGCAGAGACCAGAAAGACAGAAGGAAGAGCATCATGGCGAACACCACACCCAACACGACTTCCGCCCACGGCACGGCTCAGACGTCCAGCAGCGTCGTCCCGACGACTTCGAACGGACGCGGCACGACGACGATCGTCGACAGCGTCGTCGCTCGTGTCGCCGGCATCGCGGCTCGCGACGCCCGTGGTGTCTACGACCTCGGTGGCGGCGCGGCCCGCGCGATCGGTGCCATCCGCAACGCCATCAACGCCACCGACCAGAGCCAGGGCATCAGCGTCGAGGTCGGCGAGAAGCAGGTCGCCGTCGACGTGACCATCGTCGCCGAGTACCCCGTCTCCCTCCAGGACGTCGCGGACGGCGTCCGCGCCGACGTGATCCGCGCCGTCGAGACGATCGTCGGCCTCGAGGTCACCGAAGTCAACGTCACCGTCAACGACGTCCACCTCCCCACCGACGACACCAACGACAAGACGGAAGAAGCGCGAGTCCAGTGAACACCGCATCCCTCACCCGAACCGGCATCCTCATCGGCGCCGTCCTCGCGCTCACCTGGATCATCCTCGGCTTCTGGGCGTTCTTCTTCGTCGCGATCGCGATGATCATCGGCGGCGTCATCGGACGCATCCTCGAAGGAAAGCTCGACGCCAGCGCCCTCGTCGACGTCATCCGAGGACGGAACACCTCCTCATGAGCACAGCCGCGACGACACACCACGGCGCGGCGCAGCGAGGCACAACACGACTCACCGCGAAGGCCCTGACTCGTGTCGCGTCAGCTGTCGCCGGTGACGCCCTCGGGGTCGACGCAGGCAACGTCAACGTCGACCTCGACGATCACAACGGCAAACTCGCGCTCCGTGTGCGGACCCCCATCCGGGTTCCGTCGCTCGCCCGAATCCGTGAGCAGCCGAATGCGCTCGCGCGCAGCGGCGGTCCACTTCTGGAGCGAGTCGAGAACGCCAAGACAACCATCCGAGACCGCGTGCAGAGCCTCACCGGCTCCCACGTGGACCAGGTCACTGTGCGGGTGACCGGGCTCGACATCAAACCAGAGGAGCGAGTCAGATGAGCAGCCACACGTCGCTCTACTCCCGCGTCTCCCGACGCGAGACGCATTCGCCTCGGTCGGCGCTCGCGATCGTCCTGGCCGTGCTGCTCATCGTCGTCGCGGCCTGGGTCGGCACCGAGGTGGTGCTCGCGCTCCTCGCCCTCCCGGCGCTCCTCGTGGCACCGGCTGACATGTTCACCTCCACGCTCGGGGTGCTCGAGCAGCCCGCCCAGTACGTCGGCCCAGCCGGCGTCATCGTGGCCATCATCGGGCTGATCCTGCTCATCGCAGGCCTCGCCCCCGGTCGCCGTTCCCGCCACGTCCTGCGCTCGTCGCGGACCGCAACCGTCGCGGACAACGCGGTCATCGCGTCCGCGCTCGCCCGGCACGCGGCCCTCGCCGGCCACGTCAGCCCGGACAACGTCACCGTCTCGGTCTCCCACCGCCGCGCCGACGTACGCCTCACCCCCGCATCCGGGATGCCCGTCGACGCCGCCTCCATCGAAGCGGCCGTCACACAGCAGCTCGAGCAGTACGAACTCAGCCCGCGCGTCACCGCCAAGGTGCGCGTCGCAGAGAACGGGAAGGTCGGCGCATGAACAGCACGAACCGAGGCCTGAACCGCCTCCTCATCGTTGTCACGGGGCTCCTTCTGCTCATCGTGGGCGCAGCTGCGGCACTCGGCGCCTGGCTGCCCGGGGCGAAGGACACCTGGACCCCGATCTCTGAAACGGTCACCACGCAGGTCGGCAGCTGGCTCCAGCAGACGCCCTTCCCCGGCACCGACTTCAGCTGGCTGATGATCGCCGTCGTCGCCGTCCTGCTGATCGGCATCATCCTGCTCCTCGCCTTCAGCCTCCGACAGGGGCAGGGGCGGACGGGAACCCTCATCCACGACCGCAGCTCGGACACGGGACGCACCGTCGTCGACGTGTCCGTCGCACGCGACGCCCTCGCTGACGCACTCGGCGAACGTGATGAGTTCCTCTCGACCAGCGTCTCGGCGTACTCGGTGAAGCGGGCCCCCATGCTCAAGGTCTCGGCGACCTGCCGACGTGGTGTCTCGCCCAGGGACGCGACCGCGATCGTCGAGCACAACCTCGACGCGCTCGACGCGCTCCTCGGCCAGCAGGTGCCGGTCCTGCTGCAGCTCAGCGGCGGATTCCGCGCCAAGGTGCAGCAATCGACACGCCTCCAGTAACCACGACTCCCCACCGCGGCACCCCGATTCCGAGGAACCGCATCCCCAACAGGAAGGAACTGCCATGAGCGCAGGAGACAAGATCAAGAACGCAGCAGAAGAGTTCGGCGGCAAGGCCAAGGAAGCCCTCGGCAAGGCCACCGACAACGACAAGCTCGTCGCAGAAGGCAAGGCCGACCAGGCCAAGGCCAACGTGAAGCAGGCGGGCGAAGACGTCAAGGACGCCTTCAAGAAGTAGCTCACATCATCACGCCAAAGCGGCAGCCGACTCGGTCGGCTGCCGCTTCTGCGTGCCCCGGCGACTCGCCGAGCTGCAAGCTCCGCGTCGTCAGGCGGCTCGAGCGACACTTGCCTAGGCGACCCGCGGGTCCTGACCGTACTGCGCAGGGGCCCCAAGGTGCTCTCGGAGCGTGGCGCCCGCGTAGTCGTCGGGGTAGATGCCTCGCTCCTGCAGAAGCGGGACCACCTCGTCGACGAACGCATCGATGCCGTCCTCATTGACGTCGACCGACACCCAGAAGCCGTCGCAGGCGCCAGCCTCGAACCACTCCTGCATGTGGTCGGCCACCACGCTCGCTGGGCCGACGGGCGTCGGGTGATAGTCGATGACGCCGTGCGCCAGGATGTCGCGGATCGTCCAGCCCTCCCGAGCGATCTCGAGAGCCCTCGCCGAGCGCGGGTCGTACGGGTTCGGACTCGCGGCGGCCAGCTGGCCCGCGGTCAGCGGCTTGTCGATCTGTGCCGGATCCAGGGCCGATGGCAGGTTCAGCATCTGGCCCAGGTAGCCGACGCGCGCAGGTGCGGAAAGCTCACCAAGGGCAACGCGGCGATCGAGCGCCTCACGCTTGGTCTTGCCGAGTGCTGGCATCACCCCGGCGAAGAACTTCACGTCGTCGGGGTCGCGACCGGCTGCTTGAGCGACTTCCCGGAGGGCGTTTCGCTGTTCCCGCGCATCATCGATCGTGAACACGGCCCCGATGACACCGCTGGCGTGACGACCGGCGATCTCTGCCCCGTTGGCTCCACCGCCGGCTGAGAAGATGACGGGCTGCCCCTGCTCCGAGGGTGGGATGTTGAGCGGCCCCCGGGACGCGACGTACTGGCCCTGCAGGTTGATCGGCCGAATCTTGTCGCGGTCGGCGAACTGCCCCGTCGCCGTGTCCTTGACCCAGGCGTCCTGCTGCCAGCTGCCCCAGAGCGCCTCGACGATCTGGATCGTCTCGTGGGCTCGCTGATACCGCTCGAGCCTCGGTGCGACGAGCTGCCCGAAGTTGGCGGCCGCCCCTGGGTCGCTCGTCGTGACCGCGTTCCACCCCGCGCGACCGTGGCTCATGATGTCGAGTGCCTTGAACTGGCGCGCGATGGTGAACGGCTCGTTGAAGGTCGTGGATGCGGTGGCGACCAGGCCGATCCGGTTGGTCTCGCGGGCGATCGCGGCGAGCGTCATGAGCGGATCGATGGAGATCATGAAGGATTCACGGGACAGGTCGACCTGCTCGCCCGGGAAGTCGGGGAAGAACAGGAACGCGAACTTGCCGCGCTCCGCGGCCTGGGCATACCGGACCTGCGCGTCGAAGCTCGTGTAGTTGGCCGGGTCCACGCCGGGAGCACGCCATGCTGAGCTCTGCGAGCCGTATCCGCTGCCGATGTGCAGCCCGAGGATCATCTGGCTCTTGGCCGTCATTCGCTTCGCTTCCTGTCGATATCCGTGTGCGTGCGAGGACGTCTGCGCGCCTTTCGTGCTGGTGCGAGGCCTGGCACCCACAGCGAAAAGGAGATACTCTCCACTTCAGAAGGACGATACGGAGAAGCTCTCCTCTTTGTCAACCGAGGTGCCATATGACTGAAGCAACGGCGGGAAGACCCCGCGCCCCACGAGCCGACGCTCGTCGCAACCGCGACCACATCCTCGACACCGCAGAGCAGTACTTCTCAGAGCACGGGGTCACTGGCTCGCTCGACGCGATCGCGAAGCGCGCTGGCATCGGCGCCGGCACTCTCTACCGCCACTTCCCAAACCGCGAGGCCCTGCTCGCCGCCTTGCTCACCGCACGCGACGAAACGCTTGTGGCCCGCCGCGACGAGCTCGGCGCTTCCGCCGAGAACGCAGCCGAGGCCCTGGACGGCTGGCTGAACGCGGTCACCGAATGGGCGTGCGCCTTCGATGGGCTCCCCGAACCGCTGCGCGTCGCGACGACCACCGAGCTGTCCCCCCTAGCGCTGACCTGCCAGGGCTTCATCACGACGACCGAGGAATTCCTCCTCGCCGCGCAGCGCGAGGGAAGCGCGCGCACCGACATCCGCGCGCTCGACCTCTTCCTCGCGGCGCTCGCAGCCAGCTGGGTGCGAGGCGCCGCGATGGCAGACGAGGCATCTGGCGCTGCGCTGGCGGCGCTCACGAGGAGCGGCTGGGAACTGCGAGCCGATCATTCAACCCCGAGGAGAGCAGCATGAAGCGCATCGGAATCATCGGCAGCGGATCCATCGGAGCAGCGGTCGCCCGCCTGGCGGTCGCCGCGGATTGGGAGGTGCTGATCGCGAACTCGCGCGGGCCCGCATCGCTCGCCGAGCTGATCAGGGAGCTCGGCCCACGAGCGCGGGCTGGCACTGTGAACGAGGCCGTGCAGTTTGGTGACATCCCTGTGCTGGCCGTGCCGCTGGCGGCCTACCCCAAGCTCCCCCAGGCCACCTTCGCGGGGAAGACGGTCCTGTCAACAGGGAACTACTACCCCCACCGCGACGGCCGCATCGAGCAGCTCGATACCCTCGCAACCACAACCGCCGAATACGAGCAGTCTCTGCTTCCGGATGCACGCATCGTCAAGGCGTTCAACAGCATCCTCTTCACCCACATCCCGAATCTCGCCAACTCGACGCCACGCACCGCGCTGCCGATCGCCGGCGATGACGACGCCGCCAAGGCGGGAGTCTCCGAACTCGTGAACGCTCTCGGCTTCGACACCGTCGATGCCGGCACGCTTGCCGAGTCGTGGCGCTTCGAACCGGAGTCCGGTGCCTACACGCAGGTCTACGTGGCGGATCTTGACGCGTTCCACGCTGACTACCTCAGCGACCCAGGCGCGCCACTGCCTGCCAACCGGCTCCAGACACTCCTGGAGAAGTCGACTCGAGCGGATGTGGCCGCGCGGGAGTTCTGAGCAGGGCGCGCCACCTCAGCCCTGCTGCCTACCCCGCCTGCCCGCCGGATCTCGGACGCCACTTGTCCACCGCGTGAGCTCAGCCGCGAGCGCTGCGGGAGCGTCCAGCTGGATCAGGTGGCCTGCGCCGTCGATGAGGGTGACCGAGGCGTTCGGGATGAGCGCGCCGAGCCGCTGTGCTCGGTCGCTCGGGATCCAGGTGTCCTCGCGCCCCCACACGATGTGCACGGGTTCCGTGAGGGTGCCGTAGCGCGGTTCGACCTCCGCCGTGAAGCGCTCGTCGGCCTGCGCGATCTGCCGGTAGAACGCCGCCTGCCCCTCCGCATCCGCCCACGGATCCACGAGCATGGCGAGGTCATCCGCGCTCAGGCCCTTGTGGCTGGCTCCGCGGATGTACGCCTCCACGGCGCCGCGATGCACCGCGGCCGGCAGCTGCTCGAACACCGGCGCGTGCTCTTTCACGAGGTTGAAGAACGGCGAACCCCACGGCGAGAGGGCGACGACGTCGACGAGTGCCAGCGACGCGTACGCGGCCCCGTGGAGCAGTCGAGCACGCAGTGCCACCGCGCCGCCGAAGTCGTGGGCGACGACGTGCGGCCGGTCGAGGCCCCAGGATTCGAGCAGCTCGGCGAACAGCTCGCCCTGCACGCCGAGGTCGACGGCATGCGACGGGTCCTTCGACGAGGAGCCGTAGCCGGGCATGTTCCACAGGTAGACGGTGAACTGCGCGGAGAGGGCCTCCGCGATCGGCCGCCACAGCGCCGACGACCACGGGGTGCCGTGCAGGAAGACGAGGGCTGGCCCTTCCCCGAAGCTGTCCCAGCGCACGGTCCTCCCGCGCCAGGAGAACACGTTGGGCAGGCTCTCGTCGCTCATCATCCACCGATTGTGTCAGCCGCGCGAGCGGCACCGCTTGTGACGGCGAGCTGGCGTCCCGCTCGAAGGCGGCACGCCAGCCCTCCGCCTCAGAGGTTCGCGGCGAGCCTCGTCCACGTCTCCACGACGCTGTCCGGGTTGAGCGACAGCGAGGAGATGCCACGGTCGAACAGGTACTGGGCGAGTTCGGGATGGTCGCTCGGCGCCTGCCCGCAGATGCCGACGTAGCGTCCGTGCTTCGTGCAGGCGTCGATCGCGAGGTCGATGAGGCGAAGCACCGCGGGGTTGCGCTCGTCGAAGCTGTCCGAGATGAGGCCGGAGTCGCGGTCGATGCCGAGCGTCAGCTGCGTGAGGTCGTTCGAGCCGATGGAGAAGCCGTCGACGAGCTCCAGGAACTGCTCCGCGAGGAGCGCGTTGGAGGGCACCTCGCACATCATGATCACCTCGAGGCCGTTCCGGCCGCGGCGCAGCCCGTTCTCCGCGAGGCGCTCGACAACCGCGCGGGCCTCCTCGACCGTGCGCACGAATGGGATCATGACCTTCACGTTCGTGAGCCCCATGTCGTCCCGGACGACCCTGATCGCCTCGCACTCGAGCGCGAACGCCTCGGCGAAGTCGTCGGAGATGTACCTCGCGGCACCGCGGAAGCCGAGCATCGGGTTCTCCTCGACGGGCTCGTAGCGGGCACCCCCGAGCAGCCCCGCGTACTCGTTCGACTTGAAGTCGGAGAGCCGCACGATGACGGGCTTCCCGTCGAACGCGGCGGCGAGCGTCGCGACGCCCTCGGCGAGGCGGCGCACGAAGAAGTCCGCGGGAGAGTCGTAGGCGGCGATGCGCTCGTCGATGGCGGCGCGGATGCTCGCCTCCTGGTCGTCGAGCTCGAGCAGCGCACGGGGGTGCACGCCGATCTGGCGCGAGATGACGAACTCCATGCGCGCGAGCCCCACGCCGTCGTTCGGCAGGGCGGCGAGCGTGAACGCGGCGTCCGGGTTGCCGACGTTGAGCATGATCTTGCCCGGCAGCTCCGGGAAGGAGTCGAGTTCGATGCGCTCGACCTCGATGGGGAGGATGCCGGCGAGCACGACCCCAGTCTCGCCTTCGGCGCAGGTCACGGTGACCTCGTCGCCGTCCGCGAGGCGCTCGGTCGCGTCGCCGGCCCCGACCACGGCGGGGACGCCGAGCTCGCGGGCGATGATCGCGGCGTGACAGGTGCGGCCGCCGCGGTTCGTGACGATCGCGGAGGCGCGCTTCATGATCGGCTCCCAGTCGGGGTCGGTCATGTCGGCGACCAGCACGTCACCCTGGCGGAACTCGCTCATCTGCGAGGGGGAGGTGAGCAGGCGCACGATGCCAGCGCCGATGCGCTGCCCGATCGCCCGGCCTTCGACGAGCGTCGCGCTGCGCTGCAGCAGGCTGTGCCGCTCGAGCGTGCCGGCTGATCGCCGCGAGACGACGGTCTCCGGGCGGGCCTGCAGAATGTAGATGCGTCCGTCGATGCCGTCCTTGCCCCACTCGATGTCCATGGGCCGCCCGTAGTGCTCCTCGATCGCGAGCGCCGCCTCCGCCAGCTCGGTGACCTCGGCGTCGGTGACGGAGAACTGGCGCTGCGCATCCGGTGCCGTCTCGACGAACTCGGTGGTGCGCCCGACGCGGGTGTCGTCCGTGAAGACCATGCGGGTCGCCTTGCTGCCGACTCGGCGCGACAGCACGGCGGGCCGCCCCTCGCGGAGGGTGCGCTTGTGCACCGTGAACTCGTCGGGGTTGACCGCGCCCTGCACGACCCCCTCGCCGAGCCCGTAGGCGCTCGTCACGAACACGGCGCCGTCGTAGCCCGACTCGGTGTCGACGCTGAACATGACCCCGGCTGCGCCCTCGTCGGAGCGCACCATGCGCTGCACGCCGACGGAGATCGCGATGCCCGTGTGCGCGTAGCCCTGGTGCACGCGGTAGGCGATGGCGCGGTCGGTGAAGAGCGATGCGAAGACCTTGCGGGTGGCGGCGAGCACGTTCTCGATGCCGGCGATGTTGAGGAACGTCTCCTGCTGCCCCGCGAACGACGCGTCCGGCAGATCCTCGGCCGTGGCGCTCGAGCGCACCGCGACGAGCAGCTGGCCGTCGGTCTCCGATTCGAGACGGGAGAAGGCCTCCCGGATGGCTGCTTCGAGCTCCGCGGCGAGCGGGGCGGCCTCGATGCGGGCACGGATGCGGGCGCCGACGATCGCGAGGCGCGCCACGTCGTCGACGTCGAGGCCCACGATCTCACCGCGGATCCACGCGTCGATGCCCGTCTCACGCAGGTGCCGGTTGAAGGCGCTCGCCGTCGTGGCGAAGCCGTCCGGCACACGCACTCCGGCGTCCGTGAGGTTCGCGATGAGCTCGCCGAGCGAGGCGTTCTTGCCGCCGACCTCGGGGATGTCCGAGAGGCGCACCGCGCTGAAGGGGAGGACGTACGCCTCGTTGCTCGCGGATGCGTCTGCGGAGGTCGGGGGTTCGTGGAGCAGCGTCATGGTGAGTCCTTGGGTGTCGTCGTTGACGGTTGTTGACGGGATGAACTCAGTATTCGTCGCGAATTGGGCACTCTTTCGTGGAAATACGTGTAAAGAAGTACTGTTCTTGCGCTAACGTCATGCCATGCCCGCCGACGTGTACACCGCTTCCGTGCTCGGAGCCCGCATCCGCCACTACCGTTCGCTCGCGAAGCTCACTCTCGACGACCTCGCGGCACAGCTCGAGACGAGCCCCAGCCGCATCTCGCTCATCGAGAACGGACGCCGCGAGCCGAAGCCCTCGGAGCTCCCCTCCTTCGCGAGGGCCCTCGGGGTGACGGTCGAGGACCTCGTGCGCGCCGAGGCGCCGAACAGCCGCGCCGCGCTCGAGCTCGAGCTGAAGCGCGCCCAGTCGTCCCCGCTGTTCGCGGGGCTCGGGCTCCCCAAGCTGCGCGGGGGCAAGGGCATGCCAGACGACACCCTCGAGACACTCGTGGGCCTGCACCGGGAACTCGAGCGACGCGCGCAGGCCGCCTCTGCGACGCCCGAGGAGGCGCGCATCCGCAACACACAGCAGCGGGCGTGGATGCGGGAGCGCAACAACTACCTGCCGGAGATCGAGGCGGTCGCCGAGGAGCGCCTCCGCCAGGTCGGGCACGTCGCGGGGGCGCTCACGCACCGCGAGGTGCACCTCATGGTCGAGCAGCTCGGCCTCGAGATCGTCTACGCCGACGACCTCCCCCGTTCCACGCGCAGCATCACCGACCTCGAGAACGGGCGCATCTACCTGCCGCCGGAGTCGATCCCGGGCGGCCACGGGCTGCGATCCATCGCTCTCCAGGCCGTCGCCCACCGCATCCTTGGCCATACGCCTCCCGATTCGTACGCCGACTTCCTGCGCCAGCGGCTCGAGATCAACTACTTCGCGGCCGCCTGCCTCATCCCGCGCACGCAGGCCGTCGACTTCCTGAGCGCCCGCAAGAAGGACCGCGACCTCGCCGTGGAGGACTTCCGCGATGCCTTCGGCGTCACCCACGAGGCGGCCGCCCTGCGCATGACGAACCTCATGACCGAGCACCTCGGGATGCGCGTGCACTTCCTGCGCGTCGGCGCCGACGGGGAGGTCTACAAGGCCTACGAGAACGACGATCTCCCCCTGCCGCTCGACGTGACCGGCGCCGTCGAGGGGCAGATCGTCTGCCGCCGCTGGGGGGCGAGGCGTGCGACGGAGATCGAGCACCGCACGACCGAGTTCTGGCAGTACACGGACACGCCCGCCGGCACGTTCTGGAGCACCATCCAGACGGGCAGGTCCGCCGAGGGCGCCTTCTCGATCACCTTCGGGGTGCCCTTCGACGACGCGAAGTACTTCCGCGGCCGCGACACCGAGAACCGCCAGGTGTCGCGCTGCCCCGACGAGACCTGCTGCCGGCGGCCCGACCCGACCCTCGCGGCACGCTGGTCCGGGCGCGCCTGGCCGAGCGCCCGCCTGCACGCGCAGATCCTCGCATCCCTCCCCGCTGGCCGGTTCCCAGGCGTCGACGACAGCGAGATCTACGCTTATCTGGAACGCCACGCGCCCTGATCTCCGGGCCGCGAGCACTCCCCCGCACGACAGATCGGAGCACGACGATGACCCACGCTGAGCACCTCGACGACCTCACCCTCGAAGAGAAGGCGTCCCTGACGAGCGGCGGGAGCTTCTGGTCGACGAAGGCGGTCGAGCGGGTCGGCATCCCGGCCGTGACGCTGACGGATGGGCCGCACGGGGTGCGCCTGCAGCGGGAGGGCGGCGACCACCTCGGCCTCGCCGACAGCGTCCCGGCCACGTGCTTCCCGCCCGCCGTCGCGCTCGGCTCGAGCTGGGACGCGGACCTCGTCCGCCGCGTGGGTGTCGCGCTCGGCGAGGAGGCCAAGGCGGAGGGTGTCGGCGTGCTGCTCGGCCCCGGCATCAACATCAAGCGGTCCCCGCTGTGCGGGCGCAACTTCGAGTACTTCTCCGAGGACCCGCTCGTGAGCGGCGTCATGGGCTCTGCCCTCGTCGGCGGCCTGCAGAGCCAGGGCGTCGGGTCGTCGCTCAAGCACTTCGCCGCGAACAACCAGGAGACCGACCGGCTGCGGATCAGCGCCGACGTCGACGAGCGCCCCCTCCGCGAGATCTACCTGCGCGCCTTCCAGCGCGTCGTCACCGAGCAGCAGCCGTGGACCGTCATGTGCTCGTACAACAGGATCAACGGCGTCTACGCGTCCGAGAACCACTGGCTGCTCACCACCGTCCTCCGCGAGGAGTGGGGCTACGAGGGCCTCGTCGTCTCCGACTGGGGCGCCGTCGACGACCGCGTCACCGGCATCGCGGCCGGGCTCGACCTCGAGATGCCGGCCAGCGGTGGGCGCACCGATGCTCAGCTCGTGGATGCGGTGCGCTCCGGCGACCTCGACGAGCAGCACGTGACCACCGCCGCCCGCCGCTCGCTGGAGCTCGTCGACAAGATCGTCGCGGGCGCAGACGCATCCGCAAGCTACGACGCGGAGGCACACCACGCGCTTGCCCGCGAGGCCGCCGGGCGCAGCATCGTGCTGCTGAAGAACGAGGGCGAGCTTCTCCCGCTCGCCCCCGCCTCGAGCGAGAGCATCGCGGTGATCGGCGAGTTCGCGCGCACTCCCCGCTACCAGGGCGCCGGCAGCTCGCTCATCAACCCGACCCGGCTCGACGACGCCCTCACGGAGCTGAGCCGGGTTGCCGGCGACCGGGTCCGATTCGCGCCCGGCTTCACGCTCGACGACTCCGGCGACGCCGACGCGCTGCGAGCGGATGCGGTCGAGGCCGCCGCGAGCGCATCCGTCGCCGTCCTCTTCCTCGGCCTGCCAGCGCACGAGGAGTCCGAGGGCTTCGACCGCGCGCACATCGACCTCCCCGCCGACCAGCTCGAGCTGCTCGAGGCCGTGCACGCGGCGAACGAGCACGTCATCGTCGTGCTCTCCAACGGCGGTGTCGTCCGCACCTCGACGTGGCAGGACCTCGCCCCGTCGATCGTCGAGGGCTGGCTCCTCGGGCAGGCCGGCGGCGGGGCGATCGCCGACGTGCTCTTCGGCCTCGTCAACCCGTCCGGGCGCCTCGCCGAGACGGTTCCCGTGCGCCTCGAGGATTCCCCGGCGCACGTCGGGTTCCCCGGCGCGTTCGGCCACGTGCGCTACGGCGAGGACATCTTCGTCGGCTACCGCGGCTACGACGCGCGTGCAAGCGAGGTCTCGTTCCCGTTCGGCCACGGCCTGTCGTACACGAGCTTCGCCTACGAGAACCTCGCCGTCGAGGTCGACGACAGCGGTCTGCGCATCCAGGTGGATCTCACCAACACGGGGAGCAGGGACGGCCGCGAGGTCGTGCAGGTCTACACGGGCCTCCCCGGCTCCGCCGTACCCCGCGCGACGCGCTCGCTCGCTGCGTTCGCTGTCGTCGAGGTGGCTGCCGGCTCGACGGTCCCCGTCACCATCGAGGTGCCCCGCTCCGAGCTCGCCTACTTCCACCCGATCGCCGGGCAGTGGACGGTCGAGGGCGGCGAGTACCTCGTCGAGGTTGGTGCCTCGAGCCGCGACCTCCGCGCCTCGACGCAGGTAGTGGTCGCGGGTGACGAGCTCGCGCTCACCCTCGACGAGACCTCGACGATCGCCGAGTGGCTCGACGACGAGCGGGGTGGCCCACTGCTGCGCACCGCACTGCTCGAGGGCGACAGCGGCCTGGCCGGAATGCTGGCCGACCCGGAGATGCTCAAGATGCTCGGCTCCATGCCGCTCGGGCGAGTAGCTGCGTTCCCCGGCAGCCCACTCGATGAGGCGGCGCTCGGCGGGCTCGTGCAGAACGCGAAGGGGTAACAGAGAGCGCAAAGGGCGAGCGGAGCGCCGGCGACGTGCCGGTTCGGGGATCCCGGACCGGCACATCGATTCAGGCGGGCAGCACCGCCCGAACCTGCGCGCGCACCTGCTCGACGAGGTCGTCGTCGGACAACGAGGCGTTGATCGACGCGGCCATGGTCGTGAACATGATGGCGGAGACGACCTGCGCAAGCGTGCGCGCGGTGTCGTTCGTGGCGGCGGTCTCCCGCTCGATGACGTCGGCGACCAGGTCCTGGGTCTGGCTCGTCAGTGCCAGCGCCTCTGCATGCCGAGGCTCTTCCGGGTCGCCGAAGACCATCTCCCGCAGGTAGGTTCGCCCGTTCTCGATCTGCTTGCGGTTGCACGCGACGACGGGGCGAAGCACGGCAAGCACGCCGTCGAGCGCGCCGGTCGTCTCGGCCACAGCCGCCCGACCCTCCTCGAGCGCAGCCTCGTACATGGAGTTCTGCACGAGCAGCAGCAGCTCGCCCTTGGTCTTGGCGTAGAGGAACAGCGTTCCGGTGCCGATGTCGGCGCGGTCCGCGATCTCCTGCGTGGTGACGTCATCGACCCCGCGCTTGGCGAAGAGCTCGCCAGCAGCCGCCGTGATGCGCTCGAGCTTGTCGAGCTTGTTTCGCTCGCGGCGACCCATCGGACGGACGTCGGTGGTCATCCAGATCTCCTCCGGGAATAATTCGTGAGCATGCTCAGTTATGAGTTTAGTCGCTAAGGTGTGGGTTCGGTACCCGTGCCGATTCTTCCACGCCGCCGCAGCGCCCATCCGCTGCCCGGAGGTCCGCAACAATCCACCGACTAGAAAGAGCCCCACATGCCTTCATGCAACGGAGCAGTTGTCCTCGTCACCGGCGCGAACGGGGGCATCGGCACGAACTTCGTCCGCGAGGCCCTCGCCCGCGGCGCCGCCAAGGTCTACGCCACGGCCCGCACGCCACGAACCTGGGACGACGAGCGGGTCGTGCCCCTCGCCCTCGACGTCACCGACTCGGCATCCATCGCCGCCGTCGTCGAGGCGGCACCCGACGTGACCGTGCTCATCAACAACGCCGGGGCCTCGGTCTCGTCCCCGGGCATCCTGTCGCACAGCGACGAGGAGATCCGGGCGAACGTCGCGACCAACTTCCTCGGCCCCGTCTTCCTCGCGCGCGCCTACGCGCCGCTCCTCTCGAACCGTGAGGGCGCAGCCATCATCGACGTGCACTCGGCACTCAGCTGGTACGCGGTCAACGGCATCTACAGCGCCACGAAGGCCGCACTCTGGTCGGCGACGAACTCGCTGCGCCTCGAACTCCAGCCGGCAGGCGTGCACGTCGTGGGCGTCCACGTCGGCTGGGTCGACACGGCCATGGCCGCGCACACCGATGACCCGAAGACCGACCCGGCCGTGCTCGTCTCGAAGGTCTTCGACGCGACCGAGGCAGGCGAGTACGAGGTGCTCGCCGACGAGACGTCGGTGCAACTGAGGGCAGGCCTCAGCGCCCCGCTCGAAGCGGTCTATCCGCAGCTCAGCCGCGCGACCAGCTAGCGGCTCGCAGCACGCACGACCTGGGAGGGGCGCCGCCACCAAGCGGCACCCCTCCTTCGGCCGGAACCGTGATGGCTTTCGCTGACCCTGATGGGTTTTTTCCCATCACCGGTCGCCGAAACCCATCACGTGCATCGCCGAAACCCATCAACGTCGCCGAGACCGACAACCATCGGCCACGCGCGACGCGCGCCTCAACACGAAGGTGGCGTGGCTCCCGGACAGTCGGGAGCCACGCCACTCTTTTGGCCGCTTGCCGAGCGCTACGCTTCCGGCTCGGCGAGGATCTCTCCGTCGCGCACGAAGGTCAGCGCTGCCGTGACGTCATAGGCGCGCACGGCGGATGCGACCGGGACGAGCAGCGCCGAGAGCTGACCACTGTCTCGCTCCGACGCGAAGCACGTGTCTTGCGCCGCGTCAGCGGGTGAGGAACTCGACGGCGACGGGTGCGAACTGGTGGTGGTACTGGAAGATGCCTCCGTGGCCCGAGTCGGAGTACATGACGAGCTCGGAGCCGGCGATGCGCCTGTGCAGGTCGTTGGAGAGCACCGACGGCACCATGCGGTCGTTGTCGCCGTTGGCGATGAGGGTCGGCTGCGTGAGGGTCGAGAGGTCGGAGGGCGCGGAGCGTCCGTAGCGCTGGATGGCCCCCAGCTGCGTCTGGAACGCCTTCGTGCTGATCGACTTGTCGCGGTCGACCGTGCGCTCGGACAACCGGGCGACGAACGCCTTCGCGGCCCGCTTGCCACGGTCGTCACGATTGAAGAAGAGGAACTCCTTGATGTCGGAGCGGGTGAGGATGGAGCGCACGAGGTCGAGGTAGGTGACGCCGACGACCTTGTCCATGTCCTTGCCGCCGCGCGGACCGGTGCCCGTGAGCACGAGCCGGCGCACGAGGTCCGGGTGCTTGACGACGAGGTCCTGCGCGATCATCCCGCCCATGGAGAACGAGAAGATGTCGACCTTGTCGTAGCCGAGCGCGGTGATGAACTCGTACGCGTGGTCGGCGGCTTCCTCGATGGTGCCGGGGACGACGCCCGTCGAGGCGCCGACGCCGCGCTGGTCGAAGGTGATGACGTGGCGCTTCTCGGCGATGGGGTCGACGATGCGGGGGTCCCAGTTGTCGAGCGTGGCCGCGAGGTGCACGAAGAAGATGACGGGGATTTCCTCCTTCGGGCCCAGCTCCCGGTAGGCGTAGCTGATGCCGCCCACGGTGATGCTCTTCGCCGGGGCGAGCGTGTAGGAGGTGACGACGGGCTCATTGGATGCAGTGCTCATGATGTTCTCTCTTGGAACTTTGAGGGGGTTGGTGGGGTGTGGCCGCCGATGGTCAGCGGCTGCTGATGACTGCCTTGCCGCGAATGCCGCCGCCCCTCAGCGACTCGAGCGCGTGCACGGTCTCGTCGAAGGGGAAGACTCGTCCCACTGTGGGCTTGATCGCTCCACGCTCGACGAGCGCGGAGATCTCACGCAGCTGCTCGCCGCTCGCGCGCATGAAGAGGAAGCGGTAGTCGACGCCGAGGCGTTTCGCCTGCTTGCGGACCTTGCCGCTGAGCCCGGCGATCGCAAGGCGCAGCACGGGGTTCAGGCCGGCACTCCGGGCGAAGTCGGGGGTGGGGGGACCGGAGATGCCGACGGCGATTCCGCCGGGCCCCAGGATGCGGAGCGACTTCTCGAGGTTCTCGCCGCCGAGGCTGTCGAGCACGAAGTCGTAGCCGCTGAGGAGCTGCTCGAAGTCCTCGTTGCGGTAGTCGATCGTGTGGTCGGCGCCGAGCTCGCGAGCGAACGCCGCGTTGGATGCGCTGACGGTGGTGGCGACCTCTGCTCCGAGGTGCTTCGCGAGCTGGATCGCGATGGATCCGACTCCGCCCGAGCCGGCGTGGATGAGGACCTTCTGCCCACGCTGCACGTTGCCGATCTCGACGAGCGCCTGCCAGGCGGTGAGGGCGACGAGCGGGAGCGAGCCCGCCTCTTCCATGGAGATGGAGGACGGTTTGGGCGCCACATCCGCTTCGTCGATCGCGATGCGCTCGGCGAACGTGCCGATGCGGTGGTCGCGAGGCCTCGCGTAGACCTCGTCTCCCGGACGGAACCCGCGAACCGCGGCGCCGACCCGAAGCACCGTACCGGCGACATCGTGCCCGAGGGTCAGCGGCAGCTTGTACGGCAGGATCTGCTTGAACTCGCCGATGCGGATCTTCTCGTCGAGCTGGTTCACCCCGGCGGCCTGCACCTGGACAAGCACGTCGTGCTCTCCCATGATCGGCTCCGGGATATCGGCGAGCTGCAGGTTGGCCTTGTACTTGGAGAAGACGAATGCCTTCATGGTTGATGCTCCTTGTGGTCTGGATGGGGTCGAGAACGGCTGGTTGAGTGGGGTCACCGTTGCAGGAACGTGCGTACGGCGGCGACGACCTCGTCATGGTGCTGGAAGACAACCCCATGGCCGGCGTCTGGGAAGACGGTGAGCGATGCGCTCGGGAAGACCTCGGTGAGCACCGCCGCGTTGGCGTGCGGAACCAGCAGGTCGTCGGCTCCGTGCAGGAGCAGGACCGGGCCGGGGAATGCTGAGCTTCCGGGCAGCGGACGCTGCCCGAATGTGTGGACCGCGGCGAGCTGTGCGCGAAGCACCCGCGGGGTCACGCTGCCGTCCCGGTCGTTGGTGCGCTCCTTGAGTCGCGCGGAGTAGGACTGCGCTGCGGCGCGACCAGCTGCGCTCCGGGTGAAGAAGAGGCTGGATTTCGGGTCTCGGAAGGCGAGGGCCGCGCGGAGCGAGCCGCCCACCATGATGCGCGTCATGTCCACGAGTCCCGGACCGCCTGCCGGGCCGGTGCTGATGAGGATCAGGCGGTCGACGAGGTCCGGCGCCAGGGCAAGGAGCCGCTGCGCGACCATGCCGCCCATGGAGAGGCCGAAGAGGTCCACCCGGTTGAGTCCGAGTGCCCGGATGGCCGCGATCGCATCGAGCGCCATCTCGTCGATCGAAGCGCGCACACGACCTTCAGATCGGCCGACGCCTCGGTACCCGAGCAAGATGACGCGGCGGTCTTCGGCGAGACCGTCGACGATGCGTGGGTCCCAGTCATCGAGGTTGGCACCCAAGTGGTTCAGCGCCACGATCGGCATCCCGTGGGCCGGGCCGATCTCTCGGTACACGATGCCGTGCCCGTCGACCGTGACCGTCCTGGTGCTCGCCCCCTGTGCGAGGCCCTTGCCTGCGGGGATTGCCATGTTCGTATCCTTCAGTCGCTTTTCCGTATTTGCCGAGTAAGCTCAATCATGAGTTCACTCACTTATTTTGTCAAGGAGGCGCCGTGAACACGCAGAATCGGCCGACGGGACGCAGGGGGCGCGCAAAGCAGGACAAGCACGAGCGCATCATGCGTGCAGCGAAGGCGCTCTTCACCCACCACGGCATCAACGGCGTGACGACACAGCAGGTCGCTGACGAGGCGGACGTGGCCATCGGCACGCTCTTCCTCTACGCGTCGACGAAGGCGGAGCTGCTCATCATGGTGCAGAACACGAAGTTCGCCGCCGCCATCGACGACGGCCTCACCGCCGCACGAGCGGCCGCGCCGTCAACAGATGCGCGGCACGATGCGGTCAGCACCGCCATGGCGCTGCTCCGCCCCGTCGTCGTCTGCATTCGAGAGCATCCCGACAACGGGCGCACCTACCTGCACGAACTCGTCTTCGGTGATCCCGGCGAGGCGCACCGCGCCGAGGGACTCGCGCTCGCAGCCCGCCTGGAGACTGGAATCGCCTCGATCCTCGACCGCACTGAGCCGGACATCACCCCAGAGCGGGCGGCGCTCCTCGCACGAGTCATCACCGCCATCGTGCACATCACCACGACAGCCTCGGTCTTCTCTGAGCTCGACGACGACACCATCCTCGCCGACATCCGAAGGCAGATCCGAGCCTCGGTCGACGGCACGACCCCATCCACTCCGCAGCACCCAATCGAAAGGCCACAACCATGAACACGCACTACGACCTCGTCATCCTCGGAGCTGGGCCTGGCGGCTACGTCGCCGCGATCCGTGCCGCACAGCTGGGCAAGACGGTCGCCGTCATCGAAGAACGGTACTGGGGTGGGGTGTGCCTCAATGTCGGCTGCATCCCCTCGAAGGCGCTACTCCGCAATGCGGAGCTCGCGCACACCTTCCAGCACAAGGCGGAGCAGTTCGGCATCGTCGGCGACGCCACCTTCGACTACGGCGCGGCATTCGACCGGAGTCGGCACGTGGCGGACGGTCGCGTGAAGGGAGTGCACTTCCTGATGAAGAAGAACGCCATCACCGAGATCGACGGGCGCGGAACGTTCCGTGACGCCTCCACGATCGACGTGAACCTGAGCGGAGGTGGCGTCGAGACGGTCACGTTCGACGACGTCATCATCGCGACCGGGTCGACCGTTCGACTGCTGCCCGGGGTGGAGCTCAGCCCCCGGATCGTCACTTACGAGACCCAGATCCTCACCCGCGAGCTGCCTGCGTCGATCGTGATCGTCGGCGCGGGGGCGATCGGCATGGAATTCGCCTACGTCCTCGCGAACTATGGCGTCCGCGTCACGATCGTCGAGTACCTCGACCGAGCACTGCCGAACGAAGACGAGGAGGTGTCGAAGGAGATCGCGCGGCAGTACCGCAAGCTCGGCATCGACCTCGTGACCCGGGCCGAGGTCGCCTCGATCACGGACGAAGGAACCCGCGTTGCGGTCACGTACACGACCGCAACCGGCGAGTCCAAGACGCTGCACTCCGACCGGGTCCTGATGTCGGTCGGGTTCGCTCCACGCATCCACGGCTACGGCCTCGAGCACACCGGAGTCGAGCTCACCGAACGCGGAGCCATCGCGATCGACAGCGTCATGCGCACCTCCGTCCCGCACGTGTTTGCGATCGGAGATGTCACGGCGAAGCTGCAGCTCGCGCACGTCGCGGAAGCCCAGGGGGTGGTCGCCGCCGAGACGATCGCCGGCGTGGAGACGATGCCCATCGAGGACTACCGGATGATGCCGCGAGCGACGTTCAGCCAACCGCAGGTCGCCTCCTTCGGTCTGACCGAGCAGCAGGCGCGAGACGAGGGGCACACGATCGTGGTCTCCAAGTTCCCCTTCACCGCGAACGGCAAAGCTCAGGGACTCGGAGAGCCCGGCGGTTTCGTCAAGCTGATCGCCGACGCGGAGCACGGCGAGCTCCTCGGCGGACACCTCATCGGCTCAGACGTCGCCGAGCTGCTCCCCGAGCTGACCCTCGCGCAGAAGTGGGACCTCACGGCGACCGAGCTCGCACGCAATGTCCACACGCATCCAACCCTCGGCGAGGCCCTCCATGAGGCGATCCACGGACTCACCGGCCACATGATCAACCTGTAGGGAGGTCAAGTTGATGGGCCTGAGCGTTCGACTCAGGGACGCGCGAGCTGCGTGTAGAGCGCCTCGATCGGCGCCGCGAGGCCAGCCTTGACCTGGGTACTGAGCTCGTCGGCGACGACCTCGTAGGAATCAGCCTCGACGCCGTCGAGGACCGCGGCGACCAGGTCCTCCGGCCGCATCTTGGCATCCTGACTGTGGGCGGCCATCGCCGTGTCCACGTAGCCGACGTGCACACCCGTGACGAGCACGCCGCTCGGCGCGAGCTCGAGCCTGAGGGCGTTCGTGGCAGACCAGAGCGCGGCTTTCGACGCGCTGTACACACCACCGAAGGCGACCCAGCTCGCGACGGAGTGCATGTCGATGAGCGCCGCGCCCGTCGCGCGGCGGAGCGTCGGTGCGAAGGCCCGGGCCACGGCGAGGGGCGCGAAGAAGTTGATCTCCATGTTCCGGCGGATGTCGTCCTCGCTGATGTCGAGGAGGCTTGCCGTCGGGGGAAGCCCTCCCGCGTTGTTGATGAGCATCGTGACGTCGCCGGCCGTCTCGACGGCAGCTTTGATCGACGCGGAGTCGGTGACGTCGAGGGTGAGGGGGACGATTCGCTCGTCGCCCCACTCGCGCGGGGTGCGGGCAGAGGCGTAGACCTTCGCGGCTCCGCGGTTGAGGGCTTCGGCGACGAAGGCGGAGCCGATGCCGCCGTTCGCTCCGGTGACGAGGACGATGGCGTCGGTGAGTGCAGGCATGAGGTGACTTTCTGTGGTGATGGAGCAGAGGTTGGGGTGAAGTGGGAGTGGGGCTCAGCTGGCCTTCGGGTAGAGCGGGCGCAGTGCGGAGGCGAGCACGCGGTCGAGCGCCCGGTCGGGGAGGATGCGCGCGAGGCGAGTCAGGATCGCGGCGTCGCGCCCGATCGTGTAGCGGGTCCTGGGCCTGGGGTTGGTGGCTGCCGTTGCAATGATCTTCCCCGCCACCGCCGCGTCGACGCCGTCCTTGAGGAACCCCTCGGACTGCGCGAGGATCGCGTGCATGAGGCCGCCGTAGCGCCGCTCCTGGTCTGGCGTCATGTTGGCGATGAGGGTCTTGGCAGTGGCCCCGCCTCGCCCGACCATCTCGGTGCGCACTGCACCGGGCTCGACGATGACGACCTTTACGCCGTGTGGGGCGAGCTCGCGTCGCAGGGAGTCACTGACTGCTTCGAGTGCGTACTTCGAGCCGGAGTAGGCGCCGTACGTGGGCTGCGCAAGGCGCCCGCCGACTGAGCTCATCATGACCACGCGGCCCCGGCTGCGGAGAAGCGCCGGCATGAGCGCCTGCGTGACCTCGATGTGCCCGAAGAAGTTCACATCGAATTGGCGACGCCATTCCGTCATGGGGAGCGCTTCGACCGGGGCGTTGACGGCGATGCCCGCGTTGTTGACGAGGGCGCGCAGAGGGCGCCCGTCGGCTTCGACGATGGATGCGAGGTCGGCGATCTGCTCGGGTCGTGTGATGTCGAGGATCACGGGTTGCACGTTCGCGCTCTCGAGTGCACGGCCGTCGCTTTCCTTGCGCACGCCGGCGAGCACGAAGTGCCCTTGGGCGGCAAGGGCACGAGTCGTGGCTGCGCCCATTCCAGTGGATGCGCCGGTCACGACGAAGAGGGATGATTTTTCAGGTGACAGTGTCATCTCAGTAGGCTAGCACCCCAGTTGACGCTGTCAACTGTAAGATGGATGCATGGTCAGTCGTCAGGAATCCGCCGCAGCCACGCGCCGCTCCCTCCTCGGAGCCGCTCGGGACCTTCTCAAAGCGGGAGGCCCGCAGCGAGTCACCCTCCGCGAGGTCGGGGCGAGAGCCGACGTGTCACGCGGGGCCGCGTACCGCCATTTCGCCGATAAGGAGAGCCTGCTCGCCGCCGTCGGCGCTGAAAGCTGGGACCGCATCGCCGAGCAGCTGAGGCAACTGCGCGACGACGAGCACGCGAACCCGCGGATGCGCATCCAGTCAGCCCTGGAAGCACTGCTCACTGTCGGGCGCGACGAACCCGAAGTATTCAAGATGATGTTCACGATGCCCGCGACTAACCCGGAACCCTCGATCGAGGCCGCCAGCCGCGCCCAGGCCGAGTTCCTCGGAATCGTGGGAGACGCCGTCGGACCGGAACGCGCACACCTCTACGGCGCACTCCTTCTCACGGGAGCCCACGGCATCGCGAGCATGGACGCGAGCGGCCACCTCTCCCCGCAGATGTGGGAGACCACGCCGGAGCAGCTCGTGAGCACGCTCGTGGAGCTGGTCACCCCGGAGGCGACAGAACCCCCCATTCCCGACGACGACGCGAGCCGCTGACACCGACACCGACGTGCGCGGTTCCAAGGTCAAGCCGATGAGATGTGGCCTGACCTCCGCGCGATCGAGATGAGAACGATGACCGCGACGCACATCGCGCCGAGCACCGCGGCGGCGACCAGGACGGCCGTGGCGAGCGTCCCACCCGTGGCGATCGCACCAACCCCGATCGCGGTGCCCGCTTGCAATGCGTACGCGACGACGTAGAGCAGCGACAAGCTCGCGCCGCGGTGGTGCGCGGGCGCGAGCCTGTTGATGAGGCCGAGTCCGCCGGTGAATGCGAGTGCGTAGGCGACGCCGCCCACGATGCACCACCCGAAGAAAAGCGGGAGGGAACCGAACGCACTGGCAGCGGCCATGAGCACAAGGCTGAGCAGGGTCACGACGGCGCCGGCAAGCACGGAGGCGTGCGCGGAGATCCTGGAGAGCAGGAGGCCCGTGACGCCGATGGTCGCCGAAGAGCAGGCCAGGATGACCCCGATCAGCGCACTGTTCTCCGTATCCGCGAACTCCCGGATCATGTGCGCGCCGAGGGACAGGAAGATCGCGCCGACGCAGTATGCGAGCGCGACCGACAGGGTCGAGATCATGAACCCGAGCCGGATGCCCGTCGGCACCTTGGGCGCCTGGGGGCGCCAGCGGCGGCGCACCGTCGGCCGGTCGTCCGGCGAGAGCACCAGCAGCCAGATGTTGACCACTGCCAGGACCAGAAGCACGACGTAGCTCCAGACGAGCGGCATCGCGACGAATTCCGCGAAGAGTCCGCTCAGAGCGAGAGCAGCCGTCAGGCCGACGGCAGTGGAGACGGTCGCCGCGGAGCTCGCGAAGCGTGGGCTCGCGCTCGTGTTGTTCTCCACGAGAGAGGCGGTCGCCGCGCCCATCGCGAGTCCCGCTCCGAGCCCCTGCAGGACCCGGCCGGCAAACAGGAACCCGACGTTCGGGGCAACCGCGAACACGAGGGCGGATGCGCCGATCAGCGCGACTCCCCCGATCATCACGCAGCGCCGACCGAACACGTCGGAGAGGTTCCCGAAGAGGGGCAGCGCGACCACGAGAGCCAGCTGGTATGTGGCGAAGACGCTCGTGACGACGACGGGCGACAGGCCCCACTGCTCGGCGTAGAGCGGATACAGCACGCTCGGCGCACCGGACGACCAGAGGGCGATGGCAAGCACGAACGCCGCGGCCCAGAAGGCGCGGCGCGTGCCCGGGCGCGATGGCGCTTGCTGCAGGTCAGCCTCAGGCAGTTGACGTGCTCGGCGCATGCAAAGTCTCCTTGGGCTCGTCATGGGCGCGCGGCATCGGGGAAGCGCCGCCTGGCACGACCATAGGAAGCTGACTCTGTTTTAGCAACTCAGATGGTCGCTCACGGTCACACTCGGACGGGTCAGCCTGGCTCCGGAAAATGGAGTCAGGCTAGAGTCACCCCATGCCTCGCCAGTCGCCCGCCCTCACCAAGGCTCTCAACGGCTCTTGCGCGATCGCCCGCTGCCTCGGCGTTCTCGACGACCCGTGGAGCTTCCTCCTCATCAGGGAGGCACTGCTCGGTCGACGCACGTTCGCCGAGTTCCGCGACAGTCTCGGCATCGCCAGCGACGTGCTCAGCGCCAGGCTCGCGAAGCTCGTCGAGGCCGACGTGATGACAAGAGCCTCATACCAGGAGCCCGGTCAGCGCACGCGAGAGGCGTACGACCTCACCCCGTCAGGCCGCGAGCTGAGCGCTGTCCTCATCGCCATGAAGCAGTGGGGCGAAACACACGTGCCCCGAGAAGCACCGGCGAAGGTGGATGCCCGCAGCCAGGGAAGCGAGTGCCAGGTCTCCTCGCAGCTCATCGACGCCCGAGGCCGGCCCGTCGACGCCGACAAGGTGTCCTTCGTGCGCCGCTGACCGACACCTCGGCCTCAGCTCCCAGCAACCAGCCTCATCCAGGGATCACCGATCCCTGGATGAGCGAGCCCTGAATCGAAGAAGATCGACCCAGCAGAGTGGTTCCAGCAGCCAGACTGCACCTTCGCCTCACCGGCGGAGCGATCTCGACATCGACACCACTCAGGAGCATCCCGTGCCCAAGAACCGCGACATCCCAGTCCCCTCCCTCACCGGCCAACTCGCCCTGGTCACGGGTGCGAGCGACGGCATCGGCATCAACATCGCCGCCAGGCTCGCCCGAGCCGGAGCGACGGTCATCATGCCGGTCCGCAACCAAGCCAAGGGCGAGAAGGCGGCGGCGCGCATTCGAGGAGCGAACCCGGATGCGAAGCTCGAGCTGCGCCAGCTGGACCTCTCCTCGCTGGCATCGGTCTCGGCCCTCACCGAGGAGCTCGTCGAAGACGGGCGCCCCATCAACATCCTGATCAACAACGCCGGGGTGATGACACCACCAGAGCGCCGCACCACGAGCGACGGCTTCGAGCTGCAGTTCGGCACCAACCACCTCGGCCACTTCGCCCTCACGACCGGCCTGCTCCCCCCTCCTCAAGGAGGGCAGGGCGCACGTCACGACGCAGATCAGCATCGCCGCCAACCAGGGCGCCGTGAACTGGGACGACCTGAACTGGGAGCGCAGCTACAGCAAGATGGGCTCGTACAGCTCGTCGAAGATCGCGACCGGCCTGCTCGGGATGCACCTCCACCGCCTCAGCGAGGCGAACGACTGGGGCATCCAGAGCAACCTCTCGCATCCTGGCGTCTCACCCACGAATCTCCTCGCCGCGCAGCCGGGCATGGGGCGAGCCAGCGACACCACCGAGGTCAAGGTCATCCGCCTCCTCTCACGGGTCGGCATCACCGGCACCCCGCAGAGCGCCGCCCTCCCCGCCGTCCTCGCTGCCACGAGCCCCGACGCGAAGGGTGGCCGCCTCTACGGCCCGAAGGGCCCAGGCCACATCGGCGGCCGCCCGGCCGAGCAGACGCTCTACTCGCGCGTCGCGAGCGAAGCGGATGCACGCCGCCTGTGGGAGCTCTCCGAACAGCTCGTCGCCGAGCACGTCGCCCGCTAGCCTCGCCTCATGGACAGAGCCCAGCTCGCCGACTTCCTCCGCAGCCGCCGCGAGGCGCTCCAACCCGAGGACGTCGGTCTGACGAAGGGACCCCGCCGCCGCACGCAGGGGCTGCGGCGCGAGGAGGTCGCTGCACTCAGCGACATGTCGGTCGACTACTACAGTCGCCTCGAGCAGAGCCGCGGCCCCCAGCCTTCGGAGCAGATGCTCGCCGCCATGGCGCGTGGCCTGCGGCTGACGGCCGCGGAACGCGACCACCTCTTCCACCTCGCCGGCCACCAGGCACCTCGCCGCGCCATCGGCGGCGAGCACGTGGCCCCCGGCCTCATGCGCATCCTCGACCGCCTGGCCGACACCCCGGCGCAGGTCATGACGGCCATGGGCGAGACGCTTGTGCAGACACCGGCCGCGCGCGCCCTCTTCGGCGACGAGACCCGCTTCGTCGGCAACGCCCGCAGCGTCGTCTACCGCTGGTTCACGGCGCCCGGCGCCCGCGACGTCTACCCGTCGGCCGACCACGAGAAGCTGTCTCGAGCATTCGCCGCGGATGCTCGCGGCTTCGTCGCCCAGCAGGGTCCAGGCTCTCGAGCGCAGCGGGTCGTGGATGCGCTCCTCGCCGAGAGCCCGGAGTTCGCCGCAATCTGGGCCGACCACGAGATCAACGCGACGCACGAGCTCGAGAAGCGAGTGCAGCATCCCGAGCTCGGGGCCATGGAGGTGCACTGCCAGTTCCTCATCGACCCCGCGCAGCACCAGACGCTGCTCGTGCTGACGGCCACGCCTGGCACAGAGAGCTACGACCGACTGCAGCTGCTCTCGGTCATCGGCACGCAGCGCCTCACCGCCGACGCCTGACTCAGGCGCCCGGCGTCCGGCACCCGACGACTGGCGTCCGACGTCCGACATCCGGCGTCCGGCGTCCGGCGTCCGAACACCCGCGCCCGTCGTCCGGCGTCCGAACACCCGCGCCCGGCGCCCTGCACCCGAACGCGCGCGCCCAGGCCGTGGAGTTGTGGCTTGTTGCTGCTGCGCGACGTCGCCACGACGTCACGCCACAACTCTGCGGTGGCCGTGACCCTGCTCGGGGCGGGGCGGGGCGGGGCGCATGCTTTCGGCGCATTCGCTGTGTCGGTACACAGTGGATGCGCATGCGTGGCACCTAGCCTGGCGGCGCCGTCGGGGATACAGCTCCGGCGGCCGACGACTGCCGCGGGCGAGCGACGTCACGCGGACAACCAGACGACAAAGGAGTTGCGACATGACAGATTTCACCGGACGCTCAGTGGTCATCACCGGCGGCGCGGGCGGCATCGGCGCGGCGACAGCTGAGGAATTCCTCAAGCTGGGCGCACGCGTGGCCCTGGTCGACCTCTTCCCGGAGCCCCTCGAGGCCGCGCGCGAACGCCTCTCGGCGCACGGCGAGGTCATCGCGATCGCCGCGGATGTCACCGACGAGGCCGACGTCGAGCGCTACGTCGCCCAGACCGTCGAGGCGTTCGGGACGATCGACGTGTTCTTCAACAACGCGGGCATCGAAGGCGCCGTCGGCCCGCTCACGGAAGCGAGCGTCGACAACTACGAGAAGGTCTTCGCCGTCAACGTGCGCGGCGTCTTCCTCGGCATGAAGCATGTCCTCAAGGTCATGACCGAGCGCGGCAGCGGCAGCATCATCAATACGTCCTCGGAGGCGGGCCTCGACGGGGCGCCCGGCGTCTCCGCCTACGTCGCGTCGAAGCACGCCGTGGTCGGCTTCACGAAGTCCGCCGCGCTCGAGGTCGCCCCGAGCGGGGTGCGGGTCAACAGCATCCACCCGTCCGGCGTGAACACGCAGATGGTGCGGCGACTGGAGGAGGGCTTCGGCGGCGGCGACACGGAGGCGGCGAAGGCCGGGTTCCAGGCCGCAATCCCGATGGGCCGCTACGCCGAGCCGCTGGATATCGCTCGGGTCGTCGTGTTCCTCGGCTCCGACGAGGCGTCGTTCGTGACCGGCGCGCAGTGGCGCGTCGACGGCGGCAACGGAGCCCGCTAACCCCGCGCGCCGCACCCCGCGCGCCGCACCCGCACCCACCCCGACGCGAAGAGGTCAGTTTCGCCCCATCCTGGGCCTCAGGATGGGGCGAAACTGACCTCTTCGGCGCTCGAGACGCGGGTGGTTCGGCGGAAGGCGCGGCGCGGGGCGCGGGAGGCGGGATGCGGCGCGGGCTTACGCGTCCGGCGGCCGCTTGGCGCGGGAAGCGCGCGTACGCGGTGCCGAGGCTTTCGCGCGGGTTCGCTTCGGGCGCCGCTCGTCGGCGTCGGCGTCGGCTTCGGCCTCGGCATCGTGGATGCGCGCCGGCCGCCACACGACGACCTCGGTTCGGCGGGCCGTGCGGCGACCGTGGGCGAGGGGCACGACATCGCCGCGTTCCCCGGCCGCGAAGATGCGACCACCGAGCCTCGTGAGGCGCTCGTCGGCGAGTTCCGCCTCGAGCGCCCGGACGCGGCGGCGCAGTCCCAGCACCTCGCGCTGCAGCTCGAGCACGCGGGCGATGCCCTCGAGGCTCACGCCCTCGTTCGACAGCACCGCGATCTCCCGCAGCTGCGCGACGTCGCGAAGCGAATACCGCCGCACGCGCCCGGCCGTGCGCCGAGGCGTGACGAGGCCCATCCGGTCGTACTGGCGAAGCGTCTGCGGGTGCATGTTCGCGAGCTCCGCCGCCATGGCGATCGCGAAGATCGGGGCGTCCTCGTCGAGGTCGGAGGGGAATGCCATGGGCGTCCCCTACCTGCCTTGGCGCGCGAGACGCAGCAGGTCCTCGCGGGGGCTCTCGTCTCCGGATGCGGCGACGAAGTCGGCGAGCGCCTTCTCCTGCGCGCTCGACAGGTGATTCGGCACGGCCACCTCGAGGTGCACGAGCAGGTCGCCCTTGCCCTTCTTCGACTCGATGCCCCTGCCCTTCACGCGGAGCGTCTTCCCGTTCGGCGTGCCCGGCGCGACCTTGACGCGCACGGTCTTGCCGTCGACGGTCGGCACCTCGATGGTGGCGCCGAGGACTGCCTCAGCGAAGGAGACCGGCACGGTCACCTCCAGGTTGAGGCCCGAGCGCGTGAAGACGGGGTCGGGTCGCACGGCGACGGTGAGGATGAGGTCTCCGGCTTCGCCGCCGTTCGGGCTCTGCCCGCCCTTGCCGCGGAGGCGGATCTTCTGCCCGTCCTCGACGCCGGCGGGAACGCGGACCTTCACGACCCGCCCATCCTGCCCCTGCAGCTCGACCGTGTCGCCGTGGATGGCGGTCATGAAGCTGAGCGTCGTGGATGCGCTCTGGTCGCGCCCCTTCTGCGGTCCGGTCTGGAACCCGGCAGGCCCGCCGGCACCTCCGCCGAAGCTGCCTGCCCCGAAGCCGCCGCCACCACCGCCGAACATGGAACCGAGGAGGTCCTCGAAGTCGGCGTTCGACGCGCCGCGGCGTCCGCCGCCACCGTTGAACATGCCTCCGAAGACGTCCTCGAAGCCCGCGCCCCCTGGGCCGCCTGGCCCCTGCTGGAAGCGGGCGCCCGAGCCCATGGCGCGCATCTGGTCGTACTCGGCGCGGTGCTCTGGGTCGGAGATGACCGAGTAGGCCTCGGAGATCTCCTTGAACTTCGCCTCTGCGGCAGTGTCGCCCGGGTGCGAGTCAGGGTGATACTGACGCGCGAGCTTCCGGTACTGCTTCTTGAGGTCTTTTTCGTCTACGTCCTTCGATACGCCGAGCACCGCGTAGAAGTCCTTGTCAAACCAATCCTGACTGGCCATATGGTCCTTCTGTTCCTAGGGATGAGCACGTGTCTTCCGGATGAAGACAGGAGGGGGCCCGCAGCTGCGGTGCCCCCTCCCGTGTTCGATCGGGCGGATGCGCCGATCGCGGTGCTTATGAAGCGGGTACGAAGACGGCTGCCTTCGCGACGCGGACGACGCGCTCGCCGATGGTGTAGCCGCGTTCGACGACGTCAGCGATCGTGTCGCTCGTGACCTCGGGGTTCGGCAGCTGTGCGATGGCCTCGTACCGCTGGGGGTCGAAGGCCTCTCCGGCTTCACCGTAGGCGGTGAGGCCGAGGCGCTCGACTGCGGTGCGCAGCTTGTTCGCGATGACGGCGACCGGGGTGTCTTCGATGAGGTCGCCGTGCTTCTGGGCACGGTCGAGGTCGTCGAGGACGGGGAGGAGGGACCGGAGCACTTCCGCCTTGGTGGCGTCGTAGGCCTCGGTCTTCTCGCGGTCGGTGCGGCGGCGGTAGTTGGCGTACTCCGCCTGGACGCGCTGCAGGTCGTGGAGGCGCTCCACTGCGAGATCGCTCTCGCCGGGGGCGCCTTCCGTTGGCGCGTCTTCTGCACCTTCGCCGCTGAGGAGCTTCTCGAGATCCTCGACGCTCAGGCCTTCAGCCGCGGCTTCAGCAGCCTGGCCGGCGGCCGGGTCGGCGTCGTCCGGTGTGGACTCCGCCGACTCGGCCCCAGCAGCCGTGCCGAGGTCGCGAACTTCGCCAGTCTCCGGGTCGATCCGACGCTTGTCGTTGATGATCGGCTCGTTTGCTTCTCCCGAGTTCTCGGGGCCGCGTGCTTCTGACTCGTTTCGCTCTTCAGCCATGGTTACTTCTTGTCCTTGTCGTCCTCGTCGTCCACGACCTCGGCGTCGACGATGTCATCGTCGGCTGCCTGGTCTCCGGCGGGTGCGTCGGCCGCGGGGGCCTCTGCTGCCTGCTCAGCCTGGGCTGCGGCGTAGATGGCCTCGCCGAGCTTCGTCTGGCTGGTGTTGAGCTTGTCGAGCGCCGACTTCACGGCCGCGTCGTCGTCGCCTGCGAGGGCCGTCTTGAGCGCGTCGACATCGCCCTGGACCTCGTTCTTGACGTCGGCGGGGAGCTTGTCGTCGTTCTCGGTGAGCACCTTCTCGACCTGGTAGACCGTGGTCTCGGCGATGTTGCGCTGCTCGGCGCCTTCGCGGCGCTTCTTGTCTTCTTCCGCGTGCTCTTCAGCCTCGCGGACCATGCGCTCGATGTCTTCCTTGCCGAGGCTGGAGCCGCCGGTGATCGTCATCGACTGCTCCTTGCCCGTGCCCTTGTCCTTTGCGGAGACGTGCACGATACCGTTGGCGTCGATGTCGAACGTGACCTCGATCTGCGGCATGCCACGGGGGGCCGGTGCGATGCCGGTGAGCTCGAAGGTGCCGAGGTTCTTGTTGTCGCGGGTGAACTCGCGCTCGCCCTGGAAGACCTGGATCTGCACGGACGGCTGGTTGTCGTCGGCCGTCGTGAAGGTCTCGCTGCGCTTGGTCGGGATGGCCGTGTTGCGCTCGATGAGCTTGGTCATGATGCCGCCCTTGGTCTCGATGCCGAGGGAGAGGGGCGTGACGTCGATGAGGAGGACGTCCTTGCGCTCGCCCTTCAGCACACCAGCCTGGAGTGCGGCGCCGACTGCGACGACCTCATCCGGGTTGACGCCCTTGTTGGCCTCCTTGCCGCTGAGCTTCTTGACGAGCTCGGCGACGGCGGGCATGCGGGTGGAGCCACCGACGAGGACGACGTGGTCGATCTCGTCGACCTTGATGCCGGCTTCGCGGATGACGTCTTCGAAGGGCTTGCGGGTGCGCTCGAGGAGGTCCTTCGTGAGGTCCTCGAACTTCGCACGCGTGATGCTCGTGTCGAGGTTCGCGGGGCCGTTCTCCGTGAGGGAGAGGTAGGGCAGCTGGATGCTGGCGCTGGTGGAGCTGGAGAGCTCCTTCTTCGCCTGCTCAGCGGCTTCCTTGAGGCGCTGGAGCGCGATCTTGTCGTTCGCGACGTCGACGCCGGTCTGCGACTTGAACTCGGTGATGAGGTACTTGACGAGACGGTCGTCCCAGTCGTCGCCGCCGAGGCGGTTGTCACCTGCGGTGGAGCGCACCTGGATGGTGGAGAAGTCGTCGTCCTTGCCCACCTCGAGGAGGGAGACGTCGAACGTTCCGCCACCGAGGTCGAAGACGAGGATGAGCTCGTCTTCCTTGCCCTTGTCGAGGCCGTACGCGAGTGCGGCGGCGGTGGGCTCGTTGATGATGCGGAGCACGTTGAGGCCGGCGATCTCGCCGGCTTCCTTCGTGGCCTGGCGCTCGGCGTCGTTGAAGTACGCGGGGACGGTGATGACAGCGTCGGTCACCTTGTCGCCGAGGTACTGCTCAGCGTCGCGCTTGAGCTTGCCGAGGATGCGCGCGGAGATCTCCTGCGCGGTGTACTTCTTGTCGTCGATGGCCTGGGTCCAGGTGGTGCCCATGTGGCGCTTGACGGATCCGATGGTGCGGTCGACGTTCGTGACGGCCTGGCGCTTGGCGGTCTCGCCGACGAGGACGTCGCCGTCCTTCGTGAATGCGACGATCGACGGGGTGGTGCGGAAGCCCTCGGCGTTCGCGATGACCTTCGGCTCGCCACCTTCGAGGACTGCGACGCAGGAGTTCGTTGTTCCGAGGTCGATTCCAACAGCACGTGACATGTGTGGTTCTCCTTTTGTAGTGCTTGTCTGTTCTGAGTCTTCGTCGGCTCTGGTTCTGTGCTCCGAATCGGAGGCATGAAGACCTGAGCCGTCTGCGCTCAAGTTTACTCAGCACGGTGCACGCGTCAAGCTGGGCGGCTGAGAGTTGAGTGGGAACGACTCAAGTCTTGACGAGTCACACGAGTCACGGGACACACGAGGCAACGAGTTCACGCGTGGAGTCACGCGAGTTCAGCCCCGGCCCCACTGTTACGCGCATCCTGGACTCCGCCTGAGCTACCTGCCACGCTCACGCCAGCCCGCCACTCAGGCTGGCCGCCCTCGGGCCCTCGCAACGCATCCACCCACGACAGGACCGTCATGAACAGACGCCGCTCCACCTTCTCCGCAGCCGTCATCGGCGCGGCCCTCACCTCCCTCCTCCTCAGCGGATGCGCGACCGGGCAGAGCACCGCGAGCGCGGGTTCCGACACCCCCGTCGCCGGCGGCGACCTCGTGCACGCCGTCACCGCCATCGCCGACGGGTGGCAGCAGCAGCAGTCGAACAACTGGTACAAGAGCCAGGTGTGGACGCAGCTCGTCGAGACGCTCGTCTACGTCGACAACACGGGCGAGGTGCACCCGTGGCTGGCCGAGTCGTGGGAGGAGAGCGAGGACGGACTTCAGTACACGCTGAAGCTGCGCGAGGGCGTGACCTTCTCGGACGGCACGCCGCTGGACGCCGACATCGTCGCGAAGAACCTCGAGGTGCTCGGCCTCGGCGACGACAGCAAGGGCATCACGCGCTCGCCGATCGTCCCCGGGGAGTTCGCGAGCGCCGAGGCCGTCGACGACACGACCGTGCTCGTCACCCTCAGCGCACCCAATCGCGGGTTCATCCCCAGCCTCGGCTTCTTCGCGGCCGGCATCCTCGGCGAGAGCACCATCGACCTGCCGCTCGACGAGCAGGCGGACCTCGCGAACGTCGTCGGCACCGGAGCGTTCGTCTTCGAGTCGCAGGTGCCCGAGCGCGAAATCGTGCTCACGAAGCGCGCCGACTACGACTGGGCCAGCGAGGCGTTCGACCACGAGGGCCCCGCCTACCTCGACTCCATCACCTTCAACGTGCTCGAGGAGGACTCCGCACGCCAGGGCGCCCTCGAGTCCGGCCAGGTCGACTCCGTGCACTTCGTGCAGCCGAGCGAGGAGCAGCGCCTCATCGACGACGGCTTCAACGTCATCTACGGCGAGTACCTCGGCACGCCCATCAACTTCGTGCTGCGACCCAACGCCGAGATCACGGACGACGTGAACGTGCGCCAGGCCATCCAGCACGGCGTGAACCGTCAGGAGATCGTCGACACCGTCTTCAACGCCAACTGGAAGCCGGCGACCTCCTCCGTGCAGGCCGCGACACCAGGCTGGGTCGACCTGAGCGAGAAGCTCGCCTTCGACCAGGACCTCTCGAACTCGCTCCTCGACGAGTCCGGCTGGACCGAGAAGGACGGCGACGGCTACCGGGTGAAGGACGGCACGCGCCTGACGATCCCCGCATACACGTCGCCGTTCGTGAACGGCTCCGGCCAGATCCTCGAGCTCGCCGCCCAGCAGCTCAAGGCGATCGGCATCCAGCTCGAGATCCGTCAGACGGATGCGAGCACGTACAGCGATGTCTTCGCGGCTGGCGGCACCCCGATCTTCCCCGTCGCCAACTCGTTCCTGGACGCGACGACGCTGCGCCAGTACTGGGGGCAGGACTACACCAACCAGTTCCAGCTGGCGGGCGGCGAGCTCGAGGAGCAGCTGCTTGGCGTCTCCCAGACCGCGAACGGCACCGACGAACGCGCGGCGAACCTCGCGAAGCTGCAGGAGAGCGTCCTCGAGGAGGCCTACACGGTGCCGATCGTCGACAACTACCAGGTGTTCGTCACGAGCCCCGAGGTGCACGGCATCGAGACCAACGCCGTCGGCCGCCCGTACTTCTACGACACCTGGCTCGGTCAGTAGCCTTCGGCGGCGCGCCTGCACGCGGGCACTGCACTGCACTGCACCGGCCAACTTCCGTGATGCTTCGGCCCGGCTGACGTCCATCCGGGCGGGCAGCCCCGAACCATCACGGAAGTTGGCCGGACCGGACCGGACCGGACCGAACCGGACCGGACCGAACCGGGCCGGGATGGGCCGACGTCCACGCGGACCCCACCGTCCGCGCGTTCGCCTGCGCGCCGCCTCCCGCGCATAGAATCCGCGCATGGCACTCCCAGGCCGCGCCGACGATGGCGCCCCCTCCTCCAGCGACCCGACCCCGAGCGGGCGAGTCGAGACCGTCGACGGCGGGGCGGCGGTCACGCCCAAGGAGCTGAAGAGGCGCGCGACGGCGTGGGCGCTGTGGGACGTCGGCAATTCCGCCTTCCAGGCCGTTGTCGTCACGTTCGTCTTCGCGACCTACCTCGCGAGCGACCTCTTCATCGACCCGCAGGTCGCGGCGCTGGGCGACGCGAACCCGCTCGACCCGCAGTACCTGGCGGCTCAGGCCGCATCCACGAACGTCATCGCGAACCTGAGCACCGTCGCTGGACTGCTCGTCGCGCTCATCGCGCCGGTCCTCGGACAGCGCTCGGACGGCTCAGGCAAGCGCAAGCTGTGGCTCGGCATCTTCACGGGCATCACCGTGCTCATCATGCTCGCCATGTTCTTCATCCAGCCGGGCGAGGAGTACCTCTTCTGGGGCGCACTGCTGCTCGCGGTCGGCACGATCTTCGCCGAGCTGAGCGGCGTCAACTACAACGCCATGCTCTCGCAGGTCTCGACGCCCAAGAACGTGGGCCGCATCTCTGGCATCGGCTGGGGCCTCGGCTACCTGGGCAGCATCGTGCTGCTCGTGCTGCTGCTCGTGCTGTTCATCCAGTCGTTCGGCGCGGAGGGCCGGAACGGGGTGCTCGGGGTGCCGAGCGGGGTGGATGGGGGCGCGCTCGACATCCGCTTCGCCATCGTGCTCGCGGCCGTCTGGTACGTCGTCTTCGCGCTCCCCGTCATGTTCAAGGTGCCGGAGATCGCGAAGGACGAGAACCGCCCGAAGGTGGGCTTCCTCGCCTCCTACGGCGTTCTCTTCCGCGTGATCGGGAAGCTCGCGAAGAGCGACCCGAAGCTGCTCCTGTTCCTCGCCGCGAGCGCCGTCTTCCGCGACGGCCTGCAGGCGATCTTCGCGTTCGGGGCGATCCTCGCGGCGCAGGTGTACGGCTTCGCGCCGAGCGAGGTCATCTACTTCGCGGTCGCCGCGAACCTCGTCGCCGGCCTCGGGACGCTCGCTGCCGGCTGGTTCGACGACCGCTTCGGGCCGAAGCTCGTCATCATGGCGTCGCTCGTGTCGCTCACCGCGTTCTCCGTGGTGCTCCTCTTCCTGCCGTCCGAGCAGACCGTGTTCTGGATCTTCGGCCTCGCCCTGTGCCTCTTCGTGGGTCCCGCGCAGGCGGCGAGTCGCTCCTACCTGTCGCGCGCGACGCCTCCCGGGCGCGAGGGCGAGCTGTTCGGCCTCTACGCCACCACGAACCGCGTCGCGAGCTTCATCACGCCCGCCCTGTTCAGCCTCTTCGTGTTCCTCTCCGGCAACCCGAAGATGGGCATCATCGGCATCGGCATCGTGCTCGCCGTCGGCTTCCTCATGATGCTGCCCGTGCCGAGCAAGGTGAAGCAGGCGAGCGCGTAGCAGCGGACTCCGCGGCGCTCCGGGGGCGCTCCGGCGGCGCCTCAGGGAACGCCGAATCGGACACTCGATGAACGGCACGTGAACGTGCAGGACTTGCACCCATTGCAAGTTCTTTTGCACTTAGCGTTCCTCGCGTGCTCATCATCAGCCTCGCCAAGCAGCAGGGTCACCTGCTCACGCCGACCGACCGTCGGCTCGTGTCGGCCCTGCAGACGCAGCCGCTCGAGGCCACCTTCTGGAGCGCGGCCGAGCTGACCGGTCCGCTCCAGCTGCACCAGTCCGCGGCCACCCGGCTCGCGCAGCGCCTCGGCTTCGAGGGCTACCCGCAGCTTCGGGATGCGCTGCGCGCCGACTACCACGGCGGCGACGGCCCCTCGCAGCGCATCAGGGGTCGCCTCGAGCGCCATCAGGCGAGCGACGTGCTCGGTGGATTCGTCGACGACGAGCTCGCTGCGCTCTCCGACCTCCCCCGCCACGTGCAGCAGGGCGAGCTGGATGCGCTCGCCGAGCAGGTGCTGCGCGCCGGAGAGGTGCACCTCTTCGCGCAGGGCAACGCGACCGTGCTCGTCGATCTCATGAGCCGCCGCCTGCAGCGGTTCGGGATGCGCACCGTGCAGCTCACGGGGTCGCGCCGCGACATCGCCGAGCGGATCGCGCGGCTCTCGGCGGGCGACCTCCTCCTGGCCTTCGCCTTCCGCCGGGCGCCCGCCGTGCTCGGGCCGCTGCTCGACGTGGCGGCGGAGGCGGGCGCGCACAGCGCCCTCATCACCGACACCGTCGTGTGGCCCGCCCCGCGCCCGTCGACCATCATCGCCGCGCCCCGCGGCGGCAGCGACGACTACCTCTCCCTGACCGTGCCGATGGCGATCAGCAACGCACTCATCCTCACCATCGCCCGCCGTGCCGAGCCCTCCCTGCGCTCCCTCGACCGCCTCGGCACGCTCCTCGACCGCCTCGACTCCTGACCTGCACCACGACCAGCTTCACCTCGCACCCGGATGCGCCTCGACGCATCCACCCCTCACCGCTCTGCGCTCCACAGACAACGAAGGAACACCCATGCGCTTCCCCGCCCGCCCTCTCGTGACGTCCGCCGCGGCGCTCACCGCCCTCGCGCTCCTCGCCGGATGCTCCACCACCCCGACCACCGGCGACGACGCGGCATCCGCAGTCGACTGGGACTCCCTCAGCCACGACGAGCTCGTCGCGATGGCCGAAGCGGAGGGCACGGTCTCCGTGTACGCCTTCACGAGCCGCGTCGCGAGCATCGAGGAGAGCTTCGAGGCCGCCTACCCCGGCATCGACGTCGTCTCGAGCGACCTCTCCTCGACCGAGCTCATCCAGCGACTCGCGAGCGAGCACACCGCGGGCAGCACGACCGCGGATGTCGCCTACGTGAGCGACGCCCCGGTCGTCGTCACCGAGCTGCTCGCCGACGGCGTGCTGACCCCCTACGTGCCGCCGCGCGTCGCCGAGTCGCTGCCCGCCGAGTTCCAGGCGCCCCTCGTCGCGAACCGCCTCTCGACGAAGGTGCTCATGTACAACGAGGAGGCGCATCCGGATGGCGCCCCGGTCGACAACCTGTGGGAGCTGACCGAGCCGGCGTGGGCGGGCAAGGTCGTCATGGTCGACCCGAACGTGCGCGGAGACTACCTCGACCTCGTGACCGAGATGTCGCTGCGCGCCGACGAGATGGCCGCCGCCTACGAGGAGCACTTCGGCACGCCGGTCGTGCTCGACGAGGGCGTGGACGACGCGGGCCTGCAGTTCATCTCCGAGCTCTACGCGAACGACGTCGTGCTCGTCGACGACACCGACACGGTCAACGCCGCGATCGGCGCCACCGGCCAGGCGAACCCTCCCGTCGGCTTCACCTCGTACTCCGACCGCCGCGACAACGAGGACGAGGGATGGGCGCTGCAGGTGGCCGCGAACGTCGCCCCGTCGCCCGGCATCGCGTTCCCCGCGATGCTCGGCGTCACCGCGAACGCCCAGAACCCGGCAGCCGCGCGACTCCTCATCGACTACATGATGGGCGATGACACCGAGACGGGCGGAGAGGGCTTCGAGCCGTTCTACGTCGCAGGCGACTACCCGACGCGCAGCGACGTGGTCGCGCCAGCCGACGCCGTCTCGCTCGACGAGCTCGGCGCGTGGCGCATCGAGCCGGAGTCGTCCGCCGAGCGCCGCGACGAGATCGCCGACTTCCTCCTCAGCATCCAGTGACGCTCCTCGCCACGTCCGTCGGCCGCGGCCCCACCCCTGCGCGGGGCCGCGGCTGGCGGACGGTCGCATCGCGAGGCCGCATCGGCGTGCTCGCGGCGGTCGTCATCGCCATCCTCGTCGTCCTCGTGGCGCTCCCCCTCGGCGGCCTCGTCGCCGCGACCGTCGGCGAACGGGGTGCCGGCGCGTGGGGCGACGTGTTCGTGGGGCGCATCGCGGGCAACCTCTTCTGGCAGCCGCTCGGGAACTCGCTGCTCGTCGGCCTCGGAACGGGACTCCTCTCGACCGTGATCGGCGCGTTCCTCGCCTGGGTCGTCGTCATGAGCGACGTGCCCGGCCGGAAGATTATCGGCGCGCTCGCCGCCGTGCCCTTCGCCCTGCCGAGCTTCGCCATCGCGCTCGCCTGGGAGACGGTCTTCCGCAACGACCGCATCGGCGGCTCCCCCGGCCTGCTCCAGTCGTTCGGTATCGCGGTTCCGGATGCGCTGTCCTGGGGAGCCGTGCCGATCACGCTCACGCTCGTCGCGCACTACTTCTCGCTGTCCTTCCTCGTCGTCGCCGCAGCCCTCGCGAACGTCGGCGGGGACCTGCTCGCGGCTGCCGAGCTGACCGGAGCCTCCAGGCTGCGCATCGCCCTGCGCGTGACCCTGCCCTCGGTCGCCCCCGCGCTCCTCTCAGGGTTCCTGCTCGCCTTCGCCGAAGGGGTCAGCAACTTCGCCGTGCCCGCCCTGCTCGGCCTGCCCGTCCGCTTCCAGACCCTGAGCACCCGCCTCTACGGGTCCATCTCGACGGGCGACGTCGAGCGCGGCTACGTCCTCTCGATCCTCCTCGTCGTCATCGCGGCCGCCGTGCTCTTCCTCGGCACGAAGGCCACGGGGCGCGGCTCGTTCGCAACGCTCACCGGCAAGGCGACGCAGGCCCGCGCCGTGCGGACCGGCGTCTGGCGCATCCCACTGCTCGTCGCCGCATCCACGCTCGTGCTGGTCACGGCGATCGTTCCAGGCATCGTGCTCGCCGTGAGCACCGTGCTGCGGCGCACGGGGCGCGTCGACGGCGGCTTCACGCTGCACTTCTGGACCGGCGGGTCCGACCCCGGCATCGCGCAGGGCGTGCGGGGCATCCTCACCGACCCCACCGTCATCACCGCGCTCGGCGGCACCCTCGCGCTCGGGGCCTCCGTGGCGGTCGGGGCGATCGTGCTCGGCGTGCTCGGCGCCTACGTGCTGCGTCGCCTCCCGCGAGCGCGCGTCACGTCCGGGACGATCTCGTTCCTGTCGTACGTGCCCTTCCTCATCCCCGGCGTCGCGTTCGGAGCCGCGTTCATCGCGCAGTTCGGGACGCCGATCGGCCCGCTCCCCTCGCTCTACGGCACCTTCTGGATCCTGGTCCTCGCGGGCGTCGCGGCGAGCGTCCCGTTCGCGTTCCAGACCTCACGGGCTGCACTCGGCCAGGTCTCGAGCGAGCTCGAGGAGGCAGCGACCGTCGCCGGTGCCCGCGGACCGCGCCGGCTGGCGCGCATCCTGCTGCCCCTCTCGGCCAGGGGCGTGGTGGGCGGAGGCGTGCTCGTCTTCGTGACCATGGTGCGCGACCTGTCGCTTGTCGTGCTGCTCGTCACGCCAGCCACCCCGCTGCTCTCGACCATGACCTTCCGGTACGCCTCCGAGGGGTTCACCCAGCACGCCAACGCCATCACCCTCATCATCGCCGCCATCTCGGTGGCCGCCACCCTCCTCGCCCGCAGACTGCAGGGCGACCGAAACGCCGGGAGCACCACGTGACCGCCATCACCCTCGACCGCCTCGCGAAGGCGTTCGGCCGCCAGAGCGCGGTGCGCGACATCGACCTCGATATCCCGGACGGCGCCTTCGTCGTGCTGCTCGGGCCCTCCGGATGCGGGAAGACCACGACGCTGCGCATGCTCGCGGGGCTCGAGGAGCCGACGGCGGGGCGCATCCGCTTCGGCGACCGGGTCGTCGCCGACGGCGACACGGGCGCGTCCGTGCCGGCGAGCAAGCGCGGGCTCGGCATGGTGTTCCAGAGCTACGCGCTGTGGCCGCACATGCGCGTGCGCGACAACATCGGCTGGCCGCTCAAGGTCGCCGGCTGGGGCTCCGCCGAGCGTGACGCTCGAGTCGCCGAGGTGCTCGGCATGCTCGAGCTCGACGGCCTCGCCGATCGCTTCCCGGCCGAGCTCTCCGGCGGCCAGCAGCAGCGCGTCGCCATCGCCCGCACCGTCGCGCCGAAGCCCGGCGTGCTGCTCTTCGACGAGCCCCTCTCGAATCTGGACGCGCGGCTGCGGCTCGACACGCGGGCCGAGCTCGTGAAGGTGCACCGGCTGAGCGGTGCGACGAGCGTGTACGTCACGCACGACCAGGTGGAGGCGCTTGCCATGGCGACCCACATCGCGGTGATGCGTGACGGGGCGATCGAGCAGTTCGGCACGCCGCAGGAGCTGCTCGATCGACCCGCGACCGCGTTCGTCGCTTCCTTCCTGGGGAGCCCCGCGAAGGTCATGCTCCGCGGTGAGGTCGGCCGAGGGCGCCTCTTCCGAGGCGTGGCACCGCTCGCCGAGGTGCCCGACGTCCCGGACGGGACGACGCTCCACGCCATGTACGCACCGGAGTCGATCTCGGTCGGGGCCGGCGGGCTCCTCGAGTTCGAGGTACTCGAGTCGACCCCGGTCGCAGGACGATGGATCACGACGGGCCTCGCAGGCTCCGACCGCCTCTCGATCGTCACCGACCGGGCCCACCAGCCTGGCGAGGCGACGCGCCTGCAGCCGCCGGAGCATCCGGACGCGATCTTCTCGGCGGACGGCTCGCGGCTCGCGGCCGCCGGGGACGCGGCGGGGACCGAGCTCGCGGGGGCGGCCCGATGACCGCGCTGCTGCTGGTTCGCCACGGCGCGACCTCGTGGACCGCCGAGCGCCGCCTGCAGGGGCGCACCGACATCGACCTGACCGCGAAGGGCCGGTCGGATGCCGCGGCGCTGCGGGATGCCGTCTCGGTGTGGGCCCCTTCCAGCGTGGTCGCCTCGCCGCTGCTCCGTGCTCGCTCCACAGCGTCGGCGCTCAGCGATCTCGAGCCGTCGATCGACGAGCGCTGGGCGGAGGCGACGCTCGGCGAATGGGAGGGGCGCGTGCCGGCGGAGATCGGGCCGGACTACGCAGAGTGGCGTGCGGGGCGGCTCGTGCCGCCCGGCGGAGAGTCGGCGCCAGCGCTTCGAGCCCGCATCGAGGGCGCCGTCGCCGACGCCGCCAGGCGCCCAGGACCCGTGCTGGTCGTCACCCACGGTGGCACGATCCGCGCGGTCCTCGCGCGCTACATCGGACTCACCGCGGACCTCATCGAGCCCGTCGCCGCACCGAGCCTCACGGCGATCGACGTGCAGCACGACGGCTCGGCTCGCCTCGTCGCCTTCAACGTGGCGCGGTAGCGAGCCGCGCCCCGAGTGTTACCCCCGGGGCGCGGCTCGCTGGCGAAATGTCGGTGGTCGGCACAAGACTTGACGCCATGACGAACAGCTCGGCAGGCCAGCTCCCCACGACACTCCTCGGCGACGGCCTCGTGACGACCGTCCAGGGCTACGGCGCGATGAGCCTCAGCGATGCCTACGGGCCCATCGACGACGCGCAGGCGCTGCGCACGCTGCAGCATTCGGTGGATGCGGGCATCACGTTCCTCGATACCGCCAACATCTACGGCGACGGCCGCAGCGAGAGCACCATCGCGAAGATCTTCCCGGCACAGCGGGAGCGCATCCAGCTCGCCACGAAGTTCGGCATCACGAAGGGCGACGGCGTCGGCAAGCGCGGAGTGCGCGGCGACCGCGAGCACGTCCGCGAGCAGGTCGAGCTCTCCCTCACGCGCCTCGGCACCGACCACATCGACCTCTACTACCAGCACCGCGTCGACCCGAACGTGCCGATCGAGGACACGGTCGGGTTCGTCTCCGAGCTCGTCGCCGAAGGCAAGGTCCGCCACATCGGGCTGAGCGAGCCGACGGGCGCCGAGATCATCCGCGCGGCCGCCATCCACCCGATCGCCGCGGTGCAGAGCGAGTACAGCATCTTCAGCCGCGACCTGGAGGCGCACGTCATCCCCGCCATCCGCGAGGTCAGAGCCGGGTTCGTGCCCTACTCGCCTGTCAGCCGCGGCCTGCTCACCGACTCGTGGGCGGAGCTCGACGCCGTCTCCCCCAATGTGCGTGCCAACTTCCCCCGCTTCTTCCCCGAGAACCTGCCCGTGAACCGCGCGCTTGCCGGCGAGGTCGCCGCCGTCGCCCAGCAGCTCAGCGAAGTGCACGACCGCCACGTCTCGGTCGCCGAGGTCGCCCTCGCCTGGGTCTACGCGAAGTCGGCGGAGTTCGGCGTGGGTGTCTCCCCCATTCCCGGAACCCGCAGCCCGCAGCGCGTCGACGAGAACCTGCGTGCCATCGGCCTCGAGCTGAACGTCGAGCAGCTGCAGCAGCTGGACGCGCTCGCCGACCGAGTCGTCGGCCACCGCTCCGCCGACCCCGCCTGGACCTCCCAGGGCCGCGAAGAGGCACAGCTCGCTCGTTCCTGACCCGGCGGATCCCCAGCTTGCCGAGTTGCGGGCAAACGAAGGGCAACTAGAATCTCTCCTCATGGAAGACCCTCCCAGTCATAGTCCCAAGCCTCTCGACGTTCCGGCCGACCCCTCGGCCGCCACAGTCTGGAGGCACCACGCATGAACGAATGGGTGATGCTCGGCATCGGCCTCGTTCTCACAGTAGGAACCGGGTTGTTCGTCGCGAGTGAATTCGCGCTCGTCAACCTCGACCGAAACGAACTCGAAAAACGGCAAAGCCGCGGAGAGAAGCGACTCGGGCCCACCATCAAGGCCCTGAAGATCACGTCGACGCACCTCTCCAGCGCGCAGCTCGGGATCACGCTCACGACCCTGCTCACGGGATACACGTTCGAGCCGGCCGTCAGCTCCCTCCTCGAGGAACCCCTCACCGGAGTCGGCGTTCCCGCGGGCCTCGTGCCCGTCGCGGGAGCCATCGTCGGCATCATCCTGGCGACGCTGTTCTCGATGATCATCGGCGAGCTCGTCCCGAAGAACTTCGCACTCGCCCTCCCCAGGGCGACCGCGAAGGTCGTCATTCCGTTCCAGGCGCTCTTCACGACGGTGTTCAAGCCCGTGATCCTGCTCCTGAACAACACCGCGAACGCCATCATCCGCTCCATGGGCATCGAGCCCAAGGAGGAGCTCTCCGGTGCCAGAAGCGCCGACGAGCTGTCGTACCTCATCCGCCACTCCGCGCTCTCCGGCCTGCTCGAGGAAGACGACGCGGCCCTGCTGCGGCGCACCCTCAAGTTCGCCGAGCACGACGCGTCCGACGTCATGACGCCCCGCGTGCGCATGGCGAGCGTGGAGGTCGACGACACGGCGCAGGCGATCATCGCCCTCGCCATCGAGACCGGCTACTCCCGGTTCCCGGTCGTCGACGGCACCCCGGACAACATCACGGGGTTCGTGCACGCCAAGCAGGCGTTCGCGGTCGCCGTGGAGCGCCAGACCGAGGTCACCGCCGACGAGCTGCAGACCGAGGCGCTCCGCGTGCCGGAGTCGATGGGCGCATCCGCCCTGCTGACCCTCCTGCGCGCCGAACGCCACCAGGTTGCCGTCGTCGTGGATGAGCACGGCGGCACCGCGGGCATCGTCACGCTCGAAGACCTCGTCGAGGAGATCGTCGGGGAGCTCGAGGACGAACACGACCGACACCAGACCGGGTTCATCCGGCGCGGCCGCTCCGTCACGTTCGACGCCTCCTGGCGCCCGGACGAGGTCCTCGACCGCCTCGCCATCGAGGTGCCGGAGGACGGCGACTACGACACCGTCGGCGGATTCATCACCGACACCCTCGAGCGTCTCCCCGAGCTCGGCGACGAGGTCGCCATCGAGTCGGGCATGCTGCGCGTCGAGCGCATCGACGGCACCCGCATCGTGCGGGTCCGCTACCTGCCAGACGAACCCGACGGCGACCGGAGCCTCATGACGGGCCAGGAGCTTGCGCACGACAGAGCCCACGACCGAGTCAAGGAGGTGATGACCAATGAGTGAGTACCTGCCAGGAATCCTGTGGCTGTTCGTCCTCCTCATCGGCAACGCCTTCTTCGTCGGCGCCGAGTTCGCCGTCATCTCGGCGAAGCGATCCCAGATCGAGCCCCTCGCTGAGCGGGGCAGCCGCGCCGCGAAGACCACCCTGTGGGCTATGGAGCACGCGACGCTCATGCTGGCGACGAGCCAGCTGGGCATCACCGTCTGCTCGCTGCTCATCCTGAACGTCTCCGAGCCGGCCATCCACCACCTGCTCGAGATCCCGCTCGGGCTCACCGCGCTGTCGGCCGAGGCCATCAGCGTGATCGCGTTCGCGGTCGCGCTTGTGCTGGTCACGTTCCTGCACGTCGTGTTCGGCGAGATGATCCCCAAGAACCTCGCGTTCTCGGTGCCTGACCGCGCGTCGCTCCTTCTCGCCCCGCCCCTCGTCGTGGTCTCCAAGATCTTCAACCCGATCATCTGGAGCCTCAACACGATCGCGAACGGCGTGCTGCGCCTCTTCAAGGTCGAGCCGAAGGACGAGGCGACGAGCACGTACACGCTCGAGGAGGTGGCCGGAATCGTCGAGCAGTCGACCCGAGAGGGAACGCTGAGCGACACGTCCGGCACGCTCGCTGGCGCGTTCGAGTTCACCGAGAAGAAGGTCAGCGACGTGGATGTGCCCATCGCCGAGATGGTGCTCCTACCGGCAGGCGCGCGCCCCATCGACGTGCAGCAGGCCGTCGCCGAGCACGGCTTCTCCCGCTACGTCGTCACCGACGAGCGAGGAGAGCCGACGAGCTACATCCACATGAAGGACGTCATGGACCTCATGGGTGCTGACGCCTTCACGTCGCCCATCCCCCAGAAGCGACTGCGGAGCCTCGTCTCCGTGTCGCGCGACGCGGAACTCGAGGACGCCATGGCGGTGCTCCGCGACCGCGGCGCGCACGTCGCCAAGGCGCTCGACACCGACGGCAGGGTGACGGGTCTCCTGTTCCTCGAGGACGTCCTCGAGGTGCTCGTCGGCGAGGTGAACGCGACCTCCGCGGCCGCGTAGCCCGCCGCTTCGATCCCGCAGAAGGGATGCTCCCGCTCGGAAACGGGCGGGAGCATCCCTTTTCCGCATCCGCTGCCGCATCCACCGCCGCTTCTCGCCGCGTTGCTCGCGTTTCTTTGACAGGACGCGTTCCGTGACGCCAGGCTGGAACGGTGCAGACGACAACGCCGACCACCCCGTCCACCCGTGACAAGCTCTCCGTTTGCGTCTTCCTGGCGTTGGCGTTCGGCCTCTCCTGGCTGGTCGCGCTTCCCCTCTGGCTCGGCGATGGGCTCGCCAACCCCTGGTTCCCCGTCATCTCGATCGCCATGATGCTGACCCCGGCAGTCGCCGCCCTGGTCACGGTGTTCGCCGTCGAGCGCCCTGCACGGCCGTGGCGCGCGCTCGGCCTCGTGCCGCTGAAGCCGGCGGGCAGACTCATCGCGTACCTGGCGCTCGCCGTCGTCGTCCCGGTTGCCCTCATCTTCGCCGCCCTGCCCATCGGCGCCCTCTTCGGCGTCTACTCCATGGACCTCGTGAACTTCTCCGGCTTCCAGGCGATGCTCGACGAGCAGCTCGCCGCCGAGGGCGTCGGCAACCTCGAGCTCCCCCTCCCGGTTGTCGTGCTCGTGCTGCTGCAGCTCGTGAGCATCCCCGTCGGCGCGTTCCTCAACCTCATCCCCGCCCTCGGCGAGGAACTGGGGTGGCGCGGCTGGCTGCTCCCGAAGCTCCTGAGGCTCGGCACCGTCCCCGCGCTGCTCATCTCGGGCCTCATCTGGGGCCTCTGGCACGCACCGCTGATCCTCCTCGGCTACAACTACGTGGATGCGCCAGGCTGGCTCGGGCTGACCATGATGACGGGGATGTGCATCCTCGTCGGGGCCGTGTTCGCGTGGCTGCGCATCCGCTCGGAATCGGTGTGGCCGGCCGCGCTCGCACACGGTGCCTTCAACGCCGCAGCCGGCTCGTACCTGCTGTTCGCCGCGGCCGGCGAGCGGGTCGACACGACGCAGGCCACGATCCTCGGCTGGACCGGATGGATCGTGCCGCTGATCTTCGTGGCCGTGCTCCTCGCGACGAAGCAGTTCGCGCCGTCCAAGCCCGCGCCGACGCAGGTGGCGCCGCAGCTGCACCAAGGCAACCCGCAGGTGCACCCGTAGCGGAGGGCGCAGACTTGGCGGATGCAGACTTCACCGCCAGCAGACCACCGACCGGCCGGCTCCAGCGCGCCACAGGACGCGCGCACGACGCACGCGGGGCGCACGCCCCGGACCTCGGTGGCGCGGACGATCGCGCGCGTGGTGCTCGGCGGATTCCTGCTGTTCGCGGGGGCCGCGCACCTGTCGTTCGCACGCGCCGAGTTTCAGGCGCAGGTGCCGACGTGGCTGCCGCTCGACGCGGACTTCGTCGTGCTCGCCTCCGGCGTCGTCGAGGTGCTGCTGGGGCTGGCGCTCATCGCGGCGGGCCGCTGGCGGGTCGCCGTCGGCTTCGTCGTCGCCGCGTTCTTCCTGGCGGTCTTCCCCGGGAACATCTCCCAGTACGTCACGGGGACGGATGCGTTCGGCCTGGATACCGACGCGGCCCGGCTCATCCGCCTGCCGTTCCAGGTGCTGCTCATCGCGCTGGCGCTCTGGTCGACCGCCGCGTGGCGCGACCGACGCGAGCTGCTCGCCCCGTTCCGGCGCGGCGACGCTCAGGGCCAGCGCTGAACCACGCCGTCGTCGGCGATCGAGCGAGCCGATGCTCTAGATTCCATGTATGACTGATTCCGGCAGCGCAGCCCCGCCAGCCACCGGAAACTCGGGCGTCGCCCCGCTGCTGGTGCTCGGCAAGATCACGGACATCCTCGACAGCTTCACCCTCGAGTCGCCCTCACTGTCGCTCGCGGAGATCCGCACGAAGACCGGCCTGCCCACCTCCACGACGCAGCGTCTCGTGACGAATCTCGTCTCGCAGGGCTTCCTCGACCGCGACGACGACCGGTTCCGGATCGGGCTGAGGATGGCGTACTGGTCTGCGCCAGCCGTCCGGGGCATCAAAGCGATCGACCTGCTCGCGCCGCTCCTGCGCGAGCTGCGTCAGGCGACCGGCGAGAGCGCGACCCTCTTCCGCGCCGATGACGATTACCGCGTCTGCATCGCAGTCGACGAGACGCGGCACGAGCTGAAGCAGGATGTCCACGTCGGCAAGGTCGCGCCGCTCACGGTCGGTTCCGCGGGGCGGGTCCTGCTCGCCTGGAACGCTGACCTCCGCGAGAGCATCCTCGCCGGGCCGATCCCCGACCTCGCGGCAAGCACCATCACCGACCCGGTCGAGCTGAGAGCCGTGCTCGAGCAGACCAGGGAAGACGGGTTCGCGATCACCCGCAACGAGCGCATCGACGGCCTCGTGGGGGTGGCAGCCCCGGTGTTCGAGCCGAGCGGACGGGTGCGGATGGCGCTGGGAGTGAGCGGGCCGGCCGCCCGCATCCAGCCGAAGATGCTCGAGGACTGGGCTCCGATGCTCGTCGAGACGGCCGAACGCGCGACGCGCCTCATCGGCGGTCGCGCTCCCGCCGAGTAGCGTCGCAGCCTACGCCGGCACGACCCATTCGAACGCGGGGGCCTTGGAGCGAGCGCCCTGGCGGGCCTTCGATCGGTTCGGCTCTTCGAGGTCGACGAGCAGCGCCTCCGATTCGCGGACGATCTGGGCGAACGCCGCCGGAGTGAGCCACTCGGGGCGCATCGCGAAGAGCAGGTCCTCCGTGGCCGTGTTGCCGCTGGCCCCCGGAGCGAACGGGCATCCGCCGAGCCCTCCGAGCGCGCCGTCGACGACGCTCGCACCCGCGAGGACCGCCGCGATCGAGTTCGTGACGCCCGCACCCCAGGTGTCGTGGCCATGGAACACGATCTCCCGCTTCGGCGACTCGGCGACGACCCTGGAGATGAGCGAGGACACCTGTCCAGGGTGCGCTTGGCCCAGGGTGTCGCAGATGACGATGTCCTCAGCGCCCTCGGCCCTGGGGTCGTTGGCGATCCGGATGACCCGGTCCGGGTCGACCTGCCCGTCGAAGGGGCACGTGAAGGAGGTCGCGAGGCACAGCTGGATGCGCCCGCCGGCCTGACGGGTCAGGGCGACGGCGTCCGGCATGGCCGCGAGACTCGTGTCGGTGGTACGCCCGATGTTCGCCTGGTTGTGGGCGTCGGAGACCGAGAGGCAGTACTGGAAGTTCTTCGCCCCGGCGGCCGCGGCCTTCTCGATGTGCCGCGGGGTCGCGACCCACACCCAGCTGTGCTCGAGCTCCTCCGGGGTGAGCGCCTCGATGACCTCGAGCGTGTTGGCCATGGGCGGGACGAGGTCGCCGCGCGCCATCGAGCCGATCTCGAGCTCTGGTACCCCGGCCGAGAAGAGCTCGCGCGCGAGCTCGACCTTGCGCTGGGTCGACAGCAGCTTGCCGGTGAGCTGCAGGCCGTCGCGCAGGGTGACGTCGCGCAGACGCGCGGAGGTGATCGGGTTCTGGCTCATCGTGCGTCCACCTTGCTGTTGTCGTCGGTCTGAGTCTGCCCGCTGCGGCCCGCGTAGGCCGCGAGCACCGCCTCGGTGTCCTGGCCGAGCCCGGGCGCGAGCGTGCGAATCGGCAGGGAGGCGCCGCCGAGGACCGGGACGATGCCCGGGAAGCCGACACCCTCGACGGTGGTGCCTCCGTCGGTCACGTCGAACTTCTGGATCATGTCGCGGGCCGCGTACTGCGGGCTCGCGCTGATGTCCTCGGCAGTGTAGATCGGGCCGGAGGGGACGCCGGCGTCGTCGAGGATGTCGAGCACCTCCTCGGCGGGGAGCGTCGCCGTCCACGCGCCGATCGCGGCGTCGAGCTCGTCGCGCCGGTCCCAGCGGAGATTGTTGGTCGCGAGGCCCGGGTCGCGGGCGAGGTCGTCTCTCCCGATGATGCCCATGAAGCGCACGAAGATCGCGTCGGCGTTGCCCGCGATCACGACGCTCTTCGCATCCCCGCACACGTACGCGTTGGTGGGGGCGATGCCCTCCATCCGCCCGCCGACCCGCTCACGGACCACCCCGTGCGCCTGGTAGTCGGGGATGAGCGACTCCATCATGGAGAACATGGCCTCGTTGAGGGCGACGTCGATGACCCGCTCCTCGAGCGGCGCGGGACCGAGGCCGGCGCCGCGGCGCTGCTCACGCTGGAACATCGCCATCATCACGCCGTAGGCGGCGTACACGCCCGCGATGGAGTCGCCGATCGAGACGCCGACGCGGACGGGGGCGCGGTCCGGGTCGCCGACGAGGTTCCTGAACCCGCCCATGGCCTCCGCGACGGCGGCGAACCCCGGCCGGCTCGAGAGGGGCCCCGTCTGCCCGAAGGCGGAGATACGGCCGATGACGATTTCCGGGTTGATCTCGTTGAGCACGTCCGGCCCGATCCCCCACCGCTCGATGGTGCCCGGACGGAAGTTCTCGAGGACCACGTCGCAGTCGGCGGCGAGCGCGCGCACCGCTTCCCGCCCCTCCTCGGTCCGGAGATCGAGGGTGATCGACTTCTTGTTGCGGTTGATGGTGTGGAACAGCATGGACGTCGTCGCACCGGGATGCAGGCGCCACGAGCGCAGCTCGTCTCCCGTTCCGGGCCGCTCGACCTTGATGACCTCGGCGCCGAAGTCGGCGAGCATCCGCCCTGCCGTCGGGGCTGCGATGAAGTTCCCGAGCTCGAGCACGCGGACTCCCGCGAGCGGGGCGATCTTGGCGTTGGTGTGCATGTCGGTCCTTTCCGGACGTGATCGGTCGGTGCGTGCGGGTCAGATGAAGATGCTGAGGACAAGGGTCACGAGCAACGCGACCACCGAGGCGACGGACACACCGATGGTGCACGTCTTGAGCGTGCCCCGTGTCGTCTGTCCGAGCAACGACTGCAGGAGCCAGAACGTGTTGCTGGTGACGTGCACCGCGAAGAGCGAGCCGGCTCCCGCCGCGAGGGCGATGAGGATCGGGTCGAGGCCGATGACGGACGCGATGGGCGCGAGGATGCCTGCGGCGGTGATCGCCGAGATCGTCACCGAGCCGACGGCGATGTGCAGCACGGCCGCGATGGCCCAGACGATGAGGAGTGGCGCGAAGCTGTTGGCGCTGAACGCCTGCCCGAGGATGTCGCCGAGGCCGGTCGCCGCGACGGTCGCCGCGAGCGAACCGCCCACACCCGTGAGGATGAGGATCTGACCGCTTTCGCGGAAGCCCGCGACAACCGACTTCTCGACCGCCTTGCCGCCGACCGTGAGCCTGCCGATGATGCTCGTGCCGAGCACGGCGAGGAGCAGCGCGAAGACGGGGTCGGTCACGAGGACAAGCGCGTCGATCTCGACGCCGACGATCTGCAGGATCGCGCCCGTCGCGATGAGGCCGAGGCAGAGCAGGAGCGGCGCGAAGAGCAGGATGAGCTTCGGCTCGGAGGTCGTGGTGCGCTCGGCGACGGCGACGCCGCGGGGGACGCCGCCGACCTTGCTGAGTCGGTCGCCGACTGGGATGCTCTCGGTCTTGAGGGGCGCGACGGGCTCTGGGGAGGCGTCGATGCTGTCGTCCGCTCCGTCCTCACCTTCGACGGGCTGCGTCTCGTCCAGCTTCTCCTTCCAGAAGCCGATGCGGAACAGCAGCGTCATGATGAAGATCGAGATGACGATGGTCGGCACGATCACGATGAGGCCGAAGAGCAGCATCTGTCCGAGGGGAACGCCGAGCACGCCCGCGAGCGCGAGGGCTGCGACGCCGGGCACCATGAAGACGATCCCGCATTCGAGGCCGATGGCGAGGGCCGTCGCGATGCGTGGCGTGCCGTGCTTGCCGATGAGCGGCGCCATCTTGCGAGCGAGCGGCGCGGAGATCACGAGGAGCACGTCGAGGAAGATCGACTGGAGCACGGTGCCGATCGTGAGCCCCATCGCGTACGGCAGCCCCTTGGGGCCGAAGATGCGCAGCAGGTGCGAGACGAGTCGCTGGATGGCGTTCATCTCGCTGAGCATCGAGCCGAGCAGCACGCCGAAGGTGATGAGGAGGCCGACCTCGGCCATGATCTCCCCGAAGCCGCCGGTGATCGTGCCGATGGTCTCGGTCGGCGGATGCCCCGTGGCGAGTCCCAGGTAGAGGGAGCCGATCACGAGGGCGACGGCGGGGTTCAGCCGGAAGCGCGTGATGAGCACGACGACGCCGAGGATGGCGATCGCCGTGTGGATGATCGTGATGATCTCTGACGTCATTGTCGTCCAATCGAGGTGGGGTCTCGCGCGGTCTGGGCCTCACTGGTGGAGAACAGGAGTTGCTTGGCTTGAGACCGCGTCTGGCTTACATTATGTGCATGAACTCAGTATGTAAGCAAGAGCCCGTATCGTGACCCGCAGCGAACAGCTCCTCGTCTCGGTGCCGACCCCCGCCCTCGCGGCCTCGATCACGCAGCTCGAGATCGCCGCCAGCCTCGAGTGCATCACCTGGGATCTGACGACGCCGTCACCCGCCCCGCACATCGACCTCGTCGTGCTCCCCTATCAGCAGGACCCGAGCCTCACCGCGAGCCTCGGGCGCACGACGACGCGACTCGTCCAGGCCCAGACGATCGGGTACGAGGACGTGCTCGCCCACCTGCCCGCTGGTCACACGGTTGCCAACGCGCGCTCCGTGCACGAGGCCTCCACGGCCGAGCTCGCACTCGGGCTCACGCTCGCGTCGCTCCGCCGCATCCCCGAGTACACGACGGCAGGGCAGCGGCACGTGTGGCATCAGCAGCCCGGCCAGAGCCTCGCCGACCGCACGGTGGCCATCGTCGGGTACGGCGGCGTCGGCAAGGCCATCGAGCATCGACTGAGCGGCTTCGAGGTGAACGTGCTCCGGTTCGCGCGCTCCGCCCGCGGAGCCGATGGCGGGCCCGACCGCGTGCACCCCATCTCGAGCCTCGAGGCGCTGCTCCCCGGGATAGACGTGGTGATCCTCACGGTGCCGCTGACCGACGAGACCAGGCACCTCGTCGATGCGAGCTTCCTCGCCGCGATGCGACAGGGGTCGCTCCTCGTGAACGTCGCGCGCGGACCAGTCATCGACACGGAGGCGCTCATCGCCGCGCTCGAGGCCGGCCGCATCCGGGCCGCCCTCGACGTCTCCGACCCCGAGCCGCTGCCGCCGGGGCACCGGCTCTGGGATCTCGACGGCGCACTCATCACCCCGCACGTCGGGGGCGCTTCCTCGGCGATGCATCCGCGCATGGTCGCACTCATCGACCGGCAGCTCCGCGCGCTTTTGGCCGGCGAGGCGCCGGAGAACGTCGTGGCGCACCCATGACGGCGGGAAGCGAGCACGCTCGGCGTCGCCGGCCCGGCTGACCTCCTACCGCCAGCGCGGCTCGAGGAAGCCGAGCGCCACGAGCTCGCGCACGTCGGGCACGAGGCTCGCGCGCAGGGCCTCTTCCTCGACATCGACGAGCGATGCGATGGCGGTGACGATCTGCGACCCGACGAGCTCACCGTCGCACACCGACACGAAGCCGGTGAGTTCCGTCGACATCGACATGGTGCGGCGGAACCCCGCGCCCTGGCGGAGCATGATGATGCTCGGGTCCTCGTCGCCTGGCCGCGAGTGGCGCTCCTCGGTCACGTCGGCGGCCACGACCAGCGGCTCGTCGAAGAGCTCGTCGTCGTCGACCCCGCGCAGCCAGGTGATGGCCTCGAAGCCGTCGCGGATGTGCGCGGCGAGCGGGTGGCCGAGCGCGTGCGTGAGGTGCTCGAAGCGGCGCAGCGGACCGCCGACGGCGCCCTCGTGGGTGCGGCGGAGGAAGAACATGCCCATGCCGATGCGCTCGACATCGCGGCTCGCGAAGTCCTGCAGGTAGCGGCGGAATGCGTGCTGCCAGCTCGAGAGCTCGGCGTTCTCAGCCGCATCCTTCAACCACATATCGGCGTACTCCACAGGTGTCGCGTCCTCGCGCTGCACGACCCACAGGTCGACATCGTTCGCGGGCCACGTCTCGAGGCGCGAGTGCCAGTTGGCGTCGCCCTCCCGCACCTCCCAGTTGCCGAGCATGCAGGCGACGCCGCCCGGGGCGAGCACCGTGCCGAGGTCGCGCACGAGCCCCTCGACGATGCTGTCACCCGGCTTGCCACCGTCACGGTACGTGTACTGGTCGCTTCCGCCTTCGCCCTCGCGTCGGGGCGTGATGACAAACGGCGGATTCGACACGAACAGGTCGAAGTGCTCGCCGGCGACGGGCTCGAGCATGTTTCCGAGGCGCAGGCTCACGCGGTCCTCGAGGCCGCCGGGGGCGATGCCGAGCGCCTCGGCGTTGAGCAGCAGGTTGAACTTCGCGAACGCGAGGGCGCGCTCCGAGATGTCGGTCGCGACGACGTGCCTGGTGTGGGCGAGCAGGTGCATGGTCTGCACGCCCATGCCGACGCCGAGGTCAAGCGCGCGGGCGACGGGTTCCCGCGGGGTGAGCTGGGCGAGCAGCGTCGTCGCCGGCCCGATGCCGACGACGTGGTCGCGGCGCAGCGGCTGGTCGCGGCCGAGCTGCACACCGCCGAGGTCGGAGGCGACCCACATCTCGACGCTGCCGTTGACGCCCTCGCTCGCGTACGGGCGCACGTCGACGAGTGCGACCACGAGCTCGTCCGCGAGCTCCTCGGCGCTGGCCTCCTGAGCCGATTCCGTGGGGCTCCGGCGCGGGACGCGAGCAACGAGGCGGGCCGCGAGCAACTCGTCGAGTGCCGGGACGTCGCCCGCCTCGACGGTCTCCGCGAGCACGAACAGGCGGATGAGCGCGGAGAGCGCGTCGTCCGGCTCACGCGAGAGGGCGAACGACGCAGGCTCGAGCAGGTCGCGGTGCAGCGCATCCGCCGCTTCGGCCCCCAGACGCGACTCGACCCCGTCGACGGTGAAGCCAGCGCCGGCGAACGTCACCGCGAGCGCGCGGAGCAGCGCCTCGTCGGTGCTGTCGGGGGCGTCGCTCGGGTCGTCGAACGTGAAGTCGTCAGGAGTGGAGGCGGAAGAGGCATGGCGCGCGTGGGAAGTCACCCGTCAATTATGCGGATGTGCACCGACAGTCGCGCGCGGCTCCCAGGCTGCCGGGTCGCGCAGCTCCGCGAGCGCCTCGATCGTGCGGATGCGCACCTCCACGTCGTGCGTCGTGGCGGCGAGGATCACCTCGTCGGCCCCCGTGCGCTCGATGAGGCGGTCGATGCCGTCGGCGACCATCTCGGGGGTCCCGACGAGCTGCGTGCCGGTCGTCGCGTCGTAGAGGGAGCGGTCCTGCATCCGGTCCGCGTACGCGGCGGCGCCCTCTGGCGAGAGGACCCTCGTAGGGCGGCCGAACCGGATCTGGTGCATGGCCGCCCTGCTGGGGAGCGCGAGGCGGGTGGCCTCATCGACCGTCTCCGCGGCGATCGCGGAGACCGACACCATGAAGTGCGGTTCGGCGAGCACGGGCGACGGCACGAAGTGGTCGCGGTAGTGGTCGGCGGCGGCTTTCGGGTCAGCGTGCATCGCGAAGTGGTGCGCGAAGGTGTACGGCAGGCCGAAGGCGGCGGCCAGCTCTGCCCCGTAGAGGCTCGAACCGAGGAGCCAGATCTGGGGATTCGTCTTCGCCCCCGGGCTGACTCGGAGGCGATTGAGCACCTCGCGGTCGTGCTCCGCCCTCACATCGCCCAGGTAGCCCATGAGCTCGAGCACGTCGTTGGGGAACTCGTCGACGCGATCACGGGAGAGATCGCGACGCATCGCGGCGGCGGTGAACGGGTCGGTGCCGGGCGCGCGGCCCAGTCCGAGGTCGATGCGCCCGGGGTAGAGCGACTCGAGGGTCGCGAACTGCTCGGCGATGACGAAGGGTGCGTGGTTCGGCAGCATGACGCCGCCCGAGCCGAGGCGGATACGCTGCGTTCCCGCGCCGAGAGCCGCGAGCAGCACGGGCGGTGTCGTCGAGGCGACGAGTTCGGTGTTGTGGTGCTCGGCGACCCAGTAGCGGTGGTACCCGAGCTCGTCGGCTCGCCGCACCAGGCGGGCGGATGCGGCCACGGCGTCGGCACTCGACTGCCCTTCGGCGACGGGGATGAGGTCGAGCACGGAGAGCGTGGGCGTTCCTGGCATGGTCGGGGCAACGCGCACCATCCCGCCGCTATTCCTGGATGGCCTCGGCAGCCTCACGGGGAGAAGTCCCCACCACCGGGGTTTTCGGCAGGTTCGCGGCCTGAGTGTCGGTGGCTCTGCGTAGCATGACAACGAACGGCATACCCAGCGTGCCGAAGGAGACCCCATGACCCGACACCGTCGCCGACCACGGGCTCTGCTCGCGAGCATCGGCGCGCTCGCTGCGGTCGCCTTGCTCGCGGGGTGCTCGGTGAGCGCGACGGCGACTCCCTCGGCAAATGGGTACGACGCCGTCGACGCGCCCATCGAGGGCGGCACGGTCAGCCTGCGCGACTCGTTCGAGTCCTCGGCGCAGGAATCGCACGACTTCTGGTCAGACCCCGACATGTTCAAGAACGCCGAGGGCTTCGACTACACGGCACCAGACAACGGCATCACGGTCGGCGTCGGCGACCCGGCGACCGGCGCGTTCGTCCCGCCGACCACCTCGGTGCCCGCTGCCGAGTCGGCGAACGGCTACGGAGATGTCTCGGAGGCGGTGCCCTACGACCGTGCCGGGCTCGGCGCATCCACCTTCGGTCGCCTGTACATGTCGTTCGCGAGTGGTCTCGCGGTGTGCTCGGCGACGGTCGTGAACTCCGGCGAGCGCAACATCGTCGTCACGGCGGCGCACTGCCTCGTCGACTTCGAGAGCAACAAGGCCATCGCGAGCAACGTCGTCTTCATCCCCGGCGACCGCGGCGACGGGGCCGAGCAGCCGTACGGTCGCTGGGCAGCCACCGACTACAGCATCCCGCAGCACTTCCTCGACAACGCCAACTACGGCGACCAGGGCGTGTACGGGGAGGGCTGGAACAACGACTTCGCGTTCCTCGTGATGGAGGAGAAAGACGGCAAGCGCATCCAGGACGTGACGGGCGGGCAGGGCATCGCCTTCGGGGTCCCGGCCAAGGCGATCACGCAGGTCGGCTATCCGAGTGCGAGCCCCTACGACGGCTCTGAGGAGTACATGTGCGCCTCCAGCCAGTGGCGGGAGGGCTCAGCAGGCGGATACACCCACATGTGCAGCATGACGCCGGGAGGCTCGGGTGGGGCCTGGCTCGTCTACTACGACACGGCGATCGGGGCCGGCTACGTCGCCGCAACCTCGTCGACCGTCCTCTCGTCGGCGAACCCGCCGTTCCGGTGGGAGGGCTCGGTGCTCGGCCAGACCGCGCTGTCGCTGTACAACGAGCTCGGGGGGTCCTGATGCGCACCCAACGCCTCATCGCAGGTGCGACCGCGCTGCTCGTCGGGCTCGTGCTCTCCGGATGCGCGACGACGACCCCGACAGCGGTCGCGAACCACGAGGCGAAGCTCGAGTACCACGCCGACACCGGCGCGGAGCTGCTCGGCGACTCCCTCGTCGAGGGCCTCGCCAAGGTCGAGAATTTCTCCGCCACCGCCTACACGCACGGCAAGGCCTCGACCGGGGCGACGCTCAGCACACAGCACGAGACGAGCGTGGTCGGCGCGTCCTACGTCACGAAGGAGTCGACCGCCGAGGCGGGAACCTCCATCGACGAGGTCCACATCGCTGGCAGCGACTACACCTACTACCTCTTCGGCAGCGCCTACACGACGGTCGTCTCGACCCCGTGGGCACGCCTGCCGATGGGCGACCTCGACCGCGCGAACGACCCGCAGCGCACGTGCATCCTCGGCACCGTCATCTACATGTGCAATCTGGTGAAGGCATGGCAGCTGTCGAAGGAGAGCAACGGCGAGGAGCTTCCCGAGAAGCTCGAGGTCTCGGCAGATGGCAGCAGGCACTTCACGTCGGCGGTCACGTTCGACTCGCTCGAGGAGGCCGGGCTGTACACGCTGGGCGACGACCTCCGCTCGCAGCTCAGCGACGACGAGCTCGGCACCCTGCTCCCGCTGCACGTGTGGGTCGGCGCTGACGGCATCGTGCAGAAGATCGAGGTGAACGGCACGATGGATGCGGCATCGCTCGACGTCGAGGTGCAGTTCGGATTCGAGATCACGGGCACGCCGACTGCCGACGATCTGCCGGATGACCCCGCGTCGCTCGCGCCTCAGTACGTGACCAATGTGACTGCAGATCAGGCGAGCGCGTTCTGGGATGCGATCGGGAACGCGAGAACCGGCTAGGCCGGGCCCGCTCATGCACGTCGCAGCAAGCAAGCTGGAGGAACCACGATGACCTTCCCACCGCAGGGCGGCCCGCAGAGGCCGCGCGACCCCAACGATCCGCGCGACCCGCAGCCGGGGCGGCAGGAGCAGCAGGGGCAGCAGGGGCAGCAGGGGCAGCAGGCTCATCGACCGCACGGGCCCGGCCAGGGGTCGGGGCCGGAACAGCACTACGGTCAGAACCAGAATCAGGGCCAGGGCCAGGGCCAGAACCAGCACCAGCACCAGAACCAGGGCCAGGGCCAGGGCCAGAACCAGCAATATGCGCCGGGCCAGCAGGGTCAGCAGGGTCAGGGCCAGCAGCCGGCACAGCATCAGCAGCCTTCCCAGTACGGCCAGCCGTTCCCCCAGCCCGGGTACCCGGCCGCATCGGCGACGCCAGGTGCGAGTAACGCCGGTCAGGCCGGCCAGACCAGCCAGACCAGCCAGACCAGCCAGTTCGGGACGGCGTCAGGCGCGAGGTCAACCCCCAGCGCGTACGGTCCCGGCGCTCACGCGGCATCGGCGTCCGGCTTCGGGCCTGGAGCCGGCTCCGGGTACGACTCCGGGTATGGCTCCGGGTATGCGACCCCGAACGCCGCCTACGGTGTTCCGAGCGCCACCTACGGGGCGCCAGCTCCCGCATCCTCGACACAGCAGGGCTTCGGCTACCAGCAGCCGCCGGTTGGCTACCCAGGCTCAGGCACCCAAGGACCAGGCACCCAAGGGCCCGGCGTCCAGGGCCAGCAGTTCGGGCCAGGGCCAGGGCTGGCTCCGGCAGGCAGGCCGAAGCGCAACTCTCGTCTGCTCCTGATCCTCGCGATTCCCGCGGCGGCGCTCATCGCAGGTCTCGGTGGCTACTTCATCGGACAGAGCAACGGCAGCGTGCTCGCCGCGGAGCCGCTGCAGGCTGAGGTCACGCGCGTGCTGCAAGACGACTTCGGTCTCGTCGAGGTGACCGACGTCGTCTGCCCAGAGCAGGTCAAGGCCGATCAAGGCGCCGAGTTCCAATGCACGTTCACGTACGCCGAGCAGGAGCAGTCCGTGACCGTCACCGTCTCGTCAGCCGACGGCCAGGTCGTCGTCGGCGCCCCGGAGTAGCCCGGCAGGGGAAACTCCACCCGCACCCCGCACCCCGCACTCACATGGGCGCGCGCCAGCACGAGCACCGGCGACCGGTGCCAGCACGCCTACCGAGAGCCTCCGGGTCCGACGATCGGCAGCGGCACCCCGTCCACGAGCAGCTCGCACTCGGGCCGGTCCGCGACGGCGACGGCCACACGGGAGGCGAGATGCTCGGGCATCTCGGGCAGGGCATCCACGGGGAACCAGGCGACATCCACCGACTCGTCGTCGCCGACCGCCGCCTCCCCGGACACCCAGGAGCAGCGGAAGACGAGGTCGCAGTACTGGGCGCGGTCACCCGTCGCGTGCACGATCTTCGGCGAGACGCTGAGACGCACGAGCCGCTCGACGCGGACTTCGACCATCGCCTCCTCGAGGCTCTCCCGCACGGCAGCCGTCGCCGGATGCTCGCCCGGGTCGACGATGCCCGTCACCGGGCTCCACACCCCATTGTCGGAACGCTGCACGAGCAGCACCTCCTCACCGCTGGCAGCGGACACACCAGCGGGTGCCATCGCGGGGCGGATGATGACGGCAGTCGAACCAGCAAGCCAGAGCGGATGCTCCGGCCCGATCTTGGCGCGCAGCTCGGCGACGAACTCAGGAATGGGCATGGGCCCTATCCAACCGCAACTCCGAAGACGAGGCCGAGCACGTACGTCACGGCCGCGGCCCCGAAGCCGATGAGCAGCTGGCGTCCGGCGCGACGCCACGGCGGACCGCCAGACAGCACGCCGACGATGGCGCCCGTCGAGAGAAGCGCGACTCCGACGACCGCCGCGGACACCGCCACGGCGGCGATCCCGCTCATTCCGAAGATGTAGGGAAGCACCGGGAGGAGCGCGCCGCCGGCGAAGAAGCAGAAGCTGGAGAGGGCCGCGGTCCATGCGGTACCGAGCTCCTCGTGCTCTTCCTCGGCGGACTGCAGCGAGATCGGGCCGGATTCCGGGTCGGCGCCCTGCAGCGCGAACACGCGGTGCGCGTAGCTGCGAGCCTCGTCCTCGCCCATGCCGCGGGCACGGTAGACGAGCTCCAGCTCGTTCGCGTTCACGTCGAGCCGCTGGATGGTCTGGGGAGTATCCGGGCTTGGCGTCGACGCCTCAAGGAGCTCACGCTGCGAACGGACGGACACGTACTCGCCCGCCGCCATCGACAACGCTCCGGCGAGGAGCCCGGAGAGGCCCGTCGCGAGGATGATCACCGTGGGCGCACCGGTCGCGCCGATGCCGAGCACGAGGGCGAGGTTCGAGACGAGCCCGTCGTTGGCGCCGAACACCGCCGCCCGGAAACCGCCAGACATGCGGGAGCGGCTGCGCATTGCCAGGCCCCGCACGACCTCCTCGTGGATGCGCTCGTCTGCCGCCATCTCGGGGGTCGCGTCCGCTTCGCGCTCGTACGGCGAACGTGACTCTGCTCGCTGGATGAGCGCCAGCACGAAGAGAGAGCCGAAGCGGCGCGCGAACCAGCCGAAGAGGCGCGTGCCGAGTTGTGCGCGCACCCCGCCGTCGCCCGCCGGGCCGAGGAGGCTCAGCCAGTGCTCCTCGTGCCGCACCTCGGCGCTCGCGAGACCCAGCAGGATCTCACGCTCCTCGCCCTCGCGCTTCGCCGCGAGGTCTCGGTACACGGACCCTTCGGCGCGCTCATCGGCGAGGTAGCGGCGCCAGCGGCGAATGTCGGCAGCGCTCGGCTCGCGGGAGAGATCCCCGGTTCCGGGCCCGCGCTGCGGCTGCGGGGGTGGTGTCTGCGGCATGGGCCATGCATCCTTCGTGGGGACGCCTCGAGCCCGAATGGAGCACGGGCATCGTTGACAACGTTGCCCCAACGCTACGTGCGCACGCCCCGGTTTCCGCAACCTCGCAGAGAAGTTCGGCGCACCGGAGCGGAGCGCCTCGCCGCCTTTCTCGAGCTACTCGCCGGCCGCGCCCGCCTCGGTGACCGAGACGTCGGCACGGGTGAAGTTCATGAACGACCTCGAAGCGGTCGGGCCGCGCTGCCCGAGGTAGCGGGAGCTGTAGATCGCGGAGCCGTAGGGGTGCTCCGCGGCACTCGAGAGCTGGAAGAAGCAGAGCTGGCCGATCTTCATGCCGGGCCAGAGCTTGATGGGGAGCGTCGCGACGTTCGACAGCTCCAACGTGACGTGCCCCGTGAAGCCGGGGTCGATGAATCCGGCTGTCGAGTGCGTGAGCAGCCCGAGCCTGCCGAGCGAGCTCTTGCCTTCGAGCCGAGCAGCGACATCGTCGCCGAGGGTGACGCGTTCGAACGTGGAGGCGAGCACGAACTCGCCTGGGTGCAGCACGAACGGCTCGTCTGGCTTCGACGTGACCAGCCTCGTCAGCTCCGGCTGCTCCTCTGCCGGGTCGATGAACGGGTACCTGTGGTTGTCGAACAGCCGGAAGTACCTGTCGAGGCGCACGTCGATGCTCGAGGGCTGCACGAGCCCGGGCTCGTACGGCTCGAGGCCGATACGGCCCGCTTCGACGCCCTGCTTGATGTCGCGATCGCTGAGAAGCACGTCGTCAGCCTAGTTGGTCGGCGGATGCGCGAGGCTAGGCTGATGACGTGAGCAGAAACGTGTGGACCGTCATCGGCGTCATCGTGGCCGTCGTGATCGCGTGGTGGCTCGTCGACGTGCTCTTCCACTTGGCCTGGATGGTGGCTCGACTGAGCATCGTCGCCGTGGTTGCCGTCATCGTGTTCTTCGTCATCCGCGCGCTCGTCGCCAAACGCGACTGAACCCGACCGGCGCGGTGCCGGTCGGGTTCAGAGGTTCAGTTCGCTCACTCCCCCCTCAGGTGCGCGGCCTCAGGCTGGGCTGGCGTCCGACTCGAGTTCCTCGTCGGGTGCGCTGAATGCGCGCTGGTCACGAGGAGTGTTCGGCATATTCGGTGGGGTGTTGTCGTTGAGCGGCGTGTACACGTTCGTGCCCATCTTCCGTCGGAACGCGAGTTCCACACCATCCACCGTCACGTACCTGTCGATGTAGATGGACGGTTTGTTGCCGTCAACGCGGACGTCGCCCTTGAAGACCATGTCGCTGACGAGGTTCGTGACACCCTCCGTCGGCACGATCGTACGCAGGTAGGTCATCTGGTAGCTCTCGTGCCTGCCCTCAGGGAAGTCGTGTGTGCCGATCGGGTCGAGATTGCTCCAGGACGAGGAAACGCTCGGCGACCATGAGCTCGGACCGGGAAGGTAGTGCACCACGATTCGCGTGTTCGCAATGACGGATTTGCTCGTCGTATTCGTCACCCAGAGCCCGTAGCGTCCGTACATGTGCTTCTGACCGGGGCGCCCCTCGATGCCGTAGGTGCCACGCCCCGCCTGCGGCCAGCTGAAGGCGATCCACCCGTTCAGGCCCGCCGGCTGTGCCGGTACCCCTGAGCTCGCCTGGGCTGGAGCGGAGACCGCGATGGCAATGGTCGGCAGAGCCCACGCCGCCGCAGATGCGACCGCCCGCCTGCTCGGTCCTTGTTTTTCGGCGCGCAGAATATCGCTCATGTTTCCCCCTGGAAGTGTCAAGCAGTGAACCGAAATTCCCCCATGTCGGCCCCACTGCAGCGTGCGGTCCACAATGACAGATCTGAAATTGGACCGCAACATTCCGGGGAGTTGGGTGGGCACCTCAGGCAGGCCCTCACGGCCGCGCCGCCACCACCCCCAGGTGGCTTCGTTGTACGATGGTGGAGTTCATCGCCCCGGGGTGCTGAATACGCGGATGTAGTTCAATGGCAGAACTTCAGCTTCCCAAGCTGATAGCGCGGGTTCGATTCCCGTCATCCGCTCCACGAAAAAGTCCAGGCCGGTCGCTGGACGCGACCTGGCCTGGCCCTTTCTCTTGCCGCGGTCAGCTCTCGCCGCGACCCGTCTTCTGCTGGAGGCGGTCGATATGCTCCGACGCCTCGGCTTTTGTGATGTCCGCAGGGATCTCTTCGCCAGCCTCGCGGGCAAGCGTGTCGAGGTAGCTGCGCTGCGCGCCGGTCATTGGCTCGTCGCCGGTGACCCAGTTCGAGGGGTCCTTCTCCGTGCCGTTCTCATCGGGCTCGGTTGCTCCGAGCATTTCACCTTCGTGTGTCTCTGCCATACCGGCGAGAGTAGGCGGCTCGCCTGGCTGGCGACCCGACGAATCCTGGGAAGATGTGTTCGAACCCGAGCGCCCTCGATGCCACACGGTGGTAGGTATCAGAAGTCGGCGATGACCAGCTTCTTCATCTGCATCATGTGCTCGTAGCCATCCGGTTTCGCCATGAGCTCCCCCATGTTCGTGGGCACGATCTGCCAGCTCACTCCGAACCTGTCCACCAGCCAGCCGCATTGCTCGGCTTCCGGGACGGCGCTCATCGCGCTCCAGTAGTGGTCGATCTCCGCCTGGTCGGCGCAGTCGACCTCGAGTGAGACGCCGCAGTCGAAGCCGAACTCCTGGCCGGCCCCGTTGTCCATCGCGACGAACCACTGCCCGGCGAGCTGGAAGTCGGCGTACATGACGGCACCCGCCGGAGCGGGACCCGAAGGCGCCGGGTACTCGGCGATCGTGCCGATGCGCGCATCCGAGAACAGGGAGACGTAGAAGTCGATGGCCTCGCGCGCCCTGTTCTGCGCCGCTCCGCCGAAGAGCAGACTCGGCACGATGAACGGCCGGGCCTCGTCGGCCGTGCTCAGCCCGGCGGGATCGACGAACATGAGCTGCCAGCTCACGCCGTAGCGGTCCTCGACCCAGCCGTAGTGCGGGCTGAAGGGGTACTCCTGCAGCGGCATGAGCACCTTGCCGCCATCGCTGAGCGCAGTCCAGAGCTTGTCGAGGCTCGCTCGCACCGACGCCGCGTCGCCGCCGAGCACGCGCGGGTCGAAGTTGAGCATGAACGAGACCGACGGGTTCGGCCTGAACTGGTCGCCGGCGTTGATGAGCGTGAACCGGTACTCGTCGATCTCCACGCCCACGACGAGCGGCAGGCCCGCGAAGTCCTTCTGGAAGTCGAGGAGGTCGGTCTCGGGGTATCGGGCTTCCACGGACGTCGTCGTCTTGGGGAAGCTGGAAGCGTAGAACTCGCCGGCCTCTTCGGCATTCTTGTTGAACCAAAGGTTCGGGATGATCTTCTGCATGACTCGCTGCTCCTGCACGCGTCGGTCGATCTGAGCCCGGTCGGGCCCACTCGCAAAAATTACTCCCGACCCCCGACAACGGCGGCGAGCCTCGTGCTCGAGTGGGAGCGAACACCCAGGGTTCGGCTACTGCAGACCCGCGGTGAGTCTCGCAAGATTGTCGAGGACGGTCGAGCGCAGCGGCTGCTTCCGCCACTCGAACATCGTCAGCTCTCGTGACTGCTCGCGGTAGTCCTGCTGCACCTCTCGGAGGTCCTCCACGAAGTCCGAGCTGCGCACCATGAGCGACACCTCGAAGTTCAGCGAGAAGGAGCGCATGTCCATATTGGACGACCCGATGACGGCAACCTCGTCGTCGATCGTGAAGTGCTTGGCGTGCAGGATGGTCGGCGACTTGTACATCCAGATGCGCACCCCCGCGAGCAGCAGGGCCTCGTAGTAGGAGCGCTGCGCGTGGTAGACCATGGCCTGGTCGCCGATCTCCGAGACGAACAGCTCGACGACCACCCCTCGTGCCGTCGCGGTCGTGATGGCATACAGCATCGACTCGTCCGGAACGAAGTAGGGGCTCGTGATGATGATCGACTTCTGGGCGACGTAGAGGAGGTTGAGGAAGAGGCGGAGGTTGTTCTCGCTGGGATACCCGGGGCCGCTCGGCACGATCTGGCAGTCCATCCGCGCTTCCTGCGGCATCGTCTCGACGTCGGTGAGGTCTTCCGGGATGATCGTTCCCGACTCCGAGTACCAGTCGGTGATGAAGACGGCGCTGACGGCGTGCACGGCCGGCCCCTCGAGGCGGACCATGAGGTCGTGCCAGTGGAGGCCGCGGCGGATGTTGCCGCGTTTGTTGTACGTCGAGTCGACGACATTCTGCGAGCCGAGGTAGGCGGAGTTGCCGTCGACGATGAGGAGCTTGCGGTGGTTTCGCAGGTCTGGCCGCTGGTACTCGCCGCGCCAGGGGCGGACGGGGAGCATGTAGTGCCACTCGGCGCCGGCCCGCTCGAGGGCCTTGAGCCGCGACAGCGTGTGCTTGCGGTAGCCGGGCACGCGGATGGAGGCGATGTGGTCGAGCAGGATGCGAACGCTCACGCCTCGGGCGACCGCTCGGTCGAGAGCATCGAAGATCGGCAGCGTGGTGTGGTCGCAGGCGAGGATGTAGAACTCGACATGCACCCACTTCTCTGCCGTATCGATCTCGGCGGCCATCGCGACGATGGTCTCCTCGTAGTCGCCCTGCAGGACGACCTCGTTGTCGCTGATGAGGGGGATGGCCGTGTACGTGCGGTTGAGGGCGACGACGGAGTCGAACCAGGCCGGGTCGCTGTGCTTGGTCGGCTCGACCTCGACGCTCCCGACGGCCATGTTGATGAAGGTCGTGACCTCCTGCTGGCGCTCCATGCGCTTCGTGGGGAGACGGAAGCTGCCGAGGAGCAGGAACGCGATGACGCCGACGTACGGGATGAGGAAGATCGCCATGAGCCAGGCGATGCCGACGCTCGGCTTCCGATTGCGTGGCACGACGATGATCGCGATGACTCGGATGATCAGGTCGATGATCGCGAAGATGAAGCCAGCGCTGATCGTGATGTGCGGGATCTCGGCCATCGGGTCTCCTCGGGGTACTAGGGGACAGCGTAGGCCAAGGGATGCGCGTGAGCGGGACGTGCATCCGCGCCCAGAACTTGTTGCACTTTCCTCGATTAGTGCAATACTGCACTAGTGATTGATAGTGCAACGAATCTGCGGGCTCGCAAGATGGCGCGGACGAGCCGCGACATCTCGTCGATGGCCCGACGCCGCGCCCTCGATGTCGGGCTTCCCGGCTTCACGATCGAGGAGCTCTGCGAGCAGGTCGGCATCTCCCGAAGGACGTTCTTCAACTACTTCGCCTCGAAGGAAGACGCCCTTCTCGGCATCTCGGCCCGACGAGACACGACCCACCTCGACGAGCGCTTCGTGGCCGGCGGCGACCCCGGGAGCGAGCAGCTGAGCCCTGACCTCCTCGAAGCGCTGACACACCTGGCACTCGAGCGGTGGCGCGAGTCCGACCCGGAGCCGAACTCGGGCGACATCCGCGAAGTCATGGCCGTCATCGACCAGGAGCCGAAGCTCTTCAAGCGGGTGCTCGAGCACATGTCGAGCGACGAGAAGCGAGACGTCGCCCTCGTCGAGCGTCGAGAGGGGCTCCCGACCGGGGACCTTCGCGCCTCCGCAGCCGTGCAGCTCCTCATGTCCATCATGCGGGCGAGTGCCTTCGAGTTCTTCACGACCGACAACACCGACGACATGGAGACGGTCGTCTCCAGACGCGTCGCCGCCATGCGCGCCGTAGTGCAGCGCTGAGGGCGGCGCCTGCCCCCTCGTCTCGGCCACGCCTCCTCCCGCTCCCCAGCCTTCCTCTCTCCCCCACCCTTCTCTCCCTCCCCTCTTCTTCCCGCACCGCACTCCTCGAACGGACCCACGCATGACCACCAGTGCACCGGCGCCAGCTGCGCCGCAGTTCCTGCTCACGAAGCGCAGGATCTGGACCATCTTCGGCGCCCTCATCGCCGGCATGCTCCTCTCGAGCCTCGACCAGACGATCGTCTCGACGGCGATGCCGACGATCGTGGGCGAGCTCGGCGGGGTCGACCACCAGGTGTGGATAACGACCGCCTACCTCCTTGCAACGACCATCGTCATGCCGATCTACGGCAAGTTCGGTGACGTGCTCGGGCGACGGAACCTCTTCCTCATCGCGATCGCGATCTTCACGCTCGCGTCGGTGGGCTGCGCCTTCGCGGACAGCTTCTGGGCGTTCGTGGTGTTCCGCGCCATCCAAGGCCTCGGCGGCGGCGGGCTCATCATCCTGTCGCAGGCGATCATCGCCGACATCGTGCCGGCCAGCGAACGCGGCAAGTACCTGGGCCCGCTCGGCGCGGTCTTCGGGCTCTCGGCCGTCGGTGGCCCACTGCTGGGTGGCTACTTCGTCGACCACCTGACGTGGCAGTGGGCGTTCTACATCAACATCCCGGTCGGCATCGCGGCGTTTGTCATCGCCGTGGTGGCGCTGAAGCTGCCGAGCAAGAAGGCGACGAAGCGCATCGACTACCTCGGCGTGCTCTTCTTGTCTGCTGCGACGACCTGCCTCATCTTCTTCACCGACTTCGGTGCGGATGCGCAGCACGGGTGGGCATCGATGGTCACGTGGGCGTGGGGCCTCGGCCTCCTCGTGGCGGCGGCGATGTTCGTCTTCGTCGAGTCGCGCGCGGAGGATCCGATCATCCCGCTGGGTCTCTTCAAGAACCCGATCTTCGTGAACGCGACGGCCATCGGCCTGACGCTCGGCATCGGCATGTTCGCGGCGATCGGCTTCGTCCCGACGTTCCTGCAGATGTCGTCTGGCACCTCGGCCGCAGCCTCTGGACTGCTCATGCTGCCGATGATGGCGGGCCTCATGGGCACGTCCATCGCTTCGGGAATCCTCATCTCGAAGACGGGGCGGTACCGCATCTACCCGATCGTGGGCACGGTGCTGACCGGTCTCGCGATGGTGGCGATGACCACCTTGACGGCGGATACGCCCATCTGGCTCATCTGCGTGTTCCTGTTCTTCTTCGGGGCGGGGCTCGGGCTCATCATGCAGGTTGTCGTCCTGGTCGTTCAGAACGCGGTGCCAGCGGCCGAGATCGGCACGGCGACGAGTACGAACAACTACTTCCGTGAGGTTGGGGCAGCACTCGGCACGGCGGTGTTCGGCGCGATCTTCACGACGCGACTGACGGAGAACCTCACCTCGGTCTTCACGGCGAGCGGCGCCAGCCCGGCTGACGCGGCGACGGCGACCTCGACGATCGACCCGCAGACGCTCTCGCAGCTGCCGGACGAGGTACGGGACGGGATCGTCACGGCCTACGCCGACGCTCTGGCTCCCGTCTTCTGGTACCTGGTGCCGTTCATCGCACTCGCGTTCCTGCTCTCGCTCTTCCTGAAGCAGATCCCCCTCTCTGATGTTGCCGGGCTTGTGGCTCGTGGCGAGGCGGTCGGCGGGGAAGAGGCGGAACAGCTCGACGCGGCGGCTCGGGAGAGTCGGGAGAGCCACGAGGCGGGCGATGGTGCCGCCCCGAGCGTGGATTCGACGCGGCTCAGCTCAAACGGGCCGAGGAGCCGCGACTAGCGGGGTGCCGTCGAGAACGCGCGTGCCGCGCGGAGGGCCGCCTCGACGTGCATCCCCTCGAAGGGGAGGACCGCAGCGAGCGCCTCTGCGGTGAGGTCCTGGCCCAGCTCGGCGCCCCGCCGGACGGCTTCCGCGTCGACCTGCTCGGGGGCTGATTCCGGGTCGTCGAGGTCCATGACGGCGCCCTCGAACCAGTCGGCGGCGGCGGCGAGCATCTGCTCCTCGCTGAGCACGGGGAGCAGGTGCCGGTCGAGTCCGTCGGCGATGCCGTGGTCGACGGTGCGCCAGGCCTCCCCCGCGTTCTCGCGCCAGTAGACGAATCCGAGCCAGGGCTGCTCCCCGCCTGCCACCCAGCGGCGTCCCGATTCCGAGCTGACGGCGGCTTCGACGTGCGCCACTCCCCACTCGGGCATGCCAGTGATGAGGTCGAAGCCCCGCCTGTACGTCTCGGAGTGGTCGCGGTCGATGCCAGCGAGGACGGCCCGGCCGTCGGGGAGCGGGGTGAGCCGAGCCCAGCTGCCACCCCCGTCGGAGTAGAACCAGCCGTGCTCGTCGGCGCGGGAGTTGTCGCCACCCTCGCCGAGGATCGCGGTCTCGATGGCCGCAGCGAGCGCCCAACGCCCCCTGATTACCTCGATGGTGGGGAACTGCTGAGTTCGGAATGCTGTCATGCGCTCATCTTTCCAAGCGCCTCCTCGGCGCTGCTGGGTGTTGCTTGGAACTGGACCGCGCGCGGTGTCTCGCGGATGCGCGTGCGAGCCACCCTGGGGCCGGTTGCGGGTTCGACCTTCCACGTCCGGCTCTGCGCGGGCAAGATGGTGAGCCGACCCAGGTGCACTTCGTGGTGATGGAAGGTGCAGAGCGCGATGCCGTTGCTCGTGTCGGTGCGTCCACCTCTCGACCACGGGGTGACATGGTGGATCTCGACGGTGTCGAAAGGGAGCTCGCACGCGGGCGCTCTGCACCCGCCGTCTCGGGCGAAGACCGCTCTCCGTTGAGCCGGGCTGAAGAGTCTTCGCTTGCGGCCGAGCTTGAGGACTTCGCCGTCGTCGTCGACGAGCGCAACCCGGATGATGCCATCGCAGAGGATGCGCAGGGCCGCCTCGACCGGGACAGCCTCGCCGCTGTGCTCGAGCCGCGAGATGTCCGCCGGCGTCTCGGCGGCTCCCGCGAGACCGGCCCGCGTGACGGTCATGACCAGGGTGGGCGCTTCGCCGCCGGTCCGGGGCGCGCGTGGGGACTCGGCATGCTGAGCGAAGACCGAGACGAGCGCGTCGATGCGTCGCTGAGAGAAGCTGCGATCGTCCCGGATCTGCGGCTCCTCCTGAGGAGCGAGGGTGCCGCTGGGCTCGTCGCCTGCTTCGCACGCGTGGTCGCGCCGCGGCGAGAGATACGCGTCGAGGACGCGCATGATGGCCTCGCCCTGCTCCGGGGTCGCGAGGAGCCTGCCCTGCACCATGCCGTCAGCGCGACGGGTGAAGGAGAGTCCTCGCTTCGCGGCTTGACGTTCCGCGTTGGGCTCCGCGCCGTCTGGGTCGAGGAAGGCCACCCACACGGCGGCCTGCTTGGCCAGACGCTCCGGCGACGCCGGCTCGTCGTCCTCCTGGGTGAGCCCGCACGCGGCCTGGACGAGCTCGTACTCTGCGCGATCGAGGTCGGCGATATCGACGCTGCCGCCCGCTTCGCGCAGCCCTGCGACGATCGCCGACGCCTGCGAGAGCGTCACCCGCCCTTCCGCGACCGCGACCGCGACCTGGCTCCGTGTGGGCCGAAGCGCCTCGCCCGTCATGCTGATGCGCTCGCGCGTCGCCTCGGCGACCTCGCGAAGCTTGGCCGCCTCGGCTCGGCGAAGGCCGAAGGTCTGCCGCACGGCCTCGTTCACGGACCGGTACCCACCCCGACGCACCAGAGAACCAGAGAAGGCCACCGGCGTGATCTCGTCTCGCCCGAGCAGCTCGGCCGTCATCTCCAAGATCGTCGCGTCGAGCATCCGCTTGCGAGCGGCCAGCTCCTCGAACGCGGCGAAGAACTCGGCGTCGAGCACCGACGAGACGGGCTGTCGCCCGTCGACGAGCGCCGTGACGACGGCCGTGGCTGCGATGCCGGACTCTCGCTCGACAGCAGCAACGCTCGCCGGTAGACCCGCGAGGACTCCAGCCCCTGCCCCAGCACCAGCACCAGATACTCCACCCGATGCGTGTTCGTCGTCGCCCATCGAATCCCCCCTCATTGTCTCAGCACCCTCCACCCAAGGCATTTCTGCCTGCGGATTCACGTGCCGAGCTGGCTTCCCCCGAAGCCAGTCCCAGCCTACCGTGTATCGAACGTATATTCGAGCCCTGTGAAGAAATCCCACGTCACAGAACAGTAACCGGACGCTGGAATCACCAGCCACGCAGGCGAGCCCGCGCGCCTCCCAGCACACCTTCGACGCTACTTCTGGCCGCCGACATTCGGCGGGCGAGAGCACCCCGCGGGTACCCCGTCCAAGCTGTGTTCCTCCCAGGGCGCGCGCGGGATACTCTTTCGATCACCTCTGCTTCACTTACCGCCCCTGCATCTCAGCGACTGGACGCATCCTTCCGTGGCTCCCACACTCTTCCCCTGGCTCGACCCTGAAACGATCATTCACGGTGCGGGCCCCTGGGCGCTTCTTGTCGTGTGCCTCATCGTGTTCTCGGAGACCGGGCTCCTCGTCGGCTTCCTGCTGCCCGGGGACACACTGTTGCTCATCACGGGCCTGCTCGCCTTCTACCCGGGCATCGGCTTCGACATCTGGTGGGTGTGCCTCGCCATCGGATTCGCCGCGTTCCTCGGCGGCGAGGTCGGCTACCTGATAGGGCGAAAAGCGGGGCCGAGGATCTTCGAGCGCAAGGAGAGCGGCCTCTTCAGCGTGAAGAACGTCGAACGGACCAACGCGTTCTTCGAGCGCTTCGGCGGCCTCGCGGTCATCATCGCCCGCTTCGTTCCTGTCGTGCGCACCTTCGCTCCGGTGGCCGCGGGCGTCGGCAAAATGGACTACCGCAAGTACACGATCTACAACCTCATCGGCGCGCTCATCTGGGGCGCCGGCCTCACCTTCGCCGGCTACCTCCTCGGCTATGTGCCGGTACTCGGCGACTTCATCCGCGAGTACATCGACGTGATCCTGATCGTCGCGGTGCTCGCGACCGTGGTGCCCACGAGCATCCACTACCTCCTGAACTCGCGGAAGTCCCGCCGCGAGGCCGAGCAGCGCAACCGCGATGAAGCGAAGAACCTCTCGCTTGCACCGAAGGACTTCGACCAGAAGCTCGGCGACTGAACGTCGGAATTCCGGCACCAGCTGCCCAGGCGCGCGGTGGACTCCGCCGCCCCGCGAACCGCCGGTAACAAGGCATGCCACCCTCCCGCGAGACTCGATTCCGCGCGCTGACGGGCGCCTCGAACGCGACGTAGGCTTGCCTGCGCGGCATGCTCTGCCGCGTCTCTCGACGGCGTTGCAGTGAGGAGTTCGGTTCACGGATGAGCGGCATCTGGCGGTACCAGTCGACCTCGATCCCCCTCCGACTGGCGAACGCCGGAGCAGTTGTCGCCCTTCCCCTGCTTGCCGTCGAGCAGCTCGGGGACGTCGCCGTCGGCGGTTTCCTCGTCGCCGTCGCCCTCTTCCCGAGCGTCATCGCGGCACCGCTCGTTGGCGCCCTCCTCGACCGGATGCGCCGCCCGAAGCTGCTCCTCATCATCGGGGGGACGATCACGGCGGCCGCCTACCTCTTCGCCTCACAGCTGGGCACACTGCCGATCGGCGTCATCGCCGTCATCCTCGCGGTCGCCGGGTTCGTGACTCCCGCCTACATGGGCGGCCTCTCGAGTTTCGCGACCGACAACATCGAGCCGGCCAGGAAGGCCTACGCGCAGGACGCGCTCTCCTACACGATCGCCTCGGTGGGTGGTCCGGCGCTGGCGGCGCTCGCGATCCCACTGGCGGGCTCAGCACGACTCGCGATGGTGCTCCTCGCGAGCCTCGCCCTCATCGGGGCGGTGGCCGGGTTCGGCATCCGGATGCACGCGAAGAACGGCCCGGTGGAAGGCCTCGGGCGGATGATCGCTCGCGGCATGACGTACCTCGTCAAGCACAAGCCGATCGCGATCGTCACGATCGCCGGCACCGTCAGCCAGGTCGCCGGTGGCGCGCTCGGCATCGCCGCCATCGCCATCTCCCTGGAGCGGACCGGCTCCGAGGCGTCCGCCGCCTGGCTCGTCACCGCCTACGCGATCGGCGGCCTCGCCGGCGCCCTCTTCATGGCGGTCAGGACCTGGACCACCCGAGGCCCGGTCTGGGTCATGGGGATGGGCTTCGTCGCGACGGGCGTCTTCCTGCTCATCGCGGTGCCGGCGCTCCCGATCGGGTTCGCGTTCGCCGCTGTCCTCATCTCGGGTCTCTTCGCGGCACCGGCAAACGCCGCCATGATGCTGCTCCGCGACAAGGAGAGCAAGCCGAACGTGCGCTCGCAGGTCTTCACGATCGGCGCGGGCCTGCGGGTCACGGCGGCCGCCGTCGGCGCGGCCATCGCCGGGCTCATCGCGGGCTTCGACGCAGGCTGGCTGATCGCCGGGATGGCCATCATCTGGATCCTCTCCGGCTCCATCCTCTGGTTCTTCCCGAACCCGCCGGCGCGCACGGGCATCATCCCCGTGCAGAAGGGCCCGCAGGCGCCGTAGCGCGGGCCAGCAGGCCAACCGCCGCCACCTGAGGCGAGTCCGATGCCGCGTCCGCGCAGGCAAACGCTGCCAGCCAAGTGGCCAGCAACACGCCCGGTGGAAGGGGCACTTGGCTGGCAGCGTTGGCACCCAGGCCCTGACGACCGCTTGGCCGCCACGGGCCAGCGAGGATGAGCGAGGAGCGAGCAGCGAGCGCTTCCCCGGCCGGCGTGGGAGACTCCCCGGAAGACGCGCGTGCGGCGCCTGAGCGAGCGGAGCATCCCATGACCGAGAACCCCGCCCTGGTGGTTGCCGTCATCGCGCTGGGCTTCGCGGCGGTCACGTTCCTCCTGGTGTGGATGCTGCACGCGGCCCCTCGCCCACCGCGCGATTCCGAGCTCTCCCCAGACGAACGGCGCCGACGAGCCGAGAACCCGGGTCCGGCGCCGACGAGCATCCGCTTCGATCACGGCAACAACTCGGGCTACTGACGCGAGAGACCTCAGCGCGGACGCCAAACGCTGCCAGCCGATGCGCCCTCCACGAACTCGGTGAAGGGCACATCGGCTGGCAGCGATCGCGGTGGGGCTGCGGAAGCCGTCGCTAGGCGACGCCCACGAGCAGCCAGACGACGAAGCAGAGCAGGAAGCCGACGAGGCCAAGCACCGTCGTGAGGACGGTCCACGTGCGGAGGCCGTCCGCGACGCCGAGGCCGAGGTACCGGGTGACGACCCAGAAGCCGGAGTCGTTGACGTGTGACAGGCCGAGTGCGCCAAACGCGATGGCGAGGGCGAGCAGCGCGACCTGGATCGTCGAGTACCCGCCGCCGAGGATCGACGCGCTGAGGAGGCCAGCCGTCGTGAGGATCGCGACCGTGGCCGACCCCTGCGCCGCGCGGAGGGCGAGCGAGATGATGTACGCCATGATCATGAGCGGCATGCCGGTGGCGAGCAGCGTCTCGCTGAGTGCCGCGCCGATTCCGCTCTCGGTGAGGACGCGGGCGAACGCGCCGCCTCCGCCCGTGACGAGGATGACGACCGCGACCGGTGGGAGCGCCGCTTCGACGACGTCGCCGAGCTGCGATGCGCTCCAGCCGCGGCGGATGCCGAGGAAGAAGCTCGCGAGGAGGACCGTCACGAGGAGCGCGAACAGCGGGGCGCCGATGAACGCGAGCACGTTGCGGATGGGGTCGCCGGCCGGCAGCAAGGTGGCGCCGACCGTGCCGAGGGCGATCATGATGAGCGGCGTGACGATGAGCGTCATGACCATGCCTGCGCTCGGCGGCGCGACCGTGCGCGCCTTGGTGGCGGTGCCGGACGCGCCGCCCTCCGAGCCGGACGCGCCTTCGGCGTCGGCGTCGGCGACGATCGCATCCGCCTTCTCCGTGCCGAACTCGGCGAACGACTTCGCCGTGGTCGGCAGCATCGTGAAGTCCTTGCGGTTGAGCCACTTCGAGAAGAAGTGCGAGACGACGGCGAGGACGAGGCAGACGGGGAGGCCTATCATGGTCACCCAGCCGAGGTCGGCGCCGAGGATTCCGGCGCCTCCGACGATTCCGGGGTGCGGGGGCATCGCGACGTGCACGGCGAGCATGATGCCGCCGACGGGCAGCCCGAACTTCACCGGGTCGACGCCTGCCGCCTTGCAGAAGCCGTAGATGATCGGCACGAGGATGATGAACCCGACGTCGAAGAACACGGGGATCGCGAGCACGAGGGCGGCGGCTGTGAGGGCACCGGCGACGCGCTTCGGCCCGAGCAGCTTCGTGAAGCGCCCGGCGAGGCTGGAGGCACCGCCGGAGATCTCGATGATCTTCCCGAGCATCGCGCCGAGCGCGACGAGGATCGCGACCGACCCGAGCACACCGCCCATTCCGGCGATGATCGACTCGATGATGCCGACGCGTGCCGGTTCGAGTTCCGTCTCGGGAACCGTCACGAGCGGCAGTCCCGTCGCGAGGCCGACGAGGACGCTCACGATGAGCAGCGCCAGGAAGGCGTGCACCTTGAGTTTGATGATCAGCAGCAGGAGGAGGCCGATGCCTCCAGCTGCGATCGCGAGCAGTAGAAATGTGGACAAATCCGTCTCCTTTGACGAGGGCGCCGACGAGAGCGCTGACGAGGACGCTGACGAGCGCGTTGTTCGGGTGTGAGCGGGGGCTCTTGCTTACGAGTCGGTGGTCTTCGGGGCGAGGGCGAGGATGACGGCTGAGTCGTCGGACGCACCGAGCCCCTGTGCCTGGCCAAGGAGATACAGCTGCTCGGCGGCGGCGGCGACCGGTGTCGGGAGTCCGACGGCGCGGCTCGCCTTGCCGACGATGCCCATGTCCTTCACGAAGATATCGAGGCGGCTGAGCACCTCGGCGCCGTCCTCGTCGTAGGCCTCGAGGATGCGGGGGCCGCGGTTCGCGAGCATGAATGAGCCCGCTGCTCCGGCGCCGAGCGTCTCGAGGGTCTTGGCCGGGTCGAGCCCGAGGCGCTCGGCGAGTGCAAGCGCTTCCGCTGCGGCCGCGATGTGCACGCCGCAGAGCAGCTGGTTGACGGTCTTCAGCGCCTGACCGTCGCCGGGGCGGTCGCCGACCACGGTGAGGGTGGATGCGAGGAGGCCGAGCACGGGCTGCGCCTTCTCTCGCGCTGCCGGCGTCGCACCGACGACGATGAGCAGGTCGCCCTCGCCCGCGCGGACGGGGCCGCCGGAGAGGGGCGCATCCACGAGCTCGACCGAGTGCTGCTCGAGGCGAGCGACGACGTCGGCGATGCCGTCGGTTCCGACGGTGCTCGTGAGGATCACGACTGCGCCCTCGTCGAGCTTGTCGGCGATGCCGTTCTCTCCGAACAGCACTTCATGCAGCTGCTCGCCGTTGCGGACGGCGAGGAGGACCGCGTCGACGCCGGCGACCGCGCTGGCCGCGGAGGCGTGCGGCACGATGCCCGCGGCGGCCGCGAGGTCGAGGCGCGGCTGCGCGATGTCGAAGCCGTTGACCGTGAGCTGGCTGCTGAGGCGGGTCGCCATCGGCAGGCCCATCGCGCCGAGCCCGAGGACGGCGACGGAGTAGGTGGAGGAGGTCATGGTTGCTCGTTTCTCGGTGCGTGTGGAGATCTCAGCGCTGTTGCTGATCAGTTGGATGCGGGAATGGGTGCGGATGCAGGTGCGTCGACGCCGACAGCGGCGCTCGCGTGGAACTTCTCGACGACCCGCGCGAGCGAGTCCTCGTCGCCGACGTTGCCGGCGAACACGACGTAGGGGATGCCGTCTGCCGGTCCCCCGACCGCCTGCCAGAGGGAGACGATGCCGGGCAGCATGGGGCCGCGGACGACGGCGTGACGGATCTCGAGGCCGTTCGTGGCGACGTCGCTCGAGGTGATCCCGCCCTTGGCGATGACGAAGCTCGGCGGCGTCACGCGGAGCGCGTGCGCGACGACCTCGCAGACGGCGGCAGAGACGTCTCTGGAGATCGCGAGGGAAGCGTCCGCGTCGTCGGTCTTCACGAGCTCGCGGCTCGTGTGGAGGATCACGTCGCCGCTCGCGAGCGCTTCGACGACGCGAGTCTTCGCCTCGCCGATGTGCGCGGCTCGGGCGTCCGCGTCGATGATCGCCGAGACGGAGAGCTCGACGGTCGGCAGGTGGGGATGCTCGGCCCGGAGGGCTGCGAGCTGCCGTGTCGTGAGGTCGACGTGCGAGCCGACGACGATCAGGCCGCCGGCAGCGGACTGGGCCACCCCGTCGCGCGCCAGCTGCGCCGGGGCGAGTGGGGAGGCGATCTCCTGCCCGATGCGGGCTCGCACGAACGGCGGCCCGACGCGGTAGAGGAACTGCTTGCCGTCGGCCTCCGCGAGCTCGAGCCCGAGGGCGACGATGCGGATGTCGTCCTCGATGACCACGTCGACGACGATCGGCTGACCGTCGCGCGCATCCTGCAGCACGCTCGCGACCGCTTCTGGGCCGCGACGGATGATGTCGAGCGAGAGCACCGTCACATCTGCGGCGGCCCAGCGACCCTTCGTCTTCTCCTCGACCCATTCGGGGAGCGCGGAGCTGCGGAAGCCGAACGTCGCATCCTTCGCGAACTCCGTCTCGGCGACCGGCACGAGCTCGCCGTTCTGCCGGTAGTAGTGGATGCCCCCGATCGTGACCCTGCCAGCGTCGGGGAAGGCCGGAACGATGAGGACGCCGTCCGGCACCGGGCCGCCGAGCTCGGCGAGCGTTGCCGCGATGACGTCGGTCTCGAGGGGGAAGTGGCCTCGCAGCGTGCTGTCGCCGCGGCTCACGAAGGCGATTCGGCGCTCGAGGCGCTCCGCCGCGGCGAGGGCTGCCGTCACGATCTCGCGGTTGCGTGCGGCGGCGGATTCGGCGTCGAGGCTGCGCGTGTTCGTGAGGACGTACACGGCGTCGCGGCCCTGTTCGAGCGCCCAGACGAGGTCGTCCTGCTCCCAGCGGGTGAGGACGGGAAGATCGGCGACGGACTGCGTCCCGGTGGGATCGTCGTCGAGCACGATGAGGGTCACTCCGGATTCGCGGACCCGGTCGGCGACCTCCGCAGCGTCGACGCGCACCGGGGCGGGGTACTGCTCGAGCAGTCGGCTTTCATCCATCAGAGAACTCCCTTGTAATCGGATATCAGATATCTTGCGCCCGCCAAAGGGTGTTGTCAAGGAGATATCTGATATCTCGAGGGAGGGAACCGGGTGACGCCTGCGACGCACCGCCGCCGGAAGGAAGTGCGGCGATCAGGCTCGAGGGGTGAGCACGTACTCCTGCAGGTCGTCCGCCGTCTGCTGCATGTGCGACTCCATCGCCGCTCGCGCGGCTGGGCCGTCGCCGGAGCGCAGCGCCTCGAGGATCCCCGCATGCTCGCGGATGGCATTGACCTGCACCTGCGGCACCGCGGAGGTCTCGTAGCGGCGCTCGTACATGAACTTCCCGAGCGGCTCGAGCAGCACGCGCAGGAACGGGTTGCCGCTCGCCCGCAGCACGACATCGTGGAACGCGATGTCGGCGGTGACGAAGGTGTGCACGTCGTTCGCGGCGCTCGCCGCGCGCATCTCCTCGAGGTACCCCTCGAGCTTCTCGAGGTCGTCGGCGGTGCGCAGCGGGGCAGCGAGCTCGCAGGCACCCGTCTCGATCATCCGTCGAAGCTGGACGAGCTGCACTGAGGCCTGCGCCTTGCCGCCGGTCGACGTCGCAGCGCGCAGGAGCGGCTCGATGCCGGTCCAGTCCTCCATGGGAAGCACGCGACCGCGAGTCCCGGGAACCGGCTGAACGACTCCCTGCGCCTGCAGCGTCTTGAGGGCCTCGCGCAGCGTGAGGCGGTTCACGCCGAGCCGCTCGGCGAGGTCGATCTCACGCGGCAGCGGCGCCCCCTGGGGCAGCGCCCCCGAGATGATGTCATCGAGGAGCCGGTCGCTGACCGACTGAACAAGCGACGCTCTCGCCATGGTGACCTCCGAACTCGCAATGCTAGTGGGCGCGTCCGGACACCGGCTCACGCGAGCGTAACCGCAGCGTGACGGCGACCTCCACGACGACGTCGTCCGCATCCTCTCCGATGACACGCTGGCGCACCTCGGGCGATGTGAGCGCCACGCCGCGCTCCGCGAGCGCGTCGAAGAGGGCCACAACGGCCGGATGCACGGAGCCCTCCGGCAGATCGGCACCGTGCGGGCGCCACACGGCCACGAGGTCGGTTCGCGGCGGCAGCTCATCCGCGAGGATGCGCCCGTCATGCCACGACTCGTCGTCGGCTTCTGGGAGGCGCGCGACCGGCCAGCAGAGGAGCATCTGCAGCTCGGATGCTCTTGCCGTGCTGCCGGGGGCCTCCCGAAAGGACGTCCAGAACCCCGGCCCCGGCTCGAGCCCGGCCTCGACACTGCGCCGATGCAGTTCGGCGAATTCCCGGTTCGCGTCCTCATCGCTCGGCGCCGCACCGGCGCCGTCCCCGCGAGCGACACCCCCGCCGGCCGTATCCAGGTCAGCGGGCAGCGGGATGACGCGCGCGACGAACGGCGTGGCCTCGAGTCGCCGCTCCTCGACGACAACCGGGCGCGCGAAGGCGGTGAGCACGGCGTCCGCAGCCGTCATGGCCGCATCCTCGGCGTCACGCCCCCGCAGCACCTCGGCACGATGGCGAAGCAGCACGTCGGCTGCGTCTCCGTCTCGGAGCGCCCTCGCGGCGGAGGGCAGCGGCACGCCGGCCGCCCGCAGCGCATGCAGGAGGGCGCCGTCGCGCACCTGCGACTCGGCGTACCTGCGGTACCCGGTCACCGCATCCACCTCGTACGGGACGAGCGCCTTCGTCTCGTCGTAGTGACGCAGCGCCTTCACGCTGATGTTGGTCGTGTTCGCGAATTCCCCGATGGTGAGCATGCCTCAAGCCTGCCGCCTCCCGTAGGAGGAGAGTCAAGCGGGGCACTCCGCAGATCTGCCCAGTTGGACCAGACGCCTCGAGCTCGCCGGCATGCGCCTCGAGGCGCGAGGCCCGATCAGGCCGCCGCCATCTCGAGCGCCTCCTCCGCACGCTCCGCGCTGCCCTCCGCGAGGCCGCGCTTGAGGGCCGGAGCCAACGCGACACACAGGACCACCCCGACAGCGAGCACCGCGACCTCGGTCACGGTGAGCGCCCAGATGATGCCGGGCAGGCCGAACCAGATGCTCCCCGCGATCACCACGGGGATGAACAGCACCCCTTGGGCGGCCGACATGATGGTCGCGGGAAGGGCACGGCCGGTTGCCTGGAACAGCGACGTGATGAGGCCGGTGAAGCCGTTCGCGATCATCGCGATGAGCTGCGCCGCGAGCACCACGACGCCGATCGCGAGCACGGATGCGTCGGCCACGAAGAGCGCGAACACCTGCTCTCGGAAGCACAGCAGGAGGATGGCCGCGAGCGCGGCGACCGCGCCGACCGTGATGGCGGATGCTCGCAGCGCCGACCCGAAGCGTGCGCCGTCGCCCTTGCCGTACGAGTAGGCCAGGAGCGGCAGCACGCCGAGGGTGACACCCATGATGAGGAACTCGGGCACCTGGGCGATACGCACGGCGACGCCCATCGCCGCGAGCGGCCCCTCACCGTAGGCTGCGGCGAGGTTGTTGAGCACCAGCGCCGTGACGATGAGGAACGCCGACTGCAGCAGCGTGCCGATGCCGACGCCGAGGACCGGCTTCTGCACGGAGCCCGCGAGGGTGAACCAGCGAGGAGAGAGACTCACGTGCTCGCTGTTGCGCGTGAGCCAGAGAACGAAGTACGCGACGACGACGAGGTTCGCGAGCCCCGTCGCCACGGCCGCCCCCGCCACGCCCCAGTTGAGCACCAGGATGAACAGGGCGTCGAGAGCCAGGTTCACGACGGCGGAGAGCACGAGCGCGACCATGACCTGCTTCGCCGCGCCTTCCGCCCGGACGAGCTGCTCGAGGCAGACCGCCGCGGCGAGGACGGGCACGAAGCCGAGCAGTACCCCGACGAAGGCAGCCGTAGGCGCCGCGACGGATGCATCGGCGCCGAGCAGCGAGACGAGCGGCGAGAGGAACACGAGCCCGATGGCGGCGACCACGGCCCCCACGACCACCGAGCCCCAGAGCGAGTAGGACGCGACCCGCTTGATGGTCGCCGCCTTCGAGGGGTCGCGTTCGGCCCCGCCGAGGAGGCGCGACACGAGCGCCCCTCCCCCGACCCCGAAGACGTTCCCGACCCCCATGACGAGGATGAGGACCGGCGAGCCCAGGGTGATGGCGGCCAGCAGGGCCGTGTCCCCGAGCGAGCCGATGAACCCCGCATTGGTGAGGTTGTAGATCGCTCCGACGATCATCGCGGCCGCCATGGGCACGCAGAGGTGCAGGAGTGCACTGACGATCGGTGCCGACGAGAGGTACCAGCGGTTCGTGTGCACCGCATCCGGGGCGGCCTCACGGGCTGTCGACAGATCGGCCGTGGCTTGTGTTTCTGGTGGTGTGCTCATGGTTGCTTCTTTCTGGGCAGGACGGAGCGCGCGCCGACACTCGTCGGCACGTGAGGGGATGCGCGACTCGGTCGCGCGCCTCGGAGGGCTAGTCGCGCACTGGCTGCGGGAGCTGAGCCGTGATCTTGGCGAGGAGCGCCTGGAACGCGACTCGTTCATCGGCATCGAGCGGCGCGAGGATCGTCTCGTCTGCGGCGATCATGGCCTCCTCGAAGCCCGCGATGAGCTCGGCCCCGGCGGGCGTGGCGTAGACGCGCTTGGTGCGCTCGTCGCCACCCTCGGTTCGGCGTTCGATGAGCCCTCGCCCCTCGAGGCCGCGGAGCAGACTCGAGACGCTCGCCGGGGTTGTGCGACTCATTCGAGCGAGCTCCGATTGGCTCGCCCCTGGGCTCTGCACGAGGTAGCCGAGCACGAAGCTCTGCGGCCGGGTGAGCTCGCGCTCACGTGTCCAGTCTTCCCCGGCCTTCATCTGCGCCCAGCTGATCCATCGGACGAACTCGAGGGGCGTGCGTGGGGCTGGGGCTGTATCCGACATAGTTAGAACTATGACAGTTAGAGTTCTAACTGTCAAGATGGCCCAGCCCGTGCCCCGCGCCGCACGCGTAGACTGGGCGGATTCACCGGGAGGAGCAACGATGCCCGAACCGAAGCATCCAGAGAAGCGCGCGAAGCCGGAAGCCGGCGTGGCGCGCATCGTCGAGAACATCGACGAGACCGCGGCCATGTTCTCCGAGCCGAAGATCACCGCCGTCGGCATCCCCGCAGTGCTCAACTCGCTCAAGGTGACGACGGCGCAGATGGGCCCAGCCCGCACAGCCCGGACCCTGCTGCGCATCAACCAGAAGGACGGCTTCGACTGCCCCGGATGCGCGTGGCCGGAGGGCAAGCACCGCAGCCCGGCCGAGTTCTGCGAGAACGGCGCAAAGGCCGTCGCCGAGGAGGCGACGAAACGGCGCGTTCCCCCGAGCTTCTTCGCCGAGCACTCCATCGAGGAGCTGCGTACCTGGGACGACTACTCGCTCGGCCAGCAGGGCCGCCTCACGCATCCGATGCTCCTCGAGGAGGGCGGCACGCACTACCGGGCCGTGAGCTGGGACGACGCGTTCGACATCATCGCCGACGAGTTCGCGCAGATGTCGCGCCCAGACGAGGCGATCTTCTACACCTCCGGCCGCACCTCGAACGAGGCGGCGTTCGTGTACCAGCTGTTCGTGCGCGGCCTCGGCACGAACAACCTCCCCGACTGCTCCAACATGTGCCACGAGTCGAGCGGTTCCGCACTCGGCGAGACGCTCGGCATCGGCAAGGGCTCGGTGAGCCTCGAGGACCTCCACGAGGCCGACCTCATCATCATCGCCGGCCAGAACCCCGGCACCAACCACCCGCGCATGCTCACCGCGCTCGAGAAGGCGAAGCTCAACGGGGGCAAGATCATCGCCGTGAACCCGCTGCCCGAGGCGGCGCTCATGCGGTACGAGAACCCGCAGACCGTGCGCGGAATGGTGCTCGGCGGCACCGCCCTCAACGACCTGTTCCTGCAGATCAAGCTGGGCGGCGACCAGGCGCTCTTCCAGGCTCTGGGCCGCATCCTGCTCGACGCAGAGGAGGCGAACCCCGGCACCGTCTTCGACCACGACTTCATCGCCGCGAAGACGTCGGGCGTGGATGCGTACCTCGAGTCCCTCCGCACGCTCGACTGGGCCGAGGTCGAGACCGCGACCGGCCTGAGCGAGGCGGAGATCCGCGAGGCCGGTGAGCTGCTGCTCGCTTCGAAATCGACGATCGTCTGCTGGGCGATGGGCCTCACCCAGCACAAGCACTCCGTGCCGACACTGCGCGACTGCGTCAACCTGCTGCTCCTGCAGGGCAACATCGGCAAGCCCGGCGCGGGCGTCTGCCCCGTGCGCGGGCACTCGAACGTGCAGGGCGACCGCACGATGGGCATCTTCGAGCGGATGCCGGAGTCGTTCCACGACAAGCTCGACGCCGAGTTCTCGTTCGCGTCTCCCCGCGAGCACGGCTACGACACGGTCGAGGCGATCCGCGCCATGCGCGACGGCAAGGCCCGCGTCTTCATGGCCATGGGCGGCAACTTCTCCAGGGCCACACCCGACACGGCAGTGACGGAGGCGGCCATGGAGTCGCTTGCCCTCACGGTGCAGGTATCGACGAAGCTGAACCGCTCGCACGTCGCAACGGGACGCCGAGCGCTCATCCTCCCCACCCTCGGCCGCACGGAACGCGACCGGCAGGCGGGCGGCACGCAGCGCGTGACCGTCGAGGACTCCATGAGCGCCGTGCATGCCTCCCACGGGCGGCTCGAGCCGGCAAGCGATGAACTGCTCAGCGAGGTCGCCATCGTCACGATGCTGGCCGAGCGGGTCCTCACCCGTTCGCGCCCGAACGTGCCGCAGGTGAACTGGGCCGAGCTGCGCGCCGACTACGCGAACGTGCGCGCATCCATCTCCCGGGTCATTCCCGGGTTCGAGGACTTCGAGGCGAAGATCGACGAGCCCGGCGGGTTCGTCCTGCCGAACGGGCCGCGCGACGGCCGCGACTTCTCGAGCATCGGCGGCACTGCGAAGTTCACAGCCAACGAGCTCGAGTACCCGAAGGTCCCCGAGGGGCGCCTGCTGCTGCAGACGCTGCGCTCGCACGACCAGTTCAACACCACCATCTACGGCAAAGACGACCGGTACCGGGGCGTGAAGAGCGCCAGAAGGGTCGTCTTCGTCAACGAGGCGGATGCACGGGACCGCGGCCTCGCCGACGGCGACCACGTCGACATCGTGTCGGAGTGGCCCGGCCGCGACGGCTCGCTCGAAGAGCGCCGCAGCGAACGCCACCGCATCGTCGTCTACTCCACCCCGCGCGGCTGCGTCGCCGCGTACTACCCGGAGACGAACGTGCTCGTGCCGCTCGACTCGACCGCCGATGTCAGCAACACGCCGACCTCGAAGTCGATCGTCGTTCGACTGGAGCGAGCTGCGGCCGAAACGCGCTGAGGAAACTGGCTCTCAGCGCTTGACCCTGGGCGCAGTGCGGATTTCCCGAGGCGAGCGGTTGAAGATGTCGCGGAGGGCGCGTCTCATCGTCTCCTTCGACGGGAAGCCACTGGTCACCCAGACCTCTTCGATCGACAGCTGGCGTTGCGTCTGCAGGAGAGTCTTCGCCGTGTGCGCACGCTCCGAACGGATGAGCTGCGCAAGGCTCACATCGCCGGAGTCCGACATCACCCGGTCAGCCGTTCTTCGCGAAATGCTCAACCCCAGGGCTATCGAGTGTGGAGTGAGCGCGGGATCCTGATGCCGGAGACGCACGATCGCACGAATCTCTCCGGCCAGGTCCCTGGAGACGTGGTTGCCAGTCTCGAGGAGCTCCAACACGAGCGACCGCGCCATCGATCGGAGGAGACTCCGCATGTTGTGGATCGTCAGGACATCGTCCACGCGCGGATACCGAACGAAGGACTCGAGCATCGGCCGCATCATGTCGAGGATCGGCGACCCAAGCTCCCTCTTCCCCGGCCGGATGGAGGCCGCCAGAGAGGGCAGCACCTCGCGAGCATCGAAGGCGAAGAAGATTCCCTCGAAGTGGTTGTCGCTGCTCATGAGCACTGGAGTGCTGCCCGGGAGTACGAGCCAGACTCGATCTTGTATCTTCAGCGTGTTCGAGGGGCCCGATTCCACGTTCAGCACGCCCGATCGAGGGAAGATCATCAGCACTCGCCTCCGAGCAGACGCCCGCGCCCTTGTCCAGGAGACAGCGAATGCAGTCGTGGTGACCTCTGCAGCGAAGTAGTTCTCCATGGTCAGAAGCTGCACGTCAGAGATCAGAGGGGCCGAGTACCGAACGATTTCCACACCGATCGACTCGAGGCCCCACGTCTGCGGCGAACCCCTGAACCGAAGGACGCTCCTCTTGTACCCTGACGGATGTTCCACGTCCTGGCGTGCGTCTCGTCGAGAGGAATTGACGTTCACGGTCACCGAATCTTTACTCACATGAAGAGAGCCGTGGAAACCCTCGACCCACCATCTCGCTCCGACCAGAGTCGGCGGTGAACTGACCGCTCGACAGAGAGCGAACAGGGTTGCCGCCACTCGGCTGCAGGACTGCTCGGACGACCCAGAGGAACAACCTCATCGAGCCTGCCGTGAGCACGCCAGGACCAACCCACGCCCTTCATAGCCTTTCCGAGTCCGCGTCCGCGTCCGAGTCCGCGTCCGCGTCCGCGAACGACCCTCGAGGCTCGCCCCCAGCGCTAGTTCGTTGTCATGGTGGTGCACGAGGTGGCGAAGACACCGCTTCGCTGTGCGCACTGACCGGCGACGAAGTCGTTCTCACCTGCCCAGCAGATCTGGACGCCGTTGTACTGCTGGTAGTTGTTCACCTGGAACTCATGCCCCTGGCTCGGGTAGATCCGACCGCCGGACGACACAAAAGTCCCGGTGAAGGTGGTTTTGAAGGCGTAGTAGAGCTGCCCCCCGATGACCCGAGTCTCGCCCGTCGGCTGGAGGTTGGTCCAGCTGGAACTACCGGTGTTCGTGAAGGTCAGACCCGGCACGGTCCACCAGTAGATGATCGAGAAGCTCTTGACGTCGCCGGGCGTGACGCCACCTCCACCTACTCCTCCGGTCTGGGTGTTGGTGGCACTCACCGTGTACCTTCGAGGATTGCTTGTCTGCTGCAGGCGGATTCCCGTGCTTCCACCGCGCACTTGGCTGCAGTTCACCGACGCGCTCGCACTGGGAGCCTGTACCGCGAGTGCGAGCACCGGCACCGTCCAGGCGGCACCTTGCACGATCTTCCGCCGGGAGACACGGTCGCTTTCGCCCGCACCGCCGCGGGAAATCGACTGGCCATGCTTATCGAGCGTGTTCTTAGGGAGAGATTTCACCTTCACATCATGCTGTTCCGGTCAGTCGCTCATGTCGTCCTGGCTGAGATTGCGCGACACCTGGCCGAAATTGTGCCGATTATCCCCGAACGGGTACCAACAGCACGAGGGAATGCCACCGCATCGTGGCCACTTCCACCCTGGGCGGTGAGGGCCTCAGGCTCGGCGGCGGATGCGGATCGGCCCCTTCGCCGAGGCGCCGTCGACGACTTCGCCGCCCTGGGTGATGTCGACGTCGCCGGCCGCCACGAGGCGCAGCGCGGCTGCCCTCGCCGCGTCCATCTCGCAGCGCCACTCGTCTCCCCCGACGGCTCGCGCCGCCTCGGACGGACAGATGGTGGCCCCTTCGGCCCGCTTGGCGAGCAGCTCGAGGATCACACGCTCGAGCTGCTGATCGCGCTGCGAGGCCGGGGTCACAGCAGCCGCTCCGCGAGGACCTTCGCCGTCGCCTCGGGATGCACGCGGTGCCCGACCGACTCGGCGACCTCGACGAGCTCCGACCCCGGCAGCGTCTCAGCCAGCCGCCTCGCGGCGCTCGCGAGGAACGGGAACGTGTCGCCGCCCACGACGATCGTCACGGGCACCTGCACGTCGACCATCGCCGCCGTCGGCGTCGACACCTGCCGCACGAGCTGCGCGTCGTAGACCGTCGACTGCGCGAGCGGCATGAGGCCGGGGAAGATCGGGCTCTGCCGAATCTGCTCGACGAGGGCAGGGTCGAGTCCAACCCCCTCGAGCTGGAACGTCGAGACCGCGGTAGCCGCCTCGCCCTCATCGACGAGCCGCTGTAGGCGCTCGGCGAGGTCGGGCGCCGGCTCGTGCTGCCCGAACCGGAACGGAGGCTCCGACAGGAACAGGTGCTGCACGGGAACGCCGAGGGAGGCGGCGAAGAGCGCGAGCACGGCCCCGGAGGAATGCCCGACGACGCTCACCTGGCCGCCGACCGCGCCGATGACGGCCGCCAGATCTTCTGCTTCACGCTCTGGCGCCGACGGCTTCGTATCACCGCTGTCGCCGCGGGCGCGGCGATCATAGGCGACGGCCGCGAAACCGGCCCTGACGAGTGCCAGCGCGAACTCCGTCACGTCTCGCGCCGTCGAGAACGCACCGTTCACGATGAGCACCACGGGCCCCGAGCCGCGGATCTCGTAGGCGATGCGCGTTCCATCCGCCGACAGGACCGTCTCGCGATCGACGCGAACCCCGCCCGTGCCCGGCTCTTCTGCTGCGACCATGTTCCTGCTCCCTCACCCTTGAGCGCTGCCGTCGGCCCTCCAGCGAATGCGGGCCGCGAGGCAAGTCTGCACCCTCGCGGCCCGTCTGAGGCGTTTCCTCCTCGCCTCGTTACCGAGCGGCAGCCAGTTCCTCGTCTGGGTGCTCACGCGCGTAGTTGGAACCAGCGTGGCCCGTGCTCAACCGCTTCCTGAGCACCAGCAGCCACCAGAGGAATGCCAGCCCGAGAGCTCCTGCGAACACGAAGCCGTTGCCAGCGAACGCGGGGAGGAACAGCAGTGCGATCTCGACGATCAGGAACACCACGAGACTGATGATGAGCAGCGGTCGCCTGGCGCGCCCGAGATCGAAGGTGCCCGGTTCGGGCGCCGGGATACGGCCCTTGTACGACGCGATCAGCAGACCGATCGTCTGCAGGACGTAGGTGCTGAAGAACGCAAGCGTCGCGATGCCGAGGAAGTAGTTGAAGGCGGCGGGACTGACGAGCGCAGACAGGAGCAGGAGCACCGAGACCACCCCGAGCGTGAGCACTGCTGTGGATGGGGTCTTGCGGGTGGGGCTGACGTGGCGGAGCGCTTTCGAGAACGGCATCATGTTGTCCCGCGACATCGAGTAGAGCAGCCGGGTGCCGACCAAGACGTTGGCGAGCAGGCACACGAGGATGTTGGTGAGCGCGATGGCGATGACGATCTTCGAGACGACGGGGCCGAGCTGCTGCGAGATGATCTCGTCGATGGGCGCCGAGGAGGCGAGCACTCCCGCAGGGTCCTTGATCGCGAGCGTGTACACGAGGTACATGGCGAACTCGATGATGCAGGACGCCGCGAACGCGTAGAACATGGTGCGGGGGATGACGCGGCGCGCGTCCTTCGTCTCCTCCGCCACGTCGGCGACCGCTTCCACCCCGACGAGTCCGAAGAACGGCCCGAGGGATGCGGCGAGCCATGCCAGCAGGTACGGAGTCGCGTCATCGGGACTGTTGCCCTCGAACAGCGACGAGAACGGCTGCGCGTTGCCAGGGATGACGAAGGCCACGAACGCGATCACGAGTGTCACGCCGATGGTGACGACGAACTCCAGGCCCACCCCGATGTTGTTGATGAGCGTCGCGAGCCGGACTCGGTAGGCGTTGATGAGCACGCACACGACGACGACCGCGATGGCGAGGAAGATCTGATTCGGCTGCGAGAGCTCCCAGCCGAAGACGCTGCCGAGATAGCCGGCGAAAACGTAGCCGAGGCTGGTCATGCCGCTGGTCCAGCCGATGAGCGCCGCGAAGCCGGTGAACCAGCCGAAGACCGGCCCGTTCAGTCGGCTTGTCCACTGGTAGGCGTAGCCGGCGAGGGGGATCTTGGCCGAGATGTCAGCCGCGATGAGCGTCCAGAGCAGGAATACCGGGATCGCGATGAACAGGGTCCAGATGAATGGAGCTCCCGCATTCGAATAGCCAGCCGCGAATCCGGAGAAGACCGCCGTGGTCGCGCTGATCGTCGAGAATCCGATTGCGAAGGATGCGATCTTCCCAACAGATCTATCGAGTTTCTGGTCATACCCGAATTCCGCGAGCCGCGCATCCTCGTCCGTGCCTGAACTCGATGGTTCAGGCAGAGGATCACGCCTGGACCTTTTCAGTGGATTTATCACTGCATCTCCTCGCCTCTTTGCGTGGAACGACCATGATCCGGCCGTGTCCTTGGAGACAGTGAACCCAGTGGCCCAGCACTCTGGAAGTCCGGTCCTCTTATGGATTGATAACTCTGGTCTATCGGTCCGAGTCCGATTGCCGCACCTGCGCCCGGTCGAGCATGCGCTGGACGAGTCTTCGCGCGGAGGGTGACACCCGGTCGGGGTGCCAAGCGAGCGCGGAGTAGCTGACGGGTCTGTCCACGATGGGGACGAACGTGATGCCCGGCCGGTCGTAGAGCCTGGTCATCGACGAGGTCGTGAAGCTCACGCCGATGCCGCGCGAGACCATCGTCGTCTCAGTCTCGTAGGTCGCAGCCTCACCGGCGATCAACGCTGGCTTGCCGTGTCGCGCGTCGGCAGCCATCCAGTAGTCTCGCCAGGCTCCTGCCGATTCGGGGGCGACGATCAGCGGCTCGTCGAGGAGCTCCTCGATCCGCAGCTCGATCTTGCCCGCGAGCCGGTGCGCCCTCGGCAGACAGGCCACCCAGGTCTCCTCCTCCACCACTGCGATCTCCAGCCCGAACGCCCCGACAGGAGGGCGGATGAGCGCGATGTCGGACTTCCCACTCGCGAGCCCGGCCGTCGGGTCGGCGAAGTCGTATTCCGTCATCTCGATCGTGATGCCCGGCAGGTCCCGCTCCACGTCCTCGAGCAGGGTGAAGAGGAGATCCGCTCCCGTCCCGATGAGATACCCGATGCGCACTTCGGCGTGATTGATGAGCGTCGAGGCGATGTCGAGGGTCTCGTCCACAGCGCGCAGCGCCGCACGCACATGGGGGAGCCACTCGCGTCCGAATGCGGTCAGCGTGACGGACCGGGTGTCGCGGTCGAAGACCTTCGCACCCAGCTGCTCCTCCAGTTGACGGATGGCGGAGGAGAGGGCGGGCTGGGTGATGAAGAGCTTCTCGGCAGCTCGCCGATAGTTCAGGTCCGCTGCGACCGCGTTGACGTAGCGAAGCTGCCGCAGGGTCACGTCTCCGGTCATCGCTCCTCCAAGAGTCAGTGATAGATGCAGCTTATGAACTCATCGTAGCTTCGTCTTTCCGCTCGGAGAGATTCGAGATCAGGATGAAGTCACTCACACGACTTCATTTGAGGAGCAGAACATGGGCGTTCACAGCGGGTCGCATTCGATCGACACACCCGCGCGGCAGGAGTTCTTCGACATCACCGACGAGGCGCAGACGTTCCTCGCCGAGCTCGGTGCCAGAAATGGACTCCTCACCGCCTACACGGCGCATACGAGCTGCACGGTCTTCCTCCAGGAGGAGTCCGAAGACGTGACGTATTACGGCACGCAGCTGATTCTGCAGGACACACTCAACGTCCTCGCGAAGATCGCTCCCCCTACTCGCCATGAGGGCCAGTACCTGCATCCGGGGCCGATCCACATCGAGAACGCGGCCGCGCTGCGGGATGAGCTGCCCGAATGGGGCCTCAACACCGACGGTCACATCATCTCGTCGATCCTCGGCCGTTCCGAGGTCATTCCCGTCGTCGATGGCGCGGCCGTACTCGGTGAGTTCGGACGCATCTACTTCGGCGATCTCGACGGTGTGCGCCCGCGCACACGCGTCGTGCACTTCCAGTTCATGGGTGAATGACGATGCTCGTCTACGCCATCGACGTCGGCACCACCAACCTCAAGGTCGTGCTCTATGACGAGCGGCTCGCGGTTCTTGCGAGCGCATCCGGGCCCGTGAGCTACGAGAGGTCAGGCGACCGCGTCGAGTTCGATGCCGAAGCGCTGTTCCAGACCGTCCTGGCGCTCGTGGCGGATTGCGCGCGGCGCGCGGCGGTGACGACTCGTGAGCACGACGCAGTACTCGCGTTCACGGGACAGGCGGAGTCGCTGGTTCTCGTGGATGCCTCCGGTCGTCCCGTGCGTCCAGCCCTCTCCTGGCTGGATAGCAGAGCCGGTGGCGAGGCCGAGCTCATGGCTGCGTCGTTCTCAGCTGACGCCGCGTTCGAGACCAGCGGGCAGCCATTCGCGTCAGCTGCCTGGCCCGCCGCCAAACTGCGCTGGCTGCGAGCGCACGAACCGGAGACGATGGCGGGAACCCACGAGGTGCTGATGGTGAAGGACTATCTCATCCGCTGCTTCACTGGTCGCAGCGTTGGCGAGGTCTCGACACGTGGTTTCACGTACCTGTGGGATGTCCGACGATCCGAGTACTGGGCAGAGATGCTCGAGTTCTGCGGCATCACCTCGGACCAGCTGCCTGAGGTCGCCGCTGCCGGCTCCGACGTCGGCCCAGTCATGCCGGATGTCGTCGCTCAGCTGCCGGAAGCTGTCGCGTATCGGGTGAACGTGGGGGCGCTCGACCACTTCTGTGCGATGGCAGGAACCGGCTCCTACCGGGCTGGCACCATCAGCGAATCAGCCGGAACGGTGCTCTCGCTCTCAATGCTCGCGAGCGACTGGCGCTTCGATCCCAGCCGCAGGATCTCATTCCACACCGGGCTCCACCCCGACGACATCGTCCTCTTCAACGGCGCAGACAGCGGAGGGGTTGTTCTCGAGTGGTTCAGAAGGGAAGGTCTCCAGAACCTCTCCCACGCAGAGCTCGAACGCGAACTCGCTGCCCGCTCGGCACTGGGCGCACCCATCTTCCTCCCGTACCTCACCGGCCTGAATCCGCCCGATTACCTTCCGGATGCTCGCGGAGCTTTCGTGGGCATCTCTCTCAGCCATGACCGCTTCGACCTCGCCTACGCAGTCGAAGAAGGCCTCGCCCACCTGTTGAAACGCAACATCGACTCTTTCACTGGAGCGCGTGCGCAGCAGATCGTGTCCACCGGCGGTGGCACTGCATCGACCTTCAGGAACCAGCTCAAGGCGGACGTCTGCGAGGTGGACGTCGTCGTCCCCAACGAGCGGGAGGCGACCTGCAGAGGCGCCGCGGTGCTCGCCCTCGTCGCAGCGGGAGAGCTCGCGAGCATCCACGACGCGGCGGAACTCAACCCACCGCTGACCGCGCGCTACCAGCCGTCCCGCGGGCGGCCCAGGACCGAACTCGTCGACCGTGCCGAGCGCTACGCGCTGTTCGAAGACTCCCTGCAGCGCCTCTACGCGACCTGACACCTGCACCAGCGTGCAGACGACGACCTGAAAACCACCTCACACGAGGTCGAGAAAAATGGAGTGAAGATGAAACTGTGCTGCTCGTCGCCGATGGTTCCCGGCGCGACTCTCACGGAGAAGGCGGAACGCCTCTCGGCCTGGGGGTACGACACGATCGCGGTCTTCCAGCCGTTCGCCGATTGGAACGACGACATCCGATCGGAGCTCGGCGAGCTCGAGTCGCGAACCGGGGTGCGCCCAGTCGAGTTCGTACTGACCGACGACGTCTACGGCAACGCCATGTCCCCAGACGCGGATCTCCGGGACCGATGCCGAGGGATGTACCTGGAAGCGGCATCGGTCTGTGCTGAGCTTGGCCTCGTCACCGAGATCGAGTTCGAGTACGGCGCCCAGAATCCCTTGCCCCTCTTCGACCCGTTCCTGCAGCTCGACCCCCGCCAGCAGGAGGGCTTCCTGAACTTCTACGCGCAGATGCTCGACGTCGTTGACGGGACCGCCGGGCGCGTGCTCCTCGAACCGCTCAACCGGTACGAGAGCCGGTACCTCAACCGCGCCTCTGACAACGTCCACCTCCTCGAGATGATCGACCATCCGAGCGCCGGCCTCCTCCCGGACACGTTCCACATGTCGATCGAGGAAGCGGACATCGCCGCGACGCTGCGTCAGTGCGGTGGCCACGTCAAGCAGGTGCACCTCGGGGAGAACAACCGACTCCTTCCAGGTCATGGCTCGCTCGACTGGCCCTCGATCATCGGAGCCCTCCGAGACATCGGATACACGGGCTCGCTGAATCTCGAATGCTCCACTCACGGTGATCCGGAGCGGAGCCTGCCGGAGACAGCCCGCTTCCTGCGGGCACTGATCGACGCATGAACAGGCTCCTCACTCCGCCGTTATTCGAGATCGGACCGAAGAACCTGCTGCGTCAGACCGAGATCGAGGCGCTGGCCGTCGCAGCGGGAGCGGCGGGGGCCGAACACGAAGTCGACGTCGTCCTGACCGTCCCGAACGCACTCGTCACGCGAACCGCAGAGCTCGATTCAGGCGTGCTCGTCTTCGCGCAGGCCATGGACGCGGACACGATCGGCGCCACCTTCGGTTCCACGACCGCGGAGGCGCTCGTCGACGCGGGCGCCGACGGCGTCATGCTCAATCACGAGAGCCGCCAACTCGACCCAGGAACACTCGCCGAAACCGTGTCCCGTGCTCACGAGGTCGGGCTGCTCACCATCGTCTGCGCTGGCACGATCGGCGATGCCGTTCGCTTGTCGCTCCTGAACCCGACGGCGATCCTCTTCGAACCGCCCGCACTCATCGGGACCTCGGGTGCCGTCAGCCGCTCCTGGATCCCCGAAGCGAATACGGCGGTCCGCGACACCGGCGGGGCAGTTCTCATGATGCACGCGGGAGGCGTCGCCTCCCCCACCATCGCCAGGCACATCATGGCCGCCGGCGCGGACGGCACGGGATCGACGAGTGGCGTGCTCGGTGCGCACGACCGGTCGGACGCAGCTCGCACGTTCATCGCATCCACCAGACAGGGGTTCGACGAGGCACTCGCCTCTCCCCAGCACGTCCACCACAACGAAGGAGACAGAACATGAGCAGAGAACTTGCAGGCAGGACCGCAGTCGTCACGGGTGGCGGCCGAGGGATCGGGCTCACCGTCGCCCGTTCACTTGCCGAGAACGGCGCCGACGTCGCGCTCCTCGATCTTCTCGACAGCGTCGAGGACACCGCAGCACAGCTCGCAGACGAGTTCGGTGTCAAGGCCGTCGGGCGGAGACTCGATGTCGTCGATCAGGACGCGACAGCGGCCGTCTTCGCGGAGGTCACGGAACTGCTGGGCACCCCGCAGATCCTCCTCACAGCGGCCGGCATCGAGATCAACGGCGACTCGATCGACGTCACCGCAGCCCAGTGGCGGAAAGTCATCGATGTGAACCTGACGGGGACGTTCTTCTCCGCGCAGGCCTTCGGCGCGGGTCTCCTGAAGTCAGGGCTTCCGGGGAGCGCCGTCCTCATCGCATCCATGTCGGGCTCCATCGTCAACGTGCCGCAGTGGGCCGCCTCCTACAACTCGTCGAAGGCAGCAGTCGCCCATCTCGGAAAATCCCTGGCTGTCGAATGGGCCAGTGCAGGCATCCGCGTCAACTCGATCGCGCCCGGCTACGTCCTCACCGACCTCACCCAGCAGATCATCGACCGCGAGCCGGAACTCCTCGAGGACTGGGTCTCCCGCATCCCGCTCGGCCGCATGGCCACCCCCGCAGACCTCACCGGCCTCGTTCGCTTCCTCGCCTCGGACGCGTCGAGCTACCTCACCGCGCAGCAGATCGTCATCGACGGCGGGTACACGGCGATCTGACCGATCTCGTGTGCTGGCAACCCCACGCACACGGCGGGCCCCACGCTGCAGTCCTCCCTGCAGCATGGGGCCCGCCGCCCTCCACGCTCTGTCGCGGTCTGATGTACCCCCGCGCCGGGCTACTTCACGTAGCCGTTGGGGTTGAGCACGTACTTCTTCGGCGCGCCCGCATCGAAGTCGGCGTAGCCCTTCGGAGCCTCGTCGAGCGTGATCGGCGTCGCCTGCACGGCGTCGGCGATCTTCACCTTGTCGAAGAGGATCGCCTGCATGAGCTGCCGGTTGTACTTCATGACCGGGCACTGTCCGGTCGTGAACGACAGCGACTTGGCCCAGCCGAGGCCGAGCCGGATCGACAGCGAGCCGACCTTCGCCGCCTCGTCCACTCCGCCCGGGTCACCCGTCACATACAGGCCGGGAATACCGAGGGCACCACCAGCCTCCGTCACCGTCATGAGCGAGTTCAGCACCGTCGCCGGCGCCTCGTGCCCCGCATCGGAACCGTGCCCGCGAGCCTCGAAGCCCACAGCGTCCACACCGCACTCGACCTCCGGCACGCCGAGGATCTGCTCGATCTGCTCACCGGGGTCGCCCTTCGAGACATCCACCGTCTCGCAGCCGAACGACCGCGCCTGCGCGAGGCGCTCTTCGTTGAGGTCGCCCACGATGACGCACGCGGCGCCGAGCAGCTGCGCGCTGACTGCCGCAGCGAGTCCCACCGGACCGGCGCCGGCGATGTAGACCGTCGACCCTGGGCCGACCCCCGCGGTGTAGGCACCGTGGAAGCCCGTCGGGAAGATGTCGGAGAGCATCGTCAGATCGAGGATCTTCTCGAGCGCCTGGTCACGGTCCGGGAACTTCAGGAGGTTCCAGTCGGCGTACGGCACCAGCACGTACTCCGCCTGCCCGCCGACCCAGCCGCCCATGTCGACGTAGCCGTAGGCGCTGCCGGGGCGGTCCGGGTTCACGTTGAGGCAGATGCCCGTCTTGCCCGACTTGCAGTTGCGACACCGCCCGCACGCGATGTTGAACGGAACCGACACGATGTCGCCGACCTTGATGAACTCGACGTCCGGGCCGACCTCGATGACCTCACCCGTGATCTCGTGACCGAGCACGAGGTCGACCGGAGCGGTCGTGCGCCCGCGCACCATGTGCTGGTCGGACCCGCAGATGTTCGTCGTCACGGTGCGCAGGATGGCCCCGTGCCGCACCTGACGGCCCACGTTCGCCGGGTTCACACCCGGTCCATCCTTCAGCTCGAACTCGGGATACGGGATGTCGATGACCTCGACCTCGTTCGGCCCCTTGTACGCGACGGCTCTGTTACTCGCCATGATCTCTCCTTTGAGTTGAGCGGGTTCTGCATGCGGTGCACACGACGGTGCAACCCTGCGAACGTCTCTGTTACGCAGTGTTTCGAGGCTATTGGCCGCCCTCAGGGCACGCCAGGATTCGGGGCAGATGACCAGCGGATGCACAGACTCAGGCCCGGGTGATCTGCTCCGTCGACTTCCCAGCGCGTTCGGAATACGCCGGATACCCCATCGGTTGTTGTACCTGCAAGCATCCACTTCTCGGAAGGAACAGCAAGCATGGCAATCGTCATCACCGGCGCGACCGGACAGCTCGGAACCCTCGTCATCGACAGCCTCCTCGAGCGCGGCGCGACCCCCACCGAGATCGTCGCCGGCGGCCGCAACGCCGAGCGACTCGCACAGCTCGCTGCGAAGGGCGTTCGCACCGCCACCATCGACTACTCGAAGCCCGACACCGCGACCGCCGCCATCAACGCTGGCGACACCGTCGTGCTCATCTCCAGCAGCGAAGTGGGCACCCGCGTCGCGCAGCACGAAGCGGTCATCGACGCGGCGAAGGCGAAGGGCGCGGCCCGCATCGTCTACACGAGCGTCCTCGGCGGCGACCCGGATGCCCTCATCCTCGCACCGGAGCACGTCGCGACCGAGTCGCTCATCCGCGAATCCGGCCTTCCCGCCACCATCGCGCGCAACGGCTGGTACACGGAGAACTACGTCGCCGACATCGCCCAGGGCGAGACGACGGGGGTCATCGTCAACAGCGCAGGCAAGGGCCGCGTCGCCAGCGCCTCCCGCGCCGACTACGCCGCCGGCATCGCCGCGATCGCCCTCGAAGACGGCCACGAAGGCAAGGTCTACGAGTTCTCCGGCGACAAGGCCTGGGACTTCGAGGAGTTCGCGAAGACCCTCGCCGACGCGATCGGCCGCGACGTCGAGTACCGCGCCCTCACCACCGAGGAGCACAAGGCCGCCCTCACCTCGAACGGGCTCGACGAAGGCACCATCGGCTTCATCACGGGCCTCGACGCGAACATCCGCGACGGAGGGCTCGCCCTCACCACCGGCGACCTCTCCCGAGTTTCCGGACGCCCCACGACGACGCTCGCCGAGACGCTCCGCACCCTCACCGCGTAGGCGGCGCCACCTGAGCAGCTTCACCCGCGGTCTGGCCGAGGGCCTGGTCGACGGTCCGGCTCACGCCACGACGACCCTCGCTTTCGGGATGGGTTTCGCGCCTGCGGATGGCTTGCAGAGCATCCGCAGGCGCGAAACCCACCCGGAGACGGTCATGGGTTGCGGGTCCGACGGCCCCGCGACGGATGCGCGCGGTTGCTACCGGAGCGGCTGCGGGGCGAGCGAGCGCGGTCGGCTGATCGAGAACAGCTCGGGAGCTGCACCGGCACCGTTCTCGGCGAGGTCGGCCCCGAGGCGGCCGATCGAGGGAACGAACTTGAACCCCTCCCCCGCGAAGCCAGCGAGCACCACGATGCGGCCGACCCGGTCGATCACGAACCTGGCGTCGTCGGTCGTCGTGTAGGTGCAGCTGATCGGGTCGGCGCTGTCCGCGTCGACGCCGGGCAGCCAGTCCCGCGCGTACTGCCTGATGCCGTCGAGCTGCGCGGACACCGGCAGGAAGTCCCGCGAGTCCGGATCGACGACGGGCCCGACCCCGTGCCATCCCGCCTTGATCCCCTCGCCGGGGGTGAGCATCCCGTACACGGGCGAGAGCCACCCCTCGTAGCCGGGCCTCCCGAGCGCCGGCAGGTGGTTGAAGCTCGGCCAGTCGACGTACCCGTTGAACTCGCGGAAGTGCACGGGCGCCTCCTGCGTGACGCGCAGGCGCGGCAGCTCGACGGCCCCGCCGAGCAGCGTGCGGGTCCACGCGTTCACCGCAGAGACGACGACCTTCGCCGTGATCGTCTCGCGCGCGTGACCGCGATGCTCTGCCTCCTCACCCCAGGAGTGCGCCTCGACGACCACGTGTTCGGCCTGCTCGACGACGTTCACTGCTCGCATGCCCCAGCTCAGCTCCGCGCCGCTCGCAGCGGCCAGCTCGGCCATGCTCGTGAGCGCATCCGCGGCCCGCACGCGTCCCGCCCTCGGGAGGTGCAGCACCTCGGTGTCGAAGCGGATGCCAGGCCACCGTTCGCCCGCATCCTGCGTCGAGAGCAGCTCGGCCGGTTCGCCGCTCGCGGAGATCGCGCCGTGCACCTCGGGGCTCGCCGCCCCCGGTCCGTGGTTCACGAGACCAACGAGGTCGAGGATCTGGCGGCCCGAGTCGAGCTCGAGCTCGCCCCACAGCGCCCGAGACTCGTGCAGCATCGCGACGAGATCCGGCTGCGTGTACGACGTGTTGAAGTTGCGGGTCGCCCCGTGGGATGCGCCCATGTGGTGACCGGGCTGGAACTGCTCGAGCAGGCGCACGCGCCTGCCGCGCCTCGCCAGCTGCCACGCGGTCGACAGGCCCATCGCGCCGCCGCCGATGATGAGCACGTCAACGTCAGTCATGACCCCACGCTACCCGCACTCAACTCGGGCGCTTTCCTCGGTACCATGGCGGAATGCTCACCGTCTCCGGTCAGCGGGAGAAGATCCTCACCGCGTATATGAACCTGCTCGTCGACTCCGGCGTGCGCGGGACGACTCTCGAGGCCGTTGGCACCACCTGCAAGCTCTCCAAGGCCGGGGTGCTGCACCATTTCTCGTCGAAGCAGGCGCTCGGGGATGCGCTCCTCGAAGAGCTGCGGGGGCAGGCACGGGTCGACGCCGACAACATGCTCGCCGACCTCGACAACGCCGTCTCGTACTACATCGTCTCGTCGCAGGATCGGGACAGCCTCCTCGAACGGCTCGTGGAAGCGGTGTACCGCCTCGCGCAGACCGGTGACAAGGACGCGCTCGACGTGCTCCGCCAGTGCCGCGAGGGCTGGTTCGACGCACTGGTTCGCGCTATCGGCGACGCCTCGGTCGCTCGGCTCGTACTGTTCGTCGGTGACGGCATGAACCACAACGCGCTGCTCAGCGTGGACTCGGAGAACGAGAGGTTCATCAACGCGGAGTCGACAGCCGAGATCATGGACGCGATCGCGCAGCTGCGCGCCTAGGGCCAGCAGCAGCGCAGCCTGCGGGGCGGGTCGGGTCCCTCGCTCCCGCCGACTGCAGCGTCCTGCGCGGAAACACAACCGTTACGACGGGATGCGGGAAAACTCTCGGCGCATCACCGACCAAATGGTAAGTTCGTGCTCACTCCGCGAACGCGGCAGGCCCTTTGATGCGGGAGACAACGATGACCAACGCACAGCCTGGCCCCATTACCGAGGCCCTCGCCACCCAGACGCCCATCGGCAAGGGGCTCGCCCCAGCACGACTCGGCATCTGGGGGTCGACCGTCATCGGCCTCGCCTCGACGGCGCCCCTCTTCTCCCTCGCCGCGACCCTCGGCTTCGTCGTGATCGCCGTCGGCGAGCAGGCTCCCATCGCGTTCATCCTCGCGTTCATCCCGATGATGTTCACGGCCTTCGCGTACCGCGAGCTCAACAACGAGCTCAACGACTGCGGCACCGTCTTCACCTGGGCGGCCAAGGCCTTCGGCCCTCGCACCGGCTGGATGTCGGGCTGGGCCCTCGCGGTCGCCGGGATCCTGGTCATGGCGAACCTCGCGGAGATCGCCTCCGTCTACATCCTGCTGCTCGTCGGAGACGGATCGCTCGCCGAGAACCGGGTCGTCGTGACGCTCTTCGGCGCCGTCATCATCGCCGTCATGACGTGGATCTCCATGCGCGGCATCGAGCTGGGCGAGAAGATGCAGGTCGTCCTGCTCGTCATCCAGTACGCGGCCATGGCGGCGTTTGTCGTCGGCTGCCTCGTCGGCTACTTCAACGGCACGGCGCCCGACCCGACGCCCGTCAGCATCGACTGGTTCAACCCGTTCCTCGCGGACGGCACCGGCATGGTGCAGGCGATCATCCTCGCTCTCTTCATCTACTGGGGCTGGGACACCTGCCTCGCCCTGACCGAGGAGACGAAGGACCCGAAGAAGACCCCGGGCCGCGCCGCCGTGCTCTCGACCGTGCTGCTGCTCATGACGTACGTCGGCATCACGATCGTCGTCATGATGTACGCCGGCCTCGGCGAGACCGGCACGGGCCTCGCCAACGAGGAGAACGCGGACGACGTCTTCTCGGTGCTCACCGACCTCGCGATGGGTCCGTGGGGCTGGTTCCTCGTGCTCGCCGTCGCCGTCTCGTCGCTGTCGTCGTCGCAGACCACGATCCTCCCCACCGCCCGCGGCACCTTCGCGATGGGCGTGTACAAGGCCCTGCCGAAGCGCTTCGCCGTGGTGAGCGAGAAGTCGAAGACCCCGACGTTCTCGACGCTCCTCATGGGCATCGTCGCGATCGTCTACTACGTCGGCATGAGCTTCGTGTCGAACAGCGTGCTGCAGGACTCGATCCTCTCGATCGGCCTTGCCATCGCGTTCTTCTACGGCATCGCGAGCTTCGCCTGCATCTGGTACTTCCGCACGAGCCTTTTCACGTCGACCCGCAACTTCCTCTACCGGTTCCTGTTCCCGCTGCTCGGCGGCGTGTTCATGGTGTGGGCGTTCTTCCAGTCGGCGATCGACATGGCCAACCCCGAATACGGATACACGACCTTCTTCGGCCTCGGCAGCGCGTTTGTCATCGGCATCGGCTCGTTTGTCATCGGCTTCATCCTCATGTTCGTCTGGGCCGCGATGCCCGGCTCGAAGGACTACTTCGAGAAGCGCACCATCAACCGCCACTCGGCGATCCTCGCCCCGGAAGACTGACCCGCGGCCAGGGCGTCCCGCCTCTCGGCTGGGCACTCGAGCCGCACCGCATTACCTACCAACCGCAAGGTTCACACCGTGGACCGGGCAGCACATCCACCGCACGTGATCAGAGAAAGGCCTTTCGTGCATATCCTCATCATCGGTGCCGGAGGCGTCGGCGCAGCCGCTGCCCGCATCGCGAAGCGACGCAGCTTCTTCGACTCCTGCCTCATCGCCGACTACGACCCCGCCCGCCCGCGGGACCTCGTCGCCGAACTCGGCGACGACCGATTCCGCGCGGCCCAGGTGGATGCGTCCGACCCCGGTGCCGTCGAGGCGCTCGTGCGCGACAACGGCATCACCCACGTCCTCAACGCGGTCGACCCCCGCTTCGTGATGCCCATCTTCACCGGCGTCACCGGTGCCGGCGCGACCTACCTCGACATGGCGATGAGCCTCTCGAAGCCGCACCCCGAGCATCCGCACGAGCAGACCGGCGTGAAGCTCGGCGACGAGCAGTTCGAGCACGATGCGGCACTGAAGGAGCGCGGCGTCCTGGCGCTGTGCGGCATCGGCGTCGAGCCAGGCCTCTCGGACGTGTTCGCCCGCTATGCGGAAGATGAGCTGTTCTCGGAGATCGACGAGCTCGGCGTGCGCGACGGCGCCAACCTCACCGTCGAGGGCTACGACTTCGCCCCGTCCTTCTCGATCTGGACGACCATCGAGGAATGCCTCAACCCGCCCGTCATCTTCGAGCGCGAGCGCGGCTGGTACACGACGCCGCCCTTCAGCGAAGCTGAGGTGTTCGACTTCCCCGAGGGCATCGGCCCCGTCGAGTGCGTCAACGTCGAGCACGAGGAGGTGCTCCTCATGCCGCGGTGGACCGACGCGAAGCGCGTCACGTTCAAGTACGGACTCGGCCAGGAGTTCATCGACGTGCTCAAGACGCTGCACATGCTCGGCCTCGACAGCACCGACCCGGTCAGCGTCAAGGGCCAGCAGGTGTCGCCTCGCGATGTCGTCGCCGCGGTGCTGCCGGACCCAGCGAAGCTGGGCGACCGGATGCGCGGCAAGACCTGCGCGGGCCTCCTCGTGACCGGAAAGGGCAAGGACGGCGAGCCGAAGCAGGTGTACCTGTACCACGTGGCCGACAACGAGCAGACGATGGCGAAGGACAATTCGCAGGCCGTCGTCTGGCAGACCGCTATCAACCCGGTCATCGCCCTCGAGCTGCTCGCGACGGGCGTCTGGTCTGGTGCCGGCGTGCTCGCGCCCGAGGCGTTCGACGCGAAGCCGTTCCTGGAGCTGCTCGGCTCGGCGGAGCCCGCCGGCTACGGTTCGCCGTGGCACGTGCAGGACCGCAGCGCGGCGCTGTCCGCGTAAGCGCAGGGGTCCGCTGACCAACTTCAGTGCGATATCGGGCCGAAAGCGCTGTTTTGGCGCCGCTCGGCCCGATATTGCACTGAAGTTGGACAGCGACTGCGCAGCCGGGGCGCTCGACGGCAGCCGGTGGGCTCCGCTCCACACCCTGCCGCGCGCGCCGCCCGGCGGCCAACTTCCGTGATCAACGAGGCCAAGACGCTACTCTCAACGCGGCGAGCGCCGATCCATCACGCAAGTTGGCCGCATCAGCTGGCGAGCAACTCCTCGATCTCGGCGGCCGTCGGGATGCTCGGCGAGGCCCCGCGCTTCGAGACGGCGAGAGCACCAGCGGCCGCCCCGAACCGGATCGACGCTTCGAGGGATCGCCCGCCAGCGAGCGCAGCCCCGAGCGCACCGGCGAAGGCGTCGCCGGCCGCCGTCGTATCTACGGCGTCGACCTCGATCACGGGGTAAGTCTCCGCGCGTTCGGGCGTCACGAGCGTCGTCCCGTCCCCGCCGCGCGTGACGAGCACCGCCCCGACGCCGCGGTCGAGGAACCACCGCCCGGCCTCGACGGCGCTCGCCTCCGAGTCGACGACGATGCCCGTGAGCATCCGCGCCTCCGTTTCGTTGGGGGTGACGAGGTCGACGAGGCCCCACACCTCCTCGTCGAGAGGTGCGGCGGGCGCCGGGTCGAGGATCGTCGTGATCCCGGCATCCCGTGCCGTGCGCAGGATGCTCGCGGTCAGCCGCGCGGGCGTCTCGAGCTGGGTGAGCAGCACCGAGCTCGTGGCCGCGGAGTCGCGGATGCCCTGCACGACGGTCGCCTCGTCGAGCGCGTCGTTCGCTCCCGGCACGATGACGATGGAGTTCTCGCCGCTCGCATCCACGCGGATGTGCGCGATACCCGTCTCCCCTGACACCGTCCGCAGCCTGTCGACACCCACGCCGGCGTCGACGAGCTCGCGCGTGACCATCGTGCCGAACGTGTCGTCGCCGACGCACGCGATGAACGAGGTGGATGCGCCAGCGCGGGCGGCCGCGACGGCCTGGTTCGCCCCTTTCCCCCCGAGGGCCAGGCTGAAGCTGTCGCCCCGCAGCGTCTCGCCGGGTTCCGGCGGCCGGGCGGAGAAGGCGGTGAGGTCGGCGGAGACGCTCCCGACGACAAGCACGCCGTTTCGGTTCGTGCCGCTCATGCGCGCTTCGAGCGCATCGCCTTGAGCTGCGTGAGCGACGCGTCGCCCGCCTTCTCCTCGTACTCGTCCGAGCCGAGCGGCACGAGCGCGACACGCGCCTCCTCGTCGGAGTGGATGCCCCACCCCCAGCGCTTCCCGAGGGGAGACGCGCGAAGGCACGCCTGGTCCTTCGCGAAGAAGGCGGCCCTGGCCGCGTCCCGCTCCTCAGCCGGTACCGCGTTGCGCACGGCGTAGGTCTCGAAGAGCACATCGTCGGACGTGTACTCGTACGGGTGCGCGGCGATGAGGGCGTGCTGGAGGCTCGCGATGGTCGGCCCCTTCGCCGACTCGGGCGGCGCCTCAGCCTCGTCGACGGGGCAGTCGTCGGCGATCTGGATGAACGTGCTCGCGTAGTTCGTCGTTCCCATGGGCAGAGCCTACGGGGCGTTCAGCTGGGGAGCCGATCGCGAAGAGCATCGTTAGCGTGACGAAGACGTGACCGAGTGGTCGGCGCGTGCGCTGAACCGTTATCCGGAAATCCGCCCGAGGGCAGAGCCCCTCGCATATGGTTCGAATTCGGTGTTCGGAAGGAACCTGCATTGCGCGACATCTCAAGCCTGAAGCTCGCCCTCAGCTTCACGACGGCCACCCTCGTGCTCCTCATCTCGGGGTGCTCGCCATCGGTCCCGGCCGAGACGGCACAGGCGGAGCCCGCCGCAGCACCGTCGGCGACCCAGGCAGTCACACCTTCGACCACCCCGATGGCAACCACGACCCCCGAGGCGAGTTACGAAACCGACGCGTACGGTGTGCGGTTCTGGAATTCCGAGTCCGACCGCAGCGCCGTGACGTACGAGGAGGGCGCATTGGGGATGACCGTTGCCGACCAGCAGCTATACGTCGAGGAGAAGTTCCTCATCTCGCAGTGCATGCGCGAGAAGGGCATCCACTACCGCTTCCGACTGCCCTGGCAACTGCATCCCGAGGACAAGAGCGAAGCGAACGAGCACTTCGGGGAGGCCGAACTGCTCGCCCTCTACGGCGAGCCCGCGCCAACCGGGCCGTACGACTGGACGCAGCACGGATGCATGGGCTTCGCGGAGCACGAGATGGGCCAAGACGGCACGACATAGGGCGCAGGCGCGGGTCAGGCGCGCTGCAGGCTCCGAAGCCAGTCGTCGGCCTCGGCCTGCGACCGGAGACGGATCACGCGGAGGTTCGGCCAGGCCCGCTCGGCCGCGTCCACTCTCCGGCGAATCTTGGCGCGCCCCTTCCACCCCCACCGGACGATGTGCTCCGGGTCGACGAGGATCGTGTGCAGGGGAGGCTCGACGTTGCCGTTCCACAGCTCGACGCGCCGCAGCCTTCTGCGGAGCGTGCGCCGCACGAGCCGCGACATGTGCGTCCAGACCGAGTAGTCGAGGAACACGAGCGTGTCGGCCCGGCTCGTGAGCAGGTCACCGAGCTGAGTCGCGTACTGCCACTCCGTGACCCAGCGCTCCTCGCTGGTGAAGGCGTCGACGGACTCGAGGAACCCGGGCTGCACCGTCCATCCCGGGCCATGGAACAGGGCGTCGATCTCCGTGTGCGGGAGGTTCGCCGTGCGCTCCACCCGGCGCGCAACCGCCGTCTTCCCGACGCCAGCGGCACCCGCGATCAGCACACGCCGAGGGGCGGATTCCGGGGATCCTGTAGGAGCTGACACTCTGCAACCCTACGTTCGCCCTCCGGCACTCGCTGGCCGGGTGCCGCTCGAGCTCGCCGCGCGGTGGTCGGCGGCGGAGACACGAAGATGGCCGGACACAGGGTGTCCGGCCATCTTGTGCGCGTTCAGGGGAAACGCGCAGCACGATCGGGGGATCGCGCCTCGGCCGCCGAAGCGACCTGGTTCGTCATTAGACGGCGAGCGTCGCCTGCACGTCGAGGTTGATCGTGACGGTGTCACCGAGCGTGAGGCCGCCGGCCTCGGTCGGTGCGTTCCAGTTGACGCCGAAGTCCTTGCGGTTGATCTTCGTGACAGCCTCGAAGCCGAGCTTCTTCTGGCCGTAGCCGTCGGTCGTGATGCCACCGAACTCGACATCGAACGTGACGGGCTTGGTGACGCCGCGGAGCGTGAGCTCGCCGTCGACCTTGACCGAGTCGCCCTCGACGCGCGTGGCGGAGGAGGCGAACGTGAAGGTCGGGAACTCTTCGGCGAGGAAGAAGTCGGAGGTCGCGAGGTGCTGGTCACGAGCAGGCTGCTTCGTGTTGACCGATGCGACCTCGACCTCGGCATTGACCGTGGACTCCTCGATCGTCTCACCCGTCGTGATGGTGCCCGAGAAGGTCTCGAAGCCGCCACGGACCTTGCTGATCGCGAGGTGGCGAACGACGAAGCCGACCTCGGTGTGCGTGGGGTCGATGTTCCAGGTGCCGGCGGTCCAGCCGTTGATGTCTGCTGCGCTGATGCTCATGTCTTCTCCTGAAGGGTCGTTGGGTGCTGTCTCGGTCAAGTCCTGGACAACGTAACACATTGTTGCGGATACAAGTTATTCAAACGCATAGAACTGTGACGGTATTCCGACGCCCAGGGAAATCTTTGGGAAACGGGACGACAGCCTCGGCGGCCAGCCGTCCGAGCTAGCCCTGCTGCTGCTTCGCGGCGTCGCTGACCGACTTCATGAACCGCAGCACATTGTCATCCACGAAGATGTCGTTCGGCTGCAGCGGCCGCGACAGATGCAGCCCATCGAGCGCCCGGATGCGCGACAGGGCCACGTAGGTCTGCCCGGGCGAGAAGGCCCTCGCCCCGAGGTCGACGACGGCGCGATCGTAGGTCTTCCCCTGCGACTTGTGGATGGTCACCGCCCACGCGAGCCGCAGCGGGAACTGCGTGAACTCCCCCACGACGTCGCGCGACAGCTCCCGCGTATCCGGCGAGTACGAGTACTTCAGCTTCTCCCACACGAGGGGCTCCACCTCGTGCTCGTCGCCATCGATCTCAACGTAGACGGTCTTGTCGATGCGCGTGACCTCGCCGATCGAGCCGTTCACCCAGCGCCCGTCAGAGTCGTTGCGCAGGAACATGACCTGCGCGCCGACCTTCAGATCGAGGCGCTCATCCGCGGGGAAGTTGCGGCCGCCGAACTCCCCCGAGATGTCGGCGTTCGCGGTCATCGACGCCCCGGGCAGGCGCTCGAGGTTCTGCGCGTTGATGCGAGAGACCTGCGCGTTGCGCGACGCGAGCGTGATCGTGCCGTCGGCCGGGGCGGGCCTCGCGCCGACCGTATTGAGGCGGTTCGCCATGTCGGCCGTGACCTGCCCGTACCTGACGGCCGTGAGGATGTTCTTGAACTCGTCCTCGTGCTGCCGGTGGATCTCGCGCAGGGCGTGGATGCGCAGCTCCGCCTCCTGCCACACCCTCGCGTCGAAGAACCACAGCGAACGGTAGTGGTCGCGGAAGTACGCGCGCTCATCGGGGTCCGACGGCGGCACCGGCGCCAGCTGGAACGGGTCGCCGAACATCACGAGCTGCACGCCGCCGAACGCCTCGTTCTTCCGCTGGCGCGCCTGCCGCAGCGAGCGGTCGATGGCGTCCATGAGGTCGGCGCTCACCATCGACACCTCGTCGATGACGAGCGTGTCGATCTTGTTGAGCAGCTTCCGCACATCCCCGTTCTGCTCGATGGGCGCATCCCCGATGACGCCGATCGGCAGCTTGAAGAGCGAGTGGATGGTCTGCCCGCCCACGTTGAGGGCCGCGACTCCCGTAGGTGCCGCGATGACGAGCTGCTTCGACGTGTGCCACGCGAGGTGGTTGAGGAGCGTCGACTTGCCCGTGCCGGCGCGCCCCGTCACGAACAGGTGCTCGCGCGTGTGCTCGATGGCGTCGAAGACACCCTGCTGCTCCGGGGTGAGGACGATCGTCACTTGGTGGACTCCTGCTGCTGCTCGCGCTGGAGCCGCTCCTGCTTGCGCTTCTCCAGCGCCTCCGTGCGGTCGGCCATCACCTTGAGCTGCGCGTTGTACGCCTCGAGCTCCGCGTCGCCGTCACGGTCGGCCTTGCGGTCGCGCCGCTTCGCCTCCCGGTCGTCGGACCGGGACCACGAGTAGGCGACGAGCATCGCGAGGAGCACCGTCGGCACCTCGCCGACACCCCAAGCTATGGCACCGCCGATCTGCTGGTCGGTGATGGCATCAGCTCCCCACGGCCTGCCCATCGCGCCATACCAGTCGGCGAGCAGCAGGCCCGTGCCACTCATGATGCTGAGGCCGAAGAAGGCGTGGAACGTCATGACCAGCACGAGGGCGATGAGGCGCATCGGGTAGGGGGCGCGGGTGCCGATCGGGTCGATGCCGATGAGCGCGTTGGCGAAGAGGTAGCCGACGATGAGGAAGTCGGCGATCATCCACATGTGCCCGACGTGGTCGGTCACCGCCCAGCGGAACAGCGGAGTGTAGTAGAAGACGAGCAGCGAGCCAGCGAAGACGACGGCGGACACGATGGGGTGCGAGAAGAACTTCGCCCACCTCGAGTGCACGAACTTGAGCGCCCACTCGCGCGTGCCGAGGCTGCCGTCGTGGCGCGCGTGCACGCTGCGCAGGAGGAGCGTCATGGGGGCCGACAGCACGAACATGATCGGAACCAGCATGGTGAGGAACATGTGCTGCGTCATGTGGAAGCTGAAGACGAACTTGCCGTAGACGATGAGCGAGCCATTGACGAGGTACAGCAGGATCACGATGCCGAGGACAAACGAGATCGTGCGACCAAGCGGCCACTCGTCGCCGCGGCGACGCAGGCGCAGGACCCCGGCGATGTAGAAGAACAGGCCGAAGAGGCACAGCGTTGTCCACATCGGGTCGAGACGCCACTCGGTGAGCAGACGGAACGGCTCGAACTCAGGAGGCAGCAGCTCGCCCGTGAGCAGCTGCGCCGGCGTCGGGGCCGCGAGCTGGTCGGCCGTGACCTCCGTGACGGGCGACGGGGTGCGACCGAGCGCCGCGGCGGCACCGGACGCGATGCCCATGAAGGCGAGTTCGAGCGAGATGAGCCACACCATGGGCTTGCGAGTGGATGCTCCCTGCTCGACGGCAGCGCGCATCCGGTTGATGAGTCCCCGCCGCTGCGCCCAGCCGATGAAGCCGAGCACCACGAGCACAACCGCCTTCACGATGACGATGACCCCGTATGGCGAGGCGAGCTCGGCGAACGAGCCGATGTTGGCGACGCTCGCGACGACACCGGATGCGGCGACCACGATGAACGCGACGAGGGCGAGCGACGAGTAGCGCTCGATCACTGCGAGGCGGCGGACGTCCGGCATGCGCGGCGCGAGGATCGCGACGACGAGGAGGCCACCGAGCCAGAGCGCGGCGCCCATGTAGTGCAGGGTGATGCCACCCACGACGGTCTCGTGGTTCGCGGCGCCCGCGGCGTGACCCTGCGCCCCGAGCGGCCACAGGCAGAAAAGCGAGAACGCGGCCGAGAGCCCGACCATCCACGGGCTGCGGCTCGCGAACACCACAACCGACAGCAGCAGCACCATGCCGAGCGCCAGCACCCACGCCTGGCCGAGCTCGAGCGAGGTGAAGAAGAAGAGCAGTCCCTGCCCGAAGGCGGCGTCGAGCGAGAACGCGGCGTTGGAGATCTGCAGGTAGGTGAGGAAGGCCGCAGCCGCCGTGGACACCACCCAGGCCGCGGCACCGGACGAGGCGATCGTCATGGCCCGCTCGAACTCGGGCTGCTTGCGACTCGCCGCCCACGCCGCCAGCACCAGGGCGCCGATTGTGACCGAGGCCGACAGGTTCAGCGCGAGACGCGCAACCGGCACACCCCACATGACGATGGGTCCAGGGTCGGAGACGATGAGCGGGGTCGCTCCGCCACCGTAGGCGAGCCCCCAGATGACCGCCACGAGGGCCGCGAGGAGGAAGATCGCCGGCCCGAGCACGATCATGCGCTTCGTGTGCAGCGACCAGGAGTCGGCGCTCGCGCGATTGCGCTCGGCCTTGCTGCCGCCCCTATCCGCAGTTGCCGCCGCCTCGATCGTGGAACCGGAATCGAGGGGCGTAGGCATGATCATCAAGTGTAGATCGTCGCTGGCGCCCGGGCCTGTCATCCACAGGGGAAGCGACCGGCTGGGACAAGAACGCGGGGCCGCTTCCGAGTGGAAGCGACCCCGCGTGCATTCAGGCGCGAAGACTACTTAGCTGCGGCCTTGAGCTTCGAGCCAGCCGAGATCTTGACGCCCTTCGAGGCGGCGATCTGGATGGCTTCACCCGTCTGAGGGTTGCGGCCGGTGCGCGCGGCACGAGCGGTCTGCTCAACGGAGAGCCAGCCCGGGATCGTGACCTTCGTGCCCTTGGCAACGTTCGAGGCGAGTTCGCTGAAGAGTGCGTCGAGGACGCTTCCAACAACAGCCTGGCTCTGGCCGGTCTCGGTCGCGATCGCGGCAACGAGTTCGGTCTTGTTCACAGTCTTGTCTGCCATATGTCCTCCTTAGGACGCAGCCCCGCCCTTGCGAGTGCAGCATGTTGGGTTCAGAAGTCCTGCAGTTCCGCGGGATTCCGCGGCAGGACCTTCGTCAACCTACCAAAACCAGGGCCTCTCGCTTGCAGATTCGCCTGACACGCCGCGTCTTGCCACGGAATTCACCGGTTCGTGGCCGTTCTGGACCGGATCGATGCCCGTATCGGCGCTTGATGGGCCCAAGCGGTGGCGTTGCCCCAGCAGCGACGGAGACCACTCAGCGCCGCTTGATCTCCGGGAAGTCGTCGTCGCGCCACTCCTCGGCGAGGCGGGTGCCATCGGCCTCGATCTCGCGATTGCGGAGTTCGACGCGACGGATCTTGCCGGACGCCGTCTTCGGCAGCTCGAAGAACTCGAGACGCCGAACCCGCATGTACGGCGGCATGACCGCGCGGGCGTGCCGGAGCACCTCGAGCGCGGTCTGCCGGTTCGACTCCCAGCCGGCCGCGAGCGTCACGTAGGCCTTCGTGATGTTGAGCTTCGTCGCGTCCGGCGCCCCGACGACACCCGCCTCCGCGACGGCATCGTGCTCCAGGAGGAGGCTCTCGACCTCGAACGGCGACACCTTGAAGTCGGACGACTTGAACACGTCGTCCGTGCGCCCGACGAAGGTGATGCATCCGTTCTCATCGCGCACCGCGACATCACCGGTGTGGAAGAAGCCGTCGCGCACCGCGTTGTCGGTCGCCGCGGGTGAGCCGAGGTACTCGGTCATGAGGTTCACGGGGCGCTCACCACGCATGTCGAGGCAGATCTCCCCCTCGTCGCCTTCGAGGCCTGTCACCGGGTCGAGGAGCACCACGTTCATGCCAGGCAGCGGATGCCCCATGGCACCCGGCTTGATGACATCGCCCGGCGCATTCGCGATGAGGGCGGTCGTCTCGGTCTGGCCGTAGCCGTCGCGGATCTCGAGCCCCCACCAGGCGTGGATGCGCGCGATGACCTCGGGGTTCAGTGGCTCACCGGCTGAGAGCAGCTCCCGCATCGCCCGGGGCTTCGCTGACTTGCCGTGCTGCACCAGGATGCGCCACACCGTCGGCGGGGCACAGAACGAGGTTGCGCCCGCCTTGTCGAGCTGGTCGAGCAGGAGGGCCGCGTCGAAGCGCTGGTAGTTGACGACGAAGACCGTCGCCTCGGCGTTCCAGGGCGCGAAGAAGCTGCTCCATGCGTGCTTGCCCCAGCCCGCCGCACTGATCGCGAGGTGCACGCCGCCCGGCTCGACGCCGATCCAGTACATCGTCGAGAGGTGCCCGACGGGGTAGGAGCGGTGCGAGTGGACCACGATCTTCGGGTGGCTCGTCGTACCGGAGGTGAAGTAGATGAGCGCGGCGTCGTCGCTTGCCGTCCGCTTCTCGATCGGCGCATCCGACGCGTCGTAGATGTCGTTGAAGTCGAGCCACGCCTCCCGCGCGGCCCCCTCGAGGCCAGCACCCACCTGCGCGATGCGGTAGCTGCCGAGGACGTTGTCGAACTTCACCGCGTCGGCCTCCTCGGCGATGACGAGACGCACCCTGGCACGTTCGACGCGGTCGTCGAGGTCGTGCGGGCCGAGCACCACGGACGTGGGGAGGATGACGGCGCCGAGCTTGAGCGCGCCGAGCATCGCCTCCCAGAGCTCGCGGCGATTGCCGAGCATGAGCATGACGACGTCACCGCGGCGGATGCCCTGTGCCTCGAGCCAGTTCGCGACCCGGTTGGATCGCCGGCGCAGGTCGTCGAAGCTGTACTTCGCCTCGCTGCCGTCGTCCTCCACGATCCAGAGCGCGGTGCGGTCGTTGCCCTCGGCGATCTGGTCGAACCAGTCGAGCGCCCAGTTGAAGCTGTCTCCGACTTCGGGCCATTCGAACTCCCGGCTCGCGCGCCCAGCGTCTGTGCGGAGGGCGAGCAGCTGGTCACGTGCGCTGCGGAAGGCGTCTGCGCCTCGAACTTCTGACATGCGTGCCATTCTCACGCACCCCGCCGACAAAGACCTTCGCTCCGATAGGGCAGCTTCCTCCCATCCCCGCGGCCGAAACGGGAGGAAACTGCCCCATTCGCGGACCCGACGCGGCGGAGGCGCGAGAGCGGCCGGGATAGGGCGGCTTCCTCCCACCCATGAGGCCGAGACGGGAGGAAACCGCCCCATTCGCGGACCGGGCGGGGCAGGACAGGCCGGGATGGGGCAGCTTCACCCCATCCCCGCGCCCGAAACGGGAGGAAACTGCCCCATTCGCGTGGCGGACGCAGCGGGAGGCGCCGGGCGCGGCGGGGCGGGGCGGGGCGGGGCGGGGCGCGGATAGGGCAGCTTCCTCCCATCCACGCCCCCAGGACGGGAGGAAACTGCCCTAATCACGGACCGGGCGGGGTAGGACGGGCCGGAATAGGGCAGCTTCACCCCATCCCCGCGCCCGAAACGGGAGGAAACTGCCCCATTCGCGGACCCGACACGGCGGAGGCGCGAGAGCGGCCGGGATAGGGCAACTTCGCCCCATCCGCGCGCCCGAAACGGGAGGAAACTGCCCCATTCGCGTGGCGGACGCAGCGGGAGGCGCCGGGCGCGGCGGGGCAGGGCGGGGCGCGGATAGGGCAGCTTCGCCCCATCCCCGCGCCCGAAACGGGAGGAAACTGCCCTACCTGCGGACATGCAGACCGGCGGTCCGGATGAGGCGGAGGGGCGGCGAGGGCGGCGGATCGGGGCGGCGGGGTGGCGGGGCTCAGCTTGGCGGGAGGAAGTCGAGCAGCTCGCCCGGCTTGCACTCGAGGACCGCGCAGAGCCTCGCGAGCGTCTCGAAGCGCACCGCCTTGGCGCGGTTGTTCTTGAGGACTGACAGATTGACCACGCTGATCCCCACACGTTCCGAGAGCTCCACGAGCGTGATCCCGCGCCTCGCCATGATCTCCCCGAGGTGGCACACGATGTGGTTCGGCTCCTCGAAGGGGTCCGGCACCATCAGACGAGCCCTTCCTGGTCCTGCTGCAGGCGAGCGCCGCGGCGCATGATGAGGTTCACGACGAGCACGATCACGAGGATGAGCAGGAACGTCCACGTCTGGTCGAGGACCGTCGGCTCCGGGGCGTCTCGTCCGTCCCAGCCGAGCTTCGCAATCGTCCAGTTCGTGCCGAGGAGTTCGAAGAACCCCGGTGCGGCGAGGGCCGCGATGACGAGCCCCGACGACCAGTCGAGGAGGCGGATGCTCTTGCCGCCGAAGAAGTCGCCCTTCGCGAGGTTCCTGGCGAAGAGGAGGAGCATCCACACGGCGGCGAGGCTCAGGAGCGCACCGATGACCTGGCCGATGAGCAGCAGCACGAGGGCGCCGGTGGGGATGAGGTCGCTCGCGACGAGGATCGTCGAGGCCCCGTCAAGCGGGACGTCGGCACCGACAGGAGTGGGGAGCGAGACGGCCGCCCCCTCGAACGATGCGTTGACACGCACCTGGCCGTCGACGAGGAAGCCGATGACGTTCTCGAGCGGCTTGAGGACGACGAGTCCGGCGGCGGCGATGCCGAGCGGCCACAGGTAGCCGAGTTCCTTCGCTTCGCGGTCCGAACCTGTCGCGTTCTGTCGTGCGTTCATGATCTTCCTCCATATCGTTTCTCGATATGCATAACGATAAACGATATGGCTGGATGCGCAACCCCGGACTCGTAGCTCGTTTCGGGATGCCCTCCACGCTTCCGGATGCATTGCAACCCATCCGGAGGCGCGCAAGCCATCCCGAGAGCGAGAGTGCGCCGGAGGTGCGCGGCGCGCCGGAGGTCTGCGTGAGCCCGACAGGGAACGTGCGTGAGCCCGCGAGGGATCGCAAGTGGCGGGAGGGTGCCCGAGAGTTGCCCAGGATGCGAGAGCCCCGGGCACGAGATCGGAAAACGCGACCGGGCCGCCGTTCCGCGCCCAAGCACGCACGCACCCCCGCCGTTCCGCGCCCAAGCACGCAAAACCAGCACTCACGGAACTCCAGCGACCCGATCCCCCGCACGCACGAAACCCCCGAGCGAAGACGCTCGGGGGTTTCGGAAAGCACTACGCCATTGCTGGCGGGCCGGTGGTTACCAGCTCGACTTCGTGATTCCTGGCAGCTCGCCACGGTGTGCCATGTCGCGGAAGCGGACACGCGAGATGCCGAACTTCGAGACGTGGCCGCGGGGGCGTCCGTCGATGCTGTCGCGGTTGCGAACGCGGACCGGCGAAGCGTTGCGGGGAAGCTTCTGGAGGCCGACGCGAGCTGCCTCGCGCGACTCGTCGGTGCCGTTCGGGTCGACAAGCGCCTTCTTCAGCTCTGCGCGGCGTTCCGCGTAGCGCTCGACGATGACCTTGCGCTGCTCGTTCTTGGCGATCTTGCTCTTCTTGGCCATGTTTAGCGCTCCTCTCGGAATTCGACGTGCTTGCGGATGACCGGGTCGTACTTCTTCAGCACGAGGCGGTCAGGCGTGTTGCGACGGTTCTTCTTCGTCACGTAGGTGTAGCCCGTTCCAGCGGTGGAGCGGAGCTTGATGATCGGACGTACGTCCTGGCTCTTCTTCGCCATTAGAACTTGACTCCCTTCGCACGAAGCTCAGCGACGACGGACTCGATGCCGCGTGCGTCGATGACCTTGATGCCCTTAGCCGAAAGCGTCAGCGTGATCGTGCGCTTCATGGAAGGCACGAAGTACTTCTTCTTCTGGATGTTCGGGTCGAACCGACGGTTGGTCCGTCGGTGCGAGTGCGAGATGTTGTGACCGAATCCGGGAACCGCCCCGGTCACCTGGCACACTGCTGCCATTGTTTCCTCCGTAGATACCGCGGGAACCAGAAGGCCCCGCCCAAGATCTCTTGTCTGCGTCGATGGCGGTTGCACACCAACACGGTCGCGCCAGAGGGGAACCCCGGCGCACCAAGGGTCGAGCTTAGGCGACACGCCCGGGGAAGCGCAAGCCTGCATCGGGAGAAGCGCTGCGACGGGATGCAAGACTCGAGCATGGTCTCCTCCCCCGGCTTCTCCCCTCCCTGCGGCCCGATCACCGGCTGGACGGAGGACTGGCCCGGTGGCCGGCAGATCGTGCGGGCAACGGGCATCCGCTACGCGAGGGCCGACAGGTTCGGGGCCCCGCGGCCAGAACCCGACCACGGCGAGACCTTCGCTGCGACGAGCTGGGCGCCCGCGTGCCCGCAGGCGCCCATGCCCGTGCTCGAGGAGGTGCTGGGGAGCGGCATCGACGAGCTCGGCGTCGACGAGGACTGCCAGCGGCTGTCGATCACGCTGCCCGATGATGTGGGGCCCGGGGAGCAGCTGCCCGTGATGGTGTGGATCCACGGCGGCTCGTATGTCTCTGCCGCCGGCGACGCTGCGGCGATGGACCCGGCACCGGTCGTCGCCGAGCAGCGTGTGGTCGCCGTCAACGTCACGTTCCGACTCGGCCTGTTCGGGTTCCTCGGGGGCACGGATGCACGCCCCGCGAACCTGGGGCTGCTCGACATCCTCGAGGCGTTCCGCTGGGTGCAGCGCAACATCGCGGCGTTCGGCGGCGATCCGCGTCAGGTGACCGCTTACGGGCAGTCGGCCGGCGCGCACGCGATCGTGCAGCTGATGGCGCTGCCGGAGGCGGCGAGCCTGTTCCGGCGGGCCATCATCCAGAGCGCGCCCCTCAACGTGGCGGGCGGACGGGAGGAGATGCAGGGCAGGATGCTCGACGCGACGGACGACCTCACGACCGCGAGCCCCGTCAGCGAGGTGGTGCGCGCGCAAGCAGCCGCGCTGCGTGCCTCGTCCGCGTACGGATTGCAGGGGGCGATGTCGTTCAGCCCGCAGCACGGTCAGCATCCGCTGCCCGACGATGCCGGCGTGCTCGCCGGGCGGGACGCGAACGCTGCGGCGATCGACCTGCTCATCGGCTTCACCGCGGAGGAGGCACTCCTCTTCGTGCCGCGCATCCCGGCCACCAAGCGCCTGAGCGAGCTGCCGATCGTCGGGAAGCCGCTCACGAGGGCCGTCGTCGCTGCGCTCACGTGGCTCGTCTACCGGCGCGACGCGGCGACGTTCGCGAAGCGGCACGTGCGCGCAGGCGGCCGAGCATCGACGTACGTCGTGAGCTGGAAGGCGCCGCACAACGTGTGGGGTGCCTGCCACATGATCGAGCTGCCGCTGCTCTTCGGCAGCGAGAAGACGTGGCATCGGGCACCGCTCGTGCGCGGCGCGAGCTGGGCGGAGATCGATCGCGAGGGCAAGCGGCTGCGCGCCGTCTGGGGCGACTTCGCCCGCGGAACCCTGCCGACCGGCAACGACAGCATTCCCGGGGTTGCGACGTTCCGGCGCCTCGCGACCCGCGGGCGCTGACCGCAGCCCACGGGGCGCGCACCATTAGGAGAGGAAGGCCAGGGCCACGGGGGCGATGACCAGCGCTGGCAGCAGGTCGCCGACGGGGATCGACTTCAGGGGGACCAGGCGGACGCCGAGCGCGATCAGGATGAGGCCACCCACCGCCGAAAGCCCGTCGATCTGGGCGTCACTGAAGACGTCGCCCGCGAGGAATCCCACGAGCGTGAACGCGCCTTGCAGGATCGCGACGGGGATGGCGGCGAAGAGCACGCCCTTCCCGAAGGTCGAGGCGAAGGCCATCGCAGCGAAGCCGTCGAGCACGGCCTTCACGTAGAGCTGGTCGGCGCCGAGTCCCAGACCGTCGGAGATGGATCCGAGGATGGAGAGCGGGCCGACGCAGAAGAGCAGCGTCGCGGTCACCATCCCGTCGACGAAGCGACCGTCGCCGTTCGCGTCCGAGGTGAGGCGGCGTCGCACCCAGCCGGCGACGCCTTCGAGCCGGTCCTCGATGCGCAGCCAGGAGCCGAAGAGCGCGCCGAACACGAGCGACAGCAGGATGACGATCATCGCGAACGGACCAGCCGCGTCCGCGAGCGCCTGAGAGCCCATGTCGGCGACGCTCATCCCTCCGAGGACGATCACGAACAGCCCGAGGACGGCGGTGACGGTCGCCTTCGTCCGATCCTTGAGGCGGTCGCCGAGGAGGATGCCGAGCAGGCCGCCGACGAGGATGAGTGCGACGTTCAAGAGCGTCCCGGACCCGATGATCACGGTCCGATTATCGCGATGCCGTGCGCCGTTTCCGAATCGCGATCCCCTCGGGGTTGCTGGAGCGGCTGCCGCTATGCCGCAAGTGATCGAGCGAAAGAGAAGGAAACCTCAACGGATCGAAGAATATTCGTTAACTCGCGCTGGACTCACTCGCTGTTGAGAATCCTGACAGACTCGGCGTCGGGGCCTCGACGTCGACGCATCGGCGGGGGAGGTCTCGCGAATTCGGGGGGATTTTCATGACCGATGCGGCTTCAGATCGTCGCGCCCTGCTGCACGCCGGAGCGTGGGGCGTCCCGGTGCTCGCCGTCGCGGCGGCGGCGCCACAAGCGGCGGCAAGTGCCGGCACCGGTGGCGGCTGCAACGACTTCAGCACGGGAGTGTGCAACGTCGATTTCGCGTTCGTCACCGACCCGCCTGGCATCAACGAGATCGGCATTCGGAATCTCACCGACGTTGGACAACGCGTCGAGCTGCGGCACTACTCGTCAAGCGAGCCGGTCACCTTCACCGTCAGGGACACGTTCGGCGAGCTCATGGAGTTCACTCCGTTCCTGCCGGAGACGGCATCGTGGAGCCATGCCTTCGCCAGTGGTGCGTGCGTCAGCTTCGAGACGATCGCCATCGAGACCGGTATCGGCCTGTACACGCTGGATCTGCCGCCGGGAGCAGAGCTCATCCTCGGCGGCAGCATCGACATGCCCTCCAACGCACCGTTGTGCCTGTACACCGGGAAGGTCTGGTTGCGGGGCGACGACCCGTTCACCTGTGTCGCCAATTACTGGCTGCAGTGCACTGCGGAAGACGACGTCTGATCCAGGGAGAGGGGACTTCTGCCCTTCAGCTTGCCGGTGGGCGCTCCTATGGCGGGCTTCACTGCGACGGTGCGGCCCGTCGGGACGGTCTGAGTCAGCTGACACCTGGGCGGATCGCTGCGTCCAGGGTCATGGCCCGGGCTCGATCACCGAGAACACGTAGTAGGTGTGGCCGGGCGCCGAGACCTCGACGACCCTCCCGCCCGGGATGTCGCGTGGCTCGCCCGTCACAACCGTCGGATGCTCGGCTCGCCACGCAGCCACGTCGTCGACGAAGTACATGGGGCCCGCTGCGCCCCAACCGGGCTCGTCGTCGAGCATCAGCTCGATCTCGAGCTCCGGCATCTGCAGCGACACCGTGTGCTCGCCCTCGCGCCACGCCTCCTCCCAGCCGAGGTCGAGGTAGTGCTGCACGGCGGCTTCGAGGTCGTCGACGGGTTGGAACTGGAACGTCAGGATCACGGTGCTCTCCCCGGTGGGCGTGCTGGCTCGGTGCTCCGAATGTAGCCCTCGATGCGCGAGGGGCGCCATGCGCCGATTCCGAATCGTGATGCTCGCGATGAGCGTCGATACGGTTCCGTGACCGGATGCGGGCCGCCGGGTTCGTAGGGTCGGTTCATGCCTTCTCGACGTCTCACTCCAGCGACGATCGTCTGCGCCGCGCTCGCGGTGCTGCTCGTCGGATGCGCGCCCGCGGACGCCCCGAGCGTCGTGGGTTCCGCATCCACCCCGGCGCAGACCGCGAGCGCCAGTGTCGAGTCGGCGCCCTCGGAGACGGCACCCTCCCAGGCGTCGCTCGAGGGCATCCCGATGCAGGAGATGACCCAGCAGCCGGTGTCCGTGCAGATGACGCAGTGCCTCACGCAGCACGCGAAGTGGATCGACCTTCCCGCGGGCACGACGTCGCCTGACCTGTACACGCGCATCTCGGCGTATGAGCAGGAGATGCTCTTCCTCCTGCCCGATGCGGTCGGCGGCTTCGACAACGTGGACGTCGCGGCCGACCCCAGCCCGCGCGGCACGGTCACCGTCTTCGTCGTCGGATCCGCGGAGGCCGGCGACGAGGCCGCCACCACATGGACGGCGCTGCGCGACGCATCACCGGAAGTGGAGGCCGCCGCGGCCAGCATCGAAGCGGAGGGCGCATCCTTCGCACCGGAGCTCGTCGAGTACTCCTACGCGGAGCTCTGCACGTCGAACCTGGCGATCCTGTCCGTCTGGATGGAGAACGACAAGGGGCTCGTCTCCGCCCGCATGGACGTCGAGCTGAATCGCAACATCCTCGGCATCGAGCCTGAGCACTTCTCGGACGAGTACCGACAGGAGCTGCTTGCCCTTGGGCCTGCTGGCATCTACGAGTTCGAAGAGGTCCGGTAGTCGCGACCCGGCGGTTGTCTCGCCACGTAGGCGCGGCAGTCCTCCGCGGTCGCCGGGCCGAAGACGCGGACCCACCCAGTGGGGGTCTGGGCGAAGTCCGGCCAGAGCGAGTGCTGCCGGTGCTCGTTCCTGACCACGAACACCTGCTCGCCCGAGTCCTCCCAGGCGCTCACCACGCGCGGAGGGACGTGCAGGAGTGGCGGACGTCGCATCGATCGTGCATTCCGGACCTCGGTTCAGCGTTCACTCGTGCTCCGAGACGGAGCGTGGCACTGTGCCGCAGCGGGGGCTGCGCAGGGGAGCGCGACCGTACGCCCGGAGCCAATGAGTGGGGTGTGAAGTAGGCAGGCGGGCTACCCTCGAGGCGGCCTGCCGATCGCAGCTCTCAGCGCCACCCAGCCGCGCGCTCCCACGCAGCACCCCGCCGCTGCGCCTACTGTGTCCCGCATGACTGCGACAACGCACGAGGGCCTCCTCTTCGGGAATCGCTTCGCGCGCGAGTTCCCCGAGCTCGCCCTTCCCTGGGAGGCCGAACCAGCCCCTGCACCGCGATTGCTGCTCCTCAACGAGGACCTCGCCGGGGAGCTCGGCTTCGAGCCGGCGTTCCTCAGCTCGGAGGACGGCGTCGCGATCCTGCTCGGCACCTCCGTTCCCGAAGGGGCCACCCCGGTCGCGCAGGCCTACGCGGGCCACCAGTTCGGGCAGTACTCGCCGAGCCTCGGCGACGGCCGTGCGCTGCTCCTGGGAGAGGTGACGGATGTGCGCGGACGGCTGCACGACATCCACCTCAAGGGCTCCGGCCGCACCCCGTTCTCTCGCGGCGGCGATGGGCGCGCCGTGCTCGGTCCCATGCTGCGCGAGTACCTCGTGAGCGAGGCGATGCACGCCCTCGGCATCCCGACGACCCGCGCGCTCGCGGTGACCGCGACGGGACGCCACGTCCAGCGCGACGACATCGAGCCTGGCGCGGTGCTCACGAGGGTGGCCAGCAGCCACCTGCGCGTGGGCTCGTTCCAGTACGCGCGGGCCACCGACGACCTGCAGCTGCTGCGTCGCCTCGCCGACCACGCCATCGCCCGGCATTACCCGTCCGTGGCGGGCGCCGAGGCCCCCTATCTCGAGTTCTTCGAGCAGGTGGTGGCCGCACAGGCGAGGCTCGTCGCGCAGTGGATGCTCGTCGGCTTCGTGCACGGGGTCATGAACACGGACAACATGACGATCTCGGGCGAGACGATCGACTACGGGCCGTGCGCGTTCATCGACACGTTCGATCCAGAGGCGGTCTTCAGCTCCATCGATCACCGCGGGCGGTACGCCTTCCGGAACCAGCCGCCGGCCGCTGCCTGGAACCTCGCGAGGTTCGCGGAAGCCCTCCTGCCACTCTTCGCCGAGGACGAGGACGAGGCCATCGCTCTTGCTGAGCGCAGCGTCTCAGCGTTCGGCCCTGCCTACGAGGATGCCTGGAACGCAGGGATGCGGCGCAAGCTCGGCCTGGGCGACGATGTCGACTCGGAGGCGAGCGATCGTCTCGTGGCCGAGCTGCTGGCGCTGCTCCAGAAGAGCGGGGCCGACTCCACCTCCACCTTCCGGGCGCTCGGCGCGTACGCGCGCGGCGACCGCGCACCCGCCCTCGCCGCGTTCGGTGAGGCTGCCCCCTCGTTCCGAACCTGGGCGCAGGCCTGGCTGGCGCTCGCGCCGAACGCGGGCGCGATGGACCAGGTCAACCCCGTGTACATCCCTCGCAACCATCTTGTCGAGGAGGCCCTCGCCGCCGCAGACGCCGACGACCTCCGGCCGCTCGCCGATCTCCTCGAGGTCGTGACCAGTCCCTACGACGTCCGAACGGGTCGCGAGCGCTACGAGGCCGGGGCGCCGGCGGACTTCGGCGCCTACCGCACCTTCTGCGGCACCTGAGTCGGGCTGCCCGAGTTCAACCGAACGGCCGATCCGGATGTCGGTGGTGGTTCCTAGACTCGCTGCATGACCGTTCCGCTGCCTCAGGCTCCGCCCCTCGTGGACGAGCTGGCCCTCGACGGCGTGGAGACGGCGGGTGGGCTGACGCAGAGCGACCTGCGGTCGGCTGAAACTCCGGTGGAGAACCGACGCTGGAAGCCGTGGATGCGCGCGGTGACCATCTCGCTCGGCTCGTTCCTCGGCGGGGCGCTCCTGTTCGTGCTCACGCTCGCGCTCCAGGTGGAGGATCCCGCAACAGATTCGGAATCCGGCGCATTCATCGGGTTCCTGATCGTCAACGTGGTCGTCGGCCTCGCGGCCTGCATCGCCATCGGCCCGGTTCGCGGGTCCCGCGCTGGAAACCTGTGGATCGTCGCGGTCGGCATGGCGAGCTCGTTCGCATTCGCAGCCTGGCTCGTCGCCGTCATGCGGCTCGGAGCCAGGCGTTCGCTGCCCATGGATGTCTCGGTCGTCGCGATCGTCGTGGTCGGCGGAATCCTCTGGGACTGGCTCGAATCGAGCATCACCGGCCGCGCGCCCATGGACGCACCGATCTTCTACATCGTCGTCGTCGCGCTCTCGACGATCATCGCCCTGCTCTTCGGCCGGTCACGGGGCACGCGAGCCGCGCTCATCACGTCGCTGCGGGCCCAGGCCGCCTCGGCTGAGCGCGAACGCGCGGCCCTGGCCCAGAGCCGCGCCTCCGACATCGAGCGCGCACGCGCCGAGGAGCGCGCCGCCATCGCCCGCGACATGCACGACTCCATCTCCCACGACCTCGCGGTCGTCGCCACGCAGGCCGGCGCGCTCGCCTACCGCAGCGATCTGTCACCCGAGCTGGTCAGGGAGACGGCCGCCACGGTTCGCGAGTCCGCTGCGCGAGCGAACACGCAACTCCGGGAGGTGCTGCAGGGCATGCGCGAGCCGAGCGAGACCGGGCGAGACGACACGCCACTCCCTGACCTGGACGGGCTCGCGTCCCTCCTCGTCGACGGCATCCCCGCACACGCGCCGCCTCAGATGACCTGGCTCACCGTCGGGCCAGGAGACCTCTCGAAGCTCTCCGAGGAGCGCATCCGCGCGCTCCACCGCACCCTCTCCGAGCTGTTCGTCAACGCTGGGAAGCACGCACCGGGAGCGGAGGTGCGCGTCGAGCTCGCCGGCGGCGACACCGAGATGGCCATCTCGGTCGCGAACGCCGTCCAGCAGGGGCAGGCTCCCGCGCCGGGCACCGGCTACGGACTCATCGGCGCTCGGGAGCGCATCCACCTCGTGGGCGGCACGCTCGAGGCAGGAACTCGCGCAGACGGCGACTTCGTGGTGGAGGTGAGGCTCCCGTGGTGAACCCCGACAGCATCCGCGTGCTCATCGTCGACGACGAGGCGGGCATCCGTCTCGGCCTGCGCCTGCTCATCGATGGCGCAGAGGGCATTCGTGTCGTCGGCGAGGGCACCAACGGCGAAGAGGCGCTTGCGCTCGCCGCCGAACAGCACCCCGACGTGATCCTCATGGACGTTCGGATGCCCGGGCTCACCGGCATCGACGCCGTCGAGCGACTCACCGCCTCCGGTTCGAGGGCGAAGGTCGTCATGCTCACGGCGTTCGACACCGAGGAGTTCCTCCTGGATGCGCTCCGGGCAGGCGCGGTCTCCTTCCTGCTGAAGGACGCCCCACCCGAGGACATCGTCGGGGCGGTGCTCGACGCCGCGCGAGGCAAGGCCGTCTTCTCGCCGAGCGCCCTCGACCGGCTCGTACGCGCGGCCGCGAACGGCTCGAAGGATGGCGCTCACCACGGCGACAGCGTCGGCACAGGTCAGCGCCCCGCTCGCGACGCACGGGGCGACGAGGTCCTCGCGAGCGTCACGAGCCGAGAGCGGGAGATCGCCCGCTACGTCGCGCAGGGCATGACCAACGCGGAGATCGCTACCGCGCTCTACGTCAGCCAGGCGACGGTCAAGACGCACCTCGCGAGCCTGTTCTCGAAGCTCCACGTCACCAACCGCGTCCAACTCGCGCTGCTCACCCTGGAGTGGGACGCCGCCGGCAGAGTCTGAGCGACCGGCAGGCGGCGCCTGACCGGGGGCTGACCGGCGCCTGACCGTGACGGGTGGCCGCATGCTCCCTGCGTGTACTCTGGGCGGCACCACGGAGATCAAGGGGAGCGCTGCCATGCCGAACATCTCTGCCGCCGAGCGCGACGGCCAGAACGACGGCCAGAGCCCCACCCCGACGGCCGAGCAGAGCCCGGTGCTGCTGCTGAGCATGGCGCTCACCGAGTATGCCAAAGCACGATCCGCGTCGCAGAGCGGGGCACGCCGCTCGCTCGGCATCGGCGAGATGGATGCTCGTGCCCTCGCCTACCTCACGGAGAACCCGGGCGCCAGGCCCAGCGCCCTTCGCGCGCACCTCGGGCTCACGTCCGCCGGTGTCTCCACCCTGTGCGACCGCCTCATCGAGCGGGGCACGATCCATCGTGACACCGACCCGAGCGACCGCCGCGCGAGCCTGCTGACCGTCATCGTCGACCTCGACGCGGAGCCGTGGAATCGCCTCGGCGAATTCGACCGCGACCTCGCCGAGGCCATCGAGGCCGAGGCCGAGCCAGAGACGCTCCTGCGCCTGGCGGAGCTGCTGACGCACGCCCTCAGCGTCGGCAACACCTCGAGCGCAGATGCCGGCGCAGACGCCGGCGCACCTGGCCAGAGCTAGGAGGTCGCCTCGGCCGACACGGGAGTGCGCCCGGTCTGCGAGTGGAGTTCGGCGACCAGCACGATCGACTTCGCCTGCAGGAAGGTGCAGAGCGCTGAGACGACCGCGAGCTCCTGCGAGAGCGCATGCACGTCGGCGGCAGACAGGTGGAGCGTGTGCTCGCGCGGTTCCATGGTCACCGACCAGCGCGGGCTCTCCCGCGTGCCCGGCTGCAGGTAGACGTCAGTGGGCACGTGCGTCAACTGCACCCGGACGAGGCCGGTGTCGTGCCCTTCATCGCCGTCCTGCACGATGACGTTGACGACCCCGGGCTCGACATAGCCGAGACCCTCGAACTCGCGAGCCCATGACTCGAGCACTTCCTTGCTGCGATACGGCATCCTGAACCTCCGAACCGGGGTGATCTCTTCCACTCCCCAGCATCCACCATCCGCGGCGTCTTCACCGCCTTCCCGCCCGCCCCTGGCGGAGGCTGGCACACTTTGCTGCATCGGGGAGCCTTCGAAGGCGCCGACTCTCGGGCCGCCGCCCGCATCGCCTAGGTTGGTCGGGTGTCAGACGAAGCAACCACCCAGCCGGCGCAGGATCCCTCGCATCGACCGATCTTCTCGTTCTCGCGACGCAGCGGCCGCCTCACCGACGGCCAGCAGACGTCGTGGGAGTCGCTCGGCCCGAAGTACCTCGTCGAGGTCGAGCGCGCGGAGCTGGACTTCTCCGTGAGCCCGACCTTCCGGGTCGACCCGGCCGAGCTGTTCGGCCGGGATGCGCCGCTTGTCGTCGAGGTCGGCTCGGGCACCGGTGAAGCGGTTGTGGCGGCGGCCGCCGCGCATCCCGAATGGAACTTCCTGGCGGTCGAGGTGTTCGTCGCGGGTCTCGCGCGCACCCTTCGGCGGGTCGAGGACGCGGGGCTCTCGAACGTGCGACTCGTCGAGGCGAACGCCGTCGAGGTGCTCGAGCACATGCTTCCCGCGGGCAGTGTCGAGGAGCTCTGGATCTTCTTCCCCGACCCGTGGCATAAGGCGAAGCACACGAAGCGTCGGCTGGTGCGGGATGGCTTCGGCGCCGTCGCGGCAAGGTCCCTCCGCGCCGGCGGCCGTATGCGGCTCGCGACGGACTGGGAGGACTACGCCTTCCAGATGCGCGAGGTGCTGAATGCGGCTCCCGAGTTCACGAGCGAGCACCCGGGCAGCTGGGCCCCGCGCTTCGAAGGCAGGACCCTCACGGTGTTCGAGCGCAAGGCGGAGAAGGCCGGGAGGCGCATCCACGACCTCAGCTACGTGACGGCGGGCTAGCTTCCGCCTGCGACGACTCCTCGTCCTCTCGCTTCCCCGATCCGAGCCGGATCGTCGCGGCGAGTCCGAGGGCCAGGAACGCGGCGGCGGTGAACGCTGACGCGCGGGTGCCGTCGGAGAGCGCGGCCTTGGCGTCGTCGGCGAGGTCGGCCGTTGCTGGGTTCTCGCCGAGGCCCGCGATCGCGCCGCCGGCAGAGTCGACGACCGCCGAGACCACCTGATCTCGCTGCTCGGCGGGCACCTGGGCGTCGTCGAGCGAAGCGCCAAGGGAGGCGCCCGTCGTGGTGAACAGGATGGTGCCGAGGATGGCGACGCCGAGCGCCGAGCCCACCTGCCGGGACGTGGACTGCGTGCCGGACCCCTGCCCGGAGAGCTCGACGGGCACATCCTGCAGCACGACACCCGTCAGCTGCGCCGTGGCGAGCCCGACACCGAAGCCGTACACGAACAAGGCGGGGATGAGCCAGCCCCACTGCGCATCCGGGGCGATGATGAACCCTGCCCAGGCGATGCCGATGATCTCCGCGAGGATGCCGACGCGCACGATGACCACCGCGCTCACCTTGCCACTGCTCGCCCCCGCGAAGCCGCTCGCGACGAACGAGCCGGCCGCGAGCGCCAGGAGCACGAACCCGGTCTGCAGTGCATCGAAGCCGAGCACGAACTGCAGCCACAACGGCAGCGACAGGATGATGCCGAACTCCCCGAGGGCGACGACAAGCGCCGCCACGTTGCCGTTGCGGAACGACGAGATGCGGAAGAGGGAGAACTCGAGGAGCGTCGACTCGCCCCGACGGGAACGGGACACGCCCCGCGCGATGAAGAGGGCGAGCGCCACGGCCGAGATGGCGAACGCCACCGGCACCGGCGAGATGGGGAGGGGCCACTCGAACGACCCGATCGTGAACGTCTCGTCGACCGCCCACCAGCCGTAGGTGCGCCCCTCGATGAGCCCGAAGACGAGCGCCCCGAACGTGACCACGGAGAGGGCCGCGCCGACGAGGTCGAGGGGCTTCTGCGTCGACTCCCGCGACTCGTTCACGAAGAGCAGGACACCGACGACGATGATGATGCCGAGTGGCACGTTGATGCCGAACGCCCACCGCCACGAGAACGCTGTTGTGAGCCAGCCGCCGAGGAGCGGGCCGACGGCCGCCATGCCGCCGATCGTCGACCCCCAGACGGCGAACGCGATGCCCCGCTCCCGGCCGCGGAAGGTCGCGTTGATGATCGACAGCGTGGTCGGCAGGATCATGGCGCCGCCCACCCCCTGCACGAGGCGGGCGAGGATCAGCAGCCCGCCGGTCGGCGCGAGCGCGGCAGCCACCGAGGCGAGCGCGAAGATCACGACCCCGATCAGCATCAGCCGCCGTCGCCCGACGCGGTCGGCGAGGCTGCCGAACAGGAGCAGCAGCGACGCGAACACCAGCGTGTACGCCTCCTGCACCCACTGGACCTCGGTCGACGTGATGCCGAGCTCCGTCACGATCGACGGCACGGCAACGTTCACGATCGTCGAGTCGACGATGATGAGCGCGACCGCGACGCTGATGAAGACCAGACCAACCCACCGACGACGCGCTGACTCCGCCATGATGCTCACTTCTTCTGCTGTGGAACGAGGAGGACGAGGTGAGACTACGCCCGCGATTCTGGAACTTTGCTCAATTGTTTAACTACTTTCGAGGCCGAGATGAATGAGGTGATGGTGCCGTTTCATTCCCTCCCTGACCGTTCATGACATCCTCCGGCGCACCATTTGTTGCGTGTCACGAAGCGTCACACCCTGGCCAGACCGATGGTCCAGGCGTAGCCTCGCTCAGTTCGTGAGAAATCTCGCGAGCTGAGAAATCGCATCGGGAGATCTTCCATGTCGGCCAACACCCCAGGCACCCCCACCTCCGAGGTGGCATCCAACGCCACCGGAGCAGAGGACACGCCGCGCCCCAAGAGCCGCGCGCGCAAGCTCCTCACCTCGTTCGGATTCCAGATCCTCGCCGCCCTCGTTCTGGGTGTTGTCCTCGGACTCGTCGCCCGCAACCTCGGCGACGACGCTGAAGGCAACCCGAACGGGCTCGCGGCGACACTCGACACCATCGGCAGCTCGTACGTCACGATCCTGACGGCCGCCGTCGTCCCGCTCATCCTGACCGCCGTCATCTCGAGCATCGCGCAGCTGCGCCTCGTGACGAACGCGGCGAGGCTCGCGGGCCAGACGCTGCTCTGGTTCGGCATCACGGCGCTCATCGCCGTGACGATCGGCATCACGCTCGGCGTCACCATCCAGCCGGGCAACCGCGTCGACCAGTCGCAGCTCGAGACGGGCGAGCCCTCCTCCGTCGGCACCTGGTGGAACTTCCTCACCGGCCTCGTGCCGCAGAACTTCCTCGGCATGGGCGTGCGCTCGCGCGTCGACGCCGAGACAGGCGACGTGACCTCGACGATCGCGTTCAACGTGCTGCAGGTCATCGTCATCGCTGTTGTCATCGGCATCGCGGCCCTTCGCCTCGGCAAGCGCGCCGAGCCGTTCCTCGAGTTCACGGCCTCTGCCCTCGCGGTCATCCAGAAAGTCCTGTGGTGGATCATCCGCATCGCCCCGCTCGGCACGCTCGGGCTCATCGCGAGCGCCGTCGTCGACTACGGCTGGGAGAAGCTCACGAGCCTCGCCTGGTTCGCGATCGCCATCTACGTGGGCCTCGCCCTCGTGCTGTTCGTCGTGTACCCGATCCTCGTGAAGGCGCACGGCCTCTCGGTCGGCCGCTTCTTCTCCGGCGTGTGGCCGGCCGTGCAGCTCGCGTTCGTGAGCCGCTCGTCCATCGGCACGCTCCCCCTCACGCAGCGCGTCACCGAGCGCAACCTCGGCGTGCCCCGCGAGTACGCATCCTTCGCCGTGCCGTTCGGCGCGACCACGAAGATGGACGGATGCGCCGCGATCTACCCGGCCATCGCCGCGATCTTCGTCGCCCAGTTCTTCGGCATCGAGCTGTCGATCATGCAGTACATCCTCATCGTGGTCGTCTCCGTCGTCGGTTCGGCCGCGACGGCCGGCACCACGGGTGCGACCGTCATGCTCACGCTCACCCTGTCGACGCTCGGCCTGCCCCTCGAGGGCGTCGGCCTGCTGCTCGCCATCGACCCGATCCTCGACATGGGCCGCACCGCGACCAACGTCGCCGGCCAGGCACTCGTGCCGATGATCGTCGCGAAGCGCGAGGGCATCCTCAACGAGAAGCTCTACAACGCGCCCCGCGGCGACGTCGCCTTCTCCGACGAGACCGACGAGGAGGTGGAGGAGACCATCAAGCGCTCCACCGCCTCGACGTCGGACCGCGAGCAGGACGAGTTCGAAGGCGCGACGCTGCAGGACGCGGAACGCCGCAGCTAGCAGCGCCGCAACGATCAACGGGCGCTTGCCCTCGGAACCCCCAGCGGGCATCCGGGAGCGGGCGCCCGTTCTGCGTCTGCGCCGCCAGCCCGCGCAGCGCCGCCTGCCCGCGCCATCCCGCGCCGCGCCGCCTGCCCGCACCATCCCGCACCGCCGAGAGCTGACTTGTGGTCGTTTCCAGCGAGTGTTGACGACCACAACTCAGCCCTCGGCCGCGGGACTCGCATCGAGGCCCGGGATGAGGTCGGGACACGTTCGGGGTGCGCGGGGCCGGGACGGGGGCTCTGGATGCGCGGGGCCGGGCGTGCGATTCTTGCCGCATGCGCGCATCCACCTGGACTCCCCTCGCGATCGTCTACCTCCTGCTCGCCATCGTCGGCGGTGCCGTGACGTGGACCTTCAACGTCATCGCCGGCATGGAGGGCAGCGCCTTCATCGGCGACTACTTCGGCAGCGGTCCCGCCGTCACGTCGATCGTGATCGACGTGCTCGTCGCCGCCACGGTTGGCGTCGTGTTCATCATCGTCGAGGGCCGCCGCCAGGGCATGCGGCGCCTGTGGGTATACATCCTGTGCTTCGGCGTGGCGTTCGCGTTCGCCCTGCCGCTGTTCCTCGCGATGCGGGAGCGGCACCTGGCGTCGAGACGGGCGGCCAGCGAATCGGGCAGGGCCGACGAAGACCCCAGCCACCCATAGCCGATCGCTCCGACCGGTCACGCAAAGGCCACGGAGGTTCTCCTGCTTGGCTCGTCGGATTCGCGGACGAGCGAGACGGAGGACCCGGATGAAGAACGCGCTCTGGTCGATCGGCGGGGCAGCCGCAAGCGTCACTTACGTCCTGCTCGTCGGGTACCTAACGATTCAGGTGAGTGGACTTGCCGGCGGGGCAGTGTTCGGCCTCGACAACCGACTCAGCGGCCTGACAGCACCCGGCCCGGGGCTCCTCCAACTGGCGCTCATTGCCGGAGTGAGCGGCGGCGCGCTCCTCGTCCTCACCCGAGCCGTGCGCAACCTGGACCCTGCCGCCCGCTTCGCGCTGCGGCTCGGCTTCGCGCTAGCGACGGCTGTCCTGGTCGGTGCGGCTTTCGTCGTGCTCTCGCAGCGCTTCGAGGTGCTGGACCTCAACACCGGGCCGGCCCCGTGGATCGAAGGCTGGCTGACCAGAGGCGGCACCGCCTCCGTCGTGCACCTGATGCTGATCGTGCTGGTGGCGATGCTGGTCGCCGGGCGCGAGCGAGACACAGTCAGACTGCCGCGCACTGCCCCGCAAGCCAGTCGTGGGCCAGCGCCGGGGCCTCACCCGTGAGCGCGGACACGTCCGGCTGGATGGGCTCTGGCATGACCGCGCCGGTTCGGTCCGTGTAGCGGGAGGTCGTGAGGAGGATCTCGGAGCCGTCGGCGAGCATGAAGCCGTCGACGCCGGTCGCGAGGCCGTTGCTCTTCTCCCCGAAGGTCGTCACGTTGCTCTGCCCGGTGAACGCGGTCAGCACCATCTCAGCAGCGGAGGCCGTGTAGAAATCCTGCAGGACGGCGATCGGCTTGCCGTCGAAGACGTTCGTGTCGATGTCCACTTCTGCATCGAAGCGCAGCTCGTGACCGTCGTCTGACGTCGCGCTCTCCGTGGTCACGGTGATCGCGCTGTGTGTGCCGTCGCGGTCCACGAATCCCGCGACGTCGTTCGTGTCGAAGAGCGGCGAGACCGCGCCGAGCATCGGGAATGCGCTGCCGCCCCAGTTGCCGCGCAGGTCCACAACGAAGCCGCACGTCTCCGTGTCCGCGAGCGCGGCCAGCCCATCGACACCGGCGCGCGCATACTCCTCGGCGAGCTGACCCTCATGTCCGATCGCCGACACGGTGATCGTGACGGTGCGTCCGTCAGTTGCCTTGACCGTCGGCGGGGCGCTCGGTGCTTCCGCGTACAGAGCATCCCGCTCGTCCGCGGGGAGGAACCTCGCGTGCCTTCCTCCGGCGTCGCCGGCAGCTGCCGCGATGAGTTCGTACGCCTCCTCGAGGTCTTCCGCCTGCGCGCCCGCCGCGATGAGGGCATCCCGTTCGAACGACCAATCTCCGCCCGAGTAGAGGCCGTGCTCTTCCAGGATGTGCGCGGCTTCTTCGACGAGCGCGGCCGGGCTCACTGGCGAGGGCGGACTGGGCGTCGGCTCCGGAGCTGCGGAGCACCCGGAGAGCCCCACCGCGAGTGCGGCAACCACGGCAAGCGAGACGCTGGCGCGCAGACTTCGCGTGCCTTGACCTCCGCGGGCGACGCTGCTCATGTTTCCACCCTACGATCTCGTCGATTCGCGTCAGCGGGGCCGCGGCGAGCCACGTATGCCCGGCTTCCCACGACTCCGCTCCTCACCGCGTACGACTCACTGGTCGATGGACGCCATGTTCGCGGCGTCGTGCCTGGCACCCGCGGCCGGCTCGAGCGCATCGAGGCGGGTGATCTGCGACTCGGTGAGCACAATCGCGTCGGCGGCGGTGTTCTCCTCGACGCGGCTCACGCGGCGTGTGCCCGGGATGGGGGCGATGTCGTTGCCGCGCGTGAGGATCCAGGCCAGCGCCGTCTGGGCTGGCGTCGCGCCGATCTCCTCCCCGATCGCACGGACCTCGTCGACGATGCGCAGGTTGCGCTCGAAGTTCTCGCCCGTGAATCGCGGGTTCGTCTTGCGCCAGTCGTCGTCCGCGAAATCGGCGACCGAACGGATCTGACCGGTGAGGAGCCCGTGGCCCAGCGGGGAATACGGCACGAATCCGATGCCGAGTTCTCGAAGCAACGGGAGGATCTCAGCCTCCACGTCACGCGTCCACAGCGAGTACTCGGTCTGCAGCGCGGTGACGGGATGCACGGCGTGCGCCCGCCGGATCGTCTCGGGGGATGCCTCCGATAGCCCGAAATGCAGGACCTTGCCCTCGGCGACCAGCTCGGAGACGGCACCCGCCGTGTCCTCGATGGGAGTGTTCCGGTCGACGCGGTGCTGGTAGTAGAGGTCGATGTGGTCGGTGCCGAGTCGGCGCAACGAGCCTTCGACGGCGGCACGGATGTTCTCTGGGCTGCTATCGACACCCGGCCGCCGCTCGGCGTGGGAGTAGAGACCGAACTTCGTCGCGATCTTGACCTCGTCGCGGCGCCCCTTGATCGCCTCGCCGACGATCTCCTCGCTGAGGAAGGGGCCGTAGATCTCTGCCGTGTCGATGTGGGTCACGCCGAGTTCGAGCGCTCGGTCGATGGTCGCGATCGATTCGGAGTGGTCGAGCGCGCCCTCGCTTGTGTAGGTACCCGCCATGGTCATGGCGCCGAGTCCGATGCGGGAGACCTCGAGGCCTCCGAGAGTGATGTGCTTCATGGAAAGCAGTCAATCCGCATCCATCGACGACAGCGCGGCCCTGATGTGAGGTGCACTGACAGGGCCCCTCTGGGCAGCGAGCTGCGGCGTATGGTCGCTGGCATGGACATCCATGACGACCTGAGCGCGTTCCTCACCTCTCGACGCGCGAAGCTCACGCCGTCGCAGGCGGGGTTGCCCGACTTCGGTGGTCGACGCCGCGTTCCTGGGCTTCGCCGCGAGGAGGTCGCACTGCTCGCGGGGATGAGCGCCGAGTACTACAAGCGACTCGAGCGAGGCAACGCCGGCGGTGTCTCCGAGGCCGTGCTCGATGGCGTGAGCCGTGCCCTGCACCTCGACGAGGCCGAGCATGCGCACCTGCACGAACTGGTGAGGGCGGCCAATGAGGGCACGCGCCCGCAGCGACAGCGCCGCACCAAGAAGCAGCAGCTCAGCGCAGCCATGCAGCAGACCATCGACGCCATGTCGACGGTGCCCGTGTTCATCCAGAACGGCAGACTCGACGCGATCGCGACCAACACGCTCGGTCGTGCGCTGTTCGCCCCGATGTTCGAGGATGCCCGCTCGCCTGTCAACGCGGCCCGGTTCCTCTTTCTCGACGAGCGCTCGCATGACTTCTACCGCGACTGGGAGGGCAACACGCGTCAGATCGTGGCACTCCTCCGATCCGAGGCTGGCCGCTCCCCGCACGACCGCAACCTCAGCAACCTCGTAGGCGAGCTCTCCACTCGCAGCGAGCTCTTCCGCAGGCTCTGGGGAGCTCACGACGTGCGCGAGCACCGCGACGGGCTGAAGCGCGTGCACCACCCCGTCGTAGGCGACCTCGACCTCACCTACCAGAGCATGGATCTCGCCTCTGACCGCGGACTGCTCATGCTCGTGTTCTCCGCAGAGCCGGGGAGCGCATCCCACGAGCGCCTGCAGTTGCTGTCGAACTGGGCGTCGACGCATCCGGATCCCGCGAGCGCGGAGGCTGCGAACCGCGCGCTCTGAACCGGGGGCGCCGAGAGCTATCCGGAGGCCACAGCGGTTGCGGGACAAGTCGACTTCGTCCATACTGAACATCTGATCGCAATGACGCACTAATGTTCGGAGCTACGAATGCAAGGACGCATCCAAGCCATCCTCGGAATCGACGCGGGAACCACCTCAGTGAAGACCGTCGCCTTCGCCCTCGACGGCACGATCCTTGCCGATGCGAAATCCAGTGTTCGCATCCACAGAGACGACGACGGCCGCGCCGAGGTCGATATGGCTCTCGTCTGGCAGGCCGCGGCCGCGACCATCACCGAAGTCGTCCACGAGCTCGGAGACACCGACGTCATCGCGATCGGCGTCACCGGCCAAGGCGATGGCGCTTGGCTGGTAGACAGCGACCTCCATCCGATGCGACCCGCAGCACTCTGGCTCGATGGACGGGCGAACGCACGCCTCGCCGACTGGCTCGAGGACGGTCGGGCAGCGACCGTCAACGACATCACCGGCTCCCCCCTCTTCGCCGGTGCACTCCCCCTCCTCGTCGACGAGCTCCAGGAAACCGGTGCACTCGACAACGACCGCCTCGGGTACCACCTGAACTGCAAGGACTGGCTGCGCTGGAACCTGACTGGCATCGTCGCCACCGACCCCAGCGAAGCTTCCCGCACCTACCTCGACACAGCCGTTGGCGCCTACTCGGATGAACTCCTGAGAGCCCTGAGCCACGAGCGGCTCCGGAACGCCCTACCTCCGGTGCAACCGCCAGAATCAGTCGGTGGGACGCTCCTCCCCCAGGTCGCGGAACAGCTCGGCCTTCCCGCCGGAATTCCCGTCGCCATAGGCCTTGTCGACACGGCCGCCGCAGGGGTCGGACTCGGTGCGATCGGCGACGGCCAGGGCTACGCGATCCTGGGAACAACCGGGTTCATAGGCGTGAACCACCCGTCCCGCACCGAAGTGAGGACCCGCGAGAGCATCGTGCTCTTCACCGGACGCGGCAGCCAAGTGCTGGAATCGATGGCCCCAATGACCGGGACACCGAACCTCGACTGGGTCAGAGACACGCTGGGGCTCACCCACGAGCACTGGGCGGCCGTGGAGTTGCAGGCCGACGTCGTCCCTCCGGGCAGCGGCGGTGTCATCTACCTTCCATACGGGGCCCCAAGCGGCGAACGCGCACCCTTCTTCGACCCGGCGGCTTCGGCGGGCTGGCTCGGGATGAGCATCACCACAACTCCCGCGCAACTCCTCCGAAGCGTCTACGAGGGCCTGGCGTATGCACTGACGGAGTGTCTCGACATGCTCGGCCTCGACGGTGATCTTCTCGTCTGCGGTGGTGGGTCGGAATCGAACCTGCTCTGCTCGGTCCTGGCCGATGTCAGCGGTCGCAGCATCATCCGACAGCAGGCCCCAGAGGTCGGAGCCCGGGGCGCCGCCACCCTGGCGCTTCTCGCGGGGGAACACGCATCGAGCCTGGAAGACGCCGTCCACATGTTGGCACCCGCCTCGAGCACCTTCACCCCTTCCCGTGAGCGAGCCGAGATCTACCGAGACGCCTACACGACCTTCATCGAGACGCGCGATGCGCTGAGGCCGGTTTGGCCCCAGCTGCGCGCGTTGCGCGAGCGATCAACGGCTCTCGCCGTGTCCACCGAGTATCCGAAATCCGAGCCACCACGACCCGCGCCCAGCCACCCAACCAGAAGCACGCACGTCCACCAAGGAGGATCCCTGTGACCGACTCCCGCCCATCCGTCTTGATCACCGCACCGTTTGACGCGCACCAGCTGGCGCTGCTGCGGACCAGCTTCGAGGTCACCAGCATCGCCCCTTCGATGGATGGCACCTCTCTGGCCCATCGAGGCATCGACGAGCAGCTCGCGGCCGCGGAGGTGATCGTCGCAGAGCTCGACCTCATCGACGAGGCGACACTGGCCCTTGCACCGAACCTCGCGGCCGTGGTCTCCTGCAGGGCAAAACCCGTCAACGTCGACCTTGACGCGTGCTCTTCCCGGGGAATCCCCGTGATCACCACACCCGGCCGCAATGCAGAGGTGACCGCCGACCTCAGCTTCGCCCTCCTCATGGCGACTGTGCGCCACGTGTCAGCGTCTGAGCGCTGGCTACGCGCCAAGAATTGGACAGAGAGCGATGTCTTCGAACCCTACGAACGCTTCAGGAGCATCGGCCTGGGCGGGCGAACGCTCGGAATTCTCGGCGGCGGAGCCGTCGGCCGCAGAATGCTCCGACGTGCACTCGGGTTCGGGATGAAGGTCAAGGTCTACGATCCGTTCCTCCCAGCTGACGCCTTCGGATCAGACGCGGTAGTCGCCACCCTCGACGAGGTGATGTCGACCTCGGACATCGTGACGGTCCACGTGCCCCTCATGGCAGAGACGGAAGGACTCATCGGCGCGCGGGAGCTTGCGCTGATGAAGAGCGATGCGTTCCTCATCAACGCGGGTCGTGCGGCGATCATCGACGAACAGGCGCTGATGGCGGTCCTCCGCGAGCACCGCATCGCGGGCGCAGGCTTCGATGTCTTCTACCAGGAGCCACTCCCCTACGACTCCGAGCTCTTCGCGCTCGACAACGTCACGATGACACCTCATATTGCCGGCGCCTCCGACGATGTCATCGCCGAGCACTCGCGCATCGCGGCCCACGCTCTGCAGCTCTGGCTCGCCGGAGAGCCGCTCCCCGGCGTCGCGAACGCCAAGGCTCTCACGACGGCAACCGCATCCTGACGCCCTCGTGCGCCCTCCGTTCGCACGCTGAACGGAGGGCGCTTCTCGCCGACTCAGCGGAGAAGCGCCGCGGCAGTCTCCGAGTCGGTCACGAGCATGTTGATCAGGCCACTGCCGAGCGCAGCACGGAGCGCAGGCAGCTTCGTCACGCCATGCGCCATGACGAGCCTCCGCGGGATCGTGCGCATCTGCTCGAGCGTCAGCCCGACGATGCGCTCATCGAGAGCGCCGAGGACGGCCTCACCCTGCGCATCGAAGAATCGACCAGCCAAGTCTCCGACAGCACCCTGCGCCGTGAGCGCGGCCCTCGCATCAGCATCCAGCGACTTGAGCAGGAGCCCCTGGTTCGCCTCGGTTCCACCGAGACCCGCGACCAGCACACCCGCCCCGCACGCAAGACGCAGCACCTCTTGCACGCCGGGGTCGGCGTACGCACTCTTCGCCGCGTCAGCTGACGCCGCAAGGAGCGGGGCGGGCAAGTGGAATGCCTGTCCACTGGTTCGTCGACCGAGCGTCGATGCGAGCTCATGCGGGTTCGCGCCATTGACGAGACCGCCGCCACTTCCGGCGATCGGCACGAACTTGGCACCGAGCGCCTGCTCCGGCACCTGGGCGGCGACGAGCGCCACAGCGGTCGAGATCCCGAGCGCGACGACCGCATCCTTCTCGATGACGCTGACGAGCGCTTCGGCGCCGACGGCCGCGAAGGCCCGGTCGGCTTTCGCGGAATCGGCCACACTCGGTGCGACCCACGCCTGGCGAAGGTCGTAGCGTGCCGCCAGGTCACGCTCTTCGTCAGCGAAGAGGGAGTCCTGAACGTGCACGACGATCTCGACGAGGCCGGATTCGCGCGCCTCTGCGAGCAGCCTGGTGACGCGAATTCGAGACAGGCCGAGCGCGTTCGCGATCTCCTGGTGAGTGAGGCCGTGTTCGTAGTACATCCGTGCAACGCGTCCCAGCAGCATGCCGCAATCCTCCCATGGAGCTCCGCCACGGTCGCCGATCTCGTTCTCGATCGAGTACTTGACACGGCCGGATTCGACGCCCACTATGTGTGGAGCATAAGTTCATTGTTGTGAACAAATGTACACCACTAGCCAGTACGTACTCAATGAGGAGTCTCCCTATGGCAATCAGTTCTCCCTCCAGTACCGAGAGTCGGTTCGCGCGGCTCCTGCGCACGCAGGGCATCGCTCGCCCCATCGCGTGGGGATTCGTCGCGCTGACGATCTTCATGATCGGCGACGGCATCGAGGCGGGCTTCCTCTCGCCGTACCTTGATCAGCAGGGCTTCGACGCCGGACAGATCACCGCACTCTGGGCGACGTACGGCATCGTCGTCGCCGCAGCCGCCTGGCTCAGCGGTGCGCTGGCTGAAGCCTGGGGTCCGAAGCGAGTCATGATGCTCGGCTTCGGTATCTGGGTCGTCTTCCAGGTGCTCTTCCTCGTCTTCGGAGTAATGGCCGAGAACTTCAGCATCATGTTGCTGGCCTTCGGCATCAGGGGCCTTGGCTACCCGATGTTCGCGTACGGATTCCTCGTGTGGGTCACGATGGGAACGCCGGAGAACGTGATGGGCAAGGCGGTCGGCTGGTATTGGTTCTTCTCCACCCTCGGCCTCGGCGTCCTCAGCTCCTACTTCGCCGGGGCGATCATCCCGGTCATCGGAGAGCTGGCGACGCTCTGGCTCTCGCTTGCATTCGTCACGGTCGGCGGCCTCATGGTCGCCCTCCTCCTCCGCAACCCAGTCAGCAAGAAGGTCACGGTCGCGAACAGCGTTCGGGGTGTGGTGAGCAGCATCACGATCGTCGGCACAAACCCCAAGATCGGCATCGGCGGCATCGTGCGCCTCATCAATACCCTCTCGTTCTACGCGTTCGTGGTCTTCCTAACGACGTACATGGTTCGAGACGTCGGGTTCGCAGTCGCCGAGTGGCAGGTCATCTGGGGCACGATGCTCGCCGCCAACGTCGCCGCCAACCTCATCTCCGGCTACCTGTCTGACTGGATCGGGCGCGTCAACGTCGTCGCCTGGGCCGGCGGCATCGGCTGCTTCGTGACGATCCTCGCCCTGTACTACGTGCCGACCGCAATCGGCCCGAACTTCGCAGTCACCATCGCCATCGCGATCGCCTACGGACTCGCGCTCGGCATGTTCGTGCCACTTTCGGCAATCGTTCCCCTCCTCGCCCCCATGCACAAGGCAGCCGCCGTCGCCATCCTCAACCTCGGCGCTGGACTCAGCCAGTTCATCGGCCCAGTGATCGCCGGACTTGTGACCCCGATCGGGATCCAGGGAACGATCTGGGTCATCGCCAGCCTGTACCTCGTCGGGTTCGTCCTGACGTTCATGCTCAAGCCCTCGAAGCCAGGCGTCACGGCGGACCAGATGTCGTCCGCCTCATCGACACCTGCGCCCATCGCCACCTGATCCATCCACATCTCGCCAAAACTCGGAGTGACACATGACCACACAACAGCGCGTCGAAGCGCTCACTGCAGAACTCAGCGAAACGGGACTCGGCGTCGTCGAGCGAGGCCTGGCCCTCGCTTCCGGAGGCAACCTCTCGGCACGCGTCGACGACACCACCTTCGTCGTCACCGCGTCAGGCACCTGGCTCGACCGGCTCACCCCCGACGACTTCACTGTGATGAACCTCGCCGGAGAAGTCGTAGCCGGCAACCCTTCTCCTTCCAGCGAATGGAAGTTGCACCAGCGGACGTACGAGGAGCGCCAGGACATCAACTCCGTCGTGCACGTTCACCCCCAGCACACTGTTCTCCTCGACGCGCTGGGCCACGAGATTCGGCTCATCACACTCGACCACGCGTACTACGTCCGCTCGATCGGCACCACGCCGTACTACCCGAACGGCTCCGACGAACTGGCCGATTCCGCTGCTGAGCAGGCAAAATCCCACAACTGCATCGTCATGGGCAACCACGGCTGCTCTGCGCTCGGGGAGACCATCTCCATGGCCTACCGCCGTGCACTGAACCTCGAGGAGGCAGCGACCGCGACGTACAGGGCGCTTCTCCTTGGAGATACGACAACCACGATGCCGGCCGACGCATTCGCCGCATTGCACCACGCGTGACCGGACAAGACAACTGGAGGACTTCATGACGCACCTCAACCAGCAGGCCCCGAACCTCGAAACCGCGCTTGGCCCCGACCTGAGCAGTGCCACGCGTGTCTTCCTCGCTGCACCCCCTCGCCTGCTGATCGACGGCGAGATGGTGGAAGCGCACTCTGCTCGCACGACGGACGTCGTCGACCCGGGCACCGGGCGCGTGATCGCTCGAGCCGCTGCCGCGGATGCAGTGGATGCGGATCGTGCAGTCCGCGCGGCTCGCCGGGCTTTTGCCGACACCTCACCGTGGCGCCGAATGAGCGCGCTGGATCGAGGGCTCGCGATCACTCGCTTCGCACGCATTCTCGAGGAACACCGCGAAGAGATCATCGACCTCGAGGTCATCGACGGAGGCAAGCTTCGCCGTGACGTGGAAGCCGGCGACTTCCCGCTCGCCATCCGTCATCTCGACTACTTCGCCGGCTGGACCTCCAAGATCGAGGGGAACACCATCCCCGTATCGATCCCAGACGCGATGGTGAGGACGGAGCGAGAACCCGTCGGAGTCGTCGCGCAGATCGTGCCGTGGAACTACCCACTTCTCATGGCCATGTGGAAGATCGCCCCCGCATTGGCCGCCGGGTGCACCATCATCCTCAAGCCAGCCGAGAACACTCCGCTGAGCGCCCTGCGCTTCGGTCAACTGGCGCTCGAAGCGGGCATTCCGCCGGGCGTCCTCAACATCCTGACGGGATATGGGGCTGAAGCCGGGGAAGCCCTCGTCGATCATCCCGGCGTCGACAAGGTCGCTTTCACCGGCTCAACGGCAGTCGGAACTCGGATCGCACAGCGGGCGGCCCCCATGGTCAAACGCGTCACACTCGAGCTCGGCGGCAAGAGCCCGAACATCGTCTTCGACGACAGCCCGGTACCGGAGGCCGCGCGAGGCGCCGCATCGGCGATCTTCTCGAACGCTGGACAATCCTGCTCAGCAGGCTCACGCCTGTACATCCAGCGCGGCATCTTCGAGGAGGTCGTCGGCGAGCTGGCAACGATCGCCGAGTCGCTGCGTGTCGGTCACGGTCTTGCAGAGCAGTCGCAACTCGGTCCGCTGATCAGTCGCACGCAACACGAGCGCGTCCGCGGCTTCATCGACGGCGCCCTGCAGCAGGGCGCCACAGCCGCCGCGGGCGGATCGCAGCTTCCCGACGGCGTCGACTCGGCGGGCTACTACGTGCGGCCGACCATCCTGACGGATGTCGACGACACCTTCACGGCAGTTCGGGAAGAGATCTTCGGTCCCGTCGTCGTCGCGCAGCCGTTCGACGACGTCGACGAGATCGCCAGGCGCGCCAACGACTCCCCCTATGGATTGGCGGCTGGAATCTGGACACGCGACATCGGCCGAGCGAATCGCCTCGCTCGGCGCCTTCAAGCAGGAACCGTGTACATCAACATGTACGGCGCCACCGACGCGGCCGCCCCTTTCGGCGGGTACAAGATGTCCGGCTACGGCCGCGACATGGGGCATGCGAACCTCGAGTCCTACCTCGAAACGAAGACGGTGTGGACCAGCCTCGACTGATCATCGCGCTCTGGCAGATCTCGATCGGTATCGTCGTCCAGATCCTGGCGATCTCGTGCTGGTTCGCTACAGCCGCCGCCGTCCCGTCGCTCACCATCGAGTTCGATCTTGGTGCGACGGGGCGGACGCTGCTGGTCGCCGCGGTGCAGGCGGGGTTCGCGCTGGGCGCGGTTGCCGTAGGGCTTTCTCGCATCACCGATCGTCTCGACCCCCAGCTCCTGATCCCTGTCGGCTCGCTCGCTACCGCGCTTGTCACGCTCTTGCCGTTGCTCGCTTCCGAGAGCCTCGCGCTGCTTGTGGCTTCTCGAGTGCTTGTCGGCGTCACACTCTCCTGCGTCTACCCCGCAGGGATGCGTGCAACCGTGTCCTGGTCGACACCGCGCTGGCGGGGCCTGGCGGTCGCAGGTGTCGTCGCCGCACTCACGCTGGGGACTGCAGCGCCGCATCTGCTTGAGGCAACGCCGGTTGAGGATTGGCGAGGTGTGCTCGTCGCCTGCAGCGCCTCAGCCACCGTTGCAGCGCTCCTCGGCCTCACCCTGCGGACGGGAAGCCACGCAGCTCGGCGCTCATCCGCTGGCGACGTGCCGACGGAGAGGTCCGAGCGAGCGAGCGCCCTCACAACCTCGCCGCTCGGTTCGCGACAGCAGCAACGCATCGCCTTGGCCTACATCGGCCACATGTGGGAGGTCTACGGACTCTGGGTCTGGCTTCCGGCGCTGCTTCTCACCCTTCCCGGGTGGATCGGACAGCAGATAGGCCTCTGGGCGTTCAGCATCGTCGGGCTGGCTGGCGCTGTTGGCTGCGTCATCGGCGGGGTGGTCGCGAGCCGCTACGGCAAGCGAGTCACGGCGCGCTGGTCAGTTGGGATCTCGGCCACTTGCGCCCTCGCGACGCCGGCTCTGGTCGCACTCCCGGTCGCATTCGCACTCGTCATCCTCGCCGTCTGGAGTGCATCCGCGATCGCCGATTCCCCCCTCTACTCCGCCATGGTCGGGGACGCCGCTCCCCCGCAGCAGGTCGGCAGCGCCATCGCCACGCAAATGGGTCTGGGGTATTTCCTCAGCATCGGTGCGATCGCCCTCGTCGCAGCTCTGGCCAGCGTCGTCGGCTGGCAGTACGCGTTTGTTGTGCTGGCGATCGGGCCGATCGCGAGCTTCGTCGCGCTTCGGAAGCCGGCACGCTCACAGTCCTGAACGAACGACTGCGTCGGTTGGATCGGCGAGCACGAGGAAGCTGACTCCCGGGTTCTCGACTGACGTCATCCACTCTCACCCGACTTTGTCGGTGGTCGCCGTTAGCGTCGCACCATGAACATCATCCTCATTCCCGGCTTCTGGCTCACGGGCGATTCCTGGGCCCCCGTCACACAGGCGCTCGAAGCGGCTGGCCACACCGTGCATCCGCTGACCCTGCCCGGCAAGGGCCCCGGTGAGGAGCAAGCCGGCGTCGGCCTTCGCACCCACATCGAGGCCGTCATCGCGCTCGTCGACTCGCTCGACGGCGACGTCGCGGTCGTCGGGCACAGCGGCGGCGGAGCCGTGGCCTACGGCGTCGTGGATGCGCGACCCGAGCGCGTCGCGAAGGTCGTGTACGTCGACTCCGGCCCGCTCGCAGACGGCGGCGTCATCAACGACGAACTGGAAGCGTCCGGCGCCACCCTCCCGCTGCCCGACCGCAGCGCCTTCGGAGAGCCCGAGCTGGTCGACATGAGCGAGGAGGTCTGGAAACGGCTCGAGGCAATCGCCGCGCCCGAACCCGCCGGCGTCGCGACCGAGAAGCAGCAGCTGAGCGACGAACGCCGCTACGACGTGCCAGCTGTCGTCATCACCAGCACCATGCCGGAACCACTGCTCCGGCAGTTCATGGAGGGCGGCCACCCCTACGTCGCAGAACTCGCTCGCGCACGCTCAGTTCGCATCGTCGAACTCCCGACGGGCCACTGGCCGCAGCTCACGAAGCCCGCAGAACTCGCCGCTGCCGTCGTCGACGCCGTGACGGACTGAGAACGACAAGACGCCGCATCCCGAGCACCGGCGGGTCAACCTCACCGAGCAGACATCACCGGGTGGATGTTGTCGCGCCGACGTCACCGCACCAACGCCAGCGCGTCGAACACGGAGGGGCCAAAAGAGGAGCGGGATAGAAAGAAAGAAAGAAAGAAAGAGGGACTAGAAGATGAGGGAGAGAAGGGGCAGGGGGCTAGAAGAGGATCTGGACGACGGCGAGCAGCGCGACTCCGCCCAGGACCGCCGCGAGCACGGCGACACCGATGCGCATCTGGGGACGTCGCCGCGAGCCGATGCTGCTCGATGTCTGCGCGAGCTGCGTCGCGGCTATCAGCTCCGGTGACCCGGCCGGCGGGAGCTGCTCCGTCACGCTCCCCGGGTCGGACGCAGGAACGTCGATCGAGTAGTCACTCGGGTCGACCCGCTCCGGCAGACGCTCGAACCTGCCGTTCGCTGCAGTACCCATGTCGCTCCTCCGCTCCATCGTCGCCCGCACCACTTGCCGCCCTCACCCTCACCCCACGCTATCGAGCCCAGGTCCGAGAGCCCCGGGAGCTGCCGCTTCTGTCCGCCATCCGAACCTGCGAGAATCCGCGCATGCGCAAATGGCTGCTCCTGGCCGCGGCGATCTCGTGCGAGGTCACCGCATCCCTCTCCCTCAAGGGGGCACTGGATGCCCCCGCTCTGTACGCGGTCGTCGTCACCGGGTACCTGGCTTCGTTCGCGTTCCTCGCACTTGTGCTGCGCGCCGGCTTGCCCCTCGGCGTCGCCTACGGCATCTGGGGTGCCCTGGGGGTCGCCCTGACCGCCCTGCTGTCGGCGGCGCTCTTCGCCGAACCGCTCACCGCACTCATGGGCCTCGGCATCGTGCTCATCATCGGCGGCGTGCTGCTCGTCGAGCTGGGATCGCAGCGCGCGCACGACCGCGCCAAACGACTGAGAGATCAGACGCAGAGGGCCGCCGGGGTGTCCGCGTGACGCTCGGCTGGCTCTTCCTCGCCGGCGCGATCCTCACCGAGGTCGGCGGCACGCTCTCCCTGCGGAAGACCGTCGACGGCAGCCGCCTCTGGTACCTGCCCGTCGCCGTCGGCTACGTGACCGCCTTCACACTGCTGTCGCTGACCTTGGCGCAGGGGGTCCCGCTCGGCGTCGCCTACGGCATCTGGGCGGCCGTCGGCGTCGCACTCACCGCCGTGCTCAGCCACTTCATCTTCAAGGAGCCGTTCACGTGGATGATGGCGGCCGGCATCGCCCTCATCGGCGCCGGGGTGCTGCTCGTCGAGGTGGGTGGCCAGCACTGAGCACCGGCCACCTCACGTTTCAGCTTCGGGCTGACGTGGCGGCGGCAACCGCTTCGACGGTGAGCGGCGGGCCGCCCTGGGATCGGCGCTCCACGATCGGGAATGCTGCGCCGTTCAGCACCACCACGGGGGTGGCGAGCGAGCGGACCCGGGCACGCACGGCGTCGAGATCCACCTCGACGATCACGTCACCGGCCTCGACGACGTCACCCTCCGCTCGCTTGAGGTCGAACCCCTCGCCGTGCAGGTCGACGGTGCCGAGGCCGATGTGCACGAGGACCTCGAGCCCTTCGGGGGTCGTGACGCCGAACGCGTGGCCGGTCGGGAACAACGCCGTGATGGTTCCGGATACGGGACTGCGGAAGTCGCCGGACGTCGGCTCGACCGCGAAGCCGTCACCCATCGTGCCCGCGGAGAACGCCTCGTCCTCGACGTCGGAGAGGCGGATCACCGTTCCTTCGACCGGGGCGAGGACGTCGATGCGCTGGCCCGCAACGCCTGCAATGCCAGCAGCCCCGCCGGTCACGCCGGCCGTGGCCGCAGCGCCCTCCAGCGCGGCCTCGTCGCCGAGCAGCTTGTTCTTCTCGTCGCCCTGATTCGCGTTGTGCTCGGCGAGGAGCGCCGGCGTGAAGCCCCAGAAGTAGGTGATCAGGAAACCGGAGATGTACCCGGCGAGGAGCCCGACGACATACGCGAGGATCGCGTATCCCTGCCCGTTGTCGCTCTGCAGCAACGGCAGCAGCGCCCACCCAGAGGGGCCGATCGCCGTCGCGCCGAAGGCACCCGCGAACTGGTTGAAGGCCCCAGCGACTGCACCGCCGACGGCACCGCCGAGGCAGGCGGTGAGGAAGGGGCGCCCCAGCGGCAGCGTGACCGCGTAGATCAGCGGCTCCCCGACGCCCAGGATGCCGACCGGGAGGGCACCCTTGATCGTCGTCCGCAGGGACCTGTTCCGGTTCAGCCTGAAGTAGATCGCGAGCGCGGCGCCGACCTGTCCCGCTCCCGCCATCGCGAGGATCGTGAGGAGCGGCGTGAAGCCCACCTGCTCGATGAGCGTCGCGTGGATGGGGATGAGCGCCTGGTGGAGGCCGAGCATCACGAGCGGCAGGAAGAGCCCGCCGAGCACGAACCCGGCAAGGAGACCGGAGTTGTCGAGCAGCCAGATCGCGCCCGTGCCGATGGCACTCGCGATGTTGCCCGCGACGAACATAAACACGAAGATCGTGGCGAGTCCGGAGATGAGGAGAGCCAGCGTCGGCGTGACGAGGATGTCGATGGCATCCGGGATCTTCCCGCGCAGACTGCGCTCGATCCAGGCGCAGAGCCCGGCGGCGAAGATAGCCCCGATGACGCCGCCCTGCCCGGGTGCGAGCACGATTTCGCCGAGGACGGGGAGGCTGTACTGCACGTCGCTGATGCCGGCGAAGACGATGATCGCCGCGACGGCGCCACCGAGCGCGGGTGTGCCGCCGAACTCCTTGGCGGCGTTGATGCCGGCGAAGATCGGCAGGAACGCGAAGAACGCCGAGCCGATGACGGTGAGAGCCGGAACCACCGCCTCGACGAACTCAGGAGCCGTCCCGACCGTGACCCAGTTGACGAGGAGCCCGCGAACGGCGGCCACGATGCCGGCTCCGATGAGCGCCGGGATGAGCGGCACGAAGATATTGGCGATCTTGCGGATGAAGTTCTTGAACGGGGTGTTGTTGCGCTGCTTCTGACCAGCCTTGATGGCCGCGCCACGCGCGGCGAGGGCCTCGGCGTCAGCACCTGAGGCACCGAGCGCTCGACGGAACCCGTCGGTCACCTTGGTGACCTTGCCTGGTCCGAGCACGACCTGGTAGGTGTCGTCATCGACAACGCCCAGCACGCCGGAGAGCGATGTGATCGCGCCGTCGTCGACCAGGTCGCGGTCGACGAGAGAGACCCGCATCCGCGTCATGCAGTTCTCGACGCCGGCGATGTTGCCTGGGCCACCGAGCAGCTTCAGCAGCTCGCTGGCGAGATCGTCGTTTGCGCTCATGGGCATCCTCTTCTCGCGACGTTGCTCGAATTTTGAAGAACAGTACCAGGATGAACGAAGAAAAGGTAAAAAAGTTCCCTTCGCCGGCGTGAGCCAGCGCGATCCACCACGGCGAGACGGGACGCCGCGACCTCGTTCACGCTCGTCGCCGAACCTCAGCCCCGCGGGACCGCCCGATGCGTCTTCTCGATGGCCGCGACAGAACCCTCGTAGTCGACCTGCGCGACCCCGGTGAAGACGCAGTCGACGACCATGAGCTGCGCGATTCGACTGCCGAGCGCCGCGGAACGCAACGGGGTCTCCCGGGCAGCGGTGCGCAGGACGATGTCGGCGAGACCGGCAAGCGATGACCGCTCATGGTTCGTGATCGCGATCGTCGTCGCTCCGGTCGACTTCGCGATGCGGAGGAACTCGACCACCCCAGCGGTCTCGCCTGAGTGCGAGATGGCGATCGCGACAGACCGATCGTCGAGCACAGCCGCGGCCGTCCATGCCGCATGGGCCTCCGGCCACTCGAGGGCGATTCGCCCGATTCGAGAGAGCTTGCGCTGCAGGTCGACACCGACCACTGAACTCGCCCCGATCCCGTGGATGTCGACACGGGCGGCGCCTGCGATGGCCGCGACGGCAGCCGCCAGGGAGTCGATATCGAGGACCTCAGCGGTGTCCGCGATCGAGAGCGTCTCGTTCATCGCGATCTTGGCGACGACGTCGGCGAGCGAATCGCTCGGTGAGATGTCGGCCGCCGGGGCGACCCCTCCGCTCGAGGCGAGGCGCTCTCGCAGGTTCTGCTCGGTGAGGTCGTGACGCAGATCGCGGAAGCGCGCGTATCCGGCACGTCGCGTGAACCGCACGACCGTGGTCGTCGAGGTGTCGGCGAGCTCCGCGATCTCCGCCATCGACTTCGACGCGAAACCCTCGGGGTCGGCGAGGAGCGCCTCGGCGATGCGACGCTCCGATGGCCGGAGCGAGGGCAGCAGCGCCCGAAGCTCAACCAGTACAGTGCGAGAGTTCGCCTCAGTGCCTTGAGTGCTCACGATCCACCTGCTTTCCGAGGACAGCGTAGCGAGGCTCCACCGCACCGCGCCGTGGAAGTTTATTTACTTACCCACCGCATCTCGTGTACTTTCATAACTCAGGATCGCACGGTGGCGAGCCGAGGATCGGAGACGAGCATGCCAGACACAGAGATCTCGACACTCGCGGCGCTCTCGACCGAGGGGCGCAATCCGCGCAGCATGGAGCTCGACACACTCGAAACCGAGCAGATCCTGCGCCTCATGAACGACGAGGATGCGACCGTCGCCGGCGCCGTCCGCGCCGCGCTCCCCGTCATCGCGCGAGCCGCCGATCGCATCGCGGAGGCGCGGCGTGCCGGCGGGCGACTCATCTACCTCGGCGCTGGCACCAGCGGCCGCATCGGCCTCCTCGACGCGGTCGAGTGCCCTCCGACCTTCGGCACCTCACCCGAGGATGTCCTCGGCGTCATGGCCGGTGGGTCGCAAGCGTTCGTGCGCGCCGTCGAGGGCGCCGAGGACGACCCCGAACTCGCTGAGCGGGAACTCGACGCAGTCGCCCTGCGGGCAGAGGATGTCGTCGTGGGACTCGCAGCGAGCGGACGCACGCCGTACGTCATCGGCGGACTCAAGGCCGCCAGGCGCCGCGGCGCCGCGACCATCTCCATCGCCTGCAACGCGGGCGCGCCCATCAGCGCGGAAGCCGATATCGCGATCGAGGTCGTGACCGGGCCGGAGGTCCTCACGGGGTCGACCAGGCTCAAGGCCGGCACCGCTCAGAAGCTCGTGTGCAACATGCTCTCGACGGCCAGCATGGTCCGCGGTGGCAAGACCTACGGCAACCTCATGGTCGACGTCCGCCCATCCAACGCCAAGCTGGTCGACCGGGCTCAGCGCATCGTCGCCGAGGCGACGGGGGCGTCACGCGCCGACTCCGACGCCGCACTCGCATCGGCGAGCGATCATGCGAAGACCGCCGTGGTCATGCTGCTCGCCGACTGCGACGCGCAGCGGGCCGCCGCCCTGCTCACCGAGGCCGAGGGAAGCGTGCGCAAGGCGGTCGAGCTCGCCGCAGGCTGAGCCCGGCGACCGAGAGCTGAGCTGAGCTGAGCTGAGCTGAGACACACCGCCCACAGGTCGACGGCCCTGCTCGTCACCGGGCGTCGAGGCCCACCAGCTCCGCGCTGCGCTTCCACAGGCCCTCGATGAGGTCCTCGTCGAAGATCTGCGGATTCACGTTGGTCGCGTGGTGCCGCTCGTCGTAGTACTCCCCCGCCTGCCAGGTCACACCGGGCTGCCCGGCGATGAACCACTCGAGCGTCTCGCCGCCCTTGGCCGCGCTGATCGTGAAGAGCTTCGCGAGCGGTGTGCGATAGAGCAGGCGCATGAGGCTCGTCGAGTCGGAGGAGAAATTCGTGCCGACAACCCCGGGGTGGAAGGCGACGCTCGCGACGGGCCGTCCCGCCAGACCTCGGTGCAGCCCCTTGGTGAAGAGGATGTTCGCGAGCTTCGCGTCGCCGTAGGCCTTGTTCGCGCTGAAGCGGGCGTCGTTGTTGAGGTCGTCGAGATCGATGCGACCCATGAGCCGCGCCGCGATGCTCGCCGTGTTCACGACGGCCCCCACGCTGACCTGGTCGAGCAGGAGGTTCGTGAGCAGGAACGGTGCGAGGTGGTTGACCTGCAGGGTCAGCTCGTGACCGTCGACGGTGCGCGTTCGGTCGCCGAAGATGCCGCCGGCGTTGTTCGCGAGCACGTCGATCGGGCCGACCTGCTCGACGAGTCTTGCCGCGAGCTCCCGCACTTCGTCGAGGCGGGAGAAGTCGGCGACGAAGCGCTCCGCCCCGATCTCCTCGGCGACGGTGGCTGTCTTCTCCGCGTTGCGCCCGACGACGACCACGCGCCACCCCTTAGCTGCGAGGGCCCGCGCCGCCGCAGCTCCGATCCCGTCCGAGCCGCCCGTGATGACGACCGTTCGCGCATCAGCCACGAGCGTTCGCCTCCAAGACGCTCTCGAGCCGCGTGATGATCGCCTCGAGTCCGAAGTCGAAGGCCAGCTCGAGGCGACGCGACGGCTCGAGCGACGTCGTCACGCCGTGGAGGACGGGGTGCGCGATGGGGTCGGCCGGCCACGGAATGGGCGGGGAGGCCGCATCCACGACCCGCCCGAAGGTGAGCCCTTCGAGCACGGCGATCGCGACGAGCGCCTGCTCGTCGGTGAACCCCACCGCGCGGAACGTGATCGCGATGGCCTCGTAGACGTTGAGCGTCTCCTCGTCGCTCACGGGTTCCTGCACCATGATCGGCAGGGCGAGCGGATGCTTCGCGAGGGCCGAGGTGTAGTCCTTCGACCATCGTCGGACCTGGTCCTGCCAGCTCAGGGCGGCGAGCGCCGCGAGGTCCTCGTCGGTGGCGTCCTCGAGTCCGATCGCGAGCGACAGCTCCGTGCTGATGAGGCTGCGGATGCCGTTGACGATGCCCTCCCGCCCATGCACGTGGTGGTACATCGACGAGGCGCTCACGCCGAGCTCCTTCGCGAGGACCGGGATGGAGAAGTCACCCTTTCGGTCGATCTGGTCGAGCGCAGCCAGACAGATCTTCTCGGGCGACAGGATCGGTACCCGCGGACGAGCCATTGTCACACTCCCAGTTCTCGATCCACGGCAGAGCGTGGAGATGGATCGGTCTAGAAGACTATGACGCTTCTCGCGCGCTCGCCTCTTCGCATGGCATCGAACGCGTCGTTGACGTCGCTCAGCTGGATGCGTTCGCTGATGAGCTTGTCGACGGGCAGGCGCCCGGCGAGGTAGAGCGCGGCGAGCTTCGGGAAGTCGCGGCCGGGCACCGTGGAGCCGTAGTTCGTGCCGATGAGGCGCTTGCCGGTCTCGGCGAGCATCAGGGCGTCGATCGAGACCGGGGCGTCGACCGGCGGGAGTCCGACGATGACGGCGGTGCCGCCCGGCGCGATGAGGCTGGGCAGGGACTCGATGGTCTGCACGCGTCCGATCGCCTCGAACGCGTATTCGGCGCCGCCACCCGTGATCGCAGCCACCTGGGCGGCGAGATCGGGCCCAGGCACGATCGTGTGGGTTGCCCCGAGCTCGCGGGCCGCGGCGAGCTTGTCCTCGTTGAGGTCGATGGCGATGATGGGGTTCGCTCCCACGAGGTGCAGGCCCATGATGATGCTCTGCCCGACGCCACCGGCGCCGATGACAACCGCTGACTCGCCCGCGTCGACGGAGGCGTCGTTGACGACCGTGCCGATGCCGGTGGCGATCGAGCAGCCGATGAGGCTCGCGACGTCGAACGGCACCTCACGGGGAACCTTGATGGCGGCCGACTCCGGCACCACCGCGTACTCGCTCATCGTGCCGGCCGTGAGGTACGGGTACACGGGTTCGCCGTCGAGCGACAGGGGCGTCGTGCCGTCGGGGAGGAGGCACTCCTCGCTGCGGCTGCCCGTGCACACGTAGGCGCGACCGCTGAGGCAGGCGGTGCACCGGCGGCAGGGGTAGAACCAGCTGAGGATGACGTGGTCGCCCGGTTCGACGTCGACGACGCCTTCGCCGATGGCGATGACCTCGCCGGCACCCTCGTGGCCCATGACGGTGGGCGATGGCAGCTGCCAGTCGCCGTCGAGCACGTGCCGGTCGGAGCCGCAGACGCCGGACGCGCCGAGCTTCACGAGCACGGTGCCCGGCCCCGGCTCAGCGACCTCGATCTCGCGGATCTCGAGCTGGTTGCTTCCCTCGAAGTGAACTGCCGCTTGTGCGCGCATGGTCAGACCCCTTTCCGGGTGGTCGTCTGGTGAGTGGTCGTGGCTTCCGTGTCCGAGAACGCGCCGACGCCGCGGCGCCGGTAGAGCAGCTGGGCGAGCAGCAGGTACACCCCGCCCGAGAGCACGGTGGCTGGGGCCGAGGCGGTGAGGATCAGGAAGAGCGGATGCGTCTCGAGGGTCACCGGGTTGTAGATCCACAGGTAGAACGCCGCACCGACGACGACCGAGATGATGCCGGCCCAGTTGACGCCGCCCGTGAAGTGGTAAGCGCTCTCGCCTCGGAGCCGGTAGAGGTCGGGGAGGCGAACCCACTGGCGTCGGAGCACAAAGTAGTCGGCGAGGATCGCCCCGGACATGGCGGCCAGGAAAGCGCCGGAGATCGTGACGAACACCATGAACTGCTGGTACATGAAGTCCGGGAAGAACGTGAGGATCGCTGGGAGCACGAAGAACGCGCCGCAGAGCAGCGGCCAGGGCACGCGCCCGAGGAGGTTGCCGCTCGCCTGCCTGATCGCGAGCACCGTCGAGTAGACGATGGAGGACATGCTCGTGATGTTGGCGAACGAGATGAACAGCAGCATGAACGCGCCGAGGATCGGACCGCCGAGCGGGAGCATCCACACCGTCGGGTCGGAGTCGCCGAGGGTGAGCGCCGCGGCCATGCCGACGACCTGGGCGACGAGCGTGCCGACGATGAGGCCGGTGAACGCCGGCCAGAGCGCGGCCTTGGGCGAGCGGGTCATGCGCGCCATGGAGCCCATCACGGGGTACCAGGAGAAGCCGACGGCGACGTTGAACTCGACCGCGAGCATGAAGTTCAGCTGCGATTCCTCGAACGGAGCGAGGGGCTCGGCCGCGAAGAGCGCCTCCCAGGACGTGTTCGAGACGAGGAAGAACAGCATGAAGACCGTGACGAGCACGAGGCCCGGGGCGACGAAGCGGTTGAGCTTGCCGATCGTGACGGGGCCACGCGACAGGATGAGCCACGCGATGAGGATCGCGACGAGGCCGACGACCGTGACGAGGAGGCTGCCAGAGCCGAAGTCGGTGCCTGCGGCACCGTTGGCGACCTGCGTGACGGCGCGGCCGACCATGATGGCGAGGAGCGACGACCAGCCCATCTCGGTGACGAGGATGACCGTGAAGACGAGCACGCCCACGCCGATGAGCCCGAACACGGGGCGGAGGATCGTGTACTGCTCGACGCCGAAGCGCGCGCTCGCCGCCGTGGCGGCCGGCACCATGATGCCGAGGCCGATCGCGTTGCCGATGACCATCGCGGCGATGCCGTCCTGGAAGCCGACGAGCAGCGCGGTCGAACCGCCGACGAGGAACGCCCAGGTCGCGATCGCGAGGCTCAGGTTCACCCAGCTGTAGTCCCAGCCGGACCAGATGCGCTCCTTCTTGAGGAGCGGCAGCGAGCCGAACGTCGCCGCCTGGTCGAGTTCGGCGGATGCACCCTCGACCTTTCGCCCGGCGCCGCCGCTCACTGGATCACCACGAGGGCGCCAGCGGCCACGAGGGCCACGCAGGTGAGTGCGAAGAGGCCGATGTCACGGCCGCTCAGGGGTTCGTGCGCGATGTCGCCGGCTTCGGCGGTCGCGATAGAGTCGAGTCGTCTCGCGAGATCTGCCGTGATCTCCGGGTCGCGCATGTCCATGGGTCCAGCCTTCGTCGTCGAATCCAGAAGAACCGAATTACTTTCGGTTTCGGCTATCCTGAGGCTGCTCCCCCGGCCATGTCAAGAACTACTTTTCGAGAGACACGGCAGGCTCGAGATCCGAGCGACCACGACGACGATGTGAGGCTGGCAATGGCGCTGATTTCCGTACTGCAGGCACAGGGCGCCGTCGGCGCCGTCGAGGAGAACCTCGAGCTCCTCCGCTCCTTCGCCGGGCGAGCGGCCGAGGCTGGCACCGACATCCTCGTCACGCCAGAGCTCTTCGCCACCGGCTACGCGCCAGAGCGAGTCGCCGGCGAGGACGGCTCGGCCATCCGCGAGCAGATCGCACGCATCGCCGCCGACTCCGGCATCGCGATCGTCGCTTCCACGGTCGAGCACACCATCGAACGCTCAGCCGGGTTCGCCGCCAACGCCACGACCGAGCGCCGCTTCATCTCGGCTTCGCTCTTCGCGAGCGACGGCAACGAGCTCACCCGCTACCGCAAGTCGAACCTCTTCGGCGCTGAGGAGCAGCGGGTCTTCGACCTCGGGGATGCCGCCGCCGAGGTCGTCGAGGTCGCGGGCCTCAGGGTCGCGCTCGCCATCTGCTACGACATCGAGTTCCCCGAGATCGCTCGACGTGCCGCGGTCGCGGGCGCGGAGGCACTGCTCATCCCGACGGCCGTTCCGTCGACGGGCGACGTCGCGGGCGACCAGCCGGGGCACTCGTACAACGCCGAGGTCATCTCGACGCACATGGTGCCCGTGCGGGCCCTCGAGAACGGGCTGTACATCGCCTACGCGAACCACTCTGGTCCGGGATTCACGGGGCTCAGCTGCATCGCGAGCCCCTACGGCAACACTCTCGCCATCGCCGGTCGCGACGACACCGAGCTGCTGAGCGCTGAGGTCACGCCCTCGGAGGTGGCGAAGTCCCGCGAGGTCAACACGTACCTGCAGGACCTCCGCGACTTCCGCTAGCCCCGCACAGTTCGGCCGGCTGCACGCCTACCGGTCGCTCGTCGGCCCGATCGGCTCGGACGCCGAGCCGTCCTGGGTGTCGGGCCGCGCCGCATCCCTCGACCGTCGGCGGGCCGCCGTCTCGCGGCCCAGCTGCCGCCCGCCGAAGACGACGAGCACGAGGCCGACGACCAGCGACGCGATGCGCACCCAGATGGGAAGATCCGCGATGAGCGCCGGGCCGGCGAAGATGAAGGTGGCGGCAACGAAGTACCAGACGGCGACCTGCTGGGGAGCGGCTTCCTGCTCGGGCTTCATGCCCACAACCCTACGAGCGGCAACTGGACGCGACGTCGACGAGCCGGCCGCGGGTGTCGTCCGCGGGGGTCAACCGCGGCCACGGGCCACACGGGCCTAGGTCAGGTGCGGCGCGTTAGCATCGGGGATGCTTCAGCGAACCCTCGGCCGTACCGGCCGCCCCGTGTCCATCGTCGGCCTCGGCACCTGGCAGCTCGGCGCCGACTGGGGTGACGTCGACGAGCACGCAGCGCTCGACGTCCTCAGCGCCGCCGTCGAGAGCGGCGTCACCTTCTTCGACACCGCCGACGTCTACGGTGACGGTCGAAGCGAGACGCTGATCGGGACCTTCCGACGCGAGAACCCGAACGCCGACGTCTTCGTCGCCACGAAGATGGGACGCAGGGGCCCACAGGATCCCGCCGAGTTCACGCTCGACAACTTCCGGGCCTGGACGGACCGCTCGCGCAAGAACCTGGGCGTCGACACCCTCGATCTGGTGCAGCTGCACTGCCCACCGACCCCCGTATTCTCGAACGATGCCGTCTACGACGCCCTCGACACGCTCGTCGCTGAGGGTGCGATCGCCGCCTACGGCGTCAGCGTCGAGACCGCGGATGAGGCCCTCGCCGCGATCGCCAGGCCAGGAACCGCGTCCGTGCAGATCATCTTCAACGCGTTCCGCCTGAAGCCGCTCGACCTCGTGCTACCGGCAGCGCGCGAGGCTGGCGTCGGCATCATCGCCCGAGTGCCCCTCGCCTCCGGCCTCCTGAGCGGCAGGTACACGAAGGACACGACCTTCTCGGCCGACGACCACCGCACCTACAACCGCGACGGCAGCGCCTTCGACGTCGGGGAGACCTTCTCAGGCGTCGACTTCGGCACCGGCGTCGAGGCGGCCCAGGCGTTCGCCGCGGCGCTTCCCGAGGGCATCTCCCCCACCGCGGCGGCCATCGCCTGGGTCGCAGCGCAAGACGGGGTGACGAGTGTCATCCCCGGCGCACGCAACCGAGCGCAGGCGGAGTCGAACGCATCCGCCGCCTCGCTCGAGCTGCCCGCGGATCTCGACGCGAACGTGCACGAGATCTACGACCGGTTCTTCCGCCAGACGGTCCACGCCCGGTGGTGAGCGGCTTCGCGGGCGGCTCCACTGCGGGGTCGCCCCGCGCGGTTTAGGCGGACGCCGCAGCTGTAGCCGTGCACTTCGGGCACAGGCCGAAGATGTCGACGACGTGCCTCGCCTGCGTGTAGCCGTGCTTCGCGGCGACGCTCGACGCCCACTGCTCGACGGGGTCAGCCGTGATCTCGACGGCCGCTCCGCAGTTGCGGCAGATGAGGTGGTGGTGGTGCTCGCCCATGACGCAGGCGCGGTAGACGACCTCCCCCTCGGCGTTCTGCAGCGAGTCGGCCTCCTCGCTCTCGCTCAGCGCGCCAAGCGTGCGGTACACGGTGGCCAGCCCGATGCGCTCGCCAGCCGCCGACAGCCGCTGGTGGAGCACCTGGGCGCTCACGAACTCCGACGACTCCGCCAGAGCGCGGCGCACGGCCTCACGCTGACGGGTGTTCCTCTTGACGGGGGCCGCGGCAGCACCGGCGGTCGCGCCGCCCTCACCGTTCGTCTCGTCACTCATATCAGCCGACCATACCGGGGGCGGATGCGCGTTGCGAGACGCCCTGCGCGAACCGGTCGACGACGCCCTTCGCGAGGAGCGCGATGACGAAGATCGCGACCGCGGTGAGCGCCATCGACCCGCCGGCCGCGAACGACAGCGACCGGGACACCTGCAGGCCGACCACGGCGGCGGCGACGCCGAACGCACAGGACAGGGCGAGCATCCACCCGATGCGCTTCGTGAGGAGCCTGGCCGCCGCCGCGGGAGCCGCGATCATGGCGATCGCCAGGATGGACCCGATCGCCGGCATCGCGACGACCACCGTGAGCGTGATGAGCGCCAGCGCCACGAGATCCCAGACTCCCTCGCGGAAGCCGGCCGCGCGGAAGCCGCGGGCGTCGAAGCTCGAGAACAGCAGCTGCTTGCCGAAGAGCGCGTACACGCCGAGGACAATCACGAGCGCCGCACCGAGCAGCCACACGTTGGTGGGGTTCATGGCGAGGATCGACCCCGTCAGGTACGAGTCGACGCGCACCGACTGGCCGCGGTTGAGCGACGCGAAGAGCATGCCGAGCGCGTAGCCGAAGCTCAGGATGATGCCGGCCGCCACCTGCTTGCCCTGCCGCGGCACTCGCGAGAGCGCGGCCATGAGCGCCACGAGCAGCAGGCTGAAGATGGATGCGCCCACGACGATGTTGATGCCCACGACGGCCGCGAAGACACCGCCGGGGAACGTCGCGTGCGTGAGGGCGACGGTGTAGAAGGCACGCTGGCGCAGCAGCACCAGCACGCCGACGAGACCGCTGAGGAGGCCGACCAGCGTGCCCGTGAGCAGCGCGAGAGCGAAGTAGTCCATGGCTACGAGACCACCCCGGCAGCGGATGCGGGGGCACGGCCAGCAGCGGCGGCGGAGCCTCGGCGGCGGGCGGCGGCGAACGCGGTGAGCCTCGTCACGACGACCACCACGAGGTACAGCGCGACGAGCACGAGCACGAGCACGGCACTCGGGGAAGCCTGGATGCCAGCATCCAGCGACAGCCAGAGGCCAGCCCAGAGGCCGACGAGCCCGCAGCCGACCGACACGAGGAGCGAAACCACGGCGATTGCCCAGACCCGACGCGTGACGAGGCGAGCGACGGCGACCGGCACGATGAGGAGGGCGAGCACAAGCAGGTTGCCGACCGCACGTGCGGCTGCGACGACCACGAGCGCGATCGCGATGTTCAGCGCCAGCTCGTAGGCGAGCACCCGCATGCCGGACGCCTGCGCCTGCTTGCGGTCGAAGGAGACGAGCAGCTGCTCCTTCCAGGTGCCGAGGACCAGCAGCACGGCGGCGCCGCCGAGCACGCAGATCGCGACGACGTCAGCGCTCGAGACCGTGAGGAGCTGCCCGAAGAGGAGATGCTCGAGTCCTGACGCGTAGTCGACGCTGCGCGAGACGATGACGATGCCGAGGGAGAACGCACCGGCGAGGACCACGGCGATGGTCGCGTCTGAGCCGATGCCACGCGCCGAGGCGATGGTCAGTGCAACCGTCGCGATCAGGGCCGCGATGCCGGCGCCGACGTAGACGCCGTCGGTGCCCGCCGCAATGAAGCCGATCACGACGCCGGGGAACACCGAATGCACCAGGCCGTCGCTGAGGAACTCGAGGCCGCGCAACGCGAGGGCCGTGCCGACGATGGCACTCGCGACCGCGAGCACGATGATGGCGACGGCCGCGCTCTGCACGAACGGCAGCTGCAGCAGGACGGAGAGATCGGTCACACCCGGGCCCGCTCGTGATCGTCGCTGTCGTCGCCGCCCGGCGCGCAGACCGTGCCGTGGGCGCCGCCGTGCGCTTCGGTGTCTGCGGACGTGCCGGAGAACGCCGCCGCGAGCGCCGCATCCGTCAACGCCTCCGAGATGGGCCCGCCGGCGATCTGCCTGCCGTTGAGCAGCAGCACGTGGGAGCACACCTCATGCGCGAGCTCGAGGTCGTGCGTGGAGACGACGATGCCGACCCCCGTCTCTCGGAGGCGGCGCAGGGTCGCGATGAGCGCATCCCGGTTGGCGCGGTCGAGGCCGTTGAACGGCTCGTCGAGGAGGATGAGCCTCGGCTCGGTGGCGAGCGCCCGAGCGAGCAGGCCGCGCTGCCGCTGACCACCCGACAGCTCCCCGAAAGTCGTGTTGGCGAGCTCGGTGAGCCCGACCGTCTCGATGGCGCGACGCACGATCTCGCGATCAGCGGCTCGCGGCCACCGGAGCAGCCCGATGCGCCGGTAGCGGCCCATCATCACGACCTGGCGGAGCGAGACGGGGAAGTCGGGGTCGATGTGCGTCGACTGCGGCAGGTAGCCGACCTCCGACGCGCGAGACCCCGGAGCCGAGCCGAGCACCTCCGCGGTGCCGCTGGTCGACAGGAGACCGAGCAGCGACTGCAGCAGCGTCGACTTGCCCGCGCCGTTCGGGCCGAGCAGCGCGACCGCGTCGCCCTCACCCAGCTCGAACGACACACCGGTCAACGCAGGCGCCTCCCTGCCATAGGCAATGGAGGCGTCGCGGTACGAGACGAGCGGGGTTGGATGCGTCACTGCTGCGCGAGCACCTCAGGCACGTCGGTCGCGGTGGCGCCCCAGGAATCGATGATCATCTGAGTATTGTGCACCGTCGCACCGACATACGTGCCCGTCGGGGTTCCCGGCTCGCCGAGCGCATCCGTCGCCAGCGCCTCATCACCCGAGAACACCTTCGCTCCGGTCTGAGCCGCGATGGTCTCCGCGTTCTGCGGGGAGAGCTGCGTCTCGGTGAAGATGGCCTTCACGTTGTGCTCCTTGATCTCTGCGATGAGGGAGTCGATCTCGGCGGCACTCGGCTCGGCGCTGTCGTCGAAGCTCGGCATGATCGAGCCGACGAACGTGATGCCGTACTGGTCGAGGTAGTAGTGGAGCGCGTCGTGGTTGGTGACGATGACCCGCTCGGCCTCGGGGACGGCGTCGACGTTCGCTGCGATCCACGTGTCGAGCTCGGTCAGCTGGGCGTCATAGGCGTCGGCGTTCGCCTGCACCGCGGCGGCGTCGATGCCGGGGAGCTCCTCGAGGTGCGTGGCGATCTCGGCCGCCATGAGCTTCGCGTTCGCGGGTGAGGTCCACGTGTGGGGGTTGCCCTCGGCGTGCTCATCCTCAGCGTGCGCCTCGCCCTCCGCGTGCGCCTCCTCCTCGTGGCTGTGCTCTTCGCCCTCGGCGTGCGTGTGCTCGTCCTCAGCGTGCTCTTCCTCACCGTGCTCGTGCTCGTGGCTGCCCGACAGCGTTACGTTGGCCGAGGCATCCACGACCTCGCCCGAGTAGCCGCTCGACGAGACGGCCGCGTCGAGCCACTCCTCGAGTCCAGCGCCGCTCGAGACGACGAGATCGGCCGAGCCGAGCGCGACGAGGTCGGCGGGGGTCGGCTCGAAGCTGTGCGCGCTCATGCCGGGCTGCAGCAGCTGCGTGACCTCGACGTTCAGGCCCTCGGTGAGCTCGCGGGTGAAGTCGGCGACCTGCGTGGTGGTCGCGACGACGGTGAACGACTCGCCCTCCGCGGTGGGTGCCGCGGCGCTGTCGGTTGCCGCGGTCGGACCGGAGCAGGCCGCGAGCGCGAGGGTGGACAGGCCGGCGAGGGCGATGAGGGCAGGAGAGCGAAGGTTCACCCGTGGAGTGTAATTCGTACTGAGAATCAATGTCAATTGCGTGGGCTGGGAATTGCGGTCGGTAGCTCGGTGGGTCCCGTGGCTGCCCGGCGGCTCGGCAGCCCGGCGGCCCGACGGCTGGGTGGCTGGGTGGCTGGCTGGGCGGCTGGGTGGGTGGCTGGCTGGGCGGCTGGGTGGCTGGGCACAGAGTTGTGGATAGACGCTGCTACGACCCGCGCCAACGACACCCCTCCACAACTCTGTGCAACGCGGCGAGCGTGCATCCCCGTCCGCCCTCACCTCACGGGCCGGGAACCGAGCCCGCGCCCGGGCGCCCCGGCGGCTGGGTGGCTCGGTGACTGGGTGGCTCGGTGACTGGGCACAGAGTTGTGGATAGACGCTGCTACGACCCGCGCCAACGACACCCCTCCACAACTCTGTGCAACGCGGTGAGCACGCGCGGTAGGCACGCCTCCCCGGAGCCGGCGCAACCAGTGACCAGAGTTGTGGCGAAGTGCGCCTTGGAGAACGGGGAACAGCATTTAGCCACAACCCTGGCCGCCGTTGCGGGCGCGGGCGGGCGCGCGGACGCGTCCGACCGCGGCCAGCGGGGCTCAGTCGAGCAGCAGCGCAGGCTCCTCGACGATCGTCGCGACGTCGGCGAGGAAGCGGCTCGCGACGTCCCCGTCGACCAGGCGGTGGTCGAAGGAAGCGCCGAGCGTCGTCACCATGCGGGGGCGAACTTCGTCCTCGAACACCCACGGCTTCAGCTTGATCGTGCCGAGCGCGAGGATGCCCACCTCGCCGGGATTGATGACGGGCGTGCCCGTGTCCATCCCGAACACCCCGATGTTGGTGATCGTGAAGGTACCGTCGCGCATCTCTGTCGGCGGCGTCTTCCCGTCGCGGGCGCGATACGTGAGCTGCTCGATGGCCTGCGCCAGCTGGTGCAGGGTCATGGCGTGCGCATCCTTGATGTTCGGCACGATGAGCCCACGCGGGGTCGCGGCGGCGAGGCCGAGGTTCACGTAGTGCTTGACCGTGTACTCCTCGTCGGTCCACGCGGCGTTGACCATCGGGTTGCGGCGGATCGCCCACATCACGGCTCGCGCCACGATGAGCAGCGGCGACACCTTCACGCCGGCGAAGTCGGGCGACGCCTTGAGGCGCTTCACGAACTCCATCGTGCGCGTCGCGTCGACGTCGGTGAAGAGCGTCACGTGCGGTGCCGTGAACATCGACGAGACCATGGCGTTCGCCGTTGCCTTGCGCACGCCCTTGACGGGGTGCTTCTCCTCGCGTACCTCGCCCCAGATGGGGGTCTCGAGGTTCTTGAAGACACTCGCCTGCTGCGCGTGGCGGATGACGTCGTCGCGGGTCGTCTCACCGGCGAGCCCGGTTGGCTCGACCTGCGACAGGTCGACGGCGAGGTCCTTCGCAAGCTTGCGGATGGGGGGCTTCGCGATGATCGGCGACGCGGATGCGGCGGGCACCGACCCTGGGCGGGCCTGCGTCCGCGCCACCCCAGGTGCTGGAGCGGGAGCCTGCGCGGCCGGGCGATGCGACGGCTGGGCCGGGGCGGGGATCTGCGCGGGGCGCGTCGGCTGGGCTGGTACGGCCGACTTCTTGCGTCGGCGCGTCGTGGGCGCGTCACCGAGTCCGTAGCCGACGAGCACCGAGTTGGCGCCGGACTCGGCGCCCTCGCTGGAGACGGTGGAAGCCGCATCCGCCTGTGCCGCATCGAATTCGAGGTCGGCAGCCGGTGCCTCGGGCGCGGCGGGCGCCTCGGAGCTGCTCGCGGACCCAGCGGTCTCGATGGAGAGGATGTGCTTGCCCACGTCGACGGTCTGGCCCTCGCTCGCGAAGAGCTCGACGACGCGCCCCTCGAAGGGGCTGGGCAGCTCGACGATCGACTTGGCCGTCTCGATCTCGCACAGCGTCTGGTTCAGCTCGACGCTGTCGCCGGCCTTCACGTGCCAGGAGACGATCTCGGCCTCGGTGAGTCCCTCCCCGACGTCGGGGAGTTCGAAGTTCTCGGTGCTCATTGGTGTGCTTGCCTCTATCTGTGCGGGCTTGGTTCAGTACTCGAGCGAGCGGTCGACGGCTTCGAGGATGCGGTCTGCGTCCGGCAGGTAGCTCGCCTCGAGCTTCGCTGGCGGGAAGGGAACGTTGAAGCCCGACACGCGAAGCACGGGCGCCTCGAGCGAGAAGAACACTCGCTCCTGCACGGTCGCGGCGATCTCGGAGCCGATGCTGGCGTTCGAGGGGGCTTCCTGCGCGATGACGAGGCGACCCGTCTTGCGGACGGACTCCACGATCGGCGCGTAGTCGATGGGGCTCAGCGAGCGGAGGTCGATGACCTCGAGACTGATGCCCTCGGCCTCGGCGACCGCCGCCGCCTGCAGCGCTACCGCGGTCATGGCGCCGTGCGCGACGAGCGTCACGTCGGTGCCGACGCGGGCGACTCGGCTCGCGTGCATCCCGGCAGCGGGGGCGGCGAGGCTGACCTCGCCCTTCTGCCAGTACTTGCTCTTGGGCTCGAAGAACATGACGGGGTCGTTGCTCTTGATGGCCTGCTGGATCATCCAGTACGCGTCGTTCGGCGTCGACGGAGAGATGAGACGGAGTCCGGCGGTGTGCGCGAAGTAGGCCTCTGGGCTCTCCTGGTGGTGCTCGACGGCGCCGATGTGCCCGCCGTAGGGCACGCGGATGACAACCGGCATCTGCAGGCGGCCCTCGTTGCGGTTCGTGAGCTTCGCGAGCTGCGTCGTGATCTGGTCGAAGCCGGGGAAGATGAAGCCGTCGAACTGGATCTCGCACACGGGCCGGTAGCCGCGCATGGCGAGGCCGATGGCGGTGCCGATGATGCCGGACTCCGCGAGCGGGGTGTCGAGCACGCGGTTCTCGCCGAAGTCGCGCTTCAGGTGCTCGGTGACGCGGAAGACGCCGCCGAGCGTGCCGATGTCCTCGCCGAGCTGCACGACCTTGTCGTCGTCTTCCATGGCGCGGCGCAGGCCGGCGTTGATGGCCTTCGCGAGCGGCATGGTGACCGTCTCCGGCGCATCCGCCTCCGACTCGGGCGTTGTGGTGCTCGTGGCGACGTCGGTCATCGGGTTGCCTCCTGGCTCGCGTTGTCATCGAAGGACGCCTCGTACCGGCGCAGCCACTGCTTCTCTTCCTCGAGCTGCGGATGCGCGTCGCTGTACACGTTCTCGAACATGGAGTCGTTGTCGGGCTCTTCGATCTCGAAGACGCCGCGGCGCACGTCGGCCGCGTAGTCCTTCGCTGCCTCGTCGACGCCGGTGAAGAAGTCCTCGCCCACGTCCTGCGCGCGCAGGTACGCGCCGAGGCGGGCGATGGGGTCGCGGCGGCGCCACGACTCCTCCTCGTCCTTCGTGCGGTACTTGGTGGGGTCGTCCGTCGTCGTGTGGGCGCCCATCCGGTAGGTCTCGGCCTCGATGAAGCCGGGGCCACCGCCGGCGCGTGCCCGCTCGAGGTGCGCGCGGGTGACGGCGAAGCTCGCCATGACGTCGTTGCCGTCGATGTGCGTCGAGGGCATGCCGAAGCCGCCCGCGCGCTTGTAGAGCGGGTTGTTGGCCTGCACGGAGACGGGCACGGAGATGGCCCACTGGTTGTTCTGCAGGAAGAAGACGAGCGGCACCTGGTAGCTCGTCGCGAAGATGTAGGCCTCGTTGGTGTCGCCCTGGCTGGTCGCGCCGTCGCCGAAGTACACGACGGTCGCCTCGTCCTTGTCGAGGTCGCCGGTGCCGGTGGCGCCGTCGAACTTCTGGCCGAGCGCGTAGCCGGTCGCGTGGAGGGTCTGCGAGCCGATGACCAGCGTGTAGGGGCGCACGCCGTGGCCTTCCGGCGACCATCCGCTGTGGGTCACGCCGCGCAGCAGGCGCAGCACGTCGACGAGGTCGACGCCGCGCACGAAGGCGACGCCGTGCTCGCGGTAGGAGGGGAAGACCGCATCTTGCGGGCGCATGGCGTAGGCGGAGCCGATCTGGGCGGCCTCCTGTCCCTCGGCGGGGACGTACAGGGACAGCTGTCCCTGGCGCTGCAGCATGGTCGACTCACGGTCGAACGCCCGCACGTAGCTCATGTCGCGATAGGCGCGAAGGTAGTCCTCCGTGGTGAGCAGCTCAAGCTGCTCCAGGAAGGGCTCGGCGGCCTTCGTCGGCTTCACCTCTCCCTCTGGAGTGAGGATCTGCACGGTCTCGTCGCCTGGAGTCACGTCGTGTGGCGCCTTCCTGCTGTTCCGATCTCGCATGCGGTTGCCCGAGATTTCGCCAGTCTAGTTCTCCACCCCATGGCCGTTCAGGAGAAATCCTCCAACAGTTCGGGCCGACCCTGCACGGCATCGACGACACGAGGCGGGCGAGCGCCCCAGCCGCTTCACCGCAGGATCGGGGAGAATGGGGGCATGCGAGCCATCTTGAGCATCCTCATCAACGCCGTGGCCCTCTGGGTCGTGACCCTCATCCTGCAAGCGCATGTCCAGGTCATCCCGTTCGAGGAGTCGACTTGGGGCGTCATCGGCACGCTCGCACTGTTCGGGCTGATCTGGGGCGTCGTGAACGCCGTGGTGGGCGGGGTCGTGCGTGTCGTCGCGTTCCCCCTCTACATCCTCACGCTCGGCCTCATCTCGTTCATCGTCAACGGATTCCTGTTCTGGCTCGTCGGGGTCATCAGCGACAGCATCGGCTTCGGCATCGAGGTCTCCGGCTTCTGGTGGGCGGTGCTCGCAGCGCTCATCATGTCGGTGGTCACCGCGGTGCTCGGCGGCTGGGTGCGCGGTGCCGACTCGAAGCTCAAGAGCGATGAGCGTCGCCGTCGGGAAGCCTGATCGAGGCGTTCAGATCTTGATGTCGTCTGGCTTGAGGTTGCTCGTGATGGGCGCGAACTTCTCCTCGATGAGACGATTCACCTCGTCGATGGCCTCACCGGGTTCCGGAAGCGGGTCGAGCCGGTCAACCGTGTAGAGCCTCGACTCGTCGAGCTCGAAGCCGTCGTAGACGTCGAGGAGGTCCGTGCGGGCCGCATCCAGGGAAGGCACCCCGCTCGCGTCGGCCATGCCGGCGGTCTCGAGGTAGCGCGTCTGCGCGTGGGCGGCGAGCGGGTCGTCGTCGAACGGCGTCACCGCATCGGCCTCGGCGAGCACGACCGTTGAATCCTCGCCATCCGGGGCGAGCCCCTGCAGGCCGACGATCGGGTCTTCCCGGTGCTGGATCTCGATGATCGGGGCTCGGCTCCCGGGCGACGCATCATCGCCCCGACCATCAGCCTGCTGGTGCCGCAGCTGCGCCCTCAGCCGTTCGGCGTCGATGGGACCCCCGATCGAGACGAGGCCCTTCGTGTCGAACCTCCCCAGCCCGGCGATCGACGCAGCGACGAGCGCACCCTGCGAGTAGCCGGCGAACACGACGGCATCGCCCGGCTCGATACCCGCCTCTGCCATCGCAGCGAGGACGGCGGACACCGACTGCGAGTCGATCCCCGCATACGCCGCGAGGTTGCCGGCCAGGTCGAAGGGGTTCCCCGTCGTGCCGTACGACTGGTTCGAGGTGCCCGTGATCGCGACCTCGTAGAGTTGGGCTCCGGCCGCGTCGACGTAGCTCGTGACGCGCACCTGCGGCCCTCCGTCGACCGAGGGAGGGATGGCGGCGACCAGCGACTGGAGTCCCGTGGGAGCGGCATCCCGGCCATCGAGCGGAGCGCTGGCGCTCCCCACCCTGAAGCGATCGCTCGGGGTCAGCCCCGCCACACCTGCCCCGGCGAGCGCCCACGACACGAGAGTGCTGCCGTCGGCGCCGGGGACCGGCGGGAGGCCGAGCATCCCGAGCGCGAAGTCGTCGGCGTTCTCCACGGTGACGCGGATGAGCTCCTGCACCCGCGGGTCGCTCAGCGTCGGAGCCTCCCCCGCAAGAGCCGCGAGCGCCGCGATTCCAGCCGCCGGGCCGAGGAGCGCGACCGTCAGCGGCAACGAGCGTCCGAGGAAGTTGGCGGCGCTTGCGCCCGCTGCTTGGACGACGGCCGCGGAGACCGCCTCGGCCCGCTCGTACAGCTCGGCAGCAAGCTGGATGCGCTCGCCCAGCGAGGACAGCTGGGTTTCCAGCGGCGCCCCTCCGAAGAAGGCGACCTCGGCCTGCGCCGCCGCTGCAGCGAATGTGAGGCCCGAGCCGCTCAGCCATACGGACGGCGGCAGCCACTCCTGACCGGCGAGGATCGTGCGGAGCGCTTCGAAGTCGTCGGCGAAGAGCCCGGCGCGCACGGCGACGGCGCGGACGTCGCTGGGCCCGACGACAACAAGCTCGCCGCTCATCGGGCCCCCAACGCCTCGAGCTCGAGACTTAATGCCCCATGCGCTCGGCGGTACTCGGCCTCGGCGAGCCCTGCGGCGGTCGCGACGAGTCCGATCGCGTCGGCGAGGAGCTCGGCCTCGATGGCAAGGCAGCGCTGCGCTGGCGAGCTCCACGCGTCGGAGACCGCGAGCAGCCTGAGGCCCGTGCAGATATCGGTGGTGCCTGAGCCGAAGGCGTACAGGGCGCGAGCGTTGTCGAGGGCGATGAGCTGCAGGGCGTGGATGATCTGCTCCCTCGCGGCATCGACGAACGGCAGTGTCTGGCCGATCGTCGACGGTGCGATGGGAACGAAAGACGTGGTCTCTGGCATTCGCGGTGGTCCTCTCGTGCGTCGGAGACTCCGATCCTGCGGCGGCAGGAGAAGCGGCGACGCATGCACGCCCACGGGTGTGGAGGGACGCGCATCCACAGGCCGGATGCCTGCAGAGTGCGGCTTCGCTCCGACGGGCAGCGAAAGAGCGGGTGAACACGCACGCGAACCGGTGCTGAATGCGTGACAATGGGCGTCATGGCGAAAAACAGCAAGGACGCGGTCTTTCGCATCATCTTCGTCTGCACCGGCAACATCTGCCGCTCCCCGATGGCGGAGGTCATCTTCCGCGACATGGTCGAGCAGATCGGCCTCGGCAGCGCCGTGAGCATCAGCTCGGCGGGAACCGGCGAATGGCACGTGGGCGAGAAGGCGGACCCCCGCACGCAGTCCGCGCTCGAGCGGGCCGGGTTCACGGCGGAGAACCATCGCGCGAAGCAGTTCGAGGTCGACTGGTTCGACACGTTCGACCTCATCATCACCTTCGACCGCGGCCAGCGGCGCATCCTCAAGGCGTGGGCCTCCGACGACGAGCAACGCTCGCTCGTGCAGCCCCTCCTCACCTTCCACCCGGCGCCCCCGGGCGGGATCACGGAAGTCCCAGACCCGTACTATGGCAACGATCAGCTCTTCGACCACGTGCGCGACTTGATCACGAGCGCGTGCGAGGAGCTTCTTCGTCAGATCGAGCCGGTCGTCCGGGCAGCGCTGACGGCGCGCGCCGGATCGTCCTCGTCCCAAGGAGCACAATGAGCCCCCTCCCTCCCCAGATGCTGAGCCCCCTCGACTCGCGCTACCGCAAGAGCGTCGAAGGTCTCGGCGAGCACCTCTCCGAGGCCGCGCTGAACCGTGCCCGCGTGCACGTGGAGGTCGAGTGGCTGCTGTTCCTCACCGACCGTGAGATGTTCGGCTCGCACAAGATCGATGCAGACAAGGCCGCAGCACTGCGCGCCCTCGTCACCGACTTCGGCCAGAAGGACATCGACGAGCTGGCCGAGGTCGAGGCTCGCACCCGTCACGACGTGAAGGCCGTCGAGTACTACGTGCGCGCCCGCCTGGAGGAGCTCGGGCTGAGCGAGCTCGCCGAGCTCACCCACTTCGCCTGCACGAGCGAGGACATCAACAACCTCTCGTACGCGGTCACCATCCGCGACGCCGTCACCGACGTCTGGCTCCCCTCGGCTTCCGGTCTCGCGGACCGCATCGCGGAGCTCGCCGTCGAGCTGCGGGCTGTGCCCCTGCTGTCGCTCACGCACGGCCAGCCGGCGACGCCGACCACGCTGGGCAAGGAGCTCGCCGTGTTCACGCACCGACTGCGCCGCCAGCTGAAGCGCGTCGAGGAAACCTCGTATCTCGGGAAGTTCGCCGGTGCCACGGGCAACTTCGCCGCGCACCAGGCGGCAAGTGTCGACACCGACTGGGAGACGCTTGCCGACGAGTTCGTGAGCGGCCTCGGCCTCACCTGGAACCCGCTGACCACGCAGATCGAGTCGCACGACTGGCAGGCCGAGCTGTACTCGGACGTGTCGCGCTTCAACCGCATCCTGCACAACTTCTGCACCGACGTGTGGACCTACATCTCGCGCGGTGTCTTCCGTCAGATCCCGCAGGCCGGCTCGACGGGCTCGTCCACGATGCCGCACAAGATCAACCCGATCCGCTTCGAGAACGCGGAGGCGAACCTCGAGATCTCGAGCGCTCTCCTCGACTCGCTGGCCTCGACGCTCGTCACCTCGCGCCTGCAGCGCGACCTCACCGACTCGAGCGCGCAGCGCAACATCGGTGTCGCGTTCGGCCACTCGCTGCTCGCGCTCGACAACGTGACGCGTGGACTGCGCGAGATCGCCGTCGACGAGGAGCTGCTGGCGAACGAGCTCGACGGCAACTGGGAGGTGCTCGGCGAAGCGATCCAGACCGTCATCCGAGCCGAGATCGTCGCTGGTCGTTCATCCATCGCCGACCCCTACGCTGTGCTGAAGGACCTGACACGCGGCCGCCGCATCGGCAAGGCCGATCTCGTGGAGTTCGTGACGGGCCTCGACATCGGCCAGGAGGCGAAGGACTCGCTCCTCGCCCTCACTCCCGGCAGCTACACGGGCGCCTCGTCGCGCCTCGTCGACCACCTGGGCTGAGCGCGCGGGCGGAACGCCCGCTGGTTCTCCAGCTACTTGCTGGTTGGGGCCTCGTTCGACGTCGTCTCGTCGAGCGGGGCCTCTTCTGCATCTGCCGGGAGCGTGGCTGCGGGCTCCTCGGTCGCCGCGGCCTGCTCCGGTTCGCCGATGCGCTCCGAGGGCTCCGCTTCGGCTGCAGCCTCGTCGACGAAGGGTGCCTTCTCGTCTGCGGCCGCCGCCTGCGTGGCCGCGCGGCTCTGCTCGCCTTCGTCGCTGCGGGAGACGCCCTGCTCTGCGTTCTCGAAGCGGTCGAGGTAGATCTCGTTCTCGGGATTCGGCGAGTAGGAGAGCACGAGCATCGCCAGCACGAGGATCGAGACGATGAAGGCGACACCGGCGAAGATGATGCCGAGCAGGAAGTCCTGTGTCGTGAGCAGCAGGATGAGGAGCACGAAGCCCGCCATCACGGCGGAGATGCCGAGCAGCTCGAAGGGCTTCATGAGCGCGCGGCGCTTGGGTTGTGTCACTGGGGAATCAGGCTTTCTTGGTGAGTTCTGGCTCGGCGGCCGGTGCATCCGCGAGGATGCCGCGGAGGGTGATCCCCTCGATGACCAGCAGCACGCCGAGCACTGCGAGGTAGGCGCCGACGTAGCCGACGGTCTGCACGGATGCGGTGAGGGTGCCCTCGACCTGCTCGATTCCGCCGTAGTCGACGCGGAGGTCTGGCGGGATGATCGCGACGAGGAGTCCGAGGAGCACGGTGACGGCGCCGGTGATGAGCACCTCGCGCGAGAAGAACTTGGTGGCGCGGCCCACGCGGGCGCTGATGAGTTCGAGCGCTCCCGTGACGAGGGCCCAGGTGGCGACGGTCGCGATGAACGCGGCGGCGGTCGCGTGCTCGGTCTCTGCGGTGCCCATGAAGAGCGCGAAGCCTCCGGCGAGCGCCGAGACGACGGCTCGCGCGAACGTGAGCGCGCGCGCCGGGTGGTCCTTGAAGCCGACGGCTTCGAAGCCGATGAGCACGCCGGATGCGAGCGCGAACGCACCGAACGTGATGAACCCGAACGCCGCAGAGTGGTCTTGGGAGAAGGTGATGACGGCGGCGATGATGAGCGCGGGCACGGCGCGGGCGATCATCGACATCCACAGGCGTTCCGGGACTGCTGTAGGCCCCACTTGCATCGTCATCGTTCGCTCCTCACGATCTGCCGCCAGTCTACCCAGTCGGTACCGCACGGCTCCCCGGCGCGGGACGACGTCACCGTGTTGCAACCTGGCAGCCGTCAGGGCACGTCATCCGCGCTTCGCTGCGACTGGGCTCAGCGGACATCGAGAAGGCCCGCGCGGATGCCCCAGAGCACGACCTGCAGGCGGTCCCTCGACGCGGTCTTCTGGAGGAGCCCCGCGAGGTGGTACTTCACCGTGGTGGGTTCGACGAACAGCTCACCGGCGATCTCCGCGTTGGACAGGCCGCGCGCGAGGAGCCCGAGGACGTCGAGTTCCCGCTCCGTCAACTCGACCCCCGTCGTCGGGGCTGGCTGCGACACGGGCCGCCGCCGCTCGGCAAATTCGTGGAGGATGCGCCTGGTGAGGCGCTGGTCGAGCGTCCCGTGCCCTGCGGCGACCGACCGGACCGCGGCGAGCAGCGTCGCCTCATCCGCGCCCTTGAGGAGGAACCCGGCCGCCCCGGCCTCGAGCGCCGCGAACACGTCCGCGTCGACGTCGAAGGTGGTGAGGATGAGCACCGCAGCGTCGAGCGACGGTTCTGCAGCGATCATCCGCGTCGCAGCGATGCCGTCGGTTCCTGGCATCCGGATGTCCATGCAGACCACGTCGGGGCTCAGCTCGCGAGCGAGCCGGACCGCCTCTGCACCGTCGGCGGCTTCGCCGACGACGTCGAAGTCGGGCTCCGCGCCGAGGATCACCGACAGCCCGGCGCGCACGACCGCCTGGTCGTCGGCGATGAGGATCCGGATCATGAGGCCTCCCTGTCACGGTTCGGGCTTTGGCCCGTGCCACGGATCGTGAGCGCATTCCGCCAGCCGCCGTCGCTCGTCGGTCCAGTGCTCAGGGTCGCACCCACGAGCCCGGCTCGTTCGGCCATGCCGGAGAGCCCGTACCCCGGCTGCGCGGGCGCGGGTGGCACGACCGCATCCGCTCCGGGCCCGGATGGCGCGTTCGCGACGACGATCTCCACGCCGTCGTCGCCGAACCGCACGCTGACGTCGCTGCGTGCACCCCGGGCGTGACGTGCCGCGTTCGCCAATGACTCCTGCACCATGCGGTACGCGGTGGCCTCCGTCAGCGGGCCGAGCGGTCGAGGCGCACCGGCTACACGGAAGTCGACGGCCTGACCACGCTCCCGCGCGGCATCCACGAGCGTCGCGATCCCCTCCAGGTTCGGGGTGGGGCTCGGGCGCTCAGGGCCGCCCGTGCGTTCGTCGTCGTCGTCGCTGCGCAGCAGTCCAACGGTGCGCCGGAGATCGACGAGCGTCGTGCGTGCGTCGTCCTGGATGCCCTGCATCATGGCCCTCGCCCGGTCAGGGTCGGAGCGGGTCAGGGTGGTTGCCGCCTGCGCGCTGACGATGATGCCCGACAGGTGGTGGCCGGCGATGTCGTGGAGTTCGCGTGCGAGGGCAGTGCGCTCCGCCCTGAGTTCGCCGCGGGCCCGTTCCGCCTGACGCTGCTCGGCCATGCGCGCCTGCTCTCGGAGAGCATCCGTCAAGCGTTCCCGACCGAGCACGTAGTCCGCGATGCCCGCGGGAAGGACGTAGAGGAGCAGGATGCGCAGGAGAAGCGTGGCGGTCAGGACGAGCGGCACCTCGCGTGACCCGAGCAGCATTGCAACGCCACCGACCGTGGTCGTCGCGGCCGCCCCGACGCCGAGTGCGATGAGCGCCGCCCTGTGGGGCAGCTGCCGCACGACCCGGTACGACGCGACGCCCACGGCGAGCGCGCCGATGCCGAGCTCCCCGGCCGTTGTGGCGAGGATCGCGAGATCGATGCCGACGATCGCCGCGAACACGGGCAGCGGGCGGAAGCGGCTCGGCCACAGCAGCAGCGCCTGGACGGCGATGAGGCTCGCCAGCACCAGCGGTGACCCGGTTCCGGGGACAGACGCGAAGAGGGCGCGATCCCAGGTGCCGATCGCAAGGAATCCGACGGCACCCGCCAGCACGAGGAGACTTGGCGTCGCCGACCAGAGGGCGACCATCACGGCCGAGTTCCGCGGCGATGGGCGCATGACTCGATTCAACCACGCCGGGTGGTGGCCCCTGACGAGGCCATCACCCGGCGCGAACTCGTCGTCCGCTACTGCCCGCACAGCGTCTCGTCGAGGGCGTTGATGACCATGCGGTACTGCGCGAGAAGCCGCTCGTTGTCGTCGGGCGAGACAACCGCCCAGGGGAGCGCGGTGACGCCGATCGTCACGGCGGTGCCGTCCGGGCCGATGGCGTTGCGGGTCTGCGTTCCGGGGATGTCTCCCCCGTGCCCCCAGGCGACTCCGCCACAGGACAGCGGGTAGCGCTGCAGGCCGAGGCCGTACGCGGCACCAGGGGTCAGCTCATCCCCGGCGGGGACGGTCGTCTGCATCTCCGCGAGCGCCGCCTCGCTCAGGAGTCGGCCGTCGAGGAGGGCGCGCATGAAGGTGTTGAGCTCGGACGGCGTGGACACGAGAGCGCCGGCGGCCCAGCCGAACGCGGGGTCCAGCTCGGAGATGTCCCGGAGGTCGCCGGCCGTCTCAGCGTGGTACCCGCGGGGGTGCTCGCCGCGCAGCTGCCGTTCGCCTGGCGCGGGCAGGTAGGTGTGCTCGAGGCCGAGCGGCGCGACGATGCGCTCGTCGATCTGGGTGGCGAGTGCCCGTTTCGTGACGGCCTCGATCATGAGTCCCAGCACCAGGTAGTTGGTGTTGCTGTATCCCCACCGCTCCCCTGGGGCGAACGCCGCGGGCCGCTCGAACGCGACATCGAGCATGGCCCGGGGAGAGATGTACGTCTCCTGCGCGCCGAACGCGTCCGCCGCGATCTTGTCCGCGTACTCGGGCAGGCCAGCGGTGTGCTGGAGGAGCTGGCGCACGGAGATCTTCGTGCCGTCGACCCCGTCCCCCGTGATGAGACCGGGCAGGTACGTGTCGATCGGCTCGTCGAGGGCCACCTGCCCCTCATCGGCAAGCTGGAGGACGACCGTCGAGACGAACATCTTCGTGTTGCTGCCGATGCGCACCTCCCCGTCCACGGGCGGTGCGTCCCCCGTGGCGATGTCCCCTTGTCCGAGAGCGAGGTTCGAGGTCCTGCCCTCGCTGTCGGTGACGGATGCGAGCACGCCGGGGTATCCCGCGTCGACGAGCGCCTGCATGGTCGCCTCGTGCGGATCCGGACTGGCGTCGGCGTTGGCTGCGTTCGACCATGCCCCGACGCCGATCGCGCCGGCGGCGAGCACGCCGGCAGCGGCGATGACTGCGGTCGCCTTCCGGGGCTTGCCGCTTCGAACGTTCGTTGCTGGATCGGTGGGGTGTGCGTCTGCGGTTCGTTGCGTTTCCATGCATCCAGCGTGACGAAACGCGCCTCTTGGCACCCCATCCTTGCGAACAGTCGCGCCTGCCCACGCGGCCAGTCAGCGGCCTTCGGGGCTCCGGGTCCGCGCGACCGTCAGGTCGAGGACAAATCAGGTGCCGGGACCGGAGCTGCATGACCGCTTGCGGCCAGAATCTCGTCGACGAAGCCCTGGGCGGTGGTCGCCACGATCTGGAAGTGGTCGCGCTCCGCGGTGGTGCTCTCCGGGCGCTCGACCTTGTCGAGGGCGGCGTCGGCGTACTCCTGGAGTGCGTTGATGAGGACGGAGTGGCGATCTTCGTCGGTCAGGTCGAGAGTCACGAGATGCGGGGTCTGCTCAGTCATCACGGCAGTGTCTCACTCTCTCCCGACACCAATATGTGCCCATCGACACCCCCGCGACGCTCGGTCGCGGGGAACATCCGCGGCTCATCGAGTGGAGAAGGCCTCGAGGGGGCGAGCCCATCGCTGCCCGACGACGTCTCGTTCGAATCGCGGGTCGAGCTCCTGGGAGAGCAGGGAGAAACCGGCGCTCTGGAGGAAGCCAGCGGCGGCGGTGAACTCCCGGGCGCTCCAGACCTCGACACGTGAGGCGTTTCGTCTCCGGGCGAAGTCGATGCCGGTGTCGACGAGTGCCCGGCCGATGCCGCGGCGCCGCGCGTCGGGTGTGACGATCAGCAGCCGCAAGAGGGCGGCCTCGCCGTCCTCCCCGGGCATGCAGAAGACGCATCCCACGCGTCTTCCGTCGAGCTCGGCGATCCATGCCCCTTCACGCTCGCGTTCCTCGACGGCGGCATAGCCCTCGATGGCGTGCGCGACAAGACGCTCGTAGGTGCGGCCATCCTCGAAGGAGTCCGAGAAGGCCTTGTGGGCGAGCAGTACCCAGGCGAGGTCCCCGGGCTGGTCGAGCTGGCGGATCGAGTGCGGCGGAGCGGACGGTGCTTCAGGAGAGGTCATGACAGCTTCCTTCGAGCGCGAAGAAGTGGACGGACTCCGGTCAGTGCGTACATTTCCACGTTACCGGCGACGATGCCAGGAACGAAGTGTTCAGCGGTGCAGGCCGGGGCCGCCGTCGAGCTGAGCGGCGTCTGAAGCGGGTCCGAACATGGGACAAGGCTTCTGAGCACACCTGCCAGCGCACCACCCTCATGACGCGCTCGGGGTCACTTGACCTCCGCCAGCTTCGAGACCGATCGAACCGTCGCGGCCAGGATCGTCTGCCGCGCACGCCCCTGCGGAAGACGAGGCGCGCACTGCCAGATGGTCAACCAGGCGTGGGTGGTGGCTTCCTGTGCTCGATCTTCCCGATTGAGGAGTCTGAGCGCCAGCGCGAACATCGTCGGGCTCAGGGCGTCGTAGAGACGAGACAGCGCTGCACGGTCTCCGGATCCCACGAGCACGAGGTCGGCATCCAGCCTCTCGTCTCCTGACTCCGATCCCCCGTCGGCACGTGGCCGCTCTGCCACGACCGTGCTCATCGCGCGCCGCCTCACACCGGGCCACAGCTCGACGTGCACCGACCTGAGTTCGACATGGCGACCCTCTCTCTGTGAGGGGGTCGGAGTTGGCCGCTCTCCCTCGAGCCCTGCAGATATTTACCTAGTTAACCTAGCTAAATGAGAAGCGGGGTGCCCGCGAGTTTGCTGAGACCGTGAGGTGCCGACGGATGTTCGACCCCTCGGCAACAGCGATGCGCTCTGCGGTTGCGTCCCGGCGTGATCGCATGCCGGAAGCCAACCCTCAAGACACGCGTCGCGCGTCGCTCTCGGGGGCCCGGATGATCGCCATCAGGAAGGCGGTCACCCCGATGCCTGCGCTGACCCAGAAGACCGGGCTCGGCCCCATACTGTCGAGCAGCCTCCCACCGGCGAACGCGCCGAGAGCGATGCTCGCATTGAACACGCTGACCCAGAGGGCGGCAACGGACTCGCGATGCTCGGGCGCCGCCCGGGCGATCCAGGCCTGGGTGCTCACGGAGACGCCACCGTAGAAGAATCCCCATGCGGCCATCAGCACCGCGGCAGCAACCGTCGCGGTCGCCAGCGAGGGGAACAGTGCGAGCACGCAGACGAGCCCCAGGCTCAGGCTCACGATCACGACCCTCGGCACCTTGGCTGCAGGCGGACCCGCCACGAAGTTGCCAACAATCCCGAGGGCACCGTAGATCACGAGCAAGGTTCCGATGACGGGTGCGCCGAGCCCCGCGACCACCTCGAGTGCCGGACGGACGTAGGTGTACGCCGAGAAGTGCCCCGTCACCAACAGGGCCGTGATCGCGAGCCCCACTCGGACCCCCGGGTTCTTGAAGGCCAAGACCAGCACGTTGAACGGAACCTCCTCCTCCGACGGCATCGCCGGCAGGGTGGTGGCCATCGCGAGCGCGATGAGTGCCGCGGCGATAGCAAGGCCCCAGAACACCGCGTTCCATCCGAGGACAGCGCCGACATAGGTGCCAATGGGGACTCCGAGGACGGAAGCGAGCGCGATCCCGCTGAAGATGACCGTGGTCGCGAGCCCCACGGCACGGGCTCCGACGAGTCTGGGAGCGAGGCTCGCCGCAAGGGCCCAGACGCCTCCCATGCTCAACCCGAGGAGCACTCGGGCGGCCGCGAGGACGAGGAAAGTGTCGGAGATGGCGGTGAGCGCGTTGGCCGCGACGACGAGCACCATCAGCGCGATCAGCGTCGCACGACGGTCGATCCGCCCGGTCACGATGGGGATGAACGGGGCTGTGACCGCTGCGACCAGGCCGGTGATCGTGAGCGAGAGACCGATCGTCCCCTCGCCTTCGGCGAGCGACGCGCTCATGGGGGTGAGAAGACCGACGGGCATCATCTCCGCCGCGACGACGATGAACGTGGCTGCAGCCATGAGGGCAACCGCGCCCCAGCGGTTCCTGGTGCCGTGACCCGGGCGAGAGACGGCCGAAACTGCCACCGAGGACTGGGGCGCTGCTGCTGGGGGCACTGGCGAAGTCATGCATTCAGCGAACCCTCCGCGCGACTTCGGATCAACGGCAGATTACTGATACTTGCATTAGCCTGACTTATCGATAAAGGGTTCCTGCGTGGTTCCCAGCCACCGCGGAGGGGAGAGCCGTCACACATGCCTGAGGTGCCGATCAGAGAGATCGAGTGCTTCCTCGTCCTCGCAGAGGAGCTGCACTTCGGACGAACCGGCGAGCGCCTCTTCGTGTCTCAGAGTCGCGTAAGCCAGCTCATCAGCACGCTGGAGCAGCGCATCGGTGCGAGCCTGGTCTCTCGGAGCAGCCGTCGAGTGCAACTCACGGAGTTCGGGACAGAGTTCCGCGACGCGCTCTCACCAGCGCACCGCGCGCTCGTCGAGGTGGTCGAGCACGCCCAGATGCGGGCGCGCGACGCGCCGACACCGATCCGGGTCGGATTCCAGGGCGCGATCTACGACTCGATCGCGAAGGCCATAGCGCAGTTCGAGCGAGCGCACCCGCAGACCCCCGTGCACATCAAGGAGCTACCACTCGGTGACCCGTTCAGCGACGTGCTGGCGGGCCGCGTCGACGCAGCAGTCGTGCTCCTGCCCGTTGACGACCCTGAGCTGGTGGTCGGGCCGATCTTCTCGCGACACGGTCAGATGCTGGCGGTCTCCGTCGACCACCCGGTGTCGAAGATGCGCGAGCTCAACGCCGAGCAGCTGTCGGAGATGACCCTGGTGCCGATCGTCGGCCCCGCGCCCGAGTACTGGCAGCGCGTGCACTCACCGAGCACGACTCCCGGCGGAAGACCGGTTCGCTTCCGCGGAGGAGCGAGCACACTGCAGGAAGGCCTCTCGCAGGTGGCGTCGAGCAGCCGCGGCCTGATCCTCTGCACTGCAACAGCCGACTACAGTCGACGCGCAGACATTGCATTCGTGCCGCTGAACGGGCTCCCTGAATCGTCACTTGCCCTGGTCTGGCGAGCCGACCGGGAGACCGCACGCATTCGCGAGTTCTCATCGACGGTCGACGAGGTCGTTGCACGGCACGGCACGACGGCAGACGCCAGCGGCACGACTAGCTTCGGGGGCTGAGGGCCACAACAAGCACATCCGAGGCCGCAAGAGCCTCCTCGAGGCGCCCCTCTCCGTGAGCAGTATCACCTTCGGACGACCAACGTGACAGATCCGAGAGCGCGCCATGGAGCGCGATCGCAAGCGACCGCGGCGAGGCGCCTGCACTGATCTCCCCCGTCGCCTGTCCGCTCTCGATGATCTTGGCGATGGAGTCGACGCAGGAGCGCGACGCGACGTCGCCCCCTTCGCGCAGGACGGCCGGAGCATCGTGGAACAGGATCTGCTGAACTTCAGGAGCGCTTGTGCGAGTGATGTATGCGCGGGACCGCTTGCGCAATGCGTCACCCGCTCGGGGCTCGGCGTCCGAGATCGCGAGCAGCTCGGCATCGATCTCGCCGTCAATGCCTGAGACCACTGCCCGCAGGAGGCCTTCCTTCCCGCCGAAGTGGTGGTACAGCGCCCCGCGCGTGAGCCCTGCAGCAGCCGTGAGCGCATCCATCGACGTGGCTGCGTAGCCGTCCCGCGCAAACGCTGTTCTCGCGGCGGCGATGAGACTCGCGCGCGTCACGTCGATCATCTGCGCTCTCGTTCGACCCGCCATGAGACCTCCTCGATCACGTCCGAGCGTAGTTGACATACGTACCGTATGCCAACATGCTTGCATTCACATACGCACTGTATGTGAATATGAGGAGAGGGTCCGCCGAGAGCATGGCTGGTCAGTACCGAACGTTGTTCCAGGAGCCGGGGACGAAACCCCTGACGGCCGCCGGCCTGGTTGCCCGCATGCCGCTCTCGATGGTGGGCATCGGGGTGATCACCATGGTCTCGAGCACCACGGGCAGCTATGCGCTGGCCGGAGCCCTGGCCGCCAGCTACGCAGTTTCGGCGGCGATCGCCGGCCCACAGGTCGCTCGATTCGTCGACCGCTTCGGCCAGCGCAGGGTTATCCCTTTCGTCGCCGCGTTCAGCGCAGTCGCCATTGCGCTGCTCGCCCTCACCTCGGCGAGCGGCGGCCCCGAGTGGCTACTGTTCACCACCGCGATACTCGCGGGGATCGCCCCGAGCGCACCAGCGCTCGTTCGCGCCCGCTGGACTCACCTCCTTCGAGGAACGCCGAGGTTGCATGCCGCGTACGCGTGGGAGACAGTGCTCGACGAAGCCAGTTTCATCCTCGGCCCGCCCCTGTCCATCGGCCTCAGCGTCGCGCTCTTCCCACAGGCCGGGCCGCTCGTGGCCGGCGCTTTCCTGCTTGTCGGCGTCCTGTGGCTTGCCGGGCAGCGGCACACCGAACCTCCGGTGAGAGCCGCACTGCAGTCGAGCCGCCGGTCAAGCGCGTTGAGGGAGCCGACCGTCGCACTGGTCGCCGTCGTCATGGTCGCGCTGGGTGCCATCATCGGAACAATCGACGTCGTGAGCGTGGCCTTCGCCGAGCAGGAGGGGGCCCCCGTTGCGGCGAGCATTGTGCTGTCGGTCTACGCCATCAGCTCCTGCGCCGCGGGGTTCCTCTTCGGATCACGTGAGTGGAAGACACCGACGCCCCGACTTCTGAGGCTCGGGCTCCTGGCAACTGCCGTCACAGTGCTGCCGCTGCTGTGGGTGCCCACGATTGCAGCGCTCTGCGTTGCCGTCTTCGTCTCCGGCATCTTCTTCGCCCCGACGATGATCATGGCCGCCAAGCTCATCGAAGAGGTCGTCCCGGAAGACGCCCTCACGGAATCGCTGACCTGGTCGACAGCGGGGCTCGGCTTCGGGACCGCCCTCGGACCGGCGATTGCTGGGTCGATCATCGACGCTCACGGTGCAACTGACGGCTTCTGGGTCGCGATCGTCGCCGCCGCACTGCTCGCAGGACTGTCGTTCACTGTCGCGGACGCACGACAGAGGACGTAGGCACGCGCTTGATCGAGTCATCGAACGTGGGCCTCGACCGGCCGGTCGCGATCAGCCGCAGTTCAACCCCTGGTTGGCATCCGCTACCACCCCCTCGTCCGTAGCGTCGTGAGCACGAGACAACCGCTATGACGAGGAGCGCGACGAGATGACGATCGAAGTTGAGGCCCTGACCAAGACCTACAAGGGAAAGCACGCAGTGCGGAATGTGAGCTTCACGGTCCAGCCGGGCAAGGTCACGGGGTTCCTTGGCCCGAATGGAGCAGGAAAGTCGACGACGATGCGCTCGATCGTCGGCCTCGACCACCCCACCGCCGGGCGTGCGCTCATCGACGGCACCGAGTACCGGGCGTTCGCGGCGCCGCTGCGCGAGGTCGGTGCTCTGCTCGACGCGAAGGCGGCGCACAAGTCCCGCACGGCACTGAACTACCTCGCCTCGATCGCAGCGACGCACCGGATTCCGCGCTCGCGCGTCGACGAGGTCCTCGAGGCAACCGGCCTCAGCGCAGTCGCCCGGAAGAAGGTCGGCGGGTTCTCCCTCGGCATGGGTCAGCGTCTCGGCATCGCCGCGGCGCTGCTGGGCGACCCGGGCACGCTCATCCTCGACGAGCCGGTCAACGGCCTGGACCCCGAGGGCGTGACCTGGGTCCGCGAGCTCCTGGCGCGGCTGGCGGCCGAGGGGAGAACGGTGTTCCTCTCATCGCACCTGCTGAGCGAGCTGGCGCTCATCGCGGACCACGTCATCGTCATCGGCCGCGGCGAGATCATCGCGGACTCACCGCTCAGCGCGCTCACCGAGCAGAACGGCCTCCGCGTCCGCGTGCGCACGCCGGATGCGCTCACGCTCACTCGCCGAATGACGAGCACGGGGGTGAGGATCGTCTCGAGCGAGGCCGAGCTGTTGGAGGTGGAAGGCCTCACCGCCGAGCAGATCGCCCGCGCCGCCCGCGAGACGGGGGTGCTCATCACCGAGCTGACGCCCCTGCGGCAAACCCTCGAAGAGGCCTACAACCACCTCACGCGCGACTCCGTCGAGTACGCCTCAGCCTGATCTCGCTTGCTTCACGAAAGGACCATCCTCATGGGCACCATCACAACCGCCACGCCTCCCCGCATCGTGCGCCAGTTCCCCGTGCGGAACGTCAGCCTGGGCGGCGCAGTCCGCTCCGAATGGATCAAGTTCTGTGGGCTGGCCTCGAACAACGTCCTCGCAGGGTTCACGTTCCTCCTCCTGGTCGCCAACGGCATCGCGATGCCATGGGCGTACGTCTTCCGCGACCGCGGTTCACCCCAGGCGAACTACGACGCGTACCCCGAGATGGTCGTCGACAAGACCGGCTACGTCGGCATCGTGCTCGCCGTGCTCGCGGTACTGATGGTCACGAACGAGTATCGCTCCGGGCAGATCAGCACCACGCTGCTCTCGGTTCCGCGCCGGACGCCGGCACTGATCGCGAAGGCGGCGATCATCGCGAGCGTCGCCTTCGTCATCGGAGTCGTCAGCTCGGCGATCGGGTTCGCGCTCGCACCGCCCATCCTCGCCGGTGGTGGGTACAGCTACGTCCTCGAGACACCCGACCTGCTCCGGCTGGTCGTCGGCTCGGGCTTCTACCTCGCTGCCATCAGCGTCATCGGCATCGCGCTCGGCGCGATCATCCGCAACGTCATCGCCGCGGTACTGGCGACGATCGTCTTCCTCATCATCGTGCCCGTGATCCCGCAGATGTTCTCCGAGTACGGCACTGAGATCATGCGCTTCTTCCCGATCCAAGCCGGCTCGCTGCTCCTGGCGCCCGCCGGCACTGACCCGATGGGACCGTGGGGCGGTTCTGCCGTCCTGCTGCTCTGGGCGCTGGCGCTGTTCGTGAGCGCAGCGGTCGTGCTCAAGCGCCGCGACGCCTGAGCACGCTCATGAGCGGGCTGGCAGCGAGAATGGGAGCACAGCTCGGGATGGAGGTCGGGGTATGAGTGCTCGCTCATCACCGCCAGGGGTGGATGCCGCGGAGGTCGACCGCGTCCTCAGCACGCGGCTCCTGCTCTGGGTCGGCGCTCACCCCAGGACGGTCGACGCGGTCGTCGCCCTGCTGTGCCTGGGAGCCCAGATGCTCGTCCTCGTGCTCCCAGGTGCCCAGAATCCCTCCGCAGGCCTGCTCCTCGTGCCACTCTCCTGCGGCCTCCTCCTGTGGCGGCGACGATTCCCCCGCACCATCCTCGTGGCAGTCGCCTCGGTGAGCACGGCGGGCTTGCTCCTCCCCACCCCGGTCGCGCTCCTCGGACTGCCCGCCGCCGTCGCGCTGTACACCCTGGCCTCGTTGACTCCCATCACGACCGCACTCCTGGGGTACGCAGTCGCCGTGGGGTTGCCCGCGGCAGGCATGCTCCTCATGTTCCTGACGACGGGAGTCCCCCGTGCACCGTCGCTCCTCGACCCCCTGGCGCTGATCGCTCTCGCTCTCGGTATCGCCGTCCGCAGCGCAGCGCGGCGCCGAGAGGCGCTCGCGGAGTTGGTGAACCAACGGCTCAGCACGGCTCGGGTCGTGGAGCGGCAGCGCATCTCGGCAGAGATGCACGACATCGTCGCTCACTCGCTCTCGACGATGATCGCTCTCGCCGACGGTGCATCGAAGGGCTGGGAAACGCACCCGGAGCGGTCGGCTCTCGCGCTCGGCAAGCTCGGCGACGTCGGGCGAAGCGCACTTGCCGACATGAACAGGGTCCTGCGGGTGCTTCGGGGGGAGGACGCGGTCTTGGACGAGAGTCTCCAACGCTCGGGCCACAACGTGCCGGAGTTGGAGGAGGTGGTCGAGATCTTTCGCGGCACCGGCGTGCCCGTCACACTCGCCCGCTCCGGCGAGACGATGCCCGACAGCCCCACACTGGCGACGACGGTGTACCGGATCGTCCAGGAGTCGCTCACCAACGTGCTGCGGTACGCGACAGGAGCCACACGAGTCGAGGTCAGCATCGACGTCGCAGGTGGCACGGTCACGGTGCAGGTCACCGACGACGGCTGCGCCGGACCGCACTCGGGCAGGGCCCGGAGCCAGGGGACCGGCCGTGGCCTGCTCGGCGTCGCTGAGCGTGCCGCGACGTACGGCGGGACGAGCGCAGCTGGCCCGCGCCCGGGCGGCGGCTGGATGACGCGAGCCACCCTGCAGATCGACGAGGCAACCAGAACATGACCGGCCCCAGTTCGCCGAAGATCAGGATCCTACTGGTCGACGACCAGGAGCTCGTTCGGATGGGTACGGCTCTCACCCTCGACGCCGCCGACGATATTGAGGTCGTCGGCGAGGCAGACACGGGTGAGTCGGCGATCCGCCGCACGCGGGAACTGAAGCCCGACGTCGTGCTGATGGATGTGCGGATGCCCGGCATGGGGGGCATCGAGGCGACCAGGATCATCACGACCGTGCACCCCAGCACGAGGGTGCTCGTGCTCACCACATTCGACGTCGACGAGTATGCCTTCGGCGGCCTGGACGCGGGGGCAAGCGCCTTCCTCCTCAAGAGCACCCCGCCAGATCGGCTCCGTGAGGCGGTGAGGACCGTCCATTCGGGCGAGGCCGTGGTCGAGCCCAGAATCACGAGACAGCTGATCGATCACTACGCCTCCGGCGGTTCACCGCATGCGCGTTCTCGGAGTGCCGAGAACGTCGACCCGCTCAGCCAGCTCAGCCCGCGCGAGCGAGATGTGTTCGGGTGCATGGTCGCCGGGCTCTCCAACAGCGAGATCTGCAAGACGCTCCACCTCTCCCCCGCAACGGTGAAGACCCACGTGAACCGCATTTTCGCCAAGCTGCACCTGCGCGACAGGGTCCACGCGGTGATTCTCGGGCACGAGCTGCGAGGGCAGGGGCGGGCGCGGTAGCGATCGCCCATGCCCCCACCGGTCATGAAGTCGGGGCATGGGCCGAAGGCAGTCAGATCAAGCGCAGACTTCGTAGCGCAGTTCGATCCGGCCGCCGAGACGAGTGTTCTGCGTGGTGTTTCGTTCGGTGCCGCGGGTGATGCTGCTGGTTCCGGCTACGGGAGTCACGCCGCCGACTGACGCCGAGGACACGAAACTGCCGCCGCCACCACCACCCGATGCTCTCGCCGGGAGCCCACTGTAGTTCGCCGTCTCCGGGTTCAGGTACTTCGCGCCGCGGACGCCGCCGCCACCGCCACCCGTGTACCCGCCGCCGCCACCACCACCGGCAGCCCCTCCTGCAAGCACCGTTCCCGCGGGGTTCTGAGTAGCGAACTGGGCATAGGCGATGCTGCCGCCTGTACCGCCTGCGCCACCAGCCGCGCGCGTCTGGCCCGACGCACCCGAGCCGTTGAAGACCTCCGTGGAACCGGCGGTCGATGTGCCGGTACCGCCTCCTGTCCCGGCAGCGCTGGCGGATCCACCGGCACCTCCGATCGCGGTAACCGTTCGATTCGGGCCATTCCAGAGAACTGACGTGTTCGCCGCGGCGAACCCGCCGTCTCCACCGGAGGCCGGGACCGTCACCGTCGTTGGGAGGGTGCCGGGCCCGTTGATGCCGGTGCCCGCGCCGCCACCGCCACCGGCGACGACCAGCGGGGCGCCGCCGACCAGGATGGCAGAACCGCCGCCACCCGAGCCGCCCGCGAACTGGAACTGCCCGCCGGAAGGGCCGGATGCGCCGCCGTTGCCGAACCCCGTGCCCCCGACCGCGGGTGGGGCCTGGCCGGCAACGTACGTTCCACCAGCCCCAACGCGGAGGACGAGCGACTGACCAGGCACAACGGTCAACGTGCCCTCTGCTCTCTCACCGGCACCTCCGTAATTCGTAGCATTCTGTCCTCCGCCGGCGGCGCCGACGACGGTATAGGTGATCGAGGTGACGCCGGCGGGCACGACGAACGTCGTGTCCGTGAACGTGGCCCCGGCGGGACGGGCAGCGACAAGAGGCGTCGCGGCGACGCAGCGGCTTGCAGCCCGTGCGGGGGTCGCGACAGCCAGGCTCAGAATGGGGACGGTCCAGGCAGCACCGGCCACCAGCGATCGGCGCGTCGTGCCGCCCTGACGCGTCTGTGCGTCTCTCTTGAGATTTTCTTGCATGAAATGGCACCTCTCGGGTGTCGTCTGAGGGGAGAAAGCTGCTCGAGAACGGGACAGCGATTCCTGTTCCGAGGAGGGGAATCTCGGATCACGTTAGGAGAGCCCCCAGCCCCCGCATAGCGCCCCGGTACTAGATGCGTCCCACAGACCGAAATCTGCGTAAATGCGTCAAAACCATCACTACAGTGCGCTCCTCTCGCGCAGCCCAGGGGCAGTTGGAGGAGACTGAGCCACATGTCGCTGGCCGAAGTCATGGCCGACCGCTACGTCCTGGCGTCGTACGACGCGACGTCGCCCACGAACGGCGACCGGATTACCGGTTACGTGTGCGATCACTCGTGCTCGTGCCGGTCGTCCTGCCCCTCGACGCCGCCGCCGGCGTGCTCTGGAGTCGGATGCGAGGCGCGGAGGCCATCGACCATGTCGTGGCGACAGCGCGCCAGCGCGCGGCGGACTCCCGCGCGGGTGGCGCGTGAAGTCAGCGCGGGACGGCTGCAGCTCGCCTGCCAGGGGTCGCGGTGCGCGCCGAGACCTGGGTGCTTCGCGCAGTCGTGGGTTCCCGTCGCGCTCCGCGCCGCCGGGAGGTGGTGTGCGCAGATCTGCCCGCCGGTGACGTCCGCCGCGATGTGCGGCCCGCACACGCGGTCCAACGAGACCGGCGGTGCGACCTCGGGAGGTGCCAGTATCCGAGAGCACTGCGACTCGCGCGGAACGCTCCCGGTCAGCCCGGTCTCGTGAAGGTGACGACGGGGGTCTGCCGGCGGGCGTCGACGGAGACTTCGGCGGTCACGCCGTAGACGTCTTCGATGAGCTCAGGGGTGAGCACCTCGGTCGGCGTGCCTGCGGCGACCACGGCTCCATCCCGGAGCACGACCAGGACGTCGCAGTACATGGCCGCGAGGTTGAGGTCGTGGATGGCGATGATGGTCGTGACCGGCAGTGCGCGTATGAGCTCCAGCAGCTCCAGCTGGTGTCGGATGTCGAGGTGGTTGGTCGGCTCGTCGAGGAGCAGTTCGTGGGGCTCCTGGGCGAGGGCACGCGCGATCTGGGCGCGCTGGCGCTCGCCGCCCGAGAGGGTGTGCCAGAAGCGGTTGGCCTGCTCGAGCAGACCGACGTGGTCGAGGGCGCGGTCGACCGCGCGATCGTCGGCGGCGGTGTCTCCTCCGAGCCCTGAGCGGTGCGGGATCCGCCCGAGGCGCGCGATGTCGCGCACGGTGATGTCCACGTCGGTGTCCGCATGCTGGGTCACCGACGCCACGGACCGGGCGATGTGACGACGCCCGACGGTGCTGATGTCGACGCCGTCGAGGGTCACGAGGCCAGCGCTCGGTTTCACGAACCCGTGCAGCACTCGGAGCAACGACGATTTGCCGGACCCGTTCGGTCCGAGCAGTCCGACGGTCTGGCCCGGCTGGGGGTGCAGGCTGACGCCGTCCACGACGAGCGCTCCCCCTCGACTCCACGAGACGCCCTCCGCGTTGATCGTCACGTGCGCTTCCTCTTTCGGGCGAGGAGCGCGATGAAGACGGGCACCCCGACGAGGGCCGTGCCGACACCGACGGGGAGCGGGGTGGGCGAGAACGCGACTCGCGATCCGGCGTCGACCCAGACCATGAAGATCGCTCCGATGACTGCGGTCGCCGGGATGAGGCGCGAGTGTCGCGGGCCGACGAGCAGCCGGGCGGCGTGCGGCAGGACGAGGCCGACGAATCCGATGGCTCCCGCGACGCTGACCAGCGTGGCGGTGATGAGGGCGGTCGCGACGAGGAGGATGGCTCGAGTACGCGCGACATGGATACCGAGGGACGCGGCGACGTCTGCCCCGAACGCGAAGGCGTCGAGGGCGTGGGCGTACCTCGCGCAGAGCACGGTCCCGGCGCCCACGACGACGACGCAGAGCACGACGTCATCCCACCTCACCCCTTCCAGGGAGCCCAGCATCCAGAACATGACGCCCCTCGTCTCGTCGGAATCCGCGAAGGCGAAGATGATCAGCGACGTCAAGGCGGAGAACAGCTGCGTGCTCGCGACCCCCGCGAGGACAACTCGGTCGGTCCCGCCGCCGGAGAGCTGAGAGAGCAGGAGCACGAGCCCGAACGCGACGAGTGCGCCGATGAACGCGCCGCCGGAGAGCCCGATCGCGGCGCCACCGAGCCCGAGGACACCGATGGCGACGGCACCCGTCGATGCGCCGGATGAGATGCCGAGAATGAAGGGGTCGGCGAGCGGGTTACGCAGGAGCGACTGCATGACCACGCCGCAGAGCCCGAGGCCGATTCCGCACGCGGCGGCCACGAAGGCGCGAGGAAGCCGCTCCTCCCAGACGATCGCGTCCTTCGACACCTTCACCGGGATGTCGGTCAGGCCGAGGTGGTTCGTGACGATGTCACGGACGTTGACGGGCAGGATATCCGCCGGTCCGAGCGTGATCGCAGTCCCGACCGAGACGACGAGCAGAAGCAGACCGGCGAGCACCAGGGCGCACGCGATCAGCACGCGTCGCGGCCGGGGCGCGCGCGAAGATTCGGTGCTCACGCGTTCGACGGAACGCTGGCCCGTGGCGGAGGTCAGAGTTCCTCCCCGTGCTCGTCCCACCACGCCTTGATCTTCTCGAGGCCGTCCACGAAGCGTATGGAGGGGTTGAGCTCCGCCCCGTGCAAGTCGATGTAGCGCTTGTTCTGCACGGCATCCATCGTCTTGGTCAGCGGGTCGGATTCCAGGAACGCGACCTTCTCGTCCAGACGGTCGCCAGGGAATCGGTCTCGCTGCAGGTCGCCCAGGATGAGCACCTGCGGGTTCCGATCGACGATGTCCTCCCACGTCGTCGCGGGCCAGTCGTCGTCGAGGTCCGCGAAGACATTCGTGAGCCCCGTGGATGATCCGAGCATGGCGGCAGAACCCAGGCCACCCGCGACGTAGGGCGTCTTCGTGTCGGCGAACCAGTACGCAGCGCTCGCGCCGTCGAAGTCGACGCCCTCGGTCGCCGCTGCCGCGCGCGTCTGCAGATCGCTCACGAGCTCGGCCGCGCGATCTGCGACGTCGAAGACCTCACCGAGCTCCGTGATCTCCGCGTACAGCGCATCGACCTCGAGCGGCGTCGTCCGCGTCCCTCCGCCGTTGATGCTGGTCCCGTTGTCGCAGTCCGTCGGCGAGAGGTAGCTGTTGACGCCCGTCTCAGCGAATCGTTCGCGCGAGGTGACCCCGCCTTCAGCGAAGTGCCGGCCGAAGGAGGCGGTCACGAAGTCGGGGTCCGCGCCGAGAACAACCTCGTAGGTGGGGGCGTTGTCGGCCAACCTCGGGACGGCGGCGTTGGCGTCGGCCAGCGATTCGAGGACCGGGTCGGTCCAGGATGCCGTGCCGACCATGCGGTCCTGGAGCCCGAGCGACAGGAGGATCTCCGTCGAGTTCTGGTCGAGCGAGACGACCCTCTCCGGGGCCGCGTCGATCGTCACCTGCGTTCCGCAGTTGTCGAGTGTCAGCGGGTACTGCGTCGCCCCGTCTCCCGCGCTCGCAGCCGAGTTGGATTCGACCGCCTCCGACGCTCCGCATCCGGAGAGCCCGAGGACGACTGCGGCGGTGAGAACGAGGCTGAAGGTGGCGCGCTGACGCACATGGGCTCCCTGGATCGAGTCGAGTCTGCCGACTGGCTCGCTAAGGATAGCCTTACCTGCGCGCTCGGGCGTGCGCCGGGCGTGCCGAGGAAGAGCGTGGAGGTCGAACAGAACGCGACGATGCGCTTGAGCCGCCCGGCGATCACTGACAGCAACAGGGAGCACGCGCGCTCATCACTCCGGAATGATCGGAGCTCCGAGACGCTCTGTGACCTGCTGCCAGACGCTTCGACCGAGTTCGGGGTTGAGGCTTGTCGGCACCGGGGTCGTGAGGATCGGCGCACCGGTGGCTCCCGTCCGGGGGCCGAAGTAGGCGCCGGCCGGAAGCAGAGGTGTCGTCATCGCGGCGATCGCCGGATGCGCAGCCGCATCCTTGCCCTGCACCACTCTCGAGAACACAGGAGCGACGGCTGTCGCGAGCGTGCGGACGAGCGCGGAGCGCTGCTGCAGTGGGGGCCGGTCCGGCGTCAACGCGTCGATCGCGGAACCGGGGTGAGTGACGACCGATCTCACGCGAGAACCACTCGCGAGAAGACGTCGGTCGAGCTCGAATCCGACGATCTCCGCGGCATGCTTCGACATCGCGTAAGCGGCGCGAGGGCGATACGCGGAGGGAGCGAGCCAGCCGTCCGCATCGAACGGAATCTTCTTCGTGAGGAAACTGCCCGTGCTTATGACCCGCGCCTCAGGCGCGTGCGTGAGCGCAGGAAAGCTCAATCTCAGGAACTCGAGGTGCGCGAGGACGTTGACTCCGACCGTGGACTCGACCCCGAACGGACCTTCGCTGTAGGTGGGGTGAGCGGCGATGACGCCGGCGTTCATCACGAGACCGTGGACCGGCGGACCGGCGCCGATGCGCGACCCGGCCGCGCGAACGGATTCGAGGTCCGCGAGGTCGAGTTCGAGGTGGCGGTGGCGGGCGGGTTCCGCAAGGAGTGCGATGGCGCTCTGCGCTTTCTCCGCGGAGCGGGCCGCCACGATGATCTGCGCACCGAGGCGAGCGAGCCCTTCCGCGACGAAGAAGCCGATGCCGCTGGTTGCGCCGGTGACGATGATCGACTGTCCATCGAGTCGTGGTGTGTCCATTGATCAGGCTTTCTGTTCAGGCACGGAGGCGCGCGGCTGTTGCGTTCGCGGGGAAGCCAGGCGGCAGCTGAACGTCGACCACCCACTTCCTTCAAGTTCTGAAGTGACTGTAGCAGAAGCTTCAAGTCTTGTAGCAAGTGCTAGGGTGAGCGCATGGGAGACGAACGCGCACAGAAGCTGTCGGAGGCCCTCTTCGCCGCGTACGACGTCGTCGCCCGCACGAACGATGCGCTCGAGCCGGCACTTGCAGAGTTCGGGCTCACCGCAGTCACCGCTCACCTGCTCTGGGTGATCGACCCCGACGGGCCAGCACCGTCGATGCGCACGGCCGCCGAACGGACGCACTGCACCCCGCAGAACGTGACCTTCATGTGCCACCAGCTCGAGGCCAAGGGGCTCGTCACGCGAAAGCCGTCCCCGACCGACCTCCGACAGCGCGTCATCGAGCTCACTCCCGAGGGCCGTGCAGCTCGCGACGCGATCGTCGAGCTCGCCTCGACCAGCTCACCGCTCGCCAACATCGGCGAGTCCGACCTCGCGCGAATCACCGAGCTCCTCGGAAGCGCACCGTCGCGCCTGGCCTGAATACCCTCGGGCACGCGGATCCCCCCTCTCCTACTGGCTCCCGATGAGTCGAGCTGAACCCCGCCTGGCGTACCCACGGCACACGACTCAGCCCCCGACTTGGCAGTCAGGGGCTGAGTTCAGTGCGCGTGGAGTTGGGTGATCGACTACCCGTCGAGCTCCGCCACCGCGAGGCCGTAGGTGACGTTCGCGGCGTTGTTGACGCCCGCGTAGATGAAGCCGAACGGGTTCTCTCCGCCGGTGATGGCGTTGTACACGCCGTCTACGCTGAACGCGCCCGTGGTCGGGTTGATCGGCACGATCAGCCCGGCGTCGCGGCGCAGATCCACGCGCCCTTCGCTGACGTCGGAGAAGCTGAGGATGACCTCGGCCGGGAGCGCACCGCGATTGACGGTGACGACGCCGGTGAGCGTCGGGAAGATCGTGACCCCGTCGACCTCGCTGCCCCGGTACTGGTTGGGGGAGAAGTTGATGGTGCCGGTCGTCTCTCCGGGCGCGGTGCGCGGGGCGACGACGTCCACCGTCACCGAGACCGACGCGCCGTCAGTGATCGAGGCCGAGACGGTGCCCGTGAACTCCTGGCCCGAGCTCGCCCCCGCATAGAAGCCGCTCACGTTGACCGTGACTTCGAACTCGCCCGTCTCGGAATCGACGGCGGCGCTCGATGGGCCCGTGATCGGCGAAGAGTATGCGAGCTGCACGGTCTGCGGACGGGTCCCCGCCTCGGTCGTGGCCGCGAACCCGCGCAGCGAGACCGTGGATTCACCGTCGGAGACGACCGCCCCATCAGGACCCAGCGTGAGGGGTTCTGGAGCCGGCGCGGTCGAGGCGACCGCGAGGGGCGCGGCGAGCGCGGCACTGACGGTCGGCAACGCCCAGGCGGCAGTGGTGACGACGGCCCGACGACTCGGTCCTGGGGAGGGCTGGGAACTCATGAACATCCTTCGAATGGGGGAACCGCGGAAAGGTCGGCGACACACAAGGAGGCCCAACCGCTCTAAGCAGACTACCTGCGGGGCGTGAACGACCGCCGAAAACCGGTGACGGCTTGACCCGGGTGGCCGCCTCGGAGTATTGATCCCAGCTGAACTTCCCGTACAACTGGGATCCCAGTTGTACACTCGGCCCATGAGGACGCCACCGCCACCCACCGCGACCGAGGTGGCCTACCAGCAGATGCTCGCGTGGCTGCGCGACGGAACATTCGCGCAAGGCAGCATGCTGAGCGAGAACGACCTGTCGAAGCGCCTGGCGGTCAGCCGGACTCCGGTGCGCGGCGCCCTCCGTCGCCTGGAAGCAGATGGGCTGGTGACGATCTTCCCGCAGCGCGGGGCGCTGGTCCGCACCCTCACGGCCGAGGAAGCGCGAGCCGTGGCGGACGCGAGGCAGGTACTCGAGTCTGCCGCCCTGGACTCCCTGTCCGTCGAGGCACGGCAGCGGTTGTGCATCCGGCTCGAGAAGTCCATCCAGGATCAGCTGACCGAGCTCGAGCAGGGCAGCTACGACCGCGTCGTGCAGCTCACGATCGACTTCCACCGCATCTTCGTCGAAGCAGGAGGGAACCCGATCCTGTTGGAGTTCTACGACAAGCTCCGACAGCGTCAGGCGGCGATGACGCTCCGAACCTACGACGACGTCGCTGGCCGGTGGTCGGAGTTCATCGCGGAGCACCGACGCCTCGTCGAGCACGTGCGCACCGGGGATCGAGGCGCGTTCCTCGCCGAGCTCCGCGCGCACATCCATCACACGCACGGGTCCCTCATGGGGCCACTGTGACCCACATCACCGAACCAATGCACACCCGCGGAAAGGCATGACCATGACGCTCCCCTCCCCACTGGACACACTCAAGTCCGTTGCCGTCGCACCCATGGCTGGCGGCCCGAGCAGCCCTGGTCTCGTCGTCGCCGCGGCCCGCGCAGGACACTTCGCGCAGCTCGCCGGCGGGTACAAGACGGCGGCGGCGCTGAACGCACAGATCGCCGAGGTGACCGAGGCCGGGGTGTCGGTGTTCGGGGTCAATCTCTTCGTCCCCAACCCCCACCCCATCGACGAGGCGGGATACTCCGCGTACTGGGAGAGCATCCGCGAGCACGCGTCGACGCACGATGATGCCGCGACCATGGCCGCCAGGCTGGAAGACGACGACGAATGGTCGGAGAAGCTGGATGCGGTCATCCTCAGCGGGACGCCCGTGGTGAGCTTCACGTTCGGGCTGCCCTCGGCGGGGACGTTTCGGAGGCTGCAGGCGGCAGGGATTCTCACGATACAGACGGTGACGTCCGTCGATGAGGCCCGACAGGCCGCGGCAGCCGGCGCCGACGCCCTCACCGTTCAGGGGCACGACGCCGGCGGACACAGCGGCGTGTGGGATCCGGACACCTTCCCCGAGAACATCGCGCTCGCGACGCTCATCGAGCGCGTCCGGACGGTCACGGACCTGCCCCTGATCGCGTCGGGCGGGATCACGCGTCGCGAGCAGGTGCTCGAGCTCCTCGGCGCAGGCGCTGACATGGTCGCGGTCGGCACCGCGGTGCTTCGGTCAGACGAGAGCGGAGCATCCGCCGTGCACAAGGCTGCGCTCGCAGATGAGCAGTACACCGAGACGGCCTTCACGCGGGCATTCACGGGCCGCCCCGCACGTGCGCTCGTCAACGCCTTCGTCGAGAGCCACGTGGATGCGCCAGTCGGGTACCCAGCACTGCATCACCTGACCCGCCCCATGCGGGCAAAAGCCACGGCTGCGGGCGACAGCACGCTCGTCAATCTCTGGGCAGGACAGGGCTGGCGAGAGGCAGAGGACGGCCCCGTCGTCGCGATCCTCGATGCTCTGGAGCCGTGAGACGGCGCCGCTGATCCTGGCGGGCTCGGGGGCGTTGGCGACCGCGTCCCTTTGGCCCTCAGATCGATGAATCGTCTCCGGATGCACGCGAGTCGACCCCGCGATCGCCGCCGCGCAGCGCCAACTCGAGCACCTGCTGCGCCACCAGTTCTGGCTCGGACGCAGTGACCACGTGGCCCGAATGCTCCGCCCGCACGTGCACGGCCCCAGGATGCGCGGCGACCGTCTCGAGGTGCGCCGCGATCAGCGGGGCGCGCGTGCGGTCGGCCGGCGTCTCCTTCATGCCAGAGATCACGCGCATCGGCAGGTCACCAAGCCGCGGCGGACGCGAACGCAACCCGGCGAGCTCGCTGCGCACCATTCGCTGCTCCGCGGCGGCGGCCCGCGCAGCGCCCGGGTTCGTCGACGCATCCAGCGCCTGCGCCGCCGCGATCGGGTCCATGCCATCGACGAGGCTCCGCAGCTGCGCACGCAGCAGGCCGAGTCGGGCAGCGGGCTCCAGCACCGCGGCCGAGAACGCGAACAGCCGCCGCGTCGAAGGCCGGAAATACAGTGCCGCGTGCTCGTCGCTCTGGTCGACCAGCACAACACCATCCATCGGCGCACCCGCCGCCAGGCGACGTGCTGCCAAGCGCCGCACGATGGGCCCACCCCAACTGTGGCCGACAAGCACCAGCCGAGAGGGCTCCTGTGCGTTCACCACCGTGTCGAGGTCATCCGCGAGCCGCTCCAACGTGCGCGGTGCGGGATCCGGCGTGCTCTCTCCGTATCCGGCACGCTCGTAGGCGACGACCCGCACGCGCTCCGCGAGCATCCGGTGCACGAGCCCCCCGTACAGTCCGCTCGCACCGAGACCCGCCTCGAGCACGACCACCGTGCCTGCATCGAGCGGCCCGCTCGCGAACGTGCGCAGTCGACGACCGTCGGGGGTGGTCACGAAGGCGGCGGAGTCGATCATCCCGGCATGCTCTCACGCCCCGACAACCATTCGCCAGGCGCCGGTGACAGCCTCCGGTGCGAGGATGGCCCCAATGGATATCGAATTCTCGACCATCGAAGGCGGCAGCGTCGAGCTGCACGACGCCCGCCGGAAGCTGCGCAGGCGCGTCGAGCTGGAGCCGTTCGAGATCGGCGTCTACGCCGTCACCCAGTCGCAGCTCGGCGAGCTCCTCGGCGAAGCCACCGACGACGGGACGAGCCACCCCGAACGGCCAGCGACCGACGTCAGCTGGCTGCGCGCCATCCGCTTCTGCAACGCCGCCTCCGAATGGGAGGGGCTCGACCCCGCCTACTCGTACGACGGCGAGCAGGTCACGTGGCACGTCGACTCCGACGGCATCCGCCTCCCCACCGAATCGGAGTGGGAGTTCGCGTGCCGCGCCGGGTCGACCACCGCCCAGTACGGGCCGCTCGCCGACGTCGCCTGGACGAGCCTCGACGGTGTCACCAGCCCTCAGCCCGTCGGCGGCAAGCACCCCAACCTCAACGGCCTCTTCGACACCCTCGGGAACACGTGGGAATGGTGCTGGGATCACCTCGACCCTGCCCGCTACGACGACTACCGCGTGTTCAGGGGCGGCGGCTACGCCGACGACACGTGGAGCGTCCGCGCCTCCGTTCGCCGCGGCGGTGCGCCCCGCATGCACCACGAGGACGTCGGGTTCCGCGTCGCGCGCGGCGGGTTCGACGCCGTGGATGCGGCCCAGGGCTGGTCAGCGGCAGCCGACCGCGAGCGCGCGACACTCGAGGGACCCACCCCGTTCGGGTGGACCCCTCAGAGCTGACCCGCGCCAGCCGCCATCCTCAGCCTGACGTGGCGTCGGCTCGAACAGCGAGCCGTCAGACCGCGAACTGGATGACGCCCGTGATGATGAGCGTCAGCAGGGTCGTCCACAGGACGATCGCGGCCGCCTGCCACACCAGCACACGCCCCTTCGAGATGCCGCTTCCCGCGAGCGCGGCGGCCGTGAAGTGCGTCGGGAGCAGCAGCGGGCCGAGGAGGCTCACACCGGCGACCCCGTAGCGGTTGAAGGCGCGCTGGAACTTCTCGCGGCTCGCAGTCTTCGGCTTCGCGTCCGCCGGCGACTTCGCGAAGCGTGCCCGGATGGCAGCACCCAGGTACACGACCAGGGCTACCGCAATGAAGTTCCCGAGGGCGCCCGCCACCGCGGCGATAACCGGGTTGATGCCGCCGATGATGCCGATCGTCGCCGCCCCCTCCCCCTCGATGAAGGGAACCGCGCCGGCGAGTGCCACGATGAGCGGCTGCAGCCACTCGGGCAGCTGCGCCATCAGGTTCTGGAAGCCGAGGATGAGCTCTGCGATGGGATTCATGGAGTGGCCTTTCGAAGCTGCGATCTGGGCTGCCGCGTCGGAGTACCGCGGTGATGACTCCATTCCAGTCGGGATGCGCGCGCAGCAGCAGTGTCACCGCGTCACCACTCCTCGTGAGGATGCGCGTGCCGCTTCGTGACATATGTCACGGGTCGCGCGCCCCCCGCTGGCCTACCGTGGAGGGATGAGCACTCCACGCATCGGCGAGATCGCGCTGGCCCGCGGCGTGACCGCCACCTGGTGGTACACGGCGGTGGGGGTCGTCTCCTTCGTCGCGTTCACGGGCATGTTCTGGGTCTTGTGGGCCTGGGCGTCGCCGGCGCTCGACGCGCCCTGGCGGCTCCCCGTCGCGATCGCCGGCGGGGCCGCCTGGATCGCGTCCAGCGTCTTCCTGCTCCTCGACTACCGACCGAGCGTGCACGCCGCCCGTGACGGCGAACGGCACCCGCGGTCGCCGCTCAACATGACCGGGTTCGCGTTCGCCGCTCTGGGCGCGCTGTTGCTCGGAGTCGGCACGTCGTCGGTACTGGCCGCGGTCGGGGTTCTCGGGTTCGTCCTGGCCGTCCGGCCGTGGACACCAGGCGTGCGGTGGCGGGTCGTCGTCGGGGCGACGGTGCTCGTGACCGCGCTCGTCTTCGTGGAGGCGTCCAGCTTCACGAGGCAGGGCATCCCCTCCAGCGCGTTCTCGGCACCCGCGTTCTTCATCGTGATGCTGCCCACCATGACCGCCTTCTCGCTCTGGTGGTGGGAGATCGTCCTCGAACTCGACCGGGCCCGCGCCGCCGAGAGCCAGCTCGCCGCGACCCGTGAGCGCCTTCGCCTCGCCAACGACGTCCACGACCTGCAGGGCCACCACCTGCAGGTGATCGCGCTGCAGCTCGAGCTCGCCGAGCGGCTCCTCACGAAGGACCCGGCGGCGGCTGCAGAGCAGATCCGCGCCGCCCAGGGCGCCGTCGACGAGGCGCGCGCCGGCACCCGGGCGCTCGCGACGAGCTTCCGAGGCGTGCCCCTGCCCGACGAGCTCGAGAACGCGGCCGACCTGCTGCGCGCCGCCGGCCACGACGTGCGGATGCACGTGGGATCGGGCACCGCATCCGCCCCAGCCGCCGTGCTCGGACCGATCGTGCGCGAGAGCGTCACCAACGTGCTCAAGCACGGCGACGGCGCCCGCGCTCGGATCGAGCTCAGCCGTGACGGCGACACGTGGCTCTACCGGATGGTGAACGACGCCGCCGGCCGCAGTGAGAGCAGCGGGGTCGGGGCCGGGGCCGGTACTCATTCCGGGGCTCACGCCGGTGCCGACGTCGCCTGGGGCAGCGGCCTCACGGGCATGGGCGAGCGCCTCGAGTCGAGCGGCGGTGAAGTCGAAGCCTGGAACGACGGCACGAGCTTCACGGTGCAGGTGCGACTGCCCATCGCCGCCCAGCAGGCTGCGGCGAGCGCGGAGGGACACGCATGATCCGGGTCCTGCTCGCCGACGACGAGGACATGATCCGCACGGCGCTCGCGTCGCTGCTGCGCCTCGAGGACGACCTCGAGGTGATTGCCGAGTGCAGCACGGGTACGGCCGCCGTCGAGACGGCCCTGCGCCTCAAGCCCGACATCTGCCTGCTCGACCTCGAGATGCCCGGCCTCGACGGTGTCGAAGTCGCCGAGCGTCTGCACGGGCTGCCCGAGGTGCGGTGCATCGTCGTCACGAGGCACGCGAGGCCCGGGGTGCTGCGTCGGGCGCTCTCCGCGGGGGTGGAGGGGTTCATCCCGAAGTCCCGCCGCGCCGAGGAGGTGGCCGACATCATCCGCCGCGTCGCCGCTGGCCGACGCTACGTCGACCCGGAGATCGCCGCGGACGCGCTCGCCGACGAACGCAGCCCCCTCACCGACCGAGAGCTCGACGTGCTGCGGGCCGGGCAGCGGGGCGAGACGATCGCGGAGATCGCCCGCACCCTGCACCTCTCTCCCGGCACCGTCCGCAACCACGTGTCATCGGCGCTCGGCAAGCTCGCCGTGTCGACCCGGCAGCAGGCGACCGTCGTGGCCCGCGAGCGCGGCTGGATCTAGCGCGGCGGATCGGCCACCCACCACCGCGTTTCGGGATGGGTTCCACGCCTCGGGATGGTTTGCAACCCACCCCGAAGCGTGGAACCCATCCCGAAACAGCAGCCACACCCACGCGCGAGGGAAATTCGCGGAACCGCGTCCGGTCCGCCGCGCCAATCCGGTCGGCCGTCGGCGACCGCGGACTCAGGTCAGGAGGACACCGACGCTTCGGGATGGCTCCAACGCACGCAGATGGCTTGCAACCCATCCCGAAGCGTGGAACCCATCCCGAGAACCAGGGGGCCAGGGGGCCAGGGGGCCAGGGGGCCAGGGGCCCGGATGTGGAGCGAACACCGGGCGGACCGCGGACGGAAGGCCAGCAGGAGGGGGCGCAACCAGGTCAGCCGGGGGTGAGCCGGTCGAGCACGTGGCGCAGCAGCGGCCACTCCGCGGTGCCGCGGAGGTAAGCGGCGGATGCGCGCAGCATGGGCGGGTCCTGCATCCGCACGATCCGCACGTTGTCGCGCTGCTGCCTCGTGAGGGGCAGCATCCCGACCCCGAACTCGGCGGCGATGAGGTCTTCGACGAGGGCCAGGTCGTCGGACTGGTGGGTGACATTCGGCTCGTAGTCGGCGAGCGATGCGAGCACGCCGATCGCGATCTCGTCGGCGTTGTTCCTGGAGTTGCCGATCCACTCCTGGTCGCGCAGCGCGAGCATGAGCTCGCGGTTCGGCAGCGGCACCCGCCCGCGGCCCGGGAGCGCGTCGGCGTGGCGGTCCGCCATGCCGATGCCCCACTCCCCCTGCCAGAGCCGCACGCTCTCGTAGCGGGTGGGGATGCGCAGCGGCGCGAGCGTGTAGTCGTAGACGAGTGCCAGGTCGATTCGGCCGGCATCCACGAGCGCGAGCGCTTCGTCGGGTTCCTGCTCCTCGAGCACGAGGCGCACCCCCGGGTGCGAGGCGGCGAGTTCGCGCATGATCGGGAACAGGGCGCGGGCCGCCGTGGCGAAGCCGGCAACGCGCAGGGTGCCTTGCGGTTCACCCTCGGGGTCAAAGTCGCGCTTCGCATCGTCGAGGCTCGCCAGTATTCCGGATGCGCGCGTCGCGAGCCGAGCACCCGCGGCGGTCAGCCGCACCCCGCGTCCGATTCGCTCGAGCAGTCGCGCACCCAACTCCTGCTGCAGGAGTGCGAGCTGCTGTGACACGACGGACGTCGTGGTTCGGTGGAGCTCGGCGACCGCGCGCATGGAGCCGAGCCGGTCGAGGTCGACGAGGTACTCGAGGCGTCGTGTCTCCATGGGCCCTCCAGCCGGTGATCCTGGTCGCGGGCGTCACCGTCCACTCCATCATTGTGCGTCTTTCGCGAACGATGTGTTCGCTCATCTCGCGTGGACACGGACACCGCCGAGCGACATCCTGATTCCATGACCACGTCCAAGCTCGCGCCAGCTCCGCGGGGAACTGCGCGTTCCGGCACGCTCATGACCATCTCGGCGATGCTCTTCGTGCAGCTCGGGCTCGCGCTCAGCACGGGCCTGTTCGAGCAGCTCGGCCCGCTCGGCACCGGTTGGATCCGCCTCGTGTTCGCGGCAGCGCTCGTGCTGGTCATCGTGCGCCCACGCCGTTCGTGGTTCACGCGCAGGAGCTTCCTGGCATGCGTTGTGCTCGGCGCGGCGACCTCGGGAATGACGCTGCTCTTCACGCTCGCGATCGACCGCATCCCCCTCGGCACTGCCGCGGCCCTCGAGTTCCTCGGCCCGCTTGCCGTCGCCGTGCTGCGCAGCCGCGGCCGAGCGCTGCTCTGGCCGCTGATCGCCGCCGCCGGGGTCGTGCTGCTCACGGAGCCGTGGACGGGAAACATCGACCCGCTCGGCGTGCTGTACGCGCTCGCCGCCGCCGCCTGCTGGGCCGTCTATATCCTCTGCACGCAGCGGGTGGGCGACGAGCTGAGCGGGGTGCGCGGCCTGGCCGTGTCGATTCCGGTCGCCGCCGTCATCGCGAGCCTCATCGCGGCGCCGAGCACGATCCCGCTGCTCACCTGGGAGGCAGCCCTCGCGGGCCTGGGCCTGGCCGTTCTCCTGCCGACCGTGCCGTTCATGCTCGAGATCCAGGCGCTGCGCCGCATCACCGCGGCCGCGTACGGAACCCTCACGAGCCTTGAGCCCGCCGTCGCACTGGTCATCGGGCTGCTGCTCCTGCACCAGGTGCCGGGCATCCTGCCGGTTGTGGGTCTCGCGCTGGTCATCGCGGCGGGGATCGGCGTCGAACGCTCGGCGGGACGCGCCGCGCCGCCGAGCGCCCCAACTCCCGGTGATCCCGGTTCAAGCGCCGGTGAGGCGGCCCTTGAGCGCGGCGAGCTCCGCACCGGTGAGCCCGCCTGACTGCAGGTAGGCGACCGAGCCGCCGTGGGCATCCACCCATTCGAGGGCACGCTCGATGGCCGAGGCCGGGGTGGCAGCGACGAGGTCCTTGATCTCGTCGGTGAGCGGCAGGCCGTACTGCGCGACCATGCCGTACATGCGCTCAGCCCACTCGCCCGCGAGGCGCTCACCGGACGACGTGTAGTCGGCGACGATCGCCGATCGCTCGACGCCGACCGCGTCGAGCAGCAGCGCCGAGCCCACTCCGGTGCGGTCCTTGCCTGCGGTGCAATGCACGAGCACCGCTGTCGGCGGGGTGGTCGTCGCGTTGGCGACCAGGCGTGCGAGCTCAGCGAACGACGTGGCCCCGTGCTCGAGCATGCCGACGTAGAGCTCGCCAAGCGAGGGGATCTGCGCGAGCACCACCTCGAAAGACTTCGCCTGCTCGACCGGGTCTCCACCGCCCGCCGCCGACTGCAGACCCTGCTGGACGAGACCGGACACGGCCCCCTCGAGCAGGGGCAGCTCCGCGACGCGGAACGGGCGACTCACGGGGAGGCGGTCGGGTGCCATCTGCCGCTCAGAGGGGGTGCGGAAGTCGACGATGACACCGATATCGCTCGCGGCGAGCTCCTCGAGGCCCGTCTGGGTGAGAGAGCTCAGCGCATCTGACCTGTAGAAGACGCCGGGCGTCGTGGTACCACCGGCCACCAGCGGCATGCCACCGGTGTCTCGGAAGTTGAAGGTGCCCTGGAGTGAAGTCGCCGTCGTCATGCGACCAGCCTAGGACGGGGCTCCGACATTCCCTCGGTCGCGTGTGAGGCCCGCCGCACGGAAGAGGCGAGCACCCAGGCGACGAGGCCGGCGGCCGCGAACGCGGCTCCGAGCATCGTGGACCCGTGCCAACCCGCCCAGGCGTAGACGGCGGTGGTGGACGCCGCACCGGTGGCCGAGCCAAGGGAGTAGAAGACCATATATGCGCCGATGGTGGTGCTGACCCGGCCCGGGTCGGCGCTGGTGAGGATGTGCTGGTTGCTGACGTGCACGGCCTGGACGGCGAAGTCCAGGACGACGACTCCCAGCAGCAGGAGGATGAGCGACCAGGTGAGCTGGGCGATGAGGAGCCAGGACGCGAGGAGCACGACGAGCGCGATTCCCGCCACGCGATTCGCGTGTCCCGCGTCCGCCCACCGTCCGGCTCGTGCTGCGCCGAGGGCACCTGTGAGTCCCGCGATGCCCACGACACCGATGAGCGTCTCGCTGAGATGCCAGGGAGCACCCGCCAGAGGCACGGTCATCCCGCTCCACAGTGCGCCGAATGAGGCGAAGAGGAAGAAGGCGATCGCACCGCGTCCGAGCAGGGACGGCTGCGCGAGCAGGTGGAAGAACGAGCGCAGCACCCCCAGGTACGACGGCACCAGTACGGTGCGGGAGTCCGCCCGGAGCCTGAACAGGGCGACCGCCGCGAGGCCTGCGGCGAGCACCGCTAGGGCGACGAACATGCTGCGCCAGCCCCAGAGGTCGGCAAGGGCGCCAGACAGGATGCGGGAACCGAGGATCCCGATGACCACGCCGGAGGTGACGACACCCAGGGTGCGGCCGCGCTCCGCAGGGTCCGAGAGCGCGGCGGCGTAGGCGACGACCGTCTGCACGACGACGGCGAGCACCCCGGTGCTCGCGAGGCCCGCGAAGGCGACCCAGGCGACGGGCGCAGCCGCGACGAGGGCAAGTGCACCGGCCAGCAGGACGAGGTGCACCACGATGAGCCGTCTGCGGTTGAGCAGGTCCCCCAACGGCACGAGCAGGATCAGGCCGACGAGGTAGCCGAGCTGGGCGGCGGCGACAAGCCACCCGACGGCCTCGACGGGCACCGACAACTCGCGACCCATCTGTCCGAGCACTGGCTGGCTCGCGTAGATGCTCGCCACGGCGACTCCGCAGATGACCGCGAGCAGCGCTCTCGTACCTCGATTCACAGACCCCTCGCAATCAGTTGCACATTGCAACTGTTTGAACGTAGGGCAAAATGGTTGCAGTACGCAACTCAAGGGAGATCACATGTCGAGCTCCACGGCGAGCCAAGACTGGACAGACCCGAGCTGTCCAGTTGCCCGCACCGTTGACCTGGTCGGCGACCGCTGGAGCCTGCTTGTCGTCCGCGACGCCATGGACGGCGCCCGTTCCTTCACCGACTTCCAGCAGCGGACCGGTATCGCGCGCAACATCCTCACCGATCGACTCCGGAAACTCATCTCGGCCGGGCTCCTGGCCCAGGTGGATGCGCCGACCGGGAAACGCAGAGTGTACGAGCTCACTGAAGCGGGTCGTGACCTCTTTCCCGTCATCGTCGCGCTGCGGCAGTGGGGCGAACACCACGCCTTCTCCAGCGGGGAGGCGCACTCGTCACTGGTCGGCGAGGACGGCATCCGGGTGCCGGAGCTCACCCCGAAGGCCGCCGATGGGAGCTTACTGACGAGCGAGAACACGCGCGTCGAGCACGTGGCTGCGCAGGACTCGCACCCCTGAACCCCGATCTATCCCTGAGGCAGACTGCCGAGCGGAGGGCTCGACGGAAAGACGAGACTCCGTGCGGGCGAGACGAGCAAGCGAGCGTCAGCTCACTCCGCCGCGGGAAGGATCGCCTTCTGCGGCGACACCGCGGCGTCCGGGGCCGCGGCCAGGGCACTCCGCATGCGCCGCGCCGTGCCGAAACCCGCGCCCCTGGCGGCCGCATCCTGATTCGCTCCCTCGAGCAGCAGACGCTGTGCGAGGCGCACGCGCGCCCTCCTGAGGTAGGCCGACGCGGTGTCACCCGTCGCGGCGAATGCCCGATACAGGTGCGCCCGGGATGCGCCGAGGGCGGCGGCCATCGAGTTCACCGTGGTCGCCTCGTCTGACGCGAACCGGGAGACGTACTTGACGGCCTCGCTGTAGACGTGAGCGAGGTCGGTGCTCGCCGTGCTGAGCGTGCGGAGCTCGGTCTGAGTCGCCAGCGCCCAGACCAGCGCCTCGACGCCCAGCCCGACGCGGGTGAAGGCGGGGTCCTCAGCACGGAGTCCGCCGCTGAGGATGGATGCGGAGGCGTCGACGAGCACCTGCAGGTAGGCATCCGACGCCGAGGTCGTTCCGACGTAGTTCTCCGTGAAGGACTGGGGGCGGGGGAAGATGACCAGGAGGCTGCTGACCGGACCGTTCGACGTCTTGCTGACGAGATCCTCCGGGTTGGCGAACAGCACGCTGCCGGGGGTGAGCGTCTCCAGCGTTCCGGCGATGTCGACCACGACCTCGCCTTCCAGGCAGGCGAGGAGCAGCCTGGCGGCGCCCCCGGCGAAGGCGCTCGGGACTTCGTATCGGAAGGTCGCTGCCGTGTGGCGGTAGCGGCTGAGGGCGAAGGTGTCGTTCTTGAGCACATCGCCGACGACCCTGAAGTCCTGACCGTCCGACTGGAGATGCCATCCCCAGCCCCGCACGGTCTCGACGGCCTCCGGCCCCACCTCGTCGACAGTGAGCGAGACCACCCGAGGGAGTTCCGTCCGCGTCGGCCACTGGCCGTCGCTCGACTCCCTCACGGCAACCTCGGTGTCTGCCTGACTCGTGTGCTCCTGCACCTCACCCACTCCAATCGCTCGATGTCATTCGGAGAACGCGCAGACCGCACGTTCCCTGGTGAGACGACACGAGCGCGGTGTTCGTCACACATTCCATTCTGTCGGATGGGTTGGAGAACCAGGTCGGGCATCTCACCAGATGAAAACACCCGGGGAAGTGAGCTGGAACGCAGCAAACTGCGAGTCACTCGGCGACTTCTTCCCCGCCAGAATCATTTCCGTCGGCGAGCTGAATCAAAGTCGTCCGCGAGCCGATCCAGTATTCGCATTCACAGGAAAACCCAGATCAGGAGACGTATCAGACCCGAATTGGGCCACAAAGCGGGGAGGAACTCTCGGCTACCGCCGCGTACGCCGTGCATATGCTCACCGGGCAGATACGAGTTCACTTCGCTAGGTGCACGCAATGTGAAATACCACTCGCGCATTACAGCGGACCGCAGCTGCGACCTCCACCCCAACCAAGACCTCTTCTCACCCCTTCGCCCGCACCATCACGACGCGCGATCGGGCCCCAGATTTTTTTTCTCAAGTATTTCGTGACAAATCATGAAAAGCACACGTCTCACCAGCACGACCCCGCAGCAGGTGCACCCGCACCGCCGGGCAACCACAAGGAGAGCATCATGTCGAACACCACCCCGAACGTCAGCACCTCGTCCAGCGACCGCAAGGATCTGCGCCCCGCTCACGCCGCCAACGGCAAGACCACGATCGATGACGGCGTCGTCGCGAAGGTCGCCGGTATCGCGGCCCGCGAAGCGCGTGGTGTCTACGACCTCGGTGGCGGCGCGGCCCGCGCGATCGGTGCCATCCGCAACGCCATCAACGCCACCGACCAGAGCCAGGGCATCAGCGTCGAGGTCGGCGAGAAGCAGGTCGCCGTCGACGTGACCATCGTCGCCGAGTACCCCGTCTCCCTCCAGGACGTCGCGGACGGCGTCCGCGCCGACGTGATCCGCGCCGTCGAGACGATCGTCGGCCTCGAGGTCACCGAAGTCAACGTCACCGTCAACGACGTCCACCTCCCCTCCGAAGACAACGACACCAACAAGACGGAAGAAGCGCGAGTCCAGTGAACACCGCATCCCTCACCCGAACCGGCATCCTCATCGGCGCAGTCCTCGCGCTCACCTGGATCATCCTCGGCTTCTGGGCCTTCTTCTTCGTCGTCATCGCGATGCTGATCGGCGGACTGATCGGTCGGATCCTCGACGGCAAGCTCAACGCCAGTGCACTTGTCGACGTCCTTCGCGGACGGAACACGTCCTCATGAGCATCGCCGCGACGACACACCACGGCGCGGCGCAGCGAGGCACAACACGACTCACCGCGAAGGCCCTGACTCGTGTCGCGTCAGCTGTCGCCGGTGACGCCCTCGGGGTCGACGCCGGCAACGTCAACGTCGACCTCGACGACCACAACGGCAACCTCGCGCTGCGGATCAGCACACCGATTCGTGTGCCCTCCCTCTCCCGCATCCGCTCGCAGGACGCCGCCATCGAACGCAGCGGCGGGGCGATCCTCGATCGAGTCGAAGCCGCGAAGGTCGCGATCCGGGACCGCTTCCAGACGTTGACCGACTCGCGCGTCGACCGCGTCATGCTGCGGATCACCGGGCTCGACATCCGACCCGAGGAACGAGTCACATGAGCAACCACGATTCCCTCTACAAACGGGTCGCTCGGCGCGAGACGCATTCGCCACGGTCGGCGCTCGCGATCGTCCTGACCGTGCTGCTGATCATCGTGGCGGCCTGGGTCGGCACGGAGGTCGTCCTGGCGCTCCTGGCGCTCCCCGCGCTGCTCGTCGCGCCGGTCGACATGTTCACGTCGACCCTCGGCTTCCTCGAGCAGCCCGCCCAGTACGTCGGGATCGCGGGCGTCGTGGTTGCCATCCTGGGTCTGGTCCTGCTCATTGCCGGGCTTGCCCCCGGACGGCGAGCACGCCACGCGTTGCGCTCGTCGCGGACCGCGACCGTCGCGGACAACGCGGTGATCGCCTCGGCGCTCGCCCGGCACGCGGCCCTCGCCGGCAGCGTCAGCCCGGACAACGTCACCGTCTCGGTGTCCCACCGTCGCGCCGACGTCCACCTCGTGCCCGCATCCGGGGTGCCCGTCGACGCCGCCTCCATCGAAGCGGCCGTCACCCGGCAGCTCGAGCAGTACGAGCTCACCCCGCGTGTCACCGCCAAGGTGCGCGTCGCAGAGAACGGGAAGGTCGGCGCATGAACAGCACGAACCGCGGCCTGAACCGGCTCCTCATCGTCGCCACAGGGCTCCTTCTGCTCATTGTGGGCGCAGCTGCGGCACTCGGCGCCTGGCTGCCCGGGGCGAAGGACACCTGGACCCCGATCTCTGAAGCGGTCAACACGCAGGTCGGCAGCTGGCTCCAGCAGACGCCGTTCCCCGGCACGGACTTCAGCTGGCTGATGATCGCCGTCGTCGCCGTCCTCCTGATCGGCATCATCCTGCTCCTCGCCTTCACGCTTCGGCAGGGCCAGGGGCGCACCGGCACCATCGTCCACGACCGAGCGTCGAAGGCGGGACCGACTGTCGTGGACGTCAGTGTCGCCAGAGACGCGCTCTCGGACTCGCTCGGCGAACGCGATGAGTTCATCGCGACAAGCGTCTCCGCCTACGAGGTGCGCGGAACCCCGGCGCTGAAAGTCTCGGCGAGCTGTCGGCGAGGGGTCTCCCCGAGGGACGCCGCAGACCTCGTCGAACGTGACCTCCACACCCTCGACGCTCTGCTCGGCAGGGAACTGCCGGTGCTCCTCCAGCTGACCGGCGGGTTCAGAGCACAGACCCAGAAGCCGACTCGCCTGCAGTAGCCAGACCCCCACCCAACAAGCACGCCCCAGCTCCAACCCGAAAGCTCCACCACCATGTTCCTTCGCATCATCACCTTTGCCCTCGGCATCATCACCAAACGACGCAGCGCGAAAAAGCGACAGCAGAAGCGCGACGGGAACCGACACTGACCGCCACCCTGCAGATGACCGCGCGACGGATTCTGAGGGGCCCGGCCTGGAGCGCACCTGTCGTTGCGGCCGCGGTCGCCCCTACTGCTCCCCCCGAGTACCCCTGCCTCGGAAACTCCACCTCACGCTCGGCGTGGAAGATCGACGCCGGCCCGCTCACGGGTGCGTTCGTCGAGGGCTCGGGCACAAACGGCTTCGAGAGCCCGACGGGCATCACCCTGGTCTCCGGGATGGACGCCGCTGGCACGGCTGCTCCCGCCACCTGGAGTGCGAGCTACGCCTTCCCGGTGACCCCTGGCCGCACGTACACCTTCACCACCCGGGCGTGCGCGACCCGCCGCTCGTCTGCAGCGGGGTCGAGCCGCCCCGCGGCGGTCGCCGTGGAGGTCGTCGACGGGAGGGGGACGATGATCGAATCCCTCGCAGTGCTCTCCACGGCATCCGCCGATCCGGCGCCGACACAGACGCTTCCGGTCACGCAGAGCGCAGACCCGAAGATGACCCCGATCACGTTCGCCCACCACTCCGGAGGCGCGGCTGGAATGGTCACGCTGCGACTGCTCTTCTCGAAGGCGATCGCTCCAAGCGACCTGATGGCGAACGACGACCTCAGAATCGAGCTCCCCACCGTCACCTGCACGTTCCCGCCCGCCTGAGACCAGACCGTCGGTGGGGGGCTGACTACTGCCCTCGCTCCGCTTCTTCGACGGCCGTGACCAGGCGTGCGCGCTCCTTGTCGATCCACTGCTTCCCTGAGTACGACTGCCCGAACGTCTCGGCGAAGTCGACCGGATCGCTGCCCACGATGTCGCGGACAGGCGCGTCATCGGCCACGGCCCGCTCCCAGAGGTCGGCGAGGTCGGCGTTCATGCGCACCATCGACTCGCCATCGACGACGCCACTGGAGTACATGAGGTAGCGCTGGACGGCCTTCGCGACCCTGCCGTAGGGCTCCGGCAGCGCATCCAGCCGGGCCTGTGCCTCCTTGTACTGCTTCTTCTCCTCGAATGAGCCCGTGAGCGATTCGATCCACTTGGCGGCCATGTCAGTTGCCTCTCTCGATGTCTGTGCTGCTTGCAGCGGATGGTGCGGTGATGGTGCCTCGGAGCTGCTCGAGGCGTTCGACGAGGAAGCCCCACCTGCGCCAGAACTCCGCGAGGTACTCGGTGCCCGCGGCGTTGATCGTGTAGACCTTCCGCGGCGGGCCCTTCTCGGACGGGACTTTCTCGACGTCGACGAGGTCTTTCTGCTCGATGCGCACGAGGAGCGCGTAGACCGTTCCCTCGGCGATGTCGACGAAGCCCTGCTCGCGGAGCCAGCTCGTGATCTCGTACCCGTAGGCGGAGCGCTTCGCGAGGATCGCGAGCACGATGCCTTCGAGCGTGCCCTTGAGCATCTCGGATGCCTGCCTGCCCATCGGCCACCTTCTCTACTCAGTAACAATGAATACCGGTACAAAGTAACACCGAGTACTGGTACTTAGCAACAAAGACAAGTGATTGTCTGTCAACACTCAGGGCCACCCGGAATGCACAGCTTCGCCGACATTCACCGATGTATCGTCGGGTGTCGTCAGGTATCGCCAATCCGCGCATCCACCCGGTCGACACGATCGCCACCGGATGCTCGGCACTCGAAAGGAATGCACATGGTCGCTCAGCACACCCCAGGCGGACTCGGCTTCGGCCTCCGCGAAGCCGTCGATGAGATCCGCGAGACCTTCGCCTCGCGACCGACCACTGCTCGAGCCGGCCGCGGAGACGTCAGGACAGCCCTCCTCGTCGCGCTCCTCGAGGGCCCACAGCACGGCTACCAGCTGATCCAGGCCATCGAAGCCCGCACGAGTGGCGCTTGGAAGCCCAGCCCCGGCTCGGTCTACCCCACACTCCAGCTGCTCTCCGACGAGGGCCTCGTCGTGCCCGAGGTCACCGGCGAGCGCAAGGTCTACGCGCTCACCGAAGAAGGCCGCGCCGTCGCGGTGGATGCCTCAGCCGGAGAGCTCCCCTGGGAGTCGCCTGCCGCCCGCCGCGCCGAGCGCGCAGCGACCCTCCCGAAGGCAGGAGCTCGCCTCGCCCAGGCCGTCGTCCAGGTGCAGAGCAGCGCCACCCCCGACCAGGCCGAACGGGCCGCAGCACTGCTCGACGAGACACGGCGCAAGCTGTACTCGATCCTCGCCGAGGACTGAACGTGACCGATGGCCCCGGCCTCACGGAGGAGCTGGCCGCCGAGAGCAGACTGACCGCAGCCGCGGCGCAGGCGCGAGCCGTCACCCGGCCCGGTGCCGTCCGCAGCAGCGATACGAAGCTCTCGGCGGAAGGCCGTGCCAGGTACCGCAGGATCGTGCGGTTCGCGCAGCGTGCGATGGTGCAGATCTGGTGGTTCGAGATCTTCCTGCCCCGCATCCGTCTCGGGAAGCTCGCGGAACGCGGACGCACGGCGCGCATGCAGCGCCTCGCCCGCCGCTTCCACGCCCTCGCGGTCGAGCTCGGCGGGCTCATGATCAAGGTGGGCCAGTTCCTGTCGTCGCGCCTCGATGTGCTGCCACCTGAGATCACCGCGGAGCTCGAGGGGCTGCAGGATGAGGTGCCCGCGGTCGCGTTCCCGGCCATCCGCGCACAGGCCGAGGCTGAGCTCGGCATGCCGCTCGGACAGGCCTACGCGAGCTTCGACGAGACTCCCATCGCCGCCGCCTCCTTCGGGCAGGCGCACCGCGCTGTGCTCACCCCCGCGCTCGCCGAGGAGACCGGCTACTCCAACGTCGTCGTGAAGGTGCAGCGGCCCGGCATCGAGGACCTCGTGGAGACCGACCTCCGCGCACTGCGCCGCGTCGGCCAGCTCCTCAAGCGAGTCGAGCTCGTCTCGAAGCGTGCTGACGCCCCCGCCCTCGTCGAGGAGTTCGCCGCGACGAGCCTCGAAGAGATCGACTACATCCACGAGGGCACGAGCGCCGAGCGATTCGCCGCCGACTTCGAGACCGACCCGCGCGTTGGGGCCGCCCAGGTCGTGTGGGAGCGCACCGCGTCGCGCATCCTCACCCTCTCCGACGTCACCGCGATCAAGATCACCGACGTGGATGCCCTGCGCGCGGCGGGCATCGACCCCGTCGAGGTCGCAAACGAACTGGCGAGGGCCACGTTCCAGCAGCTGTTCGTCGCCGGGTTCTTCCACGCCGACCCGCACCCCGGCAACATCTTCGTCACGCCCTTGGCCACACCGAGACAGCCCGCCCCGACGGACGCCGATGCCGAGGGCGACCCCGAGACGCTCGCGCCCGTCACGTGGGAGCTGACCTACATCGACTTCGGCATGATGGGCGTCATCTCCGACACCCTCCGCGCGAGCCTCCGCCAGCTGATCTTCGCGATCGTCTCTCGCGACGGGCCAGGGCTCGTGCGGTCGATGCGCAGCGTCGGCGTGCTCCTCCCTGCCGGTGACACCATCGAGCTCGAGCAGGCGATGACCGAGCTCTTCGGCCGCTTCGGAGGAATGGGCGTCGCCGAGCTGCAACGCGTCGACCCCGCCGAGCTCGGCGACTTCGCCGACCGCTTCCGCGACACCATCCGCGAGATGCCGTTCCAGCTGCCCGAGAACTTCCTGCTCATCATCCGAGCGATCTCGCTGGTCTCCGGCGTGACCTCGGCGCTCGACAAGGACTTCAACATGTGGGAGGCGGTCGACCCGTTCGCCCGCACCCTCACCCGCGACGAGGGCGGCAACACGGTGCAGGCCGTCGCCAAGCAGGCGATCTCCGCGCTGGCGACCGCAGTCACCCTCCCCGGTCGACTCGATGCGCTCACCACTCGCCTCGAGGCCGGCCAGCTCAAGGTGCAGACGCCCAGCGTCGACCGGCATATGCGCTCACTCGAGCGGATGCTGCGCGGGGTCGTCTCGGCGATCGTGTTCGCCGCGCTGCTCATCGCGGGTGTGCTCCTGCTGCCGCAGCTCGCCCCGCTCGGGATCGTGCTCATGAGCGTCTCGGTCGTGCCGCTGCTGCTCGCCGCAGGGGCGGTCTTCGGTCGGCGTCGGGGCTAGACCGCGAGCTTGCCGCTCTTCGACAGCTCAGGGTCGGTGCACGAGGAGAGGTCGAAGCAGCACGGGCGGCGCTTGCCCGCCTCGAGCTTCGAGAGGCCGACCTCGACGCGGCGCAGACGCGTCTGCGGGTTGCGGGTCGCGTTGATCCATCGCACCCACTCCCACCTCGCCATCGGCGTGATGTCGTTCCAGGTGGCGACGGATTCGGGTGCCTCCGCGAGCGCGGCGGCGAAGTCCTCGGGAACGACCGGCTCTGGCCAGTCGCCTCGAGGTCGCAGCTCGACCGCCACGACATCACCGGCCCCGATACCCGCACCGAGCGCGGCCGCGACGTCCAGCCAGTGACCCCGGAGCCCGTCGGGTTCGATGACGGAGTCGAAGGGTCTTGCCGCCTCAGCGCCAGTCGGCCGGATCGAACCGGTCACGGCAACCTGGCCGCGGGACGGCAGCATCCTGCTCGCGTCGTCCGGGAACCGGACGATGAACCGCTCGCCCGAATCGCCGACGACCGGGGCGGCGATGACGCGTGCCTCGAATCGCACAGCGTCGGTGTCCGGTGCCGCACTCTCCTCGACGAGAGCGCTCTTCGTGTCAGCCATGAGGAGATCGTACGACCCGGCGCCTCGTGCCGGGGATGCCAAGGCCCATCTGCCTCGAGCTTCGCGCTAGGAACGACGGCGGATGGCAGCTTCCTTGCGCTGCGCCTCGATCGTCGCGATGAGCGTGCGCGCGTCATGCGCACCGCTGTGGCGCGTCTCGCCGAGGAAGAACGTGGGAGTGCCGCGCGCACCGCTATCGATGGCGCTCTGCATGTCGTCGCGGATGCGCCTCGGCAGCTCGTCGTCGAGCATGTCGAGGTCGAACCGGTCGAGGTCGAGGTCGATCTCCTCCGCGTAGCCGCGCAAGAACTGCACGTCGAGACGCTCCTGGTTCGCGAAGAGCAGGTTGTGCATCTCCCAGAACTTCCCCTGGTTCGCGGCGGCCTCGGCGGCGATCGCGGCCTGGAAGGCGTGCGGGTGGTAGTCCTCGAGCGGCAGGTGGCGCACCACGTAGCGCGCCCCTCCGTCGGTGAAGTACTCGCCGAGGTCCTGCCACATGCCGGTCGCTCGCGCGCAGAACGGGCATTCGAAGTCGAGGTACTCGACGATCGTGACCGGCGCGTCCGGGTCGCCGAGGAGGTGGTCGCGCTCGGGGTCGACGGGGCGCGACAGCTTCGTCGGCAGGTCGGCCGTCGTCTCGTTCATCTTGACGCGCGCGAACGTGAAGGTGAGCCAGCCGAGCACCCAGGAGAGCACCATGGCGATGAACACGCCCACGATGGCCTGCCCGGCGACTTCGCCCTCGAGCGCCAGCGAGATGATGAGCAGCGACATCGTGAAGCCGATGCCGCTGAGCGCGGCGCCGCCGAAGACGCTGCCCATGCCGACGCCCTGCGGGAGTGTGCCGAGGCCAGCACGCACGGCGATCCAGCTGCCGAGGGCGATGCCGCCGAACTTGCCGAGGACAAGACCTGCGACGACACCCCACGTGACCGGGGAGGTGAGCGCATCGCCGAGCATCCCGCCCCGCAGGTCGACCCCCGCGTTCGCGAGCGCGAAGACCGGCACGATGAAGAGCGCGACGGGGCTGAGCAGCACCTCGTGGAGCCGTTCGTTGACGGAGATCGACTTGGCGAGGCCGAGCCGCACGTTGCGGGCAGCATCGGCGCGAGGTGACTGCCAGAAGTCGCGGAAGAGCCGCTTCGCCCGCACCACGTCCTCCCGGTCTGGGTCAGAGGCCGGGATGAGCAGCCCAGCGGCCATTCCGGCGAGTGACGGATGCACACCGGAGAGCAGCGTCGCGGCCCACAGCACGACGATGACGACGATGTAGGGACTGCTGCGCCACTCGTTCGCGCGGGCCAGGAGGAACAGGAAGACGAGGCAGACGACGGCGATGCCGAGGGGCATCCACTGCACGGACTCCGTGTAGACGATGCCGATGATGGCGACGGCGAGGAAGTCGTCGACGACGGTGAGGGTCAGCAGGAAGACGCGCAGCTGACTCGACATCTTCGGACCGACCAGCGCAAGCGCGCCCAGGAGGAACGCCGTGTCCGTGCCGATGACGGCTCCCCACGCTTCCGGGGCGTCCCGCCCGGCGATGGCGAGGTAGATGAGCGCTGGGAGAGCGACTCCGGCGAGGCCCGCGACGATAGGCACAAGAGCCTGGCGCCGGTCACGCAGCGAGCCGACCGCGAGCTCTTGTCGCACCTCCAGACCGATGAGGAAGAAGAAGATGACCATAAAGCCGTCGTTCACCCAGTGGTGCAGGCTCATGTCGATGCGGAAATCGCCGATGCCGATGGCGGCGTGCGTCTCCCACAGCTGCACGTACGACTCAGACCAGGGCGAGTTCGCCCAGAGCAGCGCGAACACCGCGACGCCGACGAGCAGGAGGGCGCTTCCCGACTCGGTGCGCAGACGGTCCGCGACGAGACGGACCCAATCCTGTTTCTGCTGGCCCAATGGCTTCCCCTCCACGACGGCGGGGTCTGTGCTCAGACTTCTCGCCGGATGGAAGCATACGTCCCAGCGGAGAAGCGCGGGGTCGTCAGGCAGGTCCTGTCAATCCCTCCTTGGCGTCAAGGTCGACTGCCTCAGGTGTGGCGCGCGAATGCGAACGCGTCGAGCCAGGCATGCACGTCTGGCCAGTGCGGCGCATCCGGCGCGATCGCGGCGCGATGCTCAAGGGTCGCGGGCTCGATGAGCTCGACGTCGGCGCCAGCCTGCCTGGCGGCGGCAACGTAGGCGCGGGTGTGCTCGACCGGCACACGCTCGTCATCGACTCCGTGCACAAGCAGCGCCCGTGCCTGCAGAGGCAAATGCTCGATCGGTGACGCCGACGCGTAGACCTCCGGGGCTTGGGAGGGCGCCACGCGGAAGAACTCCGAGACGGCTCCGTCGCCGTTGCCCTCTTCGTAGCCGCGCGCGAGGTCAGTGACGGGCGCGAGCGCCACGACCGCGTCGCCTGGTTCTCCGCCGAGCAGTGCGAGCTGACCGCCAACCGAGTGCCCGACGATCACGAGCCGCGCATCCGGCGTCAACCGGGACGCCTCGCTGCGCGCCGCCGAGAGGCCGCGCGAGAGGTCCCCGCGCGTCGCAGACCATCCATCGTCGCCCCGCCGGTACTCGAGATTCGCCACGGACCAGCCGCGCCGGGTGAACTCCGGCACCAGCGGGAGCATGAGCTCGTCGGTGAACTGCGATCGCCAATATCCACCGTGGATGAGCACGGCGAGCCCGCGCACGGACCCGGAAGCCGCCCAGAACGTCAGATGCTGATCTGCGTCCGACCCGTATGTCTCGCGCCTCGCCTCAGGGTCGCCCGGCATGCCGCGGACGCTCGCATCCGTCACGTGCGCCGCCTCACGCGCCTTCCACGGCACCCTCTGGCAGGAAGTCGACGCCGTTCAGGGCTGAGAGACGCACGACCTCGGCCGGGTCGGTCACGTTGTGCAGCAGGCTGAAGAGGTTCGCCAGCTGGCCCCCTGGGCTCACCCAGAAGAGCGACTTCGCTGCCTCGACCTGCTTGTTGTAGTAAGCGTGCGGGATGCCCTTCGGCATCTGCACGAGGTCGCCCGGGCCGGCCGTGGTCCACTGGCCGTCGAGGTAGAGGGTGTAGACCCCCTCGAACACGTAGATGAACTCGTCCTGGGTGGGGTGCACGTGCGGCGGCACCCCGGTTCCGGCCGGGTCGAGCGAGAGCCATGAGTAGGTCGAGGCGCTCTCTGCCTTCGTGATGTAGGTGTGGCCGAGCACATTCCAGACACGGCCGGCCACGGCCTCGTCGGCTCGGACGATACCTGCGGGCAGGTCGCCCAGAACGATCTCTTCAGAACTCACCATTGGGTTCCTCCAGTTGGGGTCGGTGCGCTCAGTCTGGCAGATGCCTCGCCGCCTCGGCGATCGCGTTCGGGCTACTTTCTGGCCTGCTGGCGGATCGCGAGGACGCCGGTCGTCCAGGCCGTGGCGATCGCGGCGCATCCGCTGCTGCCGGCGATGATCATGGGCGCAGAGCTGGCCATGACCCCGGCAACCAGCATGACGAGCACTGCGAGCAGCAGAACGCTCATCGCGATCGTGAGGATGCGTATCGATCGGCGCTGCTTCATGCTGGCCGGCTGCGTCGCGTCTGCGTTCATGATCTCTCCCTTGTCCTTGTCACCGCGAGTGGGTGCTGCATTCAAGGTACGAAGCACAGGAGCCTCGGCGCTTCGGCCGCGGGGCTGAACTCGATAGCCGGAGGGATGAGACCGACGAGCTCGTGGTGCGGATACGAGCTTCGCGCTCCATCCGCTTCTCATGCCGCTCGCGTCCCTCGACCGCCTCCACCTCGCGATTCTCCGGCGGCGCGTTGGTGACGACGTCGTCGAGGAGGCGCGGCCGGATTCGCCTACTGCCCCGTCGCGTAGCCGGGTGCCATGTCCATGAAGCGAGAGAAGTGCCCCTGGAAGGTGACGGTGATCGTGTCGGTCGGGCCGTTGCGGTGCTTGGCGAGGATGAAGTCGGCCTCACCGCCGCGTGGGCTCTCCCGGTCGTACGCACCTTCGCGGTGGAGCAGGATGATCATGTCGGCGTCCTGCTCGAGCGATCCGGACTCACGGAGGTCGCTCGCCGCCGGACGCTTGTCTGCACGCTGCTCGGGACCACGGTTCAGCTGCGACAGCGCGATGACGGGAACGTCGAGCTCCTTCGCGAGCAGCTTCAGCGCACGCGAGAACTCCGACACTTCCTGCTGGCGGCTCTCGACGCGCTTGCCGCTCGTCATGAGCTGCAGGTAGTCGATGACGACGAGCGACAGCCCGACCTTCTGCTTGAGCCTGCGGCACTTCGCGCGGATCTCGACAAGCGTCATGTTCGGGCTGTCGTCGATGTAGAGCGGGGCGTCGGAGATGTCCCCCTGCGTGCGGGCGATCTGCGTCAGATCTTCCTGCGTGAGGCCGCCAGCACGCATGTGCTGCAGTCGCACGCTCGCCTCTGCCGAGATCAGTCGCATGGCGATCTCGCTCTTGCCCATCTCGAGGCTGAAGAAGATCGAGGCCTTGCCGTGCGTGATGGACGCGGAGCGTGCGAAGTCGAGCGCCACCGTCGACTTTCCGAGACCAGGGCGGGCTGCGACGATGATGAGCTGGCCGCCGTGGAAGCCGTTCGTGATGCGGTCGAGGTCGCTGAACCCGGTCGGCACTCCGGTCATGCCGCCGGATTTGTTCTGCGCGGCGTCGATGTCGTTCTGGGCCTCGAGGATGGCCTCCGCGAGGACGACGTAGTCCTCCTTCTCGACAGCCCCGGTGACGCCGTAGATCTCTGCCTGGGCCTGGTTGACGAGGTCGACGACCTCACCTTCCGCGAGGTAGCCCATCTGCACGATGCGGGTACCGGCCTCGACCAGGCGCCGCAGGACGGCGCGCTCCGAGACGATCGCCGCGTAGTAGCCGGCGTTCGCTGCTGTCGGCACGATGCCGGCCAGCGTGTGCAGATACTCGGCACCGCCGGCACGCGAGAGCTCACCCGACTTCGTGAGGTGGTCGGTGACGGTGATGACATCCGTGGGCTCACCGGCGGCGTAGAGCGCGTGGATGGAGTCGAAGATGATCTCGTGCTTCGGCACGTAGAAGTCGATGCCGCGCACGGCCTCGACGACGTCGGCGACCGCATCCTTCGAGAGGAGCATGCCGCCGATCGCGGACTGCTCGGCGAGCAGGTCGTGAGGAGGCGTGCGAACCCCGTCGTGCGTCTCTCGCTCACCCTGAGATGAGGAACCGAGATGCGCGATCGACACGGATGCTCCTGACTTCGCTCGAATGCCGGTGAGAGATTTGACCACAGTAGTCCCCAGCTCCCCAGCCGAGCGAACCATCGCCGGCGTGCCTGTGGATAACTCTGTGTGTAACTGTGGAGACGCGCCGGGCGATGTGTGGAAACTCTGTGGATAATATCGGGGATTATCCGAGATACTCAGGCATGAAAGGTGCTTTCACCTGGGTTTTTGTGTTCTTATCTCGCTGTGGACAACCGGTGTGAAGCATCCATTGAAGGTTGAAACCTGCAAGCGGGACTGTGCATAACATCCGCCCGCTTCCCCACGCAAACCGGGGATATCCGGGCGTTTTCCACAACCTTGCGAGCGTGTGCTCAGCGCCGCGTCGCGGCGCGCTCCCGCAGCTTTCGCTGCCGTCTCGCGCTCCAGCGATCGACGAGCACCTGCCCGTATGGAACGGCGATGACCACCGCCCGCCCCGACACGTTGCTCGACCGCCACCACCAGACGAGCACCGACAGCGCGAACAGCACCGTGATGCTGGCCACCGCGAGGCGCGTGTACGGCCCCTCGAAGAACGAGTCGGTCGGCTCAGCGAGCGTCACCGTCGTGAAGAAGATGGTCACCAGCATCGCGAGGTGCTCCTGCCCCTTCCTCCACGGACCCGCGACGGCCGCGAACGGAAGGATCCACATGACGTACCAGGGGTGGATGGCAGTGGATGCGGCGACGATGACCGCCGTGCACAGCACGAGGCGCAGCAGCGGGTCGATGGGCCGCTTCGTGAGGACGACCCACGCGGCGACGAGACCGGCGATCGAGAAGGCGATGACCTTGAGGATGACCTCGAAGACGAACGGGTCGAGGGTCACGAGCTCCGCGAGGCCGCGCACGGTGCCGACCATGAGCGTCAACGGGGAGTACCAGTGCTGGATCGCCCCCGGCACGGTGAGGGCCGTCACCCAGCCGAATCCCAACCCCAGCACGAGGCCGATGGCACCAACAAGTCCGATGGCGATGGCGCCGTGCAGTGTCCAGCTCTTCACTCTGTCCCACACGGGGAGTGAACTGGGCCTGCCGATGAGCGCCACGATGGGGAGGGCGATGAGCGCGATCGGCTTGATCGCCACAGCGAGCGCGATCCAGACCACTCCGAGGACACGATGCCCCTTGAGCGCCGCGAGCAGGCCGAACCCCATACCGGCGAGCATGAGGCCGTCGTTGTGCCCTGAGGCGATGAACAGGAGGAGCGTGAGGGGGTTCGCTGCGATCATCCAGGCGACGAAAGCGCGGTTGCGCCCGCGAAGTGCGGCGATCTTCAAGAAGGCCACCACCATGAGCACGGCGCCCGCGGTTGCGGCGACGCGATTCAGGAACAGGGCGTACTCGGGGATCTCTGCCCCGAGCCAGGAGAAGACGGCCGCGACGCCGAGGAACAGCGGACCGTAGGGCGACTCCGTGCTGGACCAGAAGGGATCGACGCCGAGCGAGTACCAGCCGGCGATCTCGTTGACGCCATGCTGGTACGGGTCGATCCCCGCCGCCATGAGGCGTCCGACCGCGACGTACGAGAACATGTCCCGACTGAAGACGGGGATGCAGATCAGCAGCGGCAGGGCCCAGATGACGGCCGTCCTGATCACGCGTCGCAGCGAGGCGTCGTCGTCGCGAATGCTCGGCCGGAAGCGGATCCAGGCGATGAGGAGCAGGAAGCCGCCGACGATGAGCAGCATCGTGCAGAGACGAGTCAGGTCTGGCGAGCTGCGGAAGAAGGCAATGGGGAACCACTCGCGGATACCGAGGCCGTCGCCGATCCAGCCAGCGCCGAACGACCCGACGAGGATGAACAGCGACCCGATGAAACCGAGGACCGTCGGGCTCACCGTCACCGGAAACCGGCGCGGCTCGTGCTCTGCTGCCGGTCGGTGCGTGTGGTTCGACATGTTCGTGTGTCAATCAGGAAAGGGAACGAGCTGGATGCTGGACTCCGCTGACCTTATAGCGTCCGCTCGCACATCCACCCCAGACTGGTGCGAGCAGGCCGTGGGGTGCGACCTTGGGGCCCGACGCGGGACAGGAACGGCCCCGGACATCGAGATGTCCGGGGCCGTGCTCTATCGATCAGCTACCGAGGTGCTGCTCGAGCGCCGAGGCGGCTACTGGCTATCGCTGGGCGATGACCTGGAGCTTGACGGTCGCAACGAGGTCGTCACGGAGGCGAACAGTCGCCTCGTGGTTGCCCGTGTACTTGATCGGGTTCGGGAACTCGACCTTGCGCTTGTCGATCTGGCCGAGGCCAGCTTCTTCGACGGCGGTCGCGACGTCGGCACCGCGAACGGAACCGAAGAGGCGGCCTTCGGCGCCCGACTTCACGTGAAGCTTGACGATGGCGGACTCGATCTTGTCCTTGAGCGCCTTCGCCTCTTCGAGGGTTGCGAGTTCGCGTGCGGCACGAGCGGAACGAATCTGCTCGACCTGCTTCTCGCTGCCACGGGACCAGCTGACTGCGTAGCCCTTGGGGACGAGGTAGTTGCGGGCGTACCCGCTCTTGACCTCGATGACGTCACCGGCTGCACCGAGGCCGGAGACCTCGTGCGTAAGAATTACCTTTGCCATGTCGACTACTCCTTAGCGGCCAGAGCCGGCGTAGGGCAGGAGCGCCATTTCACGTGCGTTCTTGACTGCACGTGCGATGAGGCGCTGCTCCTGGACGGAGACGCCGGTGATGCGACGAGCGCGAATCTTTCCGCGCTCCGAGATGAACTTGCGGAGGGTGTTGACATCCTTGTAGTCGATGACTCCGACCCGGATCTGCTTCGCGGGAGCAGCGGGCTTGCCGCCCTTCCCGCGTACACCCTTGCGGCGGTCGCCGCTTGACTTTCCAGCCATTGGGATCTTCTTTCGTTGAGTGTGTTTGCGAGCGCCCTTTAGAAGGGGGGCTCGTCAAAATCGTTCGATGCGCCGGGCGTCGCCCAGCCGGATGCGCCGTTGTCGCGGGGCTGGCCAGCAGGCTGGCCCCATGGCTCGTCCGCCGGGGCGGACTGACGTCCACCTGACGCGTTGCCGTTGCTGTTGCCGCCGCCGTTGCCACCGAAGGAACGCTGCTGGCCACCGCCGAAGCCACCCTGGCCGCCACCCTGCTGTCCGCCGGCGCCGCCGGAGGACGTGCGGGTGAGCTGCGCAGTGGCGTAGCGGAGGCTAGGACCGATCTCCTCGATCTCGAGCTCGATGGAAGTGCGCTTCTCGCCTTCCTTCGTCTCGTAGGAGCGCTGCTTGAGGCGACCCTGCGCGATGACTCGCGAGCCCTTTGAGAGGCTCGAGGCGACATGCTCCGCAAACTCACGCCAGACGCTCGCCCGAAGGAAGAGTGCCTCGCCGTCCTTCCACTCGTTCGCCTGACGGTCGAACACGCGGGGGGTGGATGCGATGGTGAAGTTCGCGACTGCGAGCCCGTTCTGCGTGTACCGCAGTTCGGGGTCAGCCGTGAGGTTGCCCACCACGGTGATGATCGTGTCGCCAGCCATGACTAGGCCTCGGTGGTCGCCGCGGGCTTCGCTGCAATAGCAGCGGCCTTGGCAGCCTTGCGAGCCTCGTCGCGCTTCGCCTCGGAGGCGACGCGAGCGATGGCCTCTTCTGCGCGGAGCACCTTGGTGCGCATGACAGCTTCGGACAGGTTCAGCTGGCGGTCGAGCTCGTTCGCCGTTGCCGAGGTCGACGTGAAGTCAACGACGGCGTAGATGCCTTCGCTCTTCTTGTTGATCTCGTAGGCGAGGCGACGACGGCCCCAGATGTCGGTCTTCTCGATGGTTCCACCGTCATTGCGAATGACGTTGAGGAACTTATCGAGGCTCGGAGCTACGGTGCGCTCGTCGATCTCTGGATCGAGGATCACCATCAACTCATACTGATGCACGATAAACCCACCTCCTTCGGTCTAGAACGGCTGCAGACGATCTGCAGCAGGAGGGTTATTGCGCGTGCCTGGGCAGTTGATCGCTCAGACAACCTGGCAAGCATAGTCGCTTCCGGCTCCTAAATGCCAGTCAATTGGAAGAACTCCCCGACTCGCGAACGAATATGCTCTTTCCAGCACAACCGGCGGCCCCCGTGGTCCGCTGAAACGCACCACTACCTAGGGGAATCATGAGCGATCCAACAGGCGGCGCGGGCGAACGCGACCCGAACGCCCCAGTGCCACAGAACTCAGCACCGCAGGAAGGCGACGCTGCGGCGTCGCAAGCTCCTCAGGCGGCGTTCGGCGACCAGCCCGGCGGAGCCGAGCAGGGCTCGAGCAACGGCTACGGCGTCGGCAGCAGCTACGGCTCGAGCGGCGACAACTACCAGGCCCCGGGCAACTACACGGCGCCTGGCGGCTCCTACGAGTCCCCGGGCTCCGCATCCGGCTACCAGGGCGGGCAGTCGTCCTACTCCGGTTCGACCGGTTCGAGCGTGCCGAGCGCATCGTCGAACTCGGGCTACTCGACCCCCAACTACGGTTCGTCGAGCGACAACTCCAGCTACGGGGCGTCGAGCGACAACTCGTACTCGTCGCCGAGCGCTGGCTCGTACACGGGGGACACCTCGTACACGGCACCCTCCGCATCCGGAAGCGACTACTCGGCTCCGAGCTACGGCAGCACTCCCGACTACTCGGCCGGAAACGGCTACGGGAACGACAGCGCACCCGGGTCCTACGGGTCAGCACCCGCACCCGACGCGTACGGGGCATCAGCGCAGAACAACGCGTACGGCTCGGCTCCGGCACCCGACGCGTACGGCACGTCCGGACAGGGCAACGCCTACGGCGCCCAGTCCCAGGACCCGAACGCAGCTCCCGGCGCCTACGGAGCGGCTCCTGCCTACGGAGCAGCCGGCGGTGCTGGCGGAGGCCAGCAGCAGCAGTATGGCAACTACGCCCCGCAGGGCAAGGGCGGCTTCAACGTTCTCGGCCTGATCGCAACGATCGCGGGTGCCTTGGCTCTCTTGATCTGCCTCATTCCCTTCGCCGGGTACTTCTTGGCGATCGTGTTCGCGCTCGCCGCGATCGGCCTGGGCATCGCCGGCCTCGTCGTCAAGCGCTTCAACGCGAAGAAGCTCTTCGCAATCATCGGCGTAGCGCTTGGCGGCATCGCGCTGCTCGGCGGCTGGGCGATCACCCTGGCCACGAGCGCCGGGGTTGCGCAGGACATCTCCGACGAGGCCACGACACAGATCGATGAGCTCTCTGACGAGTCATCCGGCGAGCTGGAGATCGAACTGACCATCACCAGCACGGGCACCTCCCCGGTCGACATCACGTACAGCTACGAGAACGGCCTGGCTGGCTCGGACCGTGTCCAGGTCGACACGGAGGCGCTTGCGACAGCAGTGCCGTGGTCGGAGACCACCACGATGAAGTACGAGGCTTCGTACGGATACGACAGCACCCTCGCATCTGTTTCCGCGAGCCACAGCGACTACAACGACCAGTCAGAGCTCTCCTGCACCCTGACGGTCAATGGAACCGTGATCGTGGAGGCGAGTAGCTCAAGCTACGTCTCCTGCTACGACTCGAACCTCTCGCAGTACGCGCTCGCCGAGTAGCTCCAGTCGCATCGACACGAACGGCCCCCTCTTCGGAGGGGGCCGTTCTGCGTTGCTTCGACAGACCAGAGTTCGCCTGGCAGACCAGCCGCGCTGAATCCCCTGCCCGTGCATCCAAACGCGCACCGTCCGTGATGGGTTTTCACGACCGGTGATGGGAAAGAACCCATCACCGTCACCGAAAGTCATCACGCGCCTCAACGGCGCCACGACGGACCGGTGCCGCCTCGGACTGGTGCCGCTTCGGAGCGGTGCCACTACGGCCGGTTCTGCTCCCACCAGTCGAGCAGTCGCTGCTTCGCGTCGTCGTGCTCGAGCGGGCCCTCATCGAGGCGCACCTCGAGCAGGTGCTTGTATGCCTTCCCGACGAGCGGGCCGGGGGCGATGTCGAGGATCGCCATGATCTGCTCCCCATCGAGACTGGGGCGCACGGAGTCGAGCTCCTCCTTCTCCTGCAGTTCCAGGATGCGCCGCTCGAGGTCGTCGATCGCGAAGAGGAGCCGATCGGACTTCCGCTGGTTGCGCGTCGTGATGTCGGCGCGGATGAGGATGAGGAGCCGCTGCAGCTCTGGTCCGGCGTCTCGCGCGAATCGTCGCACCGCCGAGTCGGTCCAGCCCGCGCCCTCGTAGTTGAAGACCCGCATGTGGAGTTCGACGAGGCGCGCCACCGACTTGATGGTGTCGTTATCGAACCGCAGTGACGTGAGGCGCTTGCGCGCGAGCTTCGCGCCGACGACGTCGTGGTTGTAGAAGGTGACCTTCCGCCCCTCGCCGAAGCGTCTCGTCTTGGGCTTGCCGATGTCGTGCAGCAGCGCGGCGAGGCGCAGGACGAGGTCCGAGTCCGCTCCGGGGTTGCGCTCGCGCTCGAGGCTGATGGCCTGTTCGAGCACCGTGATGGAGTGCTCGTAGACGTCCTTGTGCCGGTGCGCGTCGTCGCGTTCGAGCTGCAGCGCGGGCAGCTCCGGCAGCACGAGCTCGGCGAGCCCCGTCTCGACGAACAGCTCGAGGCCTGGCCGAGGCGTGTCCGTCTTGAGCAGCTTCACGAGCTCGTCGCGCACTCGTTCCGCGGAGATGTCGAGGATGCGCCGCCGCAGCTCGACGATCGCGTCGAAGGAGTCGCGGTCGAGCTGGAAGCCGAGCTGCGAGGTGAACCGCACCGCCCGCAGCATCCGCAACGGGTCGTCGCCGAACGACACTGCAGCCTCGATGGGCGTGCGCAGGGTCGTCTCGATGAGGTCTTTCGTGCCGTCGGAGAGGTCGACGAGCGTGAGCGCCGGGAGCTGCAGGGCAAGCGCGTTGACGGTGAAGTCGCGCCGATGCAGGTCGCCGTCGATGGTGTCGCCGAACGCCACGACGGGCTTCCGGGAGGTCCCGTCGTAGCTGTCGGCGCGGTAGGTCGTGATCTCGACGGTCTCACCGGAGAACCGTGCCCCGATCGTGCCGAACTCGCGACCGATGTCCCAGTGCGCATCCGCGATCGGGGCGACGATGCGGAGGATCTCATCTGGCCGAGCATTCGTCGTGAAGTCGAGGTCGGTGACGTCCCTCCCGAGGAAGGCATCTCGCACCGGACCGCCGACCAGGGCGAGCTCGAAGCCCGCGGCCTCGAAGGCGGAGGCGAGCTCGGCGACGGGAGACGCGGTCGCGAGTCCGCGAAGGCGTTCCATGGCGGACTGCACGTTTTGCATCCGCTCATTCTACGAGGCGAGGCGGACGGTCGGCTCGCCTCTGAGGGCGCGTTCAGCTCGCCACCTCGCCGTCCGTCCTTACTATGGAGGTCATGGACCACGCACCGCGCGCCGCTGTGCCACGGTTCCTGCGTGCCTGTGCACGCCGGGTTGTCCCTGCGACGCTCCTGGCGTCGGTGCTGGCGCTCGGGGTCACCGGTGGCGCGTCAGCTGCACCCACGAACCAGACGAGCCCGGCCACGGTCAGCGCCTCGACAGCCGCGCCGCGAGCCATCGCCGACGCGCCGGACGGGCAGGTCTCGATCTTCGCCGCGCCGGCCGACGGCGGTCTCGTGCAGCCAGGCGGACCGCTCGTCGTGGAGCTCGTCGTCGTGAACAAGACGGATGCCGAGATCGCGCCCGGCCAGCTCGAGCTCGCGGTCGGTTCGTCGACGATCGACACGAGGTTCGCGTTGAATGCGTGGAGCTCCTCGAGCAACGAGTCCGCGGTTGACCGGCTCGACGTCGTCGCGGACCTCGCAACGGAGAGCGTCCCGCCCGGGGAGACCGAGCTCGTGAACGTGTCGGTATCTGCGGAGGGGCTGCCGTCCGCCGCCACCGACGACTTCGGTCCCCGAGCCATGGCCGCGACCCTCACGAGCGGTGACTCGAAGCTCGCACAGGCGCGTTCCACGATCGTGCTCAACGGCGTCGCTGCCGCTGAGCCGACGCTCGTCTCGACCGTCGTTCCCATCACCTCCGGCCTGTTCGTCGATGCCGATGAGGCGCTGCTCAGCAGTGCGCGGCTTGCCGAGGAGACGGCCCCGGGCGGGCGCCTCGAGAAGATCCTCACCGCGGTCGAGGCCAGCCCGAACTCGACGGTCGCGATCGACCCCCGCCTCCTGGCCTCGATCCGCGTGCTCGGTTCTGCAGCCCCGCAATCGGCGCTCACATGGCTGGACCGGCTGACGGCGATCGACAATCAGACGTTCGAGCTTCCCTTCGCAGATGCGAGCCTCACCCTCCAGTCGCAGTGGGGGGCCCAGCAGCCGCTGGAGGTCACGAACTTCGACTTCGACATCGATCCCGCGAACTTCGCCGATCCCGCGGAAACCCAGACGCCGACGCCGACGCCGACCGAGAGCGCCGACACCGGGACGCTCACCCCCTCCGAGGACGAGGCGGCGGGCACCGACGCAGAGGGCAGCGCGGAATCGTCCTCGTCCCCCGAGGCGACCACGACCGAGTCCCCCGCGCCAACCGCCACAGAGGATCCTGAGCCGGTCGCACCGCCGCTGCCCACGACCGAGAGCCTCGTCAGCTTCCCGTACACGATGAGCGGCGTCGTCTGGCCGCAGGCTGGCACCGTCCAGTCGGCAGACCTCGACAGGTTCCGCGACTGGGGCGGCGAGTCCCTCATCCTGGACGACTCCAACACGGGAGTCAGCGCGGACGCGGACTTCACCGAGAGCGCGCAGGCCACGGTCGCAGGCTGGAGCGCGGTCATCGCCGAGAAGACCCTCGACGACGCGATCGACGACGCCGTGCACGCCACCACGGACGAGGAATGGAACGAGGCGGCGACGCGCATCGCGACGCTCCTGGCCGTCGTGACGCGCGAACTCCCCTACGAGCCGCGCACGCTGGTCGGCACGGTGACGCGCGACGAGTTCGACGGCGATCGCCTCGCACAGACCCTGCAGTTCGTGGATGGGCTGAGCTGGGCTTCAGCGACACCGCTGACGTTCCCGAGCAACGCCGACACCGGGCGGCGGGAGGCCTCCCTCATCGACGGAAGCGTCGGCGAGTCCGCGTTCAACCGCATGACGAACGTCATGCAGACCATCGAGCGCGCGCAGGTCATCTCGACGATCTTCGAGGACCCGCAGGACTACAGCGACCCGGTCCGAGTCGCCGGCATCGGCGCCCTCGCAACCGGGTGGGCGACCACACCGGCAGAGGCGCAGACTGCCGTCAGCGGGCTCCGCAACCACGTCACGCTCACGGAGTCGTATGTCCAGCTCGGCGACACGAGCGAGGCGCTCATCGTCGGCCGCGACACCGAGCTGCCGCTCTTCGTGTCCAACGCGATCCAGGACCGCAAAGTCACCGTGCTCGTCGAGTTGAGGCCGACGACGGGCGCCGTCGAGACTGGCGACGCCGTCGCCCTCACGATCGAGCCGAACTCGATGTCGCGGGTCGGCATCCCCATCAAGGCGATCGCCAACGGACCGACGTACGTCACCGTGAACGTCATGACCCCGGATGGCGAGCAGCTCTCCTCGACGAAGCAGATTCGCCTGGATGTGCGCGCCGAATGGGAGAGCATCGCGATCCTGGTTGCGAGCGCCGGCCTGGCCGTGCTCTTCGTCGCGGGTCTCGTGCGCACCATCCGTCGTCGGCTCGCAGCAGTGGCCGGACCCGGAGCCGAGCCTTCGGACGCTCAGACTTCCGCCGAGGACAGCCCCCAAGCCGACGCGGCTGACACCCAGACCGCCGACGCGGCGAAGACCGAGGAGTAGGCATGGCTCAGGGCATCGCTCGGGCGAGCGCGCTCCTGGCATCGGGCACCATGGTGTCTCGCGTGCTGGGCTTCGTGAAGGCCATCGTCATCGCGCAGACGATCGGTGTCATCGGCGTCTCCGCCGACGCCTACGCCGGGGCGAACCAGCTGCCGAGCAACATCTACTCGATCATCTCGGTCGGGCTCCTCAACGCCGTCATCGTGCCGCAGGTCGTCAAGGCAGCGAGACACGAAGACGGCGGTCAGCTCTACGTCAACAGGCTCGTGACGCTCGCCATGGTGCTGCTGGGCGGGCTGACGATCCTCGCGACCGTAGGCGCGCCCATCATCGGCGCGCTCTACGGCGCGAGCCTCAGCCCCGAACAGCTGGGGCTCCTCGTGGCGTTCGCCTACTGGTGCATGCCGCAGATCTTCTTCTACGGCATGTACGCCGTCCTCGGCGAGATCCTCAACGCCCGCGGCCTCTTCGGGCCGTTCGCGTGGGCGCCCGTCATCAACAACGTCGTCGGCATCGCAGGCCTGCTGCTGTTCAGCTCCGTGTTCGGCGCCGACCCGACGGGTACCGGGCGCAACATCGACTCGTGGGACCCGACGATGATCGCGATGCTCGGCGGCACCGCCACGCTCGGCGTCGCGATGCAGACGATCGTGCTGCTGTTCTTCTGGCGTCGCGCGGGCCTGCGCTTCGGCCTGGACTTCCAGTTCCGCGGCACGGGCCTCGGTCAGGTCGGCAAGCTCGCCGGGTGGACGCTCGGCATGCTGCTCGTCATGCAGCTCGCAGGGCTCGTCGAGACGATCGTCGCCTACCTGGCATCTGGTGAGAACGCGTCGATCGCGGCCATGCAGAACGCGTTCCTCATCTTCGCGCTCCCGCACGCCGTCATCGCCGTCTCGATCGCCACTGCGTTCTTCACCCGCATGAGCGCGGCGATCAGTGACGACAGACCCCAGGACTTCATCCGCGACCTCTCCGAGGGTTCGCGCCTCATCGGCATGTTCTTGCTGTTCGCCGGGTTCGGCCTCGCACTCGTGGCTGTGCCGTTCGCGCGGATCTTCGCGACGACGGATGCCGGCATCAACTCGATCGCGGCGATCCTCATCGCGTTCCTGGTCGGCCTCATCCCGTTCAGTGGCCTGTTCCTCGTGCAGCGCGCCTTCTACGCGCTCGAGGACACTAAGACCATCTTCTTCGTGTTCCTCTTCACGTTGCCACTGCACATCTTCGGCATGGCGCTCGCCGCGATCGGGCCGGTCGAGCTCATCGTCGTGGGCCTCGCCCTGATGCAGTCGATCATGTCGACCCTGCGGCTCGCGATCCTGCTCTTCATCCTGCGGAAGCGGATGGGCCAGCTCGACTTCGCGAACATCGTTCGCTCCTACGTGCGCTTCACGATCGCGGCCATCGCTGCATCCATCCCAGCCCTGATCGTCATGGTGCTGCTCGGCACGTTCCAGGAGGACGGCTTCCCCCGCTCCGGCATCTTCCAGGCGCTCGTCTCGTGCGCGATCGGCGCCGGCATCATGGCCCTCTTCTACTTCCCCCTGCTCTGGCTGCTCAAGTCACCCGAGTTCCGGGGCTTCGCCGGCCCACTCCTCGCTCGTTTCGGCATCAAGCCCGGCCCGCCATCGAGTCCAGCCCGCCCCGGCGAGGAGGGGCTCGACGAGGATGACCTTCCGGCGTTCCCAGAAACCGTCACCGTTGGCGCGGAGGACTCGGCACCGACGCCATGGAATCTCGCATCCGAGGAGATCGAGCCAGACCCTGCGGACGAACGCAGGCAGGCTGCGGAGCAGGAACAGCGCGAGGAGCGAGTCAACGCGGCCTCCTGGGCGTTCGGTGGCGCCACCGAGGACCTCTCGACCGCCGGCATCATCCTGCCCATGCACTCACGGACGACCGAGATCCCGAAGGTCGGCCGACAGGAACCGCCCCGCACCCGCCGGGAGCGTCGCGAGGAGGAGCGCCGAGCTGTGATCGAGCTGGCCGCCCGCCGTGAAGAAGAGGCGCGTCTCGCCCGTGAGGCCCGGAGCCAGGCCGATGACGACGACGGGCGCGGTTCAACACCTCGTCCGAAGGAATAGTCGCTAGTCTCAACGCGTTTGCCTGTATGTCGAGCCGCGATTCCCGCGACTCGGAGAAGTGCGGAGGACTCATGCGGAACGTCATCATCATCGGTTCAGGCCCCGCCGGCTACACGGCTGCGATCTACGCGGCCCGTGCTGGCCTCAAGCCTGTCGTCATCACCTCGAGCGTCGAAGTCGGCGGCGAGCTGATGAACACGACCGACGTCGAGAACTTCCCCGGCTTCCCCGAGGGCATCCTCGGCCCAGACCTCATGGAGCGCATGCAGGCGCAGGCTGAGCGCTTCGGCGCCGAGCTCGTCTACGACGACGTCACGACAGTCGACCTCGAGGGCGACGTCAAGAAGGTCTCCACGTCGTACAGCGGCGACTTCGAGGCGCGCACGGTCATCATCTCGACCGGTTCCGCCTACCGGAAGCTGGGCCTCGACGCTGAAGGCAGGCTCTCGGGCCGCGGCGTCTCCTGGTGCGCGACCTGCGACGGCGCGTTCTTCAAGGACCAGCACATCGCGGTCGTCGGCGGCGGCGACTCGGCGATGGAGGAGGCGACCTTCCTGACGCGCTTCGCGAGCAAGGTCACGATCATCCACCGCTCCGAGAACCTCCGCGCATCGGTCATCATGCGCGAGCGTGCGGAGCAGAACCCGAAGATCGAGTGGATGCTCAACTCCCGTATCGAGGACATCACCGGTGAGGCGAGCGTCGAGTCGGCGAGCGTCCTCAACACGGCGACCGACGAGCGCACCGAGCTGCCCGTGACGGGCGTGTTCGTCGCGATCGGCAACGACCCCCGCATCGACCTCTTCAAGGATGTCCTCGACATCACCGAGGAGGGCACGATCTGGGTGGATGGCCGCTCCTCGCGCACGAGCATCCCCGGCGTCTTCGCCGCCGGCGACGTCATCGACCCCCACTACCGTCAGGCCATCACGGCTGCGGGTTCCGGCACGGTCGCGGCACTCGACGCGGAAGCGTTCCTGGCGGCTCTCCCCGAGCCGATCGCGGAGGAGTCGGAAGACCAGGCAGCCGCCGCGGTGACGGAGAGCGAAACCGTCATCGTCTGATCGACCGGAGCGCACGCAGACTCAATCCGAGCAGGCACTCCGCCCCGAACACCATTCACCACGAAGCACGACAACTCCCACGGAGGTACCAATGTCAGAACCGATCGTCGCCACCACGGCGAACTTCGACCAGATCGTGGCAGACGCCCCGGGTCCCGTCATCGTCGACTTCTGGGCGCCCTGGTGCGGCCCGTGCCGCCAGGTCGCCCCAGTGCTCGACCAGATGAGCGAGGCGCACGAGAACCTCTCCATCGTCAAGGTCAACGTCGATGACGAGCCCGACCTGGCCATGAAGTTCCGCATCACGAGCATCCCGGCCCTCAAGCTGTTCTCGAACGGCGAGGTCGTCAAGGAGGTCGTCGGCGCATACCCGCGTGCGGCGCTCGAGAAGCAGTTCGCCGACTACCTGGGCTAGACCCGACCGGCGAAGGAAGCAGACATGGCGAGGGCGCCGATAACGCCCGCAACGAAGGCGCTCGTCGCTGCCGGGGTCGAGCACGTAGTTCACAGCTACGTGCACGACCCCGGCGTCTCTGCGTTCGGCGCCGAGGCGGCTGCGAAGCTCGGCATCGACGAGGCCCGCGTCTTCAAGACGCTGATCGTGCAGCTCGACGAGAAGCAGCTGGCTGTCGCCGTCGTGCCCGTGAGCGGGTCGCTCGACCTGCGCGGGCTCGCTCAGGCAGCTGGCTGCAAGCGTGCGGCGCTCGCCGACACCGCGCTCGCAGAGAAGCGAACCGGGTACGTGCGAGGTGGCATCAGTCCGTTCGGCCAGCGGATGCGACTGCCGACGTACCTCGACGAGTCGGCGTTCGCGCATCCGACGGTCTTCGTCTCCGGCGGACGCCGAGGGCTCGACATCGAGGTCGCGCCGACGGCGTTCCTGCAGGTCGTCGACGGCCATCGCGCACCGATCTCGAAGCGCTGATTCGGGGGCTCCGGACGCAAACAGTGGTGCGCACGCACTTCGCCTGCAGCTCACGCACGCGGGCCGATCAGTCCACTTCCTGCATGCGGTTCGCGAGACAACGCTCGGCGCGGGCGTATCCTGGGATTTCGACTCTCGCGAAGGAACCCCGTGACGCATCCAGGAGACGTCGGCCCGCAGACAGGCCGAAACCTTGACCCGTGGTACACCAGCTACGCCGACCGCACCGCCGGTCTGGCCGCCAGCGAGGTCCGAGCCCTCTTCGCCGTCGCCTCTCGCCCCGAGGTCGTTTCGCTCGCCGGCGGCATGCCGTTCGTGCAGGCCCTCCCGGAAGAGCTCATCCACTCCGCTTTCTCCACGATGATGCGGGAGCACGGCTCCGAGGCACTGCAGTACGGGGGCGGGCAGGGCATCCCCGAGGTGCGCGAGCAGATCCTGCAGGTCATGAGCCTCGAAGGCATCAACGACGCGTCAGCGGACGACGTCGTCACGACGACCGGTTCGCAGCATGCCCTCGACCTCGTGTCGAAGCTCTTCCTGAATCCCGGAGATGTCGTCCTTGCGGAGGCACCCAGCTACGTGGGTGCGCTCGGCACGTTCAAGTCGTACCAGGCGGACGTTGCCCACGTCACGATCGACGACAACGGACTCATCCCAGAAGCGCTCGAGGAGACCATCGCGCACCTTCGTGCCGAAGGCAGGACCATCAAGTTCCTGTACACCGTCGCGAACTACAACAACCCCGCCGGCGTCACGATGAGCCTCGAGCGGCGCATCCGCGTGCTGGAGATCTGCAAGCGCGAGCACATCCTGATCCTCGAGGACAACCCGTACGGGCTCCTCTACTTCGACAAGCCCGGCCTGCCAGCGCTGCGTTCGATGGATGCAGAGAACGTGGTGTACCTCGGGTCGTTCTCGAAGATCCTCTCGCCGGGCCTCAGGGTCGGCTGGGCGCTCGCGCCGCACGCCATCCGCGAGAAGCTCATCCTCGCCGTCGAGGCGTCCATCCTCTCCCCGTCGACGTTCAACCAGTGGGTCGTCACCGAGTACCTGCGGCAGAGCGACTGGCAACAGCAGATCGAGGGCTACCGGGACGTGTACCGGGAGCGTCGCGACGCCATGGACCAGGCCCTGCAGGAGCACCTCCCGCAGCTCAGCTGGACGAAGCCGGACGGCGGCTTCTTCGTGTGGGTGCGCCTCACCGAGCAGCTCGACTCGAAGCAGATGCTGCCCCGCGCCGTGAAGGAGCTCGTCGCCTACACGCCAGGAACCGCGTTCTTCGCCGACGGCCGCGGCCGACACGAGATGCGCCTCTCGTTCTGCTACCCGACCCCCGAGCGCATCAAGCTCGGCGTGCGGCGTCTCGCGAATGTCATCAACGGCGAACTCGACCTCGTCGAGACGTTCGGAACGTCGACGCGGCGCGGACCCGACGCGGACCGCGTCAATATGCCGCCGCCCAACATCTCCTGACCGCGGCACCTGACTCTCCTACGAAGGGAACCCCATTGAGCATCGAGGGCCTGCACGTCGTCATCCTCTCCGGCGGCATCTCGCATGAGCGGGACGTCTCGCTGCGATCTGGCAGGCGGGTCGCGGATGCGCTCAGCCGAGCGGGCGCGAACGTCACCATCCGCGAACCCGACGCCTCCCTGCTCAGCTTTCTCGAAGAGTCGAAACCCGACGTCGTCTGGCCCCTGCTGCACGGCTCGAGTGGCGAGAACGGTGCCCTGTATTCGCTGCTGCGCGCCGCACGCATCCCGTACGTGGGGTCCCGGCCGACGTCCGCGCGGCTCGCCTGGAACAAGGCGACCGCGAAGGCTCTCGCGAAGCGAGCAGGGCTGTCGACTCCCCCTTCGATCGTGCTCGAGAACAGCACGTTCCGCGAGCTCGGCGCCGAGGCCGTCATGCGCCTCATCGCGCGCGGCATCGAGCTGCCAGCTGTCGTGAAGCCCGTCGAGGGCGGGTCAGCGCAGGGTGTGACGTCGGTCTCGACGTTCGAGGAGTTCCCGCAGGCACTCGTCACCGCGTTCACCTACGACGACACGGTGCTCATCGAGAAGCGCATCGAGGGCCGCGAGGTGATGGTCGGCGTGCTCGACCTCGACGGCGAACCGCTTGCCCTGCCCGCAGTCGAGGTCGTGGCCAACAAGGGCGTCTACGACTACGAGGCCCGCTACAACGCCGGTGAGACGACGTACTACGCTCCGGCCAGACTGTCCGACGAGGAAGCCCAACGCGTCAGCGAGGCGGCCCTGCACGCGGTCGCGACGATCCGTCTCTCCGACATCGCACGGGTCGACTTCATCGTCGATGAGGCCGGCGTCGTGTGGTTCCTCGAGGCAGACCCCATCCCGGGGCTCACGGAGACCTCGATCGTGCCCCTCGGCATCGAGGCAGACGACTCCGAACTCAGCGCGATCTACGCGCAGCTCGCCGCATCTGCCGCAGCGCGCGGACCACTCGAGTAGGCAGCTCTTCCCCGCAGAACAGCTGAGGTGGATGTGCGGTCGACGCGCATCCACCTCAGCTGTTCCTGGGCGGGACTTCGCTGGACCTGCACCCGAGTGGCGAAGCAGTCCAGGGACGGCAGGGAGACGGGCAGGCTGTCGGCGCCGCCAGGTGCGGCGCCGACGTGGGCCGAGCTACTTGCCGGGTGCCGACTCCCCGAGCTCCTCGAGGATCCGATTCAGGTCCGCGATGGAGGCGAAGTCGACGACGATCTGGCCCTTGGTGCGCCGCAGGGTGACTTTGACGCGAGTGTTGAGGCGGTCACCGAGCTGCTCGCCGATCTCGTCGAGGTACCCGGTGAGGCCGCTGCGGGGCTCCTTGTGGATGGGCGCCTGGGTGTCTGCCTTGGCGCTGCTCGACTTGGCGGCGGCAGCTTCGGCCGAGCGAACGCTCAGGTCCTCGTTGACGATCTTGTCGGCGAGCTGCTGCATGGCTGCCGGTTCGCCGGCGCTGAGGATCGCACGGGCGTGGCCTGCTGAGAGCACACCGGCTGCGACGCGACGCTGAACTTCCAGCGGAAGCCGAAGGAGGCGCAGCGTGTTGCTGATCTGCGGGCGCGATCGACCGATTCGCTCCGCGAGCACCTCCTGCGTGATCCCGAAGTCGTTGAGGAGCTGCTGGTACGCGGACGCCTCTTCAAGCGGGTTGAGCTGACTCCGGTGCAGGTTCTCGAGGAGCGCGTCACGCAGCATGACGTCGTCTTCGGTATTGCGGATGACGGCCGGGATGCTCGAGAGACCGGCTGCCTTCGTCGCCCGCAGGCGACGCTCACCCATGATGAGCTCGAAGTCGGCTTCGTCGCGGAGCGGGTGGTCGGCCGGGATCGGGCGAACGACGATCGGCTGGAGAACCCCGAACTCGCGGACGGAGATGATGAGCTCCTGCAGCGCGGCCTCGTCGAACTCGGTTCGAGGCTGGTGCGCGTTCGGAACGATCCGGCTCGGGTCCAGGGCGCGCAGGGTCGCACCAGGGATCTCGATAAGGCCGTCTCCGTCGACGCCGTTGTCGCTGTCAGCGGTACTCGGCGCTGCAGTTGCATCGAGCGCTTCGGGCGAACGCTCCGACGCGGGTGCGCTGGTGCTCGTGAGCTCCTGGGTGTCGTCGACCATGCTGGTTGAATCGATCTTCTTCGATTCAGCCCCGTTCTTCGGAGTCGCGGGGATGCCTGAAGCTGCCTTCGCAGCTGTGGTGCGGGCCTTGGCTCCGGCAGGGGCCTTGGCAGTAGAAGACTTGGCAGCAGGGGTCTTGGCAGCAGACACCTTGGCCGTTGGGGCCTTGGTCGTTGCCGCTCTCGCACGACTTGCACGAGTCGCGGGGGGCTTCGTTTCCGTACCCGTCTCTGCGGTCTTGGCGTCGTCTGATGCCGCATCTTCGGCCGCCGCGGCATCAGACGCGACCGTTGTCGCCTCCTTTCCTGCATTGGTACGCGTCGATGCAGTCGTGGGATAAGCAGGTGTGTCGCTGTCGAAGAAAACGTCGGAGGGGCGTGATGCACCTCGGTCTGACGTGGGGATGAGGGCCCCGATGCCCCGACCGAGTCCGGTCCGTTTTTTTGTAGCCATGTTGTTTATGCTCCTCGCTGGGCGATTTCGACGGCCGCTTCGAGATACGCGATCGCGCCGGTCGAGGTTGGTTCGTGGGAAATGATGGTCTTGCCGAAGCTCGGGGCTTCCGAGATACGGACGGTGCGAGGAATCGCAACCTTCAGCGTCTCCTGTGGGAAGTGCTCTCGAACGTCGGCGGCGACCTCCTGCGACAGGTTGGTGCGCCCGTCGTACATCGTCAGCAGGATCGTCGTGAGTCGAAGCTGCGGGTTGAGGTCCTGTGACAGGAGATTGAGGTTCGAGATCAGCTGTCCGAGTCCCTCAAGGGCGTAATACTCGCACTGGATGGGGATGAGTACCTCTCGCGCAGCGACGAAGGCGTTGATCGTCAACAGGCCGAGCGAGGGAGGACAGTCGATGAAGACGTAGTGGAATTCCTGGTCAGTGCCTGTGGTCTCGTCGAGGAGCCCAGCGATTGCCTGACGCAGGCGGTAGTCGCGCTTGTCGAGGTTGACGAGCTCGATTTCTGCGCCCGCCAGGTCCAGTGTCGCCGGCACGCACCAGAGGGTGTCGATGTCTGGGCACTGCTGCATGAGCTCGCTGAGCGGTTCTCCGTCGAGGAGAGCCTCGTAGGTTCCCGCGGTCTCACCACGGTGTTCGATACCGAGCGCAGTAGAAGCATTGCCTTGTGGGTCCAGGTCTATGACCAGAACGCGGGCGCCGAGCGTCGCGAGGGCCGCCGCGAGGTTGACCGCGGTTGTTGTCTTCCCGACTCCACCCTTCTGGTTGGAGATCGTGAAGATGCGCGTGTGATCGGGGAGGGGAACCTCTCGTTTGACGAGGCTCTTTCTCCGCTGGTTCAGTTCAGAGAGAGCCGTGGCGAGCGGTGAATCGTCGAGCTGCGACGCTGGTGGCGAAGCGGCATCGCCGGCAGATGAAGCTTTCAAGAATGCTCTCCCTCAAGTAGACGTCTCAATTGTGCCCCAGATCGCACGCGGAAACGCGGTGACGCTCAGGCTTGTGGAATCAGTGCACCGCGGTTGGGGGTAGTTGGTTTCACGTGGAACATAGGCCTGGGATCATCAACTTCAGCTAGAGGGTTGAGGTGTCGTGTAGACAGCCGACACCGAGAGCTGGTCCCAGCCGGATCTGAAAAGGCTCGACCAGTCCACTCGAACTCGTTTTTACCCAAGCCCTGCCTCCTCGTAGCGTCAGACTGGGAGCCCTCAGGAGTGAGGTGAGGGGGGGAAGTGACGCACGCGCGTACACACCCACGGCCGTACACATGACGGACACACGGACACACCGACCCACGGACCCATCGACCCATCGACCCATCGACCCACCGACCCACGGAGCGATCCACGGAGCGGATCCACGGACTCAGGGGCCCACGAACGGGTTGTGTTTCACGTGAAACGCTGGTCATCGGGTAACTGCACGAAAGCACGGATGCGTGCCTGGCGCCCGCTCCCATTCCTCCGCGAGCACGAACAGCTCGCCGCCGTGAATTTTTGCACGAATTGATGCAGACCGCAGGACCGTGTAACTGGACTGCGCAACACCACCCTGCGTTGAATCACGATCCGAACGCGGTAGGCGCAGCCCGCGTCGACCGCACCGTCTACCGCCAACAGCACCCGGACCTTCAGAAAAGAAGCCGATGGCGAGGGGCCAAGCACCAGGAGAGCCTTCACGGGGCGGAACTGGATTCTGCAGCCCGTCGGGACCCGATGTTGAACGGATCTGCGGACCCTGCTGCTGACCAGACCTGCGGGCTTTGAAGTGGGAGGGATCGGCGAGACCAGCGCGACCGACGGCAGTCAGGAGGCCGGCGTCCTTGTTGTTGTCGTGAGCGACGGCGTGGCCTGCCCCTCCGCAGCCCAGAGATACAACCGGCGCCGCGGAAGCGGAGGCCGAAGCAGGAGCACGACCTGCTCCACCAACGGGCACACGGCTGTGTGCGCCACAGTGGACTCGAACCGCGCCCCGGCCACTGCAGTGGCGGGCAATCTGCGCGGAGGGAGAGGCGCGCCACTCAACAGACGTCCATTCACCTCGACGACTACGTTTCACGTGGAACGGCCGGAATTGCACCCAAGCTACCCTGTCCTTCAATGTTCCCGAGCGAGCCCGCACTCGACCTCAGAACCAACCGTCGACTGAAGACCGATGATCATGGTGCGCAAGAAGAGCTTGAGGACGGACCGAACCTCAGAGCTTTCGACAGGCCTGAATCGGGGTTGCCCAATGTCACCCTCCTGTGTGCGACGCGCAAAGTTCGTCCCAGTGGGCCTTCTCAGGGTTGTCATCGTCGCCGCCGCAGTAGTGGCGAGGAGCAACGATCTGAGGACAGGACCGATAGAGGCTGCCGAAATAGGCCCGATGGGACACTCACCTCTTCCTCAGGCCACGGAACCAATCAGCTCCGGCCGCTACAGGAGGACTCTCCGGCCGCTACAGGAGGACTGCCCTAGTCTGCTCTCTCCACGGCACCAGTCCAGTCAGTCAGAGACGCAAATCAGCGTGGACTTCGGACACAAGACACGACAGGACACTGAGGGGCCAGCAGACCAAACCGCAGGGTCCCAAAGCCCCACAGCACACAATGGGGACGCGGAACACAAAGAGACGAGGAGATGGAGAGACGGAGAGATGGAGAGATGGAGAGATGAAGAGATGGAGAGATGGAGAGTACTCGATCTCATTCGCCGCCTGCGCGCGAGATTCCCGTACTGATTGAGCGCCGGCTCTCACCGACCAGTGACCTTGACCCGCTGACCTCTTTCAATCGCTCTGAAGGAAGTCAGCGTCATCCCTGCAGTCCGTTTCACGTGGAACACACGGAGGACGTGAGCCCACCACTGTTTGGCGCCCGGCACCGTCTCTGCGGGGGCCAAGAGACTAGCAAGGGGTTTGCGACCCTCTTACGAGGCACCCACCACCCCCTCACCACTGGAACGAAACGTTGATGTTCAGCCCGCGACGGTGCCCAACGTCGACGAATACGATCGCGATGCAGCAGGCGAAGGGAAGGCACCACCTGTATGCACCCACCGGCCCGGGCACTTCGTTGGCACCTCGGCTAATCACCCGCCACCACTCAAACGCCACTACAGACCCGAAATGCGGCGGCAATCATTAGTCAAGCAACTGCGCACACGCTGTGCGGGTAGGGATATCGTGGAACGAGATCTCCACGGTACGGCACCACTCCCTACAAGCCGAGTGAGCAGCCACGCCTCTTCGCCTAATGCCAGCCGCGACGCAGCATGGGCTCCGTGTCGCGCCCAGCCAACGCTTTCACGTGCACCCTGCTTTGCGTCGCTGTGATTGCCGACCGAGGCTAGTACTTCCCGTGGCTTCGGTCTCGACTAGCGGCACGCGCGACGTTCCGGCTTCGTTCCACGTGAAACACGTGAAGAGTAGCTAGTTCTCCTCTGGTCCGTTGCACGATCAGCCTGCGCCCAGACCCTAGGCGGCGGCCCTGCTGGGGCCCATCATGGGCCCGCTCACAGGGCCTGATGGGACGGACCGACGGTCGACGAGATTCGACCGCTCAGCTACACGTCCCACGGGACTGCCTTGTTTGTGACGGTGGGACTTCATGGATCGCTCCCCTTCCGCAGACCCCGAGACGAAGGTATTGGCTTCGTTTCACGTGGAACGTGAACCCGACGGCTGACAGCTCGGTTCGGGCCTCAAGCCAGGTCGGGTCTCAAGCTCCCGACAGCTACAAAGCCGCACGGCTCGACCTGGAAGACACGACAAGAGTGTGAGGACTCCAATATCCACGTCCGCGGGTTGTGCGGGCCGCAGAATGAGCACCGGACCTCGCAAGTGCGAGACCTCGAAGTTCGAAACGAAGAGTCCGGTCCGGCGCTCAGAAACAAGGCCATCGGACGCTGAGATTCAAGGGATAGCCGAGCGCACGCCGGTCATGTGATGAGAGCTCCATGATGAGCTCCGAACACCAGCGGATCGCAACTACACCTCACGGCGACGGTCACGACTGGAACCACGGGCCTAATTCAACTTAGGCTACCGACTGCTTTCGCCAACGCCTTCACTCCCTGTCTTGTGTCATGCCGATTCCACGTTGCAGCACAACCGCGGGGTACCCGTGGGTCGGTAGCGGTTGAACATGAGTACCTCACGCAACCCATATGAGAACCTAATCGAGTCCCGTCGGACCACTCCATTTGTTCCATGACTGTCCAGTACTGGGACCCAGACTCCACCACACCAGTCGACTGTCAGCACTGCGGGAGCCTCTCAGCCCCCTACGCCCACCCTTTAACCTCGCCAGCAAGCCCCTGTTCTCAACGTACTCCGATCACTCGCGGCACAGACGTGCCATGATCCAGAGGTGCTGTTACTTGTTGCCATTTGGCATTTGCTGCTGTTTGAGAGTTCAGGTGACCCAGCTAGCAGACCACGTTTCACGTGAAACGGGGCGCATTCCTAGCGCTCAATACGGTGGTCGAGCCCCAGTGCAGCAGCCGCTAACGGCGAACCGTTGACGAGGCCAGCCAGCATGACTCTGGGCGCATCTCACCAAGCTGTCGTTCCTTCTCCACTGGACGGTGCCTTCCTGAGCGTTCACGTGACGTCACGTGGAACGCAATTCACTCCCAAAACTCGGGCGGGCCCGATTGACCTGTAGGACTGTGTTGCAGTTGGCCCGAAGCGTTCATTCGCACGAGCCGCAATCCGTGACTGCCGCCCTCTCTCTCACGGATCAGAACCTCTGGCAGCCACGGGCACCGGAACTACCCTGACCTCACTGCTTGAGCACCTAGAGACGGACAGTCAACGGCGACTCATGCCGATATCGATCGAGAACTCCCGTCGGTGTCGATCGCGGAGCAGATCACTGTTGAGAGATGGACCATCGACGCTTACACAAATGCGGTCTGGCAGGGCGGCCCACTCCGTTGCATTGGTTTATGCGAAGGGCCTCTGCGCACGAGCATCATCGCCCGAGACGTGACTCGATCTGTCAGCTGTCAGTCGTCAGCCGTCACGTTCTGTTTCACGTGGAACACAGCCCTCATCTCAGGATTCGCGGCTGGGATGACACCGTTCCTCCGGCCCGCTGCCCGAAGACGCGTCCCAATAGATCTCCCACATGGTGGGTGGCTGACCTGAGGTTCTCTTTTCCTATTTCCCTACTTGGAGCTGAATCGAGTCCGGCCACGGCGTAGAGAGCACTCTCAACTCGTCGACAGACAAGAGTCTCAGATTGACAAGGCGGCACTGTTCCGAGCGCTGCGCCCTTGCCCAAGGCCGGTGAGCCCAGCCGGCGCCCTCGACGAGCTGAACTCCTTGAGCCCTGTGGAACACTCCGCTCCGCCCCACAGAGAGGACCAGATGCCGCCGCCCAACATCCAGTATCCGGCGACGGCCGGCTGCTGGAGCCCGCTAGTCGACAACGAGGCGACACCGGCTCCTCATGGTGTTCGAGTCATGGTGCTCTAGCTTCAAGCGCCGACAATCATCCGTTTCACGTGGAACACACCGCCCTAGAGACTCTCACTACCAACAGCCGGAGCAGGACCGCTACCCACTTCGCGCCGCGGTTACGATCCACAGTTCAGTCGTTGCACCTGTCTGGGACTCTGCTGCCGCGCCTGATTCGATGACAAACGCATTCTCGCGAACCCTCTCAGTCACACGATCCGTATCCTTCCGAACGAGGCGAAGTGCAGCGACTCCGAACGCCCGGGCCTACGGCCCAAAGGAAAGCAGTACTACTCTCGCGCTCCACCAACCGTTAGCCGGCCCCAGCGGTCGCGAGCTTGGATCCAATTTGCCGCGACTGGGTTCCGGCGTGCGATTGAGATCGGACACATCGAACGTCAACGCTCGGAACTTCACGCAGCTGAGTCAGTGAATCACTGCATCACTAGGCAGCTAGGCCGCCGCAGAGACGCAGAGCCGCAGAGACGCCGTTCAACTTGGCACCCCTAGTGCTGTCGCTGCACTTGATTCGGACTCCAGACCGCAAACTCACACGGTCGATATGCTTCGGCTGGCCCGCTCAATCTCATCCCATCCCCTCTCCCAAGCCATGGTGAGAGTGGTCCCCAGGACTTCGGGGCCACTGGGGGCAGAGGGAATCCGATCGGCAGTGCCTTGGGAGATCCATGGGTGTACGCGCTTGCTCAGCCCAATGGTCATTCCAACAGGCTGCGTACGAGGGATTGCACGCACCCTATTTGCCTAGTACTTCCTCCTCGCTTCAACGAGCGAGTACCCGGGTGCGGGAGTACGCGGGTGCGCGAGCTCGATGTCCCGATCGGGTGACCACGAGCTTGCAAGCCTTGGCCTGAGCGTTGGTGATGGTCCGACCACCGTCGTTTCACGTGAAACAAACACAAGCCGTTCCTGAAATGAACAGTAGTGAGATCGACAACGGGACGACCGGCCCGTCTTGATCAAGGAAGTTCTGAAACTGCGCGAGGAGCTCAACTGGCGGCCATCGCGGAATTCTCGATCTTGGATCTTGAATTGCACGATGTTTCACGTGGAACGATTTGAAGACAAGACATCGAGACTGGTTGAAGTCACGAGTTCGATCACGTGAACATAGTCATGTGCAGGCACTGCCCGCGACGGGACCGAACATCGAGCGGCTCACGTGAGCTCATCATCGACGCAATCGCACTTGGTAGTCCCGAGCGGGTACGGTCCCACAGCCAGGTCTGTGCCCCCACACGGGTAACCAGACGATTGGGAGCAGCACCGCACCCCACGAGACAGCCAACGCCGATCCGGGCACGGACAGGGGCAACGAGAGCGGCAGGGTCACGGTCACGGTCACGGTCACGGTCACAGTCACAGTCACAGTCACAGTCACAGTCACAGTCACAGTCACAGTCACAGTCACAGTCACAGTCACAGTCACAGTGAAGCTATCTCCACACCAGACCAGCTTCCAGCGCCCAACGCGCGCTCCGACAAGCTTGTGGACGGACAGTGACAGTGCCGGCTTTCACGCGCCGCGCCTCGATTTGCAGACGCTACCGACTCGGACGCTCTCCTCCCTCCTCTGCCCCTACCCCGTGCCCATACCTGTATCGCCCCAACTGAACCGGAACCGCACCCCCACCGCCATTCGTCTGTCGCCCGCAGCCCGCAGCCCGCCGTGACTACCCAGTCGCCAGTAGCCGGCCGCAAGCTCGTCACGTAGCCTTCCTCGCGCCAGCACGGCGATGGCACGCGAGACTTCAGAGATCAGTGAACCGCGTCGGGGCGGTCGGGGGCGGTTCAGGGCGGTCACAGCGGCCTCAGACTTCCTGCACTGGCTCGGGACTGTCTCGGCGTGCGCCATGAAGGCTCGAGCCTTCATGTGCCCTTCCACACCTATCCAAAGAGCAACGGGCGGAGTGCGATAGCAGAGAGCGACAGGGCTAAGGGCGACAGGCAAAAGAATTTGCCGCCCACCACCACACCACGATCGGCACTGCCGCCGGTCAGCTCTCCGAGTCCGTCAATGTCCCGGGGCACGCTTCCAAGGCATCTGAAGCCCCCACACCCCCGTGGCGCCGCCATGAGCCACGTCGGTCAGACGGTGGTCAGGCCCGACTCATGGCTGCGCAGCGAGCGACGGTTTCGCGGCGCATAGGCCTTCTGGATAACAACGCGCCACGAAAATCCACAGTTTCACGTGAAACAGCCGCCGTTGACGAAGAGCTTCATACGAATGTGTCGGGAGCACACAGTTCGGGAGTCGGGAGCTCGTAGGGCTCGATGGCCCGAGTTCGAGTGCCTCTGCGAGGGGCTCTTGCAACTGATCGAGGTTGGCGTCATGTGACGTGGGGACGGCGCCTGGGGCATCCATGAGCGAGAACGGTTCGCGTCTGACCGACTGACTCCGATTCCAGAGCTACGGCACGCTATTCCGTGCGGATTCAACACCGACAGACCAAGAATCCGACTTCGGGACACCTGATCGACAATGACCGGCAGATTCACGTGAGATAAATACCGCGCCCGTGTTGTTCACGAAGAACACCAAGCTGCATCGAACTCCACCGATACAAAGAGTCAGCGTTTAACTGTGACTCTGAGGACGACCGAAAGAGAGCAGTCAGTCGACCGTCGCGCGAATAACTCGCGTCGTCTCGGTGTCCAGCTCTTCCCCGAGTTCTTCGACGCGAACATCGATGAGTCCGAACTTGCGAATCACCTTGCTGGCCTTCTCGATCTCCGCTTCTGCGGAGCGTCCCTTGAGGAAGACCAATTCGCCGCCTGAGCGGACGAGCGGAACCGTGATCGGGATCAGCTTGCTCAGAGCTGAAACTGCTCGGGCTGTCAGCTGGTCGAACGTGAACTCATCGTGGACCTCTTCGGCACGAGCACGACGCACCTGCACGTTCTCGAGGGCAAGCGCATCCACCTCACGCTGCAGCCAGTCGGTACGACGCTCCATCGGCTCGATCAGCACGAAGTTGACATCAGGGCGTGCGATAGCGAGCACGATACCCGGCAAGCCAGCACCAGAGCCGATGTCTCCAACGAGGCCCGGACGGAGCAGCGGCGCCATGAGCACCGAGTTCACGATATGGCGCGTCCACAACCGCGGGTACTCGAGGGGTCCAACCAGACCGAGCTGCTCCCCGTACTGGGCGAGGTCGGACGTGAACGCCCGCGCAAGGTCGATACGGTCAGCGAAGAGCTCGGCGGCGATCGCCGGCTCGACCTCGACCTCGGTCGGCTGCTCAGTCATACGGGAGATCCCTCTCGAACGTGAATGTTGACGCCAGACTGCAGTGCCTCCCGCAATCAGCTCGAACCAGTCTGACACGTGCGGCGGCGACCGCACCCGCCTGACAGTCGTCCACGGACAACAAAGCTGTGGATAACTTTGTGGAGAACGCGGGATCGAGGCGGGTCAAGAGTCAAATCGCCTGGAATAAGCCCCTGAACAGGCTTTTAACGAGGGAAGGTGCAGAACTCGCCGAGGAGCGCACTCTCGCCTGTGGAAACTCCTGTGGATAAGTCCTAGATCAGGCAGACGCGACTGGGCGGATGACGGTGTGACGCTCACGCGCCTCGCCCTCCGACTCGGACACGTAGCCACGCTCCGAGACGATGTCGTGCACGATCTTGCGCTCATAGGACGACATCGGGGGAAGCGCAGCCGATGAGGCGCCTTCTTCGATGCGAGTCACGGCCCGGTCGACGAGACCGACGAGCTCGGCGCGGCGCGCGTCGCGCGAGCCGCCGATGTCCAGAATGAGTCTCGAGAACTCTCCGGTCTCGGCTTGGACGGCCAGACGAGTCAAGTGCTGGAGAGCATCAACCGTCTCACCATCCGCGAGCTTCGAGAGGTTCGACTCACCGTCTGAGTTCACGGAAATGTACGTGCGAGACTCGCGAACCTCGATGTCGAGGTCACCGTCGACGTCGCTGATGTCCAGCAGCTCCTCGAGGTAATCCGCCGCGATGTCACCGTCGTCACGGGGGTCCGGTGTGCTGACATCTGCGGGGATGGTCTCAGGAGTTGCTTCAGTCATGCGGGTTCCTTAAACAGTGTGGCAGCGAGAGTTGGGGAGCTACTTCTTGGCAGGTGGGCTGCTCTTGCCCGACGAGGTGCCACCGCTCGGCTTGCCGCCGGAGGCCTTCTTCTTGGCCCTGTTCTTCGACACGGGCTGCGTTCGCTGCACCGGCTGCTGGACGGGTGCCTCGATGATGACGTTGCCCTTGGCGTCCTTGCGCTCAGGCTCGACCCACTTGCCCCGAGCCTTGAGCCGGTCCTCGCGAGCCTTCGCGGCTTCAGAGCCGGGCGTCGGCATGTTGCGGATGATGATGTACTGCTGCCCCATCGTCCAGAAGTTCGAGATGAGCCAGTACGTCATGACACCGAGCGGGAACATGACACCGGATACCAGGAACGTGAGCGGCAGGATGTACAGCAGCATCTGCTGCTGGCGGTACATCGGCGACTCCTTGGTCGCCTGCGACACGTTCTTCGAGGTGATCTGCTTCTGGGTGATGAACTGGGAGACCGTCATCACGACGACCATGACGCCGGCGAGGATCTGCACTCCGACGTTGCCGTCGTTGTTGAGGAACGTCGCACTCAGCGGTGCGCCCCAGATGTCTGCCTGCGAGAAGGATGTGGCGAGCTCCTGGTTGAGGAGGCCGACACCCACCGTGTTGTGCTGCGCGCCGTTGAGCACAGAGAACAGGCCGAAGAAGATCGGCATCTGCACGAGGAGCGGCCAGCAGCCAGCCATGGGGTTCGAGCCGGTGCGCTGGTAGACCGCCATGGTCTCGCGGCGCATCGCCTCCATGGAGAACTGGTCGCGCTTGCCCTTGTACTTGTCCTGGATCTTCTTGATCTCAGGAGCGACATCCATCATGGCTCGCTGGGACTTCACCTGCTTCACCATGAGGGGAATCATGGCGGAGCGGACGACGAGCACGAGGCCGAGGATCGCCAGGATCCAGGTCCAGCCGTCTGTGCCATCGAGACCGAGCGTCGTCCACAGCGAGTGGAATCCGACCAAGATGAGCTCGATGACCCATTTGATCGGCCACAGGATGGTTCCGAGGATATCCATGAGTGTGGTGACGTCTTTCTCTTAGATGCCGCTAGCTGCCCTGGACTACGAATCCGTGGGCAGTAGTGGTGGTGGTTCTGTGTTCAGGCTCTGGCACGTCGTCAATGCCTCCGGCAGCCCAGGGGTGGCAACGAACGAGTCGTCGCCCGGTGAGGAAGCCGCCCCGGAGGACGCCATGAACCTGCACGGCTCTTAAAGAGTACGCGGAGCAGCTGGGGTGATACCGGCAGACATCTCCGTAGAGCGGAGAGATCAACAGCCGGTAGCCGTTGAGCACAGCGATGACGACGTTGCGGGGAAACAGCGCGACCGCGCGGAGTGAGCCGCCCATCAGGTGCTCGAGCTCACGGTTCTCGGTGCACTCTCGTCGCCGCTGGCGGCGATACGACGCACTCCTCGTAAGGATCCGAACCGTGCACGCTCCCGCAGCTCCTCGAAGCCGAGCGCAGCTGCTTCGGGGTGCACGCGGTAGACGATGTCGAAGCCCGACCCCACTTCAGGGAGAAGCTCCCTGGAGACGGCTTTGAGTCGACGACGGATGCGATTGCGCACAACGGCCACACCTACCCGCTTCGAGACAATGAAGCCGAAGCGAGTAGGTGTGTCGTTGGTGTCGCGCTCGCGCACGCTGACCGTGATTCCCCGAGCACCCACGCGAACGCCGCGTCGAACGATGGCTTGGTAGTCATCGCCCTTCGTGACGCGGTTCGCGTAGGGAAGCAAGAAGCTACGCGGAAAGCTCGGTGCGTCCCTTGCGGCGACGAGCCGAGAGGATGGCGCGACCCGCACGGGTGCGCATACGCAGGCGGAAGCCGTGGGTCTTCGCGCGACGGCGGTTGTTTGGCTGGAAAGTACGCTTCGACATGAGAACTCCGGAAGATACGACCCGATCGGCGGACGCCGTACGGATTTTCACAAGTGCCCTACCGAAGGGCACAACTGCCTTAACCTACGTGACCTGCGCCTGGCAGTCAACTGCCGCCAGAAGCCCCGCATTATGCTCACGAGCTCGTGCCGAGGAGCGGCGACATGCCGGATCCAGCGAAAGCGATTGGCGCACGCCCTGATCCGGCGTAGGCTGGACCCCTACCTCTGCAAGTTATGCACAGGCAGACGCCCGTTTGTCCACAGAAGTTGTGGATATCTCACCGGGTAGATCACAATGACTTGCGCACCAGTGCCACACGGCCGGTGCGTTGACCATGCTGCGAGTGCGCAGCCAAGAAGAAACGCCGGCCCACAGAGATGCGGAGCTGGGAAGTACAGAGGGACGGGGGGAGTGCTTCGGTGACCGACCCCGTTTCGGAGACGTGGCAGACGCTGCTCTCCACACTGCGTGAAGACGACCGCGTCCCCGCTTCCCTTCTGGGGTTCCTCGGCCTCGTCGAGGCGAAGGGCGTCATGAGCGGCGCCCTGCTCCTCGAAGTCCCGAACGACATGACTCGCACGATGATCGAGACGCGCGCGCGGGTGCCGATGCTCGCCGCGATCGCTGAGCTCGACGAGTCCGAGATCAAGACCTTCGCGGTGCTCGTCAACCCGGATGCTGCGCCGCGAGCATCGGCGAGCGAGCCCCTGGACTCGCACGACTACATCGAGGTGGCACCACCACGCTCCGCTCCCGCGCCGACGAGCTCCGTCACCGTGGTCGAGTCGGAGGCGGTCGGCCTCCATTCCTCGTCGGATCAGGGAGCGCGCACACAGCCAGACCCGGAGTCGCGCCTCAACCCTCGCTACACCTTCGACAACTACATCATCGGAGGGTCGAACCGATTCGCGCATGCTGCCGCGGTCGCAGTAGCGGAAGCACCGGCTCGCTCGTACAACCCCCTCTTTGTCTACGGCGGCTCCGGGCTGGGCAAGACCCACATGCTCCACGCCATCGGCAACTACGCCGAGTCGATCTATCCGGGCATCCAGGTCAGGTACGTCTCGAGCGAAGAGTTCACGAACGACTTCATCAACTCGATCGCCAACAACAGGACGCAGTCGTTCCAGGCGCGCTACCGCGACAACGACATCCTCCTCATCGACGACATCCAGTTCCTCCAAGGCAAGGACTCGACGCAGGAGGCCTTCTTCCACACGTTCAACACCCTGCACGAGCACAACAAGCAGGTCGTGATAACGAGTGACCTACCACCGAAGCAGCTGACGGGCTTCGAGGACCGGATGCGGTCGCGCTTCGAGTGGGGCCTCATCACCGACGTGCAGTCGCCTGACCTCGAGACGCGAATCGCCATCCTGAGGAAGAAGTCGCAGGTCGACAACCTCCTGATTCCCGACGATGCGCTCGAGTTCATCGCTGCACGGGTGTCCTCCAGCATCCGTGAGCTCGAGGGCACGCTCATCAGAGTCACCGCGTATGCGAACCTCAACGGTGAGAAGGTCGATCTTGCGCTCGTCTCGACCGTCCTGAAGGATCTGGTCTCCGACCAGGACACGGGCATCGTGTCTCCGGTCGACATCATCAACCGCACTGCCGCGTACTTCCAGCTGACCGTCGATGACCTCTACGGCTCGTCCCGCTCTCAGGCGATCGCAACGAGCAGGCAGATCGCCATGTACATCTGCAGGGAGATGACGAACCTCTCGCTCCCGAAGATCGGGCAGCTGTTCGGCGGACGGGACCACACCACGGTCATGTACGCCCACCGCAAGATCACGAAGCTCATGACCGAGCGGCGAGACGTCTACAACCAGGTCACCGAGCTCACCGCGCGCATCCGCCAGAACGGCAACGGCCGCTCCTGAGCGACCCATCTGCTCCACATCACGACGCCACGTGCTCGGATGTGGAGTTTTTCTTGCCGTTTTCGCCTGTGGATAACTTGTGGACTGTGGAATCGACACGCGAGCACGGACTGTGGAAAACGCCCTCGACGCTGTGGAGTCCACGAAGTTGTGCACCCCAGTGCTCGTCAGCGTGCACAGGGCGTCCACCGCTCGACCACAACTTACATTCTTGTAGTTCCCGTGGGGCTGCTGGTGAGTTCGGAGTTATCCACAGTGTGCACAGCTGTTAATACGATGATGACAAGAAATCTATAGATATTGGGAGAGTCGATGACATCGATGGACGGTGGTCGGCTGGACGTCGGCGGGCTGGTATTTTCGCGTGCGCGACACCTCGGGCATGCTGCTGCGTGCATCACAGGATGCACGGGCGATCGGTCACAACACACCGAATCGAGGCGGCTACCATTGGGGCATTCCAACGAGAGGAACGCCTAGTGAAGTTTGTTGTCAACCGTGACGTCTTCAGCGATGCGGTGTCGTTTGTCGTCAAGCTTCTGCCTCAGCGCCCGACCCTCCCCATCCTCAGCGGTGTCGTCGTCGAGGTCGGCGAGGCAGGCGTCACGCTCTCGTCGTTCGACTACGAAGTCTCAAGCCGCACCAGCATCGACGCTGATGTGCAGGAACCCGGTGCGGTCCTCGTACAGGGTCGTCTTCTCGCAGACATCGCGAACCGCCTCCCGCAGGCCCCCGTCGAGCTGAGCCGTGACGACTCCGGCGTTGTCATTCGCTGTGGAAGCGCTTCGTTCCACCTCCCGACGATGCCGATCGAGGAGTTCCCGAGCCTTCCCGTCGTCGAGGGTGCCAGCGGCTCCATCGCCGGCGACGTCTTCTCGGAAGCCATCTCCCAGGTCGCCGTCGCCGCTTCCCGTGAAGATGTCGCCCCCGTCATCACGGGCGTCAACCTCTCCCTGCAGGCAGACTCCATGAGCCTCGTCGCAACCGACCGCTACCGCGTCGCTGTTCGCACGATCGAATGGCAGAGCTCGCTCACGGAGACCGAGACGGCGCTCGTGCCGGCGAAGACGCTCGCCGAGGTCGGCAAGTCGCTCGGCAGCTCAGGTGAGATCACCATCACCCTCGTCAAGGACGACATCCGCGAGCTGATCGCCTTCTCTGCCGGCAACAAGACCGTCACCTCGCTGCTCATCAAGGGCAACTTCCCGGCCGTCGAGCGTCTGTTCCCTGCTGAGACGCCGCACTACGCGGTGCTCACGGTGAGCGACATCGTCGACGCGGTTCGTCGCGTGCAGCTCGTCCTCGAGCGCGAGGCGGCCTTGCGCTTCACGTTCACGACCGAGGGACTCCACCTGGAAGCGCTCGGCAGCGAGCAGGCGCAGGCGAGCGAGAACCTCGACGCGGTGCTCCAGGGGAACGACATGGTCGTCTCGCTCAAGCCGCAGTTCCTGCTCGACGGCGTCGGGGCCATCCACTCGCCGTTCGTTCGCATCGCGTTCACGAACTCCGAGAACCCCAACAAGCCCGGACCAGTGCTGCTCACGAGCCAGACCTCGCGCGATGAAGGCGAGTCGACGAACTACCGCTACCTGCTGCAGCCGAATCTGCTCATGCGGTAACCGGTGCACGTCACCCGTCTGCAGCTGCACGACTTCAGGAACTACGAGTCGGCCGACCTCTCGCTTGGACCCGGCGCTCACCTGTTCGTCGGCTCCAACGGCCAGGGAAAGACCAACCTCGTCGAGGCGATCGGATACCTGGCCACGCTCGGTTCGCACCGAGTCTCGAGCGACCAGGCGCTGGTGCGCTTCGGCCAGGAGTTCGCCGTCGTCAAGATGGAGCTGGCCCACGAGACGCGCTCGCTGCACCTCGACGTGCAGATCGCGAGCTCGGGTGCGAACAAGGCGCGGGTCGGCGGACAGAACGTCCGGTCTCGGGACCTGGCCAGGTACTTTGCCAGTGTGCTGTTCGCACCGGAGGATCTGACGCTCGTTCGCGGCGAGCCCGGGGCGCGGCGTCGGTTCCTGGACTCCCTGCTCGTGACCCACTCGCCCAGACTTGGCGGTGTCATCGCCGACTACGAGCGTGTGCTTCGGCAGCGGAACTCCCTGCTCCGCTCCATGCGCGGGCCGCGATCGTCCGACGCGATGATCGCGACGCTCGACGTGTGGGATGAGCGAATGCTCGAGCTCGGCTCGCAGATCATCGCGGAGCGACTGCTGCTCTGCGACCGGCTCCTGCCTCACCTCGCCGGTTCGTATCAGCGTCTTGTCGGCGCCGACCACCGTCCGACGCTCTCCATGCGGGTGTCGGCATTCGGGCACGCAGCCTCCGTGATGGGCGACGCGGATGGCGAGGGGGCCGAGGTCGAGGGTGGCGAGGTCACGACGTCTGAGATCCGCGAGCGGTTCACAGCACAGCTCGCTGCCATGCGTCCGCGGGAGCTCGAGCGCGGAGTGAGCCTCGTGGGCCCGCACCGCGACGACGCCGTCTTCTGGTTGAACGGCCTGCCGGCCCGCGTCACGGCGAGCCACGGGGAGTCCTGGTCGTTCGCCCTCGCGCTCAAGCTCGCCGCTGCCGAGCTGGTGCGGAGCGAGTCGCGGGCTGGGGATCCCGTCCTGATCCTCGACGACGTCTTCGCCGAGCTCGATGCTTCGCGCCGATCGCGCCTTGCAGAGGCGATCGGCGACTTCGAGCAGGTCCTGATCACCGCGGCGGTCCTCGAAGATGTGCCAGCGGGGCTGCGGTCGCAGGTCATCCGCATCAGCGCTGGAACGATACAGACGGGCCAAGCCGATGAGTGAGGGCGCGGAAGTCTACGCGCGCTTCAAGGAGGTCTTCGGCGGGAAGACGACCTCCTTGCGCAGGCGACTGGCCGCCAAGGCGAAGGACGAGCAGGGCACCGACCTGTCCGAGCCTTTCGGCTTCGGCCGGGACCCCGTCGCTGCTGGTTCCGCTCTCGCGGCGCTCACCAGGCAGTTCGGCTGGAACGGCCCCATCAAGCAGGCGGAGCTGATGGATGCGTGGCCCGAGATCGTCGGCAAGGAGACGGCCGCGCATTCGACGCCCCTGCACATCGAGGACGGCGTGCTGCTCGTCCAGTGCGACTCGACAGCCTGGGCGACGCAGCTCCGCGGCATGCAGACGCTGCTGCTCACGAACCTCATCGAGAGGTACGCCGAGGCGAAGGTCGAGCGCATCCGCTTTCTGAACCCGGGTGCCCCCTCGTGGAAACGCGGTCCCAGATCGGTTCCAGGGCGTGGCCCACGCGATACCTACGGTTGACGAGGCATTTACGGTCCTGGCCATTGTTTTCGTCGCTTGACGCGCCTTCTTCGGGCTTCGGGCCGGGTTCCTTGGTAGACTGAACAGTCGCTGGATCCGCGTCGTGCGAGTTTGCTCGCAACGCGGATCTTGCATGTCGCCACACAGCAAGGAGACGCCCGAGTTATGGCATCAGAAACTTCCGACCCCGAGAACACGACTGAGACGCCAGAAGATGCGGGGAAGTCGGCCGGTCCAGGAACGTCGGAAGGCCAGACTGCGGCGGAAGGGCTGAGCGAGGCGCCCGCTGAAGTGGCTGAGACCCGCTCGCAGAACGATCGCGTCGAGAACGACTACGGCGCCGGGCAGATCCAGGTGCTCGAGGGGCTCGAGGCCGTGCGCAAGCGCCCGGGCATGTACATCGGGTCGACAGGCCCCGAGGGCCTGCACCACCTGGTGTACGAAATTGTGGATAACTCTGTGGATGAATCGCTCGCGGGGTACTGCGACGACATCCAGGTCGCGCTCCAGGAAGACGGCGCCGTGCGCGTGAGCGACAACGGACGAGGCATCCCCGTCGAGCTGCACCCGATCGAGGGAATCTCCACACTCGAGGTGGTCCTCACCAAGCTCCACGCCGGCGGCAAGTTCGGTGGCGGTGGCTACGCCGTCTCCGGTGGTCTCCACGGTGTCGGCTCTTCGGTGGTCAACGCGCTCTCCTACCGTCTCATCGCTCAGGTCAAGCGCGACGGCTTCGAATGGGAGATGGACTTCGAGAACGGCGTCCCGACGGGCGACATCCGCAAGGGTGAGCCGACGGAAGACACCGGGACCACCATCACGTTCTACGCGAACTCCGAGATCTTCGAGACCGTCGAGTACGACTTCGAAGTGCTGCGCGCCCGCTTCCAGCAGATGGCGTTCCTGAACAAGGGCCTCCGCATCTCGCTGGCCGACGACCGTGACCAGTCCACCCTCCAGGGTGATGGGCTCGCCGCTCAGATCACGGAGCTGCAGGACGAGTCCGCCGCCGATATCGACGAGGCGGAGCGCACCGAGACGGGTGAGCCGAAGGGCGTCACCGAGTCGATCGAGATCCCACAGAAGCGCTCGCAGACGTACCTGTTCGAGCGCGGTCTCGTCGACTACGTGCAGCACCTCGTCAGCCGCCGGAAGAAGCAGCCGGTCCACGAGGAGATCATCGAGGTCAACGCCGAGGACACCGAGCGCAAGATCTCGCTCGAGCTCGCCATGCAGTGGATCGACTCCTACTCGGAATCCATCCACTCGTTCGCGAACACGATCAACACCAAGGAGGGCGGCACGCACCTCGAGGGGTTCCGTGCAGCGCTGACCACGGTCGTGAACCGCTACGCGAGGGAGAAGAACCTCGTCAAGGAGAAGGACGAGAACTTCTCAGGCGAAGACGTCCGCGAGGGCCTCGCGGCAGTCATCTCCATCAAGCTCGGCGAGCCCCAGTTCGAGGGCCAGACGAAGACGAAGCTCGGCAACACCGAGGCCAAGTCCTACGTGCAGCGCATCGTCGGACAGGCCCTCCAGGACTGGTTCGACCGCAACCCCTCACAGGCGAGGGACATCATCCGCAAGGCCGGTCAGGCATCCGCCGCCCGCCTCGCCGCCCGCCGCGCGCGCGAGCAGACCAGGCGCAAGGGGCTCCTCGAGACCGGCGGCATGCCTGGCAAGCTCAAGGACTGCCAGTCGAAGGACCCGACTCGCTCTGAGGTCTTCATCGTCGAGGGTGACTCGGCAGGCGGCTCCGCCGTCCAGGGCCGTGATCCCGAGACGCAGGCGATCCTCCCGCTCCGTGGAAAGATCCTGAACGTCGAGAAGGCCCGCCTCGACCGTGCGCTGCAGAACAACGAAGTGCAGTCCATGATCACGGCCTTCGGAGCCGGCCTCGGCGACGACTTCGACCCTGACAAGGTCAGGTACCACAAGATCATCCTCATGGCAGACGCCGACGTCGACGGTCAGCACATCACGACCCTGCTGCTCACCCTGCTGTTCCGCTACATGCGTCCGCTCGTCGAGCTCGGGTACGTCTTCCTCGCCCAGCCGCCGCTGTACCGCATCAAGTGGTCGAATGCCGCGCACGACTTCGCGTACTCCGACCGTGAGCGCGACGCGATGCTCGCAGACGGCAAGGCAGCTGGCCGACGCATCCCCAAGGACAACGCCATCCAGCGCTACAAGGGGCTCGGCGAGATGAGCTACCAGGAACTCTGGGAGACGACCATGGACCCCGCGGTGCGCACGCTCCTGCAGGTCAAGGTGACCGACGCTGAGGCGGCTGACGCCGTGTTCAGCACGCTCATGGGCGAGGACGTCGAATCTCGCCGGACCTTCATTCAGCAGAACGCGCACGACGTGCGCTTCCTCGATATCTAAGGCACACAGGCACCTCTATGGCTGAAGAACGCGTCACAACCACCAACGCCGACGGCGGCGACCGCATCGGACAGGTCGACCTGCAGCTCGAGATGCAGCGCTCGTACCTCGACTACGCGATGAGCGTCATCGTCGGACGAGCACTGCCCGAGGTCCGGGATGGGCTCAAGCCCGTGCACCGTCGCGTCATCTACGCGATGTACGACGGCGGGTACCGCCCGGACAAGGCGTTCTCGAAGTGCGCCCGCGTCGTCGGCGACGTCATGGGGCAGTTCCACCCGCACGGTGACTCGGCGATCTACGACGCGCTGGTCCGCCTCGTGCAGCCGTGGTCCCTTCGCTACCCGCTTGCGCTCGGCCAGGGGAACTTCGGCTCCGCCGGCAACGACGGCGCCGCCGCCCCCCGCTACACCGAGACGAAGATGGCGCCGCTTGCGCTCGAGATGGTCAGGGACATCGACGAGGACACCGTCGACTTCCAGGACAACTACGACGGCCGCACGCGTGAGCCTGCCGTGCTGCCCGCTCGCTTCCCGAACCTCCTTGTCAACGGCTCCGTCGGCATCGCCGTCGGAATGGCCACGAACATCCCGCCGCACAACCTCCGTGAGGTCGCAGCAGGCGCGCTCTGGCACCTCGAACACCCGGACGCCTCTCGTGAGGAGCTCATGGATGCGCTCATGGAGCGCGTTCACGGTCCAGACTTCCCGACCGGTGCGCAGATCCTCGGCACCAAGGGCATCCAGGAGGCGTACCGCACCGGTCGCGGCTCCATCACGATGCGCGCGGTCGTCGCGATCGAGGAGATCCACGGACGCACGTGCCTGGTCATCACCGAGCTGCCGTACCAGGTCAACCCGGACAACCTCGCGCTCAAGGTCGCCGAGCTGGTCAAGGATCAGCGACTCTCCGGCATCGCCGACATCCGCGACGAGTCCTCCGGCCGCACGGGACAGCGCCTCGTCATCGTGCTCAAGCGCGACGCCGTCGCCAAGGTCGTGCTGAACAACCTCTACAAGCACACGCAGCTGCAGGAGAACTTCGGCGCGAACATGCTCGCGATCGTCGATGGGGTTCCGCGCACGCTCGCCATCGACGGCTTCATCACCGCCTGGGTGCAGCACCAGGTGGAAGTCATCGTGCGTCGCACGAAGTTCCGCCTCAAGAAGGCCGAGGACGAGGTTCACATCCTCCGCGGCTACCTCAAGGCCCTCGACATGCTCGACGAGGTCATCGCGCTCATCCGCCGGTCGCCGACCGTCGAAGAGGCGCGTACCGGCCTCATGGAGCTGCTCGACGTGGACGAGCTGCAGGCAAGCGCCATCCTGAACCTCCAGCTCCGCCGCCTCGCGGCGCTCGAGCGCCAGAAGATCATGGAAGACGCGGCCCGCCTCGAGGCCATGATCGCCGAGTACAAGGCGATCCTCGCCGACCCAGTGCGCCAGCGCACCATCATCGGCGAAGAGCTGCAGGAGGTCGTCGACAAGTTCGGCGACGATCGTCGCACCGAGATCCTCCGTGGCTCTGGCGGCGACATGACCGACGAGGACCTGATCCCCGAGGAGGAGATGGTCGTCACCGTGACCCGCGGCGGCTACATCAAGCGCACGCGCAGCGACAACTACCGCTCGCAGCACCGCGGCGGCAAGGGCATCAAGGGCGCGCAGCTCCGAGCGGATGACGTCGTCGAGCAGTTCTTCGTGACGACGACACACCACTGGCTGCTCTTCTTCACCAACCTGGGCCGCGTGTACCGGGCGAAGGCGTACGAGCTCATGGAGGCGGGACGGGACGCGAAGGGGCAGCACATCGCGAACCTCCTGCCGCTCCAGCCTGATGAGAAGGTCGCGCAGATCCTCGACATCAGCGACTACCGCCAGGCGCAGTATCTCGTCCTCGCGACGCGTGAGGGGCTCGTCAAGAAGACGGCCCTCACGGAGTACGACACGAACCGTCAGGCTGGCATCATCGCGGTCAACCTTCGCGAAGGGGACGAGCTGGTCTCCGCCATGCTCGCCGACGAGTCGGACCACGTGTTCTGCGTCTCGCACCTCGGAATGTCGCTTCGCTTCGAGGCGAACGACGAGGCGCTTCGGCCCATGGGCCGGTCGACCTCCGGCGTCAAGGGAATGTCGTTCCGCGACGGCGACTACCTGCTGACGGCCGCGGTCACCTCGAGCGACGATGCCTACGTGTTCATCGTCACGGAGGGCGGCTACGCGAAGCGAACCTCGGTGTCGCAGTACCGCATCCAGAAGCGCGGCGGACTCGGCATCAAGGTCGCGAAGCTGAACGAGGAGCGCGGCGGCCTCGCCGGCGCGCTGCTCGTCCACGACAACGAAGAGGTCCTGGTCATCCTCGGCTCCGGCAAGGTCGTTCGCTCCAACGTCGCCGAGGTCTCGGTGACGGGACGCGACTCCATGGGCGTGACGTTCGCGAGGCTCGACAGCAGCGACTACGTGATCGCGATCGCGCAGAACGCCGACCGCGAACTCGAGAAGGAAGACGAGGAAGGTGAGGACGGTGAGACGGACGTCACCGCCGCCGACTCCGCCCTCGAGGAAGCGTCTGCAGGATCAGCTGACGGCGAGACTGCCCCAGCCGAGAGTGCCCAGAGTGAGACTGTGGCAGACTCTGTCACGTCGTTCGAGCAGGACGAGACCGAAGACTGAGGTACTGATCTATGACGAGCGTTGCTGACAAGCTGGCCCAGAAGTCCAGCAAGAAGACTGCGAGCAAGCAGGTGCGCCTCCGTTTGGTGCACATCGACTTCTGGTCTGTCGTGAAGTTCTCCTTCCTCCTGTCGATCTGCTTCGGCATCATCACGATCGTCGCGACGTTCCTGATGTGGACCGTCATCGAGAACACGGGTGTGCTCGGAAGCGTCAACGACCTGCTCAATGACGTCTCCGGCTCGGCCGGCGTGGGAGTCGACGACTTCGTCACCCTGCCTCAGCTGATGCTGTTCTCCCTTGTGGTCGCACTCCTCAACCTCGTCGCGGGCACGGCCCTCGGCGCAGTTGCGGCGTTCCTCTACAACCTCGCTGTGAAGGTCACGGGGGGCCTCGTGTTCGGTTTCACGAACAGCTAGCGGCTCGATTTCCCTTGACGTGCACTTTTCGTGTATGTTGGGGCAGTCGCTTCGGGGGCTATAGCTCAGGCGGTTAGAGCGCTTCGCTGATAACGAAGAGGTCCCAGGTTCAAGTCCTGGTAGCCCCACGGTTCGATACTGAAGGTTGGTATCGTTTCCACCCGAACGGGGCCTTAACTCAGTTGGTAGAGTGCCTGCTTTGCAAGCAGGATGTCAGGAGTTCGAATCTCCTAGGCTCCACGGTGACAAAGAACCCCGGTCAGAGAAATCTGGCCGGGGTTCTTTCTTGTCTGCCTAGTCGACGAAGGCGTCGGGGTGGAGCTCGGAGGCGTCGACTCCCGGCGAGTGCACGCTGAGGTCGCTCACGCCGGCGTCTGCGAGCACGTCCTCGCAGAGCAGCGTCTCGTCTCGTGACGCGGTGACAGGTTCCGCATCCGAACGAGTCGCTGGCCACGGTGGTTCAGGATTCGATCTGCCGTTCGATGAACGACGCCATACCGGGAACAGTGAAGGCCACGACCCCGTGGTCCGGCGCGTAGATCAGGCCCTTGTGGATGAGTTGAGCTCTGGCGGGGCCGAGACTGCTGATGGACTTCTTCAGTCGTGCGGCCACTTCGCCGGATCCAACACCAGCATCGCCTTCCGGGCACATTGCCCGGAGGTATCGCTTCTCCGACGCCGTTGTCCGGTCCCACCGCGCTCGGAAGAACCCGTTGTCGAGGAGGTTCTGTCCGGTCGCTACCCCAAGACGAGAGTCTGCGAGGGTGATCTGGCTTCCGGTGGCGACATTCCAAGCTTCACGGCCGAATTGCTGAATGAAGTAGGGGTACTGTCCGGACTCCGTGATGAGGTGCTGGACGGCATCCTCTGCCCAGGTGACGAGTTCCGCGGCCGAAGGTTGAGCGATCGCGAGGTGGGCGTCAGCGCGCGAGAGTCGCTCGATCTGGTTGAACTGGAACCGTTCCGTATACGACTTCGCCTCGGCGAGGATCTGGGGGAGGTTGGGCAGCCCAGCGAGAGCAAACAATACTGGCCAGTTGTCCTGGGCAGCCGACTGTGTGACTGCGGCGAGCGTCGTGAGTTCTTCCGCTGAAAGGTCCTGCGCCTCATCGATGAGGATTGCGAGCCCGACTCCCTCTTCCCTCGCGGCGAGACCCACATCCTTGATGATCTTGCGGAGATCTGTATGCAGGACGCCACTGTCGGCACCGCCACCTGGCGTGTCAGACAGATCCACGCCGAATGTCCAGGATCCGTTCGCATCGTAGGACGCCTTGAACGACAGAGCCGTCCGGAGGGCCTTGAGAACTTTGCGGCCCGCCGATGGTCGGCTGATGTCAGACAGCGGTTCGTAGAGGCCCTCACCGATCAGCTCTCTGAGCTCACGATCGGAACCGGCCTCGATTTGCACGACCCACCAGTCGCGGTCTTCGGCGTCATGTCGGAACTGAGTCAAGAGCACGGTCTTCCCGACCCCGCGGAGGCCGTAGAGGACGAACGGTTGATCAGTGATCCCGTTTTCGGCTCGCTGGAGTGCGATCCGCCACCCGGTCATCGATGAGTCGCGACCTACGAGAGCGGCCGGTTTGCGACCAGCACCTGGCACGTAGGGGTTCTTGACCGGATCCATGTGACTCCAAGCACTTGCTAGCGAACTGTAGCCATGTATAGCAAATAACTATACTTACCTACAGTTGCCTACAATTGTTCCGCACTCGATCAGTCAACGAAGGCGTCGGGGTAGAGCTCGGAGGCGTCGACTCCCGGCGAGTACACGCTGAGGTCGCTCACGCCGGCGTCTGCGAGCACGTCCTCGCAGAGCAGCGTCTGTCCTCGATACCGGCCCCGCGGGGCTGTGAGCACCGCGTGGGCGGCGTCGGCGTACAGCTCAGGGGTGCGGCTGCGGCGCATGAGCTCCTCGCCGCCGATGATGTTGGCTACCGCTGCTGTCTGGATGGTGGTGCGGGGCCACAGGGTGTTCGCATCCACACCCCGTTCAGCGAACTCGGCCGCGATACCGAGCGTGGCGAGCGTCATGCCGTATTTCGCGGTCATGTACGCCGGGTAGGCGCCGAGCCACTGGGGGGCGAGGTTGAGGGGCGGCGAGAGCGACAGGATGCGCGCATCCTGTGACTCGAGGAGGTGCTGCAGGGCTGCCCGCGAGAGCATGAATGTGCCGCGCTGGTTGATCTGGTGCATGAGGTCGTAGCGCTTCTCGTCGATGTCGAGCGTCGAGCGCAGGTCGATGGCGCTCGCATTGTTGACGACGATGTCGATGCCGCCGAACTCGGCGACGGCGCTGTCGACCGCCCGCTGCAGGTCGGAGTCGTCGCGCACGTCGCCAACGACCGGCAGCGCGCGTCCGCCGGCCTCGCGTATCTCCTCAGCGGCCGTGTACACCGTCCCTGGCAGCTTCGGATGCGGATCCCCGGTCTTGGCGAGGAGCACGACGTTCGCACCGTCACGCGCGGCGCGCTTCGCGATTGCGAGTCCGATGCCGCGGCTCCCGCCCGACATGATGATGGTCTTCCCCGCGAGGGAACCTGTCTCCGCTGACTGCGTCAAATCCGCACCTCCATGTGCATCGTGGACAGGCCCACGCTACCCACGCGCCTGCGGAACCTCATGTGCGTTGTGGCACCGAGACAACGCGGACGCGCAAATGGCCGCCCTGAGCGAGTCAGAGCGACCATTCGCGAACGCGAACGCGACGTGTCGACGAACGCGGTGCAGCGAGCTTTCTAGTGCTCGACGGCCTCCTCCGCGCCGTAGCCCGTGAGCGAGCGCACATCCATCTCCGCGGCGACCCGAGGGTCTTCCTTCTTCTGCGGCAGCACTGAGCCGAGCCAGCCGAGGAAGAACCCGACCGGGATCGAGACGATGCCGGGGTTGTTGAGTGGGAACCAGGCGAAGTCGATTCCCTCGCCGAGCATCGCCGTCTCGGCGCCGGAGACGACCTTCGAGAAGACGATCAGGATGATGGCCGTCGCGAGTCCGCCGTACATGCTCCACAGCGCCCCACGGGTCGTGAACTTGCGCCAGTAGAGCGAATACAGGATCGTCGGCAGGTTCGCGCTGGCCGCGACAGCGAAGGCGAGCGCCACGAGGAACGCGATGTCCTGCCCCTGCACGCCGATGCCACCGACGATGGCGACGACACCGAGGACGACCACCGTGTACTTGCCGACCTTCACCTCCTGCTCTGGGGTCGCCGTTCCACGCTTCACGACGCTGTTGTAGATGTCGTGGGCGAAGGATGCGGCAGCCGTGATCGCGAGGCCCGCGACGACCGCGAGGATCGTGGCGAATGCGACCGCCGAGATGAAGCCCATGAGGATCGGCCCGCCCAGCTCGAGGGCGAGCAGCGGGGCCGCAGAGTTGACGCCTCCTGGCGCATCCTTGATGGCCGGGGCCCCCACGAGTGCCGCTGCGCCGTAGCCGAGGATGAGTGTGAAGACGTAGAAGCCGCCGATGAGCCAGATGGCCCAGACCACCGACTTCCTGGCCTCCTTGGCGGTGGGCACCGTGTAGAAGCGCATGAGCACGTGCGGGAGTCCAGCTGTGCCGAGCACCAGCGCGAGTCCGAGCGAGACGAAGTCGATCGGGTTCTTGCCGTACTGCAGGCCAGGCGCGAGGATCGCGGCCGGATCCTCCGCACCGTCGAGGGCCGCCTTGTCGACCGCCGCCTGGAGGAGCGCGGAGAGATCGAAGCCGTTGATGACGAGCACCCAGATGGTCATCGCACCCGCGCCGCCGATGAGCAGGAAGGCCTTGATGATCTGCACCCAGGTGGTGCCCTTCATCCCGCCGATGAGCACGTAGATGATCATGAGCACGCCGACGACGGCGACGACGATCGCGACCCCGATGTCGTCGGTGATGCCGAGGAGGAGGGCGACGAGGCCGCCGGCTCCCGCCATCTGCGCGAGCAGGTAGAAGAAGCACACCGCGAGGGTCGTGAGGGCTGCGGCGACGCGCACCGGACGCTGCTTGAGGCGGAACGAGAGTACGTCCGCCATCGTGAACTTGCCGGTGTTGCGCATGAGCTCGGCGACGAGCAGCAGAGCGACGAGCCAGGCGACGAGGAAGCCGATCGAATAGAGGAATCCGTCGTAGCCGTTGATGGCAATAGCGCCGACAATACCGAGGAACGACGCTGCTGACAGGTAATCACCCGAGATCGCGAACCCATTCTGGGTCCCGGAGAAGGATCGCCCGCCGGCGTAGTAGTCGGCTGCGGTCTTGCTGTTGCGGCTTGCGCGAATGACGATGAAGAGAGTGACCGCGACGAATGCCGCGAAGATCGCGATATTCAGGACGGGGTCATTGTTCGCGACAGCGCTGGCCTGGGGTGCCAGCAGCTGCCCGCTCATGCCTGGTCCGCCTTGGTGAGCTCAACGCGAAGGTCGTTCGCGAGCGGATCGAGCCGCCGGTTGGCGTAGGAGACGTACCACATGGTGATCGCGAAGGTCGTCACGAACTGGCCCATGCCGAGCAGCAGACCTACGTTGATGTTGCCGAAGACCGGGGTGGCCATGAAGTCATGCGCGTAGGCGGCCACGATGATGTACGCGCCGTACCAGACCAGGAAGAAGATCGAGAGTGGGAAGACGAAGGAGCGCTGGCGCTTCTTCAGCTCCTTGAATTCAGCCGCTTCCTCGAATGCGACGTAGTCGATTCCGCCTGGGGGTTGAGATGACGTTTCGTGTCGCATGGGGCCTCCTTGCCTCAGTGCATTGCTGCGTTCGTCAGATATGTGCGTGCAGTTCTCGACGGCAAAAGGCGGGGCTTCTTCGCATCGTTGCGAACACGAAAGCCTCATTGCCTGCGTGATAGCATCCACGCTACGCATACGACGAAGTATCGAACTACCCCCGGAAGTTGGTAGTGACCACATGATGTTCCCAGAGGCAGCCACTGAGGCGGACGTCTTCGCCGAGGCCGTCGCCCGCCTGCGCGAGACCACGGGGTGTTCACTCTCGTTCGGCGGACCCACCCATCGCGACACGACGAACGTGCACACGATCTGTGGGAATCAGGGTCGTGGATTGGTCGGGTTGCGAGTGCAGCTCGGTCGAGGACTCGGCGGCCGCGCGATGCTGGAGCGTCGCGCGAAGGTCACGACGAACTACCGCGGCAGCAGCCGCATCACGCACGACTACGACGTGCAGGTCCTGTCTGAGGACGTCCAGAGCCTCATGGCGGTTCCGGTCATCGTCGACAAGCATGTTCGGGGCGTGCTCTACGGCGGGTTCCGCGCGGCTCCGGACTCCCAATCGATGTCGCTCGGTCAGGCCGTCGCACTCGGCAAGAAGGTCGAGGATGAGCTGCGTCTCCGAGACGAGCTGAGGCGCCGAATGCGGGTGGGGTCCGCGAGCATCTCCGAACTCGGATCCGGCGGACTCACTGCAGCCCAGCTGGAGGAGCTGCGGGGCACCTTCTCCGATCTGCGCGAGGTCTCGTCGATGCTCGGCGACGCGCGCGTCCGTGCGCGCCTTCGAGGCGTCGAGGAGCGGCTTGTCAGATTCGCCGGAGATCACGGCGACCCCCGCGATCGAGAGCACTCGAGAGCTGTCGATTCGGCCGAGGCACCAGTCAGGCTCTCGCCGCGGGAGCTCGACGTGCTCGGGCAGATCGCCCTCGGACTCTCCAATCGGGACATCGCCGGAAAGCTGATCCTGACCGAAAGCACCGTCAAGAGCTACCTCGGTACGGCAATGACGAAGCTGGATGCGAGCTCTCGCTACCAAGCTCTTGCCAAGGCGAGGCAGCTGGGGCTCCTCCCCTGAGCTAAATGCGGGTCTGACCGCAACATTCTTGCGTTCATGACCCCGTCAGTGGACTGTTACGCAACGTGTCAGGATGTATCGGCGCGGAGACCCTCTGTTCTCTTATTCTTGCGACGCCTCGTGGCTCTTCTTGCGAGGCCCTCTAGACCCTTAGAGGATGGCCGGCGCTTGCGCGCCGCATTGAAAGGACCCTCCTCCATGTCACGTCTCACCAAGATCGCCGCAGCAATCGGCGCGATCGCCCTCGTTGGAGGCCTCTCCGCGTGCTCCACCGGCGCATCCGATGAGAACACCATCAAGCTCGGCGTCGTCGGCGCATCCGACCCGTACTGGGAGGTGCTCGTCGAGGAGGCCGCAGCCCAGGACCTCACGGTCGAGCTCGTCGACTTCTCGGACTACAACCAGCCGAACCCGGCGACGACCGAGGGTGAGCTCGACGTCAACGCGTTCCAGCACATCATCTACCTCGCGCAGCACAACGCCGCCAGCGGCGACGACCTCGTGCCGATCGGCTCGACGGCGATCTACCCCCTCGGCTTCTACTCCTCGCAGTACGACTCCGTCGAGGCGATCCCGGATGGCGCCGAGGTTGCGGTGCCGAACGACGCGTCGAACCGCGCACGTGGCCTCCTCGTGCTCCAGGAAGCCGGTCTCATCTCGCTCAAGGACGGCGGCTCGCCGTTCTCGACCCTCGACGACGTGCTCCCCGAGTCGCGCGTCACGGTGACCGAGCTCGAGGCCTCCGTCACGGCGACCTCGCTGCCGGACCTCGCCGGGGCGATCATCAACAACGACTTCGTCGAGAACGCAGGCCTCACGACGGACGACGCGCTCACTCGCGATGACCCCCAGAACGCCTCCGCGTTCCCGTACATCAACATCTTCGTCACGTCGGCCGAGAACGCCGACAACGCGAACTACCTGAAGCTGGTCGAGATCTACCAGAACTCCGAGGCAGTCGCGGCTTCGGTCAAGGAGACGTTCGGCGACACCGCCGTGCTCACCAAGACCCCCGTCGACGAGCTGAAGTCGACACTCGACGAGCTCGTCACCGAGATCGAAGCGCAGGGCTAGAACCCACCGCTCGCGTGATCGCCGCCCGGGACCCGATGATGATCATCAGGCCTCGGGCGGCGAACTCGCTTGCACCGACGGATGGCGTCCCGACGTCGTCCACCAGCACCACCCACACGGTTCGACCGTGAAGAAGGCGAGAGCGAACACATGGCCCTCATCACACTCACCGACGTCGTCAAGGAGTATCCGTCGCCGAAGCGCGGAGCCCCGGCGACCAGAGCCGTCGACGGCATCTCGCTCAACGTCGATGCCGGTGACATCTACGGCGTCATCGGCTACTCGGGAGCTGGCAAGTCGACCATGGTGCGCCTCATCAATGCCCTGGAGCCGACCACGTCCGGCAGCATCCACGTCGACGGCGTCGACATCACGACGCTCAGCGAGACGAAGCTGCGCTCGGTGCGCGCGGGCATCGGCATGATCTTCCAGCAGTTCAACCTCTTCAACTCCCGCAACGTCGCGGGCAACGTAGCGTATCCGCTGCGCGTCGCGAAGACGCCAAAGGCGCAGCGTGAGAAGCGCATCGCCGAGCTCCTGGAGTTCGTGGGGCTCTCCGAGAAGGCTCGGGCCTTCCCCGACCAGCTCTCCGGCGGCCAGAAGCAGCGTGTCGGCATCGCCCGTGCGCTCGCAACGAACCCCAGCATCCTGCTCGCCGACGAGTCCACGAGCGCCCTCGACCCGCAGACCACGGCCGATGTGCTGCAGCTGCTCAAGAAGGCGAACCAGGAGCTCGGGGTCACGATCATCGTCATCACCCACGAGATGGACGTCGTGAAGGAGATCGCGAGTCACGTCGCCGTCATGGAGCACGGCAAGATCGTCGAGCAGGGCGAGGTCTTCGATATCTTCGCGAACCCGCAGGCACCCGCCACGCAGCGCTTCGTCTCGACGGTTGTGCAGGGCATCCCGGATGCCGGTCTCCGGGCCGACCTCAGTGCGCGCCACCCCGGCACGCTCGTGACGCTGAGCTTCCGCGACGGTCGAACGAACCAGGCCCAGGCACTGCGCATCCTGCACGAGGCAGGCATCACCGTGGAGCTCGTCTACGGCGGCATGAACGAGATCCGCGGCAAGTCCTTCGGCGACCTGACGTTCGCCCTCCAAGGTGATGCTGGCGCGCGACGTCGAGCTCTCGACGAGATCGGCGGCCTCGCGGTTGTCACCGAATTCGACGACATCACCGCAGGAGGTGCGGCATGAACGAGGTCATCGAACTCCTGCCCAAGCTGTTCGAGGCGACCGGTGAGACCCTTTTCCTCGTCTCCCTGAGCCTGCTGTTCGGTGGCATCGGCGGACTCCTGGTCGGGCTCGTGCTCTACCTGACGCGCAGGGGCAACCTCTACGAGCAGCGCTTCGCGAACGCGGTCATGAATGTGATCGTGAATTTCTTCCGACCCATCCCCTTCATCATCTTCATCGCGGCCGTTCAGCCTCTCTCACGACTCATCGTGGGCTCCGGCATCGGCACCAACGCGGCGATCGTCGCCCTGTCCCTCGCGGCGACCTTCGGGATCTCGCGCCTCGTCGAGCAGAACCTGCTGACGGTGTCCCCTGGCGTCATCGAGGCGGCGCGTGCGTCCGGCGCGGGACGCTTCCAGATCGTGTGGAGCGTCATCGTGCCTGAGGCGCTCGGGCCGCTCATCCTGGGCTACACCTTCGCCGTCGTCTCGCTTGTCGATATGTCGGCGGTCGCCGGATTCATCGGTGGTGGAGGACTCGGTGACTTCGCGATCCAGTACGGCTACCGGCAGTTCCAGCCCGAAGTCACGTGGGCCGCGGTCATCGTCATCGTCATCCTCGTCCAGGGCCTCCAGTTCCTCGGCAACTTCCTGGCTCGCAAGACGCTGCGTCGCTGATCCGGGCAGACGACAGTGCCCGGCGACCGCGCGTCGGCGCCTCCCTGTGCGGAGGCCCGGCGCGCGGCGGCGTACGATAGCGATCGCCCGTGGTTCGGGTCGGCCCAGGCATCAGGCCGCTGACCTCGAGACCTCGGCAGAGATCTTTGGGGGTTCCGTGCATCGACGACTCGCTTCCTACGGTGTCATCGTGCGCGACGGGCAGATCCTCCTCGCGCACTGGCGGGACCGCGGTCGTTCCGGCTGGACCCTGCCCGGCGGTGGGACCGACCCCGGTGAGGATCCGATCGACGGCGTCGTCCGCGAGATCTGGGAGGAGACCGGCTACCACGCGTCCATCGACCGGCTCCTCGGCATCGACTCGCACATCATCGCGGGCCGCGACCGGCTCGAGCCAGGCAAGACGCCCATGCAGTCGGTTCGGGTCGTCTACGAGGCCAGCATCGTGAGCGGCGAGCTCCGCAACGAGCGGGGCGGCTCGACGGACGAGGCTCGCTGGTTCGACCTCGACGAGATAGCTGCGCTCCGCACGGTGTCGCTCGTGGACGTGGGGCTCAGGCTCCACGAGGAGCGTCCGGCCAATGGCCACCTGCGTTCGACTCGGGCCCCCCGCTAGGCGCTTGAGGGCGCGACCCCGTCACGGGGCTCGTGGGCGACACGAGACCCCCGAAGGCTGCGAGACACCGCGACGGCGTTGACGGCCACGATCATCGCCATCCCGACCCACTCATGGGTGGCGGGCACCTGACCGAGCACCACGACGCCGGCGATGGCGGCGAACATCGGGTTGATGCTCATGAACACCCCGAAGAACCTCGTCGTCACCCAGCGAAGCGCGATGACGTCGATCGAGTACGGGATGACGGAGCACAGTACGCCGGAGAGCGCGGCCAGCAGCAGCGGCCAGCCGAGCATCCGGCCCTCCGCGATCAGCTGCACCGTGATCGGGAGCGTCAGGAGGCTCGACACGAGCGTTGCCGTAGCGGGCGCCTGGAGGCCGCTCAGGCGACCGCCGAGCATCCGATTGAGCAGGATGTAGCTCGCCCAGCAGCACGCCGCGAGCAGCCCGAGGGCGTAGCCGAGGATGTCGCTCGACGCGTCTGGGAGCAGCAGCACGTAGACGCCGACGGCGGCGCCGGCCGCGAGCAGGAGATCGGCCTTCGTGCGGGATGCGCACAGCGCCACGGCGAGGGGTCCGAGGAACTCGAGGGTCACGGCAAGGCCGAGCCCGATGCGGTCGACGGCTCCGTACAAGGACAGGTTCATGGTCGCCAAGACGACGCCGAGCAGGAGCGCGGGCCACCATTGCGCCCACGTGAAGCTCCGCAGGCGAGGGCGCGCGACAGGCAGCAAGATGGCTGCGGACACGAGCTGGCGGATGGCCACGACGCCCGACGTGCCGAGGGGGCCGAAGGCCAGTGCGCCGAGTGCCGCGCCGAGCTGGTTGGAGAGTCCGCTTCCGGTCAGCATCGCTGCACCCGTCACCACGCTGCGTGGTGCGGCAGCGGCGGCCGTTCTCCCGGTTCCTGTCATGCGCCCATGGTGAACCCGCCTGCGCAGGCCCAGAAATGCGCGACACGCGTGAGTTATACGCTGGACGCATGAGTTTGGAGATTCGCCACCTACGCGCCCTCGCTGCGGTCGTCGACACGGGAACCTTCACCGATGCGGCGATCGAGCTCCACTGCTCGCAGGCGGCCGTCTCCCGGGCGATCCTCTCCCTCGAGACGCAGCTCGGAGCCCAGCTGCTCTCCAGGTCGACTCGGCACGTCGCGCTCACCCCACTCGGCGAGCGTGTCCTGACCCGCGCCCGCCGGGTGCTGCTCGAGGTGCGTCTCATCAGCGACGAGGTCGCCGAGACGACCCGGGAGTTGCGCGTCGGCTATGCCTGGTCGACTCTCGGCGCGCACACCGGTGCCGTGCAGCGCACCTGGCGAGCACAGCATCCTGAGTCGCACCTCGTCTTCCGGCAGAGCAACACGGCGACGGCTGGGCTCCTCGACGGCGAGGTCGAGCTCGCCGTGTTCCGCACGGTTCCCCGTGATCCCCGAATCGAGACGGTCCGCCTCGGCGAGGAACGACGCGTCGCCGTCCTCGCGAACGACGATCCGCTCGCCAGACGCAGGGCGCTGCTCCTCGACGACTTCGCCGGCCGGACCATGGCGGTGGATGCACGCACCGGCACGACGGTCGGCTCACTCTGGCCGGCGGAACGCGCCCCGATCTTCATCCCCACGAGCTCACTCGACGAGTGGCTCACCCTCATCGCGGACGGCGGCGTCTACGGGGTGACAAGCGAGGCCACGGCGGCGCAGCATCCGCGGCCCGGTATCGCCTACCGGCCGCTGCGGGACGCCCCCACGATCGAGGTCAGACTCGCGTGGTGGCGAGGCGCCAAGCCAGCGATGGCCGACGCGCTCGCGCAGGTCATCATCGCCGCCTACGACGAAGCCCCGCAGCTCACCAGGTGAGTGCGGGGCCAGTCGTGCGCGTGTGCGGCGAGAACTACTTCGCTGCCGAAGCGGGCGAGACCGTCGTGACGGGAGCGTCGAGCTCCTCGTCGGCGATCCACAGGTCGTCGTCTGCACGGAAGGTCTGCCAGAGGGCATAGCCGACAGCGGCGACGGCGGCGACGCCTGCGCCGATGAGCAGCCAGCCACCGACACCGACGCCGGAGCTGTTGTACTTCTTGTCGTACGCCTTCGAAGCCTTTTTGGCGCGCGAGTTGAGCTCCTTCGAGACCTTCTTCGCGGTGCCAGCGGCGTCCTTGAAGTCGTTGTTCTTCGAAGCGAGGTTGCTGACCGTGCCGGCAAGCGAGCCGGAGAGGCCGGCCACGACAGGAAGGACCTTGCCGTTGAAGCGGACGCTCGCGTCTTCGTACTTGTCGCGCGCGGCGTTGTAGCTGCGGTCGAAGCTGGGGCGGACGTTGTTGTCGTAGCTCTTCTGCAGCGCTGGCACGAGCTCGGACTCAGCCAAGCCCTTCGCGCTCACGCCTGCTGACTGCAGGATGCCTCGAGCGTGCTCGATGACAGACTGCTGCTCGCTCCACAAGTTTGTTGCGTCCTTGCGGAGACGCTTGAGTTCACGCGACTGCTTCCGTGAAAGGGCCATTGGTACCTCCGGACGTTGACAAGTAGGTACTGCATATCTTGGCACGCTTCTGCCACACGGAACCTGAATCACCGCACGCTGTCGGCGGACAGGGGGGAGAGAAGTCGGGGGGCTATGGAAAGATGACCAGCATGTCAATCGCCACTGCACTCGCAACGATCAACACGAACCACGGCCCCATCAAGGTGGAGCTCTTCGGCAACCACGCGCCGAACACGGTCAAGACCATCGTGGGCCTCGCCACGGGTGAGCTCGAATGGACCGACCCTCGTGACGGCCAGACGAAGAGCACGCCCCTGTACGACGGCGTGATCTTCCACCGCATCATCCCCAACTTCATGATCCAGGGCGGTGACCCCACGGGCACCGGCACCGGCGGTCCCGGATTCGCGTTCGACGACGAGATCCACCCCGAGCTCAACTTCAACGAGCCCTACATCTTCGCCATGGCGAACGCCGGCAAGCAGATGGGGCGCGGCACGAACGGCTCGCAGTTCTTCATCACGACGGACCCAACTCCCTGGCTCCAGGGGAAGCACACGATCTTCGGCCGCGTCGCGGACGATGAGTCGCGCACCGTCGTCGACGCGATCGCGAAGGTCCCCACCGACGGCCGTGACAAGCCGCTCAAGGACGTCGTCATCGAGAGCGTCACCGTCGAGCAGCTCTAACCTCCAGGAGCCACTCCCCGCATGACATCACCCGAGCTGTCGCAGCAGCGTGAGAACTTCTGCTACCGGCACCCAGACCGACAGAGCTTCGTGCTCTGTCAGCGATGCGGGCGCACCGTGTGCCCCGAATGCCAGACACTCGCGCCGGTCGGCGTGATCTGTCCAGAGTGCATCCGGGAGGCGAACGCGAAAGCCAAGGCCGCCCAGCGGCCCTCGGCTCGAACGCGGTTGCGACGGCTCGGGCAGGATCAGCGTCCGCTCGTCACCTACGCCATCATCGGCATCTCGGCGGTCCTCTGGCTGCTGCAGCAGGTGACGGGGGACTGGCTCACGGGCATCCTCGTCTACCACGGCATCTACTCTCACGCGGGTAGCGGGGCATTCGAGCCCTGGCGCATGCTGACCTCGGCGTTCGCACACTCGACCGTCTTCCACCTGGCGTTCAACATGCTGACGCTGTGGATCTTCGGTCGGGTGCTCGAGCAGGTCTACGGGCACCTGAGGTTCGCAGCGCTCTATGTCGTCAGCGCGCTCGGCGGTTCGCTCGCGATCGCCCTGGTTGCCCCGAACACCACGGTGCTCGGCGCCTCCGGTGCCGTCTTCGGACTCTTCGGCGCGTACTTCGTCGTCATGCGTCAGGCGCGGATGAACACCATGTCACTCATCGTGCTGGTCGGCATCAACGTCGTCATGGGGTTCGTGATCCCAGGTATCGCCTGGCAGGCGCACCTCGGCGGGCTGGTCACGGGAGCACTGTGCTCCTGGCTGTTCCTGTGGGAGTCGAAGTCGGCGAAGCCCTCGCAGAAGGGGCTCTGGATAGTGGCGGCACTCGGCGTCCTCATCGTCGTGGGTGCCACCGTCAGCGTCTCCCAACTGCCGCTGGCGGTAGCTGGCTAGCTCCCCGTCTCCGTCGCAGAACGAGAGAAGCCGCGCATCCGGTCGGATGCGCGGCTTCTCTGTGTTGTGTGAAAGTTATCCACAGGGTTATGCACACCTGGGGATGAATTACACAGCTGTCATTCGAGGCCCTGTGGATAACTCGTGGAGTCTGCTATCGCCAGTTCGTCGTCATGATGAAGCCGATGAACGCGATGCCGAAGCCCACGAGGATGTTCCACGAGCCGAGCTCGGCAATCGGGAGAGCGCCGCTCGTCAGGTAGAAAACGATGATCCAGAGGAAGCCGAGCAGCAGGAAGCCGAACATGAGCGGCTTGAACCAGACCGGGTTCGGGTTGCGCTCGTCGCTGTCGCTCACCCCGGAGCTGCGCTTCTGCCGACGCTGCTTCTCCGTCGCCGCGAGAGCGGCCGCAGCTGCGGACGCTTCCGAGGAACGGTGCTTCTTCGTACCGGCCGGAGTCTTCTTCTCCGGCTCGTCGGACTTGGAGTCGCTGGACTTCTCACGAGACATGCGGGCCATCCTATCTATGATTGCTCCTATGCCATCTGCTGAACGGCCCGGACGAGACGACGGGACGACTTCGATCGAGTCTCTCCTCGCGGCCGACGACGGCTACGAGACCAGGTCGGAGCGACGCCTGCGAGAGCAGCGGGCCGCATCCCAGCAGCACAAGAACCCCTCGAAGCCCACCGGCTCGAAGCCGAGGCGGCGGCTCAGCATCATCGGCGTCTCGGGTGAAGTGCTCATGACCCTCGGGGTCGTCGTCCTGCTCTTCGTCGGGTGGAAGTACTGGCTCAACGACCTCATCGTCGGCGATGAGCAGAACCAGGCCGGGCAGGAACTCAGCCAGGTGCTCGCGGATGGCGGTGAAGAAACGACGACCGTGACCACAACAGATCCGGCGATCGGCATCCCCATCTCCTCGGCGCCGACGGTCACGAACGAGCGCTTCGCGATCCTCTACGTTCCCACCTGGGGGGCCGACTACGCCCGTCCCATCGCACAGGGCATCGAACAGCACGAGGTTCTCGACAACAACATCGGCCACTACCCCGACTCGCAGATGCCCGGTGAGGTCGGCAACTTCGCCATTGCTGGCCACCGTCTTGCCTACGGGGCTTCGATGCAGAAGATCCACGAGCTGCAGCTCGGCGACGAACTCGTCGTGGAGACCGCGGACGGCTGGTACACGTACTCCTACCGTTCCGGCGAGTACGTCGCCCCCACACAGGTCGACGTCCTCGGCTCGGTGCCTCGCTACCCGGAGCAGACTGGCACCGACCGGCTCATGATGATCATGAGCTGCAACCCGTTCTGGTCGACGGCAGAGCGAATCATCGGCTACGCGGTGTTCGACAGCTTCACGCCGCGGGCCGACGGCCCGCCGGCGTCGATCGCCGCGTCCGTCGCCACGCAAGGGGGTCTCTGATGTACGGCGCGCTCTGGCGTGTGCTCCCCGGGCCCTGGCCCGTCAAGCTCCTGATCACGCTCGTCGTGATCGCAGCCGTCCTGTACGGCCTGGTCTTCTACGCGTTCCCGTGGGCGGATGCACTGCTCACGCCCCAGAACGACGTCACCGTCGGCCTCGGAGTCGGCGGCTCCGCGGCCGCACTGCGCTTCTGACGGCGACGGCTCCTCCCGGTCATCGGGAAGGAGCCGGAGCGCGTTGCGCGGGCGCCGCGACCGTGGCCGCGGGTCGTCGTGCGGCCCTAGTTCTCCGTTGAGGAGGAGGGGCCTGCGCTCGAGGTGGGTTCGGGTGCTGGCGCGGTCGTCTCCGGCGGGGCCGGCACGGACGTGCAGTAGGTGACCTCGACCTGGGAGTGCTGGGCGACTGGTCCTGGTGGAACCGACATGTTCACGATCGGGTCGCCGTCGACCGCGAGGCATCCAGGGTCCTGCTTCACGACTGCGAGGAGTCCGAGTTCTCGGAGCGTGGCGGTCGCGGACTCGAGGGGCTGACCGATGAGGTCAGGCAGCGCCACGTTGCCCGTGGAGGTCACGAGGTTGATGCTGGAGCCCGCGGCGACGCTGGAGCCACCCGCAGGGTCGCTGCGGACGATCGTGCCGGCAGTGACCGTCGGAGAGTCCTCTGACGTGATCTGGCCGACGCTCAAGCCCGCACCCTGGAGAGCGACAGTCGCCTGCTCCACGGTCATGCCGTTGATGTCGGGCATCGTGACCGCGGACGGGCCGGTGGAGACCAGGACGGTGATCTCCTGGCCGGGAGACACGCTCAGTCCTGAGCCCGGGGTGGTGCTGATGACCTGGTTCTCCGGAACCTCATCGCTCGTCTGCGCCGCACGCACGGGCGTCAAGCCCGCGTCTTCGAGCGTTGTGCGAGCCGCATCCCATTGCTCGCCCACGACGTCCGGCACATCGACGCTCGTTGCGGGCAGCTGACCGACGTCGGGGAGGGAGGAGACCCAGATGCTGACGGCCACGATGACGACCACGAGGAGCGCCGCGGCGCCCCAGATCCACATCGCGGGGGGACGCCGCTGCACCTGAGGTGCGCGGTCATCGGTCTCGGAGAGCGAGTTGAAGGCAGACTCCGTGGCGCTCACGCCAGAAGGGGCCGGCCCGAAGAGCTGGGTGCGGTCGTCGTCCTCGACCTTGGTGGCGAACGCCGGCATGATGCCCTGCGCTGCGAGGTCGAGGTCGCGACGGAACTCCGAAGCCGACTGGTAGCGGTCCTCGCGGTTCTTCGCGAGGGAGCGCTTGACGACCGCGTTCATCGCCTTCGAGACCTTCGGGTTGATCTCGTTGGCATCGATGGGGCGCTCGGTGACGTGCTGGTAGGCGACGGCAACGGCTGAATCACCCTGGAACGGGACCTTGCCGGTGAGCATCTCGTAGAGGACGATGCCCGCGGAGTAGAGGTCGCTTCGCCCGTCGACGTTCTCGCCCTTGGCCTGCTCGGGGGAGAAGTAGGAGGCGGTGCCGAGGATCGCCGTCGTCTGGGCGATCGTGCCCGCCGTGTCGGAGATGGCTCTGGCGATGCCGAAGTCCATGACCTTGACCGTGTCCTCCGGCGTGATCATGATGTTGCCCGGCTTGATGTCGCGGTGCACGACGCCGGCACGGTGCGAGTACTCGAGCGCCGTCAGGATGCCCGTCATGTACTCGTGGATCTGCGTGTCGGCGAGCGGGGCACCGGCCATGACGTCGCGGAGCTGCTGCCCCTCGATGTACTCCATGACGATGTAGGGCACGACGAGCTCATGCCCATCGGCGCGCACGAACGTGTCCTCACCCGCGTCGAAGACGCGGACGATCGTCGGGTGCGTCATCCGTGCAGCGGCCTGGGCTTCCTGTCGGAAGCGCGACCGGAAGTCGGGCTCGCCAGAGAGCTGTGTGTTGAGAAGCTTGACGGCGACACGGCGGCCAAGACGCTCGTCGGTCCCGAGGTAGACCTCAGCCATACCTCCACGACCAATACGCCGGCCGATGTCGTATCGGCCAGCGAGCGTGCGTTCGCCCTGCATCACGGAAGCAAGCTCCTCTCCCCTTGGCAGTGTTCGCCAAGCTCAAGCCTCGTTAGTCTGCCGATCTTATCTCGACGCGAATGAGTGATCGGTGCCATCGAAGCTGTGAACCGCGCATTCCATGTGGATGCATGGAGTTGAGCGAATTCGTTGCTTTCCGGAGCCGCCCGCCGGGCCTCCGAGATCAGCCTCCCGTGCCGTTCGTCGGGGGAGTGGAACTGGTCGGCGTCGGCTGGGGGACGGTCGCCGAACCGGTCGGCGAGTCGGCACTCGTGTTGCCCGAGCCGCAGGTGGCGCTGTACGAGGCCTCGACGATCGTCGAACCCTCTTCGACGTTGACGTTCACCGAGGTTCCCGTGACGCTGCCCGGTGATTCGGCGCCGGACACGTTCACGTTGTACGCGGAGAGGCTCTGTCCTGGAGGGCACTGGAACGACGGCCAGCTGATGGTGGCCTGCGTGCCGGCCGCGTTGACGGTGACGGTCGGTGCCGTCGTCGGGGTGTTCGGCGTCTCCACGTTCGCGTAGACCGTGAGCGTCACGGTGGAACCGAGGTCGACGGTCCCGGTGGGGCTCACCGCCGTGACCGTGTTGACGTCTTCCTGGTTCGTCGCGACAGGGCCCTCGGCTCGCGCCGGCGTCAGCCCGAGCTCGGAGATGCGGTTCGCTGCCGTGTCGTAGTCGAGGCCGAGGAAGTCGGCCTGCGCGATCGACACGGTGGTCGGCGTGCTCACGCTTGGGGTCGGCTCCTGCGACGGAGTCTCGGCCGGCGTGGTCTGGGTGATCGAGGGCGGCGGTGTCGTCGCCCCATCGGCGTCGGTGTTGTTGGTCACCAGCGCGAACGCGAACCAGGCCAGGGCCGCAGCGAACAGGATGATCGCCCCGATGAGCACCCACAGCCAGGCAGCCGGCTTCTTGCGCTCCTCGTCGGCTGGCGAGACGAGCGAGGTCGACTCCTCTTCCGAGCCTTCGACGGGGGGTCCGCCGATGAGCGTGTCGAAGTCGTCCTTCATGACCTCGGTCGTGCCGGCGGCCGTGCCGAGCACGGTGGTGCGCGCACCCTCGTCCATGATGGCGGTGCGATCGAGCGGAGCGGTGGCGTCACCGACCTCGTCGGCGGACGTCAGCCCCAGGACCGCGGGGACCGCCTGCGCTGCACGCGTGACGTTGCCGTCGCGGAGCGCGCGCGCAGCGCGCGCGAAGACCTCCGCCGAGACCGGCCGGTCTTCCGGCTTCTTCGCGATGGCAGCGAGCACGAGGTTGCGAACCGGCTCTGGCACCGTCACGGGAAGCGCCGGGGGTTCGTCGTTGATGTGCGCCATGGCGATCGCGACCTGCGATTCGCCGGTGAATGGTCGCCTGCCGGCGAGCGCCTCGTAGGCGACGATGCCAAGCGAGTAAATGTCGGTGGACGGGTTCGCGGCGTGGCCGGAGGCCTGCTCGGGCGAGAGGTACTGGACGGTGCCCATGACCTGGCCCGTCGCCGTGAGCGGCACCTGGTCGGCGATCCGAGCGATGCCGAAGTCGGTGATCTTCACGCGACGGTCCGGCGTGATGAGCAGGTTGCCTGGCTTGATGTCGCGGTGCACGAGACCCGCCTTGTGAGCGGCGTGCAGGGCGAGCGCCGTCTGCGACACGATGTCCATGACCTGGTCGGGCGGCAGCACCCGCTCGCGCTCGAGCACGGTCGACAGCGCCTCGCCCGGTACGAGCTCCATGACGAGGTAGGCGGAGCCGTTCTCCTCGCCGTAGTCGTACACGTTGGCGATGCCCTCGTGGTTCACGAGTGCGGCGTGCCTCGCCTCAGCGCGGAAGCGCTCGAGGAAGCCAGGGTCGCCCATGTACTCGTCTTTGAGGATCTTGATGGCAACGGTGCGCCCGATCACCTGATCGGTCGCCTCCCAGACCTCGCCCATGCCGCCGATGGCAATGCGCGAGCTCAGCTTGTATCGGTCTCCGAACGAAACACCTGCAGCTGGTCTCATCTGCTCAGCACCGCCTTCATCACTTGCTGCCCAATCGTCGCCGCCAGGCCGTTTCCGGTCCCAGACTGTCCCATTCCGCCACCGTCTTCGAGCACTACCGCGACCGCGATCTGCGTATCGCCCGATTCGGCGAATCCTGTGAACCACAGCGAGTACGGCTCACCCTGGCCGTTCTCCGCGGTCCCTGTCTTGCCAGCCACGTTGATCCCGTCAATTCTTGCATTACTGGCAACGCCCGAGTTCACGCTGCCCTCCATCATCGACTGGAGTGACGCCGCAGTCTCCTCGCTGATGGCCCTGCCGTAGCTCGAGATCTCCGGCCCCTGGATCTCCTGGAACGTCGGAGTCTGGATGCTCTCGACAAGCGACGGGTTCATGACCTCGCCGCCGTTGGCGATGGCCGCCGAGATCATCGCGAACTGGAGTGGCGTCGCCCGCACGTCGAACTGGCCGAAGCCCGTCAGGGCGAGCTGCGCGTCGTCGTCGAGCGCCGTCGGGTAGCTGCTCGCGCTCGCCGTCATCGGGATCTCGAATTCGTGGTTGAAGCCGAACGCCTCGGCCATAGCGCGTACCTTGTCGGCACCGAGGTCCATGGCGAGCTGCGCGAACGGCACATTGCACGACTGCTCGATGGCGATACGGAGGTTCGTCGTGTCGCCGCTTCCGCACTTCGCGCCGGCGGACGGGTTGTTCACCGAGACGTTGGTGCCCGGGAGCGTGAGCGTCGCCGGGTTCGGGAGCGGGGACTCGGCCGTCGCGAGCCCGTTCTCCAGTGCCGCGGCGGCGACGACCAGCTTGAACACCGAGCCGGGCGGGTTCATGTCACCGCCGATCGCGCGGTTGCTGAGCGGATCGTTCGGGTCGGCCAGGAGCGCGTTGTACGACTCGAGCACGCTCGTCTGATCGTGGCTCGCCAGCAGCGCCGGGTCGTAGGTCGGCGTCGAGTACATGGCCAGGATCGCGCCCGTCGCCGGGTTGATCGCCACAGCCGCACCCTTGTACTCGCCGAGAGCATCCGCCGCCGTCTGCTGGGCGACGGGGTCGATCGTCGTCTCGACGAATGCGCCAGCAGGATCCTGGCCCGTGAAGAGACGCTCGAGGCCCTGGAAGAACTGCGTGTCGCTGTTGCCCGAGAGCTCGGGATTCAGGGCGCCCTCGAGGCCCGTGGATGCCCCGTCGACCGAGTAGTACCCGGTCACGGCGGCGTAGAGGGGGCCGTTCTCGTACTGTCGCTCGTACTTGTAGGCAGTGTCGACGGGCGTCGAAGATGCGATCGGCGTCCCGTTGACGAGGATCGGCCCACGCTGGATCTCGAAGCTCTCCTCACGGGTCCGGCTGTTGCGCGGGTCGTCCCGGAGCGACTCGGCCTGGAAGACCTGGATGCTCGTCGACGCCACGAACAGCGACATGAACATGATCATGACGAGGACGCCAACGAGGCGGATGTTCTTGCTCATTCGTCGATCGCCTCCGTCGGCACGTTACGCACGGTGTCGCTCAGTCTGAGAAGGATCGCGACGATGATCCAGTTGGCGAGCAGGCTCGAGCCACCTGCAGCCATGAAGGGCATCGTGAGGCCCGTCAGGGGGATGACGCGCATGACGCCACCGGCCACGACGAAGACCTGCACGGCGATCGTGAACGCGAGGCCTGTCGCGAGGAGCCGCCCGAAGTCGTCGACCCCCTGCTGCCCGATGCGGAAGCCGCGCGCCACGAAGATCACGAAGAGGAGCAGCACGACGAAGATGCCGGCCATGCCGAGCTCCTCGCCGATGGCCGCGATGATGAAGTCGCTCGACGCGAGGGGGGTCGTGCCTGGGCTGCCCGAGCCGAGGCCCTTGCCGATGAGACCGCCAGCCGCGAGGCCGAAGAGTCCCGTCACGAGCTGCCCGCTGCCGCCGTCGGCGAAGTACATCTCGTCCTCGAACGGGTCGAGCCAGGCGTGGACGCGGAACTCGACGTAGCTCAGCGACGTCGCCGCGATGATTGCGCCGCCGACGAACAGGCCGAGGCCGATGAGCACCCACGAGAGGCGCCCCGTCGAGACGAAGACCATGACCAGGAACAGTCCGAAGTACAGGAGGGAGGTTCCCAGGTCGCGCTGGAAGACCAAGACCCCCATGCACACGGCCCACACGACGAGGATCGGTCCCAGGTCCCTGATGCGCGGGAAGCGCATCCACAGGAACTTCTTGCCGACGACGGAGAGCGAGTCGCGCGCGGTCACGAGGTAGCCCGCGAAGAAGATGGCGAGCGCGATCTTCGCGATCTCACCGGGCTGGAACGAGAAGCCCGCGACGCTGATCCACACGCGCGCGGCGACGTCGGTGCGCCCGAGGCCCGGGATGAGCGGCAGCAGCAGGAGGACGATGGCGATGGCCATGAACACGTACGTGTAGCGCTGCAGCACTCGGTGGTTCTTGAGCAGGATGAGCACCACGATGGCGACGCCGACGGCGAGCATCGTGAGCACGATCTGCTGCGTCGAAGCAGTCCAGAACACACCGTCGTTATCGGAATTGCCGATGTCGATGCGGTAGATCATCGCGATGCCGAGGCCGTTGAGCACCGCCGCGATGGGCAGGATGAACGGGTCGGCGCCCGGCGCGCGGAAGCGCAGCACGATGTTCACGCCGAGGGTCAGCGCGCCGATGATGGCCGACAGGGTGACGACGTTGAAGTCGAAGGTGCCGCGCACACCGAGCTGCACGAGCAGCAGCGCGGAGAAGTTGATGATGAACGCGAAGACCAGCAGGCCGAGCTCCATGTTGCGGAGCCCCTGACCGGTCTTCCTCGGGGCGCCTGGTACGACTGGCGCCTCTTCGCGTTGCTTACTCAGGAATGGCATCTCGGAGCCGTTCCACGATCTCGTCGGCGGCCTCGCGGTCGCCGGCGCTGATCGTCTTGTCGACCTGCGATTGCTGGTACTCAGGCAGGCTCGAGATCTTGATGTCGGTCGTCTCGGTGAGCTCGTGCAGGGTGATCGGTCCGATGCCCTGCTGCACGCCCTGGTAGACGGCGACGTAGCCGACGCTCTCACCGACGTAGTACTGCTGCTGCGTCCAGTTGTAGGCGAGGAGCCCAGCACCGGCGACCGCCGCGAGGAAGACGATGGATGCCGCGAGCCACGAGACCTGCCGGAGTCGCTTCCGTCGCTTGTCCTCCGCGATGAGCTCCTGCAGCGCCTCGTCGCTGAACGGCACGAACTCCTCGTCCTGCGGGCGAGGAGCTGGCCGCCGTAGGGGGTGCAGGATGGACGGGATGATCTGGTTGCTGCGCTTCTGCAGGTTCGCCGAGTAGCGCAGGGGGTTCGCGGCCGACCCCACGACTCGCGTCTTCATCGGCTCGAGCGGCTCGGGGCCGATCTCGAGCATCACCACGGTCACGTTGTCCGGTGCGCCGTTGTCGAGCGCGAGCTGCACGAGGTCATCGCTGATCTCGCGGCTCGACTCGTCCATGCGGGCCAGGGTGCGCTCGATCTGCGACTCGTCGACGTAGCTCGAGAGGCCGTCCGAGCAGAGCAGCCAGCGGTCGCCCTCCTGGATATCGAAGACCTCCGTGTCGACGTCGGGCCTGGTCTCGACGTCGCCGAGCACGCGCATGAGCACCGAGCGCCTCGGGTGCGTGAGCGCTTCCTCAGCTGTGATGCGGCCCGCATCCACGAGCCGCTGCACGAACGTGTGGTCGACGGTCATCTGCACGAGGGATCCCTCGCGGAAGCGGTACACCCGCGAGTCGCCGATGTGCGCGAGCACGAGGGACTGGCCGACGAGGCTGAGGGCGCTCACCGTGGTTCCCATGCCGCGGAGCTCGCTGTGCTCCTCGACGGCACCCGCGATGAGGGCGTTCGCGTCGAGGAGCATCTCCGTCATGGCCTGCTCGGCATCATCGGTGCTCGAGTACTGCTCGTCGTTCTCCGCGAAGTGCTTGACCGCGATCGCGCTCGCCACGTCACCGCCGGCGTGCCCGCCCATGCCATCCGCGACGACGAACAGGTTGGTGCCGACGAAGCCGGAGTCCTGGTTGTTGCTTCTGACCTTGCCGACGTGGGAGACGGCGCCGGCGCGCGCGATGACCAGCATGCCTATCGCAGCTCGAACGTCGTCGTCCCGATGCGGACAGGCGTGCCGACCGGTACGTGGGTCGGCTGGGAGACGCGCTTGCCGTTGACGTAGGTGCCGTTCGTCGAGTCGAGGTCCTGCACCATCCACGCATCGTTCCAGAGCAGCAGGCGCGCGTGGTGCGTGGAGCTGTAGTCGTCCTGGATGACGAGGTCGGAGTCGCCGGATCGGCCGATCGAGAGCGGTTCGCTGCGCAGCGACAGCTCCGTGCCGCGCTTCGGGCCGGAGGTGATGACCAGCTTGCTCGGCCGCTCGGAGCGCGCAGCCGGACTGGGCACGGGGGTCGGCGGCCGGTGGCTGCCGGGACCAGCATCGCCCGAGTCGGAGGAGCGGACGGGAGCAGCAGGCGTGGGGGCCGGTGCCGCCGCCGGTGCCGCGTCGTTGTCGGCCGAGGCGAACACCTGCTGGCGCGACTTCTCCATGGCCTGCTTGTAGGCGGAGGACCGGGTGCCGAAGAGGTCGCTGCGAAGCGAGTAGATGACGGAGAACACGAAGATCCACAGCGCGGCCAGGAAGGCGAGGCGCAAGACGAGGAGAGTCAGCTCACTGGTCACGTGAGGCCTCCCTGTCGCGGGAGGTACCCGGTGTCGTCGCTCGGGTCGGCCTGGGGGATCACCCGGAACACAATACGGTGACGACCGATCTGAATCGTCGAATCGGGCTCGAGACCCGCCTGGGAGATCGAACGGCCGTTGACCTTCGTGCCGTTCGTCGAGCCGAGATCGCGGATTCCCGCACGCTTCCCGTCCCACACGACTTCGGCGTGCTTTCGCGAGGCGCCGGTGTCCGCGATCGTGATGTCGGCTTCGGAGCCGCGCCCGATGACCGTCGATCCGACGCCCACGTGGATGCGCTCGCCATCGACGTCCAGGATGGGAGCCCAGGCGACCTGGCCCTGCACGCTGCGCGAGTCGACCTCGATGCGCCCCTCGGAGAGCGAGTCGTTCTCCAGGAACTTGATGCTGAGGCCGCCCGAGAACTGGTAGCCCTGCTTGGCGGCGTGCTGCTCGACGACGCGCATGAGCTCGTCCTGGATGCCAGCGATCTGCGAGATGCGCGTGTAGTCGACCTGCGACATCTGCACGTTGAAGCGATTCGGGACCAGCACGCGGTCGCGTGTGACGATCGACGCCCTGGTGTCCATCTCGCGTTTCAGCGCGGCGCTGATCTCGACGGGCTGGAGCCCAGAGCGGAAGGTCTTCGCGAACGCACCATTGAAGAGACGCTCGAGCCCACGCTCAAATCTGTCGAGGATTCCCACATGTCTCCTGGTTCTCGAGGGCACGCAACAGCCCGCACCGGGTGGCGCGAATCTGTTTCATGCTAACGGCACTGGGCTGGATGTCCGACTTCTTTGCCTTGGCTATGGGCTTCCGGTGCCCCGCCTGGGCGCTTCCCGGAGGGCGTTCTCGGGTCTGAAACGCGTGCATCCGCGCCTCGGTTTCGCACTCTGCGACAGTGTCTGGTAATCTCTCGGAGGTTGGCGCGAGTGGCGGAATTGGCAGACGCGCACGGTTCAGGTCCGTGTGCCTTCGGGTGTGGGGGTTCAAGTCCCCCCTCGCGCACCAGGGTCCCAGAGCAAGAGCACTGGGAATGCGAAACCCCCGGAACTTCGGTTCCGGGGGTTTCGTCGTCCCGGCGCGAACCCACACCGGTGGACTTATGTCGAGCTTCAGGACTTGCTAAGATGGCCGATCTGTCGAGCGTCGCCGCTCGGGTAGGTCGAGGCGGCGACGTCCTCGGTCCGAGGCTTGAAACCTCCAGCACTCGCTTTCTGAGAACCTGGAGGGTTTTCTTGTCTTCTGACGCGTCTTCCGTCGAGCGCGCATCTGCGCCACGCACCATCTCCAAGTGGTGGGCACTCGCCGTGCTCGCCCTCACCCAGCTCGTCGTCGTGCTCGACGGCACGATCGTCACGATCGCACTGCCGCAGGCGCAGATCGACCTCGGCCTCACCGACGTGCAGCGGCAGTGGGTCGTCACCGCGTACGCCCTCGTCTTCGGAGCGCTCCTCCTGCTCGGCGGTCGTATCGCCGACTACTGGGGACGCAAGCGCGCCTTCCTCGTCGGCATGATCGGCTTCGGGGTCGCCTCGGTCTACGGCGGCTTCGCCCAGAGCGCCTTCGACCTCATCCTCGCCCGCGGACTCCAGGGGCTCTTCGCAGCGCTCCTCGCCCCAGCCGCCCTCGCGCTGCTCACCGTCAGCTTCCCCTCCGGCAAGGAGCGCACCACCGCGTTCGCCGTCTTCGGCGCCATCGGCGGAAGCGGGGCCGCAGTCGGCCTGGTGCTCGGCGGAGCGCTCACCGAGTTCGCCAGCTGGCGCTGGTGCCTGCTCGTCAACGTCTTCTTCGTCATCGCCGGTGTCATCGGCGCGCTCATCGTCCTGAAGGAGAGCAAGGCAGAGGGCGACAACACCTACGACCTCTGGGGCACCGTCACGGTGTCGCTCGGGCTCGGCTCGCTCGTCTACGGGTTCAGCCTCGCCGAGGAGGGCTGGGGATCCCTCGGGACCATCGGCTTCCTCGCGCTCGGCGTTGCACTCCTCGCCGCGTTCGTGTGGATCGAGACCCGCGTCGCCCAGCCCCTGCTCCCGCTGCGGGTCGTGCTCGACCGGGTGCGCGGCGGAGCGTTCCTCATCCAGGCCGTCATCGGCAGCGTGCTCATCGGTGCCACCATGTACCTCGCGCTGCACCTGCAGATCGTCATGGGAATGGAGCCGCTCGTCGCTGGCCTCGCGAACGTCGCGATGACCGTCGTCATCCTCGTGTGCGTCCCCGTCTGGGCGCGTCTGCTCCCCAAGTTCGGGCCACGCCCGTTCATGGTCGTCGGCCCGATCGTCGTCGCCGGCGGACTCCTGCTGCTCTCCGGTGTGACCGTCGACGGCAGCTACCTCACGCACATCCTGCCCGGACTCGTGCTGCTCGGCATCGGCCTCTCGATGATCTTCGTCCCGCTGCAGAACCTCGCGCTCACGGGCGTGGAGCCGCACGACGCTGGTGCCGCCGCGGCAACCGTGAACTCGACCATGCAGATCGGCGGGTCGATCGGCCTCTCCGTCTTCACCGTGTTCTACGCGAACGCCGTGGCTTCGGGACTGGAGGCGGGTGAGACGCAGCTGCAGGCCTTCACGAACGGCTACTCGGCGGTCTTCCTTGCCGCGGCGGGTGCCATGCTCCTCGCGGCGCTCATCGCCGGCTTCATGATCAGGGGCACCAAGGACCGCCCGCTCGTGCAGTCGGAAACAGCCGAGCAGGACTCCCTCGTCTCGATGCACTGACGCGCGCCCTGACCAACTTCAGTGCTGATCTGGTCGTTCCGGGTCGTCTCGGGCGAATCCGGGGCTTCTCTGCACTGAAGTTGGTCAGTCGTCGTCGCTAGCTGCCGTCGCTCCAGCGCTCGAGACCGTGGCCGTCGACCGATCGGCCGCCGAGCAGCACCGAGTCGTCGCCGAGGTTCACCGCGAGGAGAGCACGCTCGCCCTCGCTGCCCTCGGCGATGAACAGTGCCGCCGTGTTCGCGAGCTCTTCCGTGCGGATGCGCGCTGTCGCGAGCCAGGGATGCTGGCGCCGGAACGCGATCGCGTCTCGGTGCGCCCGCGAGTAGGCGTTCTCCGGCCACTCCCTCGGGTCGCTGGGAAACTCCGGCCTGATGGCGTCGTCTCCACCGGCCCGCTCCTCCTTCAGCGCCTCGAGCCCGCGCTCGTCGCCCGCGTACACGCTCGGGGCGCCCGAGAAGAAGAACAGCATGGCGATGGCGATGGCGTGGTTGCGCTCATCGTCGATGGCGCTCGCGATGCGCGTCACGTCGTGGTTGCCGAGGAACGTCATCGGCAGGAAGTGCTCCACGAAGTCGTTGTGTCGCTGCAGCGACCAGTCGAGCTCGAACAGGTTCTGCTCCTGCACGGACGAGCGGAGCGCCTTCCACAGCTCGTACTGCGTCACCGAGTCGAGGCCGGACTCTCGCACGTACCCCTCGTAGTCGCCGTGGATGACCTCGCCGACGAACCAGGAGTCCGGGAACCGCTCGCGCAACGGGTCGATCGTCGACCGCCAGAACAGCGGCGGGACCGCGTAGGCCGCGTCGAGGCGCCATCCGTCGACGCCCCGCTCCAGCCAGTGCGCCATGGCGACCTCGACGAGCTCGACGACCTCCGGATGCTGGTGGTTGAGCACCACAAGCGCGTCGTGGCCCTCGAACACGTCGACGGGGAGTCCGTCGACCTCGCGTGCATCCGCGCCTCTCGCGAACCGCGCGGCCGCTCCCGAGTCGGGGCCCGCCTCGACCGCCTCGCGCCACCACGGGTGCTCGCGGCCAACATGGTTGAAGACACCGTCGAGGAGCACGCGGACGCCGCGTTCACGGCAGGCGGCGATGAGCGCGTCGAAATCGGCCTCGTCGCCGAGCCGCGGGTCGATGCGGAGATGGTCGACCGTGTCGTAGCCGTGGGTCTGCGAGGCGAAGATCGGGCCGAGCAGCAAGCCATTGAGGCCGAGAGCGACAAGTTCGTCCAGCCACGCCGTGATGCGATCGAGGCGGTGCTCGACCGGGCTCGAGAGGGGAGCGCCCGCCGTATCCGCACCGACGAAGCCGAGCGGGTACACGTGCCACCAGAGTGCGGTCTGCGGCCAGGGCTGAGGAGCTGGAGTCATCGTCTCAGGCTAGTGACGCGGTCTGGGAAGCACTCCGTGAGCTCCCGCGACCCGCCCGCCTCGCCTCGGCGTGAAAGACTGCCTTGGTCCTACCCCCGACAGCACCGAGGAGTCCCCACAGATGTCGATCACCCCGCGCTCAGGCTCCTCCTACTTCCTCTCGCACGGTGCCTACGAGGCCTCGATCTCCAGCGTCGGCGCGACCCTGCGCGAGCTCACGCACAACGGCAGGCACCTCGTGCACACCTTCGACATGGATGAGGTTCGGCCCGCGTACAAGGGGGCGACGCTCGCCCCATGGCCGAACCGCATCATCGACGGTCGGTATCGCATCGAGGGGCAGGAGCTGCAGCTGCCCCTCTCCGAACCCAAGCGCGGGCACGCCCTGCACGGCCTCGCCCTCTGGCTCGACTTCACACCGGAGGATGTGCGCCCCGACCTCGTCGTGCTGACGGCCACGATCGAGCCGCAGACGGGCTACCCGTTCCGCATCGAGGTGCGCACGAGCTACGTGCTCGGCGACGACGGCCTCACCACGACGGTGGAGCTGCGGAACGTCGGAGCCGGGACCGCACCTGCCGGCGCATCCACGCACTCGTACCTGGTCGCCGGCGAGGGACAGATCGACGAATGGACCCTCGAGTCTCCCGCGCAGAAGCTCATGCACGCCCACGGCGCACGTCTGCTCCCCGGCTCGGTCGTCTCGGTCGAGGAGGTCGCGGGGGCCTTCGACTTCCGGGCCGCACGGCGCATCGGCGAGATGGAGATCGACCACGCCTTCACCGATGTCTTCGGGGAGGGCGACACCGCCACGGTGACGCTCACGACCCCCGACGGCACGGGCGTCGGCATGACCTGGAGCACGGATGCACCGTGGGTGCAGGTCTTCACGAGCGATCAGCCCGGCATCGAATGGGACCGCCAGGCCGTCGCGGTCGAGCCCATGACCTGCGCGCCCGACGCCTTCAACTCCGGCCTCGACCTCGCCTGGCTCGAGCCCGGCGAGAAGCTGGAGACGGCGCAGCGCATCTTCGCGATCTGACACTCGGGGCTCTCACGGAGGCCGTCCGCGCGCGGGCCTCTAGCGTCACGATCTCGAGCGTCACGACCTAGAGCGTCACGACCCCGATCGAGGCGATGAGCGCGTGGTCCCTCTCCAGATGGGGGAGCATCGCCGCCCCGTCCAGCGGGTGGCTCTCGCCCACCGCCACCCGAGCCTCCGGCACCCGCTCGAGCAGCGAGCGCCGGAACGCCGCGGCCACGTGCGGCGAGGAGAACACGTTGCCGATCGCCCGCACCTGGACAACCTCACGCCCGCCGGGCAGACCGACCCGCGCGAGCCCGGCCGCGACCGAGACGGCTAGCTCCGAGCCCGCCGCCGCCAGGATTCCAGCAGCGACCGCATCCGTCTCCGCTAGGTCGCCGACCGACCGAGCGAACGACGCGATGTGACGGACCTTCCCCTCGTTCGTCTGCAGCGACACGTACATGCTCGGCAGATCCGGGTGGTGTGCGAGCACGACCTCGGTGAGCGCCGTCTCCGGGCCACGGCCATCGAAGGCGCGCATCACCGAGTCCAGCGCGGCGCGACCGATCCAGTACCCGGAACCTGCGTCTCCGACGAGGTACCCCCAGCCGTCGACCTGCGCGAGGCGTTCCGCGCCGACCGCGAGCGTCACGACACCCGTGCCAGCGGCGACGACCGCACCGAGCTCGGACCCGAGGGCCCCCAGGAAGGCCGAGATCGAATCGTGCGCGATGAAGACCCTCGCGACGCCGAACTGCCCGACCAGCAGAGCGAGTTCATCCGCAACCGTCTGCGCGTGCGTCACCCCCGACACGCCACCGGACACCGTGACCCCCGCCAATCCAGAATCACGCAGCGACTGCTCCACGACGCTCGCGAGCTGGGGCGCCAACGGGAGGTCGGTGCGAATCGCGGCGAAGGAGCGAACCTCGCCAGAATCGATCTGCGAGCGGATGCCGCTCTGGCCAGCGTCGATGGCAAGAACAGGCGAGGGGGAGAACGTCGTCGTCATGCACCGAATCGTATTGCAGAGAGGCGACGGGCAGAGGTGCCCGCGTCACGAACACACCAACGGTCCTAGGGTGAACGCATGACGACACCGAGCCAGTGGAACGGACAGCACAGCCCCGACCCCCAGTCGAACGCAGCCCAGGGCGCGTCCGGCTACGGCACCCCGCCGAGCGGCACACCCGCCGCCTACGGTCCTGCTGGTCAGGCGCCGTCGGGGCAGGGATACGGTCAGGTAGCGGGTGACCCTCAGCAGCCTGGCGAGTACCAGCAGCCCGGCGGCTACGCACAGCCTGGGGGCTACGCACAGCCTGGCGGCTACGCACAGCCCGATGCCCACCAGCAGCCGGGGAGCTATGCCCAGCCTGGCGAGTACGCCCAGCCGGGTGGCTACCAGCAGCCGGGCAGCCCCCAGCAGGCCAAGGCGCCGAGTCGAACGCAGCTGGCCAGCTTCTCGAGCCTGCGCGAAGAGCTCTCTTTCTCGACGAACCGCTTCGGCATGATCTCGCTGGCGAGCGCGCTCGGAGGGTGGGCGATCAACACGTTCCTCTCCTTCGTGATGAGCATCCTGGCGCGCACTGGCGGCTACGAGATCTACGGGGTGCTGAGCCCCGCGACCGGCATCCTGCAGCTGCTGACCTCCGTTGCCGCCATCGTCTTCGGCGTCCTCGCGCTTCGATCGAGCGGATGGCGCAACATGCCAGCCGCTGTCGGCTCCGTCGTCGGCGTCATCACCCTCGTTCCCGCAGTTCTCTTCTTCCTCATCGGCCTGATCCCGTTCTCCTACTGATCAGGATCCCTGGCCGTTCTTGTAGAGGTCCGCAAGAGGACACCGCGTTTCGTCGTACTAAGCTCACACCTTGGCTGCGTGTCACGCGGCCGTACGCGGTCGAGCAGACCCGTGCATCCAGTCGATGAATGAGGCGAGAGTTCTGAACGCTCCAGCGAGCCCCCACCCCAAGTCAACCGCCGGACACGTCGTGCCCCCGGCAGACGCCAGGTCCTGGTTGCTCGTCCCGGCGTCCAAGCCCGAAGCTTTCGACGCTGCGGCAGCCTCGCGCGCCGACGTCGTCATCCTCGATATCGAGGACGCCGTCGACCCCAAGCACAAGGCCGCCGCCCGGGCTGATGTCATCGCCTGGCTCAAGGCCGGCAACGCCGCCTGGGTGCGCATCAACGACACCCTGTCCGACTTCTGGGCCGACGACGTCGACGAGCTCGCGGGAGTCCCCGGTCTCCTCGGAGTCGTGCTCGCCAAGACGGAGCAGGCCGAGCAGGTCGTCAACACGTACCAGCGACTCGGCGCCCGCATCCCCGTGGTGCCGCTCATCGAGTCGGCACTCGGACTCGAAGAGGCCACGAACATCGCCCGCGCTGACGGCGCCTTCCGCCTCGCCTTCGGCAGCGGCGACTTCCGTCGCGACACCGGCATGTGGGCGACGCGCGAGGCCATGGCCTACGCACGCTCGCGCCTCACCGTCTCCTCCAAGGCGGCCGGCCTCCCGGGCCCTGTCGACGGACCCACCACCGACGAGAGCCTCCGTGTCCTCCGCAACGAGTCCGAGTGGACGCTCGAACACGGCATGACCGGCAAGCTGTGCCTCCGCCTCGAGCAGACGGCCGTCGTCAACGAGGTCATCTGCCCGCAGACGAGCGACATCCTCTGGGCACGCGAGTTCCTCGCCGACTTCGACGCTTCCGGCGGCGTGGTCCGCGACGGCAGCGACCTCCCGCGTCTCGGTCGCGCACGCAAGATCCTGCGCCTCGCAGAAGCCTTCGGCATCACCGTGGAGGCCTAGAGAGTCCAGCCAGGGTCGGCTTCGCGCCGATCGCTCGGTTCCGTTCTGCAGTTGCGGGCCGCTCGCCCCCGGTGGGCGGGTGGCCCGCGACTCGTTCACAGGCGACGGTGGATGCGCGCTCGCTAGAGTCGGGCAGGTCTGATTCCCGAGCGAGGAGCAATCTTGGTCACCACTCTCAGCGTTGGCGACAGCGCCCCCGATTTCGCGCTCACCGACCAGCACGGCGAGATCATCCGCCTCAGCGACCTGGCCGGCTCGCCAGTCGTCGTCTACTTCTACCCGAAGGCCGGCACGCGCAAGTGCACGCAGCAGGCATGCGACTTCCGCGACAACTACGCCGCACTCAGCGACGCCGGAGTCACCGTGCTCGGCATCTCGCTCGACCAGCCGCGAGAGCTCGCCATCTTCGGCGAGGAGCAGCGGGTGCCATACTCGCTCCTCAGCGACTCGGGGGCGACCGCCATGGAATGGGGCGCGTGGGGCGAGCGTCCCGTCGCGGGAATCGCGGGGACCGGAGTCATCAGGTCGACGTTCATCGTGGATGCCACCGGGAAGCTCTCCTGGGTCGCGTACGACATCGACCCGGACGGCCACGTGGAGGAGCTGCGCGCGAAGCTCGGCATCTGAGCCGAGCGGGAGGCAACGGGTCGTAACCGTCGGTCACGACGTCGAGAGCATCGTGCCGTGTGCGTGACAATCGGAGACACATCCACCGTCTCGAGGACCCCATGACCGACACCACCATCACCTCCACCTCCGTGCTCGACAACCCCGCCTGGAACTCGCTGACGGGCGCCCACGCGCACCTCGCTGTCGGTGGCGACCTCGTCAAGCGATACCCGGCCGACGTGTCGCCGTTCGTGGGCGTCCGCTCCTGGGAGGCGCCCGGCGTCTGGGACGCGATCGCCGAGCTCCTCGGCTCCGGGGCCGAGCTCGCGATCTCGCACGCAGACCCCGAGGTTCCGGCCGGCTGGGCGCAGACCTGGCGCGGCGAAGGGGTGCAGCTGGTCGAGACGCCTCGCCTGCAGACGAGACCCGACGAGGAGGTCGTCGAGCTCGGGGCAGGCGACGCCCCCGAGATGCTGGCGCTCGTGGAGCGCAACCAGCCCGGCCCCTTCCTGCCGCGAACGTACGTGCTCGGGCGCTACGTCGGCATCCGCCGCGACGGAAAGCTCATCGCCATGGCCGGAGAGCGACTCCACCCCGCGGGTTGGACGGAGATCAGCGCGGTCGCGACCGACGCCGACTACCGCCGACAGGGACTCGCATCACGTCTTGTGCTCGACGTCGCCTTCCACATCCAAGAACGCGGCGATCGTGCGCTCATGCACGCTGCGGCCGCCAACACGGGTGCCATCGCCGCGTACGAGAAGCTGGGCTTCGAGCTGCGTCGAGCGACGCCGTTCACCGGCGTGCGCGTTCCCTGAGTCCGTCGAGGCCGACCCCGCCCCTTACGACTGGGCCCGGAGGGGCTCAGTCGTCGAGGTCCTCGTCCTCATCGGGCGGCGGCGGGAATGCCCGCCCCTGCGGAAGCGCGATGGCCTCGCTCACCACGTGCTCTCGCAGATACTCCCGCAGGTACGGCGTCGTGAACTGCACGCTGCCGTAGCCCGCGGGCTCGATGATGCCGGCGTTGATGAGCCGCTGGCGGTACACGCCCACGTAGCCGGCCTTCGCGCGCATCCGCAACCGGATATCGCTCGAGCGCGACGGCCCGTCGTCGCTCGCCATGGCGGCCAGGTAGGTCCGGTCGCCGACGGACAGTGCGGCGAGGGTGGGTTCGTAGATGTACTGGCCCATGGCCTGCCGTGCGAGCCGAACGGCCCGGCGGGCGTGCGCGAGCTGGATGCGCTCGGCGGCGCCTGCCTCCTGCCACGATTTCGAGCCGATGAACTGCACGAGGAACGGGTACCCCTGCGTGCCCCGCACCGCGTAGTCGAGGGCGTCGTCGTCGATGCTGCGCCCACCCTCCGCGATGGGCTCCCGGAGAGCCCTCGCCGACGCCTCGTAGTCGAGCTGCCCGAGTTCCTGGACGTGCGCGCGGCGCAGGAACGTCAGCATGCGGTCGCTGCGCAGCTCGTTGATGTTCGGCTTGAGGCCGGCGCCGACGAACGCGACGTCGAGCCCCTCGCGGAACGCGTGCTGCACGACCGTCGTGATCTCGCGGAGGTCGTCGATCGCGCCGCGGTGGATCTCGTCGACGGTGATGAGGACCCCTGTGCCGTTCGGGGCGAGCAGACGCGTGAGCTCCGTCAGCTGTGACCGCAGGTTGGCGACGGGTCGGTAGCGCTCCTCGACCGTCGACACGAACCCTCCGGTGCCCATCGGCAGGGTGACTCCCGTGATGCGGCGCTTGCTGGCCCTCGGGTCGTGCTCGGCCAGGAGCTTGGGGAGCGCTTCGGTGGTCATCCGCTCGGCCAGTCCCTTCGTGGCCGTCTCCGAGATCACGAGCCAGCCGCGTGTGACGGCGATGTCCTCCAGCGCGTTGAGCATGACGGTCTTGCCGACGCCGCGCAGCCCGGTGACGAGGGTCGCCCTCCCCACCTCGCCCGGCGTGCCGTCGATCGCCGCTTCGAACGACGCCAGCATCGCCGATCGGCCGACAAGCAGCGGCGGCGTCACGCCGAATGAGGGCGTGAAGGGGTTCGGCCGCGTGGATGCGGCTCCCGCCTTCGTTGGCACGGGCGGCCGGCTTCCGGTCAGGCCTCGCTCTTCGACGAGCCCGCCTCGACCTCGCCCGCGAGCACCTCGCCGTCGATCTCCACGTCGTCGGCATCGTCGAACTCGATCTGCAGGACAAGCGTGTGGTCGTCGCCACGGGCGATGATCTCCCCCGTGCCGCTCGCGCCGATCAGCTCTCCGGTGCCCGAGTCGGGGACGATATGCAGCACGCCGCCGCCAGCAGCAGGACGGCCCCTCGCGACCGTGTTCGCGTGCCAGAACGCGAGCGTGCCGGTCCTGCCCGCTATCGAGCCCTCGAAGGCGTCGATCGCGACGTACGTGCCCGAACCGTGCTTCTCGTTGAAGGCACCAGCGAAGAGCACCTCGCTGCGCCCCTCGATGTCACCGCCCGAGATCGCACGGACGATGAATGCACCGCCAAGCGGTGCGGCGGTCTCGATGCCGACGGCCCTGCCGTTGGCGTCCCAGGCTTCGATGGTGAAAGAGCTCTCTGCGCGCATGCCATGAGGATACGACGACGCACCGACAAAGCGACGGGAACTCCGGCGTGGTCAGTCGAGCGAGAGGAAGGCTCGGAGTCGTTCCGCCGAATCGGCGACCGCGACGGAGCCCGCCTCCTCGCCGAGGCGGCCGTAGCCCCAGGACACGTAGACCGCGGGCACGCCGTGCTCGGCAGCCCCCTCGACGTCGTAGAACCGGTCGCCGATCATCAGCACGTTGCTGAGGTCGACGCCCGCCACGTCGAGTCGACGAAGCGCCTCCTCGATGACGTCGGCCTTGGCCGAACGCACCTCGTCGTCGGAGGCTCCCGTGATGGTGAGGAATCTGTCGGCGACCCCGTAGCTCTCGAGGATGACCCTCGCCGAGCTCTCCGGCTTGCTCGTCGCCGTCGATTGCGGGATGCCCGCGGCGTGCACGTCGCGGATGACCTGGAGCACCCCCGGGTACGCGTCGCCGATGAACGACTCAGAGGCGCGGTAGATCGCGCGATAGCGTTCGGTCGCCTCGATGGGGTCGAGCCCGTAGGCGGCGAACGTCTCGTGGATCGGCGGGCCCACGTGCTTGAGCAGCTCGCTGTCGCTCGGGATCGGCAGCCCGTAGTTCGAGAGGACGGTGCGCAGGCTGTTCAGGATGCCCGGCGCCGAGTCGCTGATCGTCCCGTCCAGGTCCCAGAGCACCGCCGTGTACGGGGCGATGCCGGTACCGCGCTCGAGGTCGACCCTGCGCGTCGTCGTAGTCGCCGCAGGCTGGACGGCCGGTGCCGGCTGCGGGTCTGTCGGGACCCGGCCTTCCGTTTCTGGAGAGCTTGTGTGCGTCATGTCCGAGCCAGTGTAGTGAGGGCTGGCCGAGCGGCAGGCGACAGCCCGCTGAACGGTTGGGGTGCGCGCGGCTAGAACAGGCGCATGTGGCGCGGGTCGACGCCGCGCATCTCGTCGTAGTCGAGGATGACGCAGCGGATGCCGCGGTCCTCGGCGAGCGTGCGTGCCTGCGGGGCGATCTCCTGCGCGGCGAACACCCCCGAGACGGGAGCGAGCAGCGGGTCGCGGTTCATGAGCTCGAGGTAGCGCGTCAGCTGCTCGACGCCGTCGATGCCTCCACGGCGCTTGATCTCCACGGCAACAGAAGCGCCGCTCTCGTCGCGCGCCAGGATGTCGACCGGCCCGATGGCGGTCATGTACTCCCGGCGCACGAGGGCATGCCCCTCGCCGAGCAGGTCGATCTGGTCGGCGAGCAGCTTCTGGAGGTGCGCCTCGACGCCGTCCTTCTCGAGGCCGGGGTCTTTGCCGAGCTCGTGCGAGTGGTCGCCGAAGACCTCGCCGATCGTGACGAGCAGCTGGTCGCCGGTCTTCGTCTGCGTGACCCGCCAGAGCGCGGTGATGCCAGCTTCGAGCTGGGTCGCGTCCGGTTCCTCCTCGACGATGGAGCAGGGTGCGCTCATCCAGTTCAGCGGCTTGTAGCTGCCGCCGTCCGAGTGCACCAGGAGGCTGCCGTCGGCCTTGCGCATGAGCACCCGTGGGGCCATGGGGAGGTGGGCGGTGAGACGGCCGATGTAATCGACGCTGCAGTTCGCAATGACAAGACGCACCTGACGAGGGTAATCGCTCCCGATGCACCGGGTGGTCGTGCGCGCCGGTTTCGGCCCTCGATGAGGTCACTCGAAATTCACCGGGGAGCTACCCGGGGGATACTGCGGCTTCGCCGGACATGCGAATGGTTCTCATAGCGTCGCCGAGGTACCCCGAAGACGGACCGGAAGGAACCAGATGCCCAGCATCATCCGCAGACCACTCGCCGGAGGCGCAGTCGCGCTCACCGCGCTCGCCATCGCAGGCACCGCGTTCGCCGCGACGCCGGCCGTCGCCGACGAGACCGGCCCGAAGAACGTCATCGTGCTCATCGGCGACGGCATGGGCTACAACTTCGTCGACCTCGCGAACGCCCACACCAGCGGCGAGACCTACTACCAGGTCACCACGGGCGGGGACAAGAAGGTCATCCCAGCTGGCAGCAACGCTGACCGGCCGACGGAGGGCTTCCAGAGCTGGGACCTCGCCGGCATGTCCACGAACTGGGCTGAGGGCCCCGCGTACGACCCCGCGGAGTCCTGGACCGACTTCGAGTGGAACAAGAACGACCCGACCGACTCCGCCGCGGCAGGAACCGCCATGGCGACAGGCGTCAAGACCTACAACGCGGGCATCGGAGTGGACGTCGACGAGAACGTGGTCGAGAACCTCTCGGAGCGTGCGAACTCGCTCGGCAAGTCGACGGGCGTCGTCACGAGCGTGCCGTTCTCGCACGCCACACCCGCTGCCTACTCGGCACACAACGTGTCGCGCAACGACTACCACGGCATCGCCGCCCAGCAGCTCTCTGGCGAGATGGATGTCGTGATCGGCGCGGGCCACCCGTTCTACGACGACGACAACCAGCCCTTGGCAGCACCGAACTACCAGTACGTCGGCCAAGCGGAGTGGGAGGCCGCCACGAACGGCGCGAGCGACTACGCCTTCCTGGAGACGAATGAGGACTTCGCGGCGCTCACCGAGGGCGACACCCCCGAGCAGGTCTTCGGGGTCCCCCAGGTCGGCTCGACGCTGCAGCAGGGCCGCACGGACAGTGGCGCGAGGAACGACGTGCCGGGTCTCGCGACGCTCACCGAGGGCGCCCTGAACGTGCTCGACAACAATGACAGCGGCATGTTCCTCATGGTCGAGGGCGGCGCGATCGACTGGACCGGGCACGCCAACCAGACCGACCGAGCACTCGAGGAGACCCTCGACTTCAACGACGCCGTGGATTCCGTCATCGACTGGGTCGAGACCGAGTCGAGCTGGGATGAGACGCTCGTCGTCGTCACCGCCGACCACGAGACCGGCTACCTCTCTGGCCCGGTCGAAGGCCAGTTCACGCCCATGACGGTCGAGAACCACCTCGACTACGCCACCCACTCGTGGAACTCCACGAACCACACCAACCAGCTCGTGCCCTTCTTCTACAAGGGTGCAGGTGCCGAGCAGCTCACGGCGCTCGCCGATCAGCGCGACCCGCTGCGCGGCCACTACCTCGACAACACCGAGATGGCGCAGTGGCTGCTGACGTCCGCGTGGGTCGAGGTCGCTCCGCCGACTCCGACCGCGACGACCGAGCCGACGGCCACGACCGTGCCGACCGCGACCACAGAGCCGACGGCGACCGCGACCACCGCACCGACGGCGACGACCGAGCCGACCGCGTCCACGACGGCATCCGCCACCGCTCCTGCCAGTGCGGGTCCGGCACCCACGAGCACCTCGGCGACCGGCCGGGGCGGGGACTCGCTGGCCACGACCGGCGCCGACGGTGCAGCGCCCATCGCGATCGGCGCTGGTCTGCTCCTGGCCGCAGGCATCACCGTGGTATTCGTCGCCCGTCGCCGCGCCGCGACCGAGCGCGAGTAGCGGAGGAGCTCCCAACAGCGAGGCGTCACCAAGAGCACGCCGCTCGCGCGCGGAGCGCATGGCTGGCCGGTCCCGGATGCACGGGACCGGCCAGCCTGACCGCGTCTCTAGGACTTCGCGCCGGTGAAGGCGAGCGCCCCGCCGAGCCCGATCATCATGGCTCCACCCGTCGCTGACATGCCGGAGATGCGCTTGGGGGAGCGTGCGAACCAGGCCCGTGCGGTGCCGGCGAAGAGCGCCCACGCACCGTCGAAGACGAGCGCCAGCAGAAGGAAGCAGACGCCGAGCTCCATGAGCTGGAGCCAGGCCGGCCCGGCCGCCGGTGACACGAACTGGGGGAGCACGGCCACGAAGAACGCGATCGTCTTCGGGTTCGTGCTGCCGACGATGAAGCCCTGCGTGAGCAGCTTGAAGGCGCTCGCGGGAACGGGCGGTGCGGCCTCGAGGTGGGCGTTCCTCGTGCGGATCGCCTGCACGCCGAGCCAGACGAGGTAGACCGCGCCGACGATCTTGATGATCGTGAACGCCACGACCGACGAGGCGACAAGGGCCCCGACCCCGAGCGCCACCGCGAGGACCGCCGGGATCATCCCGATGGCGTTGCCGACGACGCTCAGCACGCCGGCCCGACGGCCGAGCGCGATCGACCTGCCGATCACGAAGAGCACGCTCGGCCCCGGGATGAGGATGAGCAGCACCGACGCGATGGCGAAGGCGAGCAGGCTGTCGAGTGGGACCATGACGAGAACGTACCGCTCCCGAGGCCCGAGCGCGAGCGATCCTGGGGGACGGTCAGGCCCATGTTCGGAGCCTCCCCGAGTGGGCCTCGCTCTCAGCCGGAGCCCTTCGGAGGCCCGCCCTTCACGCTCAGGCCGGGACGACGCCGTAGGCGTAGGCGAACTCGGTGGTGCGCTGGTTGCGATCGTTGTTGTCGGCCGGGAGGAAGCCCACGTGCCCAGCGGTCGACGCCACGTCGAAGGAACCAGCGCCCGGAGCGTCGTAGACGATGTCGAACTCGAGGAAATCGTCAGCGTCGAGTGGTGTCCCGAACACGGCGACAAGCTCCTGCACACTCGAGCCTGCCTGACGCTCCGGTGCGGTCACGTTCTGGAGGAAGTCACCCGTCGCGGTGCCGTTGCGGCGGACGTTGGCGATGGAGAAGGTCGTCGTCGAACGGTAGTCGAACCTGACGACGGCTGAGCCCGACGCGGGAAGCGGGCTCGGGCCGACCGACGTGATCTTGACCGACGTCGGACGGCTCGTGCGGGCCGGCCCGGTGCCGAGGGGCACCGTCTCGAAGCTCGCCTCGGTCTCCGCGGCGTACGGTGCGGCCGGCTCGAGCTCGGTGACGCCGACGCCCTGCAGCACGTTGTTGTCGGTCTTGGTCTCGGGAGCCAGAGACGTGGCGCTGACCCGGGATCCCGTGATCTTCGCCGGGTCGTACGCGTCGTTCGGGTAGCGCAGGAGCACGGTCGACTCGACGACGAGCACCACCGCACCGGTGGGGAAGATCGGGTCGTCGGACTCGTTGACGGGAACCGAGACGGGGACGAGCCACCTGTGCTCGGTGCGCGTTCCGGTCACGATCGTCTCGACATCGTCGACGTACGTGGGCTCAGCGGCCCCGGCGACCCGGTACCCGACGCGGTCGATCGTGGCCACCTCGTTGTCGACCGTGTAGCTGGCCTGGAAGCCCGAGGCAGGGGAAGGCGTGTCGCCGAAGTTCGCGACGGCGAAGTTGCTGAGCGGCACGAACGACGTGTACCGCTGGGAGTAGTCCGGCGTGAAGAGGGGGAGGGAATCCCCGAACTGCAGGCCGACGATCGCGAGGTCGAACCCGGCGGTCGTCGTGCTCGCCGACGCCGACGGTGCTCCGACGGCCAGTGTCACGAGGGGGATGCTCCAGGCGCCGGCAGTCACGATGGCGCGCCGCGAGGGGAGCTGCTTGTCGGTCGAGCTGCTGTTCGAGGGAAGGGATGCACGCATGGTGGAACTCCAGAGGGGGATCTGTTGGCGCCGGCGTCAGATGCGCGCAGCGTCTGCGAGCCCAGGGGCGACCCGCAATCCCCACATTTGCAGGAAATCACCCGGGGAGCGATGGGGAGAACTCCCCGTGGCTCGGCTCGGATCCGCGAAGCCGAGCGAGCGGATCCGAGCGTCCGCTACCTCGCGGCGCCCGGGACGAGCCACTTCGTGCCGCGCTCCCTGGCACCCAGGACGAGCGCCCGAGCGCCCATGGTGCCAACGGCGAACGACGCCCACAGCACTCCGAGACCAGCCGCACCCTGCATCCCGAGCTGCAGCACGACCGTCACGCCGACCACCAGCACGAGCAGCGGCGGGATGCCAGCCAGCGCCAGGTAGCGAACGTCACCCGCCCCGATGAGGATGCCGTCGAGCACGTAGACGAACCCCGCGATCGGAGTCCCGGCAGCGAGGATGAGGAACCCGACGGGCAAGAGGGAGAGCACGGCGGTGTCGCTCGTGAAGACGTACCCGAGAACCCACGCGAGGGCCGCGAACACGACCGCGAGGATCACGCCGAACCAGAACCCCCACTGCTTGAGGCGGCGGGAGATCGCCGTGACCCGCTTCGTGTCACCGGCACCGAGGGCGTGCCCGACCATCGCCTGGCCCGCGATGGCGAGCGCATCCAGGGTGAAGGCGATGAGGCTGTTGACCGAGATGAGGATCTGCAGGGAGGCCAGCTCCGCGACCCCCTGCTGCCCGGCCGCCCAGACCAGCACGACGAGGGAAGCGCGCAGCGTGAGGGTGCGCAGCACCATGAACGCGTTCGCCGAGAACACCGTCCGAGGGTCGCCGATACCCGGCCGCAGCGAGACGCCGAGCTCGCGGCCCGCTCGGACCGCGATGACGATGTAGACGATGGCCATGCCCCACTGCGCGATGACCGTGCCGAGGGCAGACCCCGCGATGCCCCAGCCGAAGCCGTAGATGAAGACCGCGTTCAGCGCCCCGTTCACGGCGAAGCCCGCGATGGCGACGACCAGCGGCACCTTGGTGTTCTGCAGGCCGCGCAGCAGGCCCATGGCGGCGATGACGAGCAGCATCGCGGGGAGACCCCACAGGCTCAGGGACAGGTACGTGTTCGCGGCATCGATGGCGCCGGGATCGCTCGTGAAGACGCCGACGAGCGGAGCGCTCAGGGGGAGGCCGACGATGAGGAGCACGAGCCCGCAGAAGGCCGCCAGCCACATGCCCTCGATACCGGCGCGGATGGCGCCTGGCCGGTTGCCGGAGCCGAGCAGCCGCGCCACGACCGGGGTCGTCGTGTAGGCCAGGAACACCATGATGCCGACGATCGTGTGCAGGATCGTCGCCGCGACCCCGAGGCCAGCGAGCGCCGTATCGCCGAGGTGGCCGACGAGGGCCGTGTCGGTGATCAGGAACAGCGGCTCGGCGACGAGCGCCCCGAACGCCGGAACCGCGAGGGTCAGGATGCTGCGGTCGAGCGCGCGTGCATCGGCGCGTCCAGCGGGTTGGGGGTTCCGAGATGCGCGCACGGATCCATCCTCCCAGGAGTCAGCGCGAAGCCCGTTGCCCAGACGCGGGCAGGTGCACGGTGGGTGACCCCGCGTCCCCTCGCGTGTTCGCCCTGAGGTGATCTCAGCGCCTGTGTCGGTGGCGTGTTCTAGCCTGAGGGACATGTCACAGACGGACGACCTCGCCTCCACCGCTCCCGCAACCGAGCAGCTGCCCTCGGGCATCGACCTGGAGGCGCTCGACGCCTCGGTCCGCCCCGCAGACGACCTGTTCAGGCACACCAACGGCAAGTGGATCGCTGCCACGGAGGTGCCCGCGTACCTGCCCGCCTACGGCAGCTTCATCCAGTTGCGCGAAGACGCCGAGAAGGCGGTCCTCGACATCCTGAAGAGCGGCACGGACGCGGAGCCTGGGTCGGAGCTGCGCAAGGCGGCAGACGCCTACGCGGCGTTCATGGACGAGGAGAAGCTCGAGGCCCTCGGCTTCGACCCGGTTCGCCCCGACATCGACCGCGCACTCGCCGCATCGACGATCGACGAGTTTCTCCACGTGCTTGGCGACCTCGAGCGCACCGGCCTCGGCTCGTTCGTCTCGGCCTACGTCTACCCCGACCTCAAGTCGCCCGCAGAGTACGCCCTCTACTTCGAGCAGTCGGGCCTCGGCCTGCCTGACGAGAGCTACTACCGCGAGGAGCAGTACGCCGAGATCCGCGAGCAGTACACGGCGCACATCGCCCGCATGCTCGGCCTCGCCGGACTGCCGGACGCGGGGGCTCGGGCCGCGCGCGTCTTCGCGCTCGAGACCGAGATCGCCAAGCTCCACTGGGACGTCGTCAAGTCGCGCGAGGCGGAGCTCGCGTACAACCCGCGCACCTTCGCGGAACTCAGCGCGGCCTACGCGAACGTCGACTTCGCGGGCTGGACCGCACGCTGGGGTGCACCGGCCGGCGCACTCGACCGCGTCATCGTCCGTCAGCCCGACTTCTTCGAGGGTGCAGCTGACCTGCTCACGCACGAGCGGCTCCAGGCCTGGCAGGACTGGCTCGTCTGGGGCATCGTCTCGCAGTACTCGGGCATCCTCGCCCCGTCGGTCTCCGCGGCCAACTTCGACTTCTACGGCAAGACCCTCCAGGGCACGCCAGAGCAGCGCGAGCGTTGGAAGCGGGGCACGGGCCACGCTGAGGGCAAGCTCCCCGAGGCCATCGGCAAGGCCTACGTCGAGCGGCACTTCTCGCCGACCGCGAAGGCCAAGATGCTCGAGCTCGTCGGCTACCTCACCGGGGCCTACCGCGCATCCATCGCCGAACTCGAGTGGATGAGCCCGGAGACCCGTGAGCGAGCCCTCGACAAGCTCGAGAAGTTCGTCACCAAGATCGGGTACCCCGACCGCTGGCGCGACTACTCCGACCTGGAGATCAGGGACGACGACGTGGTCGGCAACTCGCGCCGGGCCTCGGTCTACGAGGCGGCCTACGAATTCGCCAAGCTCGGCACGCCCGTGCGACGCGACGAGTGGATGATGCCGCCACAGACCGTCAACGCCTACTACTCGCCAGGCGAGAATGAGATCGTCTTCCCCGCCGCGATCCTCCAGCTGCCATTCTTCGACGAGCACCGCGACCCCGCCGCGAACTTCGGCGCCATCGGCGCCGTCATCGGCCACGAGATCGGGCACGGCTTCGACGACCAGGGGTCCAAGTACGACGGAGACGGGCGCCTCGAGGACTGGTGGACCGCGACCGACCGCACCGCCTTCGAGCAGCGCACCCGGGCGCTCATCGACCAGTACAACGAACTCTCACCTGAGGGCACCGAGGGCCAGAAGGTCAACGGCGAGCTCACCATCGGCGAGAACATCGGCGACCTCGGCGGACTCGGCATCGCCTGGAAGGCGTACCGCGCCTACCGCGCAGACGCCGGCTTCGACGCAGACGACGAGAACGTCATCGACGGGCTCACCGCGGCGCAGCGGTTCTTCCTCAGCTGGGCGCAGGCGTGGCAGCAGAAGGCGCGCCCCGAGTACGCGAAGCTGCTCCTCGCGGTCGACCCGCATTCGCCCGCCGAATTCCGATGCAATCAGATCGTCCGCAACGTCGATGCCTTCTACGACGCCTTCGACGTCACTGAGAGCGATGCCCTCTGGCTCGCCCCCGAATCCCGGGTCACCATCTGGTAGCCGAGCGCTGAGCCAGGCATCACCTCGACGCCTCCCGGGACGCAAGACGGCTACGGGAGGCGTCGTCTCGTCTCGTCGCTGCGCCGCTACTCGACGCCGATCGGTGCCCAGGCCCCGGTCGACCCCGTCAGCATGATGCGGGCGCCTGAACCCAGGTACGTCGACGCGACGGCGTCACCTGCACACAGGTCGACGCCTTCCCCCGTGTACAGGGTCGACGTCGTGATCCTGTCTTCCGCATCGCCGAAGAGCAGGGCGAACGAGCCATCGGCGACCGGCAGGGTTCCATCCGCGAGCTCGTAGTTCCCCGCGTCGATGCCAGTGCTCTCAGCAAGCGACTCGACCGTATCGCCGGGGCAGGCGATGACCGCGCCGGTCGCGCCGCTCGGCAGAAGCGCGGCGAAATCGAGGGTGGCGCCCATCTCGTTCTCGCTCAGGGCATCCGCGATCGACGTGCCTGGCGGCTGCATGCCCTCCTCGGGGACGGCACCATCGGTCTGCCCGGAGCCCGAGCATCCGCTCAGCGCGAGGAGCGCGGTCGCAGCAACGGTGCCGGCAAGCAGCTTGGAGCGGTGTTCGCGGAGCATTCGCAGGGGTTCCCATCGACGGAGCGTGCACTCGGTGGTCATCTCGGGATGCTCAGCCCAGGGCGAGAAGGTGCGGTTCCCGAGATCGCCGGCGCGCATCGATTCTGCCCCGTGTGCTCGAGGATTCGGGTGAGCCTGACCGCAGTGCCGCGCATTCGGCGTCGGGTGGGGGCTGCTAGGAGGTGTGCACGGGGCACTCGAGCGCCCCGTCGTCTTCCGCCTGAGCGACGCGGGGGAGCGCGGTGGGCACGACGGGTGCCGCCGCCGGGGTCGCCGGCTTCGTCGCGGGGGTCTCGCGCTCGACGGTGATGCCGAAGAGCAGCTCGATCGCGTCGAGGTACTCGTCGCCGCGACCAGCGCGGGCGAGTTCCTTCGCGCGCACCGACGGGCTGTGCAGGAGCGTGTTCGCGAGGCGACGCAGAGCAGCCTCGGCGACGCCCGATTCGTCCTTGTTCGCGACGCGCTCGGTCTCCGCGCGCGCGATGTCGGTGATGTGCGAGCGAAGCGCTGCGATGCCCTCCGCGACGCTCGTCTCAGCCTGCTGCTCGACGAACTCGCTGGCTGCGCGGGACACGATGCAGCGAGCCTCATCGGCGGCCCCGAGCTCTTCGAGGGGAGCGTGGATGCGGATGGTCTCGAGGTCGAGCACCGAGATGCCGTCGAGGCGGCCCACGGCCGGGTCGACGTTGCGCGGCATGCCGAGGTCGATGATGAGCGTGGCCTCGGCGCATCCGGGCGCGAGTCGCGCGCCGAGCATGAGGTCGTAGTCGATGACCACCGTGTCGGCGCTCGAGCAGGTGACGACGAGGTCGGCGTTCGAGAGGTGCTCTGGCAGGTTCTGGCCGTCGATGACGAAGACGCCGTCGCGCTCGGCGAACTTGTGGGCGCGACCCGAGGGGGAGTACACGCCGACGCGGGTCACGCCGCGGTCCTGCAGGGCCTTGAGCGAGGCTGCCGCGTACGAGCCGGTGCCGACGAGCACGACCTGCGCGGTGCTCCAGTCGGCGATCTGGGATGCGGCGAGCTCGAGCGAGAGGCGCACGAGCGATCGGCCAGCGCTCTGGAGCTTCGTGCCCGACTTGATGCCACGCGATGTGGTGGACGCCGACTGGAAGAGACGCTCGAGCTGCGAGGTCGACATGCCGGCCGCACGTGATTCCTCGAGCGCGCGGCGCACCTGACCGGAGATCTCGCCCTCGCCCACGACCACGGACTCGAGGCCGCTCGAGACGGCGAAGAGGTACTCGGGCACTTGCGTGTCGTGGATGACGGCCATGTTGGCGCGGAGCGTCTCGACGGAGACGTCGAGTGCCGTCGCGATGGTCGGCATGAGCTCGGGAGCGACCGGCTGAGCCGTGTCGATGTCGAGGTAGATCTCGAAGCGGTTGCAGGTGGCGAGCACAATGGCTCCGTCGACGCCTGGGGCGTCGCGGAGCGCGGACTCAAGTCCGCCATCTTCGCGGGCCGCGAGCTTTTCAAGGACTGGGAAGCTCGCGGTGCGGTGATTGGCACTCAGACACAGCAACACGATTACTTATTGTAGAAGTTCTCCGCGTTTCCGCTTCTGAGCCATACCTTCCCTTAAACCTCTTGCGGTCCGCCAGAGCCGGGAATCCATCGTCGGATGCCCGCTGTACGGCCCCGTCCGGGCGTCGGGTGGAGAATGGGCGGGTGACCGAAACAGCTCCTGCACCCCTGCCGCTCAGCGACTCGCACCCCCTCTCCTCAGGCCTCACCGCCGATGCTCCGCTCATCCGCGCGGCACGCGGGGACCGGCCTGAGACGCTCCCGGTGTGGTTCATGCGACAGGCTGGCCGTTCGCTGCCCGAGTACCGCGAGCTGCGCAAGGGCATCGAGATGCTCGACTCCTGCCTGCGCCCGGAGCTCGCCGCGGAGATCACGCTGCAGCCCGTGCGCCGTCACGGCGTCGACGCGGCGGTCTTCTTCAGCGACATCGTGGTTCCGCTCAAGCTCATCGGCGAGGCCGTCGATATCGTTCCAGGCACAGGCCCGGTCTTCGACAACCCGGTGCGCTCCTCGCAGGAGGCACACGAGTTCGCCGCGCGCATCAGGGCCCGCATCAGCCCGGAGCTCTTCGCTCCCATCACCGAGGCCGTCTCGCTGACGGTGGCGGAGCTCGGCTCCACGCCGCTCATCGGCTTCGCCGGGGCGCCGTTCACGGTCGCCGCGTACGTCGTCGAGGGCGGCCCCTCGAAGGACCACCTCCGCACGCGCACGCTCATGCAGGCCGACCCTGAGGCGTGGGCCGACCTCTCCGGCGCGATCGCGGAGCTCTCGGCCGCGTTCCTGGAGGCGCAGGTGCGCGCGGGAGCGAGCATCGTGCAGCTCTTCGACTCGTGGGCTGGCTCGCTCAGTCGCGATCGCTACCAGAAGTCGATCGCCGCCTCGAGCGGCCTGGCGCTCGAGCGGGTACGGGCCCTGCGCACGCCGGGTGGCGAGCGGGTCCGCACGATCCACTTCGGCGTGGGCACTGCCGAGCTGCTGCCGGACATGCACGCGATCGGGGCCGACGTCATGGGGGTCGATGACCGCATCACGCTCGACGAGGCCTCGCGGCGCCTCGGCGGCGGAGTGCCGCTGCAGGGCAACGTCGACCCTGCTGTGCTCGGAGCGGGCGCCGCGGTGCTGCAGGAGCACGTGCGAGATGTCGTTCGCCGGGGGAACTCGGCGCCCGCGCACATCCTCAACCTCGGCCACGGCGTCCCGCCGTCCGCCGATCCAGCGGTGCTGACCGGCCTCGTGGAGTTCGCCCACTCGCTGCCGGACGGCGGTCGGGTCGAGTGAACCGATCGTCCCTCGGCCAGTCGACGCCCGACCTCGTCGTCGTCGGCGGGGGCATCGCGGGCATGCTCGCCGCCAGACGGGCAGCGGGCCGCGGTGCCAGCGTGGTGGTCGTCGAGGCGGGAGATCGGCTCGGCGGGATGATCTGCCGCGCAGACCTGGGCGGGCTGCCGATCGACATCGGTGCGGAGGCGTTCGCCACGCGCGGTGGCGCGTTCGCGGCCCTGCTGCACGAGCTCGGGATGCACGATGACATCGTCGAGCCGCGAGCACTGGGCTCCTGGGTCGTGACCGATGCGACTGCTGCTCCGATGCCGGCTGGGGGGATGCTCGGCATACCCGGGGAGGCGGCTCTGCGTGATGCGGAGTCCCGCGCCGCGGTGCACGCCGCGATCGGCGACGAGGGCATCGCGGAGCTCGAACGCGACCGGACGCTCGACCCGGGTGTCGGCGCCGACGCCTCCGACCTCGAGTCGCTGGTGCTCGCGCGCATGGGGCCGACGGTGCTCGGCCGGCTCGTCGCGCCGGTCACGCGGGGCGTGTACTCGCTCGACCCGGCGGAGCTCGACCACCGAGTGCTCATCCCCGGTCTCGCCGAGCGCGTCCACGAGCACGGTTCCCTGTCGGCCGCCGTCGCGGCGCTCAGGAAGAGCGCGCCCCCTGGCGCCGCAGTTCGCACCGTCGAGGGAGGCATGCACCGCGTGGTGGCGCGGCTCGAGCACGAGCTCGCTGAGCTCGGCGTCGATGTCCGGCTCTCCACTCGCGTCGCCTCAGTGCTCGAAGACGGCTCCGCCCTCGAGCAGGCCTGGCGCGTCGAGTTCGAGGGCGCTGGGTCGCTCTTCGCGAAGCGCATCCTGTCGACCGTCGCCGTGCCGCGCTCCGTCTCCGCCCGCGGTGACGACTCCGAGGGGCCATCCGGCGAGGCGGTTGCGATCGGCGGCGCTGCCGCAGTCCCCGCCGAGGTCGTCGCGCTGCTCGTGCGAGCCCCGCAGCTCGACGCTCACCCGCGAGGCACTGGCGTGCTCGTCGGCGACCCGAGTACGACCATCCGGGCGAAGGCCCTGACTCACGTCACCGCGAAATGGGCCTGGCAGGAGGCGGCAGCCGACGGGATGCACGTGCTCCGGCTCTCCTACGGTCCACACGCTCGCGGGGGCAGCGAGCCGCTCACGCATTCGCTCAGCGACGACGAGACGACCGAGCTCGCGCGCGGCGATGCCGGGCGCCTGCTCGGCACGACCATCGAGCGCGAGGACGTCATCGCGATGGCCAGGCACGTCTGGCGCATCCCGGCCCCGGCCGCGCGCATCGGACGATCCACAGAGCTCCGGGGTGCGCGGGACGAGGCGCGGCGGACGGCTGGGGTCGCGCTCGCCGGCACCTGGATCGACGGAACGGGGCTCGCGAGCGTCATCCCAGGGGTGCTGCGCGCCGTGGATGAGCTCTTCCCCGAGGACGCACAGGCTTAGCGCGAGTTGAGATGCCTCGCGGGGCTAGGCTTGCTCCGTGGCTTGATCGCGCCCGATTGACCGATCGCTGGCGTACCGGCGAACGATAGGAGTTTTCATGAAGAAGTTCGTGTTTGTGCTTGGCCTCGGTGCCGGGTACGTCCTTGGTGCTCGCGCGGGGCGCAAGCGCTACGAGCAGATCTCCTCCGTCGCGCAGACGGTGTGGGACACGAAGCTCGTCCGCTCCAAGCGCGCTGAGGTCGACGAGTTCTCCCGCAAGCTGGCTCCGAAGGTCGCCGACGCGGCCGTCAGCGGTGCGAAGCTCGTGACGGCCCAGGTCACGAAGGCGGTCAAGGACAACGGCAAGAAGAGCTCGTCCGGCAAGTCGAACCCGCCTGCTCCCTCCGGAACCGTCGGCAACCCGAGCAGCGACGCGTCCTAACCAGCACTCCCAGCAGAGAGCGACACACCCATGTCTGAGTCGTCAGAAAAGACGCCGATCCGCGGGCCCTTCCCCGGCATCGGCCGCACGAGGGCCAACCCGAAGTCACGGTCGAGCCTCGGCACGCTCGTGACCGACGTCCCCAAGCTCCTCACGAAGCTCGTGCGCGACGAGGTCGAGCAGGGCAAGCGAGAGCTCATCTCGACCGGCACGAAGTACGGCATCGCGGTCGGTCTCTTCGCCGCCGCGGCGTTCTTCGCGCTCACGCTGTGGGCTGTGCTCGTGACCGCCGCCGTCCTCGGACTCAACACGGTGTTCGCGCCGTGGCTCTCCGCGCTCATCGTGGCAGGCGCGTTCCTGCTGTTGGTCATCGTGCTCGGCCTCGCCGGCTACCTCGCGCTGAAGCGCGCGGGCAAGCTCGCGCCGGAGCGCACGATCGCCAGCGTCAAGCAGGATGTCAACGCAGTGAAGGGGCTCGGACAGTATGAGTGAGCAGAACGGCGAGGCGACTCTCGCGAAGAAGGAAGACAAGCGCAACGACGGCCAGCTGAAGGCCGACATCGAGCGCACCCGACGTGAGCTCGCGGCGACGCTCGACGCGATCGAGGTGAAGGTCGACCCGCGCATCCGCGGCCGCGAACTCCTCGAATCAACGCGTCACAGCATCCAGCGCCTGAAGGAAGACAATCCGCTCCTGCTCGCGGGCATCGCAACTGGTGCCGCGGTCGTCGTGGCCGGTGGCGTGACCGCCGCCGTTGCCCTGTACCGCCGCTCCCGCTGAGCTCGTGGTCGGCTGTGCGCCGCACCCCAAACACTCCTCGACATTTCGTAGAATAGGACCATGACCCATTCGAATGAGGTCCCGGCTTTCGCCGCCGAGCCCAACGCAACGTCCGCAGTCCCCGCAGAGCACGCATCGGCTGCTCAGCAGGGCGCCCCAGAGGCCCACCATGGCGCTGAGGAGCAGGGGGGAGGCGCGACGCTCACCGAGTACACGATGATCTCGGTCTTCCGACGAGAGACGCTCAACGAGCTCGTCCTGTCCGGGCGCGACGCCATCAAGGCCGTCGACGAACTCGACGGCATCGTCGCGGAGCTGGCGGAGAACGGCGTCAAGGTGCGCGGCTTCTACGACGTCTCCGGGTTCCGGCACGACGGCGAGCTCATGGTCTGGCTGCACGGTGAAGTGCCCGAGAGCCTGCAGTGGGGCCTGCGCCAGATCCGCCGAAGCGAGCTCATCGCGCCGCTCACGCCGTCCTGGCAGATCGTCGGGGTGCATCGCGCCGCCGAGTTCAGCGCGCGCCACATGCCGGCGTACATGCTCGGCAAGGAGCCGCGCCAGTGGGTCACCGTCTACCCGTTCGTGCGCTCCTACGAGTGGTACCTGCTGCCAGAGGACGAGCGTCGTCAGATGCTCGCCGAGCACGGCCGAGCCGGATCGGCGTACACGTCGACGCTCACCAACACCGTCGCATCCTTCGGCATCAGCGACTACGAGTGGCTCCTCGCGCTCGAGGACGACAACCTCCTCAACCTGGTCGACATGATGCGTGACCTGCGACAGACCGACGCTCGGCGCCACGTGCGCGAGGAGGTGCCGTTCTACACGGGTCGCTTCCTGCAGACCTCCGAGATCGTCGAGGTGCTGCAGTGACCGACGTCGCCGCACAGCAGACCGGTTCGAAGCCGCAGGGCCGCAAGCCCGGCCCGGCGACCTTCACCCGCGTCGAGGTCAATGCTGCCGTGAGCGCCGCCTCCGACGCCGCCAAGTTCGGCCCCGAGCACACGACCGAGCCGGTCGCCTACGACGGCATCCTGCTCGCCTCCTTCGGCGGCCCGGAAGGACAGGACGAGGTCATCCCGTTCCTGCGCAACGTCACGGCAGGCCGTGGCATCCCCGACGAGCGGCTCGAGGAGGTGGCCCACCACTACCGGCACTACGGCGGCGTGAGTCCCATCAACGAGCAGAACCGTCAGCTGAAGGCCTCCATCGAGCGGGAGCTCGAGCGGCGCGGCATCGACCTGCCCGTCTTCTGGGGCAACCGCAACTCCGAGCCGTACTTCAACGACGTGCTGCTGGACGCCCGCGAAGCGGGCTGCTCGACGCTCATCGCAGTCGCCACGAGCGCCTACTCGTCGTTCTCCAGCTGCCGTCAGTACCGCGAGGACTTCGCTGACGCGCTCGAGGACACGGGGCTCGGCGGGCAGCTCACGATCGACAAGGTGCGCGCCTTCTTCGACCACCCGGGCTTCATCGCCCCCTTCATCGAGGGTGTTCGCGACGCCGTGCTCAGCCTCGCTCGGGAAGACGCCGAACTCGACCTGGCCAACGAGGTCGAGGTGCTCTTCACGACCCACTCGGTGCCGATGGCGGACGCCGCGAACTCGGGCCCTCCTGGCGCGGGCTTCGGTGAGAGCGGCGCATACGCCGCCCAGCATCTCGCCGTCGCGGAAGTCGTGGCCCTCGCGGCCCTGCAGGAGCTCGCGGAGGACACGACCATCTCAGGCCGAGTGCCAGAGCAGCTCTCCTGGCAGCTCGTCTACCAGTCGCGCTCCGGCCCGCCCTCGCAGCCGTGGCTCGAGCCCGACATCAACGACGTCATCGCCGAGCTCCCGTCGAAGGGCGCCAAGGCGGTCGTCGTCGTGCCGATCGGCTTCGTCTCCGACCACATGGAGGTCCTCTGGGACCTCGACAACGAGGCGAAGGACTCGGCAGCGGATGCGGGACTCGCGTTCCGCCGCACTCCGACCCCCGGCATCCACGCCAAGTACGTCGAAGGGCTCGTCGACCTCGTCCTGGAGCGCCGCGACGCGCTCCCCGTCGAAGAGCGTCCTGCGATGACCTCGATCGGACCGTGGTTCGACGTGTGCCGTCCAGGGTGCTGCGCGAACAAGCGACTGGGCTTCAAGCCGGCGGTCTCCGGACTGCTGCCGTGACCCTGCGGATCGGCACGCGAGGCAGCGCGCTCGCGGTCGCGCAGACGTCGACAATGGCGCGGGAGCTCGAGCGCATCACGGGCGAGCAGACCGAGCTGGTGCGAGTGACCACGCACGGCGACGTGACGCGTGCCGCACTGTCGTCGCTCGGCGGCACCGGTGTGTTCGCGAGCGAGCTGCGGGATGCGCTGCTCGCGGGGGAGTGCGACCTCGTCGTGCATTCGCTCAAGGATCTCCCGACCGCGAAGGCTCCCGGCCTCACGGTGGCCGCGTACCCCGTGCGGGAAGATGCGCGTGACGCGCTCTGCTCGCTCGGCGGAGCCTCCGGACTCTCCCTCGCGGAGCTTCCGCACGGCGCGAAGGTCGGCACCGGTTCGCCGCGGCGCGTGGCGCAGCTCCTGACGCTTCGGCCCGACCTCGAGATCCGCGATATCCGCGGCAACGTCGAGCGTCGTCTCCGCTTCGTCACGGACGGCGAGCTCGACGCCGTCGTGCTCGCTGCTGCCGGGCTCGAGCGGCTCGGCTTCGCGGATGCGATCACCGAGCGCTTCGACCTCGCCGACTTCCCCAACGCTCCCGGTCAGGGCTGCTTGGCCATCGAGGTGCGCGACGATGACGCACCTGCGGGCGTCGCCGAACTCGACGACCGAGAAGCGCGTGCGGCGGTGCTCGTCGAACGCGGCATTCTCGCGACGCTCGAAGCCGGATGCGCGGCTCCCGTCGGCGCTGCAGCCCGGTACGCCGACGGAAAACTCGAGGCGTGGGCTACCGTGTATGCAGTAGACGGATCTTCGCGGGTCTCCAGCAGGCGTGCCGTGGAGGTCTCCGACCCCGGCGCATTCGATGCCGCCCAGGCAGAACTGGTCTCGCTCATCTCGACGGACCTCTTCGATCAGGGTGCTGTCGCGCTGATGGCCTGAACGGAGGGTCCGGACGTGAACGGAGGAACCACGATGGATGCACCGCTGAAGGGCTGGAAGATCCTCGTACCCCGTGGAGGCGTCTGGGGTGGCGACGTCGCGGAGGCTGTTCGCGCCCGTTCGGCGTTCCCCATCACGGCCCCGCTCATCAACTTCGCGAGCCCGAACGAGGACGACTCCCGGGTGCTGAGCGACAAGATCCGCCTGCTCGAGAGCGGGCACTACAACTGGATCGCGGTCACGAGCGCCACGGCTGCCGATGTCATGCACTCGCTCGGCGTGAAGGTGCCGGACCACACGCTCATCGCGGCGGTCGGCGAGACGACCGCGGCCTCGCTGACGACGGCCGGGTACCGGGTGGACTTCGTTCCCACGCACGACAACTCCGCCAAGGGGCTGCTCCTGGAGTGGGCCGAGGCGGCTCGCCGCCAGCCGCCCATCTCGGTGCTGTGGCTGCGCTCGGAGGTCGCTCGACCGACGCTCGCGGAAGGGCTCGCCAGGCGCGGCCACCTCGTCGACTCGGTCGTCGCGTACCGCACGGTGGGTGTGCCGGCGGCGGAGAGCATCCAGTACGACATCCGCAACAGCCGGATCCGAGCGATCCTCGTGACGAGCGGCTCCGTGGCGGAGCAGGTGCACAAGCAGTTCTCGCCGATCCCTGATGAGATCTACATCGCCGCGATCGGCCCCCGGACCGCGAAGGACGCCAGGCAGCTGGGTCTCCGCGTCGACGTCGTCGCCAAGCAGCGCTCGGTCGCATCGCTGCTCGACGGCCTCGAGTGGCTTGCGAGCGGCAGCGACATGCCGGTGACCGAGGCCATCGATCTGAAGGCGCTTCGCGCGTTCGAGGCGAGCGAGCTGCAGGCCGAGCACGACAGTCGACCGGTGCCGAAGGAAGACATCCCTGCCCTCGACGAGGGACGCGGTCAAGCCCCCAATGACCGCTGAGTTCGCCGCCTGCTGGGCGGATCGGACCCACATGCCGACAAGCCGGGCCGCGTCCGCGACCGTCGGCGCAGAACTCCTGAGGAAGGACACGATCGCATGATCTCCCCGAGCCGCAGGCCTCGTCGCCTGCGCCAGAGCGACGCCGTGCGCCGCCAGGTCCGCGAGGTGCGCGTGCACCCGAACGACCTCATCCTGCCGCTGTTCGTCCGCGAGGGCGTGAGCGAGCCGATCGCGATCTCGTCGATGCCCGGCGTGCAGCAGCACTCGCTCGACTCGCTGCGCCGCGCGGTCGAGGAGGCGGCGACGCTCGGAGTCGGCGGGGTGATGCTCTTCGGCGTGCCGGAGACTCGCGACGCCGTGGGCTCGGGCGCGACCGATCCGAACGGCATCCTCAACGTCGCGGCCCGCAAGCTCGCGGAGGAATTCGGCGAGGACATCGTCGTGCAGACCGACCTCTGCCTCGACGAGTTCACCGACCACGGCCACTGCGGCGTGCTGGATGCGGCCGGTCGTGTCGACAACGACGCGACGCTCGAGCGGTACGACGCGATGGCGATCGCCCAAGCCGACTCCGGTGCTGCGATGCTCGGGATGTCGGGGATGATGGACGGCCAGGTCGCGAGTGCGAGGGCCGCCCTCGACGCAGCCGGGCACACCGACGTCGCGATCGTCGCCTACTCCGCGAAGTACGCGTCGGCGTTCTACGGCCCGTTCCGGGAGGCTGTGGACTCGCAGCTCCAGGGAGACCGTCGCACCTACCAGCTCGACCCGGCCAACCGCCGCGAGGGCATGCGGGAGGCGCTCATCGACATCGATGAGGGCGCCGACGTCGTCATGGTGAAGCCGGCTGGCTCGTACCTCGACGTGCTCGCCGATGTCGCCGCGGAGTCGATCGTTCCCGTGTGGGCCTACCAGGTCAGCGGCGAGTACGCCATGATCGAGGCCGCCGCGGCGAACGGCTGGATCGACCGCGATCGCGCGATCGCGGAGTCCATCACGTCGATTCGACGCGCTGGCGCGGATGCCGTGCTGACCTACTACGCGAATGAGCTCGCGCGCACCCTGGCGTCGCAGTCGGGCACGCCAGTGTCGGCGGCCCATGGCAGAGTGGATGCACGATGAACCACGACGTCTCCGCCTCGCTCTTCGCCCGCTCGCTCGAGGTCACGCCCGGGGGTGTGAACTCGCCGGTCCGCGCGTACGGCTCGGTTGGGGGCACGCCTCCCTTCGCTGCCTCCGCGACGGGTCCGTACCTGACCGACGTCGACGGCAACGAGTACGTCGACCTCGTCAGCGGGTGGGGCCCCATGCTGCTCGGGCACGCGCATCCCGCCGTCGTCGAGGCAGTCCAAGACGCGGCGGCTCGCGGGCTCTCGTTCGGAGCCCCCACCCCGGCCGAGACGCTGCTCGCGGAGCTCGTCGTCGATCGCATCGCCCCCATTGAGCAGGTGCGCCTCGTCTCCACGGGAACCGAGGCGACCATGACGGCCCTGCGGCTCGCACGCGGCTACACGGGCCGCGACCTCATCGTGAAGTTCGCGGGCTGCTATCACGGCCACTCCGACGGCCTCCTCGCGGCGGCGGGCTCGGGCCTCGCCACGCTCGCGCTCCCGGGCTCTGCCGGTGTGCCGGAAGCCATCACCTCGCAGACCATCGTCGTCCCGTTCAACGACCTCGACGCCGTGCGCGCCGCGTTCGCCGAGCATCCCGGCGAGATCGCCGCTGTCATCACCGAGGCGTCACCCGCGAACATGGGCGTCGTCCCTCCCGAGCCTGGCTTCAACCGCGAGCTCGCCCAGCTGTGCTCGTCCGAGGGTGCCCTGCTCGTCTGCGACGAGGTGCTCACCGGGTTCCGCACCGGGCCAGCAGGCTGGTGGGGCGAGGAGCAGAAGACCGAGTCCTCGAGCGGATGGCAGGCCGACCTGTACACGTTCGGCAAGGTCATCGGCGGCGGCATGCCCGTCGCGGCCCTGGGCGGTCCGCGCGAGATCATGAGCCACCTCGCCCCGCAGGGCCCCGTCTACCAGGCTGGCACGCTCTCGGGGAACCCCGTCGCGGTCGCCGCCGGCATCGCGACGCTCTCGCACGCCGACGCCGCCGTCTACGCTCGCGTCGACGCGGCTGCCGAGCGCATCCGCACCGCGACCTCCGAGGCGCTCACCGCCGCGGGCGTCGCCCACTCGGTGCAGAACGTCGGCAACCTCTTCAGTTTCACCTTCGGCGATGGCGCGGCGCTCGGCTGGACCGGAACCGGCGGCGGGCCGCGGAACGAGGACGAGGTCAAGCGCCAGGAGGCCTGGCGCTACCCGCCGTTCTTCGCCGCGATGCTCGACGCCGGTGTCAACCTGCCGCCGAGCGTCTTCGAGGCCTGGTTCGTCTCGGCTGCCCACGACGATGCGGCCATCGACCGCGTCCTCGCGGCGCTCCCCGCAGCAGCCCGGGCCGCGGCCAACGCCTCGGCACCCGAGTAGGGCCGCGTTGGAACGCCGAGCCGTCGACGAAAGGGCCTAGAAGCCACGTGGAGGAACTCACCAACTGGGTGCTCGACCTGAGGGGCTCCGGCTGGAGCTTCGCGGTCGTGGCGCTCGTGCTGCTCGTCGGCGGCGTCGTCACCTTCCTGCCGAGTCAATCGCTGGTCGTGGCGATCTCCGCCCTCACCGCCGGAGATCAGGGGTGGACAGCCCTCATCAACCTCTTCGGACTCTTCGCGTTCTGCGTCGTCGGCATGGTGCTCGGCGACATCGGCACGTACTGGCTCGCCAGGGGCGTCGGGTTCGGCAAGTGGAGCTGGATGAACGGGCGCCGGCTCACCGCCGTGCGCACGCGAGTCGGCGATCAGCTGAAGACCCGTCCGAAGTGGGTCATGGTCACCGTGCGGCTGCTGCCGCTTGGGCGCATCGCGACGGTGCTCGCCGCATCCGACGCCCGGATGCCGATGCCCACCTTCCTTCCGCTTTCTGTGCTCGCGAGTGCCGTGTGGGTTGGCTACGCGGTGGTGATCGGCGCTGTGTTCGGCTCGTTCAGCACGGACAACCCGCTGCTCATGATGGTGCTCGCCGTGGTCACGGCCATCGCTCTTGGCCTTCTCGCGCAGGTGGTCAACGGCTGGTTCGAGAAGCTCACCGACCGCCGGAAGGCCGACGTCGCAAGCTAGGGCACCCCGCCCACGGAGTCGGAGAGTCTGCGGGATGCAGAACGCGCTTCGCTGAGAGGCGTTCCCCTCGAGGAAGCGAGTTCCGTATCCCGAGACTGCCCGGCTGTCGACGGTCGGAGCGGTGGAGCTGGGCTCCGCCTGCCTACGCGGCGTCGGTCTTGCCGCGGAGCTCGGCGAGCTCGCGGCCGGACTCCGCCGCCTTCGTCTCGGCTTCGGACTTGAGGTCGGCGGCGAGGTCGGCGAACTGGTCGAGTGCCGGGTTGACGCCCACGAGCGTGAAGGGACGCTGCACGACGCGGAGGTCGAGGCCCCAGGCGTCCTGGAGCAGACGGGTCAGGTACGGCGTGGAGTGGTCCCAGCCTTCCTTCGGGGTGCCCTCGTCGTAGTTGCCACCGAGGACGGTCGCGAGGGTTGCGGGCTTCCCGGCGAGCGTCGTGCTTCCAGCGTTGGTGCGCGGGTCGGTGTAGGCGAGGTCGAACCAGAGCTTGAAGTGCTGCGAGATGCCGTAGTTGTAGAGCGGCACGGTGAAGAGCAGGGCGTCGGCCGCGATGATCTCGTCGGCCAGCTGCGCTGCGAGGGCGACGGCGGCGCGCTGCTCCTCGGTGCGGTCGTCCTCGGGCGTGAAGCCAGCGTAGACGGCGTTCTGCCAGGCGTCGGCGGGGATGGGCGACTCGATGAGGTTGCGGCGTGTGACGACCGAGTCGGGGTGTGCCTGGGTCCACTCGGCCTCGACGAGGTCGCCGAGCGCGCGGCTGGCGGAGGTGGCGGGGAGCAGGCTGGCATCGATACGGAGAAGGGACATGCGGGGCTCCTTGAAATTTCACAGAGTCGCTATGAAAACCAGAGCGACTCTTTGCAGATTAGCACGGGTACACTGGCGGCATGGCAGAGAAAGCGCAGGAGCACGGCGCCGCGGAATGCGACGGCGCCATCTCGCTCGCCTTCACGCTGCTGGGCAAGCGCTGGAACGGCATGATCATCGATGTGCTCGGCTCGCAGCCCCTCACCTTCGTCGCCCTGCGCCGCGCGGTGACGGGCATCAGCGACGCGGTCCTCTCCGACCGCCTGACCGAGCTCGCCGGGGCCGGACTCGTCGCGCGCACCGTCAACGACGGCCCGCCGATCTCGGTCAGCTACGAGCTCACGACGGCAGGTCAGCGCCTCATTCCGGTGCTCAAGCAGCTCGGCACGTGGGCTTCGGAGAACCTCGAGCACGCCCCGCTGGCCTGATCCAGCGTCAGTCGCCCTCCAATCAGGCGTCACCCCGCACGCGCACGACCGTTCGCCCGCGCACCGCCCCATCGAGGATGGGCTGCGCGACCTCGATCGCCTCCTCGAGGGCGACGACCTCGGTCATCGACTCGAGCAGTTCGCTGTCGAGCTCGAGGAGCCTGTTCCAGGCCTCGGCCCGCACCTCCAGGCTCTGCACGACCGAGTTGATGCCGCGCAGCGTCACGCCGCGCAGGATGAACGGCAGGACCGTCGTCGGCAGGTCGGTACCCTGCGCCAGCCCGCACGCCGTCACCAGCCCTTCTCGTCTCGTCTGCGCGATCACGTTCGCGAGGGTCGTCGAGCCGACCGCGTCGATGGCCCCGGCCCAGCGCTCCGTCTGCAGTCCCTTGCCCGGCGCATCGGAGAGCACGTGCCGGTCGATGATCTCGGCCGCGCCGAGGCGGCGCAGGTAGTCACCCTCCTCGTCACCGCGGCCAGTGGATGCGACGACCCGGTAGCCGAGTCCCGCCAGCAGGGCGATCGCCACGCTGCCGACGCCACCCGCCGCACCCGTCACGAGCACATCGCCGTCGCCGGGCGCGACCTGCTTCTCGAGCGCCAGCACCGACAGCATCGCCGTGTACCCGGCAGTGCCGATGGCGGCCCCCTGCAAGAGGGACATCTCCTCGGGTAGGTGGATGAGCGACTCGTCGTCGACGAGGCACAGCTCGGCGAGGCCGCCGTGCCTGCTCTCGCCGAGCCCCGCACCGTTCAGCACGACGCGGTCGCCTGGCACGAAGTTCGGCGTGCGCGACTCCCGAACGACGCCGACGACGTCGATGCCCGGGACGAGCACATCCGCTCGACTCACGCCGGGCCTGCCGGCGAGCAGCAGGGCGTCCTTGTAGTTGAGGCTCGAGTAGGCCACGTCGACGAGCACCTGGCCGCGATGGAGGCGGCCGTCGCCGAACAGCTCGTCGCCGAGCTCATCGAACGCGACGTCGATGCGAGGCTTCCCCGCGTCGTCGGTGGACTTCGTCGTCAGGTATCCGCGAACCATGGCGCCATCGTAGGGGGCGCGGATCAGAGCTCCCCAGCATCCGCTGCACGGAGCCGACCGCATGCCGCTCGCTGCTCTGCTGCGCTGCCGCTCTGCAAGACTGGCTGGCATGATCACGGTCCGCACCTTCACCGAACTCAGTGCCGCCGAGCTCTGGGGCATCCTGCACCTGCGCTCGAGCATCTTCGTCGTCGAGCAGGACTGCGTGTACCTCGACCCGGACACGGCCGACTTCGCCGACGGCACCCTGCATGCGTTCATCGGCGACGACCCCCTCTACCCGCACAGCTACGCGAGACTCCTCCCCATCGGCTGGCCGGACGAGCACCTGCCGACGCACCTGTCACGCCCCATCGGCAGGGTCGTGACGGCCGAGAGCTCCCGCGGCCTCGGATACTCGGCTCAGATCATCCGCCACCTCGTCGAGATCGCCGAGAGTGAAGGCCTCTCGACCTCCCTCAACGGGCAGGCCCACCTCGAATCCTGGTATGCGAGATTCGGGTTCGAACGATGCGGTGAGAACTTCATGGAGGACGACATTCCCCACGTGCCGATGGTGAAATACACATCGAGCCCTGACTCATGATTTACTCGCTCGTAACAAGCATGAATCAGTTAGTCGCAGTGCCGCGGCTAGCTTGAGATCCGGGCGCCGCTGCGCGGCGCTCGCTCTCTGCTTACGTATAAAGGAGCACCATGAGTAACTTTGCCAAGTCGTCTCCCTCCAGGAAGTTGCGCATCACCACAGGAATCGCCGCCATGAGCGTCGGCGTCTTCATGCTGGCTGCGTGCTCGTCGACGACCGAAGGTGGCAGTCCAGATGCGGAGGGCGATGCTGCCGCTGCCGTCTGTGGGCCCGACACGGCTGCATCCGTAGCCGACGTCACGCCCGTCGACGCACCGACCGCTCAGGAGCGCTCCGAGGCGCTCAAGATCGGCTCGCTGCTTCCGCAGACTGGAACCCTCGCCTTCCTCGGCCCGCCCGAGATCGCGGGTGTCGACCTCGCAGTCGCCGAGATCAACGCCTCGCCGTCCGGTGTGCTCGGCGGCAACATCACCGTCGTCCACCGTGACTCGGGCGACACGTCGACCGACATCGCGACGCAGTCGGTCACCGACCTGCTGAGCCAGAACGTGTCCGCCATCGTCGGCGCGGCATCCTCGGGCGTCTCGATGACGGTCATCGACCAGATCACCGGTGCAGGCGTCGTGCAGATCTCGCCGGCGAACACCTCGGCCGAGTTCTCCACCTACGCCGACAACGGCTTCTACTTCCGCACGGCCCCCTCGGACATCCTCCAGGGACGCGTCAACGGAAACACGATCGTCAACGACGGCAACGCATCCGTCGGCATCATCTACCTGAATGACGCCTACGGCTCGGGCCTCTCCGAGAGCATCACCACAGCAGTCGAGGCTGCTGGCGGCGAGGTCGTCGCGTCTGAAGCCTTCAACGAGGGCGACAGCCAGTTCTCCGCACAGATCGACGCCGTCACGGCCGCCGACCCCGACGCGATCGCGCTCGTCGCGTTCGACCAGACGGCGACCATCGTTCCGCAGCTCATCGGCACCAAGGGCTTCCCCGCCGACAAGCTCTACATGGTGGACGGCAACATGGCCGACTACTCCGCTGACTTCGAAGAGGGCACGCTGAACTGCGCCAAGGGCACCATCCCCGGTGTCGTCGCCTCCGACGACTTCCGCGCCCAGCTGCTCGGTATCGACCCGGACCTGAAGGACTTCACGTACGGCGCTGAGTCGTACGACGCGGTCATCCTGGCAGCCCTCGCCGCACAGGCCGGCGGTGCCGCTGACCCGGCGACGATCAAGGACAACATGCAGAAGGTTTCTGTAGAGGGTGAGAAGTGCACCACCTACGCCGACTGCGTCGCGCTCCTCGAAGCTGGAACCGACATCGACTACGACGGCGTCTCCGGACCGATCTCGTTCGACGAGAACGGCGACCCGTCAGAGGCCACGATCGGCATCTACCAGTACGGCAACGGCAACACCTACTCCAACATCGGAGAAGAGGCTGGCCAGCTCTAAGCTGACCCGCTGAGCGAAGGGCCCGGGATGCACGCATCCCGGGCCCTTTTGTGTGCCCTGGCGGGGCTGGGCTTGGCCCTATCGCATGCCCGAGCCGAGCATCCGCCCGCCCCGCTGCCGTCCTCTCCCTCCCCCCTGCACCCCCCCCGCAAGCAGCCAACGCTGCCCGACGTTTCCCCCTCTGCGGGCCGTCGCAGCGGGGGAAACGCCGGGCAGCGTTTACCTCCCTCCGGGGAGGGGAGCCTTCTGCAGAACCTGGGCGTGAGGAGCCCCCGCTGCCCGCGCATCGCTGCCCGCGAAGGCAACCAAGACTGCCCGGCGTTTCGCCCCCTGCGCAGTCTGGCAGGGGGCGAAACGCCGGGCAGTGATCGGCTTCGCCTTCGCCTTCGCGGGGGCGCCGGGCCGGGGGCCGGGGCGGCTGGGTGGATGCTCGCGGCTAGTGGGCCGCGTCGCCGTCCTTCGCCTGTTCGTCGGCCGCGAGGGTGCCGAGGTAGAGGGCGATGACCTTCGGGTCGTTGAGCAGCTCGCGTCCGGTGCCCGTGTACGCGTCCTTGCCCTGGTCGAGCACGTAGGCGCGGTCGCAGATCTGCAGGCAGCGGCGCGCGTTCTGCTCGACCATGATGACGGAGACGCCGGCACGGTTGATCTGGCGCACACGCAGGAACGTCTCGTCCTGACGGACCGGGGAGAGGCCTGCCGACGGCTCGTCGAGGAGCAGCACCGACGGGTCCATCATGAGGGCCCGCGCCATGGCGACCATCTGCCGCTCACCGCCGGAGAGGGAGCTCGCGCGCTGCTTGCGGCGCTTCCCGAGCTCGGGGAAGAGGTCGGCGACGAACTCGAACCGCTCGTTGAAGACCTTGGGCCGCAGGAAGAGCCCCATCTCGAGGTTCTCCTCGATCGTGAGCGACGGGAAGACGTTGTTGTTCTGCGGCACGAGCCCGACGCCCTTGGCGACGAGCTTGTCGGCGCGGAGGCCCGTGATGTCCTCGCCCTTCAGCATGACGCTGCCGCCGCGGATCTTGATCTGCCCGAAGATGGCCTTGAGTACCGTCGACTTGCCGGCGCCGTTGGGCCCGATGATGCCGATGAGCTCGCCGGGGTAGGCGTCGATCGAGCATCCGTTGAGGATGTTCACGCCGGGCAGGTAGCCGCCGACGAGGTCGATCGTCGACAGCACAGCGTCGCTTCTGGGGGTCGTCGCTGTCGCAGAACCGGATGCGTTTGGCGTCGTCTCGCTCATTTGCTGTCACTCTCCGTCGTCTCGGTCCCGGGCTTCGTCTCGGCGATCTCCTCGGCGATCGTGGTCGTCCCGAGCACTTCGGCCTCGTACTCGGCCGCCGCTTCGACGCCCTGTTCCTCGGCGATGCGCTCGACTTCCAGCTCCTGGATGTCGAGGTCGCCGAGGTCCTGGTCGTGGTGTGCGCCGAGGTAGGCGTCGATCACGGCCTGGTCCTTCATGACCGTCTCAGGCGGGCCCTCCGCGACGATCTGGCCTTCGGCCATGACGACGACCCAGTCGGAGATGTTCGTGACCATGTGCATGTCGTGCTCGACGAACAGCACCGTGGTGCCGTCGTTCTTGAGCTCCTTGACGTGGCCGAGGAGTGACTGCACGAGGGCCGGGTTGACGCCGGCCATGGGCTCGTCGAGCATGATGAGCTTCGGGCTGCTCATGAGGGCGCGGGCCATCTCGAGGAGCTTGCGCTGTCCGCCGGAGAGGGACGCCGCGTAGTCCTCGCGCTTCGCGTCGAGCTTGAAGCGGGCGAGGAGCTCGTCGGCCTTCTCGGTGATCTCCTTCTCGCGGTCGCGCCACAGCGGCTTGAACAGCGCGCGCAGCATGCCCTCGCCGCCCTGCTGGTCGGCGCCGAGGAGCATGTTGTCGAGCACCGTCATGCGTCCGAGGGACTTCGTGAGCTGGAAGGTGCGGACCATGCCGGAGCGGGCCACCTTGAAGGCGGGCACGTTGGCAAGGGAGGTGCCGTCGAACGACCATGTGCCCGTGTTGGGCTTGTCGAAGCCCGTCAGCAGGTTGAACATGGTGGTCTTGCCGGCGCCGTTGGGGCCGATGAGCGCCGTGATCTTGCCGCGCGGGATCTCGAGGTGCTGCACATCCACGGCCGTGTTGCCGCCGAACTGGCGGGTGACGCCGTCGGCGATGACGATCGGGTCGACCTTCTTGCAGCCGGGGCCGACCTTGCCGTCGACGAACTCGTGGGTGGGGAGGATGCCCGTTGGGGGGCTCGTCTGCTCAGGCACTGAAGCTCAGCTCCTTCTTGTTTCCGAAGATGCCCTGGGGTCTGAAGACCACCAGCAGCATGAGCGCGATTCCGACGATGATGAAGCGCAGCTGGCCCGCCTGCGTCGTCGAGAGGAAGGTGATCGCGCCCGATTCGATCGCGCCGTACAGGATGCCCTGCGTGAGCGAGAGCACGACCCAGAAGATCATCGCTCCCACGATGGGCCCGAAGATCGTCGCGGCTCCTCCGAGCAGCATGATCGTCCAGATGAAGAACGTGAGACCCGTCGTGTAGTTCGCGGGTTGCACGGCTCTCGGCAGGATGAAGATGATGCCGGCGAGGGAGCCGAGGAGGCCACCCGTGATGAGGGCCTGCATCTTGTAGGCGAAGACGTTCTTGCCGAGGCTGCGCACGGCGTCCTCGTCTTCGCGGATGCCGCGGACGACGCGACCCCACGGGCTGCGCATGAGCGCCCACACGAGGAGGGTCGCGAGGATGACGAGGCCCCAGCCGACGATGCGGGTCCACCAGTCGTAGGCGTTGTAGGTGAAGGGACCGAAGCCGTAGGTGCCGTCGGGGATCGGGTTGATGGCCGCGAAGGTGCCCTTGAAGCCGTTCAGGCCGTTGGCCGCACCCGTCACGGGGGTGAGGCCGGTCGTCGTCACGATGTACCGCAGGATCTCTGCGGAGGCGATCGTGACGATGGCCAGGTAGTCGGCGCGCAGCCGCAGCGTCGGGACGCCGAGGATGAACGAGAAGACGATCGAGACGACGATGACGCACAGCACGGCGGCCCAGATGGGCCAGCCGAGGCTGATCGTCGGGATCGCGAACGCGTACGCGCCGAGCAGCATGTACGCGGCCTGGCCGAAGTTGAGGAGGCCGGTGTAGCCGAAGTGGATGCCGAGGCCGATCGCGGCGAGCGCGTAGGCAGCGGTGGTGGGGCTGAGGAGCTCGCCGATGGCGTTGCTCAGGATGTTTGACCAGTCCATGGTTCGTCTCCTAGCCGACTCGCTCGCGGCGGCCGAGAATGCCCTGGGGCCTGACGAGCAGGACCAGGATGAGGATGAGGAGCGCCGCCGCGTACTTGAGGTCGGCGGGGATGAAGAGGGTCGAGAGCTCGACGAAGATGCCGACGACGAGCGAGCCGACGAGGGCGCCGTAGGCGGAGCCGAGGCCACCGAGGGTGACGGCGGCGAACATCAGCAGGAGCACCTGGAAGCCCATGTCCCATGAGGATTGGCGGTAGAGGGCGAGCATGACGCCGGCGAGGGCGGCGAGGCCACCTGCCGTGGTCCACACGATGCGGATGATGCGGTCGACGTTGATGCCGGATGCGCTTGCGAGCGACGGGTTGTCGGACACGGCCCTGGTGGCTTTGCCGACGCGGGTGCGCGTCAGGAACAGGGCCACGAGGAGGAGCGTGACGATCGAGATGCCCATGCTGAGGAGCGAGCCCGTCGTGATGCGCACGGGGCCGAACTCCACGGCTCCGCTGAGGCCCACCGAGCTCATCGGGAGGATCGCCCCGCCGAAGAAGAACTGGTAGAGGTAGCGGAGTGCGAGGCCGAGGCCGATGCTCACGATCATCGCCGGGACGAGGCGCACGCCGCGCTTGCGGAGCGGCTTCCAGAGGGTCGCATCCTGGAGCCAGCCGAAGGCGGCGCCGAGGATCACGACGACGATGATGGCGACGAAGATGTTGAGCCCCATGACGACGGCGAAGAGCCAGGCCATGAGTCCGCCGAAGGTGACGAGCTCGCCGTGGGAGAAGTTGTTCAGCCCGGTGGTGCCGAAGATGAGGGTGATGCCGATCGCGCCGAGCGCGATGAGGAGGCCGAAGTTGAGGCCGGCGACGAGGCGCTCGATGAGCTGCGAGCCGAAGTTGCTGCTCTGCCTCGTGTCCTCTCCGAGTGCGAAGAGGCGTCCGACGTTGGTCGTCGACCATTCGTCCTCGGTGACCTCTGCGGTGGCGCCGTCCTCGTTCCGCAGGTCGATGCCGTCTGGCAGGGTCTCCGTGTCGAGCGTGACCGTGTAGTTGCCTGGGCCTGGGACGGGCACGCGCCAGCGGCCGTCTTCACCCGACTCCACCGTCTCGGAGTAGCCGTCGCCGTCGACGGTGAGCGAGACGCCCGCGACGGGTTCTCCCTCGTAGTTGAGGATGCCGCTGATCGAGTACGGCGACTCCTCATCGACGGGGTCGGCTGCCGCGTTCGCGGGGCCGGCCATCGCGAAGACGCCGAGGAACGCAAAGAGCGACATCGCAAGTGCTGCGAGCATTCGGTGGGTTCGGGTGAGCCGGGAACGCCGGGCGGTCGCTGAGCGCGAACCGGCTGGCGTGAGCGGACTGGGGAGAAGGGGCACGGAGTACCTCCAGTGCGAGTCGGGCTGGGCACGACGACTGAACGAGATTCTGGAACTGCTATTTCTGCAAGCGAGGATTCGCCACTCTGCGAATCTACGGATGGTTTGTATCGGCAATGTTTCACTGCCGCTACACACGATAGCCGTGCGGAAGAGGCTCTGCTCGCAGCCAGGAGCCTCAGCGCGCAATTTTGTTCTACGTCACCACAATTGTGGTGCCTCAGCACGGCACAGTGTGCCGCCACATCCAAGATCTCCGATTTGTGAAGATGTCTTTCGTCTCCGGCGTGTCACCGACCGGATGGTGCCCCCGCCGCGGCACTGAGGCCCGCGGGCGTGTGCTCGGGACAGTGGAGTGCGCGCTCGCCGCAGTCCGCACAGGCGACGAAGCGTTCCCTGCAGGAGGGGTCGCTGCAGTTCTGGGTGCGGTGCGTGGGCCTCTCGCATTCGCGGCAGCGGCCGAGGACGTCGGTGTCGGGGCCGAACTCGAGGTGCTCGCGAGCGTCGAAGACCGCGAGGGAGCCCTTCCAGAGCCCCTCGTTGCCGAACTGCTCCGCGTATCGGACGATGCCGCCGTCGAGCTGGTACACCTCGTTGAAGCCGCGCTTGAGCATGAGCGCTGAGAGGACCTCGCAGCGCACGCCACCCGTGCAGTAGGTGACGACGGGCTTCGACTTGAGGTCGTCGTACTTGCCCGATTCGAGCTCGGCGATGAAGTCGCGGGTGGTTCCGGTCTCCGGAACGATGGCGCCCTCGAAGCGGCCGATCTGCGCCTCGATCGCGTTGCGGCCATCGAAGAAGACGATCTCGTCGCGCGATTCGACGAGTGCGTGCAGCTCGTCGGGTGCGAGGTGGGTCCCGCCGCCCTTGACGCCGTGCTCGTCGACCTCGAGCTCGCCCGGCGCCCCGAAGCTGACGATCTCGTCGCGCACCTTGACGCTGAGGCGTGGGAAGTCGAGGCTCTGTCCCTGCTCGTCGAGGCCGGTGCCCTCCGACCACTTGTAGTCGGCGTCCTTGAAGGCCGCGTACTCCCGGGTGGTGCGCACGTAGCGCTTGAGCGCGTTCAGCTCGCCGCCGAGGGTGCCGTTGATGCCGTCCTTGGAGATCAGGATGCGCCCACGCAGCCCCAGGGACGCCGCGAGGTCGCGCTGCCAGAGGCGGATCGCCTCCGGGTCGGCGAGGGGCGCGAAGGCGTAGTAGAGCACGATCTTGGGGACAGCCATGAGGACGATTTTAGGTGAGGGGCTCACGCCGAATGTCCGTGGGTCTGCGTACCCTTGCCGCATGCCAGATCGGGTCATGTCGCTCTATCGGCCGGCGTCACCGGTCGATGTGCAGCAGACCCTGTCTCCCCTCATGCGGGGCAGGCGAGATCCGACGTGCTGGGTGCATCCGGTGTCGCGGGACGTGTGGCGCACGTCCCACACGCTGGCGGGAGGCGCGACCACGGTGTTCCGCCAGGCCCGGGAGGGGGTGCGGGTCGTGTCGTGGGGTGCGGCCGCTGAGATCGCGGTCGACGAGGCTCCCACGCTGCTGGGCCGCGACGACGACTGGAGCGAGCTCCGTCTCGACGCCCTGCCGGAGCTGGCGGATGTGCGGCGACGGAACGAGGGGCTGCGGCTCCCGAAGTCGGGCGCGGTGTTCGAGGCGCTGAGCGCGGCGATCATCGAGCAGAAGATCACGGGCCTCGAGGCGCATCGCGCTTGGGACATCCTGCACCGCGACCACGCCGACGCGGCGCCAGGGCCGGCCGGTCTCGTGCCGCGGCACCTGCGCCTGCCGCTCACGCCGGAGCAGTGGCGGCGCATCCCGAGCTGGGACTGGCACCGGGCCGGCGTCGACTACTCGCGGTCCGGCACGGTGATCCGCTCGGCGACGGTCGCGTCGGCACTCGAGCGCACGAGCGGCCTGCCGACGGGGTCGGAGGAGCCGCTCCGTCGTCTTCGCTCGATCGTGGGGGTCGGCGTGTGGACGGCCAACGAGACCGTGCAGCGCTCGCATGGCGACCCTGATGCCCCGAGCTTCAGCGATTACCACATCCCCAACATGGTCGGGTGGGCGCTCGCGGGCTGCGACGTCGACGACGACGGCATGCGGGAGCTGCTCGAGCCGTGGCGCGGACACCGCGAGCGGGTCGTGCGGCTCATCAAGCTCGCGGGCAACCCGCGCCCGAAGCACGGCCCCCGTTTGACCGTGCAAGACCACCGCTCCCACTGAGCTCTGCGCCCGGCGTCGACGTGCGCTGACCTTTTCGAGAGGCGTTCGCCCACGGCTGACGGGGTTTTCAGCAAACTTTCTGGCACTCGATGGGGCAGAGTGCTAATTTTCTGCTCAAGGAAGTTGACACCAGTCGACTCAAGTTCACCGCACCGTCTCGCGCTGACGAGCGTGCGTACAAGGAAGGGAAAACGACATGGCACGCGTCTTCGATCCGTTCCAGGAGATGGAACGACTTTTCCAGGGAGCACCGAACAGCCCGCGTTCGATGCCCATCGACCTCTACCGCGAGGCCGACCACTACATCCTCACCGCCGACCTGCCCGGCATCGACCCGAGCTCGATCGACGTCGACCTCGACGGCCAGCAGCTGACGATCCGCGCCGAGCGCAGCACGGTCAACGCCGAGGGCGCCAAGTGGCTCGTCCGTGAGCGCAACGGCGGCAGCTACCTCCGCCAGTTCACGCTCGGCCAGGGGCTCGACACCGAGCGCATCGCGGCGAGCTACGAGCACGGCGTGCTGACCGTGACCGTGCCGGTCAGCGAGCGCGCGAAGCCGCGCAAGATCGAGGTCGAGAGCGGCACGAAGGTCGAGACCATCCAGGCCTGAGCGGCCCGGTGATCACCGCTTCGTGATGTGACCTCTGTGACGCAGTGAGGGGCAGCGCCGACGGGCGCTGCCCCTCACTGCGTCGGTAGGTCTGTGGGTCTGCGCTCGTCCTCGACTCGCGCTCGCGCCTTCGTTCGCGTCAGGCGGCGTGGAGTCCCGTTCCTGCCTCTTCGGTCTCGCGGGCGAGCTTCGCGGCCGCAGCGTAGCGGGTGCGGAGTGCCGCGTCGGGGGCGGGCTCGAGGCGAGCGATGGTCTCGACGGGCCAGTCCGGACGTGTCCCGGTCGCCACCCAGGCAGCCTGGCGGGCTGCACCGTCGGCGACGTACTCACCGGGTGCCGGGATCTCGACGGGCACGTCGAAGAGCGTCGGCGCGACGGCGCGGACGCCCTCGCTCAGCGCGGCGCCGCCGATGAGCATGACTCGCTTCGCCTCGACGCCGAGCGCACGGTGGGCGTCGAGTGCCTGCGCGAGGCTGCCGAGCATGCCCTCGACTGCGGCCCTGGCGAGGTTCTCGCGGGTGAACGATCCGCGGGTCATGCCGAGGAGCGACGCGGTCGCATCCGGCAGGTCGGGGGTGCGCTCGCCGTCGAGGTACGGCACGAACGCGAGACCACCAGAGCCGACGGGTGCCGATGCGGCGAGCCGACCGAACTCCTCGTGGTCGACGCCGAGGACCTCGGCGGTCGTGTCGATGACGCGAGCGGCGTTGAGCGTCGCGGACAGGGGAAGGAACGCTCCCGTCGCGTCCGCGAACCCGGCCAGCCCACCGCGGGGGTCGACCACCGGTCGGTCGGCGACGGAGAAGACGGTGCCTGAGGTGCCGATCGAGACGACGACGTCGCCCGGACGCGCGTTGAGACCGAGCGCCGCACCAGCGTTGTCGCCGGCGCCCGCGGCGACGAGTGCGCCGGCCGGTGTCTTCCCAGCGACCTCGTCCGGTCCGAGCACACGGGGCAGGATGGCGTCGTGGCCGAGCGCCGCGATGAGCAGCTCGCGGTCGTAGTCGAGCGTGAACGGCGACCAGTAGCCGGTCCCCGACGCGTCGGAGCGGTCGGTCGTGAGCTTCGTCAGGTCCGGGCCGAGGGGGCTCTCGCCTGCTGGGCCGTAGCCGAGGAGGCGCCACGTGAGCCAGTCGTGGGGGAGGGCGACGGCCGCGACGCGCGCCGCGTTCTCGGGTTCCGCATCCCGCAGCCAGCGCAGCTTCGTGATCGTGAACGAGGCGACGGGCACGAGTCCCGTGCGCTCGACGAGCGCATCCTGGCCGAACTCGGCGATGAGGTCTCGTGCTGCGCCTGCGCTGCGGGTGTCGTTCCAGAGGAGGGCGTCGCGGACGACGCGGCCGTCGGCGTCGAGGGCGACCATGCCGTGCTGCTGGCCGGCGACGGAGATCGCCGCCACATCGTCGAGCCCGCCGGCGGCCTCGGTCGCGCCCTGGACGGCAGCCCACCAGTTCGCCGGGTCGATCTCCGTGCCGGGGAGGTGAGCTGCGCGCCCCTGGCGGACGAGCGCACCCGTCTCCGCATCGCGGATGACGAGCTTGCAGCTCTGCGTACTCGAGTCGAAGCCGGCGACGAGCATGGTGGTCTGCTTTCTATAGGGCGAGTGCGGTGTTGAGGTTCAGGCGCTGGTCGAGCATGCACGACAGAGCTGGGGCGGATGCACGCGCGTGGTGAGTGCATCCGCCGCAGCTCTGCGCGGGGGGACGGGGGAGCCCGTCGGTCGTTGGGGCGTGTGCTAGCCGCGTGCGCCCATGAGGTGCTCGAGCGCGAGCTGCTGCAGGCGCACGAAGCCGAAGCCCTTGCCGTTGAAGTACGCGTCGGCGTCGAAGTCCTCGAAGGCGGAGCGGTCGGCGAGGAAGTCGTCGTAGGTCTCGCCCTCGCCGAGCGTGTTCGTGGAGAGCTCGTCGACGCGGGAAGCTGCGAGAGCCTCCTGCACCTCGGGGTCGGCGCGGAAGGCCGCCGCGCGCTCCTTGAGGAGAAGGTAGGTGCGCATGTTCGCTGCCGCCGACTCCCAGACGCCCGTCTCGTCCTCGGTGCGCGAGGGCTTGTAGTCGAAGTGGCGGGGGCCCGTGTAGGTCTGACCGCCGTTGGGGCCGCCGTTCTCGAGCAGGTCGACGAGCGCGAACGCGTTCTGCAGGTCGCCGTGGCCGAACACGAGGTCCTGGTCGTACTTGATGCCGCGCTGGCCGTTGAGGTCGATGTGGAAGAGCTTGCCCTGGTAGAGGGCCTGCGCGATGCCTGCCGCGAAGTTGAGGCCGGCCATCTGCTCGTGCCCGACCTCGGGGTTCACGCCGACGAGCTCCGGGCGCTCGAGGGTCTCGATGAAGGCGAGTGCGTGGCCGACCGTGGGGAGCAGGATGTCGCCGCGGGGCTCGTTCGGCTTCGGCTCGATCGCGAAGCGGATGTTGTAGCCCTTGTCGGTGACGTAGTCGCCGAGGAGGTTGACGGCCTCGCGGTAGCGCTCGAGGGCCTGGCGGATGTCCTTCGCGGAGTCGTACTCCGCACCCTCGCGGCCGCCCCACATGACGAACGTCTCGGCGCCGAGCGACGCGGCGAGGTCGAGGTTGCGGAGGACCTTGCGCAGCGCGAAGCGGCGCACGTCGCGGTCGTTGGAGGTGAAGCCGCCGTCCTTGAACACGGGAGCGGAGAAGAGGTTCGTCGTGACCATGGGAACCACGAGCCCGGTCGCATCCAGTGCGCCACGGAGGCGGGAGATCTGCGAGTCGCGGACCTCGTCACTCGAGCCGAACGGGAAGAGGTCGTCGTCGTGGAAGGTGAGGCCGTAAGCGCCGGCTTCTGCGAGCTTCTCGACGACGTGCACGACGTCGAGGTCGGCGCGCGTCGGGCCGCCGAACGGGTCGGTCCCGTTGTAGCCGACGGTCCACAGACCGAATGAGAACTTGTCTGCGGGGGTGGGAGTCAGAGACATGGGAGTCCGTTCTAGGTATCGTCGTTGATAAGTTCCAGAGAGCAACATATAGCACTTCGTTGTGTCACTTCCACCACGAGTTCCGGATGAGACGGGGTTCGGATGGCGCCTGGGGCCAGTTTTGTCACGAATCTGACACGGGGTTGCACAACCTGACCCAAGTGGGTATATGTTTGGCGCGACAACTTAGGGCAACACATTTCAGAGAGGAAATGACCGTCATGTCAGCAACGAAGAAGTTGCTCGGTCTCGCAGTCGTTGGAGGCCTCGCACTCGGTCTCACCGCATGCGACGCGCCAGCAGACCCAGCAGCAACCGGCGAAGCAGGAGCAGCAGTCGAGGTCGAGAGCGTTGGCATCTCGATGCCCACCCGCGAGCTCGAGCGCTGGATCAACGACGGAGCGCAGCTCCAGAGCAAGCTCGACGAGGCCGGCTTCACGACCGACCTGCAGTACGCCGAGAACGACCCGGACACGCAGATCTCGCAGATCCAGAACCAGATCGCATCCGGAGTCGACGTGCTCGTCGTCGCCGCCATCGACGGCTCGGTGCTCGCACCGGTGCTGCAGGATGCGGCTGACGAAGGCGTCACGATCATCGCCTACGACCGCCTCATCAACGACACGGAGAACGTCGACTACTACGCGACGTTCGACAACTACGCGGTGGGCAAGCTCCAGGGCGAGTACATCGTCGACAGCCTGGACCTCGAGAACCAGCCCGGCCCGTTCTACCTCGAGCCCTTCGCCGGCAGCCCGGACGACAACAACGCCAAGTTCTTCTTCTCCGGAGCCTGGGACGTCCTCAAGCCGTACATCGACGAAGGCAAGCTCGTCGTCGGCTCCGGCAAGTCGCCGGCATCGAACGACGACTGGGCCTCGGTCGGCATCCAGGGCTGGGAGAGCGCCGGCGCTCAGGACGAGATGGAGACCCGTCTCGCCTCGAACTACGCCGACAAGAAGGTCGACGTCGTCCTCTCGCCGAACGACAGCCTCGCCCAGGGCATCGCGGAGGCGCTCGTCTCCGCCGGCTACACGCCCGGCTCCGAGTGGCCCATCCTCACGGGGCAGGACGCTGACAAGGCATCGGTCACGAACATCCTCGCCGACAAGCAGTCGATGACGGTCTGGAAGGACACCCGCCTCCTCGGCGACCAGGTCTTCGCCATGGTCGAGTCGCTCAAGGCGGGCACCGAGGTCGACGTCAACGACACCGAGAGCTACGACAACGGCGTCAAGGTCGTCCCCTCGTACCTCCTCGACCCCGAGGTCGTCACGAAGGACACCGTGCAGGAGAAGCTCATCGACAGTGGCTTCCTCCAGGCATCGGACGTCGGACTCTAACGAGTCACCGACACCACACTGAACGCGCTCGGGCTGGCTGTGCCCCCACACCAGCCCGAGCGCGCTTCTGTTGCAGCTCGCGCCCTCGAGGCGCAGCAGTGCCGAGCGGTGACGCTCGGAAAGTGAGACGGAGCAATGGTGCAAGACGACACAATCCTGAAGATGTCGAACATCGTGAAGGAATTCAGCGGTGTGCGAGCCCTCGCGGGCGTCGACATCGAAGTCCGTCGCGGCGAGGTGCACGGCATCTGCGGCGAGAACGGCGCGGGCAAGTCGACGCTCATGAAGGTCCTGAGCGGCGTCTACCCCCACGGCACCTTCGAGGGGACCATCGAGTTCGATGGCCGCGAGGTGCGGTACAAGACCATCAACGACAGCGAGCAAGACGGCATCGTCATCATCCACCAGGAGCTCGCCCTCAGTCCCTACCTGTCGATCGCGGAGAACATCTTCCTCGGCAACGAGATCCAGCGCTTCGGCGTCATCGACTGGGACGAGACCAACCGCCGTGCGGCGGAGCTGCTCAAGCGGGTCGGCCTCAACGAGAACCCCGCAACCGTCATCCGCGAGATCGGCGTCGGCAAGCAGCAGCTCGTGGAGATCGCCAAGGCGCTGTCGAAGGACGTGAAGCTGCTCATCCTCGATGAGCCGACCGCTGCCCTCAACGACGAAGACTCCGCGCACCTGCTCGGCCTCATCGAGCAGCTGCGCGAGCAGGGCATCACGTCGATCATCATCTCCCACAAGCTCAAGGAGATCCGGCGCATCGCAGACCGCGTCACGATCATCCGCGACGGGGCGACGATCGACTCGATCGACATGACCGAGCCGGATGCGACCGAGGGTCGGATCATCCGCGCCATGGTCGGCCGCGAGCTCTCCTCTATGTTCCCGCCCCGCGAGGCGGTCATCGGGGAGGAGAAGCTGCGCGTCGAGAACTGGACGGTGCACCACCCGGCCGACCCGAGTCGCAAGGTCGTCGACGACGTGTCGTTCCACGTGCGCGCCGGCGAGATCATCGGCTTTGCCGGCCTCATGGGCGCAGGCCGCACGGAGCTCGCCATGAGCATCTTCGGCCGCAGCTACGGCACGAACATCTCCGGGGAGGTGTACAAGTCGGGTCAGCTGATCTCCACGAAGACGATCAACGAGTCCATCAAGAACGGCCTGGCGTACACCACCGAGGATCGAAAGCACCTTGGCCTCAACCTCATCGGCGACATTCAGGCCAACATCTCCGCGGCCGCCGCGAAGAAGGTCGCCCGTTGGGGCATCGTCGACGGCATCAAGGAGAACGGCGTCGCCGAGGGCTACCGCAAGTCCATGAACATCAAGACGGCGAGCGTCGCGACGCCCACGGGCAAGCTCTCCGGCGGCAATCAGCAGAAGGTCGTGCTCAGCAAGTGGCTGCAGACAGACCCTGACGTGCTGTTCCTCGACGAGCCCACCCGCGGCATCGATGTCGGCGCGAAGTACGAGATCTACGGGCTCATCAACAAGCTCGTCGAGCAGGGCAGGGCGGTCGTCGTGATCTCCTCCGAGCTCCCCGAGCTGCTCGGCCTCGCCGACCGCATCTACACGATCTCCGAAGGACGCCTCACGGGTGAGGTCTCCAAGGAGAACGCAACACAGGAACTGCTCATGCAGTACATGACCGCTGGAAAGGACGAGTCGTGACCACCACGAACACCGAGGCCGCGAACGAAGCAGGCACCCGGAAAGTGAGGATGTCGGTCGACGTCCGCCAGTACGGGATCCTCGGCGCACTCGCCGTCATCATCATCCTGTTCCAGATCCTCACCGGCGGGAAGCTCCTGCTGCCCGCGAACATCAACAACCTCATCCAGCAGAACGCGTACGTGCTGATCCTCGCGGTCGGCATGATCATCGTCATCATCGCTGGCCACATCGACCTGTCGGTCGGCTCGGTCGTCGCCGTCGTGGGTGCCATCACGGCCATCGCCATCACCCAATGGGGGCTGCCGTGGTTCGCGGCGGTGCTCATCGGCCTCGCGGCCGGGGCGGTGATCGGCATCTGGCAGGGATTCTGGATCGCCTACGTGGGCATACCGGCGTTCATCGTGACGCTAGCGGGCATGCTGCTCTTCCGAGGTCTCACTCTCGTGCTCCTCACGGGTGGAACGATCAACGCGCTGCCGGACGAGTTCGTCGCCATCGGCAAGGGCTCGCTGCCGCAGTCGATGGGCACGATGCTCGGCGGACACGACGTCGTCACGATGCTCATCGCGCTTGTCGTCGTCGCAGCCGTCATCGGAAGCCAGCTCCGCACCCGCGCACGCCGCAAGAAGCTCGACCTGCCCGTCGAGCCCGGGGCCGCCCTCATCGCGAAGCTCGCGATCGTCGCCATCGCAGTGCTCGCGTTCGCGTGGCTGCTCTCGGCGCACAAGGGCCTGCCGATCATCCTCATCATCCTGGCCGTGCTGATCATGCTCTACACGTTCATCCTGCAGCGCACCGTCTTCGGCCGGAACGTCTACGCCATGGGTGGCAACCTCTTCGCGGCCAAGATGAGCGGTGTGCGCACGGAGCGCGTCAACTTCCTCATCTTCGTCAACATGGGTGTGCTCGCGGCGCTCGCCGGCATCGTGACGACGGCCCGCGCAGGTGGCGCCGTCGCCTCAGCTGGCAACACCTACGAGCTCGACGCCATCGCGGCGGCGTTCATCGGCGGCGCGGCGGTGACCGGTGGAGTTGGTACCGTTATCGGCGCAGTCATCGGCGCGATGATCATGGGTGTCCTCAACATGGGACTCTCGATCCTCTCGGTCGACTCGGCCTGGCAGTCGGTCATCAAGGGCCTCGTGCTGCTGCTCGCCGTGGCGATCGACGTGCTCGGCAAGCGCCGAGGCGGACGCAGCTGATCGATCTCCGTCGCCCGCGCTGAACCCAGCGCGGGCGACGGAACGGCTCGGCCGAGCGCCAGCCTGCCCGGAAGCAGAAGCAGAAGCAGAACCAGAACCAGAACCAGACACGCACCGCCGTGACGAGCGAGAGAAAGAGGACGGGCATGGCCACCGATCGTGTCGCCTCTTCGAACCTCTCCCTCATCCTCGAACGCCTTCACCGCGGTGGACAGGCGTCCAGAGCTGAACTGACCCGCGAGACCGGCCTCAACCGTTCCACCATCGCTGCGCTCGTCTCCGAGCTGGCCGACCGCGGCATCGTCGAGGAGCATGAGCCCGTCGCGACGAATCTCGTCGGCAGGCCGAGCCCTATCGTCGGCGTCTGCGACAAGATCGTCGCCGTCGCGGTCGTGCCGGAGGTGGACGCCCTGAACGTGGGTGTCGTCAGCTTCCGCGGCGAGCTGCTGAAGCGCATCCGCTTCGAAACCGAGAAGCCGCCGACCGCGAGAGAAGCGGTCGCCATCGTGAAGGCCCTCGTCGAGGGGCTCAGCGAGAGCCTCGACACGCTCTACGAATGCGTCGGCATCGGCGTCGCCGTGCCAGGACTCGTCCGGGCCTCCGACGGATTCGTGCGCTGGGTTCCGCACTTCGAGTGGCGCGACGTGCCGCTCGCCGAGCAGCTGCAGAAGGCCACGGGCCTGCCGGTGCTCGCCGCGAACGACGCCAACCTCGGCGCGGTCGCCGAGCACATCTTCGGCGCCGGCCGCGGCATCAGCAACATGCTCTACATGAACGGTGGCGCGAGCGGCATCGGCGGCGGCATCATCGCCGACGACCGACTCCTGCACGGCGTGGCCGGCTACGCGGGCGAGTTCGGGCACAATCTCGTGGCGACTCCCGCGGCGCTCGGCAACTCGGGCGACGATGAGCTCGAGCGTGTCGTCAGCAGGCGTCGACTGCTCGCCGCCCTCGGCACGAAGAGCGCCAGCGACGACGAGCTGGAGCGGATGCTGCAGCAGAACATCGACCCGGCGGTGAAGCTCGAGACGCACCGCCAGCTCGGGGTACTCAGCGTCGGCGTGCGCAACATGATCAACATCCTGAACCCCGAGCGGGTGGTGCTCGGCGGGTTCCTCGGCGTGCTGCTTGACCTCGAGCGCGACTACTTCCTCGAGATCCTCGCCGAGCACACGCTCGCCCCGAACTACGGCGAGGTCGAGGTGGTGCGGGCCGGGCTCGGCAGCGACCTGCTGTTCATCGGCGCCGCCGAGCTGCAGTTCCAGGCGCTCATCGAACGCGCCCACCTGCGCCGCTAACCCCCGCTGCCGACGCGGTTTCGAGATGGGAACCTCGCTTCGGGATGGTCTGTTCTCCATCCGGAAGCGGATTTCCCATCCGCAGACTGGGTCCAGCGGGCCGCCTTGGCGAGCTACGCGGGGTTGCGGACCTCGGGGAATGCGATGACCTGACCCGAGTAGCAGAAGCCTCCGCCGAAGCCGAGCAGGAGGGCGGGGCCACCGGGCTCGGCGACGCCAGCCTCGACCTGCTTGGCGAGCGCGATGGGGATGGAGGCGGCTGAGGTGTTTCCCGAGTAGACGACGTCGCGAGCGACCACGTCGTCGGCGAGGCCGAGCTGCTTGCCGAGGGCGTCGATGATGCGCAGGTTCGCCTGGTGCGGGACGAACGCGACGAGCTCGTCCGCTCGCACCCCGCCCTTCGCGAGCGCATCGATCGCGACGTGCTGCGCCTGCGTGATCGCCCAGCGGAAGACGCTGCGGCCCTCCTGCTCGAAGCGGCCGGACGGCTGCTGGATGCGCACGAGGTTGCCGAGCTCCGGCTGCGAACCCCACGCGACGGGGGCGACGCCGGGAGTCTCGCTGCGCTCGAGCACGACCGCGCCTGCGCCGTCTGCCATGAGGATGGCGGTGGTGCGGTCGGTCCAGTCCATGAAGTCGCTCATGCGCTCGGCGCCGATGATGAGGGCGCGGCTCGCGGAGCCGGCGCTGATCGCCTGGTCGGCGACGGCGAGCGCCTGCGAGAAGCCGGCGCATGCCGCGTTGAGGTCGAAGGCGACGGGGTGCGTCGCGCCGATGCGGGTCGCGACCTGCGCGGCCGTCGACGGCGAACGGTCCATGGCCGTCATCGTCGCCACGATGACCATGTCGATGTCCGTGCCCTGCACGTCCGCGGAGAGGAGCGCCTTGACGCCGGCCGCTGCGGCCAGGTCGGTGACGCTCTGCCCGTCTGCGGCAAGTCGACGCTCGCGGATGCCGACGCGTGACGTGATCCACTCGTCGCTCGTGTCGAGAGTCTGCGAGAGCTCATCGTTCGTCACGATGCGCTCCGGCGACTCGTAGCCGACTCCGACGATGCGCGAGTGCACTGGCTGAGGCTGGGGGAAGGAAAGCATGATCAACGCAGAATCCTACCCTCCGGTCAGTGCTGGTCTCTGTGGGGGTATTCGGAGCGTGCGCGTCGCCCGGATTGCCGCATCGAACGGGGGCGCCCGGGGTGCGCGTCAGCTTCGGGGGAGCGTGCCGATCTCGTCGCCGGCGTCGTTGTAGATCAGGAGCGAGTCGCCGTCGACCGAGGCCGACGCGGCGCCGACGAGCCAGGTGTCGACACCCTCGCAGAACATCATCGTCGACGCGAGGGCTCCGAACTCGATCTTCCCGTCGGTCTCGCTCCAGTCGCCCATGAGCCGGTTGCAGCCGTCGTTGCCCGTCACCCTGCCGTCGTCGGAGAGGCGCAGGCCGGGTTCGCCCTGGCCGCTCGAGTCGGGGGTGCCCCAGGTGCCGGCCGCCGACGCGGCTGTCTGCGCGCATCCGCTGAGGAACAGGAGGGTCGCTGCCGCGACTGCGATGCTGACGCCGATGGTCTTCACGAGGGCTCCGATGCTTGGGGTGGCCACATCGTAGCGAGTCAAACCGGAGCGGCGGATACCCTGTTGCCATGCCCGAACTGACGCCAGAACAAGTCGAGACGCTGACGGAGCTCGCGATGGGCTGTGCTCGCCGCGGTGACAGCAAGACTCTGGTGGATCTCATCGACCAGGGCATGCCCGTCGACCTGCAGGATGCGGCCGGCAATACCGCGCTGATGCTCGCCGCGTACAGCGGCCACGCGGGGGCCGTTCAGGCGCTCATCCGTCACGGAGCCGACGTGGACCTGTGCAACGCGCGGAACCAGTCGCCCATCGCGGGGGCGCTCTTCAAGGGCGAGGACGAGATCGTGCGCCTGCTCCGGGACGCGGGCGCGGACCTCGACGCGGGAACGCCGACTGCGCGCGCGACCGCGGAGATGTTCGGGCAGAAGCACCTGCTGGACTGACCGTCCCGACTGGAAGCGGGAACCGGCAGCGGGCGACCTGCGGTGCAGGAACCGAGCGCTTCGGAACTCGAGCTCGCCGAGGAGTCAGCCGGATGCCAGGCTGGGGGCATGGCCACGTCCGTTCCGCAGGCGCTCACGCAACCGCACCTCGACGTGTGGCGCCCTGAGGCTGGGCGGCTCCGACGCTTCGAGAAGACGGTCGCCCTCGGCGACGGGGATGCGCTGTGGGAGCGGGCCGCGGCAGACGTGCTCGTCTGGCGAGTGAAGACGCGCAGCGGGTTCGAGGTGCACCCGGACGGGGCCCGTGCGGTTGTGGGGGCACGTCCGACGATCATCGCCGGGTGGGGTGGGGTGCGCATCCAGGAGCCCGTCGAGGTCGTGGCCGTCGTCGACGAGCCGACGAGGGTGGGGTTCGCCTACCGGACCCTGCCGGGTCATCCCGTGCAGGGCGAGGAGGCGTTCATCGTCCGCCGAGTGGATGCTCGGGTCGAGTTCACGATCCGCTCGCTGACCCGAGCGGCGCCATCGGGACCTTGGCGCACGCTGTTCCCGTTCCTCCGGGCCGCGCAGATCGTGGCGAGGCGGAGGTACGAGCGCGCGCTTCGGTGAGGCGCGGAACAAGCGCCGGGTCCGTGGTGTTCGACTCAGTGTGACGACCACGATGCTGCAGGCGCCCCCGAGTGATGCGTTCGACCGCGCCCTTGCCACCCTGGAGTGGACGCTCATCGGATCGCACCGCCACCAGCTCGCTGCTGGGGAGCCGGTTGTGCGCCGCCATGCCGGTCCGGGGTTCGTGTTCGTCTTCCGCGGCGCCATCCGACTCTCGGCCTTGGGGGCACCGGTCGTCGACCTCGTGGCGGGTGACCTGGTGTTCTTCCCCAGGGGGCACGTGTCCTCGGTGCTCGCGAGCGTCGAAGCCGAGTTCATCGACGTCGGCTTCGAGGAGGCACCACAGGCGCAGACCGCGGCCGAGGCGCTGCCGGCTTCCCTGATCGTGCGTGACTTCGCCGCGCAGGAGCCCTCGATGGTGGCGCTCATCGATGGCATGGCGTGCGCCTGGAGTCTCGGGGGCGCTCACCCTCGGCCGGGTGACGCCGTGATCTGCAGCCGCATCGCGACGACGATCGTGTCGACGGCGCTCCGTGCCTGGAACGAGGCGGGATGCGCGCCTGCGGGCTGGTTGCGTGACGTCGCCGAGCCACAGCTCGCGGCCGCCCTCGAGGCCCTCCACCAGAAGCCGGGCGACCCGTGGACGCTCGACGAGCTCGCCCGCGTCGCGCGGATGTCGCGCTCGGTCTTCGCCGCGCGGTTCCAGGAGTCCGTCGGCGAGACGCCCATCGGATACCTGACACGCGTGCGCATCGAGACGGCCAAGGGACTGCTCCTGCGGAGCGAGCTGACGATCGGGGCGGTCGCGAGCGGGCTCGGCTACGAGTCGCAGGCGGGCTTCAGCCGCGCGTTCCAGCGGCACACGGGATCCACGCCCGGACGCTGGCGTGCCGAGGCGAGAGCACGGTCGGAGCGAGGGATGCGCGCCAGCTCCTGACGCGCATCCGCTCGACCTGGGCAGTCGAGCCGCTCAGCTGGTGCGGCCGGGGAAGCGCGCGCTGCCGAAGATGAGGCCGCCGACGATCGCCGATACGGACGCGACGACCAGTGCGGGTGTGACGCCGATCAGGTCGATGAGCAGGCCGCCGACACCGGCACCGAGGGTGATGGCGAGCTGGAAGCCGGCGACCGAGAGCCCGCCACCCGATTCCATACGGTCGGGGACGAGGCGACCCATCCACGTCCCCAGCGTCGTGAGCCAGCCGCCGAACCCGATGCCCCACGTGGTGACGGCGACCGCGACGAGCCAGATCTGGCCGGGTGCGAGCGCCACGATGCCGATCGAGACGCCGATGAGGAGGGGCACGGCGAAGCGGAGCACGGCGAGGTGCCGGTCGACGAGCAGGCCTACGACGAAGTTGCCGATGACACCGCCGATGCCGAAGGCGACGAGCAGGGCGGCGACCCCGACCCCGTCGAGTCCGGGCACTCGGTCGATGGCGAGGCGGATGTACGTGAAGGCCACGAAGTGGCCGAGGACGGTGAGGATGTGTCCGGTGAGTCCCACGCGGATGCCGGGGACGCGGAGCGTCTCCACGAGCGAGCGGAAGCCGCCGCTCGATGCGGTCGGAGGAACGTGCGGGAGGGCCAGTCGCAGCGCGATCGCGACGACGACGGTCACGATGGCGACGCTCGCGAAGATGAGGCGCCAGTCCATGATCGTGCCGAGGTAGCTGCCGAGCGGCACGCCGGCGACGGTCGCGACCGTGGTGCCCGTGTTGACGAGCATGATGGCCCTGCCCAGGTGCTTCGGTTGGGAGAGGCTCGCGGCGATGGCGATGGACATGGCCCAGAAGGCGCCGAGTGCCGCGCCGAGCAGGAGCCGGGCGATGAGCAGGAGCACGAACCCGGGGGCCACGGCGACGACCGCGCTCGAGAGTGCGGCGGCGCCGGCGAGCACCACGAGCAGGGTGCGGCGGTCGAGGCGTGGCACGAGGATGCCGATCGTGGGGGCCGTGAGGAACCCGACGAACGCCGTCACGGTCACGGTCTGGCCGGCCTGCCCCTCCGTGATGCCGAGGGAGGCGGCCATGGACGGCAGGAGGCTCGGTGGGAGGAACTCGGCGACGACGAGGACGAAGCTCGTCGCCATCATGGCCGCGATGGCGGCCCACGCCGTCTTTGGGGGAGTCTGCGTCTGAGGAGTCTGCGTCGCAGCGACGGTGGGGATGGTTCCTGTGGTCATGTGCCAAGCATCCTCGAACTCGGAGTCGAGCGTGTGACCGTCCGTCCGATTCGTGGCACCGATCGTCCGCCGCCGTCAAAGTCGCCGCCCCGTCACACGGGTGGCACGGACACCTTGAGCGCGGGCTTCCTCTTCCGTCCACCGCGCTCGAGAGGCAGCTCAGCCGTGCTGTCGTCGATGACCTGGGCGAGCGTCCAGTCCATCCGGAGCAGCGCGACCAGCGCTTCTCCGGATGGAGATCTGGGGTCGAAGGAGCTGGCCTGGTCCTGCAGCAGGGCGTTGACCGACTGGTGGTCGTCGGCATCCCGATCGACCGAGGGCTGGCCGCGAGCCTCGGCCAGCGCGTGGCGGGCGGCGGATGCGCGCGCGGCGACCCTCGAGATCGCTGCGGCCACCAGCGGGTCCGGCCGGGCGAGATCGCCGTCGAGCTGGACGAGACGAGCTGCGGATCTCGTGGCGATGTACATGAGGTGCACGGCGTTCCCTGTTCTCCTCGGGCCGGTGACGAGGAAGGCCGTGGACATGCCGGAGACGGCGGTGTCGACGTCGCCTTGCGCGAGCTCCAGCGCGCGAAGTTCCGTTCGGAGCGCGGTGGTCGTGACGGGGTTCACCGGGGTCGCCAGCAGTCTGCCGAGGAGCGCCTCCAACGCGTCCAGGTAGGCGTTCGCCTTCGCGTCCAGTGCCGGTTTCGAGCTGGACGAGAGGATGAGGTAGGCGCAGAGCACGCCGATGACGCCGCCCGCGATGGTCTCCTCGAGGCGAGTCTCGAGGACGTCGGCGCCGAGCTTCCCGAGCAGGCGGTACAGGGCGACGAGGATGGTCGTGGTGAAGAGCGCCGAGTAGAGGTAGTTGAGCGGCCCGAAGTAGAGCGCCCCGAAGACGCCGAGGACGCAGATCGCGCTCAGCACGTTCACGTTCCCCGAGGCGAGGGCCACCGCGGCCATGCCGACGATGATGCCGATGGCGGTGCCGAGGATCCGACGGAAGGCGCGCGTGAGGATGCCGCCTCTCGTGGTGGTTCCGGTGAAGATCAGGGATGCGGTGATGACCGCCCAGTACCAGTGCGAGGCGGAGATGGACTCGCCGACGATAGATGCGATCGATGCCGCGGCCATGGCCTGCACCGTCATGCGCGTCCACGGATCCCGCTTCGGGGCGAGTGAGACGTGCGGCCGTGCCGAGCCTGAGCCCGGGCTCGGTTTCGGGTCTGATGGCGCGCCGACGATGGTGAGCTCTCGCAGCCGGGCGTGCGCGTGCACGCTGCGGGCGATGAGGTAGCTCGCGAACGTCGCCCCGAGACGGGTGCCGCGTTGCGATGGTCGATGCGCGATGATGTCCGTCGCCCACTCGGTGGCGGAGCTGATGTCACACGCGGGAGCACGCTCGTCGAGCACCGTCCGGAGGTGCGCGAGGTCGTGGTGGAGGTGGGCGGGCAGATCCGCGGCGCTCGCGGAGAGGCGGGCCAGCAGGTAGCAGAGCTCTTGGATGTCGACGCGGGCGTCGAGGACCCGATCGCCGAGCGTTTTCGGGTCACCGTCCGCGTGCAGCTCGGCGTCTGAGTTCCGCTGCCACGCGTCGATGGATTCGCTGGTCGCGTCGATGCGCGCGAGCCTCAGGCGCAGGGTTCCGGGGTGACCGGGGCGCGAGGCGGCTTCGAGCGCCGACTCCGACGCAGCCCGCAGCTCTCGGAGGAGCAGCAGCAGCTGCCGTCTGGGTCTCTGCATGAGGAGGGCCGCACGCGCGACGAGCTGTGTCGTGCAGGCGAGGAGGGCGATCAGGCACAGCGCCGGCAGCTGATCGTGCGTGGGCTTCAGGAGGAGCGCGAAGAAGTACCCCATGAAGGTGACGGTGCCGAGCGAGCCAGCCCTGGCGCCGTAGCGGCGCACCCAGACGGCGGCTCCGCTGACGAGGATGAAGGCACCGATCGCGAGGATGCGGTTCGGGGTGAGGAACGCTGCGAGGGTGATCACGGCCACCGAGGCGGGAATGAGGAGCATCGTCGTGACGAGGCGCTCTCGTGGCGAGCGATCCTTGACCGAGGCGCCGGCCATGATCGACAGGAAGATGCCGACGCTCAGGAGCGAGCGCTCGGCGTGGAGCTGCCCGATGAGCAGGTTGGTGAGGAGCGCGCTCGCGAGGACCCCGAGCGAGACGGCGGTGGCCGCGGTGAGTCGCGCCCGGGCAGGGTCGCGAGCGGCGAGGAGCAGTCGGAGGGTCGTGCGCATCAGCTCACCCGATGCTGAACTCAGCGGTTGTCGTCGCCGACGGAGATGAGCTGCAGGGTGAGCGCCGTCTGTATCGCCTCCGCGCGGTTCGAGCAGGCGAGCTTCCGGTAGACGGACCTGAGCTGGGACTTGATGGTGTTGGGGGAGACGTGCAGCTGCGCCGCGATCTCGGCGGTGGTCAGCTCTCGCCTGAGTGCACTGAGCACGCGGAGCTCGCTGGTGGTCAGGGTGGGGCGCGTCTGCACCATCACGTGCGTGATGCCGTTCACGGAGACGTCGAACGTCGGGTGCATGGAGTCGTCGAGCTCGCACCTCACGCTCGAGAGCACCTCCTGCGGGATCTGGCTCAGGATGCGTCGGGAGTTGCCCCTCTGCACGATGTGCGCGACGCGCTGGGCGGTCGTCGGGTCGATCGAGTCGGCCCTGGCGATGGAGAGCCAGGCGGAGAGGATGATGCGCTCCGTGTGCTGGGCGGGCGCGAGCGTTCGCTGCTCGGACAGACGCCGCAGGTGCGTCTCGGCGAAGTCGAGCTTGTCGTCGGCGATGGCGAGGCGGATTGCGGCGCTCGTCTCGAGGAACCCCTTCTGCTCGGTCCGGAAGGCGGCTGCTCTCGCCTGCTTCTTCGAGCCGAGTGCCCACAGCGCGTCGATGGTCGCGGCGTTCATGACGTCGATGGCGAGCGAGCCGTGCTGCTCCGTGTGTGCGTCGCGGGCGAGGTGCACGCACTCGAGCGCTTCGTCCGGTCGCTTGCGGGCGAGCAGGGAACGCGTTCGGGCGAGGAGCCCGTATGGCCAGGTCACCTGCAGGCTGCCGAACGAGTCGAGCTTCGCGAGCAGGGGGTCGATGTCGTCGATCATCCGCTCGACGCCGATGAGGGCAGCTGCCGTGTTCTCTGCGAAGCGCGTGGGTTCGCTGTACGGTGCGCACGGCTCGGGAAGCTGGGGGAGTTCAGCGAGGACTCGTTCCGCCTCCTCGAGCGATCCCCGTTTCGCATGGGCGAGCGCGACTCGTGAGAGGGCGAGACGCCTGGCGTCCGGCCGGCCTGCGATCTGGCCGATCTCGGCTGAGGCGGCGAGCTCGGTCAGCGCGGGGCCCGTCTCTCCGGCGGCGAGCATCGTCGAGCCGATCTGCTGGTGGTAGAACCACAGCGGCCCGTCGGCCCGCTCGCGGAACCCTGTTCCCCGCGATCGGATGCGGTCGGCGAGGCGGGCAGCATAGGCGAGTGCGGCGGTCACATCGCCGCTGTACCGGAAGGCGATCATCTGTGCGAGCGTGAGCATGTCGACCTCGTCGATGGTCATGCTCTTGACGGTTTCCGGATTGAGGTGGGGTTTAAACGGGGTTCGTTTATGGGCGAGAACCGGATTCACCCGGTGAAGAATCCAAAGAACCGGGTAATTTTCGAGAAGTGACAGCGGGATCTTCTCTATAGCGTGGATGAGATCCAGGTAGTGCTTGTCGAAGAGCGGCCAGATGTGCGCCATCGCGGCCTGTGCGATCTTGCGCGGGTTTCCCGTCTCCAATGCGGCGTCGAGCTTCTGCTTGGAGTCTGCGGCGGTGGCTGCGGTCATGAATCGCCATTCTCTGGGGGAAGCGCGGGTCGTTATCGATGGTTCGGCGAGAAAGTGCTTATCTCATGGCAAAAACATGTTCATCGATCGACCGTCCTTCTTCTCAAGGGTCTCTTCGCCCCTCTCGGAGTGAGGAGAGGGGGCGGGTGCGATGGCTGTAGTTCCCGGAAAGTCGGCGTCAGCGGCGACTGTCGATACGGGTCGGTGGGAATCTTGTCCGAAGAAACCTATCCTGAAATGAACGCGTCACGCGACCTTCGAGCGTGTCGTGACGAGCAGTGTCACGAGCGCCTTTGCGGCCGGGGTGAAACCCGGGGTGAAACGTCGGGTTACACCCCAGGTTACGAACCGGGTGAAATTCTTTGGCGGTCTCGGTACATTTTTTCTCTCGGGTTACTGTGGCTTTCATGCCCCAGGACGCGGATAACCCTCCACGAATCATCATTCGAAATGCCAGGCTTTTCGATGGGATAAGTGAACGAGTTCGCGATCATGTGGACGTGCTTATCGAGGGGGCGCGAGTGCTCGCGATCTCGGAATCTCCTCTGGCGAGCAACTCCCCGGACGGCGCGCGTGAGATCGACGCCCACGGCAGATTCCTCATGCCCGGGCTCACCGACGCCCATGTCCACCTCATGGGCAACGCCAACAGCATGAACGACTTCCTGCAGGCGGCAACGGGCGAGCTGTACGGCAACACGATCGCGGAAGCCAAGAAGATGCTGCTCCGCGGTTTCACGAGCGTGCGCGACATGGGTGGCGACACCAGCCCGATCAAGACGCTCATCGATCGCGGCGTGCTCGAAGGGCCGCGCATCTTCCCCAGCCAGGCCATGATCTCCCAGACCTCAGGCCACGCCGACTTCTCGTTCGTGTACGAGGAGCCGAGCGAGTTCGGGGGCAGGCCCGCACGCACCGAGGACATCCACTTCACGAAGGTCGCGGACGGAGTCCCCCAGGTGCTGACCGCGGTGAGGGAGCAGCTGAAGACCGGCGCGAGCCAGATCAAGCTCACGCTCGGGGGTGGTGCGGCATCGCTCTACGACCCGCTCAGCACGCTGCAGTACACGCCGGAGGAGATCCGTGCCGCGGTCCAGGCGGCTGCCGACTACGGAACCTACGTCGCCGCACACGTCTACACCTCCGCGGGAGTCGCCAGGGCGCTCGACTGCGGTGTGCGCTCGATCGAGCACGGCCACCTCATGGACGAGGCCACCGTCAAGCTCATCCGCGACGCGGGTGCCTGGCTCTCGGTGCAGCCCTTCGCGGAGGACGACCACCACTATCCCGACCGCGATCGCGCGCAGAAGAACGCCGAGATCTGCCGAGGCACGGCGCAGGTCTACGCCTGGGCCAAGCAGCATGGAGTGCAGACCGCCTGGGGCACCGACCTCCTGCTCGAGCCCGGAGCGGCCGCGAGGCAGAGCGTCATGGCAGCTCGACTCGGCGAGTTCTACAGCCCGACCGAGGCGCTCCTGATGCTGACCTCCGGGAACGCGAGCCTCTTCGAGATGGCCGGCGAGCGGAACTCGTATCGGGACGCGAAGCTCGGCGTCATCGCCGAGGGAGCCTGGGCCGATCTCATCCTGGTCGACGGCGACCCGCTCTCCGACCTCTCGGTCATCGCCGAGCCGGAGCTGAACTTCCCGCTCATCGTCAAGAACGGCCGGATCGTGAAGGACGAACGCTGATGCTGCATGTATCCGGACCATCGAACAGGAGTGACTGACGTGAGCGATGTGACGCAGCTGTTCGGCGATCACCCCCTTCCCTTGACCCGCGCCGAAGGCGAGGCGGCGGTCGGCGACGTCATCCTGAACGCCGATGGCATCGAGGTGAAGGCGTCCTGGGGCCACATCTTCGGGCCGGTGAACCTCACGATCCGGTCCGGTGGAGTCACCGTGCTCGTTGGCGCGGGCGGCCGGGGCAGGACAGCGCTGCTGCTCACCCTGGCCGGGCGCATGAAGCCCTCGACGGGGCAGCTCGAGTCGTTCGGGCGGCTCAACGACGCCCACCACCTCTTCAAGCAGGCTGCCCTCGCCAACATCGACGAGGTCGATGGCATCGGCCAGACCATCCGAGTCCACGACATCATCACCGAGCAGATCCGGTGGGGAGCCCGAGGGGCCCGCTGGGTGCGGCAGTCGAAGCAGGCGGACCTCGAGCGTATCTGCGCCCCGGTCTTCGGCGAGTACACCCTGCCGACCATGGACGCGATGGTCGAGGAGCTTCCGGAGCTGACCGGAGCGCTGCTGCGCATCGCCGTCGCGAACACCCGCAAGCCGCCGATCCTCGTCGTCGGGGGTATCGACAAGCTCGCGAGCATCGAGAGCTCGCACAAGCTGATCGAGCGCCTCGTCGAGCTCGGCAGGGAGCAGACCGTCATCACCGCCGACGTCAACGGCGTCAGCCCAGATTCTGGAATCCGCGACCAGTTCCTCGTGGAGAACCTGACGAACAAGGAGTTCGCCGTGCTCGAGCGAGAGGCTGATGGGCGATGATCGCTGCGTTCTCACCAGGAAGCGACTTCAAGCGCTACTACCGCGGCCGCATGCCGCGGCTCGCGCTCGCGGTTGTCATCCTCATGCCGCTGCTCTACGGTGCGCTCTACCTGTGGGCGTTCTGGAACCCGTTCGGCAACGTCGACAAGATCCCGGTCGCGATCATCAACCTCGACCGGGGCGCCACGGTCGAGGGTGAGCCGCTCACCGCTGGCGACTCGGTCGTGCAGGGCCTCATCGACTCCAAGCAGCTGGACCTCACCGAGACGAGCGAGCAGGACGGCGTCGACGGCCTCGCGCACGGCAAGTACTACTTCACGATCACGGTGCCCGCCGACTTCAGCGAGGCCGTGGCATCGGTGACCACCAACGAGTCACGCTCCGCGCAGCTCGAGTTCACCTACAACGACTCCAACAACTACCTCTCGACGGTCATCGGCCAGGACGCGGCCGAAGAGGTCATCGTCATGGTCAACCAGCAGGTCTCGGCGCAGATGTTCGACCAGGCACTGGCAGCCGTCAGAGCCGAGATCCCGACGCTCAAGGAAGCCGTCAGCAGCGTCGACGAGCTCAACTCCGGCATGCAGACGGCGAATAGCGGTGCGAAGGAGATCGCGGACAACCTGGTGACGGCGAAGGACGGGTCGGCCACGCTCGCCGGTGCCATCGACACGCTCGATGAGGCCGTGCAGGGCGCCGTGACCCGAGTCGACAACGCGATCGCCACCTCCGGCATCACCGGCGCTGAGCTGCGAGACCTCTCGTCGGATGTCGTCACGAGCACGAACACCATCGCGACGGCGCTCAACGAGGCGTCTGCCGCGCAGGCGCGAGCCGACAGCGAGCTGGCAACCATGATGACCGAGCTCGCAGCAAGCGACGATCCGGTCGAGCAGGCGATCGCGGCCCGCCTCGAGAGCGTGCACACGCACATCCAGGACTCCAGGCTGACGGAGGAGTTCGTCACGGTCTTCGACGCCCTGCACACCGACATGAACCTGCTCGCCGGCGAATTCAACGATCCAGACAGCCGCGTCAACGTGATCATGACGGCCATCGAGGACGGTGCCGTGCAGCGCGACCTCGCGACCGCCTCCTCAGACGCGGAGCAGCTCCGCTCCGGAGCTGATCAGCTGGATACCGGCCTCGGTGAGCTCTCCGCCGGCGCCGCGCAGCTGTCGTCTGGCACGGACCAGCTCGCGGCTGGCACGATCGAGCTGGCCGATGCCGCCGATACTGCGCTCAACCTGTTTCCCGACTGGGACGAGGACCAGCAATCCAACTTCGTGCAGGCGCTCGCCCAGCCGGTGGAGCTGAAGGAGACGATCAACAACGAGGCCAAGACCTTCGGCTACGGCTTCGCGCCGTTCTTCCTCGGCCTCGCGCTCTTCGTCGGCGGCATCATCGCGTGGATGCTCTTCACCCCGCTGCAGGCGCGTCCGCTCGCCCAGGGCCTCGGTTCCTTCCGCGTGATCCTCGCCTCGTACGTGCCGACCGTGTTCGTCGGGTTCCTACAGGCGACCATCCTCTACCTGGTCATCTACTTCGGCATCGGGCTGCATCCCGAGCACACCTGGGGAACGTACGGGTTCCTGCTGCTGATGGTGATGATGTTCATGGCGATGATCCAGATGTTCAACGCGGTCTTCGGCCCGGCAGTCGGACGCGTGTTCACGCTCGCCTTCCTCATGATCCAGCTGACCTCCGCCGGCGGTATCTATCCCGTTCCGACGACCACCAACGTGTTCCAGTACATCAACGTCATCGACCCGATGACCTACACCAACAACGGACTGCGGCAGCTGATCCTCGGCGGCATCGACGATCGCCTGCTCACAGCGATCATCGTCATCCTCTCCATGACCGTCGCCTTCATCGCCATCTCGACCTGGGCCGCGAGAAGGAACCGGCAGTACAACATGGACCGCCTGTATCCGCCGGTGGAGGTCTGACCGTGTCAGCATCACCACGAGCGCCCAGTACGTCCACGAAGTCACCGTCCGAACGAGAAGAGAGAGTTCCCATGGAGAAAAGCACCAGCAACGGCCACCACCGAAACATCAACCCGGATCTCGACGTCAACCCCGTCTTCGTTCGACCCGGCGAGGCGACGGTCTTCGACAAGTTCAAGCTGCCGGCAGACCAGAGCCTCCCTGAGACGGCCTACCAGATCGTGCACGACGAGGCCATGCTCGACGGCAACTCGCGCCTCAACCTCGCGACGTTCGTGTCGACGTGGATGGACGACGAGGCGAAGAAGCTCTACGCCGAGGCCGCGGACAAGAACATGATCGACAAGGACGAGTACCCGGGAACGGCGGCCATCGAAGACCGCTGCTGGCGGATGCTCGCCGACCTCTGGAACGTCCCGGACGCCGCTGACACCATCGGCACCTCCACGATCGGATCGTCAGAGGCCTGCATGCTCGGCGGCCTGGCGCTCAAGCGGCTCTGGCAGGAGAAGCGGAAGGCGGAGGGCAAGTCGACCGAGAAGCCCAACCTCATCATGTCGGCCGCAGTGCAGGTCGTCTGGGAGAAGTTCTGCAACTACTGGGACATCGAGGCGCGATACGTGCCCGTGTCGCCCGACCACCTGGTGCTCGACGGCTACGATCTCGAGAAGTACGTGGACGAGAACACCATCGGCGTCGTCGCGATCCTTGGACAGACCTTCACCGGTCTCTACGACGACGTCGTGGCGATCGCCGCGAAACTCGACGAGATCCAGGCCGCGACCGGCAACGACGTGAAGATCCACGTCGACGGCGCATCCGGCGCGATGGTGGCGCCGTTCTGCCAGCCGGACCTCGGCTGGGACTTCGGGATCGACCGGGTGAACTCGATCAGCACGTCCGGCCACAAGTACGGCCTCGTCTACCCCGGCGTCGGCTGGGTGGTGTGGCGCAACACGGCGGTGCTCCCCGAGAGCATGATCTTCCACGTCAGCTACCTCGGCGGCGACATGCCGACCCTCGCCCTGAACTTCTCCCGCCCGGGCGCCCAGGTCCTGCTGCAGTACTACCAGTTCCTCCGCCTCGGTCGCGAGGGCTACCGGCTCGTCCAGCAGAACTCGATCGACGTCGCCACCTACCTCTCCTCGGAGATCGAGAAGATGGGGCCGTTTGAGCTCGTGAGCCGCGGAGATACGATCCCCGTCTTCGCCTGGGTGCTGAAAGACGGCCACACCGGCAACTGGAGTCTCTACGACCTCGCCGACCGGCTCCGCATGAAGGGCTGGCTCGTGCCCGCGTACCCCATGGCCGACAACATGGGCGACGTCATCCTCCAGCGCATCGTCGTCAAGGTCGGCCTCAGCCGCGACCTCGCGTCGTCGCTCCTCGCGGACATCCGCGGTGACGTGGAGTACCTCGACTCGCTCGAGACGCCGCTGCCGCGCGAAGCGGGCCGCGGCGTGCACTTCCACCACTGAGATCAGCGGCCGCGCGGGGGAGCCGAGCTGCTCTCCCGCCGGCCCGCCGCCCACGAGCAGGAGACGGAACCCACCGACATGACGAGCGCAGCAACCTCCCCTCGCGAACACACGGGACCCCTCGGTGCCACGGGGAAGCTCCTCGTGCCGACCGTCGTCAAGCAGTGCTGGCTCTTCATGGTGGGCTCCGCGCTCTTCGCGCTGGGCTCCGCGCCGGTGCTCAGCGAGCAGATGGGCTCGCAGCTCTCGAACCTGTTCTTCTTCGTCGGGGCATGGTTCTTCACCTCAGCCGGCCTCATCCAGCTCTTCCTCAGCGGCGCGGTGGCCGTTCCCGTCTCCTATGCCCCCGGTCGAATGGTGAGAGCCGAGTGGCTGACGGCGTCCACCCAGTCGTTTGGGACGCTGCTCTTCAACGTCAGCACGACAGCGGCGCTGCACGCCAAGTCGCTGACCAGCCAGGAGAAGCTCGTGTGGAACCCGGACGCGGGCGGGTCGGTCGCGTTTCTCGTGAGCGGATGCGTCGCCTTCATCGCGTTCGCGCACACGAACCAGACGTGGAGCGTGCGCTCGAGCGCGTCCTGGTCCGTGGTCATCAACTTCGTCGGCTGCGTGGCCTTCGGCGCCTCCGCGGTCGGCGCCTACATCCTCCCTGGCGGGGCGACGATCAACGCCTCGCTGGCGACGTGGGGCACCTTCATCGGCGCGGTCTGCTTCTTCCTCGCGTCCCTCGTCGTCCTGCCAGGGGCCATGAAGGCCGGTGCGACTCCGGCTCGCGACAGCGCCAGCGTCGGACGGAGCGCCTAGGCCATGCTCATCGGCATCGCGCTCGCCCTGGCCGCCGCCGCCTTCATGGCCGTTGGCAATCTGCTCCAATCGCGCGGCGTCCACCTCGCGGAGACGAGGTCCAGCAGCCGCAAGGATGCGGCCGTCCACGTGCTGCGGAATCGGATCTGGCTCTTCGGGAGCATCGCGCTGGTCGTCGCGATGCTCGTGCAGGTCGGCAGCCTGGCGTTCGCGCCGCTGATCGTCGTGCAGCCGATCGGCGTGGCGGCGCTCGTGTTCTCCGTCGTCCTGACGAGCATCTTCCGCAAGACGCGGCCGTCGAGAGCCATCATCCGGTCGATCCTGCTGTGCGTCGTCGGTGTCGGCGGATTCGTCGTCGTCGCCGCGATCGTGAGCACGCAGCAGCCAATCGAGGACGCGCAGCTGGTCGCCGTGCTCGTGACGCTCGGCGGCGTGCTCGTCGCGACCGGCATCGTCGAAGTGCTGGGAAAGGGCCGTCCGACGCCGCCGCTGCTGTGGGTGCTGCTCGGCGGGGTCTACTCCGCATTCGTCGCGACGCTCGGAAAGACCGTCATCCTCCGGGTGCAGGCCATTCTGAAGGCCCACGAGATGCCGTTCAACTCGACGGACATCCTCACCATCGCCAGCATCCTCGGCATCGGAATCGCCGGGGCCCTCTCCGTGATCTTCGTCCAGCGCGCGCACCTCGACAACTCACCGGAGGTCGTCGTCGCGGGGCTCACGGTCATCGACCCCACGATCGCGGTTGTCCTCGGCATCGTGATCCTGCATGAGGCGACGAATGCCCCGCTCTGGGCGGTCGTCGCATTCCTCGCGGCAGGTGCCGTCGCTATCACCGGGGTGATTCAGCTGGCGCGGGCCGAGAAGTCTCCCGTCGATGAGGTCTCGAATTCCTCATCCGCGGGTGAGAGGAAGGGTTAGTGGGCGGGTGAAATAACTCGCATCTCTTATCGGTGCAAAAGGGTCAAACATATACTTCGATAACGTCGGACAAATCATGATGGCATATTATCCTGGCCATTTGCACGAGCCGGCGGGAAATGAGTCGACTATGCATTACAGCAGTGGAAACTACGAAGCATTCGCACGCCCGCGCAAGCCGCAGGGTGTCGATGACAAGAGCGCTTGGCTCGTCGGCGCAGGTCTCGGGAGCCTCGCTGCGGCGATCTTCCTCATCCGCGACGGGCAGATGAGCGGCGACCGCATCACCATCCTGGAAGAGCTCAACATCGCCGGCGGCGCACTCGATGGCATCAAGTACCCCGAGAAGGGATTCGTCATCCGCGGTGGCCGCGAGCTCGAGGACCACATGGAGTGCCTCTGGGACCTCCTGCGCACCGTGCCATCGCTCGAGATCGAGGACGCCAGCGTGCTCGACGAGTTCTACTGGCTCAACATCGACGACCCGAACTCGACGAAGAGGCGGGTCACGGAGAAGCAGGGCCAGGACGCAGGCACGAACTTCAAGTTCGGTCTGTCCGAGAAGGCGCAGAAGGAGATCGTCGGTGTCTTCCTCGCCACGCGTGCGCAGATGGAGGACAAGCGGATCGACGAGGTGTTCAGCGCCGAATTCCTCGACAGCAACTTCTGGCTCTACTGGCGCACGATGTTCGCCTTCGAAGAGTGGCACTCGGCCCTCGAGATGAAGCTCTACCTCCACCGCTTCGTGCACCAGCTCGGCGGGTTCCCCGACATGTCGGCCCTCAAGTTCACGAAGTACAACCAGTACGAGTCGTTTGTGCTGCCCATGCAGAAGTGGCTGCTCGAGCGCGGCGTCACTTTCCAGTACGGAACCAAGGTCACCGACGTGCAGTTCGACATCACGGGTGACAAGAAGCAGGCGACCCGCATCGAGTGGGTCCGCGACGGCGAGGAGGGCGGCGTCGACCTCAGCAAGAACGACCTGGCGTACATCACCATCGGATCGCTGACGGAGAACTCCGACCAGGGCGACCACGCCACCGCGGCCCGACTCAACACGGGCCCGGCTCCGGCCTGGGACCTCTGGCGCAAGATCGCCGCACGCGACGAGGCGTTCGGCCGCCCCGAGGTGTTCTGCGGAGACATCCAGAAGTCGAAGTGGGAATCGGCGACGGCGACGACGCTCGACGCTCGCGTCCCCGAGTACATCGAGCGCATCGCGGAGCGCGACCCGTTCTCGGGCAAGGTCGTGACCGGTGGCATCGTCACGGCACGCGACTCGCCGTGGCTCATGAGCTGGACGGTCAACCGCCAGCCCCACTTCAAGGCGCAGAAGCCGACCGAGATCGTCGTCTGGATCTACGGCCTCTTCGTCGACACCCCAGGAGCCTTCGTCAAGAAGAGCATGCAGGACTGCACGGGTGAGGAGATCACCCAGGAGTGGCTCTTCCACCTGGGGGTCCCCGTCGACGAGATCCCCGAACTCGCCGCCACCGGCGTCAAGACGGTGCCGGTGATGATGCCGTACGTCACCTCCTTCTTCATGCCGAGGAAGGCAGGCGACCGCCCGGCCGTCGTCCCGAAGGGCAGCGTGAACTTCGCCTTCATCGGTCAGTTCGCCGAGACGACGCGAGACTGCATCTTCACGACGGAGTACTCCGTGCGCACCGCCATGGAGGCGACCTACGAGCTCCTCGGCGTCGAACGCGGTGTTCCGGAGGTCTTCAACTCGACGTACGACCTCCGGTTCCTGCTGCACTCGACGAACGTCCTGCGCGACGGCGAACAGCTCGACATCCCCGGGCCGAGCTTCGCGAAGCGCCACCTCGTCAACCGCTTCGATCAGACCGAGCTCGGCCAGCTGCTGACCGACTTCAACCTGATCCCGGCCACCAAGGACGCTCGCGTCCACGCCCGCGGCGACGACGCGATCGCCTGACCCGCACGCGCACCGGCCGCCGTCGCATCCGCGTCGGCGTGCAGAGCAGTTCCCCTTACGAAAGGACGTGTCAACGAACATGTGCACTCGAATTGTGTGGCCCGACGCCAACGGGTCCGTCATCGTCGGCCGCAACATGGATTTCCACATGGATCTCCTCACGAACCTCTGGAAGTACCCGCGCGGCATCGAACGGGCCGACGGGGTCGAGGGGAACCTCACCTGGACGGCCAAGTACGGCAGCATCGTGGCGACGGCCTTCGACCTCATCGCCACCGACGGGATGAACGAGGAGGGCTTCGCAGGGCACATCCTGTGGCTCGCCGAGTCGGAGTACGGAAAGCCGAACGACAAGACGACTCAGCTGAGCCAGTCGGTCTGGCTGCAGTACTACCTCGACAACTTCGCGACGGTCGAGGAGGCCGTCGCGTGGACCAAGAAGTCGCAGGTGCAGATCTCGCAGCTCTTCGACCCGACCGGTCACCTCGTCCCGACCCTGCACCTCGCGATCAACGACGCCACGGGTGACTCGGCCATCATCGAGTACACGAGCGGCAAGCCGACGGTGTACCACAGCCGTGACTACAAGGTCATGACGAACTCCCCGACCTACGACAAGCAGCTCGAGCTCGCGAAGAAGATCGAGGGGCTCGGCGGCGACCAGCCGCTGCCGGGGTCGACGCTCGCGAGCGACCGCTTCGCTCGCGCGTCCTTCTACGTCGAGCACCAGGTGCAGCCCAAGACGCAGCTGGATGCGATCGCCGCGATGTTCAGCATGATCCGGAACGCGGCGCAGCCGTTCCGGACGCCGGAGCCCGGCAAGCCGGACGCGTCGCAGACGATCTGGCAGGTGGTGCTCGACCTCACGAACAAGCGCTACGTGTTCGAGTCGACGACCCGTCCCAACATCGTCTGGGTGGACTTCGACGAGGTGAGCTTCGCCGAGGGATCCAAGGTGCTCAAGCTCGACCTCGTCGGTCAGCTCGCGCTCGAGGGCGGACTCGCCGGCAACGTGAGCCACAAGTTCACCGACGTCGGGCCGGAGGCGACGGAAGTGCTCGCGGACGGCGTCAAGGCGCTGGAGTTCGTGGCGAACAAGAAGGACGACTTCCTCGCCGTGAAGACGCTCGTGCAGGACCTCGTCGGCAAGAAGGGCTAGTCCGAGCACGACGGCGGGTGCCCCTCCTCGGGGTGCCCGCTGTTGTCGCATCAGGGGTCGGAGAAGGGGAGAGCATCGTGCGGGAGGGTCCCGATGTCAGCTGACGGCGCGGTCAGGGCCGCGCTTTCAGCCAAGCAGCTCCTGGTCGCGGTCGCCCTGGTCTCCGTCGCGGCGCTCATCCTCGGGGCCAGCCAGTTCCTCATCGGCCCGAACACGGCCGCATCCGGCTACCTGACGATCCTCTTCCTGCTCTCGATCATCCGCGCGGGGAGCTGGCGGGCTCGGCTCTTCTCCGTGGGCTGGTCACTCGCCATCGCAGCCCTCGGCTTCGCGGTCGGGGGTCTCGGGCTCTGGGTGACACTCGCCGCAGTGGTCTTCGTCTGCCTCGTGCAGGCCTTCGTGACGGTCGGCGAGACGGCCTTCCTCACGCGGTCTCCCGTGAACCTGCTGGCGTTCGCAGCGCTCTCGCAGTCGGGCGCCGAACTCTGGCAGGCGATGCTGGGGTCCGCGATCGGTGCGGGCGTCGTCGTCGGCTTCGCCGCGCTCGTGAAGGCGAGGGCGCACGCCCACGACCCGGGGTCGCCGCTCGTCGACCGGATCGCCTACGGCGCGGTCACCGCGGGCGGATCCTTCCTCATCGTGTTCGCCTCCGAGCTGCTGGAGTTCCCCTACCGCGACTGGACGCTGCTCTCGTTCAGTGTGATCCTCGCCGTGGGGGCCGACCAGCGCGCGAGACGCGGCTACCTCAGGGTGCTCGGATCGGTCGCCGGGGTGCTCCTCGCGATGCTCGCGTCCATGCTTCCGCAGCCGATTCCGCTCGTCCTGGCCGGCCTCTTCCTCGTGCTGTGCGTCGCGTACGTCAATGCCGGAGAATACGCGCTGTTCGTGCTCTTCCTGACGCCCGCCATCCTGCTGACGGCCGCCACGGAGCTCTCCACCTTCGCCCTCGGGGTCTACCGACTCGAAGCGGTCCTGTTCGCGACGCTCGTCGCGCTGCTCGGTGGGCTCGTCATGAACTTCATCACCAGACGCTCCGGTGGCGGGGAGGTCATCGAAGCCGCGTGAGACCGAGCGGGTCGGCTAGCTCCGCGCCTTCTTGGGGATGACGACCTCGCGCACGAGCAGAACGATGCCGGCGGCGAGCGGGATCGCGACGAGGGCACCCACGAGCCCGAGCAGCGTTCCACCCGCGAGGGCGGCGATCAGGACGAGGGAACCGGGGATCTGCACGGCCTTCGACATGACGCGCGGCGTGAGGATGTACGCCTCGACCTGCATGTAGACGAGCATCGCGACGAGGACGATGAGTGCCGCGATGGGCGAGGCGAACAGTGCGATCACGGTCATGAAGATCGTGGTGATGATGGTTCCGATGAGCGGGATCAGCGTGATGAAGAAGCAGATGACCGCGACGATGAACGGGTACGGCGCGCCGACGATCCAGAGCAGGAGCCCGCTGAACACCGCGTTGATGAAGGCGAGCACCACCATCCCGTTGAGGTATGAGCCGACCGAGGCCATGATCCGCTCCGCGTACTCCTCGAAGCGGGGGCGGACCGAGGCGTTGATGAGCGAGTAGCCCGCCTGCTTGATGCTGCCGAGTGTCGCGATGAAGTTCAGGGTGAGGATGAAGACGAACAGTCCGGTGCTGACGCCGTTGACGATCGTCGTCCCCACCTTCAGGGCGCCGCCGCCGACGGTCGCCCAGGTGTTCGGGTCGGTCGCCGTGTTCTGCGCCCAGTCGAGGGCGTTGGTGGCGGCGCCGTTCGTGGCCTTGTTGACCGTGTCGAACCAGCCCTCGTTGTTGATCCTGGTGATCTCTTGAGGAATGGTCGTCGCGAGGGAGGTGATCTGGTTGACCAGAATGGGCACGACGATCCAGATGAGCCCGGCGACGATGAGGATGAAGACGACGATCACGGAGATGATCGCCATTCCTCGCTTGAGTCCGAGGCGCTGAAGGAGTCGAATCAGCGGGTCGAGTCCGAGGGTGATGAAGAATGCGATGAAGACGGAGAGAACCACCGACTGCAATTGAATGACGGTGGTCGCGAGAAGCGCAGCCAGGAGAAGGCCGATTGCCACGGAAAAGGCCCACATGACGGGATTGCGGCGAAAGAGATCAGTCGCTGTGCTGCGAATATCGGGCATCAAGAAGCCTTCTTCTGAGGAAATTTCTCCAAGGCTAGAGCACAAGCGGCTCCGCACGACTCGGCGCGGCGAGCGCTGGAGCGGCCTCGGCGACTGCGGGCACGAGTGGGGATGCACCTATGTATGCATAGCCTGGCAGTTCGGGCAGAATCGTTGCTCAATGGGCCGACTGTGCATACATTGAGGGGTGTCCAAACGAGGGGGAACCATGCTCGCCAGCGACCGGGTCTACGCGGTACTCCGTGAGGAGATCCTCGCGGGCGCGCTTCTGCCCGGGACGGTGCTCACCGAGGTCGAGCAGGCAAGCCGCCTCGAGGTGTCTCGCACGCCGGTCCGCGGTGCGTTCACGAGACTCCTCGCCGACGGTCTCGTGCGCAGCCAGTCGCCGAGAGTGCTGCTCGTCTCCGAGATCAGCCCAGAACGTGTCGTCCAGCTCTACGAGCTGCGGGAGGCGCTCGAGACGCAGGCCGCCGCGCTCGCGGCGATGCGCCGAGACGAGAAGCCGTTCGAGTCCATCCGCATCCGCCTGCTGCACGCACCCGAGCTCCTCGAGCTCGGGGAGGCCGGCATCGCCGACTACTTCGAACTCGTCGACGCGCTCGACCGCGCCATCGACGAGGCCGCGGCAAGCGACTACCTCAGCGTCGCGCTCGAATCCTGCCGCCTCCACTCCTCGCGAGTGCGCAGGCTCGCGAGCCACAACCCCGAACGCCTGCGCGAAGCCGCGAGCGAGCACCTCAGCGTCGTCGACGCGATCCTCGCCCGCGATCCTCGCCTCGCCTCGCACGCGACCCACGTCCACCTGCACCGCAGCCTCACGACCGCGCTCTCCTCCCTGCAGCCGAGCGCTCCACGACCAACTCCTCCAGAAGGGATCCTCCACACGTGAATCTCCACGACGTCCGAGTCCACCGCAGCGACGAGAACCTCGAGCGCCGCGACCAGCTGGCGTGGAAGATCGCCGAGGTCGCCGCCGACCCCGTCCCCGTCCAGGCCGAGGTGACCGACATGGTCATCAACCGCGTCATCGACAACGCCGCAGTCGCGGCCGCCTCGCTCACCAGAGCCCCCATCGTCGCCGCCCGCGACCAGGCACTCGCGCACGGCGTCTCGCGTCACGGCGCCGGCTCGACGCTCTTCGGGCTCGAAGACGCGCAGCGAACCTCACCGGAATGGGCGGCCTGGGCGAACGGCGTCGCGGTACGTGAGCTCGACTACCACGACACGTTCCTCGCCGCCGAGTACTCGCACCCTGGCGACAACATCCCGCCGATCCTGGCGGTCGCCCAGCACCTCGCGGGCCAGCGAGCCATCTCCGGTGAGCAGCTCGTTCGCGGCATCGCGACCGGCTACGAGATCCAGATCGACCTCGCCAAGGGCATCTGCCTGCACAAGCACAAGATCGACCACGTCGCCCACCTCGGCCCGTCGGCGGCGGCCGGTATCGGGACGCTCCTCGGGCTCGACGCGGAGACCATCTTCCAGGCCATCGGGCAGGCGCTGCACACGACCACGGCCACACGTCAGTCGCGCAAGGGCGAGATCTCGACCTGGAAGGCGCACGCGCCGGCCTTCGCGGGGAAGATGGCTGTCGAGGCCGTCGACCGTGCCATGCGCGGCCAGACCAGCCCCACCCCCATCTACGAGGGCGAGGACGGCGTCATCGCCTGGCTCCTGGGAGGTGTGGACGCGCGCTACCAGGTGCCCCTCCCCGCCGCAGGAGAGTCCAAGCTCGCGATCCTCGACAGCTACACGAAGGAGCACTCCGCCGAGTACCAGGCGCAGGCCTGGATCGACCTCGCGCGCAAGCTGCACAACGAGCACCCCCAGCTCGCGACTGCGCCCGATCGCATCGAGCGCATCCTCATCCGCTCCTCCCACCACACGCACTTCGTGATCGGCTCCGGAGCGAACGACCCGCAGAAGTACGACCCGACTGCCAGCCGCGAGACCCTCGACCACTCGATCCCGTACATCTTCACCGTCGCGCTGCAGGACGGCGCCTGGCACCACGTGGGCTCCTACGCGCCGGAGCGTGCCGCCAGGCCCGACACCGTCGAGCTGTGGAAGCGCGTCGTGACCGAGGAGGACCCGGAGTGGACCCGCCGCTACCACTCGCTTGACATCGCCGAGAAGGCGTTCGGCGGGAGCGTCGAGATCCTGCTCGCCGACGGAACCGTCATCCGTGACGAGATCGCCGTCGCCGACGCGCACCCGCTCGGCGCGCGGCCGTTCGCGAGGGCCGAGTACATCCACAAGTTCCGCACCCTCGCCGCAGAGGTCGTGGAGGACCACGAGATCGAGCGCTTCCTCGACACCGTGCAGCGGCTCCCCGAGCTCGCCCCAGGTGAGCTGGGTCAGCTCGGCTTCGTCGCGTCGCCCGGCGTCATCGAGTTCAACGAAGGCGGAGGGATCTTCTGATGCTGTACGCCAAGACCAGCCCCGCCGAGAAGCGCGCGGTGTTCCGCGCGCGTCTCGCCAGCGGGGAGCTGCTGCGCTTCCCTGGCGCCTTCAACCCGCTCTCGGCTCGCCTCATCGAGCAGAAGGGCTTCGAGGGCGTGTACATCTCCGGGGCCGTGCTCTCCGCCGACCTCGGCCTGCCCGACATCGGGCTCACGACGCTCAGCGAGGTCGCAGGGCGTGGCAGGCAGATCGCCCGCATGACGGAGCTGCCGGCCATCATCGACGCCGATACGGGCTTCGGGGAGCCCATGAACGTCGCCCGCACCGTGCAGGAACTCGAGGACGCCGGCCTCGCGGGCATGCACATCGAAGACCAGGTCAACCCGAAGCGCTGCGGGCATCTCGACGGCAAGCAGGTCGTCGACGAGGAGACGGCGCTCAAGCGCATCAGGGCGGCCGTGGATGCGCGGCGAGACCCCAACTTCCTCGTCATGGCGCGCACCGACATCCGCGCGGTCGACGGGCTCGACGCATCCATCGACCGCGCCAGGAAGCTCGTCGACGCGGGCGCCGACGCCATCTTCCCCGAAGCGATGGCATCGCTCGAGGAGTTCGCGGCCATGCGCGCGGCCGTCGACGTGCCGCTGCTCGCCAACATGACCGAGTTCGGCAAGAGCGAGCTCTTCACGGTGCAGCAGCTCGCCGACGTCGGCATGAACCTCGTCATCTGGCCCGTCTCGACCCTCCGCATCTCGATGGGCGCGACGGCAGGGGCGCTCGACGAGCTCATCAGCCACGGAACGCTCACGGGAAAGCTCGACGAGATGCAGCACCGCGCGGAGCTGTACGAGCTTGTCGACTACGAGGGGTATAACCACTTCGACAGCGGAGTGTTCAATTTCACCGTCAAGCGCTGACGACAGCAGCGTTCGGCACACAAGGAAGGGCAGGTCAACGATGACTGAGCAGGAGATCTACAAGGGCCTCGCAGGGGTGCCCGTCGACTACAGCGCCATCTCGAAGGTCAACCCGGAGACCAACTCCCTGCTCTACCGCGGCTACCCGGTGCAGGAGCTCGCGGCGCAGAAGAGCTTCGAGGAGGTCGCTCTGCTGCTGTGGGGAGGCGAGCTGCCGAGCGAGGCGGAACTCGCCGAGTTCGGAGCGCAGGAGCGCTCGGGCCGGGCGCTCGCCGACAACGTGCGCTCCATCATCGATGTCCTGCCCGTCACGGCGCATCCCATGGACGTCGTGCGGACGGCCGTGAGCGTCATCGGCGCCAATGACCCAGACGCGGACGACCCGTCGCCCGAGGCGGAGCTCGCGAAGGCGAAGGCCCTCTTCGCTGCGCTCCCCGCGATCGTGGCCTACGACCAGCGCCGCAGGCACGGCCTGGAGCTCGTCGAGCCTCGCGACGACCTCGACTACTCGCAGAACTTCCTCTGGATGACGTTCGGGGAGGAGGCCGCCCCCGAGGTCGTCGATGCCTTCCGCGTCTCGATGGTGCTGTACGCCGAGCACTCCTTCAACGCCTCCACGTTCACGGCACGCGTCATCACGTCGACCACGGCAGACCTCTACTCGGCGGTCGTGGGCGCGATCGGCGCGCTCAAGGGCGCCCTGCACGGTGGCGCGAACGAAGCGGTCATGCACACGTTCGCGGAGATCGGCGACGCGGCCAACGTCGAGGCCTGGCTCGATGACGCGCTCGCGAACAAGAAGAAGATCATGGGATTCGGGCACCGCGTGTACAAGAACGGCGACTCACGCGTTCCCACCATGCACGCCGCCCTCGAGAGCCTCGCCGAGCACTACGACCGACGTGACCTGCTCGAGCTCTCCGAGGCGCTCGAGCGGAGCTTCGGCGAGCGGAAGGGCATCAAGCCGAACCTCGACTATCCGGCGGGTCCCGTCTACCACCTCATGGGCTTCGACACCCCGACCTTCACGCCCCTGTTCGCTGCGGCGCGCATCACGGGATGGACGGCTCACATCATGGAGCAGGCCGGAGCCAACTCCCTCATCCGCCCGCTCGCCGTCTACAACGGCGTCGACGAGCGCCACCTCGAGGGCTGAGGCGGACAGGGCGGGGGCTGTCGGCCCGTCCCGGCCTGCGTCTCGAGGCTCTCGCCTCTTGGGAGGCTCGGCGTCGGGCTCAGCGGGGACGGATGCTTGCCGACGTCGCCTGGAGCTTCGTCGCCTCGAGGCGATACAGCCCCCACGTGCCGCTGCGCTCGTAGGTGAGATACCCGCCGTCAACGAGGATCCGCAGGTGGTGCGAGGCAGTCGACTGCGCGCATCCGAGCGCTGAGACGAGTTCCGTCACGGTCGTCGGACGGTCCGGATTCGCGGCCACGAGAGACAGGATGCGCAGTCTCGTCGGGTCGGCGAGCACCTGGAGTCCGTGGGCGAGCGTGTTGGCGGTCGCCGCATCGAGCGGTGCGGCGGAAGCAGCACCGGCCCATGCGAAATCAGGCGCCGAAGTCACGCCCGCGACCACCCGTCTGGCCGACTCGGAGCTTCGTGCAGAGGTGCTGCAGAGTGCGGAGCTCGTCCGCGTCGAGCGAGCTGGTCATCCGCTCCTGGATGTTGCGCATGTGCGTGCGCGCCGCACGAGTGAACTCGGCGCGGCCCTCCGTCGTGACCTCGATGAGCGTCGATCGCAGGTCGAGCCGGTCGTCGATCTTCACGAGGAACCCGCGCTGCACCAGCCGATCGACGAGCCTCGACACCGAGGACTGCGTGATCAGCACGTTGCGGTTCAGGTCGCGGAGCCGGATGCGTCCCTGCGGCTCCCGCACGACGTTGAAGAGCACGTCGTACTCGTTCATCGACATGGAATTGCTCGAGAACTCGCTGCGGAGCTCTCGCATTATCGAGACCTGGGCTCGGAAGAGGGACTCCCAAGCCTCCACTGGGTTGCTCGTCGTCGGCATCCGGCCTCCAGCTTCGTCGTCTCGTCAGCTTCCGTTGCAGTGTACTGGCCAGTACATCAGGCGACGGAATCCGGCGCGACCACGCGGCGCGAGAGGCCGCATCCACTCGCCGCAATGCGGCGCAGAGGCCCGGTCCCGGCGGGGGATGGGGCCAGGCCGATCAGAGGCGGTCGGGTGACTGTGCGTTCGGGTAGAGCACCTCGACGTCGGCGTGACGGTCGAAGCGGTAGCCGGTGCCGCGGACCGTGCGGACGATGTCTCCGTAGGCACCGAGCTTGGAGCGGAGGCGGCGGACGTGCACGTCGATGGTGCGCTCGTTCGGGCGCTCCTCGTCGCTGTCGCGCCACAGGATGTCGATGATCTCGGTGCGGTCGACGGTGCGTCCCTCGCGCAGCACCAGCGCCTGGAGGAGCTCGAACTCCTTGTAGGTGAGGCCCGCGTTCTCACCGGAGACGCTCACGCGCTTGCGAGTCGTGTCGATCGTGACCCCCTCAGCGGAGTCCGGCAGGTGGTCCTCCTCGACCCCGCGGGCAGCGAGCGCCTGAGGGTCCTGCAGTGCGAGGCGGACGACGTCGACATCGCGACCGCCGGCGCCCTTCGGAGCCAGGGCAACGGCTGCGTGCGTCTCGGCGTGCGGGGCGACCTCGGCGGTGACGCGCTTGAGCGCTTCGACGAGCTCGGTGAGCGTCGTTCCGTCGAGGTTGGCCTTCGCTTCGTCGAGACCGACGTAGAGGACGAAGCCGCGCGCTTCAGGCGCGGCGGGGACCGCCTGGACGTAGGCGGGGCGAGGAGTTTCTGGGATCTGGGTCACGGCATTCAGGGTGCGAGGGCGGCGGAAGTCGGTAGCAAGCGACATGGGAGGAAGTCCTTCGAGGTGATGATGCTCATGGCACCCACCTGCGGGCGGGTGCTGCCCGCGACGGTTCGCGGACGGTGCCGAGGGGCTGGAGCCTCGGCGGGATGCGGTCGGGTGCAGAGAGCAGCGCGACCACGCTGGCCCAAGGGGCGCAGGGCTCCTTCTCCATGGGACAGGCCGTCATGAGAGAAGGGGGCGGGAAATGCGGCGACTCGACGGAGGGTGAGTTCCGGAGTCAGCGGCACATTCGACAGCACATCACGCTGCTGGGCATCATCATGCCAGCGGTTCCCGTCGCCGAAATGGCGGTCAGGGGTCGCGAGAGGTTCGTCATGCCGCCAGTATCTTTCCCCGTGACGGCACATGTCAACAGATGACGCGAAGTTTATTCCGCGACGCCGTAGAGGCGATCGCCCGCATCGCCGAGTCCCGGCACGATGAAGCCGTCTTCGTTGAGTCCCTCGTCGAGGGCTCCGACGACCACCGTGACGTTCTTGTCGGCGAACGCCTCACGCATCTTCTCGATGCCTTCCGGGGACGCGACGATGCAGATCGCCGTGACATCGACTGCCCCCGCGTCGAACAGGAAGTCGATCGCGGCGACAAGTGAACCGCCTGTCGCCAGCATCGGGTCGAGGGCGAAGCACTGGCGGTTCGCGAGGTTCTCGGGGAGGCGCTTGGCGTAGGTCTCCGGCTGCAGCGTCTCCTCGTTGCGGCGCATGCCGAGGAAGCCGACCTCGACGTTGGGGACGAGCTTCAGGAACCCGTCGAGCATGCCGAGGCCCGCGCGGATGATCGGGACGACCAGGGGAACGGGGTCCGTCATGCGCAGGCCAGTGGTCTTCGCGACCGGGGTCTGCAGCTCGTACGACTCGGTGCGGACGTCGCGGGTCGCCTCGTAGCTGAGGAGGGTCACCAGCTCTTCGACCAGCGAGCGGAACTGCTGCGACGAGGTCTTCTCGTCCCGCAGCACCGAGAGCTTGTGGGTGATGAGCGGGTGGTCGGCTACGTGCAGGCGCATGAAATACAGAGTAACGATGCTGGAGGCGTCCCGGTGACATCCGGTCGATGAGATCGTGGCCGTGATGGGAAGATGGGCGGCGTGTCACTCCACGTCGACGAGCGCCTGCACGAGCTCATGGGAATCGCCCTCGGTGAGGCCGAGCTGGCGCTCGCGAGCGCCGACGTGCCCATCGGTGCGGTCGTCACCGACGCTACGGGCGAGGTCATCGCCACGGCGCACAACGAGCGGGAGCTGACCGGGGACCCGACGGGGCACGCGGAGGTGCTCGCGCTCAGGCGCGCGGCCGAGCACCTCGGCAGCTGGCGGCTCGACGGATGCATGCTCGTCGTCACGCTCGAGCCCTGCGCCATGTGCGCTGGGGCGATCCTCTCCTCGAGGGTCGGCACGCTCGTCTACGGCGCCTGGGACGACAAGGCAGGCGCCGTCGGCTCGCGTTACGACCTCGTGCGCGACCGGAGGCTGCCAGAGCGTGCGGTGGTCATCGCCGGGGTACGCGAGGTGGAATGCGCGGCGCTCGTGCGCGGGTTCTTCCGCGACTGAGCGCTCCGGCGCTCGCGCTGGTCAATCGACGGAGCGGATGACGATCGACTCGGTGCTCACGTGCACGTTGTGTCGCTCGGTCACGTCGGGCTCGACGAAGATCGACTCCGCGTGCGGGGCGGCCTCGCGCACGAGCGCGCGGAGCTGAGCGAGGACGGGAGGCAGATCGAGCACCTGCGGCAGGTTCAGCACCGAGACGCGGACTCCCACGAGCGTCACGCGGTCATCGACTTCCACGCTGCGCACCTGGAGCACCTCGCCCACGTGCACGTTTTCGAGCAGCAGTTCGCGAATGTGAGCGGCGAGTTCCTGATTCGGCACGAGTTCCCCTTCGACGGTGACGAGTAACGGCCAGCATACCGAGGCCACCTTGGCGCGTCTCAGAGCAGGTGCTGCATCGCGGCGTCCTTCATGGTGCATCCGTACAGTCGCGACGCCGACGCGGCTTCGACCGACCCTGTCCTCGGGCAGCGGGGAGGCGGCGCGCGAGGGCGCACGGCGGGCGAATGTCGGTGGTGCATCCGTACAATCCCGGTATGACGGCACTCACCTATGCGTTCCTCGGCGGCGGCAACATGAACGGCGCGATCCTGCGCGGGCTGCTGGATGCGCCCCTCGGCGAAGGGGCACGGGTCCACGTCACGACGAGGTCCGCGGCATCGGCGGCGGCAGGCGAGAGCGACGACCGGGTCACGACGACGGCGCTCGAGTCCGATGCGCGTGCGAACCTCGCCGCGGTCGAAGAAGCTGACGTCGTCGTCCTCGGCGTCAAGCCCTACCTGATCGGCGAGCTGCTCGACGAGATCGCGCCGGCGCTCAAGCCGGACGCGGTTGTCATCTCCGTGGCGGCAGGCGTGCGTCTCGAGAGCCTGGCGGCACGGCTTCCCGACGGCGCGCAGATCGTTCGCTCGATGCCGAACACGCCCGCGAGCATCGGTCTCGGCGTCACGGGCCTCGCGGCGAACGACTCGACAGGCGAGGCCGCGCTCGCGGTCGCCGTCGCGCTCTTCGAGAGCGTCGGCAGGGTGGCCATCATCGACGAGGACCGCATCGATGCGCTTGCCGCGGTCTCCGGTTCGGGGCCAGCGCACGTGTTCCTGCTCATCGAGCAGTACCTCGAGGCGACCAGGCGCCTCGGCTTCGACGAGGAGCTCGCGCGGCAGCTGGTCGTCGGGACGTTCGAGGGCGCAGTCGGCATGGTCGTCCGCGATCCCGAGACCGAGCCGTCCGAGCTGCGTCGGCGGGTGACGAGCCCCAAGGGAACAACCGAGCGCTCCGTCGCGGTGCTGCAGGACGCCGACCTCGCCGGCCTCTTCGAGCGTGCGTTCGACGCGAACCGGCGCCGATCCGCTGAGCTGGCCGCAGAGAACTCCTGAGTCCACACTCGCGCTCGCCCGCACGGCGACGGGCGACGAGGCGATCACTGCGTAGGCTTGGGCACTTGAACCAGGAGCGGGAGGGACGGCCATGAGCGGTCGACGGCACGTCTTCACAGAAGACCTCTACCTCGTGCTCGGCGTCTCCAGAACGGCGTCCCTCGAAGAGGTCCGTCGCGTCGGGCGTGCGAGGCAGCGAGAGTCCCACCCCGACCTCGGCGGCAGCTCCGACGACTTCGTCAGGGTGCGACTGGCGGTCGAGGTACTGACCGACGAGACGACGCGGCGGGAGCACGATGCGTGGCTCGCCGGTGGCGGCTCGCGTCATGTCCGCACCCAGCAGCGCGCGCAATGGGCTCCGACGAGCAGGCGCTCAGCCGGTGGCGGCGGGCGATTCCGCACGCCCCCTCGCGCCAGCACGAAGCGGGACTCGGCCGCCTCCGCCCCTCGTCGCAGCGCCCACGCAGAGCCGGCGACGCGGGACGCACCGCCGCCGTCGCGCATCCCCGCGCAGGTCTTCGACGTGCGGCGCATGGCGTGGTTCCGCACGCGCTGGCCCGAGCAGCCCGCCTACTGGCCGCCTGCGGTCGCCGCGAAGCGTCCGTACACGCGCCGTGAGCTGATGGCGGTCTCGATTCACGCTGCGATCGTCGTCATCGGTGCGCTCCTGCTCCTGATCGACGCGTCGTTCGTGCGCCTCACGGTTCCCACGTTCGGGCCAGGGGAGGAGCCGACCATGTGGCCCGCGGTGCTCGCCTACGTGGCGGTCAGCGCGGCTTGGCTGACCTTGCGACTGCGTGTCCGAGCCCAGCGCTGGGCTCTCGTGCTGTGGCTCGTGACGCTCGTGGTGGCCGTCGTCGCTGGCGTGCTGTCGGCGACGCTCGGTGTCATGTCCCTGTTCGCGACGACTGCAGGCATGCAGAACCCGGCGTTCGCGAGCCTGCTCGTGCAGGCCGCCATCTACCTCGCAGCTGCAGTGTCCGGCTACTTCGCCTGGTCCGGCCTCACGCAGCGCCGCGTCGCGGTGACCCGCGAACGACTCCTCGTCCAGCTCGCCAACGAGTCCGCGCCCCCGGCGGGTGACGGCAGGCGAGTCTGGGGTGAACCAGGCCAGACGGCGATGGACGCCGGCGGAACCGCGGGCGGCACGAACCCCATGCGGGCATTCCTCGCGCAGCGCTCGGTCGGCGAGCCCCTCGCCCAGCTCCTCCGCATCCCAGGCGTGCGCATCGTGCATGGCCTCCGGGTTCCAGGCCAGGGCACCGGATCGATCGCGCACGCCGTGATCAGCGGCCGCCGCGTGGCGCTCATCAACGACGAGCTCTGGGCGCCGGGCACCTACGGCATCTCGGCAGACGGCGAGCTCACGCACAACGGCGTCGCCTTCTCCTCGCCCGCGGCGGAGTTCCCGCACGCCGTCGAGCGATTCCACGAGCTGTTCGGCGAGATGTCGGTGGTTCGGGGGTGGATGACGGTCGTCGCGGAACGTGAGGGGGCGCTCGAGGTCGACAACGCGCTCACCTGGCAGCGAGTCAGGCTCGCCACCACGGAATCGCTGCTGCGCGAGGTCGGCGACTGGCTGGCCGGCGACGGCAACCGTGTCGACCGGCTGCTCCTGCGCGACCTCGTCGCCCACAAGCGCTGACGTAGCCGCACCCCGGGCGCCTCCCTCGCGCAGCGGAGAGACCGGATGAGGAATCAATCGTGCGGCTGATCCCCGGGCATCCGCTCGTCGGTAGCGTCGAAGCATGAGCAACCACGGCATGACTCCGACCCCGACCGGCAGTGCACCGCTCACCGAGCAACCCGCGACCGGCAGCAGCAGACTCACGTACGACCATGCGCTGAGCCCGATCGGCCGCGGCAAGGGATGGTGGAGGGGGCTCCTCTTCATCGCGTTCCTCGTCGTCGGCTTCTTCATCAGCTCCATGACCATCGGCGGTCTCGGGATCCTGATCTCGACATTGACCGGGGAGATCAGCCAGCAGCAGCTCATGGACGCCGTCGAGAGCGGCATCGTCCCCATGACACCCGCGATCTTCGTGACGAACAACCTGGCGCTCGCGGCGCTCCTCCCGCTGGCGTACCTCGGCCAGCGGATGCTCTTCGGCGTCCGGCCGGGCACCATCTCGTCGGTCACGGGCCGCTTCCGGTGGGCGTGGTTCCGCAAGCTCGCCCTGGTCATCGTCCCGGTCTTCGCGGTCTACTCGGCTGGGCTGTTCCTGCTCGAGCCAGCCGAGGTCAACATCGACGGCACGGCGATGCTCATGCTCGTGTTCGTGCTGCTGACGACGCCCTTCCAGGCCGCGTCGGAAGAGTACGTGGCGCGCGGCGGCTTCCAGCGCGCGGCCGGCTCCTGGTTCGCCTCACCGCAGCTCTCCTTCATCATCGGCACCGCTGTCTCCGCGACGCTGTTCTGCCTCGCCCACGGGGCTGGCGACTGGTGGCTCATCGGGTACTACTTCTTCTTCGGCGTCATCATGTCGGTCACCGTCAAGTACACGGGTGGGCTCGAGAGCGCCGTGCTCATCCACGCGGCCAACAACGTCATGCTGTTCATCCCCTCCGTGCTCACGGGGCAGCTCAGCGAGGGCATCGACCGCTCGGAGGGTGCGGGTGGCCCGATCATGCTCCTCCCTGCTGCGTTCCTCGCGATCGTCGCGGCGTTTGTCATCTGGCGTGCCAAGAAGGAAGACGTCGAGACGACGACTGCGCCGCTCGTGACCGCCAAGCAGCGCAAGGAGGAAGCGGCGCGCGCCGCCTACGAGCTCTACGCGCAGCAGCAGGCGCAGCTCGCCCAGCAGGCCGCGCAGCAGCCGATGCAGACCTACGGCGACGCAGCCGGCCAGGCCTACGGCCAGGCTCCGGCGCAGCAGTACGGCCAGGCACCGGCACAGCACTACGGCCAGGTGCCGCCGCAGCGCGACGGACAGGCGCCGAACCACGGTCAGCAGCAGTCGGACTGGGCGCCGCCAGCCGATACGAACCGGGGACGCGAGTAGCGCCCGCCGCTCTGCTCGACTGGCTGGGCGCGAAGAAGCCCCTCGAGATGGACCCAGTGTCCATCCGAGGGGCTTCGTCGCAGCAGTGTCGGGGGCCCGCCGCAGGATCGGTCAGCGTGCGTCGAACGCCGTTTTCGCCTCGACCGCGAGGCTCGGTTCGCGGAACACGGCGAGTGCAGTCGCGGCGAGCATGGCTGCGCCGTCCGCGATGGTCGCAGCGGCGTTCGGGCCGCCCGCGGCTGCCGCGAACTCGCGCGTGTGCGCAACTCCGTCCGGGATGAGCTGGATCATCGGGTGGATCGACGGCACGACGTGGCTGACGTTGCCCATGTCGGTGGAGCCCGTTATGGGCTCCTCGCCCACTTCACGGCCCAGGCGATCGAAGGCCGAATGGGCGATGTCCGCCAGCACGGGGTTCGAGATGAGCGAGTAGTAGGCAGGCGTGTTCTCCTCGATCAGCACCGTGCACCCGGTTGCGATCGCGGCCCCCTCGAAGCAGGCGCGGACCCTCGGCACGACGTTCTCGAGCAGGTGGTCGCGCTCGGCCGCGCGGATGAAGATCCGCAGCGCCGTGCGCTCCGGGATGATGTTGGGCGCCTGGCCGCCATCCGTGACGATGGCGTGCACTCGGGCGTCGTCCGTGAGCTGCTGGCGGAGCAGCCCGATGGCGGTCAGCGACAGCGTGGAGGCGTCGAGCGCGTTGATGCCCGTCTCGGGGCTCGCAGCAGCGTGGCTGGCGCGCCCCGTGAACGTGACGTCGAGTGCCACTCGGGAGAGCGTGGAGCCGCCCACGGTGTTGGTGGCCCCCGGGTGCACCATGATCGCGAGGTCGATGCCGTCCAGCACGCCGCCCTCGATCATGGGCACCTTTCCTGCGGCACCCTCCTCGCCGGGGCTGCCGATCACGACGACGTGGGCGGGAGTGCCGGGGGCGGCGGTCAGGGCGTCCTTGAGCAGGATGCCCGCGCCGAGTCCGCTCGCCGCGATGATGTTGTGCCCGCACGCGTGCCCGATGCCCTCGAGGGCGTCGTACTCGCAGAATACGGCGATCGTGGGGGTGTCCTCACCCGCATCCGGGGTCGACCAGCGGCCCACGAAGGCCGTGTCGAGGCCGGCGAAGCCACGCTCGAGGGCGAAACCCGCCGACTCGAGCTCGGACGTGAGCCTCGCTGCGGCGTGCACCTCGGTGAAGCGGATCTCGGGGTTCGCGTGCAGGTCGGCGGCGACGTCGACCAGCAGGGGCAGTCGCGCTGGCAGCTGCGCGCTCAGCTCGTCGACGATGGCGGGGACGTTGTCCGTTCGGATGCTTGTGCTGGTGTTCATATGCGGTGTTCCTCCACTGGGTGGGATCGGGGTTCTGGGAGATCGGCTGCGGTCGGTCGGCATCAGCCGCCCATCATGAGGCTGTGTCCGGGGCCGACCGGCAGGTCGAAGATGCCCCACACGAGGAGCTGCAGGAGCCAGACGCCCCAGATCGCGATCGTGAACGGCATGACGAGGCTGAACAGCGTGCCGAGTCCACCCTTCGGCGCCCACTTCTGCATGAGGCCGAGCACCACGGGCAGCATCGGGTTCATCGGCACGAGCGGGTTCGACGCGGAGTCCGTGATGCGGAACGCAGCCTGCACGTAGGCGGGGTCGACGCCGTTGAGCATGAACATCGGCACGAAGATGGGTGCGAGGAGCGTCCACAGTGCGGAGCCGCTGGCGAGGAGCAGCGCGGGGAGGAAGACGAAGACGCTGAAGATCATCAGGCCGCCGATGCCGCCGAGCCCCGTCGCCTCCATCGCGGTGGCGCCGCCCGTCGCGATGAGGAGGCCGAGCTTCGACCAGGAGAACCATGCGATGGCCTGAGCGGCCGTGAAGATGACGACGATGAACGGGACGAGCTCCTTCACCGCGTCCGTCATCATGCTCGGCACCTGCCCCCAGGTCGTGAGTGTGCCGGAGGCGATGCCGTAGCTGACCCCGCCGATGAGGAACATGAGCAGGATGAAGATCGGGATGCTCGACATGAACGGGGAGCGGAGGATCTCGCCGCCCTCGCCCTGCAGGGCCGAGCCGGGCAGCAGCAGGAGCGTCGCCAGGATGGCCAGGTAGGTGACGATCGCGACCGCGGCGACCAGGAGCGCGCGCCGCTCCCTGGCGGTCACGGGCTGCGGGTCGGCGTCAGGCGTGAGTGCGCTCGGCAGGGCGTCGGTGTTGGGCACGAAGGTGCCGAGCTTCGGCTCGAGGAAGCGCTGGCAGACGAACGTGATGACCACGGAGAGGATGACCGTCGAGGTCGCGAAGAAGTAGTAGTTCGCGACCACGGACACCTCGGCGCCAGGGTCGACGATCTGCGCGGCGCTCGTCGTGATTCCCGACATGAGCACGTCCGTGCCGGCTGGCACGATGTTGGCGCTGAACCCGGCCACGACGGCGGCGTAGGAGGTGATGAAGCCTGCGAGCGGGTGCCTGCCCGCGGCGAGGAACGCCGCCGCTGCGAGTGGGGGGAGGATCACCATGGCCGAGTCGGAGGCGAGGTTGCCCATGAGGCTCACGAACACGACGACGAAGGTCACCGACCACTTCGGGGCCGAGAGCACCGTCGCTCGCATGAAGGTGCTCAGGAGGCCGGTGCGCTCGGCGACGCCGATGCCCAGCATGACGGTGATGATGAGGCCGAACGGCGGGAACGTGACGAAGTTCTCGATCGCGCTCGAGACCGCGTACACGAGGCCATCCGGTGACAGGATGCTCTGGATCGGCACGATCTCGTCGGTGGCCGGGTCGAGCGTCGTCGCGCCGAGGCCCGCGGCGATGGCGGATGCGACGGCGACGAGGCCGGCGAGGATGAGGAAGAGGTAGAACGGATGCGGGAGGCGGTTGCCGACGCGCTCAACGCCGCGCAGCATCCTTCCGCTGAGTCCTGGCGCCTCCGCGAGCGTGAGCTCCGTGGTGTCAGTCCGAGGCATGTGCACTCCGATGTTCGAGGGGACTTCGTTGTCCTGAGTGTTGAGATTCTGCTTTACGGTCCTGTTACGACGGCTGTTCTGAGTTGGAATTGGGTCCAAGATGTTCGATATGGATCTTGAGCCGGTTGAAGTCGCACCCGCGTTGTCCGAAACGGACCTGGCGCTCATCGACGTCATGCAGGAGGACCCCCGCGCGCCGTGGGCGCAGATCGGGAAGTCCCTCGGCGTCAGCGCGCCCACGGCTCGGCGCCGTTGGGAGCGACTGCACGCGGCGGACTCCGCGTGGGTCACGACGCACGTCGGATGGAACTCCGGAGTGGTGACGGCCATCATCGCCGTGCAGTGTCGGCCGGGGACCGTCGAGACGGTCGTCGAGGCGCTCGTCTCGCATCCGCGCGTCGTCACCATCGCCGGCATCACGGGAGATCACGACCTCATGCTGACCGTGCTCGTGCCGAACGTGCAGGAGCTTCGACGCTTCCTCCGAGTGGGTCTCACCTCTCGCGGCGACGTCGTGCGGATGCGCTCCATGCTCGTGACTCGCATGTTCCTCGATGGCTCGCACTGGCGCTCGGGGCTCGGCGGAGCCCCGCGAACTGTCGAGGCTCGCGATGGCGGCTCCTCGGCCCCTTCGCCGAGTCCCGCGCTTGCGACGGCGATCAGCGTCCTTGAGCGCGACGGCCGAGCGCCGAGCAGCGAGCTGGCATCGGCACTCGGCGTCTCGGAAGCTCACGCCAGGAGGTTCGTGCACCGCGCCGTGCGGTCCGGACACATCGTGCAGCGCATCGACGTGCAGCTCGAGCAGCCACGCTGGCCCTATTCGCTCGTGCTGTGGATGGTCGTGCCGGCCGGCCGCCTCTACAGCGCCGCAGCCCGCATCAGCCAGCGCCAGTCGGTGCGTGCCTGCGCGGCGCTCGCGGGAGGCAGCGCCAACCTGTACGCCATCGTCTGGCTGAGCTCACTCGCAGAGGCGCCGGACGTGGAGATGCAGATCGTGCAGGACGGTGACGTGCGCGTCGTCGAGCGCAGCATCATGCTCCACTACAGCAAGCGCATGGGGCACGTCTTCGACAGCGAGCAGCGCAGGACCCGTCACGTGCCGTGGGTCGCCGGGGCGGTTACGTGAGCGCCGCGAAGCGCTCCACATCGGAGGCCGAGCCGGACACGATCACGAGGTCGTGGTTCGAGACCACCGTGTCCGCCATCGCGTAGGTGAAGGGCTTGCCCGGGCTCTTCACCCCGACGACCGTCACCCGGTACTTCGTGCGAACGCCGGACTCCATGAGGGGGACGCCCCGGATCGCCTTCGGCGGGTAGAGCTTCACGAGCACGAAGTCGTCATCGAACTGGATGAAGTCGAGCATGCGCCCCGAGAGCAGGTGCGCGATGCGCTCGCCAGCCTCCCGCTCCGGGTAGATGACGTGGTGCGCGCCGATGCGTCCCAGGATCTTGCCGTGTGTCGCTGACATCGCCTTCGCCCAGATCTGCGGCACCTTCAGGTCGGAGAGGTTCGCCGTGACGAGCACGCTCGACTCGAGCGACGTGCCGACGGCGACGACGGCGACGGCGAACTCGTGCGCGCCGATCTGCCGCAGGGCTTCGATGTTCCGCGCATCCGCCTGCACGGCATGCGTCACCCGCTCCGCCCACTTCTGGACGAGTCCCTCGTCGGTGTCGACCGCGAGCACCTCGCGGCCCTGACGCTGCAGCTGGCCCGCGGTCGCAGCGCCGAACCGGCCGAGGCCGATGACGAGCACCGGCGCATTGTGTGGAATCGGCTCACCCAACGATGATCCTTTCTTCGGGCAGCCTGAACAGCTGCTTGTGCTCGCTGGAAGCGAGCGCGGCGGCCATGGTGACCGTGCCCACGCGGCCGAGCCACATGGTGATGGAGAGAATGTACGCGCCCTGCTCTGGCAGGTCCCCGGTGAGCCCCGTCGAGAGGCCGCAGGTGGCGAATGCGCTGATCGCCTCGAAGATCGCCTCGTCGAAGGGCACCGAGGCGAAGTGCATGAGGGAGATCGAGGAGACCGCCACGATCGTCGCCCCCCAGAGCGTCACGCTGACGGCGAGGCGCAGCACATCGTTCGGGATGCGGCGGCCGAACGCCTGGATGTCGTTGACGCCCTTCGCCTCGGCGAAGGCCGCGAGGAAGAGGATCGCGAGCGTCGTCACCTTGATGCCACCCGCCGTGGACGCGCTGCCGCCACCCACGAACATGAGCATCTGCATGGCGAGCATGGTGGCGGGGTCGGCGTTGGCGAGGTCGATCGTGGAGAAGCCGCCGGAGCGGGTCATGGCAGACATGAAGCCAGAGGTCACCGGCCGGAACCACGGGTCCTGCGCGCCGATCGTCTGGGGGTTGTCGCCCTCGAGGAAGTAGATCGCGACCGCGCCGAGCACGAACAGCAGCACGGTCGTCGAGAGGGTCAGCTTCACGTGCACCGAGATGCGCTGCTTCGTCTTCACCCAGCGAGTGAGAGCGAAGATGACGGGGAAGCCGAGGCTGCCGAGGAAGACGGCCGTCGCGAGGCACGTGAGCATCCACACATCCGTCGCGAAGGGCGCGATGCCGCTGCTCGTCGGCATGAACCCCGTGTTGGTGAACGCCGACGTCGCCCAGAAGAAGCCGTCGAGGATCGCGTCCCAGAGCGGCTCGCCCGCGATCAGGAGGCGAGGGATGATGAGCATCGCGATGATCGTCTCGATGATGACGAGCGAGATCGCGACGGTCGCGAGGATCCCGCCGATGTCGCCCAGCTTCACCGCCTGCGACTCGGAGACGGGGCCGGCGTGCGTGCGCAGCGCGTTGCTGTCGCTCGCCGCGACGAGCTTCTGCCGCAGTCCGAGGCGCCGCGTGACGATCGCGCCCATGATGCTCGCGAGCGTCAGCACTCCGATGGCCCCGACCTGCATGCCGAGCCACACCATGAAGTGGCCGAAGCCCGACCAGTGGGTGGCCATGTCGACCACGGAGAGGCCGGTGACGCAGATCGTGGAGACGGCGGTGAAGAGCGCCTCGTGGAACGGAGTCATGGTTCCGTCGGCCGAGGAGATCGGCAGCATGTAGATCGTCGTCCAGAGCAGGATGATGCTCGTGAAGATGATGACCGCGAACCGGGACGGCGTGTGGTGGGCGAAGTCGTCGATCTTCCGGCCGACGGCCGCGACGATGCGCCGCAGCAGCCCATCCGTGTCCACGGGTGCGGGGATGCTCGAGGCCCGCGGAGTGCGCATCCCATCCCCAATTCACTGCACCGTCGACGACGCCGCGCGTGCGCGAGGCGTCGGTCATGCTACTCCTCGCGGGTGGAATCGCGAATCCGTGGCACGGCATGATTCGCTCTGGACCTTGTTTCTGCAGTGCTCTGGGCCATAAGGTGTTCAATTGACACTCACTTCACTTCCGTAACGCGCGGATCATCTGTCACCTTGGAGCTGCAACACATGGCAAACGACCTGTCTGATGTGCGGTTCCTGACCGTTGCCGAGGTGGCAGAACTCATGCGGGTCTCGAAGATGACGGTGTACCGACTCGTGCACTCCGGTGAACTTCCCGCGGTGCGCTTCGGCCGCTCGTTCCGGGTGCCGGAGTCGGCGGTCTCCGAGGCCATCAAGCAGTCCGGCCGCGGAGATGAGCTCGACCAGCACACTGCCTGAGTTCCGCTGGACACAGGGTTACCGGCAGGTGACGTGTAAGCTGACGCGAGCGATGCCGCAGCCCACCGCTGCGCACACCTCGTACTTGTAGATAAAGGATGTTCCTATGGGTTCAGTAGTCAAGAAGCGCCGCAAGCGCATGGCGAAGAAGAAGCACCGCAAGCTGCTTCGCAAGACTCGCCACCAGCGTCGCAACAAGAAGTAGTCGCGACGACGCAGAGCGCCGGGCCCTCGGGTCAGGCGTTTTCTGCGTTAAGGCGCCGGTTCGCCGGTCGAGTGCTCGACCGGCGGTGACCTGCGCGCCTGCCGTCTCGGGGCACTCGTCTGCGAGACTCGAGGCATGACGGATGCGCGCGTTCCGAAGGTCACCTTCCTGGGCAAGCCGGGCTGTCACCTGTGCGAGCAGGCTGAGCCGGTGGTGCGGGAGGTGACGGCCCGTCACGGCGCCGCGCTGTCGGTGCTCAGCATCCTCGACGATGAGGCCCTGCAGCGGCAGTACGGCGAGCTCATCCCGGTCGTCCTCGTCGACGGGGTGCAGCATTCGCAGTGGTTCGTGGAGGCCCAGCGGCTGGATGTCGCGCTCGCGGCTGCGTCCCGCACGTAGGAGCTGCCGGTCGCTGCCAGGGCACTCAGCGAGCGCCGGCGGTCTCGGTGCTCACCCGGCAGAGGACGTCGCCGAGCCGCAGCTGCGCGCCGTCGGGGACGCGGTAGACGACGCCCGGCTCGAACGTCGAGGTGCGTCTCCCGCTGAGGTGCACGCCGTGTGTCGAGTGGTAGTCGGTGACGAGGATGCGGCCCGCGTGGTCGACGTCGACGAGCGCGTGAGTGCGGGAGACCGTGCTGTCTCGGCTGTCGACGCGAACCGGGATGCGGCCGTCGACGGGCGACGGGTTGCGGCCCAGCGCCGCGCTGCCCGAGAGGACCGCGCGTGAGCTGTCGTCGAACTCGATGACGAGGGCTCGGGGCGACGGCAGCGGTCGCGCAGACGCGCGACCCGCCCCCTGCTGCCTGGATCTCTCTCGGGATCTTCGGGAGAGCGTGGGCGATGGTGCGATCGGCTGCGGCTGCGGCTGCGGCTGCGGCGCTTCTCGACGGAGCTCGCGTCTGCCGGTCCGTCGACGCTCGCCCGCACCGTCCTCCGCGGGAACCGCCCTCGCTGCTCTGGTCGAAGTCTCGGCGCTGCGACTCAGCGGTTCCAGGGCGCCGCACTCCTGGCACCGTGTGTCGGCGGCGCTCGAGGTGCAGCCGCACGCGCGACACGTGCCGGTCACCACCACCGGCGCTGGCAGGTCCGGCTCGGTGCGGCCTGGCCCGTCCTCGGTGTCTCCGGGCTCAGCGGCGCCAGACGGATGCACCACCAGCGCGCGCATCCGGTCGCGCTCGTGCAGCTCGAGTCGGACGGGGCGTGCGATCGTCTGCGCGATGCGCGTGCACCGCGCGACGATGTCGGCGCGTGCCGCTTCGCGATCCGACGCGGAGATCCGGTGCACCACGGAGTTCCAGGACAGCTCCCCCTGGCCCTCGACTCCGAGCCGCGCGGTGATCCGCGGCCAGCGGGGCACCGCCATGCCGGGCTCCGCTGGGTCGGACCGTCGCCTCCTCGCCATCAGAAGCTCACCCCGCGGGACGCCAGGAACGGCAGGGGATCGACGCGACTGCCGTCGACGACCACCTCGAAGTGGAGGTGGCAGCCGGTCGACTGCCCGCTGGTGCCGGTGATGCCGATCTGCTGCCCCGCCGCGATCGTGGCTCCGACCCCGACGAGGTAGCCGTCCGCCTCCATGTGCAGGTACTTGGTGATGAGCCCCCCGCCGTGGTCGACGACGATCGTCCCGTTGCCGGAGCTGTCCGGTTCGGCCTCGATGACGGTGCCCGACTGCGCGGCCCAGATCTGGCCCCCGCAGCCGCCGGCGGCGAGGTCGATGCCGTTGTGCATCCGCCACTCGAAGTCGGTCGGGTGGAACCTGTTGCCGAATGTGTCGGTGATGCCGCCCAGACCGGGAGCTGCCCAGCCGCCCGGGCTCACCGCCGTGCGGCTGCCGCCGTCAGGGGTGGATGCTCCTGCTCCCGCCGCGCCGCATCCATCGCCATCCGAGCCGATCGCGCTGGCACCGGAAGCGAGTGCTCCGTCGCCGAGGCCCGTGCTGGACCCGCTGATCGTCTCGCTGACTGCGACGGCTGCCTGCCAGTACTTCGAGTAGTGCGCCGGATCGGCGTTGCCCTGCACGCGGTGAGCTGCCTCGGAGGGGGTGAGCGCGTCTCGCTCGGTCACCGCGAGCAGTGCTGCGAAGAAGTGGTCCGCGCTGATGCGCGGGTCCATCCTGTCGGAGTAGCTGCCCCATGCGCCGTTGTCGCGCTGCTGGAACAGGCCACGTGAATCAGGGCCAGCCTCGTCGCCGTGGTCGATGACCAGCAGTGTCGACTCGCCGATCGCGGTCATGACACCGATGACCTGATCGCGCGTGCCGAGTCCAGCCGCGCGGCCCGCCAGCAGGATATGGGCCGCATTCGACAGCTGCGCGCCGGCGAACTCGACATGATCTGCCCCGATCATGGTGCTCACCTCGAGCGCGGCCGCGGAATTCGGCTCGGCCTCCATGCCCACGCTCGACTTCGCCTCGGGCCCAGCGTCGGAGAAGACGCCCGGCAACGGGAAGTCGGGCGTCGCGCAGGCGGCCACACCCACGAGCGCGGTGCTCGCGATGGCCGCGACCACGAGCGCGCCGAGCAGCAGACCCGGCGTGAGCAGGACCGCGATCGCAACGCCCCACCAGAGGCCGTTCCGGGTGCTCACGAGCTCGACTCCTTGGCCGTGATCTCGGCGACGAGCCAGGGCCCGGAGCTGCCGTCGCGCACGAGCAGCAGGCGGTAGGAACCCGACTCGGTCGGTGCGGTGACGTGAGCCAGGTACCCGCTCGTGTGGCGCTCGAGGTGAGTCGCGGCGGTCAGGAAGGCTCCGGGGATGGTGGCAGGGTCGACCGAGCTCAGCGCGGCCATCGCCGACGCCGTGAGATGCGGTTCCAGCGCTTCGAGCCAGGCGCGTCGTTCGGTCTTGCGGCTGAGGTACGCCTCGATGGTGGCAGATGCGACGGCCAGAGCCTCCGCATCCGAGGCCTCGTCGTGCGTCGGAGACGGCCCAGGGAGGTGCGTGTCGACGTGCTCATCCTGCGGTCCGCGGGCGAGCTGCGTCGGCACCGATGGCGAAGCTGGAGCGGTGGCTGGAGCGTGCCTCGGTACCTCGGCGGGCGAGCAGCCGCTCACGCCTGCGCTCACACCGAGGGCCATGGCGGCAAGCCCGGCGACAGCGATTCTTCGGCGCATGGAGCACCCCCTTCTCGCCGCAGACCGGCTGCGGCGAGGACCAATCTAGGTGGCTCGGGAGGCCCCAGATCGTGGCTGTGGATAACTCCTCGCAGCCCCCTCGACCGTGCGTAGAGTCCATTCCTGTACCGAGCCGGTGCACACGCCGACGAACCGTCTGAGGTCGTCGACCTGCCGGCTCATGTCCCCGGTGGGCCCACGGCGAGCTGACTCGAGCGCTCGCGGTTCGACTGCCCGGCGACGGCTCGAGCCCGCCGTGAGCGGAGCTGCCCTTCATCGCGCGTTCCCGCGTTCATCTCGACAGGAGACCACCGACCATGACGATCGCCGCACTCACCGACCTGCTGCTCGACGCATCAGCGCACCTCACGACGCTCCCCGACCCCGACCCCGTGCAGCCTCCAGGCACCGAGGGGCTCACGACGCTGCTCGGCTGGGTGAAGTGGATCGGTCTCGCCGTGTGCGTCCTGGGCCTCATCGCGGCCGGCACGATGATGGCGATCCAGTCACGCAGAGGCGAGGGCGGCGAGCACGCGGGGAAGATCGGCATGGCGCTCGGCGGCGTCATCATCATCTCGGCGGCGACCAGCCTCGTCGGCTTCTTCGTCTGATGCGGGGAGGGCGAGCATCATGCCGAGCGGCGGATCGTTCCAACGGCGGTCAGCGCAGCGCCGGAGGGCTTCCTCCGGGAGCCGGCCAGGGTTCATCGTCGCCGCGCTGGGCGTCGCCCTGCTTGTCGTGGCCGGCGTCGTGGTCTCCATCCAGGCCGCCTTCGGTGGCGGCACATCCGGAGGCGAGATGACAGTGGGCGACGGCCAGCGGGCATCCGCTTCGGCGGGTGCCACGCCTGCGGGTCCCGAGCCCGGGCCCGGTGATGCCGGCGCGGTCGCGGCCGTCTCTCCGAGCAGCTGCGGGCTGCGCGAACCGGAGCGGACCTCATTGCCTCCCGCTGACAGGCAGCTCCTGATCGCACCGGCGACCAGCTGGCGCGACGTCGACGTCAACCTGGCACCGAGCTCACCGGAAGCGGGCCCGGCGGCACTGCACGAGGACGGCTTCGGATACTGCTTCCAACGTTCAGCCGAGGGGGCGCTGTTCGCCGCCGCGAACTTCCTCGTGCAGTCGAACACTCCCGCGCTTCGAGCGCCGCTCCTCGACTACGCACTCGCCGCAGGCCAGCATCGGGAGTCCCTGCTCGCCGATTCGGGCTCGGGAGGCTCCGGCGTGCGACTCCAGATCGTGGGCTACCGGTTGCTTGCGTTCGACGGGGACACCGCGCGCGTCGACGTCGCCCAGCGTGTGAGCGTCGACGGGACGACCAGCTTCATCGCCGCCGTCATCGACCTCGTCTGGGTCGACGGCGACTGGCGCATTCCGAGCGATGAGCCTGCTCCGGTGCGCCTGCAGTCGCTTGGCGACGTCGGCGGCTACGTGAGATGGAGCGCCTGATGGCCGACTGCGGACTCATGGACTTCGAGTGCTACTCCAAGGAGATCGCCTCGACGGTGTGGACTCGAACACGGGAAGCCCTCCAGAACGACATCAACGAGTGGATGGCCGAGCAGCTCTCGACTCTCGGCACGATGTGGGTCGACGTCCCGACGCCCGACCTCGGGACGACCGGTGCGCCCTCTGGCACGGCGCCGGCAGCGCCGACGGGAGACATCGAGACCCACCTCGGGACCGTCCTCGGCTACGTGAGCTGGATCTCGGGCACCGTCGCGATCATCGGACTCGTCTTCCTGGCCGTCATGGTGGGGCTGCGCATCCGCTCAGGCGACGGCGTCCCCTTCCATGGACGCCTGTTCGCGGTGCTCGCTGGCGGGGTGCTCATCGCGGGAGCTTCGTCGCTCGTGTCGGCCCTCATCCCCACGGCCCCAGCGGCGGCGACCAACACTGCGACGTTCCTGCAGTCGTCGACGTGGTGGCTGGCTGGGGTCTGCGCGATCGTGTCGGTCATGATCGGCGGTGCTCGCATGGCCTGGGAGCAGCGCGCGAGGCCAGGGCAGGAGCTGCTGAAGAGCCTCCTCACACTGGTGGTCGTCGCCAGCGTCGGTCTCACGATCGTGTGGCTGCTCGTCCGTGCCGGCGATTCGTTCTCGACCTGGATCATCGACGAGTCGCTCGAATGCGACCTCGACGGAACACCGAACTGCTTCAAGGACAACGTCGGCGTGATGCTCGGAACCTCGATCGCCGGTGTCGCCGGCGCAGCAGGCGGGACTGCCGGGCCCGCCGCGTTCTCCGGGGTCGTGAACGGCCTCTTCATCGGGGTCATCGTCGGCCTCGTTTCCGTCGTCCAGGTGCTCCTCATGATCGTGCGAGGGGGGATGCTCGTGATCCTCGCCGGAATCCTCCCGCTGGCGGCCTCGGCGACGAACACCGAGCTCGGCCGGGGCTGGTTCCAGCGCTGCCTCGCCTGGCTCACCGCCTTCATCCTCTACAAGCCAGCGGCGGCGATCGTCTACGCCGCCGGATTTCGCATGACCGGGGCGGCCCCGAGCGCCGAGAGCGGCGCCGTGCTGACCACCTACACGGGGATCGTGATCCTCGTGCTCGCCATCGTCGCGCTCCCCGCGCTCATGCGATTCGTTACGCCCATGGTGGGCGCGATCGCCTCGAGTGGGGGCGGTGCCGCGATCGCCACCTCGGTCGCGGATCGGGTGCCAGAGGGTGCACGACCGAGGCCGGCCTCAGCACCCCAGGGGAGCAGCGTCCCGCGCGGCGGAGGGCGTGCCTCGACAGGCGGCGGCCCTGCGTCGCGCGGCTCAGGACCGAGCCCGCGGGCGGTGCCTGCTGCGGCGGGAACATCTGCGGCATCGCCGGGGAGCACACGCGCAGCCGCGTCGACGGGTACTGCCTCCGGCGGTGCGGCAGCCGCAGCGGGAGCAGGCAAGGCCCTCGCTGGGCCCTACGTCGCGGCAGCGATCGCAGGCGTTCAGCCGTTGAAGAAAGCCGTCCAGTACGGCACTGACGCCGCGATCGCGGTCGCAGAACGGACAACAGGAGAGGACCCGAGCGGTGGTCGATAGCTCGATGACACGACAGACGCGAACCTACGGGAACTGGCGGAAGCCGACGTCAGCGGGACTGCTCGGTCTCGGCTCGGTGGGGACGGCGCTCCTGCTGGGCGGACTGGTGCTCGTCGTCGTGGCCGTCATGATCTCGGGCCTCATCGCTGCGCTCATCGTCGCCTCGGGGATCGGCGTCGCGCTCCTGATGCTCGTGGTGCGCGACGCGCACGGCAAGAACGCGCTGTCGCGGCTCGGAGCCCACTCAGGCTGGGGCCTCTCGCGGGCGAGGGGCGAATCCGCGTACCGGTCCGGTCCGGTCGGTCGAGTGCCGTGGGCGACGTTCCAGCTGCCGGGCATCGCAGCGCCGACCAGGCTGAGCGAGCACGTCGACTCGCACGGCCGGCCATTCGCGCTGCTCCTGACGCCCGCGGTCGGCAGCTACACCGTCGTGTTCGGCACGGACCCGGATGGCGCGGCGCTCGTCGACCAGGAGCAGATCGACTCCTGGGTCGCCGAGTGGGGCCACTGGCTCTCCAGCCTCGGCGACGAACCGGGCATCGAGGCGGCGTCGGTGACGATCGAGACGGCCCCCGACTCCGGCTCTCGCCTCAGGCGAGAGGTCGCCATGAACATCGACCCCAACGCGCCAGCCTTCGCGCGGGCGGTGCTGGAGGAGACCGTCGCGGGGTACCCGGAGGGCTCCTCCACGGTGAAGGCCTTCGTCGCGCTCACCTTCCAGGGGGCCCTCCGAGTCGGTGCCAGAAGGAGGGCGCCGGACGAGATGGCGCGCGAGCTCGCGGCGCGGCTCCCCGGTCTCAGCGCGGGGCTCCAGGCAACCGGCGCGGGCGTGGCGCAACCGCTCACCGGGCAGGAGCTCTGCGAGATCGTCCGAGTCGCCTACGACCCGGCAGCCGCGGTGCTGATCGACGAGGCGCACGCCGGAGGGGAGATCCCGGAGCTCAGCTGGAGTGACGTCGGCCCGGCGGCGGCCCGCGCCAGCTGGGCAGGCTACCGTCACGACTCCGCCTACTCGACGACCTGGGCGATGACCGTCGCACCCAGGGGCAGCGTGCAGTCGAGCGTCCTCGCGCGGCTCCTCGCGCCCCATCGTGACATCGCGCGCAAGCGGGTGACGCTGCTCTACCGCCCCATCGACGCCGCCAGAGCAGCGGCACTCGTCGAAGCTGACCTCAGCGCGGCCCAGTTCAGGCAGACCTCCACCTCGAAACCCGCCGCGCGCGACACGCTCGCCGTCCGCGCCGCCGCCGCGACGGCAAGCGAGGAGGCATCCGGCGCTGGCCTCATCAACTTCGGAGTGCTCGTCACGGCGACAGTGCTCGACGCCGCCCACGAGCTCGACGCACGAGCGGCCGTCGACAACCTCGCCGCGACAGCACGCCTCCGCCTGCGCCCCGTCTACGGATCCCAGGACTCGGCCTTCGCCGCGGCGCTCCCGCTCGGCCTGGTCCTCAGCAAGCACCTGCGAGTGCCGAGCGAACTGAGAGAGAAGCTATGAGACGAGCACACGCCAGGTCACGCAAGCAGGCGACCCAGGAACGAGCGCGCCCACCCGAGCGGCCGGGTCCCAGAGGCTGGAGCGGGACCGGCCGGGGCGCATCCACCTACGTCCAGGCGCCCGACGAATGGCGCGGCACCACCGTCCAGGTGTGCGGTCTCTGGCCCTTCGCTGTCGGCACGGGAACTCCCATGATCGGGGTGCCCCTCGGGCGGCACACGCAGACCGGCGCGACCCTCTGCTGCGACCCCATCTCGTGGTTCCAGCGGGCGAAGCTCATCAGCAACCCCTCCGCGTTCATCCTCGGCAAGCCCGGGCTCGGGAAGTCATCGCTCGTGCGTCGCATGGCGACAGGCCTCGCCGGCTACGGCGTCATGCCCCTCGTGCTCGGCGACCTCAAACCCGACCACGTCGACATGATCACTGCCCTCGGCGGGCAGGTCATCTCGCTCGGGCGCGGACGCGGCTACCTCAACGTGCTCGACCCGGGAGAGGCGACGGCCGCCGCGCGGCGGCTCAGGGCGAGCGGCTTCGACGCCGAGGCTGGCCAAGTGCTCGCCGATGCGCATGGCCGCAGACACACGATGGTGTCGGCCCTCCTCACGATCATGCGGCTCCAGCCGCCGAGCGATCGAGAGGAGACGATCCTCGACCGGGCACTCAAGTGGCTCGACCAGCACCACGACGGCGTGCCCGTTCTCGGCGACCTCCTCGAGGTCGTGCGTGCAGGCCCCCCGGAGGTGCGCGCGGTTGCGCTCGACCGCGGAGACGACAGCAGGTACAAGGCCATCACGGAAGACCTCGAGGCCTCCCTCATCGGGCTCGTCGGAGGGGGCAGGCTCGGCGAGACGTTCTCCCGCCAGACCACCAACCCTACGCGACGCGACGCGCCAGTCGTGTACGACGTCTCGTCCATCGACGACTCCGACGTGGACCTGCAGGCGGCCGCGCTCCTCGCCTGCTGGTCGGCCGGGTTCGGCACCGTCAACGTCGCGAACGTGCTCGCGGATGCGGGACTCGAGCCCCGCCGGCACTACTTCGTCATCCTCGACGAGCTCTGGCGCGCGCTGCGAGCAGGCAAGGGAATGGTCGACAGAGTCGACGCCCTCACTCGCCTCAATCGCCAGCGCGGAGTCGGCATGGCAATGATCTCGCACACCATGAGCGACCTGCTCGCGCTGCCCACCGAGTCCGAGCGGATGAAGGCGAAGGGCTTCGTGGAACGCGCCGGCATGGTCATCTGCGGCGGACTGCCGGGTGCCGAGATGCCGCGCCTCACCTCCGCGGTGCCCCTGTCGCTCGCAGAGCAGGAACTTCTCATCGGCTGGCAGGACCCGCCAGCCTGGGACGCGACCAGCGGCAGAGAGGCCGAGCCACCGGGGCGAGGCAAGTTCCTCGTCAAGGTCGGCGGCAGGCCTGGCATCCCGGTCGACGTGCAGCTCACCGCCGCAGAGGCGAGCATCAACGACACCAACAAGCTCTGGCACGAGCCGAGCCGTGTGGCCGGGCTGGGCCCGGAACCGTCAGCTGGTTTCGACCCGGAGCGGATACGGCGATGAGCGCGCCGCGAAAGCGGGGCCCGGGCGGCATGGCTGCCGAGGCCGTGCTGCTGTGGATCGGACTCACTGCCGCCGTGGTCGCCATCGGCGGGACCAACCTCTGCGTGCGGGTCGCCGCGAACGTCGAACGCCCCAGCGAGCCGCTGCCCGACGATGTGTTCGCGCTGTTCTTCGGCGTGCTTCGGGGCAGCATCCACTGGACTGCCACAGCGACCGGGGTTGCGGTGGCGCTCGGTCTCGGTCTGGCGCTCGCGGTCTCGGCGACGCTGCTCCTCGCTCGCGGGCATCTCACCGGCAGTCGACGCCTCGACCGCTCTGCGGCGCTCCTCGGGCGGGGCCGGGAGATCGCAGGCATCAGCGCCCGCGGGGCGCGTGCGAGCAGCCAGCGCCTCGGCGTCGCGGGCCCCATCGGCGTGCGGCTCGGCACGAGCCTGCCGGGCGGCTCCCCCGTCTTCGGCAGCTGGGAGGACATGCAGATCAACATCAGCGGCCCGCGAACCGGGAAGTCGACGGCCTTCGCCATCCCCGCAATCGTCGAGGCGCCGGGAGCCGTCATCGTCACGTCCAACAAGCGGGATGTCGTCGACGCCACCCGGGGCGTGCGCGCCGAGGCCGGGCGAGTCTGGGTGTTCGACCCGCAGGGTGTTGCAGGCGACGCCGCAGAGTGGTGGTGGGACCCGCTCAGCTACGTCACCGACGAGGTGCAGGCGGGAAAGCTCGCCGAGCACTTCGCGAGCGGATCCCGGGAGCCGGGCTCGAGGGCAGACGCGTTCTTCGACCCAGCTGCGAAGGATCTCCTCGCCGCGCTCCTCCTGGCAGGGGCCCTCGCAGGCACCCGCATCACCGAGGTGTACCGGTTGGTGACGCGGCCCGGTGACGACGATGCGGTCGGCATCCTGCGGGATGCGGGGTACCGCCTCATCGCCGACCAGCTCGAGGGGGTGATCAGCGCGCCCGAGCGCCAACGCGGCGGCATCTACGGCACCGCGCAGCAGATGGCGTCCTGCCTCACCAACGGCGCGCTCGCCCCGTGGATCACAGCGACCGGGGAGCTCGACACGAGGCCGCGGTTCGACCCGCGCGAGTTCGTCCGTGGAACCGACACGCTCTACTCGCTGTCCCGCGAAGGACAAGGGACAACAGGCCCGCTGGTCACCGCCCTCACCGTCGCCGTGGCCGAGGCGGCGGAGGAACTCGCCTCCGCCTCGCTGTCCGGACGGCTCGCTCGGCCCCTGCTCGGCGTCCTCGACGAGGCCGCGAACGTCTGCCGCTGGCGAAGCCTCCCCGACCTATACAGCCACTACGGGTCGCGGGGCATCGTGCTCATCACCATCCTCCAATCCTGGTCGCAGGGCGCCGAGGTCTGGGGCGAAGGCGGCATGCGCAAGCTCTGGTCGGCGGCCAACATCAAGATCTACGGGGGAGGCGTCAGCGAGGCGGCCTTCCTCGACGAGCTCTCCAAGCTCGTCGGCGACCACGACCGGGAGCTCTCCTCGCTGAGCTACGGACGAGGCCACCGCACCGTCTCGAAGCAGCTGCATCGAGAGCGCATCCTCGACGTCGCCGAACTCAGCGCGCTCCCACGCGGGCGCGCGCTCGTGCTCGCATCCGGCAGCCGCCCCACCCTCATCAGGACCAGGTCGTGGATGCAGGGCCCGCACGCCGCGCGCATCCGCGCGTCGATCACCGCGCACCAACGAGGAGGCGACGCCACAGGAGGAGACGGGGCGGAACGCGACGAGGCTGAACGCGACGGGGCTGAATGCGACGAGGCGGAACGCGGAGAGGAGACACTGCCGTGAATCAGGAGCAGAGCCAGGGTGGCATCTCGAGCGAACTCGCGCGGGCTCCGGGACCGCAGTTCGCGTGCCTCGCCGACTTCGTGGCCGAGTTCGTCGCGCGGAGCTGCGCGCGCAGAGTCGACGGCCGGACGCGCGTCTGGTCGGCGCGCTGGTGGGACTCCCCGGAAGCGGTGCTCCGCCTCGGTGGGCTCTGGCAGGCGTGGGAGGAGCTGAAGGACGTGCCCGGAGGTGCGTCCCTCTGGTTCCGAGACCACGCCGACTACCACCTTGGCGTGCTCTTCAGCCCAGACGGACCCTTCGAGGCGAGCCCCGACGTCCGCGAGAGCACCAGCCGCCGCGGCGACGACCTTCCCTGCGCGCCACCACCGCCCGGCCACGAGGTCTCCCGACGACGCTGACCCATGCCCCGAACGCAGCAGAGCCGCTCGAAATTTGTCAAGAGCTATTGCCAGTATTCGTCTATACCTCTGGACAAACATGTGAAACGCTTGGACCTTCTCCGGCGACTGCGTCGACATGCAGCCGAACAGCGACTCGAGATGGTGCTCACCGAAGGCGCCAGCCACACCAAGGTCGTGATCGGGGGCGCGAGGACCGTCGTGCCGCGTCACAGTGAGATCAACGAGCGGACGGCAAGAGCCATCCTGAGACAGATGGGAATCGAACGATGAAGGTAACGGCGCGGGCGACCCGTTCCGGTTCCTGGTGGGCCGTCGAGGTGCCAGAGGTGCCAGGACTCTTCACGCAGGTGAAGCGCCTCGAGCACGTCAGAGAGCAGGTCGCGGACGCGGTCGAGCTCCTCGAAGGTGTGCCAGCGGCAGACGTGCAGATCGCGCTCCTACCGGTGTTCGATACTGCGACGGATGGCGTTGTTCACGGCGCGCAGGACGCGGCGGCGGCGGCAGCCGCTGCCCAATCTGTCGCCTCACGCCGCATGCGGTCGGCCGTGGCCCGCCTTCGCGACGAGCAGCTCACGATGCGAGACATCGCAGAAGTCCTCGGCATCAGCCACCAGCGCGTGTCGCAACTGGCGCAGGACGCCGGCGTCCGCGAAGCGGGCTAGCGCTCAGTCGACCGCGGTGCTGCGCGCCCCGGACGCAGCAGAGCCGCCCGCGATCACTCGCGGACGGCTCTGGGGAGACTCGGCAGGGCAGGCTGCCGGGTGGCTTACGGCTGCAGGCGGTTCGGGCCGCGGAACAGGTACGTGACCTCGCGCAGCGTCGTCTGGTGCAGCATCAGCATCAGGATGCGCGCGAAGCCCATGCCGAACCCACCGTGGGGCGGCGCGCCGTAGCGGAAGAAGTCGAGGTAGAAGCCGAGCTCGTCGACCTCCATGCCCTTCTGCTTCGCCTGCTCCTCGAGCAAGTCGACACGGTGCTCGCGCTGAGCGCCCGTCGAGATCTCGACGCCGTTCCAGATCAGGTCGTAGCTCTTCGTGAGCGACTCGTCGCCCTCGTGGCGCATGTGGTAGAACGGCCGGATCGAAGCCGGGTAGTCCGTCAGGAACACGAACTCGTGGCCGAACGTCTCCTGCACGTGCGCCGCGATCTGACGCTCGCCCTCAGGGTCGAGGTCCAGGTCGTTGCGCTCGAGCTTGTGGCCGCGGGCCTCGACGATCTCTCGAGCCTCCAGCAGCGGGATGCGCGGGAACGGCAGCGACGGAACGACGATGTCGACGTCGAAGAGCGCCTTGATCTCTTCGCCGTGGGCATCCTTGACCGCCTGCAGGCCGGCAACCATGAGCTGCTCCTGCATCTGCATGACGTCCTCGTGCGACTCGATCCAGCTCACCTCGGCGTCGATGCCCGTGAACTCGGTCGCGTGGCGCGAAGTGAAGGAGGGGTCAGCGCGGAACACCGGCCCGATCTCGAAGATCTTGCCGAGGCCCGAGCTCATCGCCATCTGCTTGAAGAACTGCGGGCTCTGCGCGAGATACGCGCTCGTGTCGAAGTAGTCGACCTTGAACAGCTCGGCCTTCGACTCGGACGCCGAGGCCATGAGCTTCGGGGTGAACAGCTCGACGTAGCCGTTCTCCACCCAGTAGGTGCGGAACGCGTGCGCGAACGTCGTCTGGATGCGGAAGATGAGGGCGTTGCGCGGGATGCGCAGGTCGAGGAAACGCCAGTCGAGGCGCTTGTCGATCGACGTGTCCTCGGCGATGGGCGTCTCGGGGAGCGCCGCGGTCTCGACGACGATCTCGTCGACCTTGACCTCGAGGCCGCCGAGCTTCACGCGCTCGTCGGCCTTCTTCTGGCCGCGCACGGAGATGAAGCTGCCCTGGGCGAGCGCGGAGATCGTGTCGGAGATCGCCTCGCGGCCCTCGGCGCGCGGGTTCACGAGCTGGACGGCGCCGCTCTCGTCGCGGAGGACGACGAACTGCACCTTCTTCTGGTCTCGAACCGTATCGACCCACCCCTGCACAAGCACGGGGCCGTCTTCGAGCGTGGAAAGGGAGGAGATGAGGGCGCGATCAGTCACCTCGCAAGGGTACCCGAGGCGCAGACGCGTGCGAGCGGGAAGACAACAAGGCACAGCTTGGGGTGCGGATGCGCATCCTGTGCCGCAGTGTCGGTGGCGGTTCGTAGACTGGAGCGCATGGCGGCACAGCGAATCCACCTCGTCCGCCACGGCGAGGTCGAAAACCCCAACGGGCTCCTCTACGGGCGCCTCCCCGGCTTCGGCCTCTCCGAGCTCGGCGCGCGCATGGCGCGCGTCACAGCCGAGGACCTGCACGCCAGGGCCGTGCCCGCCACCCGCCTCGTCGTCTCCCCGTTGCAGCGCACCCGCGAGTCGGCGGCACCCATCGCCGAGCTGTTCGGCCTCGAGCCCGTCATCGACGAACGCGTCATCGAGCCGACGAACGCCTTCGAGGGGCGACGGATGACGGGCAGATACGGAGCCCTGCGTCGCCCTGGCTCGTGGCCGAAGCTCGTGAACCCCCTGCGCCCCAGCTGGGGCGAGGCGTACAAGTCCATCGTCGCCCGCATGCGAGAGGCGGTGCTCGACGGGGCCGAGCTCGCAGATGGCGGCGATGTTATCGTGGTCTCTCACCAGCTGCCGATCTGGATGGTGCACCGCGCGCTCTCGAAGGAGCCGCTCGCGCACAACCCGAAGCACCGGCGGTGCTCGCTCTCGAGCATCACGACGCTGGAGTACCACCCCGCAACCGGCTTCGTGGAAGCCGACTACCGCGAACCGGCGGCGCACGAACTCGGCGCCGCCACCGATGAGGGAGCCGTGTGACCATCCGCTCAGAGAGCGTGAAGACGTCGCGCTTTCCCCGAACCCTCCGTGCAGCCCTCGCGACCGCAAGCGTCGCCACCATGCTGGCGCTCGCCGCCTGCTCCGGAGACGAGCCGCTCGCCCAGGACTACGCCGCCGGGGGAGATCAGGGCTACGTCGCGGGCGACGGCAGCTACGAGATCTTCCCGGCGGGCGAACGACAGGACCCGATCCAGTTCGGTGGCGTCACCGAGTTCGGAGACGAGCTCTCCAGTGAGGATCTCGCGGGCTCCGTCACCGTCGTCAACTTCTGGTACGCCTCCTGCCCGCCCTGCCGCCTCGAGGCCCCGGACCTGCAGGCAGCTTGGGAAGAGCACGAAGACGACGGCGTGAAGTTCGTCGGCGTCAACATCTACGACCAGGCGGCGACCGCCAAGACCTTCGCCGAGACGCAGGGCATCACGTACCCGTCGATCCTCGACGTCGACGACGCGAGTGTGCGACTCGCCTTCGCCGACAACGTGCCTCCCCAGGCCATCCCGTCCACGCTCGTGCTCGACGCCGAGGGTCGGGTCGCTTCCGTCATCCGCGGGCCGATCGACCCCTCGATCCTGAACTCGATGATCACCGACACGCTCGCAGAGAGCAGCAAGTGACGACCCCCCTGCTCGCCTCCTCCGCGCTGACGGCGATCGCCCCCGGCAGCGCGGTGGGCGAGACGATCGTGAGCGGCCAGCTCTTCCTCGCGATCCCGCTCGCCGTCCTGGCCGGCCTCATCTCCTTCGCCTCCCCGTGCGTGCTGCCGGTCGTGCCCGGCTACCTCGGGCTCGTCGGCGCAGTGGCACAGGATGCGCCGGCCAAGGTCCCCGCTCGCCAGAGCGTCGGAGCGCACTCGGGTCCCGCAGCCGCAGCCGAGTCCTCCTCACGCGCATCGCGACTCGCTGACCAGCCCGAAGCGAAGCGGGGCCTCCTCGCCCGCCTCACGACCGGACGCGGCCGAGTCGCGTTCGGCGCGACGCTGTTCGTGCTCGGCTTCACCGTCGTCTACGTCCTCTCCGGCGCGGCCTCCGGTCTGCTCGGATTCTGGCTCATGGAGTACCAGCGCGTCATCATGCGGGTGCTCGGCGTCGTCGTCATCGTCATGGGCGTCGTGTTCATCGGCCAGGTGTCGTTCATGCAGCGCACCGCGCGCATGAAGTTCGCGCCGTCCGGCCTGCTCGGAGCGCCCCTTCTCGGCATCGTCTTCGGCGTCGGATGGGCTCCGTGCCTCGGGCCGACGCTCATCGCGATCAACTCCCTCAGCTACCAGTTCGCCTCCCCCGGCCGCGGAGCGCTCCTCGCGTTCTTCTACTGCATCGGGCTCGGCCTCCCGTTTGTCCTCGTGGCGCTCGGCATCGGCCGCGTGACGACGGGCATCAACTGGGTGCGGAAGCACATCCGCACGATCAACCTCGTCGGCGGCGGCATCCTCATCCTCATCGGGTTCCTCATGGTGATCGGCGTCTGGCAGCACTTCATGTCCGCATTCGCGGCGACGATCGGCGGCTATGTCCCGGCCCTCTGACCACTTCGACGCGGGGAAGGACGGCTTCGAAGCCCGCGACCGCGAACCGAAGAAGACCGCATCAGGCGCCGCGCGCGCGAGCATGCCGAACAAGCCGGGCGACATCAAGAAGCCCGGCCGCGCATCCGCGCTCGTCGCCTGGCTCCGCACTGCCTGGCGTCAGCTCACGAGCATGCGCACCGCGCTGCTCCTCCTGCTGCTGCTCGCCATCGCCGCCGTGCCCGGCTCGCTGGTGCCGCAGCGCTCGAGCGACCCCAACGGGGTCATCGTCTACCAGGACACGTACCCGGACATCGCCCCGTTCCTCGACGACATCGGCATGTTCGACGTGTACAGCTCCCCGTGGTTCACGGCGATCTACCTGCTGCTCTTCGTCTCGCTCATCGGCTGCATCATCCCGCGCATCAAGCACCACTGGGATGCGCTGCGCTCGAAGCCGCCGAAGACTCCCGCGCGTCTCTCGCGGCTCGACGCCTACTCCACGCAGGTCCTCGACTCGTCGCTCGACCCGAAGCGCGGCGCCGTCATCGACGAGGCCGCCAAGCTGCTGCGCGACAAGAAGTACCGCACCGTCATCTTCGATGAGGGCAAGCGCGGCATCTCCGTGTCCGCGGAGCGCGGCTACCTGCGGGAGACGGGCAACCTGGTCTTCCACTCGGCCATGGTCGGCATCATCGTGGCCGTCGGTATCGGCGGCGGCTTCACCTGGTCCGGGCAGCGTGTGCTCGTCGAGGGCCAGACGTTCGTGAACGGCCTCGTCAGCTACTCGTCGTTCAACCCGGGACGATTCTTCACGCCAGACGTGCTCGCGCCGTTCTCGATGCGTCTCGACTCCTTCGACATCACGTACGAGGAGGAGAACCAGAACGCCATCGGGCAGGCCACCGACTACGCGGCGAACGTCACCGTCAACACTCCGGGCGGCGAGCCGAAGACCGAGACGGTGCGCGTCAACGACCCGCTTCGCTTCGCCGGTACCGACAGCTACCTCCTCGGCAACGGCTACGCCCCCGAGATCACGGTGCGCGACCCGGACGGCAACGAGGTCTTCTCCGACTTCGTCCCGTTCCTCCCGCAGGACGCCTTCCTGACCTCCATGGGCGTCGTGAAGGTCCCGGATGGGCTCGACGAGCAGATCGGCATGCTCGGCTTCTTCTACCCCTCAGCGGTCGAACTCGAGTCGGGTGCGCTCACCTCGAACCATCCCGACCTCCGCGACCCGATGCTGACGCTGAACGTCTACTCGGGTGACCTCGGCCTCGACGACGGGGTCCCGAGGTCCGTGTACACGCTCGACACGGATACGCTCACGCCCATCGCGGCTCGCGACCTCGACTTCAAGCCCATCGAGCTCCGGCCGGGTGAGACCGCCGAGTTGCCGAACGGCCTCGGCACGATCGAGCTCGGCGAGGTTCCTCGCTACGCGTCCTTCGACGTGCACGAGGACCCGACACAGATACCGGTGCTCATCTTCGCGATCCTCATCATCGGCGGCCTCTTCACGTCACTGCTCGTGCCGCGGCGCCGCCTCTGGGTGAAGGCCACGACCCGCTCCGACGGCACCGTGCTCGTCGAGTACGCGGGCCTCGCACGTGGAGACGACCCGCAGCTGGCCGCCTCGGTCAATGATCTCCTCGACGCCCACACGAGAAAGATCGTAGGCTTAGCGGAACCTGCGTCGCCGGCCCGCGCCGCCGGGGCACCTCAAGGCCCCGAGGCCACCCAAAGCTCACCATCTGGCGCCGGCAGCCAAGGCGCGGCGCTCGCCTCTTCTCCCACTCAGGAAGCTCCATGATCGAAACGCTGTCCAGCTGGTCGAACCTGCTCCTCTACGTCGCGATGGCGGTGTACTCGATCGCGTTCATCGCCTTCGCCATGGACCTGGCCGGTCGCAGCGCACGCGCAGCCGAACGCTCCGAACGGCAGTCGGCGGTCGGAGCGACCGCCGCGCGCCGCAATGCGCTCGTCGGCGCGGCAGCCCCGGCAGGAGCAGCCGCGCATGACGGCGTCGCGGCAGACCGCGACGTGTCCGAGCCGGCCAGCTACACGACGGAGGACCCCGCGAGCTCGGTGTCTCTCGCGTCCACGCGCACCGAGTCGGGCGACGCCTGGCGCGACACCCGCGCGACGCCGTCGCTGCGCATCGCGATGTGGCTGACCATCGCCGCGTTCGTCGTGCACCTCGCGGCGACCACCCTCCGCGGCATCGCCGCTGACCGGGTGCCGTGGTCGAACATGTTCGAATTCTCCATGACCTCGACGCTCCTCATCGTGCTCGTCTTCCTCCTCGCCCGCTTCTGGGCCGACGTGCGCTTCCTCGGCACCTTCATCACGGGCTTCACCGTCATCACGCTTGGCATCGCCACGCTCGGCTTCTACGTCGATGTCGTGCCGCTTGCGCCCGCTCTGCAGTCGGTGTGGCTCGTCATCCACGTGTTCGTCGCGTCGCTCGCGACCGGCTGCCTCGCGATCGGCGCGGGCCTCAGCGCCGCGCAGCTCCTGCAGACTCGTCGAGTTGCGCGCGTGCGTGCCGGTCTGCCCACGAAGCTCAAGCTCCTCTCGGCGCTGCCAGACGCGGTGCGCCTCGAGAACCTCGCCTACCGCATCAACATCATCGGCTTCATCCTCTGGACCTTCACCCTCATGGCGGGGGCCGTCTGGGCTGAGCGCGCCTGGGGCCGCTACTGGGGCTGGGACACCAAGGAAGTGTGGACCTTCATCATCTGGGTGGTCTACGCGGGCTACATCCACGCTCGTGCCACGCGTGGCTGGCGCGGAACGCCGTCGGCGTGGCTTGCCATCGCGGGCTTCGCGACGGTCATGTTCAACTTCGGCGTCGTCAACGTGTTCTTCAAGGGACTGCACGCCTACTCGGGGATCTGAGCAGACCCTCCGGCGAGGAGGGCATGGCAGCGGCGGAGCCGTTCCCTCCACCATTCCTGCCGTTCGGCAGGGGAGGCGAGCCGCTTGAGCGCGGCTTCGTCGACCGTGACGGGGGCGAGCGGGATGCGCCCGGCGCGCGGGCGGAGCGGCTCGATCACGACATCCTCCGCGAGCAGCGACGCCGTTCCGAGGCCCGCGTCGTGGCGAGGCGCTGGCAGGGCTGCGGCGAGCTGTGCTCCCATCGCGATGCCGACCGAGGAGTCGAGGGCGCTCGACACGGTCGCGGGAAGCCCCGCCGACGCGACGATGTCGACCGCGCGGCGGATCCCGCCGAGGGGCTGCATCTTCACGACGACCACGTCAGCTGCGCCGAGGCGCGCGACCTCCAGGGGGTCATCGGCCTTCCTGATGGACTCGTCGGCGGCGATGGGCACCTCGATGCCAGCGTCCCGCAGGCGGCCCCTGAGCTCGCCGAGCTCGGCGGTCGTCGCGCAGGGCTGCTCCGCGTACTCCAGGCCGAAGCGGGCCAGTGCCCGGAGAGCGGTGACGGCGTCATCGACCGACCAGCCGCCGTTCGCGTCGACGCGCAGCCGCGCATCTGCGCCGAGGCGCTCGCGCACGCCGGCCACCCGGGTGATGTCGTCGGCGAGCGTCTGCCCTCGCTCGGCGACCTTGACCTTGGCCGTTCGGCAGCCGTCGAAGCGCGCGAGCACGCCGTCGAGCGCGGCCTCCCCGACGGCGGGCACGGTCGCGTTGACCCAGATCTCGCCCTCCGCGTGACGCTCGAGGGTCTCATCGAAGCCGAACTCGATCGCGGCGCGCAGCCAGTTCGCGGCTTCCGCGTCGCCGTACTCGAGGAACGGCGAGAACTCGCTCCATGCGACGGTGCCGCGGATGATCGCCACCTCGCGTGCATCCACCCCTCGGAACCGGGTCACGAGGGGAAGCGTCACGATGTGCGTGCGGTCGAGGAGCTCGTCGATCTCGGGCAGCTGCATGCCGCCATTGTCTCGCGCGGTCCCGGGAAGGTCTCACCGGCTGGGGACGTTCGGCGCGGATCGCGCTAGGCTGAGGCATCGATCGGTCATGCCGGACGCAAACTCCTATGTCTACGAACCTCTCCAGCCCCGCACCTCGCTTCAGCCCTCCGCCGGCCGACGAGGACTTCGGTGACGCCCTCGTCAGCTCCGGCTCTGGAGGGCACCGCCCCCAACGGGTCGTCTCGACGGGCGGCAGTGGCAGGCTCGGGTACGGGAAGCCGCAGTATCGGCACGGCTCGCTCGTGCAGCGCACCTGGTACGAGATCGCCTTCAACCCGCGCCGCTGGTCGGCCGGCCACTGGGCGCTCCTCGGGGTGCTCATCACGGTGCTCGCCGACGTCTTCGTCTTCTTCTACGCCTCGAACCTGTTCGGCATCGACCGCAAGTTCGAGATCGAGATGTGGCTGCTCACGGCCGGCATCGCGGGCTTCCTGACGATCGCGATGGCCCTCTGGGGCATCATCTTCAACAGCGCCAGGGGTGCGGCGATCTTCGCGATCATCCTCGGACTGCCGTTCGGGGCACCCCCCGCGTGGCTGGTCGGCAACACGATCATCCAGCTGATGGCGAACGGCGGCACCCTCCCCGTCGCGCCGCCCCTCTGGTAGCGGCGCAACGCTCGGAGGCTCGGACTCGACGGGTGCACGCCCCGCAGGACCCTGCCCGCTCGTCGGATAGCGTTATGGCATGACTGCCTTCGTCTCCGAACTCTTCGACGCCGAGCGCTGGCGCACCGTCCCGGGCTTCGAGGAGCTCACCGACCTCACCTACCACCAGGATCTGACGGGCCGCATCGCCCGCGTCGCCTTCAACCGGCCAGAGGTGCGCAACGCGTTCCGCCCGCAGACGGTCGATGAGCTCGCGCGTGCCCTCGACGATGCGCGCATGAACCCGCGCATCGGCGTGGTGCTGCTCACGGGCAACGGCCCGAGCCCGAAGGACGGCGGGTGGGCGTTCTGCTCGGGCGGCGACCAGCGCATCCGGGGTCGCGACGGCTACAAGTACGCCGACGGGGAGACGCGCGACACCATCGACTCGGCCCGCAACGGTCGGCTGCACATCCTCGAGGTGCAGCGGCTCATCCGCTTCATGCCGAAGGTGGTCATCGCGGTCGTTCCCGGGTGGGCCGCTGGGGGCGGGCATTCGCTGCACGTGGTGTGCGACCTGTCGATCGCGTCGCGCGAGCACGCGAAGTTCAAGCAGACGGACGCGGACGTCGGGTCGTTCGACGCCGGCTACGGTTCGGCGTACTTCGCGAAGCAGGTCGGGCAGAAGTTCGCGCGCGAGGTGTTCTTCCTCGCCGAGGAGTACTCGGCGGAGCGCGCCATGGAGATGGGCACCGTCAACCGGGTCGTGCCGCACGCGGAGCTCGAAGTCGAGGCCGTTCGCATGGCGGAGACGATCCTGACGAAGTCGCCCACGGCCATCCGCATGCTGAAGTTCGCGTTCAATGCGGTCGACGACGGGCTTGTCGGGCAGCAGGTGTTCGCCGGCGAGGCGACCCGCCTGGCCTACGGCACGGATGAGGCCGTCGAGGGGCGGGATTCGTTCCTCGAGAAGCGCGAACCCGACTGGTCGCCGTTCCCGTGGCAGTTCTGACGTCGCGGATCCCTGGCGCCTCGTTGGGGCGGGGGCTTCGACGTGGGTGCTGAGCCCGGGAGGGGCGGCGCGCGTCCGCTGGTCCGCGTGGATGCGAGTGACACGTCCGCGGTCACGTCCGCGCTCCGGAGCGCGCTGAGCGGTGCGGGTCCTGCCGTGCTGCCCACGCAGCCGCCAGCAGGCGCGCTGGCGTCGGGTGAACTCGGCCTGGCCGGCGAGGCGCTCGGCGCCGTGCCGGAGGGCGTCGTGCTGGTGATCGAGACGAGCGGGTCGACGGCGGAGCCCAAGCGCGTCATGCTCACCGCAGACGCGCTGCGCGCATCCGCTGCGGCGACGTACGCGCGCTTCGACCTGCTGTTCGGGAGGGCGCGCGCAGCTGAGCCCACTCGCCAGTGGCTGCTGACCCTGCCGGCCTCCTACGTGGCGGGCGCGCAGGTGCTCATGCGGTCGATCCTGGCCGGCACGGAGCCCGTCGTGCTGGGCGATGACCATTTCACGGCTGAAGGGTTCGCGCGCGCCGCCGCGGAGCTCACCGCCGACCGGCGCTACGTCTCGCTGGTGCCCGCTCAGCTGGCGCGCCTGCTCGATGCGTCTCCTGCGGTCGCGGACGTGGTTGCTCGCTTCGATGCCATTCTCGTCGGCGGGCAGTCGCTGCCGCCCGCGCTTCGCTCGCGGGCCGAGGCGCTCGGCTGGAACGTCGCGACGAGCTACGGGTCGAGCGAGACGAGCGGCGGGAGTCTCTACGACGGTGAGCCGCTCGACGGGGTGCGGATGCGCATCCGCGACGGTGAGGTGCAGCTGGCCGGTCCCGTGCTCGCGGCCGGCTACCTTGGCGACCCGCGCCGCACGGCGGAGGCCTTCATCGAGGATGGCGGCGAGCGCTGGTATCGAACGAGCGACGGCGGACGCCTCGAGCGCGATGAGACCACGGGCCGAGAGCGGCTCGTGGTGACCGGACGCCTCGACAACGTCATCGTCTCCGGGGGTGAGAAGGTGCTCCTCGACCGGGTCGAGGGCATCGTGCGCCAGCTGCACGGCCTCGCCGACGCGGTTGTCGTCCCCGCGCCGTCCGAGGAGTGGGGGCAGGTGCCCGCGCTTGTCGTGGAGGCTTCCGGCTGGGCACCGGACGGCCCCCCGCCCGGTGTCGAGGCGACGCTGCTGGACGCACGTGCGCTCGCGGGCGACGAGCGCTGGCGCTCTGTTCGCGAGGCGACGGGGGCCGCTGGCCGCGCGGCTCGCCCGGCGCTGCTCGTGCTTGCACGGCGCATCCCGTATCTGCCCAGCGGGAAGCCCGACCGCCGATCGCTGGAGCGCCTGGTCGCGGGGCTCGCCCGCGCAGTCGGCGAGGGCTGAGCGCCGGGCTGCCGATCAACCCTGCGGGCCGTGTCAGGCCTCGGGCTCGTGCTCCGGTGGGCGTCTGGCTGCGGCCGAGCGGCGGCGCAGGATGATCGTCGTGGCGATGCCGGCTCCGACGAGGACCAGCACACCGGCGACGACGAGTGGTGCTGCGGGTGTGGCCGTGGTCGCGGCTGTGGCCGTCGGCTGCTCGGTGGCGGTCGCTGTCGGCGTGGGCGTCGGCGTCGGCGTCTCGGGCGTGCCCGGCTCGAGGAGCGCCTGCAGCTCCGCCCCAACGGTCTCGGCGAGGTAGGCGACGCCCGCCTCGTTGGGGTGGAGCGCGCCGAGCTTGAGAGATGCGCCTGGCGTGGTCGACCCTCCCTCACCGGGTTCCAGCGTGATGCCGCTCATGTAGGGCTCCGTGGTCGAGCATGCGGAGTGCGCGGAAGTCGCCTTCAATGTGGAGATGAAGGTGGCACCGCTCGCCTCGGCCGCCGTCTGTATGGCCTCGTCGAGGTGGACTTCCGTCTCGTGCAGGTACGCGGTGTCGACGTCGGTGAACGGGAAGGAGTTCTCCGGGTAGCCCGCCGAGGTGAAGGCGGGGGAGAAGCATCCACCGACCGGAGTGTTCGTGGGGTCGGGTGTGATGGCGGGGTATCCGACGACGACGATGTCGGCGTTTGGAGCCTTCTCGGCGATGAGGGCGAACGTCGAGGCCAGCGCGGGGGCGATGAGCGAGTCGATGCGGTCCTTCAGGGCGTCGACCTCGACACCCCCTCCGTCGACGACGTACTGCGATCGGCAGTTGGGGACGGTCTGGTCGGCGACGAGGGGGCCGAGGGAGCTCGCGGCGACGCAGGAAGCGGCGATATCCGAGAACTTGAGGTCGTTGCCGCCGATCGACAGGGTGACGATCTCGGTCGTTGCGGAGAGGCTCGCCGACTGCACCGGTGCGCTCGCGCCGGACGCGGTGACCTGCTCGGCATCGCGGATGTCGGCGGTGACGGCGCCGCTGCACGTGCGGTCGTCGAGGGCCAGGCCGAGCGAGTCGGCGATGCGGTGCGGGTAGTTCGCGAGTGCCTGGAAGCAGCCAGGGGCGGGCTCCTCGCTGAACGGCACGAGCCCGAAGCCCGAGGAGTACGAGTCGCCCAGCGCAACGTACGCGCGCGCCTGGGTGCCTCCGTTCACCGCCGGATCGCCGAGGGGCGTCGCGAGGGCGCCGGGAGCGGCGAGCAGCACGATGCCTGCGGCCGCAGCGCTGATGGCGGCCGCGCGCACGCGTGATCGGGCAGTCATGGTTCTCCTGTCGAGCGGATGTCGATCGGGACGGGGGTGGTGGTCTCATAGTGCCACCGTGATGCTGACCGGGGAACGGGCTGAGGAGCTCGCTTCTGGGGTGCGCCAGCCGTCGTCGCAGGGATGCGGGTCTGCACCGCCCTCTAGAATCGCTCCGTGGCGCAGAAACAGAAGAACAGACAGCGGAAGCAGCAGCAGGCGAACCCCACGCAGCGGCCACGGCCGAAGGCGAGGGAGGTGCGCAAGCTGGATGCGCGCGCCTGGATCGCGGGTGCACGTCTGCGGACGCTCCCGTTGGCGATCGCCCCGGTGCTGCTCGGCACGGCCGGTGCCATCGTCGACGGCGAGCCCGGCCAGTACCACTGGGTCCGCGCCCTCGCCTGCCTTGCGGTTGCGCTGTGCCTGCAGATCGGCGTGAACTACGCCAACGACTACTCCGACGGCATCCGCGGCACCGACGCGTTCCGGGTCGGCCCCGCCAGGCTCACCGGCTCCGGCCTGGTCGAGCCGAAGCGCGTGAGGCTCGTCGCGTTCATCTTCTTCGGCCTCGGCGCCCTCGCCGGCCTCTTCCTGGTGGTGACCTCGGGGCACTGGTGGCTGCTCGCCGTCGGCGCCGCCGCGATCGTCGCCGCCTGGTACTACACGGGCGGCAAGCGTCCGTACGGCTACGCGGGCCTCGGCGAGGTGTTCGTGTTCGTCTTCTTCGGTCTCGTGGCGACCGCGGGCACGACGTTCGTGCAGATCGGGAGCGTCTCCACGAACGTGTGGATCATGGCGACGGCGATCGGCCTCTTCGCGTGCGCGGTGCTCATGGTCAACAACATCCGCGATATCGAGCAGGACCGTCTCGCGAGCAAGCGCACGCTTGCCGTGCTCGTCGGTCCGGTCGTGTCGCGGTGGCTGTTCGGCGTCTTCACGCTTGCACCGTTTGTCCTCGCGATCTTCTTCGCCATCGCGTACCGCAACGCGATCTTCACCTTCTTCGCCCTGCTGCTGGCGGCCCCGGCCGTACTCATCGCGTCGACGGCGCGCAAGCCGCGCGAGCTCATCCTCGCGCTGATGCTGACGAGCTTCGCGACGCTGGCCTACGCTCTGCTGCTCGGCCTCGGCATCGTCTTCAGCGGGTACGTGCGCTAGCTGACGCTCGGTCGGGTGCTCTCGGGAGCATCCGGCTCGTCGGCGTGAGCTGAGGCGTCCGCCTGCTCGGGTGCGGTGAGCTCGTCTGCGTCTGGAGCTGCGTCGACGTCTGGCTTGGCAGCGGCGGTCGAAGTGGGGCCCGCTTCGCCGTCGAGGGCCGCGTCCTCGAGCTTGTCGTCCACGGTGCGCGCGTCCTTGCGCTCGCTGAGTCGCTGCAGGTCGTCGCCCATCTTCTGGCGGGTGCCGCGCAGGAAGATCACCGAGATGCAGGCGCTGATGATGGCACCGACAAGAGCTCCCGCGAGCCAGCTCCACTGCCAGGCAGGCAGGGCCAGCATGACAACCGCGAACGGGATCGCGAACGCGAGCAGTCTGATGACGGAGTAGACGAGCCAGGCGCGCTTCGAGTTCATCCCGCAATTCTACGAGCGAGGCGGATGCGCGCCTCACCGACTCCCTGAACGCCCGGTGTCCGCCCAGTACTCGCGCCGAGCACGGTTCGCGGAGGGCGAAGGCATCACCAGCTCGGGCGGAGGCAAGTCGCGTATCCTCGGGGGACCATGTCTCGCCTCCTCATTACTGCCGCAGTCATCGTCGTCGCGGTGACGATCTTCGCCGTGGTCGATTGCGCGATGACGGACGCAAAGCGCACGCGCGCACTCCCGAAGCCCGTCTGGGTCGTCGTCGTGCTGCTGGTCCCCGTCGTCGGTCCGCTCCTCTGGCTCTTCTTCGGCAAGGTCCGCGGCAACGCGGCAGCCGCGAAGCCGGTGCAGACCACCCCGGACGATGACGAGACGTTCCTGCGCTCGATCGGCATCGAGTCCGACAGCGATGAGCGCATCCGCAAGCTCGAGGAGGAGCTGCAGGCTCTCGACGACGTCGACTTCCCGGCCGCGGCCCCCACTGGCCCGGTCTCGGAGGGTGGCGTCGCGACGGCCCTCGAAGACGCGAACGACGAGGCGTCCTCCGGCGAGAAGTCGGACAAGTCCACGAAGCCAGAGTCTGGCGGCAAGAAGTCCCGCAAGGGCCACGAGAAGCCGGCAGCCAACGACGACGAGCCTGGCGAGCACGAAGAGCCCATCGAGCATAAAGACGACTGGACTCAGGGCGACGGGTCGCCCCGTGCCTGAGCGGCACACCCACACCGAAGCCTCCAACTCCCAGCGCCCCACAGTGGGCGCTGAGTCGCGTGCGCCTGCACCCGGGGCGAGCCTGCCGCGCACCGGCAACCCGGCGGTCGACTTCAGCCTGGACTTCCTGGGCTCCCTCGTGCGCTTCGGCGTCACCGATCTGGTCGTCTGCCCCGGCTCGCGCTCGCAGGCCCTCGCCCTCGTGGCGGCCGAGCTCGAGCGAATCGGCGCCGTTCGCCTGCACGTGCGCATCGACGAGCGCTCGGCCGGCTTCTTCGCCCTCGGTCTGGCCGCTGAGACCGCCCGCACGGTGCCCGTCATCACCACCTCGGGGACCGCCGTCGCCAACCTGCTCCCCGCAATGCTCGAGGCGTTCCACGCCGGGGTCCCCCTGGTCGCGGTCACCGCCGACCGGCCGGAGGAGCTGCTCGGCATCGGGGCGAACCAGGCCACGACGCAGCCCGGGATCTTCGGGCCCAACATCGTGCACGAGGCGGTGGATGCGCCGACGGGTGCACCCGCGGAGTCGGCGGAGGCCGAGCGCCTCGCGCTGCGCGCCGCATCCACGACCGGACCGCTGCAGCTGAACCTCGCCTTCCGCGACCCGCTGAGCGTCGCCGTCCCATCGCTCGAAGCCTGGGCCGAGGGCGTCGACCCGGGCGAAACTCCCGGCGGCGACCGCGTCGCCGAGGTCAGCCAGGCCAGCGATGCGGATGACGTCCTCGACGTCGACGCGGCCGAGTGGCAGCGCACGCTGGTCATCGCCGGGGCTGGCGCCGGCCCGGTGGCCGAGGAGGTCGCCCACGCCGGCGGCTGGCCGCTCATCGCCGAGGCGTCGAGCGGCTCGCGCTACGGCCGCAACCTCGTGCTCGCGTACCGACAGCTCCTCGGCGTGAGCTCCCCTCGGCCGGATCTCCGGGATGCTGTCACGCGGGTCCTCGTGTTCGGGCATCCGACGCTCAGCCGCGAGATTCCCCAGCTCATCGCCCGCGAGGGAGTGCACGCCGTCGTCGTCGGCTCGACGGGCGGCGAGCCATACAACCCCGGCCGTGCCGTCGCTGCGCACGTCGAGGCCGTGCGCGTGCATCCCGTCTCCGCTGGCGACGCCGAGTCCCGGGCCGAGTCGCGCTCCTGGCTGCGCGAGTGGGTGCTCGCGAGTCGGGAGATCGTCACGGCCTCAGCGGAGCAGCCGCCAGCGCCAGACATCGAGGCGTCGAGATCGAGCGACAAGGCCGTGCGGAGCCGATTCGCCAGGCAGGAACTCGCCGTCGCGCGCATGAAGGTCGACAGGCGGATGCTGGTCGAGGCCGTCTGGAGCGCCACCTGGCCCCACGACCGGCTTGTGCTCGGCGCATCCACCCTCATCAGGGTGCTTGATGCCCACGTGCCGGGCAAGCCCGTGCGAGTGCACTCGAATCGGGGACTCGCCGGCATCGACGGCACCGTCGCGACGACGCTCGGCGTCGCCGTTGGCAGCCAGCTCGCCGGCCCCGTCTCAGCACAGGGTGGCGTGACACGTGCGCTCATCGGCGATCTCACCTTCATCCACGACGCCTCTTCGCTGCTCGTCGGACAGGGTGGCGAGTGGTCGCCCCGCGTGCAGCTCATCGTCGGCAACGACGGCGGGGGCACGATCTTCGACGATCTCGAGGTGGCTCGAACGGCCGCCTCCGCCGCGCACGCACGGGTGCTGTACACGCCGACCGCGGTCGACCTCGAGTCGCTCGCGAGGGCCTACGGCTGGAGTTACCTGCGCGTCGAGACACGTGCCGAGCTGGAGCGCGCGCTCGTCTCTCGGGAGCACGAGCGCGTCCTCATCGAGGTGCCTCTGCAGCGAGGCTGAGTGAAATGTCAGGACATATGCTAGCCGTGCACTGTCCGGCCTGAGCAGCGGAGGACCGATGGCCCCTACATCCCCCAACCCCGAGACGCGCGCCGCCGCCGAGGGAGACATGAACTTCCACACCCGCAAGTGGGTGCGACCGGAGGACCTGAACGCGAACGGCACCCTCTTCGGCGGGAGCCTGCTGCGGTGGATCGACGAAGAGGCCGCGATCTACGCGATCATCCAGCTCGGCAACTACCGCTGCGTCACCAAGTACATCTCGGAGATCAACTTCGAGGCGTCCGCGCAGCAGGGCGACCTCATCGAGATGGGGCTCGTGGCGACGCAATTCGGTCGCACGTCGATGACGATGCGCGCCGTCGTGCGCAACATGATCACACGGCGCACGATCCTCTCGATCGAGAAGATCGTGTTCGTGAGCCTCGGCGATGACGGGCACCCCGTGCCGCACGGGTACTCGAGCATCACGTACGCGCGCGACCGGATGCCGACCACGCATCCGCAGACCGGCACGATCGCCGTTCCCCGCGTCGGGGAGTAGCGCCGCCGCTCCGAGAGGCGGCGGCGCTGCGGCATCGGGCTACTGGTTGCCGACCTGCTTGTCCGCCGCGTCGCGTGCACCCTTGATCTGATCGGTGAACTTGTCGCCGGTCGCCTTCTGGGCGGCGTTCGCGACGCCGTCGAGGATCTTGTCGCTGATGTCCTCGGCCTTCTCGCTCTTGAGCGCCTCGGTGACTCGCGGGTCCTTGAGGAACTCCTGCGCCTTGCCGGTGATGTTCTCGATGCCCATGTGCTTCTCCTCTGCTGGGCGCCGCTTCCGCTCCGTCGCGAAAGCTGTTCGCGCGAGCAGAGCATAGCGTCGGCGGGTGGCGTTAGCCTGTCCTCATGCCTCACTTCACCACCGAAGACGCTGCAGTGCTGCGCGTCGATGAGAACTTCGATCTGGGTGCGCTCGACCCCCGCTCGACCCCTGGATTCACCGGCAAGAAAGTCGACGCCGCAACCCTGTTCACCGAGCACGACGACGAGATCGCGGAGCTGCAGGAGCGCATGTTCGCGAACTCGCGAGCGGGTCTCGAGGCGCCTTCCGTGCTGCTGCTCCTGCAAGGCATGGACACGTCCGGCAAGGGCGGAATCGTGCGTCACGTCATCGGTGGCGTCGACCCGCAGGGGGTGCAGATCGCCTCCTTCAAGGCGCCCACCGCCGAGGAACGCGAGCAGGACTTCCTCGTGCGCGTCCGCAAGCAGCTGCCCGCCGCTGGCAAGATCGGCGTCTTCGACCGCTCCCACTACGAGGACGTGCTCATCCAACGCGTCCGCTCCTTCGCGCCGCCGGAGGAGATCGAGCGCCGCTACGGTGCCATCGTCGACTTCGAGAACGAGCTCGCCGCATCCGGAACGAAGCTCATCAAGGTCATGCTGCACATCTCGAAACAAGAGCAGGGCGCGCGCCTCGCGGAACGGCTCGAGCGCCCTGACAAGCACTGGAAGTTCAACCCGGGAGACATCGACGAGCGCCTGCTCTGGGACCAGTACCAGGAGGCCTACGAGATCGCGCTGCAGCGCACATCGACGGAGACCTCGCCCTGGTACTGCGTGCCCGCCGATCGCAAGTGGTTCTCCCGCCTCGTGGTGAAGGGCCTGCTGCTCGATGCGCTGCGCGGCTTCGACCTGCAGTGGCCCGCCGCCGATTTCGACGTCGAGGCCGAGAAGCGGCGTCTCGCCGAGAGCGCGTAGCTCAGTCTGCGAGCTCGGGCGGCCAGACGACGCCGAACCGCTCGAAGACGACCTCGTGCTGCGGCGTGAACTCGCGACCGACCGCGGCCCGGGTGCGTTCCCAGTAGCGCTGGTGCTCCCGGCGCCAGCTCTCGAGGCTCCGGTCGTCTTCACCCTCGTCGTAGGCGAAGGCCTCGTCGACGCTGTCGAAGGGGCCGACGCGCAGCTCCGTGCTGCGGATGACGACGACGGGCCTGCCTCGGCCATCGCACGCGATCCAGTGCGATCCGATGCGGGGCAGCAGCTCGCCCTCCTCGGCGAACTCCTCGACGAGCGCGGCGGTAGCGCGCTTCGGTCCGTGCGTCACCAGCGCAAGCAGCTCATCGGCGAGCTCGACGCTGTCGCCGAAGTTCTCGACCGAGTACTCGGGCGCGGCGGCGGCGGCACCGGGGTTGGCGGCGCGGTAGGCGGCCCACATCGCGGCGGCCGCGGCGCGGTCGAGTTCAGGGAGCTCCGTGCGGCCGAGGGCCGCGTTGCTGTTGGGTGCCTCTGTCATCGCGAGTCCTCTTCGTCCGGCCCGCCGATGCTGTCGCCGCGGAGCGCTTCCACGATGGGGCGGAACTTCAGCTGCGTCTCCCGGTACTCGTCCGAGGCATCCGAGGACGCCACGATGCCGCCGCCCGCGTACGCCGTGATCGACCCGTTCGCGTCGATCTCGGCACCGCGCAGGGCGACGGCCCACTCGCCGTCCCCGCCAGCGCCCACCCAGCCCACTGGGCCGGCATAGCGCTGTCGGTCGAACGGCTCGAGGGCGAGGATCGCGTCAAGGGCCGTGGGTGTCGGGGTGCCGCCGACGGCCGCCGTCGGGTGGAGCGCATCCACGAGATCGAGCACCGTCACTCCCGCAGGCAGCGTGCCGCGGATATCGCTCGCGAGATGCCACAGGTTCGGGAGCTTGAGAGTGAAGGGGACGCGGCTGCTCGTCAGGCCCGTGCCCGGGTCGTCGTGCGTGTCGAGGGTCGCGAGCGAGGTGAGCGCGCTCTCGACAGCGAAGCGGTGCTCTGCCAGGTTCTTCTCGCTGTGCCGCAGCCTCGCCTCGGCCCGCGCGTCTGCTTCCTCGTCGCTGCCGCGGGGTGCCGTGCCGGCGAGCACCCGCGCCGAGACCTGCCGCTCGAGCACACGCACGAGCGTCTCCGGGCTCGTGCCCGTGAGCCCGTCGACGGCGTAGGTCCAGCACTCCGGATACGCGGAGGCGAGCCTCGCGAGCAGGCGGCGGCGGTCGGCGCCCTCCGGGAGGGAGCCGCGCTGCTCGCGCGCCAGCACGACCTTCGAGAGGTGACCGGTGTGGATGAGGTCGAGGGCTCGGTCGATGGCGCGCCGGTGCTCGTCGCCGGACATCAGGCCGTCCGTGAGCATCGCCGCGGCGTCGATGTCGCCGAGAGGTGCAGCGTCGGGGAGGCGCGGCTCCGGAGTCGAGCCGTCGGCGGTGATCGCCGTCACGAAGCACCGCGCACCTCGACGCCCCACGACGAGCTCGGGAACTTCGAGGACGCTGCGCGCCCCCGACTCGGCGGCGAACGCGAACGCGCCGAACGCGATGAGGCCAGAGCCCGTCACCTGGGCGACATCGTCGATCTCGGCCGCCCCGACGACGTCCCGCCAGGCGGCGGCGGAGTCCGGGATTCGCGTCGCACCTGTGAACTCGCCGCGCCACGCGCTCCCCGTCGCGACGACTCCATCGCCCTGACGAAGCCACACGAGGGGGGAGGTCGACGACGCGAAACGGAGGAGATCGCCCGGATCGGGGACCTCGATCGTCCGTGCGCGCAGGCGGGGGAGGATCACAGCTGGCACGACGGCAAGACTATCCCCAGCAATCCACTGGAACACGGCCAGGGCGAGACGTGCGCCGCAACGTAGGATGATCTGGTGACAAAAGCCGACCTGAACAAGCGACCCGAGCAAGTGTCGTCGATGTTCGACCGTGTTTCCAAGAAATACGACGAGACGAACGACATCTTGAGCATGGGCAACGCAGCGCGTTGGCGCGTGCAGACGCGGCACGCCATCGCCCCGCAGCCCGGCGAGAAGATCCTCGACGTCGCAGCGGGGACGGGCACGGTCAGCAAGGTCCTCGCCGACGCGGGCGCCAAGGTCACCGCCCTCGACTTCTCCGCGGGCATGATCGAGGAGGGCAAGCGCATCCACGGCGCGAACCCGAACATCGACTTCGTGCAGGGCGACGCCACCAAGCTTCCCTTCGACGACAACACCTTCGACGCGTCGACGGTGAGCTTCGGCCTGCGCAACGTGCAGCAGCCGAAGGTCGCGCTCCAGGAGATGCTGCGCGTCACGAAGCCGGGCGGGCGCCTCGTCATCGCCGAGTTCTCCACGCCGCCGCAGGCCCTCATCCGCACGGGATACCGCGCGTACATGCAGATCGCGATGCCGACCATCGTGAAGCTCGTGAGCAGCGACCCCGAGGCGTACACCTACCTGAACGAGTCGATCATCGCCTGGCCCGCACAGCGTGAGCTGGCGTCCTGGCTGCGCGAGGCGGGCTTCGAGCGGGTCAAGTACCGCAACCTCACTGCCGGTGTGGTCGCCCTGCACAAGGGATTCGTCCCGCTCGCCGACTCCGGCAGCGTCCCGAGCTAGGGAGCAGCAAGCCAGCAGGCACCGGCAGGGCGCCGGCCTGAACCCCCAACCAAGTCCGCCCGAGGGCACCCCCTCGAGCGGAGAACCTGAACCACCAGGAGACATGAGCGTGGAGCTCCCCAAGACCGAACAGCGCCGGAAGGCGCGAAGCACTGTGGTGCCGGGCGGAACCGACGACCTCTTCGACGGTCCGAACTCCGACGTGCTGCGCGAGCGCCTCGACGCCGGATTGGCCGCGGTCGAGACCCGCCTCCGCGACGAAGTCCAGTACGCCGACGAGATCGCCGACGTCACCGCCCGATACCTCCTCAACGCCGGCGGCAAGCGCCTGCGTCCCATGCTCACCGTGCTCGCCTCGCAGTTCGGCGACACCCCCGGTTCGGACGAGGTCATCACCGCGGCTGCCGCGGTCGAGCTCACCCACCTCGCCTCGCTGTACCACGACGACGTCATGGACGAGGCGGAGCTGCGTCGAGGCGTCGCCGCCGCGCACCTGCAGTGGGGCAACTCCATCGCGATCCTCGCCGGTGACCTGCTGTTCGCCCGCTCGAGCCTCCTCTTCTCGGAGCTCGGCCTGCGCGCCGTTCGCCTGCAGGCGACGATCTTCGAGCGGCTCGTGCTCGGCCAGATGCGCGAGACGACAGGGCCGGCCGCGGATGTGGACCGTATCGACCACTACGTCGGGGTCCTCGCGGACAAGACCGGCTCCCTCATCTCCGCTGCAGCCCAGTTCGGCGCGATCGTGTCCGGCGCACCGGAATCCGTCGTCTCGGCGCTCGCCGAGTACGGTGAGCGCGTCGGCGTCGCCTTCCAGCTCGCCGACGACGTCATCGACCTGCAGCAGAACCCGGACGCGACGGGGAAGCTGGCCGGCACGGATCTGCGAGCCGGCGTCGAGACGCTGCCCGTGCTGCTGCTCGAGCGCCAGGCCGCGACCGACGAGGCGAGCCGCGACCTGCTGGAACGCATCCGGTCCAGGGTCGCCGGCGTCAACGAGCAGCCCGAGGAGACTCGCGCGAGCGAGGAGGAGATCTCGGGCATCATCCGCGAGCTCCGCGAGCACCGCGTGACGCAGCTGACGGTCGACGAGGCCCAGAACTGGGTAACGCTCGCCGTCGAGGCGCTGCGGCCAGTCAAGGCCGGCCCCGCGAAGAACGCCCTCGAGCGCTTCGCCGCGGAGGTCGTCAGCCGCGACCGCTGACCGAGCTGTTCGCGAGACAGCTCACCCCCTGACCCCTTCTCTGGAGGACATGTGACCACGCTCCGCCTTGCCATCGTCGGCGCAGGACCAGCCGGGATCTACGCGGCAGACATCCTGCAGAAGATGGAACGGCAGTTCGATCTCTCGATCGACCTGTTCGACAAGCTGCCGGCGCCGTACGGGCTCGTCCGGTACGGCGTGGCCCCTGACCACCCCCGCATCAAGGGCATCATCAACGCCCTCCGCGAGGTGCTCGAGTCGGGTGTCATGCGGGTCTTCGGTGGGGTCGAGTTCGGCAAGGACATCACGCTCGACGACCTCAAGCAGCACTACCACGCGGTGATCTTCTCGACCGGGGCCATCCGCGACGCCTCCCTTGACATTCCCGGCATCGACGCCCACGGCAGCTTCGGGGCAGCCGACTTCGTGAACTGGTACGACGGGCACCCCGACGTGCCGCGCACCTGGCCGCTCGAGGCGCGGGAGGTCGCCGTGATCGGGAACGGCAACGTCGCGCTCGACGTGGCCCGCATGCTCGCGAAGCACCCCAAGGACCTCCTGTCCACCGAGGTGCCGCAGAACGTCGTCGACGGGCTGGAGGCGAGCCCCGTGACCGATGTGCACGTGTTCGGGCGTCGAGGACCTGCGCAGGTGAAGTTCACGCCCCTGGAGCTGCGCGAGCTCGGGGAGATCCCTGACGTCGACATCATCGTCGACGAGGACGACTTCGATCGCGACCCAGCCGCGGCCGAGCTCGCGAAGACCAACAAGCAGCTCATGGTCATCGGCCGGATCATGGGCAAGTGGCGGGGCGAGCGCGAGCTCACCGCATCGCGGCGCCTGCACCTTCACTTCTACTCGAAGCCGGATGCGGTGCTCACCGAGGATGGGCCAGATGGCGAGCGTGTGCGCGCGATCCGCATCGAGCGCACGGAGCCCGACGCCGAGGGTGGCGTGCGGGGCACTGGGGAGTTCATCGAGCACCCGGTGCAGGCCGTCTACCGGGCCATCGGGTACTTCGGCTCGCCGCTTCCCGGGGTTCCCTTCGACGAGCACCACGGCGTCATCCCGAACCATGAGGGGCAGGTGTGGGACGACGACAACCAGCAGGTCAACGGCATGTACGCGACCGGGTGGATCAAGCGCGGCCCCATCGGCCTCATCGGGCACACCAAGTCGGATGCGCTCGAGACCGTCACGCACCTCGTCGCCGACCAGGGCAACTGGTGGACTCCGGCCGACCCGAGCGAAGCCTCCGTCGTCGAGCTCCTCGAGTCACGTGATGTGCGGTTCACTGACCTCGAGGGTTGGCGTCGTCTGGATGCACACGAGCTCGCGCTCGGCGAGGCGGCTGGTCGCGAGCGGATCAAGGTCGTGGACCGCGAGGAGATGACGCGCATTTCCCGCGGCGAATAGGGGTTCCACCCCCACCTGAGGAGGAGGGGAGTTCTCCCCATCGCGGAATGACGGTTCACCTCGTACGCTCGGAGTACACGCAGAGAGCGGAAGAAATTCCCGGGCGAGAATGGTCCGGGGCACAGACTTCAGCCGGCGGTTGAGCCGCGTCGCATCGGTCGTTCTGACCGCGGCGCGAAACTGGGGGAGCTCGCCGTCGGCTGAAGGTACTTTCGATCGTCCGGGTGGCCTCGATCGAGAAACGCGACTTCGAGCGGGTTCCTATTGGATGACGCTCGTCAGGCGGGCGACGTTGTCGAGCGCGCGCGTCAGGATCGGTCGCTGCCGCCACTCCTCGAGGGTCAGCTCGTAGCTGCGCTGCCGGTACCCGTTCTCGACCTCGCGCATCCGGTTCACGAACTCCTCGCCGTGCACCATGAGCATGAGCTCGGCGTTGAGGGTGAAGGAGCGCATGTCCATGTTGCTGGAGCCGATGAGCGTGACGGAGTCGTCGAAGGTGATGTGCTTCGAGTGGAGGATGTACGGGCGCCGGTACAGCATGATCTTCACTCCGGCCCTCAGGAGCGCCTCGTAGTAGGAGCGCTGCGCGTGGAAGACGAAGAACTGGTCGGCGATCTCGCCGACGAAGAGCTCGACGCTCAACCCTCGCTGCACGGCCGTCGTGATGGCGTACATGAGCGAGTCGTCCGGCACGAAGTAGGGGCTGACGATGACGATGCGCTCTCGGGCCGCGTAGAGCAGCTGGTTGAAGAGGCGGAGGTTGTTCTCGTTCTCATAACCTGGTCCGCTCGGCACGAGCTGGCAGGGGAAGACGTCTTCCTGGTCGCCCGCTTCGATCTCTGCTTCCGCTTCGTCGGGCTCGGGGGTGACGGGGTCGTTCTCGAAGACGTCGGTCAGCAGCTCCTCCGTCTCGGCGTACCAGTCGGAGATGAAGACGGCGTTGACTCCCGTCACCATGGGGCCCTCCATGCGGAGCATGAGGTCTTTCCATCTGAGGGCGTCGGTGCCGGGCTTGGGGCCACGGTGGTAGTCGCGGGAGATGAGGTTCTGCGAGCCGAGGTACGCGGTGCGTCCGTCGACGACGAGGAGCTTGCGGTGGTTGCGCAGGTCGACGCGCTGCATGCCGCCCTCCCACGGGTACAGCGAGAGCATGCGGTGCCAGTCGGCGCCGATCTCGGTGAGGCGCTGCTTCATCTTCTTGTAGCCCCGGTACCGCATGGAGCCGATGTGGTCGAAGAGCACCCGCACCTTCACGCCGCGTTGCACGGCGCGTTCGAGGGCATCGAAGAACGGGGCCGTGGCGTCGTCGTGGCTCATGGCGTAGAAGAGCACGTTGACGTAGCTCTCCGCCTGGTCGATCTCCCGAGCCATGCGCCTGATGGAGCGGTTGTAGCTGCCGTGGAGCTCGAGGCGGTTGCCGTCGGCGAGGGGGACCGCGGTGAGGTGCTCACCGAGCTTCGTGACCTGCTCGAACCAGGAGGGGTGCGTGATGGCGCGCTCCGCCGGGGCGATCTGGTCGGTGGCATCGCGGATGATGCCGTCGACCTGCGCCTGCATTCGCCGCCGCCTCGTCGGCAGCTGGTTGGTGCCGAACAGGAAGAACAGGATCACCCCGGCGTAGGGGATGAGGACGATCGTGATGATCCAGGCGAGCGCCGTCGTGGGCCGTCGGTTGCGGGGGATGACCACCACTGCCGTGACGATGATGAGCACGTAGATGGTGGCGACGAGCCCGAACCAGAACCCGGTCAGACCGAGTTCCGGGTACCACGGCATCAGCGCCCCGACGGCCATGCTCGGGTCGTAGCCGGCGCGGCCGCCTGCGACCCCGGGTGGCACTAGCGGCGGTTGACGAACTGGAGGTCGACCTCGACGTCGGCGGCCTTGAGCAGTGCCATGGTGGCCTGCAGGTCGTCGCGGCTCTTCGAGGAGACGCGGAGCTCGTCGCCCTGGATCTGCGCCTTGACGCCCTTGGGGCCCTCGTCGCGGATGAGCTTGGTGAGCTTCTTCGCGCTCGGCTGGTCGATGCCCTCCTTGAGGGAGGCCTCGATGCGGTACTCCTTGCCGGAGGCGTAGGGCTCACCGACATCGAGCGTCTTCAGCGAGAAGCCGCGCTTGATGAACTTGGTCTGCAGGACATCGAGCACCGCCTTCACGCGCTCTTCACTGGAGGCCTTGAGGAGGAGCTTCTCGCCAGACCAATCGACCGAGGCGCCGACGCCCTTGAAGTCGTAGCGCGTCTCGAGCTCCTTCTGCGCTTGGTTGACGGCGTTGTCCGCCTCCATCTTGTCGACCTTGTTAACGACGTCAAACGAGGAATCTGCCATGCCGTCCATGGTAGCGAGGCCCGCCGACAATCTCGCGAGCGTGGCGGTTCGTCGGGTCGTTTCGACAAACCGGGTGGAAGTCGGTAGTCTCTAGCCTGCACGTTTGCGCTTCGCGCTGTGCACTGGCGAGTTACCCAAGCGGCCAAAGGGATCTGACTGTAAATCAGACTGCTCAGCATTCGGGGGTTCGAATCCCTCACTCGCCACGAACACCATGACGCGAGACATCTTCGAGATGTCTCGCGTCATTTGCGTCTCCGGGATCATCCCCATCCCCATCCCCATCCCCATCCCCGCCCCCGCCGCCGAGGGCTGACTTGTGGTCGCTTCCGGGCGGTGTTGACGACCACTACTCAGCTTTCGGCGGCGGGGGCAGGGGCGGGGGCGGCGGGGGTAGCGCGTCGACGGCGCACCTTCGTCGCCGGGGCCTCGCTCGGCAGCCGCGCCTCGAGGAGCGGCATGGACTCGATGCGGCCGCGTTCGACATGAGCGGCCGTCAGCAGCTCTGCCACGTCGGCTTGGCCCGCCACGATCGCGTCGACGATCTCGCGGTGCTCGACCCACATCGCCGCGGTGTCGCGCTGCGGCGTGAGGCGGAAGAGCCAGCGCACGCGTCCGCTCATCAGCTTCGTGACCCGGCGCAGGAGCGCGTGGTCGGCGAGCGCGATGATCTCCTCGTGCAGATCGGAGTTGCGCGTCGAAGGCGGTGCGTCCGACTGGGCGTCGGAGATCGACCCGCCGTGTGCCGACTGCAGGGCCGCCAGCATCGGGCCCACGTCGGCGCCGGCCTGCGCCCGCCTGGCGGCGAAGGCGGAGGCCATCGGCTCGAGCTGTCGGCGCAGGTCGAACACCTCCATCGCGTCGGTGACGGTGAGGATGTGCACGACGGCGCCGCGACGCGGCTGCGAGGTGATGAACCCCTCGGACTCGAGGATCGGCAGCGCCTCCCGCACGGGGATGCGCGATACCTCGAGTCGCTCCGCGATCTCGCGCTCGTTGAGCTTCGACCCCATCGCGAGCTCGCCCGTGATGATCTGCTCGCGGAGGGCGTGCGCGATGCGTGCTGGGGTCGGCTCGAGGCTCATGGGGACCATTCTGGCACGGTCGCGATGTCACTTTTGGAATGCCAATGCCCCCTTAAGGCGGCCCTGGCAGCGCTGAATTGCCGTTTTGGTATGCAAACGTGACGCCAGGGTAAGAACTGTGTGACGAGCGTGTTACTTCGTGCCGAAGCGCGCAGGTGGTCGCATAGCGTCGCCGACGTGCTCCCGTTTATCGCCCGCCGACTGGCCCTCGCCGTCGCCACCGTGCTCGCCGTGGTGACCATCGCTTTCGCGCTCGGCCGCGCCACCGGTGAGCCCGGTGCGCTGCTCCTGCCCGACAACGCGACGCAGGCCGAGGTCGATGCGCTCAACACCGCGCTCGGCTTCGACCGCCCCCTCATCGTGCAATACCTCGACACCCTCGCCGGTCTTGTCACCGGCGACTTCGGCAGCTCGTACCGGCTGCACGAGTCAGCGCTCGGACTTGTCCTCGAGCGGGTCCCCGCGACGCTCGAGCTGGCCTTCTGGGCCTTCGTCATCGGACTCGTGCTCGCCGTCGCCGCAGCGCTTGCCATCCAGCTCACCGGCAGCCGGACCCTGCGCGCCGTGGTGGGGTGGGCCGGCGCCGTGCGCCAGTCGGTGCCGGACTTCTTCTTCGCGCTGCTCCTGGTGCTCGTCTTCTCGGTGCTGCTCGGCGCGCTGCCCTCGCTCGGGCGGAACAGCTACGCCAGCCTCGTGCTGCCCGTGCTCACGCTCGCCACTGGCCAGTTCGTCATGTACCTGCGCCTGCTCGACTCGTCCCTCAGCGAGCAGGCCGGTCAGGACTACGTGCGCACCGCCATCGCGCAGGGACAGCGGCGCTCCACGGTGCTATTCACCCGCATGCTGCCGAACGCGGCGCTGCCCGTGCTCGGCATGGCGGGTCTCAACCTCGGTGGACTGCTCGGCGGCACCGTGGTGGTCGAGGTCGTGTTCGCCTGGCCGGGACTCGGCCAGCTCCTCACCACGGCAGTGAGCCAGCGTGACTTCCCGATCGTCCAAGCCGGCCTCGTCTTCGTCGCGCTTGCCTTTGTCATCGTCAACACCGCGGTGGACGTGCTCGTCCGCCGAATCGACACGAGGACGGCCGCAGCATGACCGCTCAGATCACCCCCGTCACCCCCGTCAGCCCGGTCGCACCCGTGCCGCGTCGCCTGCGCCTGCGCCCAGGCGCCGTCGTCGGCGCGATCATGATCGGCGCCGTGCTGCTCCTCACGGCCATCGTGCCGATGCTGCCCGGCTTCGACCCGATGGGGCAGGACCTGCGCGCCGCGATGCTGCCCCCGTTCACCGATCCGGCGCATCCGCTCGGCACCGACGCTCTCGGCCGAGACCTCCTCGACCGCATTGCGCTCGCCTCGGCGGTCACGCTCGGCATGACCGTGCTCATCGTGGTGATGAACGCCCTCATCGGCAGCACCGTCGGCATCCTCGCCGGCTACTTCGGCGGGCGACTCGAAGCGCTCGTGACGCTGCTCAGCAACGTGACGCTGGCCATGCCCGTCGTCCTGCTGCTCATCGCCATCTGCGCCGTCCTGCGTCCGAGCGCTGGGCTCACGATCCTGGTGCTCGGCTGCACCTGGTGGGTCGGCTACGCACGGGTCACGCGCAACGTCGCTGCCTCGCTGCGACGCCAGGACTTCGTCGTCTCGCCACTGACCCAGGGCGGCGACACCATCTGGGTGCTCACCCGCCACATCGTGCCCAACATCTGGCCGCACACGCTCATCATCGCCGCCACCGACCTCGCCACGATCGTGCTCATCACCTCCTCGCTCGAGTACCTCGGTCTCGGCGTGCAGCCCCCGGTGCCGAGCTGGGGCGGCATGATCTTCGACGGCCAGCGCCACCTCGGCAGCGACCCCTGGCTGTCGCTCCTCCCAGGAATCGTCATGCTCCTCGCCGTCGGCGGAGTGCAGTTCCTGAGCCAGCAGTTCACAGCAGAGACCCGCGGCTCGCTGCTGCGGAAGGGAGGCATGCGATGAATCCGGTACTGCGCATCGAGGACCTGCGTATCGAGACGACAGGCGAGGCGCCACGCAGGCTCGTCGACGGCGTCACGCTCCAGGTCGACCGCGGCGAATCGCTCGGAGTGGTCGGGGAGTCCGGTTCGGGCAAGAGCCTGACCGTGCTCGCCGCGCTCGGCCTGCTGCCCGCTGGCACCCGCATCGCCGCCGGCCGCATCCTGCTCGACGAAACGGTGCTCGTCGACACGGAGGCCGACATCTGGATGCGCGAGCGCGAGCTGCGCGGTCTGCGCGGACGCACCGCCGCGATGGTGTTCCAGGACCCGATGTCCTCGCTCGACCCGCTCCGCGCGGTCGGCGCGCAGGTCGCCGCCGCGGTGCGGGTGCACCAGCCCATGAGCCGACGCGCGGCGCGCGAGCGCGCCGTTGAGCTGCTGACCGCGGTCGGCGTGCGGGATGCTGCCGAGCGTGCCGCCGCCCGACCCCACCAGTGGTCCGGCGGCATGCGCCAGCGAGCCATGATCGCGATGGCGATCGCCCACGACCCGCTCCTGCTCATCGCCGACGAGCCCACCACCGCCCTCGACGTGACGGTGCAGGCGCAGGTCATGGACCTGCTCGCCGAAGTGCGCGAGCGCACCGGTTCGGCGCTCGTGCTCATCACCCACGACCTCGGCCTGGTCGCCGAGAACAGCGACCGGCTCGCCGTCATGCACCACGGCCGGGTCGTGGAGACCGGCGTGACACGCGCCGTGCTCGACAACCCCGCCGAGGACTACACCAAGCGCCTCATGGCGGCCATCCCCGCCGAGAGCGAGCGCTCCGCGAGCGCCGTGCGCCCCGGAGAGCCGGACGCGCTGGTCGCCGACGGCGTCGTGGTCGAGTACCGAGTACACGGCCGCCGGCAGCCGGTGCGGGCTGTGGACGGCGTCTCGCTGCGGATCGCGGCAGGTGAGACGGTCGCCGTCGTCGGGGAATCGGGATGCGGCAAGTCGTCGCTGGCCAAGGCCGTGCTCGGCGTGCAACCCGCCGCCGCAGGCAGCATCGAGCTCGGCGGGGTCGCAGTGCACAACGAGCTCGCGGCGCGCAGCGCGGCGGAGCGGGAACGCGCGCAGATCGTCTTCCAGGACCCGTACTCGGCGCTCGACCCGCGACTGACCGTGCACGACCTCGTGGCCGAGCCCCTGCGCATCCGGCACGCCTACGACCGAGGGACCGTGACCCGCCTGCTCGCCGATGTCGGCCTCGACGAGCAGCACGGCGCCCGCCTCCCTGCTCAGCTCTCCGGGGGTCAGCGCCAGCGTGTGGGCATCGCGCGCGCCCTGGCGCTTCGCCCACGGCTGCTCGTGCTCGACGAGCCCGTCTCGGCCCTCGACGTGTCGATCCAGGCGCAGGTGCTCGAGCTGCTCGACGCACTCCAGCGCGAGCACGGGCTCGGCTACCTCTTCATCTCACACGACCTCGGCGTCGTGCGCAGCATCGCCGACCGCGTCGTCGTGATGCAGGAGGGGCGAATCGTCGAGGAGGCCCCGACTGCTGAGATCTTCACCTCCCCGAAGCACCCGTTCACCCGACAGCTCCTCGACGCCGTGCCCCGCCTCGACGGGGCGCGCCGCGGAGCGCATCCGCTTCCCGTCTCCTGACCCACCGACCCCCCCCCACCGAACTGAGGAACTCCATGCCCAAGCACGCCCTCCGACGTCGCCTCCTCGCGACCGGTGCATTCGCCGCCACCGGCACCCTCCTGCTCACCAGCTGCGCAGGTGGCTTCGAACCCACCAGCGCCGAAGGCGAGACGCCCACCAAGATCGTCGCCGCCATCCCCACCGACCCGAGCTCCATGGACCCGATCCGCTCGGGAGCTCTCGTCGTGCTGTCGGTGTTCTTCCACACCTTCGACCAGCTCGTCGCGATCACCGCCGAGGGCGAGCTCGCACCGAAGCTCGCCACCGAGTGGACCTCCAACGACGACCTCACGCAGTGGGACTTCACGCTGCGCGAGGGTGTCACCGCCAGCAACGGCGAGGCCATCACCGCCGAAGACGTCGCCTTCTCGTACCAGACGATCCTCGACGACCCGACCGGCGAGAACTTCGCCTACCTCAGCTCCGTCGCGTCGGTCGAGGCTGTCGACGAGCTCACCGTGCGCTTCACCCTCAACTCGCCGTTCTCGGCGTTCCCGCGCAACACCTCGCTCATCTCGATCGTGCCCGCCGACACCTACCAGGAGGCGGGCGCCGACGCCTTCGCCCAGGACCCCATCGGATCCGGCCCCTACGTCTTCGACAGCATCCAGACCGGTGTCTCCTACGACCTCGCTCGCAACGACGACTACTGGGGCGAGGCCCCCGCCATCGAGCAGATCTCGCTGCAGCCCGTCTCCTCCGACGAGTCGCGCGTCAACGGGGTGCTCTCCGGCAGCCTCGATGTCGCGCCGATCGGACCCACGCAGGTCTCCTCGGTCGACGGGCAGGGCTCCGCGCAAGTGTTCTCCGCCCTGTCGAACGGCGTCGTCTTCCTCGGCGTCAACTCCACCAGCGGAGTGCTCACCGACGTGCGCATCCGCGAGGCCATCGCCCTGGCCATCGACAAGGAAGCCATCACCGGCGGGCTGCTCGGCGGCCTCGCCGAACCCGCCAGCGCCATGCTCGCGCCGGCCGTCGAAGGCTACAGTGACGACGTGACTGACCCCGGCTACAACCAGGAGCGGGCTCGCGAGCTCCTCGCGGAAGCCGGCTACGCGGGTGAGTCGATTCCCTTCGACTACGCGACCGACGGACGCATCCCCCTCTCCTCGGAGGTCGCGCAGACCATCCAGGCGTCGCTCGCCGAGGTCGGCATCACCGTCGAGCTCCGCGGCGCAGACCAGCAGGCCCACACGCTGAAGGTCCGCAGCAAGGAGATGCAGGGCATCTACCTCAACACCTGGGCGCCCTCGACGGTCGACGGCGACCTCCCGCTGACCGACTTCTACGAGACCGCAGGCAACAACAACTACGCGCAGGACCCGCGCACCGCCGAGCTCGCGGCCGAACAGCGGGCCGTCACCGGCGAGGAACGCCTCGACGTCTTCGCCGAGCTCCTCAACTACAGCAACGAACAAGGATACTTCGTGCCGCTCTACGTGCCCATGAACAACTACGCAGCAGACCCCGACCTCGACTGGACGCCCCGCGCGGACGGCCTGTTCGACTTCACCCAGACGAGCTTCCGTTGAGCGCCGCGCTGATCCGCGACGCCCGCCCCTGGGGTGGTAAGCCGGCCGACGTCCGGCTGCAGGACGGCAGGATCGCCGCCATCCTGCCGCCCGGCACAGCACCGGAGCCGGGCGAGACGGTGATCGAGGGTCGCGGCCGCATCCTGCTGCCCTCCTTCGCCGACGTGCACGTGCACCTGGACTCCACGCGCATCGGCCTGCCGTTCCGCCCGCACACCGGCAGCCCCGGCGTCTGGGGAATGATGCTCAACGACCGCGTCAACTGGCGCGAGGCCGAGGCATCCATGGAAGAGCGGACGAGCGGAACGCTGGCGCGCATGATCGCCCACGGCACGACGAGCGCCCGCAGCTACGCGCAGGTCGACGTGGATGCGGGACTCGAGCGGCTCGAGGCGGTGCTCGCCGCCAAGCAGCAGCACCGCGACCGCGCCACCGTGGAGGTGATCGCCTTCCCCCAGGCCGGTCTGCTCCGTGAGGAAGGCTCCTTCGAGCTCCTCGAGGAGGCCATGCGCTCAGGGGCCGACGTGGTCGGCGGCATCGACCCGTGCCAGCTCGACCGCGACCCCGCCAAGCACCTCGACCTGGTCTTCGGACTCGCCGAGCGCTACGACGCCCCCATCGACATCCACCTGCACGAGCCCGATCAGCTGGCTCGCTTCTCCGCCGAGCTCATCGTGGAGCGCACCCGCGCGCTCGGCATGGCCGGACGAGTGACCATCTCCCACGGCTACGGCCTCGGCGAGCTGCCGCGCGAGCAGCTCGTCCCCCTCGTCGAGCAGTTCGCCGAGCTCGACATCTCCTGGGCGACCATCGCACCGGCCAAGCCCCTGCCGACGCTCCTGCTGGCGGAGCACGGCATCCGTCTCGGCCTCGGCCAGGACGGTCAGCGGGACTACTGGTCGCCGTACGGCAACGCCGACATGCTCGATCGCACCTGGCAGCTGGCCTTCACGAACGGCTTCCGTCGCGACGACGACATCGAGCACTGCATCGCCATCGCCACCATCGGCGGCCGCTCCGTGCTCGGCACCGCGCCAGCGCTGCAGGGCGCGCTCGACCGGCCGGGCGTGGCCGTCGGCGACCCCGCCGACCTGCAGCTCATCGAGGGGGAGACCGTGACCAGCGCGATCATGGACCGCCTCCCCGATCGCACCGTGCTCTTCGGCGGCGTGGTCGTGGCAGACGCGCTCGAACTCGTGGGCACCGCGTGATCGTGCTCACCGCCTCGCAGCTGGAGCCGCTGGTCGACCGACCGGCCACCGAGCGTGCCGTGGCGAAGATCTTCTCCGAGATCGCGCGAGGCAGCGCCGACCAGCCGCCGCCTACCTCCATGAAGACGGAGGCTGGCACCGGCCGCTACGTGCTCATGTCGGCACTCTCGGAGGCCACCGGCACCGCCGCGGTCAAGCTGCTCGCCGACGTCCCCGACAACGCGGCGCGGGGGCTGCCGACGCAGCGTTCCATGATCACCGTGCTCGACCGCGAGTTGGGAGCCCCGGTCGCCTTGCTGCACGGCGGGGTGCCGACCCGGGTGCGCACGGCAGCCGCGAGTGCCGTCGCCACGCGGGCCCTGGCCCGCGACGACAGCCGCGTCCTCGGCCTTGTCGGCGCCGGCGGGCTCGCGCGGGAGCACGTCGAAGCGCTGCGAGGCGTGCGCGACTGGGATCGCCTCGTCATCTGGTCGCGCACCAGAACGCGGGCGGTCGCGCTCGCGGAGTCGCTCGACTGGTCGGGGGCCATCGAGGTCGTCGACTCGTGCGAGCGCGTCTTCGGGGTGGCGGACACGGTGTGCACGCTCACCCCATCGGTCAGCCCGATCGTGCGAGGCGAGTGGCTGCGCCCCGGACAGCATCTCAACGTCGTCGGCGCCAGGCCGCGAGCCGACGAGCGCGAGGTGGATGCGCTGACCATGTCGCGATCGTCCGTGTGGGTCGACGACCTGGCGACGGCGCGCACGAAATCGGGCGATCTGATGCTTGCGGTCGCGGAGGGTGCGCTCAGCCTCGACGACCTCGTCGGAACCCTCGGCGAGGTGCTGGCTGGGCTGCGGCCCGGGCGGACGAGCGCCGACGAGATCACGTTGTTCGACTCCGTCGGCATCGGCGCTCAGGACCTCGCCATCGCGGACCTCCTCGTGCGTGAGGCCCGCGTGCGGGGTGTCGGGATCGAGCTCGATCTCAACGGCTGAGGATCGGCCAGGGCTCGGCTATCTGGCCCCGGCCATCACGGTCGCGTGCCAGGCATCCAGGAGGCGCGCGACCGTGCGGGTCTGCTCCCACGGCATGGCGCGCGACTCGAGCCGCCCGCCCCTGAGGGCGCGGGAGACCGCGTCAGCCTCGGCCGCGAACGGGTGGACCTGCGCCACCTCGATCGTGTCCCGCTGCCCGTCGTGGAAGTGGTCGAGGGTTTTCGGCGAGTGGTTCCGGTCGCCGAACGCGTTCTCGAGCGTGATCCAGCCCCCATCCCCGACGATGTCGGCCCGCTTGGACAGCTGGGTGCCGATGGAGCAGTCGACGTAGGCGGTGAAGCCCACCGCCGCCAGCCGTGCGGAGGCGTCCACGTCGACGCCCCTCTCGACTCGTCCGTGCGCGGCCTCGAGGGTTAGGCCCTCGAGCGCGACGCCAGCTGCAGCGGCCGCCGCGACCGCGAAGGAGACGGGGTAGCCGCCGACGTCGAAGATCGCCCCGCCTGCAAGCGCCGGGTCGAACAGCCGGCCGTCACTGCCGCCCGCTGCGAAGCCGAACTCTGCGCGCACCTGCATCGGGGCGGCGACCTGCCGCCGTTTCAGATGCTGGTCGATCGCGCGAGCGAGCGGACTGAAGCGGTGCTTGTACGCCTCGACGACGGGCAGGCCCGCGCGCTCGGCGGCGGCGAGGACACGCTCGGTCTCGGCGGCGCTCGGCGCGAGCGGCTTCTCGCAGAGCACGGCCTTGCCCGCCTCGAGCGCCGCGATCGCGAGCTCGGCGTGGGTCGTGTGCACCGTGGCGACGTACACGGCATCGACATCGTCGCGCGCCAGGATGTCCGCGTAGCTGCCGGAGACCTCCGCGTCGTAGCGCGCCGCGAAGGCCGCCGCGCGATCCGGGTCGCGGCTCGCGACCGCCCGCAGCTCGCCGTGCTCGGAGCTGGGCAGCCACGTCGCGAACGACTCCGCGATCGCACCCGGTCCGAGGATCGCCCACCTGGTCTTCTGCATGACGCGAAACTACCGGAGCAGGCTCGCACTCATCCACAGCCCGACCGCGAGCGTCGTGTTTGGCGGTAGGTTCTGGATGCAGCGGTGCAGGGGCAGGCGCCCCGATGGGAGTCAGGGAAGGGGCGGCGACGTGGCCGAGCCGAGACAGCAGGTGGTCGCCGTCGACCTCGCCAAGCGCGACCTGACGCTCGACCTCGCGCGCGTGTTCTGCGTGCTGCTCGTGGTCCTCATCCACCTCCTCATGGTCGGCCTCGGTGCGGATGCGAGCGGGCAGCTGGTCGCGTCCCGTCCGCTCGAAGCCCAGCCCTGGTTCGCGCTCGCCACCTGGGCCGGGCAGATCATGCCGCTGTTCTTCGTCGTCGGAGGCTTCGCGTCGATCACGGCCTGGCGCAGTGCCGTGCGTCGCGGCTCGACGCCGGCGGACTACGTGCGCTCGCGGGTGCTCAGGCTGGCTCAGCCGGCGCTGCCCCTGTACGCCTTCTTCCTCGTCGGCATCGGTGCGGCCACGCTCGCCGGACTCGACCCGGCGCTCGTCGACCTGGCCGCATCCGGTGCCGGCACACCCCTGTGGTTCCTCGCCGCGTACACGCTGTGCCAGGCAGTCGTGCCGTGGATGGCTGGCTGGCACGCCCGCGCCCCGCGGAGCACCCTGGGCGTCCTGCTCGCCAGCGTGATCGCGGTCGACGCGGCCCGCTTCGCGACTGGCGTTGCCGAGGTGGGCCTCCTCAACCTGTTCTTCGTGTGGGTGCTCGTGCAGCAGCTGGGATTCTGGTTCGCCGACGGGTGGCTCGACCGGCGGCACCCGCTCACGCTCCTGGCCATCGCCGTCCTGGCGTACGCGTCGCTCGCACCGCTCACGACGCTCGGCCCCTACTCGCCGGACATGCTCTTCAACCTCAACCCGGCGACGCTCCCGCTCGTGGTGCTCGCCGTCGCACAGGCGTGCATCCTGCGTCTCCTGAGGCCGGCGCTGGCGAGGCTCATGGAGACGTCGGGAGCGCGCGCGGTCGTGTTCCTCGTCGGGTCTCGGCTCATGACGATCTACCTCTGGCACCTGCCCGTGATCCTTCTCGTCTCAGGTCTCGCGCTCCTCATCCCGGGCGCGGCACCCGAGCCTGGCTCCACGGCGTGGTGGTGGAGCCGCATCCCGTACTTCCTCGTCGTGCTCATCTCGGTCTACGGGCTGTCGTTCATCGTGGGGCGGTGGGAGATGCCGCGGGAGGTGGGGCGCACTCCGCCGGGGTTGGTGGTCGCACTGGCCGTGGCCTGCGCCTTCACGCCGTCGTTCCTCGTGCTGCAGTTCCTCATGGACCTGCCCCTCGCCGCGACCGGCACGGTGCTGCTGAGCGCCGCCATCCTCCTGCTCGGGCGCTGGCCGTCACGCGCGCCTGTGCAACGGCCGAGGGGAACCTGACGGTTCGCCGCCACCGCTCGTGGGCAGGGCGATCGACCCGCCAGACTTGGCGCACAGCTCTCGACGAGGACCGGAGGCGACCGTGACCGCACCGAAGCAAGGCGAAGACCCCGTCAGCAGCTACCGTCCCCGCCTCGTGCCGTGGGCCCTCGGCATCGCGATCGGTGTTGCGATCGGCGCCGTGATCTCCGTCATCCTCTCGATGAGCGCCGGGTTCACGATCGCGTTCCTCTTCATGGGCGTCGCGATCGGCGTCGGCTTCGCGATCGCCCTGCAAGCCGCGTTCGACGACCTGGCGCGCAAGAAGAAGTAGGCGTCAGATCGTGGCCGCGAGGGCCAGCGTCGCGAGCGGGACGATGATCGCGACGCCGACCAGCCCGAGGGCCACGAAGCGGAGCCACGAGATCGTCACGCCGAGCGCCACGAGACGCTCGTGCCAGAGCAGCGTCGCGAGCGACGCCCACGGGGTGACGAGCGGGCCGAGGTTGACCCCGATGAGCAGCGCCACGAGGCGAGCCGGGCTGTCGGCCACCGGCTCGAGTGCCAGATAGGCGGGCAGGTTGTTGATGCCGTTGGCGCTCGCGGCACCGATCGCGGAGAGCTGCAGGAGACTCAGCGGGTCGTCGCCGCTTCCCGAGACCGCGGCGAGCAGCTCGCTCAGGCCGTGCGCGTGGGCCGCCTCCACCAGCACGAACAGCGAGCCCGCGATGCCCAGCGCCTGCCACGGCACGAGCCCGAAGCGCAGCGCCCCGCGGCGGCGGACGGCGAAGGCGACGATGAGCAGCAGCGCGGCGACTCCAGCCGGGATCGCCACCTCGACGCCGGTGACGAGCGCCGGGAGGAGCAGGGCGGTGACCACGGCGGCGAAGATCAGAAGCGGGCGGTCGTGGATGCTCGTCGGGGTCGGCATCCGGTAGCAGCGGTCGAGTTCCCTCCGGAAGACGAACGACAGGATGGCTGCGCTCGCGAGCACGCCCACGAGTGCAGGGGCCCACGTGATCGCAAGGAACTGCAAGGGCCCACCCTCGAAGGAGCGGGCAGCGAGCAGGCTCGTGAGGTTCGAGACCGGGAGGAAGAGGGAGGCGGTATTCGCGAGCCACACCGTCGCGAGCGCGAACGGGATCGGCGAGACGCCGACGTGCACGGCGAGCAGCACGACGACGGGCGTCACGAGCACGGCGGTCGTGTCGAGCGAGAGGAAGGCGGTGCTGACGGTGGCGAGCAGCAGGACGAGCGTCCACAGCAGCCACAGGCGCCCTCGCCCGAGCTTCGCGAGCCGATCGGCGAGCACAGAGAAGACCCCGGCGTCGCTCGCGAGCTCTGCGACGATCGTGATGCCGACGACAAAGGCGAGGACGGGGACCACACGCTCGCCCAGCTCCAGCAGCTCAGGGGCCGGGAGCACTCCGAAGGCCGCGACGACGACCGCCGCGACGACGAGCACGGCGGTGGCGATGATGGGGGCGACGCGGGCGACGCGGGACTGTGCCATGGCGGAGCAAGCATAGGCCCGCGAGGCGCTTGGGATGTCGGAGTCCGCTCGTAGGATTCGAGCATGACCTCGAACGGGGATGTTCCTGCGCGGAGAGCGGCCGTCATCGTGAGCGGGCTGCGCGTCCGTTCCCGGCCCGGCCTATCCGACCCGCCCGTTTTCGCTCGCGGATGCGCCGGGAACGCGGGGAGCGCGGGAAGCGCGGCTACTTCGCGGCGACGCTGTCGAGGTGCTCGCGCAGCGCGATGATGATGTCGTCGCGCGTCGCGTTGCGCGCATGGGCGAGCTCCTCGATGAGCCAGTCGAGGGTCATGTAGTTCGCGTGGAGCAGGTTCGAGAGCTCGATGTTGACCTTCACCTGGTTGGGGCCGCCGTCGGCGGGCTGCTCCGCATCCGGGTCCGTGTCGGCGTCGAGTCCCTGCCCCTGCTCGACCTTCACGACGAACGCGCCGACCTCGACGAGGCGCTCGTAGGCGAGCGCCGCCGCGTCCGGAGAGACCTCCGTGACGGAGACGGCGTCGAGCAGCACGTGCGCTGCTTCTCGACTGGTTGCTGGAGTGGACATGCAACGAGGATAGGCGTGCACTTCGCGCAGACAGTCAGGGTCCATCCATGCAAGGCACAATCGGGGGCATGAGCAGCAAACCCACAGCGAAGACCCGGCCGACCTCGGACGCGCCAGTCGTCGTCGTCGGCGATGCCATCGTGACCGAGCTGCGGGAGACCGAGGCGCGCGGCGGGCTCACGAGCCGCAGCTACGTGAGCGGCTCCGCGCTCAACGTGGCGATGGCGCTCGCCCGCCTCGGCGTGCCCATCGCGCTCATCGCCAGCATCGGCGATGACCCGGACGGGCTGCGCATCCGCGACCACCTCCACAGGTGTGGCATCCAGTTCGCGCCGTCCGTCTCGCTCGCCGGAACCGGGCGAGCCGTCGGCGAGTCCGCCGACGGGGAGCCCCTGTACACGTTCGACGACGCCGCGAGGGCGCGGCGCATCCGCTTCGACGACGAGCAGGTCGCTCTCATCCGGGCCGCGCCGTTTGTCGCGATCTCCGGCTTCGCGTTCGACGACAAGAAGCAGCACCGGCGCCTGCTCGAGGCGGTCATCCGACCGCAGGAGCGGCTGCTTCTCGACCCCAACCCGCGGCTCGGGCTCGTGGAGGACGCGGGCGCGTTCCTCGACAACTTCGAACGGCACGTGTCGAGTGCTCTCTTCGCGCACCTGTCCGACAACGACGCCGACCTGCTCTTCGACGCGCCCCTCGACGAGGCGACCAGCGACATGCTCGACCTCGGCGCGACCCACGTCCTCGCGACCGAGGGCACGCGCGGCGGCCGCTGGGTGAACCGGGCCGGCATCGACGTCGCCGAGCCGATCGTCGACCTGCCCGGTGACATCGTCGACACCATGGGCGCGGGCGACGCGGTGTTCGCGACCGCTGTCGCGTCGATCGCGCAGGGCGGCATCCCGAAAGATGTGGCGGATGCGCGGCGCATCCTGCAGCGCGCCATGACGGTCGCCGCCGCGACGGTCCGCGTCACGGGCAGCTTCCTCGCGGCCGACGACGACCTGCCGCCCGCCGCGGACGCGTAGGCCGCCCGCCGCTGCCGCTGCCGCTGCCGCTGCTGCGCTGCCGCTGCTACCTCGCGCCGCCGCGCGCCGCCGCGCGCCGCCGCGCGCCGCCGCGCGCCGCCGCGCGCCGCCGCGCCCGTCTCCCTGCCCGCCGTCTCGAGATGGCTTTCACGCCTGCGGATGGCTTGCAACCCATCCGCATGCGTGGAACCCATCCCGAGAGAGCTGGCCCCGCGAGAGCCGGCCCTCGAGAGAGCTCGCGGCGTGAGGCATCCGGACGCGCGGGGCGCATCCCGATTCGAGCTTTTCACTCACCCGAGTCGGGACGTCTGCCGATCTCTCTGCCGATCTCCCCACTTTCGGGATGGCTTTCACGCCTGCGGATGGTTTGCAACCCATCCGCATGCGTGGAACCCATCCCGAGAGAGCTGGCCCCGAGAGAGCCGGCCTTCGAGGGAGCCCGCGGCGTGAGGGATCCGGACGCGTGGGTCGCATCCCGATTCGAGCTTTTACTCTCCCGAGTCGGGACGTCTGTCGATCTCTCTGTCGATCTCCCCGCCTTCGGGATGGCTTTCACGCCTGCGGATGGCTTGCAACCCATCCGCATGCGTGGAACCCATCCCGAGAGAGTCGGCGCCCGAGACAACCGACCCCGAGAGGGCTACCGCCGCAGGAACCCGGGCGCCGCAGGAACCCGGCCCCGGGTGCATCGCTCGACCCCGAGAGAGCGCACCTTGGAGAGAGATCGCTGCGGGGGACGAGCTACTCCGCAGAACCCGCCGAGCCCGAGCCCGAGGAACGCGAAGCCACGGCCGCCGCCGCGCGCTCGCGCTTCTGCTTGCGCTGCACGTAGACGCCCGCGACGATCGAGATGCCGGCGATGACGAAGCTCGTGGTCACCTCGATGAGGCGCGTCTCTCCCGCGAAGAACATGTAGATGAGCAGCGCCGACAGGGCGATGATGACCACCCAGGTGAGCCACGGGAAGCCCCACATGCGGATGCTTCCCTTCGCCGCTTCGTTCGGGTCCTCGCCGGCCGCGACGGCGTCTTCCGCGAGGATCCGGCGCGAGCGGAGCTGGGAGACGGCGATGACGATCCACACGAAGATCGCGACGGCGCCCGTCGAGTTCACGAGGAACGAGAAGACGTACTCGGGGGTCGTGTAGTTGAGGACGACCGAGAGGAGGCCGACGACGGCGGAGGCGAGGATCGCGACGTACGGGGTGCCGCGCTTCGAGACCTTCCGGAACGCCTTTGGGGCTTCCCCGCGGCGGGAGAGGGAGAACGCCATGCGGGATGCCGTGTAGAGGGAGGCGTTGAGGGTGGAGAGCAGCGCGGAGAGCACGATGATGTCCATCGCGAGGGCCGCCCAGCCGATGCCCGCCGCGTTCAGCATGGTCACGAAGGGGCTCACGCCTGCCGTGATCTGGTCCCAGGGCAGCACGATGAGCACCACGAGGATCGACCCGATGTAGAAGAGCAGGATGCGCCAGACGACCGAGTTGACGGCCTTGCGGACGGCCTGCGCCGGCTGCTCGGATTCGCCGGCGGCGATCGTCGCGACCTCGGCGCCGAACATCGAGAAGATGACGGGGAGGAGGGCAGCCAGGATGCCCGCGACGCCGAACGGCGCGAATCCGCCGTCTGCTGGTGCGAGGTTGCCGAACGTGGCTGTGTTGTTGGGGATGACGTGCGCGATGAGGAGCGCGCCGACGATGATGAAGATGATGATCGAGACGATCTTGATCGACGCGAACCAGAACTCGAACTCGCCGAACGACTTCACGCTGATGAGGTTCGCGATGAGGAACACGAGCGTGATGATGAGCGCGGGGATCCACTGGGGGACCTCAGGCAGCCAGCCGCTGATGATGACGGCGGCCGCGGTCGCCTCGATGCCGACGACGACCACCCAGAACCACCAGTAGAGCCAGCCGATGGAGAGGCCGGCCCACGGGCCGATGAATCGCGTCGCGTAGGCGGAGAAGGAGCCCGTCTCGGGGGAGATCGATGCCATCTCGCCGAGCATCCGCATGACGAGGACGACGACGACGCCGGCGAGGGCGTAGGCGAGGATCACGGCGGGTCCGGCGGCGAGGATCGCGGTGCTGGAGGCGACCAGCAGGCCAGCGCCGATGACGCCGCCGAGCGCGATCATCGACAGGTGGCGCGGTTTGAGCGTGTTCGCGAGGGCCTCGCCCTGCTCGACGGGGCGGCCGTTGCCGCGCTGGTGGCCGCGTTCGCTGAGATCGCGGCCCTTCTCGGTGAAGACGGCCTCGGTGTGAGGCGCTGCTGCGCCTTCGGGAATCTTGCCGTCAGCGCTTGGGGACGTCATGGATCACGTTTCTCCTGGTGAAGGGGGCCCCGGGCGTCACGTGCTCGCTGAGGACTCAGCACGTGGGGGAGGAGCGCGGCGGGCGCCTCGAGGTCGGTACCGAGCAAGGGTAGGGCCCTGCGCGTGTCCCGTTCACCTTGTGTTCATAAGTGACGCGGCGGGGTGGGACTGGGCCCGTCCGGGATGGCGGTGCGCGTCAGCTCGCGGGCGAGTCGCCCGGCAGCATCTCGGGGTCGCTCGGCGCGACGCTGCCGCGCACGTCACGCTCCAGTGGAGTCTCCGACTTGGCCGCGTCTCCCACGTCGACCGTGAACCAGCGGATCGTGACGCCGCAGATGGGTCCGATGAGCAGCGCGAACGCGACGGTGCCGATGCCCACGTCTCCGCCGAGCATCCACCCGATGGCGAGCACGACGACCTCGATGCTCGTGCGCACGATCCAGATGCGCCATCCGGTCACCCGGTGCAGGCCCGTCATGAGGCCGTCGCGCGGCCCCGGCCCGAAGAGGGCGCCGATGTAGAGGCCCGTCGCGAGGCCCAGGGTCAGGATGCCGCCGGCGAGCAGCAGGATGCGCCACCACAGGTCGAGGCCGGGTGGGATGATCCACAGCCCCAGGTCGGCGAAGGGGCCGACGAGCAGCGCGTTCGCGAGGGTCCCGAAGCCGGGCCGCTGCCGGAGCGGGATCCACAGGCACAGCACGACGACGCTGATGAGCACCGTGATGAGCCCGAACGGCAGCCCGGACTGCACCTGGACGCCGAGCGTCAGCACGTCCCAGGGCGAGACGCCCAGCTCGCCGCGCACGATCATGGCGATCGCGAAGCCGTAGAGGAAGAGGCCGACGGTGAGCTGCGTGGCGCGGCGGGGCAGGCGGACGATGGAGCGCATCCGTGTATCTAAGCCTCAGCGCGCGCGGGTATCGCGGTCCACTCCGGAAGAGTGGATGGGTGGGTGCTCGTGCCCGCGTCCGGCCTAGCTGACGGCGCGCACCTAGCTGACGGAGCGCACCGTCGAGCGGATCTCCTCAGCCGAGGCGAGGAACTTCTCGAGCTCGCTCGGCGACATGGGGGTGTCGAGGATGCGCTCAACGCCTCGAGCGCTGACGATGACGGGGGTGGAGATGGCGACGTCGTCGATGCCCCACTGCCCCTGCAGGAGCGTGGAGACGGGCATGATGGCGTGCTCGTCGTTGACGATCGCCTCGGCGATGCGCGCCCCGGACAGGCCGATCGCGTAGTTCGTGGCGCCCTTGCCCTCGATGACCTTGTAGGCGGCGGTGCGCACGTCGTTCGTGATGCTCTCGAGTGTCTCCTCGGTGAAGGGGCGCTCGCCGTCGCGCTCCCAGTCGAGGATCGGCACGGGCCCGATCGTTGCCTGCGACCACAGGGCGAACTCGCTGTCGCCGTGCTCGCCGACGATGGTGGCGTGCACGCTCGTGGGGGCGAGGCCACCGGCGAGCTTCGCGATGATCCAGCGGAGGCGGGAGGTGTCGAGCACGGTTCCGGAGGAGATGACGCGCCCCGGCGGCAGGCCGGAGATGCGCTGGGCGACGACCGTGAGCACGTCGCAGGGGTTCGTGACGAGCACGAACACGGCGTCGGGGGCGAGCTCCACGAGTCGCGGCATGAGCGACTCGAGGATGCCGACGTTCACGCCGACGAGGTCGAGCCTCGTCTGCCCCGGCTTCTGCTTGGCACCGGCAGTGATGATGACGACGTCGGCGCCGGCCACGGTCGTGATGTCGCTCGAGCCGGTCATGACGCTCGAGCCCGTGAACTGGGTGCCGTGGGCGAGGTCGAGCACCTCCGCCTCGACCTTCTTCGTGTCGATGTCGTAGAGCGTGATCTCACGCGCGACACCGCGGATGAGGCAGGCGTACGCGAGCGAGGTGCCGACGCTGCCGGCTCCGACGATGGCGACCTTGGACTGCTTCTGCACTGGCATGGTGCTTCCTTCCACGAAGCCTCCGCGACGGAGACGCTGACTGAGGAGACCGTCACGGGCAGACGAACGCTGAGCAACGCGGCGTCGACCGTCGCTTCGGTCGGCAACGCTCTGATCGTATGGGCGCGGCCCGGCGCACTGCGGCGTGTCGCGGCGCGGCTCGGGTTGGCCCGAAGGTGCGCTGGTTACGCTCGTTCGCATGCGCATCCCGTCGGACCCCAGTGAAGAATCACGGCACGACGGCGCGACTTCCCCGAATACCGGTGCGAACGACCGTGGCACCGGTACGAACGACCGCGGCGATGGCGACCGCCGCGCTCGCGGACTCGAGGAGGTCGACGCCAGGCGGGTGCAGCGCGCCGATTTCGTGAAGCAGGTGCTCGCGAAGCGCGACGGCGGAGCGGATGCAGACCCCGAGTCGTCCGTGTCCGCCTCGAGCGAGTCGGCGCTCCCGGGGGCCGGTTCGCCCGCCGGGCAGCTCTCGCCGGACGAGACCGTGACGGTGGACGACTCGATCGTGCGTGCACTGCGCGCAGAGGGCCGGACGGCCTCGAGCGACCGGGACGCCGCGAGCGACGGTGCCGATGGCGTGGGTGTCGCCGGCACCGCTGGTCCCGACGCCGCTGGTCCCGTCGCAGAGCGCACCGTCGCCGTCGACGACTCGATCGTCGCAGCCCTGCGAGCCGAGGGGCGCACGGCGACGGGCGACCGCGACGCGAGCGACGCGTCCCGAGCCGCATCGCGAACAGCGGGCCCCGCAGCGCCGGGGACCCCGCCCACCTCGGCAGAACCAGCCGCCCCAGCGCGCAAGGCTCCGGTCGACGCCGCCCCGCCCACCGCGGCGATGCCCGTCGTGACGCAGCTCCGCGACGTGCCCGTCTCGGAGGCCCTGCCCGCGGCCCTCGCGACGCTGCGCGGCTGGCGCGAGCAGCTCGCCGCCTCCGACGCGCAGCGCGCGGCCGCAGTCGAGGCCGCCTCGAGCGCCAGGGCGAGACGCCGCGCCGACACGACCTCCGAGCTGGATCGCGTGCTCAGCGGACCAGACGGAGCAGACTTCCTGCGCTCCCTCATCGACGACGTCATCCGACCCGACGACGCCATCGCAGCCGGCAACGGCCTCGGCGACCTCGCGCCGAAGCTCCCCGCGAGCCTCTCGCCTGGCACGAAGCGCGCGTTCCAGCTCGGCGCCTTCGCGGGTCCCGGCGTGCCGTGGCTCGCAGTCCCGCTCATGCGCCGCGCCACGTCGGCGTTCTTCGGCGACGACACCGTCCGCAACGTGCCCGCCGAGATCTCCGCCGCCACCGAGCGCGCAGCCTCCAGGGGAGCGGTGCCGCGCATCCGCCTCCTCGGTGACGCTGTGCTCGGCGAGCGCGGCTCGAACGCGAGCCTCGAGACCTACACGCAGCTGCTCGCCGCTGGTCAGGTTCGCGAGCTCGAGCTGCGCGTCGCGGACATCGAGGCGCAGCCGGCCCTCTGGGACTTCGACGGCACCCTCGAACGGGTCGTCTTCAAGCTCGCCGCGCTCGGACGCGCGGCGCTCACTGCCCCGACCCCGCCGCTGATCATGCTGCGCACGCAGTCCTCGGCCGACCTCGAGCTGACCGTGCAGGCGTTCATGCGCGCCTTCGAGCAGGAGGAGCTGCGCGGCCTGCACGTCGGCATCTCCCTGCCGGCGCAGTTCCCCGAGACGACCGGCCTGCTGCGCCGCATCGGCGGGTGGGCGCACATGCGACGCGAGGACCTCGGCTCCGACATCACGGTCGCCATCACCAGAGACGCGAACCACGAGCTCGAACGCGCCGACGCCGTGATCAACGGCTGGCGCCTCGCGACCTACGCGTCCGAGGCCGACGTCGACGCCAACTTCGCGCGCCTCCTCGACGAGGCTCTCGCCATCGACCACGCCGCGGCGTTCAGGGTCGAGGTCGAGGCGGATGCACTCCGCGACGTCGCGCTCGCCGCGGCCATCGCGAAGGCGCGAGGCCTGCCGAGGCCGGTGCGCGTCGTCTTGCCGCGATCGAGCGACGAGGCGACGCTCGGTCGCATCCGCTCGGCAGAGGTGGAGGTCGTCGAGCGAACGCCCGTCATCACGGGCAGCACGCAGCGCCACGCGGCCAGCTATCTGCAGCACCGGGTGGACGTGCGGGCCAGGCAGCTCGGGGCCGACCCAGCCGAGGGCGCACCCGCCGCCACTGCCGGCCTCCCGGCCGACGCCGTGCATCCCGACGACGAGCGCCTCCTCAGCGCGACGGCGCGCATGCGGCAGATCGATTCCGGGCCCAACCGCGAGCAGGACCGCGTGCTCGCGGACGACGCCGCGACCGTCACGGCCAGCATCCAGCTCGAGCTCTTCCCCGAGGGCCTCTTCGAGGACGAGGAGCCAGCGGCCGAACGGCCCGCGCGAGTGAAGAAGCTGAAGCCAGCCTCGAAGCCCGTAATCGACGACGAGGAAGAGGTCACCGAGAACCCTGCCGACACCGGGCCGAGCCCCCGCCTCACCGAGGTGGTGCTCGGCCTGAAGCGCGGCAGGCTGCTGCGCAACACGTTCAGGAACGCGCCAGGCACCGACCCTTCGCTCGCCAGCAACCGCGAGTGGCTCCTCTCCATCCAGCGCCGCGTGCCGCGCAGCGAACTCGGCATCGACGAGGTCGAACGGCACCTGCTGCACGAGCCGGGCGACGTGGATGCGCTGCTCTCGCGGGCAGAGCGTGCGGCCGAGCCGTGGGCACAGAAGCCGGGCTGGGAGCGGGCAGCGGTGCTCGAGAAGGTGGCGAAGGCCCTCGAAGCGAACCGGGCGCGACTCATCGAGGTGGCCGTCTCCGAGACGGGGACCCCGCTGCCCGACGTCGACGCCGACGTGAGCCGCTGCGTCGACCTCGCGAACTACTACGCGCACCTCGCACGCCAGCTCGACCGCATGCAGGGGGCCGACTTCGAACCCGTCGCGGTGACCGTCGTCACGCCCTCCTGGGTCCCGGCAGTCGCAGGCAGCGCAGGCCACACGGCGCAGGCGCTCGCCGCCGGCAGCGCGGTCGTGCTGAAGCCGTCGCCTCGAACGCGCCGCACGGCGGCGGTCTTCGCGGAGGTGCTGTGGGACGCGGACATCCCGCGCGACCTCGTGCAGCTCGCGATCTGCGACGAGAGCCTCCTCTCCGACGAGCAGCTCGGGCAGATGCTCATCACCGACGACCGCGTGCAGCGGGTGCTGCTCAGCGGCAACTGGGAGACGGCCCGCTCGTTCCTGCGCTGGCGTCCCGACCTGCCGCTCATCGCCGCGACGAGCGGCAAGAACTCGATGATCATCACGCCGAGCGCCGACCTCGACCGGGCCGCGCTCGACGTCGCACGCAGCGCGTTCCTGAGCGCGGGACAGCGCCCGGGGCATGCGGGCACCGTCATCCTCGTCGGCTCCGTGGCCCGCTCGAAGCGCTTCCACGAGCAGCTCGCCGACGCCGTCGCCTCCCTGCGCATCGGCTACCCGAGCGACCCCGGCGCCGTCGTCGGCCCCCTCGTGTCCCCGCCGGACTCGCAGCTGCGCTTCGCGCTCAGCTCCCTCGGCGAGGGAGAGTCGTGGCTCGTCGAGCCGAGGCAGCTCGACGACACCGGGCGCCTGTGGTCGCCCGGCATCCGCGCCGGCGTGAAGCCAGGGAGCTACCAGCACGTCACCGAGTTCTTCGGTCCTGTCCTGAGCGTCATGCACACGCTCACGCTCGACGAGGCGATCCGCCTGCAGAACTCGACCCAGTACGGGCTGACGGCGGGCATCCACTCGCTCGACCGGACGGAGATCGCCGAGTGGCTGCGGCGAGTGGAGGCCGGCAACCTCTACGTGAACCGCGACATCCTCGGCAACACTCCCCAGCGTCAGCCGTTCGGCGGCTGGCTGCGCTCCATGGTCGGCACGGCGACGAAGTTCGGCGGCCCCAACTCGCTGCTCTCCCTCGGCACGTGGCGTCCGAACCACGGCGAGCAGTCGCAGACGCTGCACCTGAGGGGCATCGACGAGCAGGCGACGGCCCTCATCGAGTCGGCGGCTCCCTTCATGGACTACGAGACCTTCGACCGGCTGCGTCGAGCCTCGCTGAGCGACCAGATCGCGTTCAACGAGGAGTTCGGGGAGGTCTCCGACGTCTCGAATCTGGGGTTCGAGCGCAACCTCATGCGGTACATCCCGGTGCAGGCGACGGTCCGCGCCGCCGAGGACGCGACGCTCGCCGACCTCATCCGCATCGTCGTCGCGGCTCGCATCGTGCGTTCGAAGCCGCTCATCACGTCCGGCATCGAGGTGCCAGACGCGGTGCTCGCCGAACTGCAGGCCCAGAACCTGACGGTGCGGCGAGAGACGGACGCGGAGTTCGCCGACCGGGCGAGGGCCGGCGGCATCGAGACGCTGCGCGTGCGCCTCGTCGGCGGCAAGCGGCGTGAGTTCTGCGACGCCCTCGAAGGCGATCCGGACATCTCGATCTGGTCGGATGAGGTCACGCCGGCTGGTCGTATCGAGGCGCTCCCGTTCCTCCGCGAGCAGGCGATCTCCATCACGGCGCACCGCGGTGGGCATCCGGACCCGCGCATGCAGCAGCTCTTCCCGTACGAGCAGACGTTCGATCCGGACGCGCCCATCACGCAGGGCCCCACGAAGTCCCGCGGGTAGGCGCGCTGACGCAGCGGGCAGCGATGCAGGGGTCAGCTGTCAGCTGCCCAGCTGCCCAGCTGCCCAGCGACGCAGCGACGCAGCGGACTCCGGGGCGTGGGTGCTCCGTTCCGCGGGGCATCGCTGTTGGTCCTGCACGCTGTCGGCGCCACCGCTGTCCAACATGAGTGCGATTTCGGCGTTTGAGGCCAGTTGGAGGGGGTGGGGCGCTGTTTCTGCACTGATGTTGGTCAGCGGGGTCGACGCTGCGCGGGGTAGCTGCTGCGCGTGGCGGCGAGATGCGCGGCTCGCGAGGGCGCATCCGCTTCGCCTACGATCGGGCGCATGTCTGCCGATGTCGCCGGAGCGCCAAACACCCTGCACGCACTCGAATCTCTGCACCGTGAGCTGCCGGGACGGGTGGTGACGGACCCGGCGGCGCTCGAGCCGCTGCGCGTCGATCGTTCCGGTGTGGTCGCCGCTGGCGTGCCGGTGGCGCTGGTCGAGGCGGAGTCCGTCGCGGATGTGCAGGCCGTGTGCCGCATCGCGAGCGAGTTCGGGGTGCCCATCGTCACGCGCGGGGCCGGAACCGGCCTCGCTGGCGGGGGCGCGGGCGGCGCTGGCGAGATCGTGCTGTCGACGCTGCGCATGAACCGGGTCCTTGAGATCTCGGCGGCGAACCAGCTGGCCGTCGTGCAGCCGGGCATCCTCAACGGCGCTCTCAACGAGGAGCTCGAGGGGCACGGCTTCTGGTGGGCGCCGGACCCGGCGTCGAAGCACATCTCGTCGGTCGGCGGCAACATCGCGACGAACGCTGGCGGGCTGCTGTGCGCGAAGTACGGGGTGACTCGCGAGGCGGTGCTCGGTCTCAAGGTCGTGCTCATCGACGGTTCGGTCATCGACGTCGGCCACCGCACGGTCAAGGGGGTCACGGGCCTCGACCTGTGCGCGCTCATGGTCGGTTCGGAGGGCACGCTCGGTGTGATCGTCGAGTGCACGCTCAAGCTGCGTCCGCTGGTCGATGGGGTCGTCCCGACGATCGGCGCGTACTTCCCCGACGTGGGGAGCGCGGCCCGCGCGTCCGCTGCGGTGACCGCGTCTGGCATCCAGCCGGCCATCATGGAGCTCATGGACGGGGGCGTGCTTCGCGCTGTCTCGGCGTACACGGGTGTCGACCTCGCGTCTCACGGCGACTCGTACCTGCTCATCCAGACGGATGGGGCGAACGCGGTGGCGGAGGCGGAGGGCATCGTCGAGGTGCTGCGCGCCAACGGCGGGGCGGCGGAGATGACGACGGACCCGCAGTCGGCGCTCACGCTCGTGGATGTTCGGCGGCAGGCGTACGCCGCGAAGGAGGCGCTCGGGCAGGTGCTCGTGGAGGACGTCTCCGTGCCGAGAGACCGGCTGCCAGACATGTTCGCGAAGATCGACGAGGTCGCCGCCCGCACCGGGACGACGATCGTCACGGTCGCGCATGCGGGCGACGGGAACCTGCATCCGACGTTCATCTACGACCGGGCGGAGCCTGTCGTCCCGCAGGCGGTGTGGGATGCGGCCGACGAGCTGTTCACCTACGCCATCTCGATCGGCGGAACCCTCACGGGCGAGCACGGGGTCGGTGTGCTCAAGCGGCAGTGGCTCGGTGCGGAGCTCGGCGAGCGTCAGTATGAGCTGCAGCGCGGCATCAAGGGCCTCTTCGACCCGAAGGGGCTCCTGAACCCTGGCAAGGTCTTCGCCGAGTAGCGGGGCGGCGCGCCGCCCGGCCACGCACGTCTGCGGCTCTGCAGCCCACGCGGTCAGGTTTCGAGATGAGTTCCACGCTTCGGGATGGGATGCAAGCCATCTGCAGGCGTGGAACCCACCCTGAAACGGCGCGTCGGACGGGAGGATGCGTGCGGCAGGCGGACGCCACCCGTCCGCGCCCGGCCCGGCCCGCCTTGCCCTGGCCAACATCCGTGATGATTGGCCGCTTCGCCGCCTCGGGAGGCGAGCTCGGACGAAACGATCACGCAAGTCGGACGCGCGCCGCCCCAGGAAACTGCTCGATTGACGGGAAATTCTGCGGGACCCCGGGCGTGCCGTCCAGGCGAGCCCTCCGCGAAACAAGCGCGTCACATTGCGTCCACTAGTCTCGGGGCATGGGTGACCTCTTCGACGGCTACAGCCAGGCTCTGACCAGGCAATCCCAAGCGGCGCTGTCGCCGCCATTCGACGAGATGTTCATGGGGGAGGCGCCAGAGGGCGAGCTCGATCCGCGGCGCACGTACCGAGATCTCTACGACGTCCTCTCGGGGATGACGCAGGAGCAGATCCGGCACCGCTCCGACTCGCTCGCCGACTCGTACCTCGCCCAGGGCGTCACGTTCGACTTCGCCGGCGAGGAGCGCCCGTTCCCGCTCGACGTGGTCCCGCGCGTCATCGAGCGCGCCGAGTGGCAGAAGACGGAAGCCGGCATCAAGCAGCGCGTCCGCGCTCTCGAGGCGTTCCTCGACGACGTGTACGGCGACCAGCGGGCCATCGCGGACGGCGTCATCCCCGCGAGCCTCATCGCCTCCTCGGTGCACTACCACCGGGTCGCGAAGGGCATCCGCACGGCCAACGGCGTGCGCATCCACGTGTCGGGCATCGACCTGATCCGCGACGAGCACGGCGAGATGCGCGTGCTCGAAGACAACGTGCGCGTCCCGTCCGGCGTCTCCTACGTCATCTCGAACCGCCGTGCCATGGCGCAGACGCTCCCTGAGCTGTTCTCGCGCATGCGCGTCCGCCCGGTCGGCGACTACCCGAACCGCCTCCTCGGGGCGCTTCGGGCCTCCGCCCCAGACGGCATCGAGGACCCGACGGTCGTGGTCCTCACCCCCGGCGTCTACAACTCCGCGTACTTCGAGCACACGCTGCTCGCGCGCCTCATGGGCGTCGAGCTCGTCGAGGGCCGCGACCTGTTCTGCTCGGGCGGTCGGGTGTGGATGCGTACCACGGCCGGCCCGCAGCGAGTCGACGTCATCTATCGCCGCGTCGACGACGACTACCTCGACCCGCTGCAGTTCCGCCGCGACTCGATGCTCGGCTCGCCCGGCCTCATGATGGCGGCGCGCCTCGGCAACGTCACGATCGCGAACGCGGTCGGCAACGGCGTCGCGGACGACAAGCTCGTGTACACGTACATGCCCGACCTCATCCGCTACTACCTGTCGGAGGAGGCGATCCTGCCGAACGTCGACACGTGGCGCCTCGAGGAGCCGGACGCGCTCGAGGAGGTGCTCGACCGCCTCGACGAACTCGTCGTGAAGCCGGTCGACGGCTCGGGCGGCAAGGGCCTCATGATCGGGCCGAGCGCCTCGAAGACGGAGCTCGACGAGATGCGGGTGCGGCTGCTCGCCGACCCGCGCGGCTGGATCGCGCAGCCCGTCGTGCAGCTCTCGACCATCCCGACGCTCGTCGACGACGGGATGCGGCCGCGCCACGCGGACCTGCGCCCGTTCGCCATCAACGACGGCCACGACGTGTGGGTGCTGCCGGGTGGCCTCACTCGCGTCGCCCTCCCGGAGGGACAGCTGGTCGTGAACTCCAGCCAGGGCGGCGGGTCGAAGGACACGTGGGTGGTCGGCGCCGAGCGGAGCTTCTCCAAGCCGCAGCCGCACGGCGTCGAGGAGCTCCTCGACGACCAGGCCGACGTGTCGGAGACGCCGCACCCCGTGACGGGCGTGCTGCGCGTCATCCCGCACCGCCAGGACCACATGCCGCAGGACGCCCCGAAGCGCGGCGACCAGCAGCAGGTGCAGCAGCAGACGCAGGGCCGTCAGCCGCAAGCCCAGTCGCACTCGCATTCACAGTCAGAGCAGGTGCAGCAACAGCAGCAGGCGCGCGCTGAAGCGTCGCCGGCAGCCGCATCCGCCGGCAAGAACCCGAAGGGAACGGACGCATGCTGAGCCGTATCGCCGAGTCGCTCTTTTGGATCGGCCGCTATGTGGAGCGTGCCGACGGCACCGCCCGCATCCTGGACGTGCACCTGCAGCTGCTCCTCGAAGACCCGTGGGTCGATGAGGCGACGGCCTGCCGCTCGCTCCTCAGCGTCATGGGGGCGGCGGATGTGCACCCCGACACGGAGCTCACCCGCTCGGACGTCCTGAACCTCCTCGCGGTCGACCGCTCGCAGCCCGCATCCATCGCCTACTCGGTGAACGCGGCCCGCGAGAACGCTCGCCGTGCTCGCGAGATCGTGTCGACGGAGCTGTGGGAGTGCCTCAACGCCACCTACTCGCGCATGCCGTTCAGCGTGCGGCAGGAGAAGGTGCACGACCTGTTCGCGTGGGTTCGCGAGCGTTCGGCGCTCGCGGTCGGTGTCGTGAACTCGGCGGCGAGCCGTGACGACGCATACCAGTTCATGATGCTGGGGCGTTCCCTGGAGCGTGCCGACATGACGGCGCGGCTGCTCGCGACGCGTTCGCTCACCGAGGCCTCCGGGGCGTCGTGGACGACGATCCTCCGCTCGTGCGGTGCGTACGAGTCGTACCTGCGCACGTACCACGGCATGCCGTCGGCGGCCAACGCCGCGGAGTTCCTGCTGCTCGACCGCCTGTTCCCGCGGTCGATCCAGTACTCGGTGTCGACGGCCCTCTCGAGCCTCTACGACATCCAGCCGCGCCACGAGCGCGGTGGCCGCGTCGGCGTCACCGACCAGGCCCAGCGGCTCCTCGGGCAGATCTCCTCTGACCTCGAGTACCGCCCCATCCACGACACGCTGGCCGACCTGCCCCGCTACATGGATGGTGTGCAGGACGCGGTCTCCCGGGCTTCCGAGGCGATCCGTCAGCGCTACTTCCCGTCGATCACGGCACCGAGCTGGGTGGGAGACAACTCATGAGCCGCATCCGCATCCGCCACTCCACCGGTTTCCGGTACGAGGGCGACGTCACGACCTCGTACAACGAGGCCCGCATGCTGCCGATGGCCAACAACGGCCAGTTCGTGCTGTTCGGGCACCTCGATGTCACGCCGCATTCGTCGACGCACAACTACTCCGACTACTGGGGCACGAAGGTGACGGCGTTCGAGGTGCTCAACCCGCACTCGGAGCTGTCGCTGACCGCGTCGAGCCTCGTCGAGGTGCGCCAGCGGCCCGAGGCGGGTCAGCTGTCGCTCAGCTGGGATGAGCTCGCCCGCGAGCGGCTGCGCAGCGTCGAGCTCGTGGAGCAGACCGCGCAGACGCGCCTCACGATGCCGCCCGACGACGTGAAGGCGCTCGCCGCTGAGGTGAAGGGCGCCAACGCCGGACCCGCGTCCACCGCGATGGAGATCCTCCACCTCGTGTACGAGGCGGTCGCCTACGAGGGCGGCGTGACGGGTGTCCGCACGACGGCGGCCGAGGCGTGGGAGCACAAGCGCGGCGTGTGCCAGGACATCTCGCACATCGCACTCGGTGCGCTCCGTGCGGCGGGAATCCCGGCCATCTATGTGTCCGGCTACCTGCACCCGCGGCCGAACGCCGAGATCGGCGAGACGGTCAGCGGCGAGTCCCACGCGTGGATCGAGTACTGGGACGGCGAGTGGCGCGGCTGGGACCCCACCAACGACATCCCGATCGGCGAGCGCCACGTGCTCGTGGGCCGTGGCCGCGACTACAACGACGTGCCTCCGCTGCGCGGCGTGTACGCGGGCCCGTTCTCCTCGCAGCTGTTCGTGAAGGTCGACATCACTCGAGAGGCGTAGCCATGACGGGGTCGGGCACGGGTTCGCAGGGCGGTTCCGCCGGTGGGTCGCACGGCGGCTCGCAGGGGCGGGCGGATGCGCGCGGCCCAGCCTCCCCGAAGCCCGACCCGTCCGGCGCGCCGGCCTCGTTCGTCGTGCCGGTCGGTCATGGCATCGACGTGCACGTCTACGAGTGGGCGTGCGAGTCGCCGCGAGGCGTCATCCACCTGTCGCACGGCTCGGGCGAGCACGCGATGCGCTACGACGCGTACGCGCGCGATCTGGTCGCGGCCGGCTACGCGGTCGTCGCGCACGATCATCTCGGCCATGGGCAGACGGGCCTCGGCGCGCACGGGCTGTCGGTGCTTCCCACGACCGAGAACCGGGCCGCGCTCGAGGCGCTCGAGGACATCTCCGCGTGGGTGCGCGACCGGTACCCGAAGCTGCCGCTCATCCTGCAGGGGCATTCGTGGGGTTCGCTGCTCGCGCAGCAGCTGCTCGCCCACGACTCGGCGTTCTTCTCCGCGTGCATCCTGACCGGGACGACACTCGCGGTGCCGGGCTTCATCAACGCCGGGAATCTGAACAAGCGCTTCGAGCCGGACGAGACCGGCCTGCTCTGGTTGAGCCGCAACCCGGATGCTCGCCGCGCGTTCGCGTACGACGAGCTGTGCTTCGACATCGCGAAGATGCCCGTGTGGTCGGCGCGGGGTGCGCTGCAGCTGGCGCACATTCCGCCTCGGGCCGCCTCGGGCAAGCTCGATGACGTCCCGGTGCTGATCATGGCCGGGTCGGAGGATTCGATCGGATACGGTGAGCGGGGGCCACGCGCGCTCGCAAGGCTGTACCGGAAGCGGTCGAAGCTGAGCGATGTGACGCTGAGGATCTACCCGGAGGCGCGCCACGAGCTCCTCAACGAGCTGAACCGCGACGAGGTCATCGCCGACATCGTCGCGTGGCTGGACACCCGCATCCCGCTCCCCGCCTGACCCCGCGCGGCCTGCCCGCGCTCGCCTGCCCGCGAGCCTGCGCATCCGCCCGCCCGCCTGCGTGCCGACCTGCCCGCGCACCGGCACCTCCGCCTGCCTGCCTGCTCGCGCGCGCCCGCCTGCCTGCTCCCGCTCGCCTGCCCGCGAGCCTGCGCATCCGCCCGCCCGCCCCACCGCCAAATGGGGCGTTTTCGCCCCGTCTTCCGGGCCGCGGAGGGGCTAAACCGACCTATTTGGTGGTGGTGCGGAGATGGCGCGATGGCGGTGGCGGGAGGAGGCATGCGGCGGCCGGGTGAGCGCGGATGGGGCGTTTTCGCCCCGTTTTCGGGGCTTCGATGGGGTGAGACTGACCTATTCGGTGTGGCGGAGGCGGGAGGGGGGCAGGCGGTGGTTGGGGTGTGCGCGGCTGGGGCGTTTTCGCCCCGTTTTCAGGGCTGCGAAGGGGTTAAACCGACCTATTCGGCGATGGCGATGGCGGTGGCGATGGCGCGCGGAGGCAGGCGGCGGCCGGGTGGGAGCGGATGGGGCGTTTTCGCCCCGTTTTCGGGGCTGCGATGGGGTGAAACCGACCTATTCGGCGGTGGCGGTGGCGGTGGCGACGACGGTGGCGGTGGCGGGAGGAGGCGGGCGGAGGGCAGGTGCGAGCGGAGCGCCGTAGAGTGCTCTCATGCACGGTGAGTACAAGGTTCCTGGCGGGAAGCTCGTCACAGTCGACCTCGAGGTGGAGGGCGGTCGCATCGTCGATCCGCACCTCGCCGGCGATTTCTTCCTCGAGCCCGATGAGGCGCTCGACGACATCAACAGCGCACTGCGGGGGCTCGCCGCCGATTCGTCGGCGGAGGACATCTCGGCGGCGGTTCGGGACGGCCTGCGGGAGGACGCGACACTGCTCGGCGTCACGCCGGAGGCGGTCGGCGTGGTCGTGCGCCGTGCCGTCCTCGGCGCCAGGGACTGGCGCGCGTACGACTGGCAGATCCTGCATCCGGGCCCCCTGTCGCCCCGCGAGCACGTCGCGCTCGACCAGGTGCTGACGGAGGAGGTCGGCGCCGGTCGTCGGCCGGCGACGCTGCGGCTGTGGGAGTGGGATGAGACGGCGGTCGTGCTCGGCTCGTTCCAGTCGGTGAAGAACGAGGTCGACCAGAAGAACCTCGACAAGTACGGGGTGCAGCTGGTGCGGCGCATCACGGGCGGCGGGGCCATGTTCATGGAGGCCGGTTCGGTGGTGACGTACTCGCTGTACGTGCCGAGCGATCTGGTGCATGGCATGTCGTTCGCGGAGTCGTACGCGTTCCTCGACTCGTGGGTGCTGGATGCGCTGCACGGCCTGGGCATCAACGCGAGGTACGAGCCGCTCAACGACATCGCGAGCCCGTCGGGGAAGATCGGCGGGGCGGCGCAGAAGCGGCTCGGCTCGGGTGCGGTGCTGCACCACGCGACGCTCAGCTACGACATCGACGGCGACCGCATGACGGAGGTGCTGCGCATCGGTCGGGAGAAGCTGAGCGACAAGGGCACACAGTCCGCGAACAAGCGTGTGAGTCCGCTCCGCTCGCAGACGGGACTCGAGCGTTCGGCGATCATCGACCATTTCAAGCAGACGTTCGTGGAGCATTACGGCGGCACGCCGGGTGAGCTCACCGAGGACGAGCTGGCGCGTGCGCGCGAGCTGGCGCAGTCGAAGTTCGCTTCGCGGGAGTGGACGCACCGGGTTCCGTAGCCTGCGGGAGCGTTCCTCGTCAGAGGAGGGTGAGGCGCCAGCGGGCGTGACGTTCCTCGCCGGCTGGGCGCGCGAGGCATGTCGCGAGCACACCGGCCGGTCCGGCCCGGAGGAGCACCTCCGTGTGGTCCCCGTCCCTGGGCTCGACCAGCACGTTGCCGGCTGGGGTCGGGAACCGGAACGCCCGCGTCCAGGTGCGCCATGGCGCTCCCGCGATGCTCAGGCGCTTCGCGTCCGGCCCGTCGCCGAGGTCGATGTGCTGGGCGGTCGCCGGCACGAAGACGAAGACTGCGAGCTCGTCGGTGCCGGGTGCTCCTGTCAGATCGCTCAGGGAGATGTCGATCGCTGAGAAGTCGGCGTTCGGCTGAACGCCCCAGCGTCGTTCGCCTGCGCTGGCACCGTCGAGGGTGAAGCTGGCGTCGTGCGGCGCCCACTCGACGCCGTGGTCTGGCGTCGTCCGGTCGCGGAGGCTCGCGACCCAGGCTGCTGCTGGCAGGCGGTAGAGGGGCCCGATGGAGCGACTGCGTGGCTGGGAGGAGTCCAGCACGTGGATGCCGCGGTGCCGCCATGCGTGGAGGCCCGTCGCGGCTGACACGTCGAGGCCGCTCGCGGGAGTGAGGACGCCGGCCTCGTGTGCGGCTCGCGTCCATAGCCGCCGAGGCCGAGGCAGAGACAGAGGCGTCGGCGTCGGCGTCTGCGCCGCCATGGGCATGCACGTCTGCTGCCCGTCGCGGAGCTCGACGCGGTAGGCGATGGTGCCGCCGCTGCCGATTCGGGCCAGGTGCGGTCCTTCGACTCGCCAGGCGCCCGAGGTGAGCCCGGTCACGTCGATGCCGATTCCGCTGTGCTTCTCGTGCCAGCTCGCTCGCATCCCGAGCGCTTCGTACGTGTGGGCAGCGCCGACGGCGGGTTCGAAGTCGGTGGCCTCGGGAGGCCAGATCCCGCGCACGACGTGGGCCGAGCGCTTGTCGCGTCCGCGCGCCGCGATGCTCAGCTCGGCGTCGCGGAACCCGCTCCAGGGGGAGGCGGTGAGGAGGTGGCCGCAGTTCTGCGTGACGGTGAGCTCGATGCTCCCGCGCCGGAAGCTGACGACGCGGGTGAGGTGCTCCGAGGTGGTGGTCCACGTGCCGCCGTGCTGGCTGACGCTCACCCGCGTGACCGCTGGTCGCCGCACGCCTGCCGGGGTGTCGCCGCAGACGGGGAACGCATCGACGAGCAGCGGGCCGAGCCGGTCCCTGTGTCGAACGGTCAGGGCGCCCGTCTCGACGTCCAGCTCGGCGCTGAACCCGCCGAGCTCGTGGCGAAGCGGCGGATGCACGGCTCGGGAGGGAGGGGCGAGTTCCGCATCCGGAATCTCGGCTGGGTCGCCGTCGACCCTCCCGGAGACGAGTTCGCCCGTCTGGCCGTCCACGACCGCCTCGATCCGGCTCGTGCCGATGCGCAGTCTGTAGTCGATGACGGTCCGCCCGGCTCCGTCGATGCGGACACCGCCGGTGAGCGACTCCGCCCGAGCCTCCCGCAGCGATCGTGTCTCTGATCCTGGCGCGCTCGGGCCCACGAGGCCGGCCTCTCCGGGGACCAGGGCCGACGAGATCCCAGGGAGGTGGTTCACGAGTTCCAGGTAGCCGTCTTCGTCCGGCCTCGGGGAGGAGACGTTGCGGAAGCCGACGCGCACGTAGAGCGGGAACGCTCGCTGGTTGGCGGGGTCGACCTCGAGCCGCAGTGTGCGCAGGCCGAGCGAGGGGAAGCGTCGGAAGGACTCGGTGAACAGCTCGCCGACGAGGAAGCCGCCTCGCAGGGTGCGCTCGACGACGAACATGACGGCGAAGAGGTGGCCTTCTGGCGCCACCCGGCGTCCGGACATGCGCGCGTAGCCGAGGGTGCCGACGATCGTGTCTCGGCTCTCCGCGACGAGGAGGAGGCGCACCCCGGTCTCCTGGATGCTCGCGAGCAGGGATGCGCCGTCCAGCGGCAGTCCCGTCGCGGCGGGCCCGCTCCCGTGGTCGTTGATGAAGCGGGCGACCCGCTCTGCGTCCGTCGCGGCGTCGAAGGGTCTGATCCTGGTGGTCATCGGATCTTCGCGGAGAGGCGCCACACGCCGAGGCCCAGGAAGAGCGCGAAGACGGCGGCGAGGGCGAGGCTCGCGATGCTCGCGGTCAGCTCGAGCGTGCCGACGCTCGCGGTCATCCCGTAGAAGTCCCGGAGCCCGTCGAGCGCGGCTTGGTCGCCGCCGGCCAGGGCGCTGGCTGCCTGCTCGGTGTACGGACGCCGGATGAGCATGGCGGCCTGGGCGAACGGCAGCGTGTTGATCATCGTGACGACTCCGGCCGGGAGCGTGCCGGCTGGCACGTACGCGCCGGAGAAGAACCCGATGAGCGACCCGATGACGGTGGACACCGCGGTGAAGGCGCCGGCCGTCTTCAGGAAGGTGACGATGAAGGCGCCGAGTCCTGAGAAGGTCGCGCTCGAGAGGAGGACGAAGGCGAAGGTCGTCCCGAGGTTGCCCGGTGTCAGGGGCGGGTGCCCCTGCGCGAGCAGGTAGAGCTGGCCGATCACGATGATGACCGTGGTCATGATCACGGAGATGATGAATCCTGCGATGAGGTAGCCCAGCACCACCTGGGAGCGTCGGAGGGGCGACACCATGAAGTCCCGGAAGCGACCGGTGACGTTGTCGTCGACGAAGACGCCGAGTCCGGCGATGGCGGTCGTGAGGGTGGTGATCATCGTGATGCCCGCGAAGACCCACGAGTCGACGAACCAGCGCACGTCGGCGTCGGCGGCCTGCGGGAACGTGGTGCGGAGGATGTCGACCTGCAGTCCGCCGAGGAAGAGCGCGTAGAGCGCGATCAGGATGATCGCGGACAGCAGCGAGAAGAAGACGCCGATCCGGTCTCGGAAGAACAGACGGAGGTTGCGTCCCGTGAGGAGCCAGATGCTGCTCATGCGGCGACCCCCTTGAGGAGGGCGAGGAAGACGTCGTCCATGGTGCCGTGTCGGAACTCGAAGTCTCGGACTCGGAGGCGACGCAGGAGGTCGAGCGCCTCCGTCGATGACGAGACGGTGACCCGGAGGTCGTCGCCCTCTCGGCGCACGTCGATGCCGGAGGCCGCGCAGAGGCGGAGGGCTTCCGCGGGGTCGTCGAGGCGGAGCGTCAGCACGCTCGAGCTGAACTGGGCGCGAAGCTGAGCCGGTGTGCCTGCGGCGACGATCCGCCCCTTGTCGATGACGCACACCTCGTCGGCGTTCTCCGTCTCCTCCATGTAGTGGGTGGTGAGGAAGATGGTGGTGCCCTGTTCTCGGCGGATGTCGTGGATCGTCGACCAGATGAGCTCTCGCGACTGCGGGTCGAGTCCGGCGGTGGGTTCGTCGAGGAACAGCACGGTCGGTCGGTGCATGAGTGCCCGCGCGATGTCTGCCCGGCGCCGCTGCCCGCCGGAGAGCGGGCCGTACCGTCGGTCCAGGATGGGCTCGATGCCGACGAGGCCTGCGAGCTCGGCCGTGCGGGTTCTGGTCTCCTGCTTGCTGAGACCGTAGAACCCCGCCCGGATCTCGAGGTTCTCCCGCACGGTCAGGAGGGGGTCGAGCAGGGACGACTGGAAGACGGCTCCGATGGTGCGCTTCACCCGCTGCGCTTCCGTCTGCACGTCGAAGCCGTTGACGGTGATCGTGCCCGAGGTGGGCGTGAGCGTCGTCGTGATGCACCCGATGGTCGTGGACTTGCCTGCGCCGTTCTCCCCGAGGAAGGCGAAGACCGAGCCTCCGGGGACGGAGAGCGACAGCTCGTCCACTGCGACGAGCTCGCCGTACGTCTTGCTGAGTCTCTCGACCTCTACCGACACCAGTTCTCCTTCGTGCTTCGCGCCATGGCCGTGTGATGCTCTCGGCGGTCCGGCCCCGTCTGCGGGCCGTCGTCGTGGGCGGGGATCCAGCTGCCGTGCAGCCCCAGCGGGATCCGCGCGGGGAGGTGGATGCGCGCGAGCTCGTCGCCGCCGAAGTCCTGAGCGCTCAGGATCAGGAGGTCGCTAGCGTTCCGCTGCGGGTTGTGGACGTAGCAGAGCAGGTAGCCGTCGTCCTCCTCGGTACTCCCGGCTCGCGCGACGAAGATCGCCTCGCCGACTGCCGCATCCGTGCCGAGCCGCCGCGCCTGCGCGGAGCCGCGGTCCAGGTCGTGCTTGAAGAGCACGTTGTCGAACTGCGAGTCTGGGACGTCGTCGAGCTCTCTCGGCCCGGTCCGCCAGGTCGCGACGAGCTCGCCGGCGCTTGACGTGTAGGCGAAGCGGTTCCGGCGGCCGGAGCGGCGGTCGTCGATGCGCGGGAACTCCTGCGGGGTGTCGTCGAGTCGACGCCGGACCACGGTTCCGCGGGTGAGGTCGAGCGTGAATCGCTCCAGCGACGGGGTGCCGTGGCCTTCGATGGAACCGCGACGCGTGGCGAACATGGAGGGGTGCGTGATGGCGTCGAGGGTGATGACGTTGTCCGCCTCGAAGGCGTTGACCGTGTGGTAGATCCAGACGGGGTCGATGTCGAACCACGTCACGTCTGCGCGCTCGTCGCCTCGGGACAGGACACCGAGGCGCGCCTTCGCCGCCGAGCTCCATCTGAACGGGAAGGGGTCTCCGGCGGCGGCGGCCAGCGCGCTGAACTTGGCGGGCAGGTCGAAGAGGATCACGTGCTCGCTCGTGAGCGCGAAGTCGTGCATCATCGTGGCCGTGGGCAGCTCGATCGACTGCGAGCGGACCAGCTGACCGCGCGCGGACACGACGCAGTACTCGACGGAGGGCGACCCGGAGAAGTAGCCGACCGTATGGAGGTCACCGGTTTCCGGGTCCGTCTTGGGATGCGCGGACAGGCCGGCCCGCAGCGTACCGTCGAAGTCGTACGGGCCCACCGTCTCGAGGCTCGCGTCGAGCTCGAACGGGAGCGTCCCGCCTTCGCCGAGGGACAGGATCCTGCCAGCGTGCCCGACGACGTTGATGTTCGAGGCAGTGTCGACGCCGCCGAGCACCGAGTACGCGCGTCGGGGTTCGCCGAGCGTTCGCGTGACGGGGCTCTGCCGGACCCAGCGGTTGCGGTACCACTCGGCGCGGCCGTCCCTGAGGCGCACGCCGTGGATCATGCCGGCGCCGAGGAAGTAGTGGAACCTCGCGTGCTCGACGCCGATCGGATTGGGCCCGTTGCGGAGGTACCGGCCGTCGAGGTCGGTCGGGATGGATCCGGTCACCGCCAGATCGAAGGCGGTCACCTCCTCGGCGACCGGGGCGAACGACCCCTTCCGGAACGGGGAGCGAGCACCCGTGTTCCTCATGCGGCTTCCGCCATCTGCACCGGTGAGCGGGAGAGCAGCTTCCGGGCGGCGAGCGCGTTCGCCGCCTGCTGCGCGGCGATCATGAGTCCTCCGGTGAGCAGGACGTCCGAGGCCTTCAGTGAGGGTCGGAGCGTGTCGCCCCCGAACAGCTGCTGCCCCTCCCCGATCGGGATGCCGACGGCGCCTGCGATCGCGACGGCGACGATGGCCGCGACAGTGCCGATGATCACCATCCCGAGCCCGATGAGCAGGACCTGCATGGCGTACACCGTCTCGAGGTCCCTCGCGCTGAAGCCCATCGTCCGCATCGTCGCGAGTTCGCGTCGGTCGCGACGCAGGGAGAACCCGACGACGTTGCCGATGAGGACCGCGCAGATGAGCGCCGCGACGATCACGAGCGCCCACATGATCGCCTGCTGCGCGGCGAGGACCGTGAAGATCAGCCCGGCCGTCTCCTTCGACGTGAGGAACTGCAGCCCAGGAGCGTCAGCGCCGAGGGAGGCCGCCGCTGTCGCGGGGTCCACACCCGGGTCGAGGGTGATGAGCATCTGCGTGATGGCGTCTGGCCGGTCCAGGATCTCCTGCATGCCGGCGATGTCCATGACCACGGAGCTGGAGCGGAAGAGCCCGAATCGGCTGTTGTCGTACACGCAGACGACGTCGGCGGTGACGGGACCGGCATCGACGGGCGCGCCGGCGACCGAGAGGAGCACGCTCGTGCCGATGTCGATGCCGAGCTCGTCCCGCTGCGCGATGTTGATGCAGACCTGCGCGGCGCCCGCGGGCGCCTGCCCTGCGACGATCTCGTAGCCCTCCGCGGCGACGTCCGAGCCCACGAGGACGACCCCGGCATCCTGCGCCTCGGCCGTCATGCTCGCGCCGGCCGTGAGGCGCGGCCGCACCTGCTCGACGCCCTCGGCTCCCGCGACGCGTTGCACCGCGGACTCGGCGTCCGGGATGTAGGTGACGACGTCGGACTCGGGGTTGAGCATCGAGTACTCGTACCCGTCTGCGAATGCGGAGACGTCGCCGCTGATGATGTCGCTGGCTGACTGCGTCATCATGGTGCCCATCGCGGTGATCGCCGCGAACGAGAGCAGCAGTCCGAAGGTCGCGACGGAGACGCTCGTGAACGTCCGGGCGTTGCGGGGGTTCGCGCGGATCATGGACACCGCCATGTGGAGCTTGTAGCGCAGGTCGAGGCTCGCGCCCCGCCCTGGCGTCTCGCGCCTCGCAGCCGATCCGGGGCGCTCGGTGGGTTCAGGGTCAGTGGCTCGCGTCATCTGTCGGACTCTCCTTCGTCGTTCGGTCCTGCTCCGCGAAGTACCGCTCATCGCTGCGGAAGAGCCGCTTCGCGACTTCCGGGTGCTCGCGAAGCGATCTCCGGATGTCGACGCCGAAGGTCTCTTCCGGCACGTGCTCGCTCGGCGATTCGACGGCCGAGACGAAGGCGTCGAGGGATGCCCGCATGGCCTTGCCCGCCGCAGTGTCGCCGTAGTCGAACACGATCATGGGGCTGCCGATGTTGCAGACGTCGACGACGCTGGCACCGTAGCTTCCGAGCACTCGCCTGAGGTACTCGGCCGCGTACGGGGCATCGAACGGACTCGCGGACGTCGACATCGCGAGCGCCCCCTTGCCCGCCAGGAGCTGCCGGTGGCTCAGGCGCGTCGTCCGCTCGATGAAGCGCATCATCGTCGAGTTGACGTTCGCGCAGTAGTTCGGGCTCGCGAGGATGACGCCGTCCGCGGCGAGCATCGCGTCGATCAGGCTCTCCGCGTCGTCGACGAACGTGCAGCCATCTCGACGGAAGCAGCGGCCGTTGCCGTCGCACGTCGTGATCTCCAGGTTCCACAGCGCGGTCTCCTCGTACCGCCAGGCAGGGCGCCGCTCGGCGAGGTAGGAGCGGGAGGCTTCGAGCATCACCGCCGTGTGGCTGAGGTTCCTCGGCCGCGGGCTGGAGTGGATGGCGAGGATCTTCACGCCGCGAGCCGCCCATCGACGAGGTGCACGATGCGTCTCCCCGCTGCCAGGACTCGGTCGTCGTGGGATGAGACGACGATCGTCGTGCCGTCCCGTTCGTTGAGCAGGCGCAGGAGGTCGAGGACCCCGTCAGCGTTGCGCCCGTCGAGGCTCGCCGTCGGCTCGTCCGCGACGACCACCGCGGTTCCGCTCGTGACGGCGCGGATGATGGCAGCGCGCTGCTGCTGGCCTCCCGACAGCTGCCGTGGAAGCGCCGTGAGCTTGTCGCCGAGGCCGACTGCGGCGAGCAGCTCGCGGGTCCTGGCCGCCGCTCCTCGCGTGAGCCGGCCCTGGACCCGGAGCTGCAGGACGGCGTTCTCGTAGACGGAGAGGGAGCCGACGAGGTTCGACTTCTGGAACACGTAGCCGATCTGATCGCGGCGGAAGTCGGAGAGCTCGCGAGGCGAGAGGCGGGTCAGCTCAGCGCCGTTGACCGTGATCGAGCCCGAGGTCGCCGTGTCGAGTCCTCCGATGAGGTTGAGCAGGGTGGTCTTGCCCGATCCGGAGGGGCCCGCGAGCACGACGAACTCGCCGGCCGCGATCTCGAGGGAGATGCCGCGGTTCGCGCGCACCTCGCTCGTGCCCTCGCCGTAGGTCTTGGTCAGGTCATGCGTCGTGATCATGCGGTACGTCCTTCGAGGAAGCTGTAGGTGATGTCGGCGCTCGCGACGATGCGGTCGTCGACGGTCGCGGTCGCCTCGACCTTCCCCATGGAGGCGAGCGTCGCGATCGCCCGTGCGTCGAGGATGAGTCGGTCGCCGGGGATCACGGCGTTCCGGAAGCGGACGATGTCGATTCGGGCGAGGACGCAGAGCCGATCCCCGATGTCGAACAGCTGGCCTCCTGCCTGGGCCATCGCCTCGAGGATCAGGACTCCGGGCATGATCGGGTTCCCTGGGAAGTGGCCCGCGAAGTGCGGCTCGTTGACCGTGACGTTCTTGATCGCGCGGACCGAGGTTCCGGGATCGAGCTCCTCGATCCTGTCGATCAGGAGGAACGGGTACCGGTGGGGGAGCCTCGCCATGAGGTCGCGCGTGGTCGTGGTGCCACTCATGCCACTCATGCCGTGAGCCCGCCATCGGCGACCAGGCAGTGCCCGTTGATGTAGGAGGCACTCGGCCCCGCGAGGAACTGGACGACGTCCGCGATCTCCTCCGCCCGCCCGAAGCGGGCCTGGGGGATGAGCTTCAGGTACTCGTCGCGCGTCGGCTGAGGCAGCGAGTCGAGCATGTCGGTGTCGATGAAGCCGGGGGCGACCGAGTTCACCCGGATGCCGAACGTCGCGAGTTCCTTCGCGAGGGTCTTGGTGAGGGCGATGACGCCGGCTTTCGCGGCCGCGTAGTTGGCCTGCCCGATGGGGCTCGTGAGGGCGCTCACGGAGGCGATGTTCACGATGGTCCCGTGCTTGGCGGCGGCCATCAGCCAGGCTGCCTGCCTCGAGCAGGAGAAGGTCCCGGACAGGTCGGTGTCGACCACGGACCGCCAGGACTCCTCGCTCATCATGAGCGCGTACCCGTCCTTCGCGTGGCCAGCGTTGTTGACCTGCACGTCGAGCCCACCCCACGCGGTCTTGATCTCGGCGAACATGGCCTTCACCTCGGCGAAGGAGGAGACGTCCGCCTTGACCGGCAGCACCTGGCCCGGGTAGCGGTGCTCGAGGCGGTCGAGCACCGACATGGTCTCGCTCCGAGTGCTGCGGTAGTTCACGGCGACGCGAGCCCCGCTGTGCAGGAAGCGCTCCGCGATGGCGAGGCCGATTCCGCGGGTCGCGCCGGTGACGCAGACGCGGGTCGTGCCTGCGGGGTGACGATGGGCGTTCATGCTGCCGCCTTCCGGGTGATCGTCGAGGTCACGCCGCCGTTGACGGTCGCCACGGTCGTGAGGATGCTCGAGCCAGGCGCGGATGCCTGCAAGCCGATGACGTGGGCGAGGGCCTCGTTGCCGCCGAAGCACTCGCCGGTCGCGAGTCGCGGCAGCAGCACGCTGCCGCGGTGGCCGATGGCGCGGATGGCCGAGAGCTCGCTCCGCGTGAGGCCCTCGAGGCCGTTCGCGGTGCCGACGACCGTGTCGACCTCGTCGATGGTGAGGTTCGCGCGTTCGAGCGCCTGCCGCATCGAATGCTCGATGGTCGTGTCGTCTGGCTGCCAGTCCAGGTAGCTGACGCCTGCGCCTGCCGCCGAAGCCGAGGCTGTGCTCAGAAGCGTCGCGAGCGGCGTCGCACCGCGTGCCTCGGCCGACCGGGCCGACTCCAGGACGACGACGGCTGCCGCTTCCCCCGTGGCGAAGGTGAAGGCGACCCCTCTGGGGTACTCGAAGACGCGGTCGAAGTACTCGGTCATGATCTGGTTGGTCTCGTCGAGGGAGATGGCGAGCAGCGCATCCGCCTTGCCGGAGGCGAGCAGCAGCTCGGCGTAGGCAAGCGCTGACCCGCCGACGAGGGTCGAGTTGGCCCCCTTGAGGCCGAGGGCGAGGCTCGCCTGGCCGTTGGCCACGTTGTAGACGGTCTGCGTGAAGAGCCCGGGACTCGCCTGCTGGAGCCCGCCGCCGAGGAGACCGTCGAGGTACTCGCTGACGACTCGCTGCGGCCCGTACTCGGTGCCGGTGACCACGCCGACTCGCTCGAGGTCGGCTGGCCGTTCGCCGAGGCGGGCCGAGGTGAAGGCGACGGTGGCGGCCGCCATGGCGATCTGGCTGAAGCGCTTCTTGCGGCGGAGCCCAACGGGCTTCACGTAGTCCGTGATGCTGAAGCCCTCCGGAATCGGCCGGGTCTCGTGTCCGTGCTGCGTCGTCGAGCGGGACGCGAGGCGCTCGGCTTCGTCGATGTCGGCGAAGGCCCAGCCGAATCGGTCGAGCGCGCCGGCGGACGCCGCGTGGTCCTCGAGGCCCAGGCCGAGCGGCGAGATCGCCCCGAAGCCGGTGATGAGCGTGGGTGCTGTCATTGCTGTGCTCGCTTTCTCAGCCAGTTCTCTGCGAGGGAGATGGATCTCGCAGCGGATGCGATCAGCTGCGGGAGGCCCGATCCGTACTCGCCCCACTGGCCGGTGATGAAGGTGTTCTGCAGGCCGGTGCGCTGGCTGATCCGGCGCACCAGGTAGTTGTCGACGTCGTGGGCCCAGCCCGTCGCCGATCCGCCTCGGTGCCCGAACCAGCGCAGGTAGTCGAGCGGGGTCACGACCCTGCGGTAGACGCAGTGCTCGCGCAGCTCTGGCACCAGGCGCCTCGCGACGAGAGCTTCGACGACCTGCGCGTACTCGTCGTAGAAGGCCTCGTCGTGGGCTTCCTCGTCGTGGTACATGTCGACCTCCACGCGCAGGAGGTCTCGGCCCGGTGCCGCCAGGGAGGGGTCGATGCGGCTCGGGAAGTGCAGCTTGATCACCGGGTGGTGCGGCAGCCTGCCGGTCTCGAGCACCCGATAGGTCTCGAACACGTCGTCGGTGTCCGTGAGGTAGTGGCGGGCGGCGCCCGCGAACCGTGAGAGGTCGGCGCCCTCGAGCGTGAGGAACAGGCTCAGCGAGGAGTGCCCACGTCGTCGCCCCTCGACGGCGATGCCCGTGCCTCCGTGCTCGGCCAGCATCGTCTCGAGCGCGAAGACGTCGCCGTTGTAGAGGACGACGTCCCCTGCTCTCGTCGAGCCGTCCGCGAGCCGCACGCCATGCGCGACTCCGTCGGCGGCGAGGATGGCGGTGACCTCCGCGCCGAGCAGCACCTCGCCGCCCGACTCGGTGATGTACCCGACCAGGGCGTCGACGAGCGTGCGCATGCCTCCTCGGAGGGAGACCATCCCCTTCGCGTAGCACTCGGTGAAGAACCCGGCCATGATCATGAGCGACGACTCGTCGCACTGGATGCGCATGGCAAGCGCCGTGCGCAGCAGCGGGTCGGCGACGGTGGCCGTGCAGAACTCCTCGAAGCCCCGCCGGTAGTTCCGCATCATGAACCGGCCTTTGTCCTCGGAGCCGCCGTCGTCGCCGAGGAACTGGCGCATGAAGCCGAAAAACGCCGCCAGGTCGTCCGTGGACTCCGGGAACTGGACTCCGAGGCTCGTCTGGAGCCGGTCGAGGCCGGTCGGCAGGGTGACGCGTCGATCGCCGATGACCATGACGTCGGCGATGTCGACGGGTTCGAGGTGCACGGCGTGCTCGAGGTCGAGCTCGTGGAGCAGGGTGTGGAGTGCCCCTCCGGGGTGGCCGCCGAGCAGGTGCGAGACGGCGAGGTCGAAGTGGTCGCCGGCGTCGTTCCGGAACCCACCGAAGTAGCCGCCAGCCTGCTCGCGCTGCTCGAGGACGGTGACGTGGTGACCGTGCGCCGTGAGGCGGGCCGCCGCGACGAGACCGGCCATGCCGCTGCCGACGACGATGCACTCAGAGCCTGGCATCGAATTCCCTTCCGTCGGTGACCGCGTGCGGGTGCTCCGCGAAGAAGCTGTCCATGCGGTGCCTCGTCGACTCCGGCCACCTGAAGAGGAACCGGTTGGTGCCCCGGAGCACGACGTGCTCGGTCAGGCCGATCGCCACGGGGCTGCCGTCGCGCACCTGAGTGAGGCGGTAGTAGAAGACGAGCTTCGTGGTCGCCTGCGGCTTCAGGAAGGTCTCGAGACGGAGCTCGTCGCCGAAGCGTCCGAGGCCGAGGAACGAGACTCGCGTCTTGGTGACGGGGACGAAGAGCGTGTCCCCCTCGAGTTCGAGCAGGCTCCCGCCGCGGGTGAGCTCGTCGATGAGCGCGAAGCGTCCGACCTCGAACCAGGTGAACAGGTTGCTGTGGTGGAAGACGCCGGCCATGTCGGTCTCGCTGAAGCGCACGGAGAACCGGGTCTCGTTCACGCTGCGGCCGCTCATCGGAGCTCCAGCAAGGTGAGCGCGGGCTGCTTCGACACCCCATGGACCGGGAACCAGAGCACTGCCACGGTCAACGTGAGGCCGATGGCGAAGGGGGCGGCGAACGCCCACCAGCTCGGGTCGAGGTGGAGCTTCGTCGAGCCGACGGCGAATGCGAAGGCCGAGTCGGTGGAGGAGACCTCCAGGAGGTTCACGACGGCGACCGTGGCGGTGGCGAGGAGGGCGCCGATGGCGTATCCGACGATGAACTGGGCGACCACCTCCGCGAGGTACATCCGCCGCAGCGTCCCGCCGCGCGCTCCGACGGCTTTCAGCACGGCGAGATCGCCGACGCGGGAGAGCATGGCCGAGTAGATGAGCGAGGTGAGGCCGATGCAGATGACGACGTAGGTGAACGTGAAGACGGACACCAGGAGGATGCCCCAGATCTTCGGGCCGAGCATGAGAGCCGACCAGCTCGTCTCCGACCAGGAGGACACCGTGGTCGGGGTGCCCAGCGCGGCGGCGGCGGTTGTGATCCCGACTCGCGCCGACTCGTCGTCAGCGGCGTCGACGAGGATCGCGTTGACGCTGTCCGGGTCGCCGTGCACACGCTCGGCGAGGCTGTCTCGGTCGACGATCGCCCAGCTCTCCATGACGAAGCTCGGGGTGTCTGGGGTGACGACGTCGTCGACGGTGTAGGTGATCTCGACGCCGGCAACGGAGATGCTGACCTCGTCTCCCGCCATGACCCCGAGGCGGCTCGCGGTCTTCTCATGGAGTTCGATGTGCTGCGTGCCGATGCGCTCCGGTGGGAGTCCGAGGTTCTCGGCGAGCTGCGGTTCCGCGGAGAGATCGGCGCCGATGAGGCTCACCGATGCGCTCTCGGGGCGTGCGCTCGAGCCGTTCGGGTTCGAGACGTTCGCGGTGAGCTGCAGCCGGGGCCGCACGGATTCCGCGTCGCTCGCGGACGAGAAGCGCTCCGCGGTCGCTGCGTCGAAGCTGAGGGCGCCGCCGCTGTCGGCGCTCGGCTCGACGAGCCACGTCGCCCCGACGCTCCCGAAGACGAGCCGGTCGGCGTTCTGACCGATGGAGCCGACGAAGGACAGCGCGATGACGAAGAGCGCGATGCCGATGGCCACCTGGCTCACCACGCCCGCTGCTTCGCGCCGGTAGTGGACGACGTCGTGCAGCGCCAGTCTGATCATGCGGCTCGTTCCTTTCGATCGGTGGCTGCCGCGGCGGCGAGCTGGACAGCGGTCGGGGTGCGCCGGAGGACCGTGATCTCGCTGCCCACGGGGTGGGCCAGGATGCAGACGGCACCAGGGATGGTGAGGCGCGTGAACTCGACATCCGGGTGAGACGCGCGCAGTGCGGCTTCGTCGAAAGCGCCGAATCCGATGCCGAGCCCGCGCCCTGCGCGCTTGCCCCAGGACTCCTTGAGGACGAAGATCTCGAGCAGCCGAGCCGGTGACGTCGCGATCTCTCGGCGTTCTGCGGGGGTGAAGAACCCCGACCGCAGCGACGGCAGCTCACGGGTCAGCCGGTGCTCTCTGGGTGAGCCGACGGCTTCGAGGTCGATGCCGATGGGCTCGCGGGCGACCGCGCAGACGGACAGCTCGCCCGAATGCGACGTCGAGAAGTGGAGCCCGCTCGTCTCGAGCCGGGGCTTCTCGGGAGACCGCCTGGTCACCCGCGCATCGTGCACGCCGAACTCCGCGAGGGTCTCGGTCAGGAGTGCACGGCCCGCGGCTCGGCGCAGCTGCCAGCCACCGGTCGGCGCCGCTGCGCGTCGCATCTCCGCCCGGTCCAGCCAGCTGACCGCGATCACGAGGTGCCTCGGAGGAGGCAGTCGGCGAGCGATGAGAGCCGGGAGACGGCCTCGAGTTCCGCGCGGCGCAGTTCGCGCATCCGAGAGACGAGGTCACTCCAGCCGTCTCTCGGGTCTTCGGCCCCGGCATGTGCGCGGAGTGCCCTCGCGAACGCACGCCACCCTCGTCCGAGGCTCGCGTACTTGTCGGCGATCGGGTCGAGGTCGCCGTGTCCGAGGTGCCGCGCGCTTGCGCGCAGCCCGCGTGAGAAGAGGTGCCGACCGGCGCCGCCGCCGGTCCCGATCTTCTCGAGCATGGTCGAGATCGACAGCAGCTCTCCCCGCATCTGCTGGGTCGTGAGCACGTCGGGCATGGAGGACAGCTCGCGTTCGAATGCCTTCAGCGCCCGTTCTCCCTGCGTGTTGTTGGCGGGGTTGAGGAACAGCTCGGCGCTCTCCGCGAGGGAGACGATCAGCACCTCGTCGAGGTCGGGGACGAGCCTCGGCGGAACGATTCGCCCGACGGCGAACTTCCGCGCCGGCGCCGCCATGAGCAGGGACCCATCGCTCGGCATCGAGGCCGCGGCCGCCGCGCTCGCGGCGGACACCTCGACCGGTGTCGACCAGAGGTAGTCGTTGCAGATCAGGTCGCCGTTCGGCAGGACGGCCCTGACGGGAAGCGCGTGCTCGCCGAACGCATGGACCTCGTCCCAGGGGAGGACGCCCGCGAAGCTCGGGAGCTCGCGCGCCTCGCAGTACAGGTAGGGGAGGAGCCCCTGCTCCGACCATTCCCGTGCGCGCTCGGTCATCGTGTGCGCGTCCGGATGCGAGAGGAACTCGATGCGCGAGCCCGTGCGCCGCGCGAAGAAGTGCTCGAGGTCGTGCATGCGCGCGTTGACGTAGACGTTGCTCTCCTCACGGTGGAAGAGGAACCCGAAACCGCCGCCGATGACGTAGCAGAGCCCCTCGTCGAGGTCGAACCCGGTGCCCTGGAAGACGTTCGAGAGCATGGTGGAGAAGCAGTGCGACCCGCGGCGGTAGGTCTCGGGCCACGTCGTGCGCGCGGTGAGGTTCACGACTCGGTCTCCGCTGCTCGCCAGACGCGGACTGTCTCGAGGGCGGCTCGTTCGACCGCGACGATCGCGGTGAGCGCGGTGTCGTCACCGTCGAGGAATGCCCGGTGCAGTCCAGCGGACCGAAGGAAACCCAGCCTCGTGGCGTCGTGCGCGTTGGCACCGCCGTAGGTGTCGAGGGCGTCGACGAGGCGCGTGCGCCCGTAGCTGCTGTCGCCGCAGGAGACCGCGCGGAGTCGGTGGCGGTAGGCGGCGACGTCGCCCCGGCTGGGGCGCGTGGCCAGCCAGTCCGACAGCATGGACAGCCCGTCCTCCGCGACCCGCATGCGCTGGAGCGCGAGGCCGAGGGAACGCGCGGCCCGCCGTTCGAACGAGAATCGGCTCGGCGCGATGATCGCCCTGAGGGAGGGGACCGGCGCGGCGTACCCCCAGGACGTCAGGGACGCGCTGCTCAGCTCGCGGTAGCTGAGCGAGCGGTCGGCGTAGATCGACGTGACGCGGACCGACGCGGCGTCGAACTCGCTGAGTGCGACGGGGAGGAGGGCCCTCGAACCCGTCGCGGGATCCGTCTCCGGGTGGATGGCGTACATCGGCGCCGCTCGCCAGCGTCGCTCCGTCAGCGCATGCTCGCGCCGTGCGGCTTCGAGGAACTGCGCGCTGTCTGCGGTGCGGAACTGCTCGCAGTTGAACCCCGCGGCTTCGAACAGGTCGAAGGCGGCCTCCAGCCCACCGAACTCGTCTCGACCGTCGGCGATGGGCCGGACGTAGCGGAACGTGGAGGCCATGGCGCAGACCGCCACTGGCTCGATCTCGATGCCGAGGTGGCCGAAGACGAGCTGCGCAGGTGCGATGACGGGGTGCGCGATCTCTGCGATCTCGGAGGCCCTGATCTCGGAGGCCTTGATCTCGGAGGCCGGGACGGCGGAGCCCATCGGCTGAACGTGGGCCATCATGCCGGCGGCCGGAAGCTGCGCACGGCGATGCAGGTGTTGTTGCCGCCGAAGCCGAACGAGGTGGAGATGGCGACGTCCACGCGGTGATCCTCGAGGGTGCGCGTCGGCAGCTCGAGGTCTCCGAAGCCGCTCATGGCCTCTCGGAGGCCGAAGTTCCCCGGTACGAAGTCGCCTTCCATCGCGGCGAGGCAGGCGAGCAGCTCGATGCTGCCCGCGCAGCTGAGCGTGTGGCCGTGCAGCGGCTTCGTCGAGCTCACGGGGATGGCGCGGAGCCCGTCGCCGAAGACGCTCCGCAGCGCGGTCAGCTCCATGACGTCGTTGTACCGCGTGCCTGTGCCGTGCGCGTTGACGTAGTCGACGTCGGCGGGCAGCACGCCCGCCTGCTCGAGGCACTGTCGGATCGCGAGCTCCGCCCCTCGTCCGCTCGGGTCGGGAGCCGTCGCGTGGTGCGCGTCGTCGGAGAGCCCGTACCCTGCGACCTCGCCGTAGACGCTCGCGCCTCGTGCGAGGGCCGACGCCTCGGACTCGAGCACGAACATGCAGGCGGCCTCGCCGAGCCCGGTGCCGTCTCGGAGCTCATCGAAGGGCCGGAGCGCGTCGTGCGTCAACGACTTGAGCAGCGTGAAACCGGAATAGGAGAGCATCGAGAACGGTTCGGCACCGCCGGCGAGAGCCAGTTCGGCGTGGCCAGATGCGATGAGGTCGCAGGCGAGTCCGACGGAGTTGCTTCCTGCGGCACAGGCTGTCGACACGGATGCCTGGGGGCCGCGGAGCCCGAACTCGGATCGTATCGACGCCGCGACGGTCCCCGGCGTCCGCACGATGGTCGCCCCCGTCTCGAGAGTTCCCGCCAGCGACCGCTCCGCGTATGCCTGGTTGGTCTCGACGCCGGCGTTCGACGAGGCGACGACCACCGCAGTGCGAAACGGGTCGAGATCTTCGGAGGACAGGCCGGCGTCTGCGAGGGCGCGGCTCGCGCAGAATGCTCCGTAGTGCTGGGCCGTCTCCCATCCTGGTCGGTCCGCGACGAATGCCGCGAACGCGTCGGGCAGCTCTCTGATGGTCGCGCCTCGGTCGTAGGGGAACTCGGTGGTGTCGAAGGCCGTGATCGGCGCGAAACCTGAGTCGCCGTTCCGAAGCGAGTCGCTGAATTCCGTGAAGCTGTTGCCGATCGGGCTGAGCAGCCCGACGCCGGTGATGAGGATGCGCACTGCCGGACCAGCCGTCGGGCGACGCAGGCTAGGACGTGCTCGCGTCGAGGGGACGCGGCTCGCGGATATAGGCGGCGATGGCCCGCACGGAGCCGAAGATCTCAGGCTGGTCGTCCGGCAGCTCCACGTCGAATGCGCTGCCGAGGGCGAGGACGACCTCGAGGATGTCGATGGAATCGAGGTTCAGGGAACTCTCCTCGAACTCGGTCCCCTCGGCCAGGGCGGCGAAGATCGGCGCGTCGACGTCGACGTCGGCCGTTTCGATCTCCAAGCCCAGCCGGGCAACGATCGCCGCGATGATGTCGCGCTCGAGGTCAGTGTTCGCCATGATGGATTCCTTCTTGTCCGCCGCCCAGGAGGCTACGTTTAAGTAGCACTCCGGACAGTAGCAGGAAGAATGGCGAGTAACAAACCCGGCTTCGTGGCTGTGGAGGAGGCCGCGCTGTGCGGGGCGGCCGAGCGGCGGTGGCGGTGTTTGCGTGGGGCGGTCGATCGGCAGGGGAGAACTGCCCTTCGGGTGTCGCCGTTCTGCAGATAATCTGGCGATTCGTCCGAGTGCCCCGGAGGTTCCCAAGTGCCGCACCAGTCCCACGTGCCGTGCCAGCTCAGCAAGACCAGAGCCTGCCAGGAGGTGACCGCGTGACCGCGTTCATCGACCCGCTCTCCGACGAGCGAGGTGCTGACGGGGCCGGCGGCGGCTACACGGTCTACTGGGCGTCGGCGGAGCGCGTGACGCTCTCCAGGCCGTTGCAGCGCTTCCTCATGGACGCCCACGCCGCACGACTCCGGCCCGTTCTCGTCACCACCGACCACGCGCACGTCTCCACCTTCGTTGCGGATGCGTTCCAGGCCGCAGGCGGGTACTGGGCCGTCTCCTTCGAGGGCGCGATGTTCGACGCCTTCCGGGGAACACGCATCTCCAGCTTCGGCGACTTCTGGGCGCCAAGGGCCGACCGAGTGCCAGAAGCGCACCCGACGCTCTCTCGCCTTCGCGAGCACACCGTCCCCTCGTTCGTCTTCGACGTGTACGTGCGAGACCGGGCCGACGAGCGCACCCTGATCGGTGGTGTCGCCGACCAGCTCGTCGCTGGTCTCGGCGGGACCGGGCTCGAACGGTGGGGTGTGGTCGAACCGCTCGCCGGGCGCTGGTCTCATGCTGCCGTCACCGAGTCGATGCGGCGGCAGATGCCCGTCACCGAGCGCCACTACGCATCCGGTGACGACGGCGCGGTCGTGAGCCTCGCAGCGTCCCGGACCAAGACGGGACTGCTCGAGCACGTGCGGGGCACCGTGCCGATCCGCGACGCGGAGCTCTCCCCGCTCGCCAGCGTGCCGGGCGGTGCGCTCGCCGCGCATCCGCGAGTCCTCGACACCCTCCAGGCGCTGGCAGAGCGGGCACGCGTGAACGTCGCGCTCCTGTCCTGCGGCGAGGTCGAAGAGCGAGCTGGCTCCTCCGGGCGGCTCCCAGGCGTACGCAGGCCAGAGCAGCCATTGGCCGTCCTTCTCGGCGCCCGCGCCGTCCGCGACCTCGCGGTCGACGTCGAGGCGCTCGCCGAGCGACACGACGTCACGACCGTCGGCCTCCGCCGGGCTCCTGCGCTCGTCGTCCGCCTCTCCGGCGGCGACCCGCTGTGGCACCAGCTGCGCGCGTTCGCCTCCGACCTCGACCAGGAGCGCCTCGCGTCCGCACTCGCCCTCGAGTTCGCCACGGGCGACACCAAGGTCGGGAGGAGCTGAGCATGCCGATCGAACTGGTCCTGTTGAGTGAGGTGGCGCCGAGCGACGAGGTCGTCGCGCGCGCCATCGCGGAGACGCACCCGGAAGGGCAGCTCATCTCGTTCGAGGGCGGCGCGGTCCGCCACGCCGTCGACGGTGACGGCGCGTCGCTGCTCACGCTCTTCGAGAGCCAGCCGATCGTGGACGCGACGAGCGCGGCCGCGGCGCTGGCGCATCCGCCTGCCGCGTTCGGGCTCTGGACGGAGGTGACCGTGCCGAGGGGCGCGGCGCAGCAAGGGCGTGAGCTCGCCGAGCGGCTCGCCTCGGCGATCGGCGGCTCAGTGACAGAGAGGGTGTGACGTGTCCGACTGGAAGATCGATCCGACCGGCGTGCAGGGCGTGCTCACGAGCGTGCAGGCCACGCAGGGTGAGCTCGCGACCGTCATCACGGAGGCCGGCATGAACGGCGTCATGGCCGGGGTCGCGTGGGGCGGCGGCATCACCGCCGGAGTCTCCGAGGCACTCGCCGGGCTGCTCACGGAGCAGCAGTCGAATGTCACCGCGGTCGGCAACACCGTGAACGCGAGCGTCGCGGGTGTCGCCAACGCCGTCTACGCCTACAACAACGGGCAGGAGCAGATGGCGCTCGAGTTCCAGGGTGCCATCGCCGACGGCTCGAACGGCGACTTCAGCTTCTTCGAGCAGCACGGATACCAGGGGGACGCATGACGATCGAAGTCTGCACCGGGGACGGCCTCATCGACCCGTCTGCGTTCGTCTGCAAGAGCGCGGACCTCGACACCTCGGTCATCGAGGGTTCGGCGACCTCGCTCGAGGGCATGGGGAGCGGCCTCGTCGAGAAGGTGTCGACGATCAGCACGACCTGGGCGGGCATCGGCGCCTCGTACCAGGCCCCAGAGCAGGAGTCCGTGTACGCGGCGATCTCGCCGGCGACCAACGCGGCCTCCGACGTCGAGACGAGCTTCTCGAGCGCGGCCGGCTACCTGCGCACCTACGCTGAAGAGCTCGAGGGCGTCAAGACGACGCTCAAGGACCTCGAGGATCGAGCCGCCGCCTTCCGGCAGGAGGCGCTCCGGGGCTACAACGTTACGGTGTGGGATGCGCACGGGCTGTCGTGGGAGTGGGCGACGACCGACATCACGAAGCTGGGCGACAAGACCGAGCACATCTCGTGGACCGAGCACGGCCCCGCGCGGGACAAGAACGAGGAGCTGCTCGCCGAGTACGCCGCGATCATCGAGACCGTCTCCGCCGCCGCGACGACCTGCGCGGCCGGGCTCGAGACGCTCAGCACGGGCAGCTACGTCACGGAAGACGAGGCCATCACCGCCGAGGCGATCATGGCGTCGACAGAGCTGCCCTGGGGCTACCCGGCCGACGAGGACCGCAACTGCTCCGAGTCGGTCGCGCACGGCGCCGGCAATTTCTGGCACGGCACGTGGACGGGCGCGGCGTCGCTCATCGGCCGCGACCCCGTCTCCGGCGAGTGGGGCTGGGACAAGGCGGGCGCGGCCTGGGGAGGGCTCGGCAACTTCGCCCTCTCGACGGCCGTCGTGCTGTCGCCGACGACCTGGGCCGTGAAGCTCGTCGCTCCGGGATCGGAGGCCGATCAGTGGTTCGACGATCGCGTGAACGTCGCCGCGACCGGCTGGGGGAGCCTCATCGGCTGGGACCACCAGGCTGCGCTGGCAGGAGAGAACGGCTTCCACGCCTGGGAGGAGGACGCCGTCGCGACGGGCACCGAGACGCTCGCGAACATCGGCACGTTCTTCATCCCAGGGGCGAACATCGCCAAGGGCGTCTCGACGGCGGGCCGGGTCGGCTCGATCGTGACGCGTGCCGGTGCCTTCGCCGCCGACTTCGCCATCCCCGGCGGCTCGCTTGCCGTCGGTCTCGCGACGCGGGGCATCCGGTTCTCGCCGGACGGCCTGCGCATCACGCCGTACGTCGGGGCGACCGGGGTCGTGGATGCGCTCGCTCCCACGGGAGGGGTTCCTCCCGTGTCGAACGCGTTCGGCCTCGAGGCGCCCGGCTCGACAACCCTCCCGGGAACGGGAGCTGTGCCGGGAACTGGAACCCTCCCGGGAACGGGAGCTGTGCCGGGAACTGGAACTGTCCCGGGAACGGGAGCTGCCCCGGGAACCGGAACTGCCCCGGGAACAGGGACCGCGCCTGGCACCGGAACCCTCCCGGGCACCGGCCCGGGGTCGCCGACCGCGCCCACTTTCGACCCACCGCCTGCGCACGCACCGGATGGGCCGGGTTCGGCGGTGCCTGGCGGCGATGCGCCTGGCGGCGATGTGCCTCGCGGCGAGTCCCCGCGGACGGGCGCTCCGGTCAACTCGCCCGGCGTGGAGCCCTCGAGCATCGACCCGCACTCCGCGCACCGCACTCCGACGGACATCGGCGTCGACCGCTCGGCGGACTTCGACGGGCACCACAGCACGCGCTCCGAGCAGGAGGCGATCCGGCATGAGGCGCTCGAGACCCGCAACGAGCAGCTCGAAGCCCTGAATGACCTCGATCTCACGGTCGATGTCGACGGCGGGGCGCTCAACAAGAAGAACATCATGGCGACCATCGACGAGCTCAACGACCAGCTCGATGAGCTGGACCTGCCGCCGGAGGAGCACGCCGCCGCGGCGCAGGCGATCGCCGACCTCGAGGTCGCGGCCAGCGCCGAGCGCGAGGCCTTCGGGGCGCAGGTGGGCGCATCCGAGCAGATGGGCGACCAGGCGGCACGTGACGCGATCGCCACGCAGGGCGGAACGGTTGTGGTCGACGGCGACGGGGCTGGCCCCGGGACGTTCGATCAGATCGGTCTGCGCGTCGGCGAGGACGGAACGCAGACGCTCATCGTCGCCGAGGCGAAGGGCGGCAGCGCGCGCCTCAGCACGACGGGCCGGATACTCCCAGACGGCACGACGCTGTCCGACGGCACCGTGCTGCCGAACGGCAGCCGCGCGGCTCAGGGGTCCACGCTGTACTTCAACGATGTGTTCCGCAACGACGCCAACCTCGCCGCGTACCTCCGCGACAATCCGGCCCTCGCCGCGGGCCTGGCCGACGGCTCGGTCAGGGTCGACTACCAGCTCGTCAAGGCGAGCCCGGGTGGCAGCATCTCCGTCCAGAGGCTCGGCCTCAACCCTGCCGAGCTGAACCTCGGCCTGCCTCGATAGGATCAGCCCATGGATGCACTCTCGCGCGCGACAGACGAACAGGTGCGGGCGGTCTGCGCGGCCTTCGACGCGGTCGAGTGGCCGCTCGGTCGCGACGGCTACGCGGCGCTGGCTGAGGAACTCGGCTGGCAGCCGAAGCTGGAGACGTCGAGCGGCATCCAGCATCGCTCCGGTTACCCCGTGAGCCTCCCGACCGTGCGGTCGCTGGTCGCCGACGAGGCGGTCTCGCAGATCACGATCGCCGCGAGCGACAAGAGCGACGACTCGGCGGCCCTCTCTCAGGCGGCGAGCGCCCTTCGCGACGCGGTGCACTCGCAGCTCGGGGCCCCGTCGGGCCAGCAGCAGGGAGACCCCTACTGGGAGCTGGGCAACGGCGGACGCATCTGGCTGAAGTCGGTGCCGAAGAAGGTGCTCCTCGTGGTCCAGGACCAGCGCTTCGCCGACATCGAACGCGTCGAGGAGCGTCTCGGCATCGACCCGAGCCGCAATCCGGGCACTGCGGACGACAACCGGTAGCAGCCCGCTGCGTACTGCGCAGCGACACGGGACGACAGGAGACGGCGGCACGCGTGAAGCGTGCCGCCGTCTTGGGTGCGGGCGTCCCGTGCTCTGCCGAGCGGAAACTCGGCCGAGCACGGGAGGCGCGGCCTAGCTTGGGATCGAGGCGCGCGCAGCCGACAGGGCGCGGCGTGCGACGTCGTCGTTCTCGACGAGCGAGTTGCGGATGGCGGCGATCACGTCGCGCACCTGCTGGCCTGCGGAGTTCCACTGCTGCTCGAGGTGCGCGTACTCCTCGGAGACGCCGTCTGCCTGGTAGTCGCCCATGGCCTGCTTGACGTCGGCGTCGCGGCGGTCGAGCGCCGACTCGAGGCGCGCGGCGACCTGCTCGAAGTTCGCCTGCGTCGCCTCGGAGGAGCCGATGTTGTAGTCGTTGCGATCCATCTGGTTCGTGAACATGCGTGTTCTCCGGTTCTCGGGAAGGCTAGGCCTGCGGGCGGATGCGCGACAGGAAGGATTCGGAGCTGAAGTCGGTCGAGTTCGACGACGCCTCGTGGGTTGCCGCGCCGTCATCGGCGGCAGCGACGAACGCCTTGTTCTGGCCGCTGATCGACGTGACGATGCCGGCGAGCGCCGAGTTGAGGGCGTTCGAGATGTCGTCCGTCTTGGCCTTGAAGTTGTTGAAGCTGGCCTTCGCCGGTCCGTTGAAGGTGGACGCGAGCGGCTCCGCAGCATCGAAGAGCTGCTTGACGAGCTCGCCGAGGTCGTCCGATTCGGTCTGCGACTTGTTCCCGAGCGTGACCAGTGTCTGGTCTTCCATTGCGAACTTCATGGCATCCTCTCCAGCACCGCGGTCGGCGCGCGTTGTCCTCCGGAGACGTCAGTTCAGCATGATCGCACCGCCCTCGTCCAACTTTTTCGAGGGGAGTTCTCCCCTCCCGGGGTCAGGTTCGTCCGACTAGCCTTGCCACTCGTGTGGAAACAGGCCGATCTCCCAGCGGCGACCCGCCAGCGCGCCTGGTCGGTCGTGGTCGATGTCGCGCTCGGACTCGTCCTCGTGGCTGGCCTGTCGCTCTTGGCCGCGCGGATCAGCGGCGCGTTCGCCGCGCTTGTCGGAGCATCCGCGGCTCTTCTGATGCTCGGCCTCTGGTGGTGGCTGCGGTCGGCCCTCGGCACGAGCCCTGGCCACACGCTGCTCGGTCTGCGCACCGTCGCGCGCTCGACGGGGATGCCAGCGCGGCCGCTTGCCGGCGCGCGTATGACGCTCGACATCCGCGGAGGCCTCGACCCGCTCGAGCTGATGCCGGCTCCCATCGAGCTCGCACCGCCCACGCGTGTTCCCCAGCGCTTCTCGAGCCCGGACCTGGAGCTGCACTTCGACGACGGCTCGCGTCACGTCGTGCGCGGCGTCATCATCGTGGGTCGTGCGCCGCAGGTCACCTCGAGGGGGCAGCGGCCCGTCGCGGTCCCCGACTTCTCGCGGAGTCTCGCGCCGACGCACGTGCGCCTCGAGCCGAACTTCGACGGCGTGCTGGTCACCGACCTCGGCAGTATCGGCGGCACGTGGGCCTTCGCCGGCGGCGACCCGAGGCGGCTCCAGCCGGAGACCGCCATCACGGTTCCCTTCGGCACCGTGCTCGCCCTCGGGTCGCGGCGCGTGCGTCTCGGACGGCCCGGCGCGAGCATCGCAGGATCGGGGGTGGCGGCATGAGCGACACCGACCGCACCCTCATCGACACGACTCGCGCCCACCGCGAGCGGATGCTGGGCGCGCTCGCGCACGGACCGCAGGCGACGCGGCGGTCGGTCAACACCAACGTGGGGCGACTCCTCGGCTCGGTCATCCTCGGAGCCGTCATCTGCTGCGCGTGCCTCGGCACGAGCTTCGTCGTGAACCTCCTCGAGGACCGGAAGCAGCAGGAGGCGATCTCCGCGTTCCAGGCCGCGGCCGCCGCGAACCCCGTTCTGCCCGGCGGCACGGTCGTGAAGGATGAGGCCACGGGCTTCCTCCTCGACCAGGCGACGGGCGAGTACACGGACCCTCGGACTGGATTCGTCGTCGATCCCGTGACCGGCTACGCCACCGACCCGGAGGGCAAGCTCATCGACACGAGGATCGGCTGGTACATCGACCCCGCGACGGGCTACTACACGAACCCGACGAGCGGCATCACGATCGACCCGCAGACGCTGACGGTCGTCGAGTGAGCGGCCTCCGGATGATCACCCGTCGCACGACCCCTGAGGAGCACTGAGTGTCGTACACGCGACTCACCGTCATCGGCAGCGAGCGCAAGGCCGAGCTCGCACTCCCGAACAGCGAGCCCGTCGGGGTGCTCCTGCCGCACGTGCTCGAGCTCCTCGAGGAGACCCCGAGCGGGGGCGCCGTGCTGACGCTGACGACACTGACGGGCGCATCCCTCGACTTCGACGCGACCCTCGAAGAGCAGGGCGTGCGGCCTGGGGCACTGCTGCGGGTCACGACCGTGGATGATGCTCCGCAGGCGCCGGAGGTCATCGACATCACGGACGCCATCACCGAGGCTGGCGCTGCGAGGCGGGACGCCTGGACGCAGGCGCACACACGTTCCGTGCTCGCGGTGGCCGCCGGTCTCGCCGCCGCTGGAGCCGGGTTCTGGGTCATGAGCGCGTTCGCGCTGCCCGCCGAGTGGATGCTCGCCGCGGTCGCGCTGCTCGCCGCCGCTGGCGCGGGTCTGGCGCGGTCTGGCCAGCGGGCCGCGGTGGCTGGGGTGGCGAGCGCTGCGCTCGGCCTCGCCGTGCCCGCCGCTTTCGGCCTTGCCGCCGAGATCGGTGCGGCGAGTGGCCGCGAGGGCGGCTGGGACGCGCTGCCGACCGGCGTGCTCGTCGCGGCGATGGCGGCATGGTTCGTGCTCGGCCTCGTCTGGGGTGTCGGCTTCCAGCGGACCTCCGCGAGGTACGGGGCTGGGGTCGGGCTGCTGCTCAGCGCCGGGCTGTTCTTCGTCGACCTGGCGGGCTTCGACCGCGGTGGCGTGGCCGTGTTCGCCGCGGTGCTGAGCGTCGCTGTGCTCGGTCTCCTCCCCGGCGCGGCGCTCTCGCTGAGCGGGCTCACCGCCTACGACGACCGCATCATGCGCGGCGCGCGCGCCACGACGTCGGATGTCCGGGCGGCGATCGCGGAGTCGTTCGCGCAGCTCACCTGGACCGTCATCGCGGTGTCGGCCGTCGCGCTCCTCTCGCTCTCCGAGCTGCTGCTCTCGCAGGACCCATGGCGGCAGGGACTCGCCGCGTCCCTCGCCGTCATCGCGCTGCTCCGCATGCGGACGTTCCCCCTCGCGCCGCCGCGGATCGCACTTCTGCTGGCGGCCGCGGTGCCGACCGCGCTGTGGCTGCTCTCGACGACGCTCGTCAGCGACGAGGGGAAGGCGCTCATCGCGGGCGTCGCTGCGCTCGTCGCCGTCGTCGTCGCGGCGTGGGAGCCCAGCGAAGTCGTCGCCGCGAAGCTCAGGAGGTGGGCGGACATCCTCGAGCTGCTTGTCGTGCTCACGGTCGTGCCCCTCGCGCTCGGCTCGTTCGGCGTCTTCGCCGACCTCCTCGAGGCCTTCCGTTGAGTCGCCTCGACGGGTTCAGGCAGGCGCTCACGGCTCGCGGCGCGGCCGAGCTGCAGGACCTGCGCGAGCGGGCAGCCGTGCCCCTCGCGCTCCGGCGACGTGTCGGCGTCGCCTCCCTGGTGCCGGGCTCGGGATGCACGACCGTCGCCGTCGAGCTCGCGCGCTTCCTCTCCTCCGCGAGAAACGACCGGGTCCGCTTCGTCAGCGCTCAGGGTCCCAGCCCACGACCGGAGCGCGGCCTCGAGGGCACGAGCGTCGAGGCCCTCGAGCTCGCCCCGACCGAGTGGCCGGCGGACGTCGAGGCGTGGTGGCGGCTGCACCGCGCCTCGAGCGACCGGTACGACCTCACCGTCACCGACTGGGGTACCTCCCCGCTCGCGCGCATCCGCGACCTCGCCGAGCATTCTCACGTGCTCTGCCTCGTGACGACCGCCGAGCGCGCGAGCATCCAGCACGCCCTGGACATCGCCGCCGCCATCGGCGAGCGCACACGCGTCGTGCTCGTCGCCGTCGACGTGCATCGGAGGGCCGGCCTCGCCACCGAGAGGCTCGTCAGCAGGCTGCCGTTCCCCGCGGTGCTCGTGCGGCACGACCGGGCGCTGGGAGCGGGCGCGGCGCGCGGTCTCGACGGCGTGCGGATGCTGCGCCTCGGCGCCAGGGTCATCGACGCCGCCGCGGGCATCGCGGTGCCGCCTGCTCCTGTTCCTGTGCCTGCTCCTGCCCCCACGCCCCAGGCCCCGCCCCAAGCTCCGCCTCGCGTCCCGGCCCCGGCCCAGGCCCAGGCCAGTCAGGCTCCGCCGCAGGTCCCGCCGTCGGCGCCCCCGCACGTCCCCGCACCCGCCCAGGTGTTCCCGCCAGCACCCCACGCCGACCGACCAGGAGCGCGATCGTGAGCATCCGCGACGCCCACCGCCCCACGCGAACGGTCTTCCCCGCGCCCAGGCCCGAGGCAAGGCAGCTCGCCTCGCCCCCCACGCTCAGCGACGAGGCGAGCGCGACGCCGTTCCAGTTCCTCCTGCCGGTCGTCGGCGCCCTCACCTCCGTGACGATGATGGTCGTCATGCGCAACGGGCAGCCGCTGTTCCTCTTCATCGCGGGCATCGTGTTCGTCGTCGCGATCGTCTCGGGCGTCGGCTTCGCCGTCTCCGCGCGGGGCCGCGCCGGGCGCGCGCTCCGCCTCCGCCGCAAGCGCTACCTCGACTACCTCGAACGGCAGCGCAGCGAGCTGCGTGACGAGGCGACGGATGCGGTGCGGGCCGCGAGGCTCGTGCACCCCGACCGCAGCGGGCTCGCCTCCCTTGTGCACGACCCCGCGCGCCTCTGGGACCGCCGCAGAGGCGACGCCGACCACCTGCAGGCGCGCGTGGGAACGGCGACCGTGCCGTGGTTCCAGCTCGCGGTGGCCGCCGAGGATTCGCCCACCGAGCCCGCCGACCCCATCCTGCTCCGCGAAGCGCAGCTGCTCGCCGAGACGCACAGCGAGATCCCCGGCATGCCCGCCATAGCTGACCTTCGCGGCGCATCCGTCGTCGCCGTCATCGGGCCGCGGGAGCGGACCGTGCCCCTCGCCCGCGGCCTCGTCGCCCAGCTCGCAAGCCACCAGCTGCCCGACGACGTGCAGCTCGCCGCCGCCTTCGCCCCAGATCGCGGCGACGACTGGCGGGGCTTCGACCTGCTGCCGCACGCGCAGAACCCCCGGCTGTTCGACGGGCCCGTGCCCGCGCGTCGCGTCGCCCCCGAGCTGCGGCAGCTCGCCGCCGTGCTCGGCAGCGAGCTCCTCGACCGCACGCAGACGGCGGCCGCCGCGAGGCGCCGGGGCGGCAAGGCCACCGCGCTGACCAGCCTCGTCGTCATCGACGACCGCCACGGAGAGCCCGCCCGACCGTTGCAGCTGCCCGACCGCAGCTACACGCCGAGCGAGATCGGCGTCACCGTCATCCACCTCATCGACGATCGCCTCGACGAGCCCGACGACGTCGACGTCCGCATCGAGCTCGACGCGGACGGGGCCGCGCGCCTCACCCACGATGCCGGCGGCAGCGGACAGCGGACGGTGCAGTTCGACGCCGACGAGCTCACCGCGACCGCCTTCGACGGCCTCGCCAGGACCCTCGCCGCGAAGCGCACCTTCGCGGCGGCGGGCGCTCGCGACGACGAGGGCCCAGCCGCCGACATCGCCGAGATCCTGGGCGTGCCCCTCGACAGGCCCGTCTCCCTCGACCGCGTCTGGGCGCCACGGCAGCCAGCGGAGTTCCTCCGCGTCGCGTTCGGCGTCAACGACCAAGGGCGACCCGTGCACCTCGACCTCAAGGAGAGCGCGCAGCAGGGCATGGGCCCGCACGGCATCTGCATCGGAGCCACCGGGTCCGGCAAGTCCGAGATGCTGCGCACCCTCATCCTGTCGCTCGCCGTCTCCCACCCGCCGGAAGACCTCGCGATGATCCTCGTCGACTACAAGGGCGGCGCCGCCTTCGCGCCGTTCGAGGGACTGCCGCACCTGGCCGGCCTCATCGACAACCTCGCTGACGACCCGCAGCTCACGGTCCGCGCCAAGGCCTCACTGCAGGGTGAGGTCGTGCGCCGCCAGCAGCTCCTCAAGAGCGCCGACTCGTCGCCTTCGATCTCCCACTACCGCGAGCTGCGGCGCACCCGCCCCGAGCTGGCGCCCATGCCGCACCTGTTCGTCGTCATCGACGAGTTCGGCGAGCTCCTCACCGCCGAACCCGACTTCATCGACCTCTTCCTGCAGATCGGCCGCATCGGCCGCTCCATCGGCGTCCACCTCCTCCTCTCGAGCCAGCGCATCGAGGGAGGGAAGCTGCGGGGGCTCGACACCTACCTCTCCTACCGACTCGGCCTGCGCACCTTCAGCGAGGCGGAGTCCCAGGTGGTCCTCGGCTCCAACGATGCGTTCCACCTGCCGCCAATCCCCGGCTACGGCTACCTGAAGGTCGACACGAGCGTCTACCAGCGCTTCCACGCCGGCTACGTCTCCGGGCCGGTCGACGAGGTCGCCGAGGCGCGCCCTGCCTCCGACGACGAGCATCCGCGCATCGTCGAGGTCCCCGCCTACAACGGCATCGAGAGCGGGGGAGACCCGGATGCGCCGCTCGTGCTGCGTGCGCCGGAGACGCGGCGCACCCTCATCGACGACCTCGTCGCGCAGCTCGACCGGCCGCAGAAGGTCCGGCCGGTGTGGCTGCCGCCACTCGCCGAGCGCATCTCGCTGGGCGACGCCTTCGCCGCCGGATCCGGGCCCGCCGCCGAGCCGACGATCGCCGGCGCCGCCTCCCTCGCCGACCCGAGCGACGGGCATCCGCTGCGCATCGTCGTCGGCGTCGAGGACGAGCCCGCGAACCAGCGCCAGGAACCCTGGGTGCTCGACCTCACCAAGTCCGGCGGCCACATCGCCATCATCGGCGGGCCGCAATCGGGGCGCAGCACCGCGCTTCGCACGATCGCGGCCTCCCTCGCGCTGAGCGGGTCGCCGGGGGCCGTCGGCATCTACGGCATGGACCTCACGGGTGGTGGACTGCGCAGGCTCGAAGCGTTCCCGCACGTCGGCGGTGTCGCCGCTCGGGGCGACGACTCTCGCCTCGTGCGCCTCGTCGAGGAGCTCACCGCCATGCTCCGCATGCGCGAGGAGCTGTTCAAGCGCCACAGCATCGACAGCACGGCGCAGCTGCGGGCCGTGCACGCAGCCGGCAAGCTGCCGGAGCTCCCGACCGCCGACATCGTGCTGCTCGTCGACGGATACGGCGCGCTCCGTCAGGACTTCGAGCACCTCGACGGCCCCTTCACGAAGCTCATGCTGCAGGCCTCCAGCTACGGTATCCACCTCGTCGCGACGCTCGGTCGCTGGAGCGAGCTGCGCATGGCCCACCAGTCGCTCTTCGGCACGCGCATCGAGCTGCGCCTCAACGACCCCGCCGACTCCGCCATCGACCGGAAGCTCGCGAAGTCCGTGCCGCCCGACTCCCGTGGGCGCGCCCTCACCGACGCGAAGACGCTCGCCCAGTTCGCCCTCCCGGCGCTCGAAGCGGTCGACCCCGACCAGGTCGGCGAGGCTCTCGAGGAGCTCGCGGCTCGCGCCGCGGAGTCCTGGAGCGGGCCGGCGGCGGCCCCCATCCGCCTCCTGCCGAACACCATCGACCCGTCGACGCTCCCGGATGCCGCCGACGAGCCGACGGCCGTGCCCCTGGGGCTCCGACAGGACACCATGGACACCGCCCTCTGGGATTTCCTCGACTCCGACCAGCACCTGGTCGTGCTCGGGGACGCGAAGAGCGGCAAGTCGACGGCGCTGCGCGTCATCGCGAAGGGGCTCGTCGAGCGGTTCACGCCGGACGAGCTCGCCATCGCGGTCGTCGATCCGCGTGGCAAGGTGCCGAGCGTCATCCCCGAGGAGTACCTCGCGGCGCACGCCAGATCGGCCGCCCAGGCCAGCGGGCTGGCCGCCTCCATCGCGAGCGAGCTCGCCGAGCGTCCCGGACGCACCGCCGAGCAGCTGCGCAAGACGCCAAGGGTCGTGCTGCTCGTCGACGACTACGACATCGTCGCGGCGGGTGGCACGGACCCGCTCGGCGCGCTCGTGCCGCACCTGCCCGCGGCCCGGGACCTTGGCATCCACATCGTCGTGACGAGGCCGGTGGCCGGCTCGACGAGGGCCATGTACGCGCCGTTCCTCCAGAGTACGCGCGACACGGGCGGTGCGCTGCTGCTGCTCTCCGGCGACCGCAGCGAGGGCCAGATCGCGCCTCGCGTCTACGCCGAGCGGATGCCCCCTGGGCGCGGCAAGTACCTGCGCCGCGGCGAGGCACCCACGGTCGTGCAGCTCGCGAACCTCCCCGAGGCCCTCTGACCCCTCCGCCCTGCCCCCGCCCCGCCGAGGTCAGCGGGTGGTGAGGGCCTGGAACTCGGGGTTCTTGCGGATGAACGAGGCGACGTACGGGCACTGCGGCACGATCGTGAGGGCCGACTGCTCGCCGAGGGCCGTGAGCGCCGCATCCGTCAGGACGGCGGCGAGACCCTGCCCCTGGTAGGCGGGGTCGACGACGGTGTGGTCGATGACGATCGCATCGGCCGTCGTGACGTAGCTCAGGTAGCCGAGTTCGTTGCCGTCGCCGTCGTTGAGGGCGAAGCGCGAGCGATCCTGCTGGTGCTGGACGGTGTTTGACATGGCCAGAGGGTACGCCGTGCCGCGAACAGCCACCTCGATGTCGGCTGTGCCAGTCCCGTGCGCCGCTCGCGGCGAGGCCGTCCCTTGTATCCGCGCCACTCGGCCAGCCCCTGGGGCGCGTGCGCAAGGCTGTGCGAGGGTTGACCGGTGACTGAGGAGCAGCAGGGCCAAGCACCCGACGATCAGGGGCGTCGTGCTGAGCGCGCTGAGCGGACGGAGCGCACCAAGCGGGGAGTCTCCGCGCGGGTTCGCCGCAACAGGAAGATCGCAGCGGCGGCGCTGGCCGTGGTCGTCCTGCTCGGCGGCGGCTTCGTCTACTGGGCGGTCACCGCGGCATCGAACGGGGATGCGAACGTGCCGACGATCGCATCCACGACGCCGCCCGCGACCCCATCTGCCTCGGCGACCTCGACACCGACGCCGGAGTCCACCCCGACGGCAGACCCCACCCCGACGGAGACGCAGCCCCCTGCGGCGGCCCTGAACATCACGGACCCCAACAGCATCACGGTGCTCGTCAACAAGCAGACCCCGCTCTCCCCGGCCGATTATGCGCCGGGCGATCTCGTGGCGATGTCCGACATCGGCGTCCCCTCCGCCAACGGCCACTCGCTCCGCTCGGAAGCGGCAACCGCAGTGCAGACCATGTTCGCGGCGGCCAGCGCCGAAGCCGGCCTCACCCTCGACATGACCAGCGGGTACCGCGACTACGGGCTCCAGACGGAGCTGTACACCGGCTACGTCGCCGAGTTGGGGCAGGAAGCCGCCGACCTCACCTCGGCCCGGCCCGGCTACAGCGAGCACCAGACGGGGCTCGCCGCAGACATCTCCTCACAGGGAGAGGGCTGCGTCCTCGAGCAGTGCTTCTCGACGACCGCCGGTGGGCAGTGGCTCGCTGCCAACGCGCACCGGTTCGGGTTCATCCTGCGCTTCCCCGACGGAGCCACCGCGACCACCGGATACGAGTTCGAGCCCTGGCACTACCGCTACGTGGGCGCCGAGACATCGGCCGCGATGCAGGCGGCCGGCGCGACGACGTACGAGGAATTCCTTGCCGCTCCCGCGGCACCGGGCTACTGAGAAGACGATGCTCGGTAGAGTTCTGCCAGAGCTTTGGAAGCAGAAGCACTCCAAGACCAGGAGGTCGAGATGGCAACGTGCCCCACGTGTGGTGCCGAAGCGCAGGTCGGACAGAGATTCTGTGCCGAGTGCGGTACCAAGCTGACGGTCGCGCGTCCTCGCGCCACTGAGGGCGAAGGCAGCAACGCGGCGCCTCGCCGTCCCGCGGATATCGGTGCTGGGGGGTTCCGCTGGAACGCCTCCGCGCCCACTCCGCCCTCCGAGGTGGTGGGTCGTGCTCGCGAGGAAGCGCAGCAGGCGGCTCCACCGTCGAGCGACGGCGACGACTTCTTCGCACGGTACCGGCCGAAGGCCGCGTCGCCGAGCGCACCGGAGGCTGACGACGACGAGGCTGACGACGCCGAGTCGGCTGCCCCGGAACCGCAGTCGTACCTCCGCTCGCGCCGCCGGTTCAACCCCGACCTGCGTGCCACGGGTGAGCGCGACATCGTCGCCCCGAACCCGGTCGCAGCGGAGCCCTTCTCTCCCCCGACCCCCGCGGTCCCGAGGAAGCCGGCCGTTCCCACAGCGGTCGAGCCCCCCGTCGAGGAGCCGACGCCCGCATCGACGCCTGCCGCGGCGGATGCTCCAGCGGCGCCGGGCGCCACGGGTCCGGTTCGCGACGCGTTCGCCTTCGAGCCGCCGACCACGGAGTTCGATGTGCTTCCCATGAGCACGCCGACGCGCGCCGCCGGTCTGACCGGATCCTCTGGCAGCGACGACGAGGCCCGAGGCCAGGTCCCGAGCTGGTTCTCCGGCCTCGAGGGCACTGGCGACCCGGCTCCCGTGGCCTCGGCACCCGCCGAACCCGCAGCACCCGCAGCACCCGCAGCACCCGCAGCACCCGCTGCGCCAGTCGAGCCCGCAGCACCCCCTGCCGCAGTGCCGACAAGCGCGGCGCCGCAGTTCGGCCGCCCACCGGTGCAGGCCGAGGACTCCACGTCGGCAGCACCCGCGAACGCGGGGCCGCGCGAGGCCACGACGGCCGAGCCGCAGGCTCCCGCGAGCAGCCCCAGGATCCCGTCCTTCCGCGCTGACCCGCCGGCTGCACCCGCGCCGAGGGTGGTCCCGTCTTCGCCGCCGATGCCGGCGACAGGCGACCCCTTGCGAGGCGCATCCGCAGCCCCTGTCTTCCCGAGCGGGCCTGCAGTCGTGCCGGGCGAGCCGCCGCGCGCAGCACCCGCGGAGAGCAGCGCCTTCGATGAGCTCCTCGCCGGAGAGCGCAGCGACGGCAGCGTCCTGGACGACTCGGATCGCCCCATCGTCTCCCGCGACTTCGAGCAGACCGGTATCGTGCCGCTGCCCTCGCGAACCCGGGATAGCTTCGGAGGCGCACGAGAGTCCGAGCGGCAGGATGCGGCCGATCTCTTCGGCGCGCCAGCCACGCCAGCTGCGCAGATCCCGCCAGCGCCATCCGCCCCGCAGGCGCCCCAGGTCCCACAGCCACCCGTGGCCGAGCACGCGCCAGACGCCGAACCGCGGACTCGCGCGCTGCCGCGACAGGGTGCGAGCCAGGAGTTCGACCACGCCCCTGCTGACGACCGCGATCGGCAGGCAGCCGCTGGCACCGCAGCTGCGACCGCCGCCGGAGCCGCAGTTGCTGGGGCTGCTCCATCACTGCCCTCCGAGCGAGGCACGACGCGGCCGCCGCGGTCCGACGATGGCCAGCGCGAAGAGGACCCGGCCAGGGAACTCCTCTCGAGCTGGTTCGACGAAGACGACGCAAGCGAGCAGCCGTCGGCGCCCGCATCCGCCGGAGCGCGCGCGTCTCGCCGGCCCGCTCAGGCCGCCACGGCGTCTGCCGCACCGGCGGGAGCCCCGCCCAGGTCTCCTGCACCCACCTCCGCCGGACCGGTCGGCGACGGGCCAGACCTCGAGCCCTCCGACCGCAACCCGTTCGATCGGGTCGGGGCGGCCCTCGGCGGCGGCAACGGCGGTGGCGGCGGTCGCATGGGAGCGGCCGTCCGCGGCCTCGACAACCGCAACCGTCGCCGTCTCGGCGTCATCGCGCTCTCGGTGGTCGGCTCGATCCTGCTGATCCTGTCCGCCATCATGATCGGCAATGTCGTCGGCGCGAACCGCGACGAGCCGACAGCGAGCGAGACTGCGCAGGAACAGCCAGCGACCGAGGATCCGACGACGCCCGCCGTCCCCGCCGCCGTTGCCGACCCCAACTTCGCCCCGGTCACGTTCACGAGCGAGACCGGCAACATCCGCTGCCAGATCACGCCGGAGACGGGTGTCACCTGCCAGCAGTACACGGTTGGCTTCGAGGTCCCGGAACAGGCCTGCGAGGCGGGAGCGACGGGCGTCGTGGTCGGTCTCGACTCGAACGGCTACACGTTCCCCTGCCTCATGGACGACATCCCGACCGAGGGCGCCGTCGTACAGCCCTACGACTCACCCGTGGCGCTCGGCGAGTTCGTGTGCGAGATCACGTTCGAGACCGGCGTGACCTGCTTCAACGCATCTGGTGACATCGTCAGCGTCGAGTACTCGGCGGGAGTCGGTCAGGCCGGACGCCTGAGCGCGACGAACCCGACCCCAGCGGCAGGGCAGTAGCGGCCCGCACGGCACGACGAAGAACGCTGCCTGCGTCCGCACCTCCCGAGCTTGACCGGAGGTGCGAGACGCAGGCAGCGTTTTCGTGCGAGGACGCGCTGCTAGGAGCCCAGCGCCGCGTCGACGATCGCCTTCGCCTCCGCCTGCACGAGCTTCAGGTGCTCTGGCCCCTTGAACGATTCGGCGTAGATCTTGTACACGTCCTCGGTGCCGGATGGGCGGGCAGCGAACCACGCGTTGGCGGTCGTGACCTTCACCCCGCCGATCGCCGCACCGTTGCCTGGGGCGTGGCTGAGGCGCGCCGTGATGGGGTCGCCGGCGACCTCGACCGCGGAGATGGCGTCGCCGTCGAGCTTGCCGAGCACGGACTTCTGCGCCGGCGTGGCCGGGGCGTCGACTCGCTCGTAGGCGGGGCGGCCGAACTCCGCGACGAGCTCCTCGTAGCGCTGCGACGGGGTCTTTCCGGTGACGGCGATGATCTCGGCCGCCAGGAGGGCGAGCAGGATGCCGTCCTTGTCGGTGGTCCAGACGGTGCCGTCCTTGCGGAGGAACGAGGCCCCTGCGGACTCCTCGCCGCCGAACACGATCGAGCCGTCGATGAGGCCGGGCACGAACCACTTGAAGCCGACGGGCACCTCGACGAGCGTGCGGCCGAGCGAGGCGGCGACGAAGTCGATCATGGTGCTCGACACGAGCGTCTTGCCGATGCCTGCCGTCACCGACCATTCGGGGCGGTGCGCGCACAGGTAGTCGATGGCCACGGCCAGGTAGTGGTTGGGGTTCATGAGGCCAGCGTCCGGGGTGACGATGCCGTGGCGGTCCGCGTCTGCATCGTTCCCGGTCAGGATGTCGTAGTCGTGGCGGCGCGCGAGCACGGAGGCCATCGCGGACTGCGACGACGGGTCCATGCGGATCTTGCCGTCCCAGTCGAGTGTCATGAACGGCCAGCGCGCATCCACGTCCGGGTTCACGACGGTGAGATCGAGGTCGTACTCGTCTGCGATGGCCTGCCAGTAGCGCACGCTCGCGCCGCCAAGGGGGTCTGCGCCGATGCGCACGCCCTCGCGCTTGATGGCGTCGACGTCGATGATGTTCTTCAGGTCGCGCACGTAGTCGCCCTTGAAGTCGTGGCGGCCCACGTTGCTCGTGTCCGGAGTGCCGCGCTTCACACCGTCGAGGCCCGCTTCGATGAGCTCGTTCGCTCGATTCGCGATCCAGCCCGTCGCGTCGCTGTCAGCCGGCCCGCCGTGCGGGGGGTTGTACTTGAAGCCGCCGTCCTGGGGAGGGTTGTGGCTCGGGGTGACGACGATGCCGTCGGCCTGCTCGGTGTTGGCCGGGTCCGCGTTGTAGCGGATGATCGCGTGGGACAGCGCCGGGGTCGGCACCCATTCGTCGTCGAGGTCGGCGAGCACGGTGACGCCGTTGCCGACGAGCACCTCGAGGGCGCTGCGCTCGGCCGGCTCGCTGAGCCCGTGCGTGTCGCGGCCGATGAAGAGCGGACCCGTGATGCCCTGCGCCTCGCGGTACTCGACGATGGCCTGCGTGATGGCGAGGATGTGGGTCTCGTTGAAGGACGAGGTGAGGCTCGAGCCGCGGTGGCCGCTCGTGCCGAACGCGACGCGTTGCGTCGAGACGGCGGGGTCGGGGATCTTCTCGGCGTACGCAGCGATGAGTGCGTCGAGATCGATGAGGTCAGATTCAAGGGCGAGGCTGCCAGCGCGATCGTGCATGTCCACAGTCTGGCACCGCGAGGTGTCTCGTGGGGAGGAAGTCGAGCATCGGCATAGGCTGATCTCCATGACCGAAGCCAGTGCCGTGCCAGATGAGCGAGAGACGTACTCCTACCTCGGGCCGGCGGGCACCTTCACGGAGGCGGCGCTCGGCCAGGTCGAGGCGGCCCGGGGGCAGATCTGGCGGCCGGTGAGCAACGTCGGCGAGGCGCTCGCCGACGTGACGACGGGGCGCAGCGTCGCGGCGATGATCGCGATCGAGAACAGCATCGAGGGTGGGGTCACGGCGTCGCAGGATGCGCTCGCCACGATTCCGGGGCTCCGGATCGCGGGGGAGTACGAGGTCTCCATCTCCTTCAGCCTCGTGGTGCGCCCTGGAACCCGTCTCGAGGATGTCCGCACCGTCTCCGCGCATCCGGTGGCGTACGGGCAGTGCCGGAGGTGGCTGCACGCCCACGTCCCGGGCCACGAGCACGTCGCCGCGAACTCGAACATCGCCAGCGTCAATGCGCTCTTCGATGAGCGGGGTGACATCGACGCCGCGATCGCGCCGCGGGGGGTCGAGGGCCGCTTCGACGTCTCGGTGCTCTCCGAGGACATCCAGGACAACAAGATGGCGCGCACGCGCTTCGCGCTCGTCAGCCTGAGCCGCGAGCTGCCCGCCAGGACGGGCGCCGACAAGACGAGCCTCATCGTGGAGCTGCCCGAGGAGTTCCCGGGATCGCTCATGGTCATGCTGGAGCAGTTCGCGACTCGCGGTGTGAACCTGTCGATGATCACCTCGCGTCCGCTGCCCGACCGCATCGGCTCCTATCGCTTCGTGCTCGACCTCGACGGCCACATCGACGATGCGAGGGTGGCGGATGCGCTGCTCGGGCTTCGCCGGTTCAGTCCGCACGTCATCTTTCTCGGCTCGTACCCGCGTGCCGACCGGAAGCCGGTCGTCGTCGACCCCAAGTGGGGCGACGAGCACTTCGGGGAAGCGGTCGACTGGCTGAACTCTCTGCGCGGCTAGCGCGAGCCGGGATCGGGACCGCAGCTCTCGAGCAGGCTCGCCGCGAGGCGTCGGGCGCTGTCGACGGTGATGTCGAGGACGGGCCCGCCGTGGAGGAGGAGTGCGAGCCACGAGACGCGCTCGTGTGCCTCCTGATGCTGCACGAGCACAAGCGGGTCGACCGCGAAGGCGTGCTGTCGCCCGCCGGGGGATTCGTGGTCGGGCCTTCGCGACACGACCGACACCTCGCGGCTGAGGCTGTAGTGCAGGGTCTCGTCGGCGTCGAGGTGCAGTGCGACGCACCATTCTGGGCATCGCTGCGTGCCGGATGTCGTGGTCATGCGCGGGGTCTCCCTGCTTGCGTGCGACGATGGCGCTCCCGGTCCGGCACAGCCGGGAGAGTCGTCGCGTGTGGCGTACTCGGTCTGTCCGGACACCGTAGAGGCGACCACCGACGTTTCGCGCCCGACCGGGCGCCCGGGTCCGCGTCGCGAGGTCCAGGTCCCGAGCGGTCGCCTCTGAGAGACTTGGGTGCCCGCCCCGGCCTGGGGTCGCGTGCATTCTCGTGTCTGGAGGAGAGACAGCCATGTCGCCCACCACTCAGCGCCTGAGGCGTCTGCTGCGCACCGCGTGCCTGCTCGTCGCAGCAGCCTTCGCCGCCGTGCTCGTCCCCTGGGAGCCCGCGACGGCGCAGGCCATCGAGATCGGGACAGCTCAGACGGCGACCGTGCAGTCTGTTCCCCAGGCGGCCATCGTCACGATCGCGGTCCTCTCGACGCTCATCATCGTGCTGCTCATCGCCTTCGTCGTCTGGATGCGTCGGCGTGGGCACGCCGAGGACGTGGATGACGCGGACGCCGCGGGGAGCGACGGCGGCGTCGACTCGAACGAGGGAGTGTCAGACACGCGCTAGGCGCTGGTGTCCTCGGCGAGCGCCTGCAGGGTGCTGCCGAGGCGTGCGGCGCTGGCTGCGGTGAGGTCGAGGACGGCTGCCCCGTCGCGCAGGACCGCCACCCAGGTCTCCGATTCTCCCGCCTCCCGGTGCGTGACCAGCTCGAGCGTCGTCGGGGTGGCTGGGACCTCGGGTCGGAAGCGAAGCTCCGCGGAGGTCGGTCGCTGCAGGAGCTCGATGGCAAGACTCTCGCCGTAGTGCAGCGTCTCGCCGTCGAGGTGCAGCGAGACGCACCAGGTGGGGCAAGGGGTGGTGCCGGTGGGGTGCTTCATCGGTCGCTACAGGTGTCCGCGAGTCAGCGGATTGGCGTCGAGCAGACCCGGATGCTGAGGCGCGGAGCTAGGCGACCGGCGATGCCGTCGGCCCGGTGTCGCCTGCGTCGGCAAGGAGGTCCATCGGCGGCACGCCGAGGAGTTCCGCCATGCCCTCGAGGGTCTGCAGCGTGATGTTGCGCTCGCCGCGCTCGACGGATCCGATGTAGGTGCGGTGCAGCCCCACCACGTCGCCGAGCGCCTCCTGGCTGATACCGCGCGAGAGGCGGATTCGACGGATGTTCTTGCCCACGCTTCGCTGGAGTTCACCGACCATGCCCCAAATGATGGAATGCCGCTACTCATGAGTCTACAGAGTTATAAGTAGCATTCTCTGCCCCGAACGAACCAGGGTCAAGCGAAACGCGGCGGTCCGTGAGACAAGTGAGCTGCGGTACGCGCGGTCTGGGCCCCTCGATGCGGGGTTCGGGCGTGTCGTCCCTAGAGCGACGGCCGGCTCGGGCTGTTCTCAGGTCCGGTGATGCCGAGGCGACGCGCGAGGGTGCGGAGCCCCTCGTTCTCGGGCATGGGCTTCGGGGTGCGCACCGTGAGGCTGGCAGGCTCGATCCAGATGCGCGCAGCGGTGATCTGCCCCGCCGCATCCCCGTCGACCTCGAACTCCTCCGGGCCGGAGTCGAGGCGGAAGGTGACCTCCTCGACCTGCGCGTAGGTGAGGGCGCGCACGTGCTTTCGGCCCTCGAGGAGGATGCGCCTGCCGACATCGGTGCGCCGCATGATGCCGGACTGCACGACGAGGCGGCCGTAGATCTGCAGCCAGCCGATCAGGCCGTTGGGGCGCATGATGGCGAGGTCGAGCCTGCCATCGTCGATCTCGGCGTCGGGCAGCAGGTGCAGCCCGCCGGGCATGAGCCCGCAGTTGCCGACCATGACGGTGGCCGCCCGGAGCGACCGCGCATGCGTCTTGCCGTCGACGCGGAGACGCAGGTGGAAGTTCGGTCCGTTGGCGACGGAGCGGGCGATGCCGCCGAGGTACGCGACCCAGCCGACCTTCTTCTTCAGGTCCTCCGAGGTATTCGCGATCATGCCGGCGTCGACGCCGACGCCGCCCATGACGGTGAACGCCATGCGCTCGCGGGTCTTGTCTTCGCGTTCGACGGCGGCCCAGCCGACGTCGATGCGCGCATCCACACCGCCGAAGGCGACTTCGACGGCTCGGGCGAGCGTTGTCATGGGGAGCGTCGAGGGCTTCGCGCCGGGCAGGAGAGTGGATGCGTTCTGCACCATCTCGGACACCGTGTCGGTCACGCCTCCCGCGACCTCGATGCCGATGTTGCGCGCGAGGAGGTTGCCGGTTCCGCCCGGGACCACGCCGAGTGCGACGTCCGTGCCCGCCAGGGTCTCGGCGACGAGTCGAACGGTTCCATCGCCCCCGGCGGCGATGACCATCGTCGCGCCAGCTTCGATGGCCTCCTTCGTCTGCCCGGCTCCGGGGTCGTCCGCGGTCGTCTCGAACCACAGGGGCTCCGGCCAGCCGTACCGTTCCGCGCTCTCGGCCGCGGCTGCGCGGAGGGCTTCTGTATCGACCTTCACTGGGTTGACGACGATGGCGGCGAGCTTGTCTGAACCCTGTCGGGCGGTATGCGGCATGCAGTGAGCCTAAGTCAGCGGCGGTGTGCGTCTGCGGCGAACGCGCTCCTCTGCTCGCGGCACCCTCGACGACTAGGCTTGGACCGTGATCGACGCCCAGCTTCTCCGTGACCAGCCCGACCTCCTCAAGCGCTCTCAGATCTCGCGCGGCAACGACCCCTCGACGGTCGATGCGGCGCTCGAGGCTGACGCTGCTCGCAGGTCTGCGATCTCCGAGTTCGAGCGGCTGCGCGCCGAGCAGAACGCCGCCTCCAAGCTGGTCGCGAAGGCCAGCAAGGAGGAGAAGCCGGCGATCCTCGCCTCGGTGAAGGACCTGGCGGTGAGCGTCAAGGCGGCGAGCCAGGCCGCGAACGAGGCGAGCGCGGCTGCGGATGCGGCCATCGGGCGCATCCAGAACCTCGTCATCGAGGGCGTGCCGGCGGGTGGCGAGGAGAACTTCGAGGTCCTCAAGACGGTGGGCGAGCGCCCGGCGTTCGACTTCGAGCCGCGCGATCATCTCGAGCTGGGGGAGCTGCTCGGGGCGATCGACATGCAGCGCGGGGCGAAGGTCTCCGGTGCTCGGTTCTACTTCCTGCGCGGCATCGGTGCCCGCCTCGAGCTGGCCCTCATGACGTATGCGCTCGATGTCGCGATCCGCAACGGCTTCGTGATGCTCACGACGCCGACGCTCGTGAAGCCGGAGATCATGCGCGGCACTGGCTTCCTCGGCGAGCACGCCGACGAGGTGTACCACCTGCAGGACGACGACCTCTACCTGACGGGCACCAGCGAGGTGGCGCTCGCGGGCTACCACTCCGACGAGATCATCGACATCGAGGCAGCGCCGATGCGCTACGCCGGCTGGTCGACCTGCTACCGCCGCGAGGCCGGTTCGCACGGCAAGGACACGCGCGGCATCATCCGCGTGCACCAGTTCAACAAGCTCGAGATGTTCGTCTACGCGAAGCCGGAGGACGCGGAGGCGGAGCACGAGCGGCTCCTCGGCTGGCAGGAGGAGGTGCTGCAGTCGCTCGGCCTGAGCTACCGCGTCATCGACACCGCCGCCGGCGACCTCGGCTCCTCGGCGGCTCGCAAGTTCGACGTCGAGGCGTGGGTTCCGACGCAGGATGCGTACCGCGAGCTCACCTCGACCTCGAACTGCACGACCTACCAGGCCCGTCGCCTGTCGACGAGGTATCGCACCGAGTCCGGCAAGACCGCGCCGGCTGCGACCCTCAACGGCACGCTCGCGACGACGCGCTGGCTCGTGGCGCTGCTCGAGACGCACCAGCGCGCCGACGGGTCGGTGGTCATCCCCGAGCCGCTGCGTCCCTACCTCGGCGGCCTCGAGGTCATGGAGCCCGTCAAATGAGCGCGGTGAACCTGCCAGAGCAGGGCGCTGCGGGCGGGCGGATGCTCGTCGCGCTCGACATCGACGGCACGATCCTCGGCATCGACGGTGCGATCCCGGACGCGACGTTCGAGCAGGTTCGGCGGCTGCAGGCCGCGGGCCACGAGGTCATGCTCGCCACCGGCCGCAGCTGGGCGGACACGCGACCCATCGCCGAGCGGCTCGGCCTCGACTCGCAGTTCCACGTGTCCGCGAACGGCGCCATGACGCTCGAGCGCGACGCGGTCGCGCAGGGCGGGTACGCGACTCGCTGGATCGAGACGTTCGACCCCACCGAAGTGCTCGTCAGCCTGCGGGGAGCGCTGGAGAACGCGATGTTCGCGGTCGAGGACCCGCAGGGTGTGTTCAAGTACAGCGGGCACTTCCCCGACGGGAGCTTCGAGGCGCGCGGCGAGGAGGTTCCCTTCGAGGGGCTCCTCAACGCCGAGGCGACGCGACTTGTCGTCATCTCCCCTGACCATTCGATCGAGGAGTTCACGGCGGTCATCGAGCGTCTCGGTCTGCACGAGGTCAGCTACTCCGTCGGCTGGACCGCGTGGCTCGACATCGCGCCGGAGGGCGTCAACAAGGGGACAGCGCTCGAGCGGGTGCGCCGCGAGCTCGGCATCCCGATGGACCGGGTCGTGGTCGCCGGCGACGGGCGCAACGACATCGAGATGCTGCAGTGGGCGTCCAACGGCGGCACGGCCATCGCCATGGGCGACGCCCCGCAGGAGGTCATCGACGCTGGCACGGTGCTGGCGCCGGACTTCGCGCACGACGGACTCGGCGTGGCACTGAGCAGGCTCAGCTAGGCGACGGCATGACCGTCGACGTGCCGCGGAGGCGCCCGCTCGCCGCCATCGGCCAAGCGCTCGACGGCTTCTTCTTCGTCTTCGCAGGACTGGCAGCGATCTGGCTCGCGGTGCTCGTCGCCGATGACTCGTTCCAGGTCGGCTGGTGGGGGATCCTCCTGCTGCTCGCCTTCTGGGGCCTGCTCGCGTACCTCGTCCTGCCGCGCATCCACCGCATCCTGACGACCGTGTACGTGCCCGACTACTTCATCGGCAGGGCGCGGACCAGCGACGGCCTGCTCGGCGACCCCATCAACCTGGGGCTGCTCGGACACGAGGCCGAGCTGCATGATGCGATGCGCGCTGCCGGCTGGACGCGAGCCGACGACATCTCGCTGCGCACGAGCCTCGGCATCATCTCCTCGACGGTCACCCGTCGCAGCTATCACGAGGCGCCGGTCAGCCCGCTGTTCCTCTTCGGTCGGCAGCAGGACTTCGCGTACCAGCAGGAGGTCGCAGGCAACCCGGCGAAGCGGCATCACGTGCGCTTCTGGAAGTGCCCGGACGGCTGGCTGCTGCCCGGCGGCACCCGGGTCGACTGGCTCGCGGCCGGCACCTTCGACCGTGCTGTCGGCTTCTCGCTCTTCACGCTGCAGGTGACGCACAAGATCGACGCCGACACCGATATCGAGCGCGACCACATCGTCGCCACAGTGCTCGAGGGCACGCCTCGGGCGTCCGTCGCGGTGCTCAAGGACTTCTCGACGGGCTACCACTCGCGCAACGGCGGCGGCGACTCGATCCGCACCGACGGCAACCTGCCGGTGCTGCAGCTGCCGAGCACCTCCGATGCGCCGCTGACCGTCCCCGAGCCCGTGCTGCTGCCCTCGGCCAGCGGTGCTCCCGCAGATCGCCTCGAATCCGCTCCCCGCGACTCGACTCTCCCGGCGCCATCGGCGCCATCGACGAAGAAGCGCGCCGCCTTCGAGGCCATGAGCACCTCGAGCCCCATCGAGAGCTCGGTCGCCGAGGAGGTGCGCCGGCATGGGCGCCCCATCACCATCACGTTCGGCGCGATCGTCGTCTTCGGTCGGGCGCTGCTCGCTCTGCTCCTCTTCGGCGTGCTGGCGCTCATCGGGCCGGACGGCATGCGCGAGGTGCTGACGGATGCCGAGCTCTCCGGGACAGACGCGACGGCCCTCGCGGAGCCGGCCTGGATCGCCAGCATGGTCGTGGGCGGGATCGTCGTCTCCTCGACGCTGCTGCTCGGCATCCTCGTGCTGCGTGGCGTGAACTGGGCGCGCATCACGCTGCTGCTCTACGCGGCCGGGTCGATCGCCCTGCAGTTCGGCGGCTGGTGGGCAGGAGATGAGGAAATCAGGTTCAGCACTACCCTCGCGTTCACCGCTCTGGATATCCTGTCCTTGCTGGCTCTGTCAGGGAAGCCGGCGCGTCAGTACTCGCGGCAGCGTCCGTGAGTCTGCGTCGAACGTCCGGGTAACCAGATATTTCACTTTCGGTTACCATGGACACGCGAAGAGCTCGAAAACGATACTGAATCGTTGTCTGAGCACTTCTGGAGGGCTGTCCGAGCGGCCGATGGAGCTGGTCTTGAAAACCAGTGGGCAGCAATGTCTCGTGGGTTCGAATCCCACGCCCTCCGCCACCAATCCCCTGACGTGAGGAACACCGCCTGTGACGCATCCCGGACCATCCCGCGCTCGGCGCGGCTACGTTCCGGGCAAGGGCGTGCAGGAGGAGACCCCGAAGGTGACCTCTGCGCGCCACGGCAAGCAGCACGTGACGACGCCCACGAACTCGGTCGTCAAGACCGGGACGATCGCCCTCTGCGTCGCACTCGTCAGCGTCATGTTCGTCGGTGCGCTCGCCTGGATCAACCTGCAGTCGAAGGTCACGACCTTCGACATCGCCGACCCGTCCGGCTCGGAGGAGCCGGCGAGCTTCGCCGAGATCGAGGGCGGCATCAACGTGCTGCTCGTCGGCAGCGACGACCGAACCGGTCAGGGCGCGGAGTTCGGCGAGGGAGAAGCCGATGCGGACGGCGTGCTCAACGACGTCAACATGCTGCTGCACATCGCGGAGGACCGCTCGAGTGCGTCCGTCGTCAGCATCCCGCGCGACACGATCGTGAACCAGCCGGCCTGCACCAACGACCAGGGTGTTGCCATGGAAGAGGCCATCGAGGTCCCCATGAACAGCATCCTCGGCGAGGGCGGCATGAACTGCGTCGTGTCGACGGTCGAGGCGATGAGCGGCATCGAGATCCCCTACGCGGCGATGGTGAAGTTCCGCGGCGTCATCGAGATGTCGAACGCCGTCGGCGGCGTCGACGTGTGCGTCGCGAACGAGATCAGCGACGACTATGTCGGCCTGTACCTGCAGCCGGGCGACTACACGCTCCAGGGTGAGGATGCGCTGAAGTTCCTCCGCACCCGCCACGGCGTGGGCGACGGCAGCGACCTGACCCGCATCGCGAACCAGCAGGTGTTCCTGTCGGCGCTCATCCGCGAGGTGAAGAGCGCTGGAACGCTCACGAACCCCGTCAAGCTGTACGGCCTGGGCGTCGCGGCGACGCAGAACATGACCATGTCGAGCTCGCTGACCGACCCGAACACGCTCGTCAGCATGGCGATGGCGCTCTCGCAGGTGCCCCTCGACAAGATCACCTTCGTGCAGCTGCCGACCGCGGCGTACGACTCGGCGCGCGTGCAGCCACTCGAGCCGGACGCCTCCGCCATGTGGGAGCTGCTGCGCACCGACCAGTCGCTGGAGGTCGCGGGCGCGCCAGAGCCCACCGAGACGCCGGCCGACCCGAGCGCGACGGTCTCCATCGACCCGGCCACGGGCTGGGAGATCGACCCGACGACCGGCTTCCCCATCGACCCGGCGACGGGTATCCCCGTCGACCCCGCCACGGGGCTGCCGGTCGAGACGCCGCCGACGAGCGCCGTGCCGCAGCCCACGCTCGCGGGCCAGCGGGCCGACGAGGAGTCATGCTCCAACGCGAGCTCGTCGCTGTTCTGATCATCGACGCTTCCTGACCACCCGCGTCTGCTGGCATCCTGCGCGGGGTCAGGAGATCCATGTTCGCGCGCTCTATGCTGACGAACTCGACGTACGCTCCGGGGGAGGCCCGCACCTGTGACGACTTCTCGACGACGGGGAAGCAGCGCCCAGCGCTTCGACCGTGCCGGTGACGATGGCATCCTGCACCCGGATGCGCGGGGTGGGGTCGCCCAGCATGGCCGCCTGCCCGTCACCTCCGCCGCTCGCTCGCTCGGCAAGGGGCTGCTCGTCGCGCTCTCCGCGGCGCTCGTGAGCGTGCTCGCGATCGGCGGGATCGCAGCGGCGAACCTCGGCGGCAACCTGCAGCTGCTGCCGGACCCGGGCGGGGATGAGCCGCCCGTCGCGTTCGACGAGATCGAGGGCGGCTTCAACATCCTCCTCGTCGGCAGCGACGACCGCACGGGTCAGGGCGCCGAGTACGGGGAAGGCGACGAGGCGGCCTCCGGGGTGCTCAACGACGTGAACATGCTGCTGCACGTCTCGGCGGACCGCACGCACGCCTCCGTCGTCAGCATCCCTCGCGACACGATGGTCGACCAGCCGGCGTGCACCAACGACGAGGGGGTGCAGATGGAGGAGCGCTACGAGGTCCCCATGAACAGCATCCTCGGCGAGGGCGGCATGGGCTGCGTCGTCGAGACCGTCGAGGCGATGAGCGGCCTCGACATCCCGTACGCCGCGATGGTGCAGTTCCTCGGGGTCATCGAGATGTCGAACGCCGTCGGCGGCGTCGACGTGTGCGTGGCGAACGAGATCAGCGACGACTACGTCGGCCTCTACCTGCAGCCGGGCAACTACTCGCTGCAGGGCGAGGATGCGCTGAAGTTCCTCCGCACCCGCCACGGCGTGGGTGGCAGCGACCTGCAGCGCATCGCGAACCAGCAGGTGTTCCTTTCGTCCCTCATCCGCGAGGTGAAGAGCGCTGGCACGCTCGCGAACCCGACCAAGCTGTACGGACTCGGGGTCGCGGCGACGCAGAACATGAAGATGACGAAGTCGCTCGCGGATGTGCCGACCCTCATGGGCATGGCTACGGCGCTCAACAAGGTCGACCTGTCGAAGATCTCGTTCGTGCAGCTGCCGACGGGCGACTACGACGGTTCGCGGGTCATTCCGCTGGAGCCGGATGCGACGGCCATGTGGGACCTGCTGGCGGCAGACCAGCCGCTGTCCGTCGCCGGTGCGCCGGGCGATGAGGGCGCGGTCGCCGACGATGGGACCACCGGCGATGGCACGACCGGCGAGGACGCGGCGACGGATGCGCCCGTCGACCCGAACGCCCCCGTCGCGACCCCCGCGCCCACCTTCGCGGGCCAGGCCGCCGACCAGGAGTCCTGCTCGAACCCGACGACCCTCTTCGGCTAGCCAGCGCGTACCCTCCCCGCGCACCCGCGCTCCCGCCCGCCCCTCCGCTGCCCGAATGGGGCGGTTTCACCCCGTGTTGCGGCCGAGGACGGGGTGAAACTGCCCCATCCGCGGGGTTGGTCGTGCGAAATCTCGCGCTCAGTTCGGAAGTTGCGCCGCGACCCGCTACGATAGGTGAGTCTTGGAGACGTCGCATAGTCCGGCCGAGTGCACCACCCTGCTAAGGTGGAGTCCCCTTTGAGGGGACCAGGGGTTCAAATCCCCTCGTCTCCGCTCTGCAGAGAACACCAAGATGAAGCCCCGGTACGAGCCCAGCTCGGAGCCGGGGTTTCGTGCATTCGCGTGCACGTGCGTGCATCCACCTGCGTGCACCGCCCAGCCGGCTCGCTCCCCGCGCTTGCCGTCGAGCCTGGCGCAATACAATGCCCATCATGGGCGAATCCCGCAGGAGGAGCTCCTCGAAGGCACAAAGCTCCCCGACTCCTGGCATCTCGAAGGTCATCAACAACAACGTTGTGATCCAGATCGATGGGGCCGGGCAGGAGCGTGTGCTGATGGGGCGCGGTCTCGGCTTCCAGTTGAAGCCGGGTGACCTCATCGACCCCTCGAGGGTGGAGAAGACGTTCGTGCTCGCGACGGGCAGCGAGGGCGACCAGGCCCTGCAGCTGCTGAGCGCCGTGCCGTACCCCGTGGTCGAGGCGGTCATGAGCGCGGTCGACGAGGCCGAGCGGATGCTGGGACGCGACCTCGGCAAGCGGCTTCCCCTCGCGGTCATCGACCACATCCAGTACGTGCTCGAGCGGCTCGATCGGGGCATCCGCATTCCGGCGACGTCGATGCCGGAGCTGCGCGTGCTGCACCCGCAGGAGTTCGCGGCGTCGAAGCACATGGCGAAGGTCATCTCCTCGGCCCTCGACCGGGAGCTCCCGCCGGAGGAGGCCGTGTTCCTGACGATGCACGTGCTGAACTCGACGCGCGACGAGCCCGACGGCACTTCCGCCCTGCTCTTCCGCCGCGTCCAGCACGTGGTCGTGACCGTCGAAGCCGGCCTCGGCGTCGACCTCGACGTCGACAGCCACGACTACGCGCGCTTCGTGCTGCACATCCAGTTCCTCCTGCAGCGGCTCGTGTCGCGCAGCATGCTCCGCTCCACGGACTCGTCGTTCTTCGACTTCACGAAGCGCACCTACCCGCGCTCGTTCGCGATCGCCGAGCAGGTGAAGGGGTACGTGCGGGAGGCGACGGGGGTCGAGCTGACCGACGAGGAGCTCCTGTACGTGACGGTCCACATCGAACGGCTCGCGCAGCACATTGCCTATGGCACAGACGTGGAGCCGATGCTAGAGTGACTGCCGCAGGGCAATGAAGTCCTGCGGAATCCTTGGATTGTTACCGGTCAAGCGGGCAAAACCTGAACTCATATCGCCGAAATGGCGGTGTTCGAGTTCAGGTTTTTTTGTTGCCCAAAATCTGCCGGTTCGGCCCAGGGGCTCCAGACCGAATTGCCGCCGATGGCGGGAGAAGGAGAGCGGTCCCATGGATCACTCAAGAGTTGCAGCGGATGTGCTCAAGGGCGTCGGCGGCGAAGAGAACGTCAAGTCGGTCGTGCACTGCATGACCCGGCTGCGCTTCGCGATCAGGGATGACGCGAAGATCGACAAGGCCGCTGTCAAGGCCATCCCGGGCGTCATCACGACGGCCGAGGCCGGCGGCCAGTACCAGGTCGTCATCGGCAACGAGGTCCCGGAGGTGTACGCCGAGCTCGGGAAGATCTCGAACCTCGTCGCGGGCACGCAGACGGCGACGGTCGATCCCGACGAGCCGAAGAAGAACCTCTTCAACCGCTTCATCTCGATGATCGCGGCGCTGTTCACCCCACTGCTGTGGGCGCTCGCCGGCACCGGTCTGCTGAAGGCATTCCTGTCCGCCGCGGCGACCTTCGGCTGGATCGCCACCGACACGTCGACGTACCTCGTCCTCAACGCGCTCTCCGACGCGTTCATCAACTTCCTGCCGATGGCGCTCGCGATCACGGCGGCACGCTACTTCAAGGCCTCCGAGTGGACCTCGTTCGCGATCGCCGGCGCGCTGGTCTATCCGACGATCACTCCGCTGGTCGGAGCCGAGGGACTGACGTTCTTCGGCATCCCGTTCACGATGGTCAGCTACGTCTCCAGCGTCATCCCGATCATCCTCATCGTGTGGCTGCAGAGCTACGCGGAGAAGTTCCTCTACGCGAAGCTGCACTCCTCGGTCCGCCGCTTCCTGACGCCCATGATCGTGGTTCTGATCGCGGTGCCCCTCGTGTTCGTCGTCGTCGGCCCGATCTCCGCGCTCCTGAGCGGATGGCTCGGCGAGGGCATCGGCTGGATCTTCGCGAACGTCCCGTGGCTCGGCGGCGCGATCATGGGTGGTCTGTGGCAGGTCTTCGTCATCTTCGGACTCCACTGGGGCTTCGTGCCGCTGTTCACTCTCGAGTTCCAGGCAACAGGTCAGATCCTGCTGATCGGCCCGGTGTTCGCTGCCGTCCTCGCGCAGTCCGCTGCCGTCGCCGGCGTGTGGGTCCGCACCCGCGACAAGAAGCTCAAGTCGCTCGCCGCACCCGCCACGCTGTCCGGCTTCCTCGCCGGCATCACCGAGCCCGCGATCTACGGCATCAACCTGCCCCTCAAGCGCCCCTTCATCTTCGGCGTCATCGGCGGCGCACTCGGCGGGGCGATCATCGCCATGGGCGGCGTCTTCTCCACCGCCTTCGTCGTTCCCTCCGGGCTGGCGCTGCCTGCGCTCTTCGGCAACGGCAACATGGTCTTCCTCGGCCTCGGCCTGGTCGCGGCGATCGTGGTGTCGTTCCTCCTCACCGTCATCCTCGGCTTCAAGGACCCGGTGGAGGAGGAAGCTCCGGCCAAGGCCGCAAGCAACGACCTCGAGATCCTCAGCCCCCTCGACGGCACCGCGGTTGCGCTGTCCGAGGTCTCCGACCCCGTCTTCGCCGGCGGTGTGCTCGGCAAGGGCGCGGCGGTCATCCCCAGCTCCGGCGCCGTCTACGCACCGTTCGACGGTGTCGTGGCAGCCGCCTTCCCGACGGGCCACGCGGTGGGCCTGCGCCACGCGGACGGTGCCGAGGTGCTCATCCACATCGGTGTCGACACGGTGAAGCTGAACGGCCAGCACTTCACGATGAAGGTCGAGTCCGGCCAGGCCGTGAAGGCTGGCGAGCTGCTCATCGAGTTCGACGTCGACGCCGTCAAGGCGGCGGGCTACGACGTGACGACGCCCGTCATCATCACGAATTCAGAGCTGTACCCGGAGATCACGAGCCAGGTGACCGGTCCCATCTCGCACGGAGAGTCGCTGTACCTGGCCAAGTCGGTCGAGACCGTGGCGCTCGCCAAGTAGCCGCATCCACACCGCACGACTTCACGCACCAACGCATCGCAGAACGAAGGAGACACGCGAATGACGACAACGAACTTCCCAGACGGATTCCTCTGGGGCGGCGCGACCGCAGCCAACCAGCTCGAGGGCGGCTACCTCGACGGGGGCAAGGGCCTCTCCATCCAGGACGTCATGCCGAAGGGCATCATGGCGCCGCCGACCGAGGGGCCGACGGACGACAACCTCAAGCACGTCGGCATCGACTTCTACAACCGCTACGCGGAGGACATCGCGCTCTTCGCCGAGATGGGGTTCAAGACGTTCCGCTTCTCGATCGCGTGGAGCCGCATCTTCCCGAAGGGCGACGAGCTGGAGCCCAACGAGGAGGGCCTCGCGTTCTACGACCGAGTGCTCGACGAGCTGGAGAAGCACGGCATCGAGCCGCTCGTCACGATCTCGCACTACGAGACGCCGCTGCACCTCGCGCAGCAGTACGACGGCTGGGTGAGCCGCGAGCTCATCGGCTTCTACGAGCGCTACGCCCGAGTGCTGTTCGAGCGCTACGGCTCGCGAGTGAAGTACTGGCTCACGTTCAACGAGATCAACTCGGTGCTGCACGCCCCGCTCCTGAGCGGTGGCATCCTCACACCGAAGGAGCAGCTCAGCGAGCAGGACCTGTACCAGGCCATCCACCACGAGCTCGTCGCCTCGGCGCTCGCGACGAAGATCGCGCACGAGGTCGCCCCGAATGCGCAGGTCGGCTGCATGCTCATCGCCATGCCCGTCTACCCGCTCACGCCGAGCCCCGCGGATGCGCTCAAGGTCATGGACGTCGACCACTCGAACCTCATGTTCGGCGACGTGCACGTGCGCGGCGAGTACCCGGGCTTCGCGCTGCGCCTCTTCAAGGAGAAGGGCATCGACCTCAACATCACGGATGAGGACCGCGAGATCCTGAAGAACACGGTCGACTTCATCTCGTTCAGCTACTACATGAGCATCGCCGAGACGGCGGATCCCGCTGCCGGCGCCGGTGAAGGCAACATCATGGGCGGCGTGCCCAACCCGACGCTGGAGAAGAGCGAGTGGGGCTGGGCGATCGACCCGACCGGCCTGCGCATCGTCATGAACCAGTTCTGGGAGCGGTGGCAGAAGCCGCTGTTCATCGTCGAGAACGGGCTCGGGGCGAAGGACCAGCTCGTCGAGATCGACGGCGTGAAGACCGTCGATGACGGCTACCGCATCGCCTACCTCAACGACCACCTCGTGCAGGCAGGCGAAGCGATCGCTGACGGCGTCGAGCTGCTCGGCTACACGACGTGGGGCTGCATCGACCTCGTCTCGGCGAGCACGGCGCAGCTGAGCAAGCGATACGGCTTCATCTACGTCGACCGCAACGACGACGGCTCCGGCACGCTCGAGCGCTACAAGAAGAAGTCGTTCGACTGGTACGCCGAGGTCATCCGCACCAACGGAGGAAGCCTGCAGGCGTAACGGCCAGCATCCCGAGCTCCCGATATCCAGGTCCCTGCGACCCGGACGCCGGGGCCGGCACTCGCAGGAGGCGGGTCGCGCACATCGCGCGGCCCGCCTTTTCGCGTCGAGCGGGCGGGCGCGCGGGCGCGCAGGCTCTGCCGAACGGGTGCCGGGCGGGCCTGTCCAACATCAGTGCAATATCGGCCGTTGCAGGCCCCCAGGGCCGAGTTCGGCCACTTTCTGCACTGATGTTGGACAGTCGACGCGGGAAGCGACCGGTCGTCTTGGACCGCGCGACCGGATTCTCCGCGGCGCGACCCGCCGCGCGTGTTGCCTGTGAGGCAACTCGGGGTCGAGCGTGCGCCACTTCCTGACGTGGTTGATGACGCACCGTGACGCCGCCTGAAGCCCGACAACGTTCGGCGAAGGGAAGCGACGACGGTGCCTGTTCACGCGATGGGCGCTTCCGTACCTTTCGAGGGATCCTCCCGCCTCCCGTCGAAAGGCCAGCATGCCCACCGAGCTCGCCACCCCCGCGCCGACCGCGCCGCTCTCCTCGCTCGAGGGAGCGCAACCGCTGCAGCGGCTCATCGGCGAGCTGCAGGCGGAGCTGCCGCAGCTCGAGGTGCGCGTTCCCTCGGCGCTGACACGCGAGTACGCGGTGGATGCGAGCACCAGGGGCCGTCTCGCCGGCATCGACATCGGCCCGGCCGTCGCGTTCCCGAGCACGGCGGCGGAGGTGCAGGTGATCGTGCGTACGGCGGCCGAGCTTGGCATCGCGGTGGTGCCGCGCGGCGCTGGCTCCGGCCTCGCAGGAGGCGCGACCGCCGACGAGCGGCAGCTGGTCGTCTCGACGGAGCGCCTCGACCGGGTCGTCGAGGTGAGCCCGCTCGACGAGGTCGCCGTGGTCGAGCCGGGCGTCATCAACGCCGACCTCAACCGCCACCTCGAGCCGTACGGCCTCTTCTACGCCCCGGACCCGGCCAGCTGGGACATCTCGTCCATCGGCGGCAACATCGCCACCAACGCCGGCGGGCTGCGCTGCGCGAAGTACGGGGTGACGCGCGAGTCGATCCTCGCGCTCGACGTCGTGCTCGCCGACGGCGCCCTCGTGCACGTCGGCCACCGCTCCATCAAGGGCGTCACGGGCCTCGACCTCGTCTCCCTCTTCGTCGGCTCGGAGGGCATCCTCGGCATCGTCGTCGCGGCGACCGTGCGCCTGCGTCCGATCCCCGTCGCCCGCCGCACGGTGTCGGCGTTCTTCGCGACGACGGCAGCTGGCGCGGATGCGCTCGCCGCCATCACCCGCAGCACCGTGCGCCCGAGCGTTGTCGAGTTCTTCGATTCCCGCACGCTCGCGAACATCGACGCGCACAGCGGCAGCACGCTCACCGCCCGCGGTGGCGCCCTGCTGCTCATCGAGCTCGACGGCTACGGCATCGACGAGCAGTCCGCCGACCTCCGCGCGGCGCTCGAAGCCGTCGGCGGGCTCGTCACCGAGGAGAGCGTCGAGGACGGCGAGGCGCTGTGGGAGCTGCGCCGTTCAGGGCGCGGCTTCGATCCCGCCGAGTGGTTCGCGGGCGGCGACATCGCCGTTCCCAAGTCACGCATCCCCGAGATCTTCGCCCACTTCCCGGTCGTCGAGGAGCGCTTCGGCGTCACGGTGGGCGCTGTCGCGCACGCCGGCGACGGCAACCTGCACCCCGTCATCACGTTCCGCATCCCGGAGGGAGCTGACCCGGCCGTCGTCCCGCCGCAGCTGCACGACGCGGCCGCCGCCCTCGCCGAGTTCGCGCTCGAGCTCGGCGGAACCGTGAGCGGTGAGCACGGCATCGGCTCGTCGAAGCTCGACCTCGCAGCCCTCGAGCTGTCCGAGCGGAGCCGGGAGGCGCAGCACGCCATCAAGCACGCGCTCGACCCCGCCGCGCTCTTCAACCCGGGCAAGGCCATCTGACCCGGCGCCGCGAGCGCCCCATCCCGAGCATCCGCTCACCAGCACCAGCACCAGCACCAGCACCAGCACCAGCACCAGCGCCAGCACACGCACACGTACACGCACCCACCGACCGACCACCCGCAATCCCCAACGCAGACCCCGAGAAAGCAGCCACCACCATGTCGACACGACACCCACGACTCCGACGGAAACTCGCCGCAGCCATCGGCGTGCTCGCCAGCATGTCGCTCCTCGCAGCCTGCGCGACGTCCGACGCCGCCCCGGGAGCCGCGGGGGAGGGCGAGCCGAAGAACGGCGGCGACATCACGTTCCTCATCGACTCCCTCGGCGACAGCTGGATCCCCAACAACAGCGCCATCTCCAGCTACCAGGGGCACGTCTGGGGCCACGTCACCGACAAGCTCGTGTACGTCGACGGCGAGGGCAACGTCAGCCCGTGGGTCGCGGAGAGCTGGGAGCAGAACGACGACGCGACGGAGTACACGCTGCACCTCAAGGACGGCGTGACCTTCTCGGACGGCACCCCCGTCGACGCCGCGGCGGTCGTCGCGAACCTCGACATCTGGGCCAAGGGCGACCCCGACCGCGGCATCAACCGCATCGGGCTGTTCCCCGCCGCGAACTACGACGGTGCGACCGCGGTCGACGCGGCGACCGTCGAGGTGAAGTTCTCGAAGCCCACCCTCGGCTTCATCCCGACGCTCGGCTACCACGGCTCGATCCTCACCTCACCGGCCGTCATCGCGCTGCCGGCCGAGGAGCAGGCCGACCTCAGCAACTTCGTCGGCAGCGGCCCGTTCACGGTCGAGTCCTGGCAGGAGGGGCAGGACGTGGTCCTGACCAAGCGCGAGGACTACACCTGGGGTCCGGAGGCGCTCGAGCACACGGGCCCCGCGTTCCTCGACTCCATCACCTACCAGATCGTCGCCGAGCCGTCGCTGCGCACCTCCTCGGTGCAGGCTGGCCAGGCGGACGTCGCCTACAACACCTCCCCGCAGGAGCTGGATGCGCTCGCCGACGAGGGCCTCGAGGTCGCGGTTCCCCGCTACCTGGGCTTCGTCAACGGCTACGCGCTGAACACGCAGGTCGCCCCGTTCAACGAGACCGAGGTGCGTCAGGCATTCCAGCACGGCATCGACCGCGACGAGATCCTCTCCACCGTGTACACGGAGGACTGGGAGGCCGCGGAGTCGTTCATCCAGAGCAACGTCCCCGAGGCGACGGACCACAGCGACGCGTTCGCGTTCGACCCGGAGGAGTCGAAGAAGCTGCTGGATGCGGCCGGCTGGACGGCAGGCGCTGGCGGCATCCGCTCGAAGAACGGCGAGACCCTCGCCGTGACGCTCTACCCGAACCCCTACCTCGCCACCTCGCAGTCGGTCGACGAGCTCGTGGCGCAGCAGCTCAAGAAGATCGGCTTCGACGTGAAGATCGAGGCGTACGACGTCGTCACGTACGGCGAGCGTGTGCTCAACAGCGGCGTCGAGATCCAGGCCACCGAGATCACGCGCAGCTTCATCGACGTCGGCACGGTCGCGGGCATCCTCACCAGCCTCAACGAGGGCGACGAGGACTGGTTCGGCGTGGGAACGAGCGACGCGAAGCTCAACGAGTACGCCGAGGGCATCTCGAGCTCGAGCGACACCGAGGCACGCGCGGCGCTCGCCGACGAGCTGCAGGGGTACGTGCTCGAGCAGGGCTACTTCGCCCCGATCACGCAGATCGTGCAGCGCGTGTACGTGCAGTCGCCGAACCTGCACGGCGTCACGTACAACGGCGTCGCGTACGCCAACTACGCCACGGCCTGGGTCGACTAGGCCCCGGCCGGCGGGAGGGGACCAGCATGAGACAGAACTACACGCGCTTCGCGCTGAGGCGCACGGGCCAGGCGATCATCGTCGTGCTGCTCGCCTACGTCTTCACGTTCTTCGTCATCAGCGTGCTGCCGGGGGACCCGGTCACGAGCACGCTGCGCAACCCCGACAACGGTTTCACGGAGGAGGAGATCGCCCGCATCGTGGCCTACTACGGCCTCGACCAGCCGCTGCTCGTGCAGCTGTGGGGTTCGCTCACGAGGTTCGTCGTCGGTGACTTCGGCGTCTCGCTGCGCTCGAACCTGCCCGTCGCCGACCTCATCGGGGATGCGCTGCCCTCGACGCTCGCTCTCGCGGGCAGTGCCCTCCTCGTGGCGGTTGTGCTCGCCGTGCTCATCGCGTTCGGCACGCAGGTGCTGCCGGTCCGCTACGGCCAGGGCGTCCTGCGCGCCTTCCCGTCGCTGTTCCTGTCGGTGCCGAACTTCGTCATCGGCCTGCTCCTCATCAACGTGTTCGCGTTCGGCCTCGGCCTGTTCCGCATCGTCGACCCGGAGAGCGCGTGGGCGACGTTCTTCGCCGCCGTCGCCCTCGGCATCCCGGTCTCGGCGCAGATCGCGGAGGTGCTCATCACGAACCTCGACCACGCGTCCTCGCAGGAGTACGCGTCGGTGGCGCGCTCCCGCGGGCTCACGCAGCGGCGACTCTTCACGCGGCACCTCCTGAAGCCGTCGGCGCTGCCCGCGGTGACGGTGCTCGCACTCACGGTGGGCGAGCTGCTCGGCGGTTCCCTCATCACGGAGGCCGTCTTCGGGCGGAGCGGCATCGGCAGCATCGTGCAGCGGGCCGTCGCCAGCCAGGACCTGCCGGTGCTGCAGGCGGTCGTCGGCCTCGCCGCCGTCGTCTTCGTGCTCGTCAACCTGCTCGCAGACCTGGCCTACCCGATCCTCGACCCGCGCGTCGACATCGAAGGGAACCGCAAGAAGGGCGGGCCCGTCATCGGGGACGCGGACGCTTCGGCACCCAAGTCCTCCTCCACACCGTCCGACTCCCCGCTCAAGGAAGAGGCGAGCATCGTATGACCTCCGCAGTTCTGAACGCCGCACCGGGCGCGACCGGCTCCCGCAGTCCCAGGGCCGCGTTCAAGGTTCGCGCGATCGGCGTCTTCCCCCCGACGGTCGTGCTGTCGTTCGTCGTCATCGCCCTGGTGCTCGCCTGGTCGCTGCTGCCCGGCGTCTTCACCTCCTCCAGCCCGGTCGACGGCGTCCCCGCCGACAAGTTCCTGGCGCCCAGCCCGCAGCACTGGTTCGGCACCGATCACCTCGGACGCGACCAGTTCGCCCGGGTCGTCTTCGGCACGCAGTCCTCGATCTCGTCGGCGCTGGTCGCCGTCATCATCGGCGTCGTCGTGGGCGGCGCGATCGGTCTCATCGGCGGGTTCATCGGCTCCTGGACCGACACGGTGCTCGCCAGGTTCGTGGATGTGCTGCTCGCCATCCCCAGCTTTCTCCTGGCCGTCGTCATCGTCTCCTCCCTCGGCTTTCAGACCATCAACGCCGCGATCGCCACGGGCGTCTCCGCCGTGGCGGTGTTCGCCCGCGTCATGAGATCCGAGGTGCTGAAGACGCGGCGGGCCACGTTCGTGGAGGCCGCCTACCTCCAGGGCGGGTCGAAGTGGCACGTGCTCGGCCGCCACGTCCTCCCGAACGCGTCTCGCTCCGTCCTGGCGCTCGCGGTGCTGCAGTTCGGGCTCTCGATCCTTGTCATCGCTGGCCTCGCGTTCCTCGGCTACGGCGACCCGCCGCCCGCGTCCGACTGGGGGCTGCTCATCTCCAACGGCAAGGACTACCCGCGGGCGCCCTGGCTCGTGCTGTGGCCTGCCCTGGTAACCATCGCGACGGTGCTCTCCGTCAACCGAATCAGCCGGTGGCTCCGGCAGACGTCCTGACCGAACGCACGAGAGGCGCGCAATGACCCACGCATCTGCATCTGCATCCGCACCCGCTCCCGAATCCTCCGCCCAGCCCCTCCTGCAGGTCGAGAACCTGTCGGTCGCGTACGGCAGGAGCGAGGTCGTCTCCGACGTCAGCTTCACCTTGAATCGTGGCGAGAGCCTCGCGCTCATCGGCGAGTCCGGGTCCGGGAAGTCCACGATCGCCCGCGCGATCCTGCGTCTCCTGCCGGACGGCGGTCGAGCGGCTGGGAGCATCCGCTTCGAGGGGAAGGACGTGCTCGCGTACTCGCCGCGCCAGTTCCGCCCCCTGCGCGGTACCCGCATCGGCTTCGTGCCGCAGGACCCGGCGAACGCCCTCAACCCGGTGCGCACCATCGGCTCCCAGGCGCACGAGGCGGCCGACCTCGTCGACGGCCTCTCCCGCGACGAGCAGCGGGAGCTCATCTTCGCGACGTTCGAGCGGGTCGGCTTGCCCGACCCGAAGCGCGTGTACGAGTCCTACCCCCACCAGCTCTCCGGCGGCATGCTGCAGCGTGTGCTCATCGGGCTCGCCGTGCTGCCGAGCCCCGAGCTGCTCATCGCGGACGAGCCGACGAGTGCGCTCGACGTGACGATCCAGAAGCGGATCCTCGGGGTGCTCAGCGAGCTGCAGAGCGAACTCGGCATCGGGCTCGTGCTCATCACGCACGACCTCGCGATCGCGGCCGAGCGCACGCAGAAGATCGTCGTCCTCAAGGGAGGCGAGGTGCAGGAGGCCGGCGCGACGGAGCACGTGTTCACCGAGTCCACGTCGCCGTACACGGTTCGTCTGCGGCAGGATGCCCCCGCCCTGAACCCCGACCGCTACGGTTCGCTGCTGCAGCGCGACAGCCGCGGCGCCGCGACCGAGCAGGTCGCGCTCACGGGCGTATCGAAGAGCTTCTCGGTCGGGGAGCGACGGGTCGCGGCGTTGGACGACGTGTCGTTCGCGGTGAGGGCAGGCACGACGCACGCGCTCGTGGGGGAGTCCGGCTCGGGCAAGACCACGGCTGTCCGCATCCTGCTCGGCCTCGAGGAGGCGGACGCCGGCGAGATCCGCGTCGGCGACGAGCGAGTCGACGGCAGCTCTCCCAAGCAGCTCCGCGAGATCCGCCGCCACCTGCAGCTCGTCTATCAGAACCCGTTCACCTCCCTCGATCCGACGTGGCGTGTGGAGCGCATCGTGCGCGAGCCGCTCGACCGCTACAAGGTCGGCGACAAGCGAGAGCGCGCCGAGAAGGCTCGGGCCACCCTCGCGTCCGTCGGCCTGGGCGCGGAGTTCCTGTCCAGGAAGCCGTCTGCCCTCTCCGGCGGCCAGCGCCAGCGTGTCGCCATCGCGCGCGCCCTCGTGCTCCGACCGGACGTGCTCGTGCTCGACGAGCCGACCTCCGCCCTCGACGTGACCGTGCAGGCGGAGATCTTCGAGGTGCTGTTCCAGCTGCAGGCTGAGCTGGGGCTCACCTACCTGTTCGTCTCCCACGATCTCGCACTCGTCCGCCAGGTCGCAGACACGGTGTCGGTGCTCCAGGGCGGCAGGGTCGTCGAGTCCGGACGGGTTGCCGAGGTGCTCGCGCATCCCGAGCAGCCATACACGCGGGCCCTCATCGATGCCATCCCCACGCCCCGGTACGGGCATGCGGCTCCGCCGGCGGATGCGAACATGACGCCCGCAGTCCAGGTCCCGGCGCTCGTCTGAGCGAGCCGCACCTCCGAACTTCCAGCTGAACCGATCGAGGCCGAGCGCCTCGTGCGAGAGAGAACGACGACACCATGACAAGCACCGCCAGCACGCAGACCCTCCTGCAGAGCACGCCGCAGACCTCCCCGCCGACCTGGACGTCGACGGAGCTCGCGCGTGCCTTCAACGCGCCGAAGGGCTTCGGCGACGCGACCCTGCGCGACCGGCACCCTGACTCGATCGAGCTGCTCGGCGGCATCCCCGACCCGTCGGTGCTCCCCTCCGCCGAACTCGCCGAGGCGACCGCGCGGGTCCTGTCCGTGCCGGGCGTGCCGGCGCTGCAGTACGGGCGAACCGAGGGCGTGCCCGCGCTCCGGGAGTGGATCGCCGCACGCGAGGGCGTGCCGGTATCGCGTGTGCTCATCACGAACGGCGGGTTCCACGGCATCTCCCTCGCCGTGCAGCTCGTGGTCGAGCGGGGCGGCCTCGTCGCGGTCGACAACCCGATCTTCCCGCTGTTCCTGCGCGGCCTCGAACTCTCCGACGCGAGGATCCTGCCGATCACGGTCGGCCGCGATGGCTTCGACGTCGCCGAGCTGGAGGCCCATCTGGTCGCTGGCGCGCGTCCGGCGGCCGTCTACACGGTGCCCGACTTCCACAACCCCTCGCAGCACAGCTTGACTCTCGAGGGGCGCCGTGAGCTCGTGCGCCTCGCGGAGCGGTACGACTTCATCCTGCTGGCCGACAACCCGTACCGGGAGCTGCGCTTCCGCGGCGATGAGCTCGACTTCGAGATCTTCAACAGCTCCTCGCACGTGATCCACATCAACACGTTCACGAAGACGCTCGGCCCGGGCCTGCGCCTCGGCTGGATCGTGCTGCCGGAGCGGCTTGTCCCCGACTTCGTGTCGCTGCGCGCGCGTCAGGACTCGCACTCCTCGCAGCTCGTGCAGCATGCGGTCGCCGAGCTGCTCGGGACGACGCCCACGTTCTTCGACGACACGCTCGCGTCGGCGCGAGAGCTGTACCGGGAACGGGCGGATGCGCTCTCCGCCGCGCTCGAGGCCCACGCGCCCGGGGCCTTCGAGATCGACGCGCCAGATGGCGGCCTGTTCCTGTGGCCGCGCCTCGTCGACGACGCGATCGACGCGGACAGGCTCGCCGAGGATGCCAGCGCTGAGGGCATCGGCTACCAGCGCGGCTCGTTCTTCCCGTCTGGGCCGGGCACCGACGCGCCTCGCCGCCTGCGGCTCGCCTACGGAGACACCCCCGTCGAGCGCCTGCAGGAGGCGGCCGCGCGCCTCGGCCGCGCACTCGAGAAGCAATAAGCGGACTCGTGCCAAAATATTCGGGTGGCTTCTCCGCAACGATACCGGCGTCGGGGCAGGGGTGCGGCTGAGTTCGCCGAACTCAGCGGCTACCGCGTCGAAGGTGCGCAGGCGGAGTTCGCGGTCGATGTCACGGCCATCGACCTCGGCGATGTCGCCATGTGGCGGCTGCACCTCACGCCCGTGCAGGCCACGATCGCGGACGTCCTGCCTGGGGAGCTCGAGACGGTGCAGGTGCTCTCCACCGTGTCGGGGACGATGACCGTCAGGATCGCAGGAATCTCCCACGAGCTGACTCCGGGCTCGTACCTCCTCTTCGACCCGCGGCGGCCGCACGATGTGTCGAGCGCGGATGAGACGACCTCGTTTCTCTACTCGGTCCGGCGCTCCGCGGTCGAGCCGATCATCCGGGAGTTCCCCCTCAGGGTCGACGCAGACCCTGTCTACAGTCGCGCCCTGCGCGCGCTCGTCACGAGCATCCTGGACTCCGAGAGGGACTACTCCGGGCCTGGCGCGGGAAACCTGCGCATCGCGATCGAGTCGGCGCTGCTCGCGAGCATCGCGGAGGCGGTGGGGCGTTTCCGGGCGACCACGAGCGAAGGCGGCGACCGGTTCCTGGTCCTGATCGAGGGGGCCAGGCAGATCATCGCGGGAGAGTTCGCCGACCGCTCGCTCTCGGCGACCACCCTCGCGCGGCGCCTCAGCGTCTCGCGTTCCCTGCTGCACAGGGCGTTCGAGAGCGTCGGCATGACGCCAGCGGTGGAGCTGCGCAACGCTCGGGCGAGGCATGCCAGGCACCTCCTGGCTACGGGCGATTCGCCGACGCAGCGCAGGGCCGCGGCCAGGGCGTCGGGCTTCGCATCGGTGACATCGATGCTCGCGGCGATCGAGGCACTCGGCCGCGACTGACGCCGGAGCGGCCTGTTCTGTCGCGAGAATCGTCGATTCCGTCGCCGGACCGACCGGAAGGTCTATCCCTGCGCATAGAGTCGCGAGGTCGAACGCTCGTGTGCCCCCAGGCGACGTAGCGCGACCACGGACGCGAATCGCTCAGATGCGGTACGCCCACTCCCAGCACTCCGCAGCACCGCACTCCCACGCGGTGCTCGCTCGTGTGCCCAATTTTCGGAACCCAGAAAGTCGCGCAATGAACACCTCCCCCGAACCCGCCAACGTCGCAGCAACGCCCACGACGACCACCCGCCGCACCCTGCTCACCGCAGCCGCCTGGTCGGCGCCGGTCGTGGCCACAGCCATCGCGGCTCCCCTCGCAGCCGCCTCCACGCTGTGCGTCGACCCCGACGTCGGCATCAACTGGGGGCTCGCGACCGTCAGCGGAACCGCGGCGACCCTCGGCGCATCCTCGACCCTCGACCGCACGGCCGTCTTCCGCCCGCAGAACTCGACCCGGCCCACGACGTCCAACATCAGCGCCACGGTGCGCCACACCTTCAGCGGCAACATGCGGGCGGAGACGAACGACGGCACCGTCTCGGCGCAGAACGTCGGCGGCATCGGCCAGCGCGGCTACCAGATCAACCAGTTCAACGGCCCGAACGCCCTGACGCAGCCGTCTGCAAACGACTTCCAGACCGTCGTCTTCACCTTCGCTGAGGACCTCTGCAACGTGCGCTTCTCCATCACCGACATCGACCGGCTCTGGCGAGCGGGGAACGGCCTCACGCGCGACTTCCTCGACGGTGTTGTGCTCGAGTCCGCGGCGCCGAGGACGTTCTCGATCCCGAGCGGCTCCACGGTCACGGGCGCCGGGACCGCCACGAGCCCCTGGTACAACTCGGTCGACGGCAACAAAGCCGAGGACGCCCCCGGTGGCCAGGTCGACGTCGTCTTCGCCGGCCCGGTGCGCTCGTTCACGGTGCGCTACTTCAACCTCGGGTACATGCTCGGCACCACGAACAACACGGTGAACACCGACAACGACCAGACGATCTTCGTCACCGGTCTGCGGGTCGAGCGCCGGGCCGCCTGCTAGGGCAGTCCAGCTCGGTCGCCTCTCACCCTCCTCCGGCAGGCGAAGCTGAACCGTCGGTCGTCCCAGCCTCGGGCCCGGGACGGCCTGCGGTTCGCGGCCGCACACCGGGAGGCGCGCGACGTGGCGCTCGAGGCAGCGGGCCGCGCACTCGCCGAATCGGCGAGCGGGGCCCGCTGCTGCGAGCTGCTGCTGCGAGCCGCTGGACCAGTCGCTCGGTCCAGGCTGCTGAACCAGGCAGCGGAACGGAGGCGCCAGCACCGGCCGACGTCGGGGCGTTCTGCCCTGGATTTACTGCTCGGCGCTTGCGGGCGAGCCTGCGCGGGTCAGCCCGCGCTCGTCGAGCAGGCGGCGAGCCAGCACCGTCGAGCCGGCGACGGCAGCAGGCATCGTGAAGACGGCCCCACCAGGCACCATGAAGCAGAGCTGCGTCGCGACGCCGAAGCCGAGCAGCTGCGCACGATTCCCGCGGATGACGGAGGCGCGCTGCTCGCCGAGCAGCCGGCGCGCATCCAGTGCCCTGCCGGTGAGCTCCCGCGACAGGACCGTCCCGTTGAGCGTGACGCCGACGACCGCCGCGGCGACCGAGCCGATGAGCGGGATGACGCCCACGATCGCGACGGCGATGGCCGCGAGGATGCCCATGCCGACGAGCCACAGGCTGCCTCTGACCGCCGCGAGGAGCCCGAGCCCCTCGCCCGGGTTCTCGTCACCGAGGTCGCGCTCGACGGACAGCCAGATGCGCTCGTAGAACGGATCGCCGACGGTCAGCGTGATGGCGGTGAACGTCGTGACCGACAGGAAGACGCCGCCCGCGACGATGAGGGTCATGAAGGCGATGCGCAGGACGTTGCGCCACACCTCGTCCCACGACGCCGCCCAAGGGGTGGCCCACTCGACGAGGTCGTCGACGAAGAACAGGAGCGTGACGAGCGCGGCGCCAACGAGCAGGAAGACGATGAGCGCCGGGATGAGCCCGAGCAGCATCAGATGCGGCTTCTTCTTCCAGTACCCGAAGCCCAGGAAGAGCGCGCTGACGCCTGAGAAGAACTGCCCGATCATGCCACCGAGACTACTGAGGCGCGGCAGGGAAGCGGATGCGTGCATCCGTTCCCCCGCCGCGCCTCAGGAGGTGTGCGGTTCGAGCGAGGAGGACCTAGAGCGTGATGAGGCCGTTGGTCTTCGTCGTCGCGGCGTCGTAGCGCTGCTGCACGTTGTCCCAGTCCGCGATGTTCCAGAACGCCTTGATGTAGTCGGCGCGAACGTTGCGGTAGTCGAGGTAGTAGGCGTGCTCCCAGACGTCGAGCATGAGCAGCGGGACGAGCCCGAACGGCACGTTGCCCTGCTGGTCGAAGAGCTGGAAGATGGCGAGCTGCTCGCCGAGCACGTCGTAGGCGAGGACAGCCCATCCGGAGCCCTGCACGCCGAGCGCCACTGCCGTGAACTGCGCGACGAACGCATCGAAGGAGCCGAACTGCTCGTCGATCGCCGTGGCGAGCGAGCCAGTGGCCTGGCCGCCGCCGTTGGGGGAGAGGTTGGTCCAGAAGATGGAGTGGTTGACGTGGCCGCCGAGGTTGAACGCGAGGTCCTTCTCGAGCTTGTTCACGTTGGCGAGGTTGCCGCTCTCGCGGGCCTCGGCGAGCTGCTCGAGCGCCGTGTTCGCGCCCTTCACGTAGGTGGCGTGGTGCTTCGAGTGGTGCAGCTCCATGATCTCGCCGCTGATGCTCGGGGCGAGGGCGGAGTAGTCGTAGGCCAGGTCGGGAAGGGTGTATGCGGTCATGGTGTGACCCTCTTTCTGTCGTGTTCTGCGGTATTGGTGAGTTTGGGTGGTGTGAGGGGCGTCCGAATCGCGGGTTCGGTCGCGGGTTGATGCGGCGGGTTGCGGCGCGGGTCCAGTCGCGGGTTCAGTCGCCGAACGTGGCGGCGTCGAGGCGGCCGAAGCGGCGGTTCTGGTACATGAGCGGCGGGACCGTGCTGCCGTGCAGGACCTCGAGGACCTCGGCGAGCACGATGGTCGAGCCGCCGACCTTGACGGTGCTGGCGATGCGGCAGCGCAGCGTCTCGCGAGCCTCGGGGAGGAAGGGCTCGCCCGTGGGGAAGTGATCCCAGCCCTGTTCCGGAGTGAAACGGGGGGCGCCGCTGCGGGCGAAGTCGAGGGCGATCTGCTCCTGCTCGTGGCTGAGGAGGTTCACGGTGACGTCGCCGGCTTCGAGGAGTCCGCCGGCGCTGCCGGTGGCCCGCGTCACGGAGAACGAGAGCGTGGCGGGGTCGACGGCGACGGAGCTCACGCTCGATGCGGTGAGGCCGACGGGGCCGTTCGCGGTCTGGGCCGCGATGATGGCGACGGCTGCGGGGTGCTCCCTGAAGGCGGCCTTGAACTCTTCTGCCAGCGCTGCTTGGGGCAACGCCGCTGGGACTGGTGCCTCGGGGGCGGGTTCTGTCATCGAGTGGGCTCTCTGCCTGTTCTGGAGGACGGTGATCGGAGTTGCGTGTGCGTTTCCTCTTCGAGGCTAGAACCTAAAGTAAGGTTGAAGTCAATTCGAACGGTGGGATTTCACTGTGAGCGAGACACGCAAGGACACAGAGGCGCTCGATCGGGCCCCGGGGCAGCCGCACATCTCCGACGAGCTGCTCACGGTGAGCGACATGGTTCGTCGGACGGGCGTCGCCGCATCCGCGCTGCGCTTCTACGAGGAACTCGAGCTGATCGCCGCGGTGCGCACCGCTGGCAACCAGCGTCGCTACGCCCGCCACATGATTCGGCGAGTCTCGCTCATCTCGGTCGCGAAGCGCCTCGGCATTCCGCTGTCTGACGTGCAGGACGCGTTTGCCGACCTGCCGAGCGATGCGACGCCCAGCCAGGAGGACTGGCAGCGCGCTTCGCGGCGGTGGAAGCGGACGCTCGAGGAGCGGCGGCGCGGCATCGAGCGCCTCGAGCACGAGCTCATGGGATGCATCGGCTGCGGTTGCCTGTCGATGAAGGCCTGCGGGCTCCTCAACCCCGACGATGCCCTCGCCGGCGGAGGAGCCGGCCCTCGCCGCCTCGACTGAGCGCCGCCCCGCGCCGCGCCGCGCCGCGCCGCGCCGCCCCGCGCCGCGCCGTGCCGGCCCGCCCATCCACCTGCCCAATCCTGCGCACCCCCTCCGCTGCCCAGGGCTGACTTGTGGTTGTTTCGGGCCCGGAATGACGACCACAAGTCAGCCCTGGGCGCCGGAGGGGGCAGCGAGGGCCAGCGCGAGGGCGAGGGCGAGCGCGAGGGCGAGGGCGAGGGGGCTGGAGGCAGGGCGGCGGCTGAGGCGTCGAGTCGGTCGCGGGTCGAGAGGCGCGAGTCGAGAGGCGGGAGTTGAGAGCCGCGAGTCGAGAGGCGCGAGTTGAGAGGCGCGGGTCGGGAGGTCGGATTCGGGGTTCGCTAGCTGGGAATCGGAATCGGGATCGGGATTCCGAATTCGGGGTTCGCGAGCCGGGACTCGGGATCGCGGGTCGGGACTCGGGAGGCTGCAGCGGTATGGCCGTGGACGCAGGCGGTCGGGCCGTCGAAGCTCAGGCGTCTGCTGCGCGGAAGATCAGGCGTCTGCCGCGTCGAGGCCGTCGAGGTAGGCGTCGGTGGTGCGTTTCTGCGCGGCGCGAGCGTCTGCCTCGTCCGAGCCGGCAGCGATGGAGGCATCCGCCCACGATTCGGCGCTCAGCATGAGGAAGCTCCGCGCGTCGTCGCCCCGCACCCACGAGGTTGTCTCGAGGGGAACGGTCGCGCCAGCTTCGAGGTGGTGGGCGAGGCTCGCGAAGCTCAGATCCCAGCCGACTCCGGTCGCGCCGACGCCGAACTTGGGCCACGTCTCCTCGTCGGTCGGGGAGTGGTGTTCGAGGGTGAGCGTGGCGTGGGCCTCGTCGACCTTCGTGAAGTGGGCCTCGATGTGCGTGTGCTCGCCGTCGTACTCCCAGGTCAGCGTGAACGAGTCCGGGGCGTGGCAGCCGGTGATGTGCCCGTGCGCGTTGTCCTGGATCTGGTAGGTGCCGCCCTGGCGCAGGCTGCCGTCGACGGGCGCGAACCATTGGGCGAGGCGGGCGATCTCGGTGGCCGCCGACCACAGCGAGCTGCGCTTCGCGGCGAACGTCTGCGTGAGGGTGATGACGAAGCCGTCGTGGCCGTCGAGTTCCTGCATCCGCACCGAACGGGTGACGGCGGCCAGCTGGGTGGCGCTGTCGAAGGTCGATGTGCTGGTAGAGGTGGGCGCCTTCGTCATGTGCCCTCCTTCTGTGTCGGTGCTGGGTTGGGATGCGGTGCTGGGGCAGCGTGCCGGTGCCGCGTGCGTGGGGCGGCGTGTGCGCGCGTTCCTAGCGTCGCACTTCGGCGTTCACCTTGGCAGGCCCCGCGCGGGGTTGCCTGTGACGATTACGTGAAGTTGCGGTTGCGGACGTGCGACGACGCTGCGCGTTGGCGGGTCAGGGGACGCGAACCGCCTGGGTGGCGGCGGTCTCACCCTTCCAGGGGAGCAGGAAGAGGGCGAGGAGCCCGGCGATGATGGTGAGGCCACCGACCATCCAGATGACGCCCGGCCAGTCGAAGTGCTGGAAGAAGACGCCGCCGAGGAACCCGAAGAGGCTTGAACCGCCGTAGTAGCCGAGGTTGTAGAGCGCGGTTGCCTGGGCGCGGCCGCGGGTCGGGTAGGCGCCTGCCCAGCCGACGGCGACGGAGTGCGCGCCGAAGAAGGCGGCCGTGAAGATCGCGAGGCCGGTGATGACGAGCCACAGCTGCGGCGCGAGGGTGAGCGCGAGGCCGCCGAGGGAGACGGCTGTGGATGCGAGGAGCACGACCTTGCGTCCGTGGCGGCCGGCGAGGCGAGCGATGAAGGGCGAGGAGAACGAGCCAGCGAGGTAGGTGACGAAGACGAGCGACACGAGCCAGACGGGGAGGAAGTAGGGCGACTGGGTGAGGTGGAAGCCGAGGAAGTTGTAGACGGCGACGAATCCGCCCATGAGGAAGAAGCCCTGCGCGAAGAGGCCGAGCATCCTGGTGCTGGAGAGGTGCGCGGCGATGGCCTTCCATGCTCGGCCGATGCTCGCGCCGAGGGTTCCACCCGCGTGCTTGGCGAGCGGGGCGAACCCGCGCGGCTTGGGGATGAGCCAGATGAAGAGCACCGCCATGGCGACGGAGATGAGGGACACGGTGAGGAGGCCCAGCCGCCAGTCGAGGAGCTCGGCGACGGGGGTCGGCACGATGCGGCCACCGAGTCCACCGAGAGTGTTGCCGGCGACGAAGGTGCCGGCTGCTCCTGCAGCGGCAGTGGGGTGCAGCTCCTCGTTGAGGTAGGCGATGGCGCAGGCGGGGACGCCGCCGAGCGCGAGCCCCTCGAGGAGGCGCAGCGCGAGCGCCAGCTCGAAGCTCGGCATGAGGATCATGAGCAGACCGAGCACGGTGGCGCTCGAGATGGAGATCGTGATGGCGCGAACGCGCCCCATCCGGTCGGCTGCTATCGACCAGGGCAGGACGGAGATGGCGACGCCGAGGGTGCCCATCGACACCATGAGCGCCGCCGTCGCGGGGTCGATCGCGAAGGTCGTCGAGATCTCGGGCAGCAGCGCCTGTGGGGCGTAGAGCTGCGCGAACGTCGCGAACCCCGCGCAGAGCATCGCGAGTTGAATGCGTCGGTAGTCGCGGGACCCGCCGAGGTGTCCGAGCCAGGGGTTGCCGGTGGATGGGGGCTTCGGGGTGCTGGCGCGGTCAGGGGTCACTCGTTCGAGGGTACTCCGGGGGTTTCGTCCGAGCATTGTGCGTCTGCATGGGCGCGCGCGGATCGTTCGTGGTCTTGCCCGAAATGGCGGGCGACCCGCCGGGTTTGCGGTGCGCCAGGGTCGTGTGTAAGCTATCCCCTGGTCAATCGCGCAAGCGAAAGACTGGGCGCCCGTAGCTCAACGGATAGAGCATCTGACTACGGATCAGAAGGTTAGGGGTTCGAATCCCTTCGGGCGCACGGTACCAGAGCTTCCAAGCTCGAGTACGAAGCTCTGTGTTGAGACAGATGCAGGAAAGGCTCGCGAAAGCGGGCCTTTTTTGTTTGCCGTCGTGGGGCCGTCTCAGTCGCTCGAGGACGGAGAGCGTCGTGCGGCCCGGTTGGCTGACGCGTCCGTGCGTGCGATGCGCACGAGGGCGATCAGGCCAAGGACAAGCAGCACGAGCGCGCTCGCGGGCACCAGCATGAGGCCGGCGTAGCCGAGGCCCACGAGGAACTCGGCAGTGCCCGGGCCGGCCGTGTCCGGGTGGGCAGCCGCGAGGGCGCCGGCAGGACCGAAAGCGGCGGCAGCCGCGAGGGCGGCGAGGCTGAGCCCCAGCACGACGGTGACGATGGCGAGCGCACGCTTCATGCTCTCGAGCCTCCCACACAAGCGTCCCGAGCGAGCGGCCGAGCGCCTCGAGCCTCCCAAGCGAGCCTCCCAAGCGAGCCTTCCGCTCGAGCCGGAGGAGGTGTCCGAGTACTTCCCGTGGAGGCACGGATTCGGTAGCGTTCCCTCATGATCATCGTGACGACCAATGACGTTCCCGGCACATCCATCTCGAGCGTCATCGGCGAGGTCTCGGGCCTCACTGTGCGCTCGCGGAACATTGGTGCGCAGTTCGCTGCCGGTTTCAAGTCGCTCGGCGGCGGTGAGCTGAAGGGCCTCACGACGCAGCTCGAGCAGGCCCGGGCGGAAGCCGTCGCTCGCCTCAAGGCGGCAGCGGAGGCGGCCGGAGCGAACGCCGTCGTCGCGATGCGCTACGACTCGAACGAGATCGACCAGAACTACCAGGAGATCGTCGCCTACGGCACGGCCGTCGTCATCGCCTGAGCCTGAGCCTGAGTGAAACCCGGCCAGCACCTCTCGCGAATCGCCTCACGCTACGCGCGGCCCTTGAGGATGAGGTTCCAGTAGACCCACGGCAGCACGCGTCGGTCGAAGACCCAGGTGAGCCGACGCTCGCGCGCGAGTCCCTTCCAGAAGGGGATACTCGGGCGCTGCTGCCCGTCGGCGTCGAACTCCGCGAAGACCACGCGCGAGCGTGAGACCGTGAACGGAGCGACGGTGTAGCCGTCGTACTCGCTCCGCGCGCCGTTTCCGCCGAGCACGCCGACGAGGTTCTCGGCGAGGGCCTTCGTCTGCTTCCGCAGTGCCCCGCCGGAGCGCTGGCTCCCCGAGACGGCGGCGTCGCCGAGCGACCACACGTTCGGGTAGCGCCGGTGCTGCAGGGTGCGCCCGTCCACGTCGACGAATCCACCCTCGCTGCCAGTCAGCGGCACCGCCGCGGCGAGACCCGCCTCGGCGATCCAGGCGGGAGCCCGTTGCGGGGGTTCCACGACGAGGGCGTCGTAGTGGATGCGCTCGGGCTCGCCTTCGACGCCGGCCGTGGTGCCGAGAGTCGCCCTGCCGATGACCGCGGTGCTGCTGTCGGCGATCACCTCGCTGAGCCGCGATTCGCGGCGCACCTCGATGCCGTATTCGGCGACCTTGCGCTCGAGTTCCGCGTCGATCTCCGGCACGCCGAGCGGCGTCGCGTCCGGCAGCACCAGCACGACCCGAATGCGGTCGAGCACGCCCCGTGCGCGCCAGTAGTCGCACGCCAGGTACATGGGCTTCTGGATGGCGCCGGCGAACGAGGCAGGCTCGGGGGCCTGCACGAACACGGCGGTGCCGTCCCGCAGGTCGCGGAGAAGGTGCGAGGTCTTGTCGGCGAGCCTGATCTCATAGCTGGATGCGACGCGCGGCGACTGCAGGGCTGCGCGCAGGCCGGGGATCGCATCCCAGTCCTGCACGATGCCCGGGCAGACGATGAGGTGCTCGTAGCCGACTCGTCGGCCGGATTCGAGGACCAGCGATGAGGTCTCGGGGTCGACGGAGGCGACGGCGTCGCGGAGGAGCGTCACTCCCGTCGGCATGACGTCGGCCTGCGGTCGAGTCGCCTGGCTCGCCTTCGCGGTGCCGCCGGCGACGTGCGAGAGCATGGGCTGGTAGACGTGGTTGACGCGCGGCTCGATGACGGTGATGTCGGGGATGCCGGCTCGCTGCAGCCGGCCCGCGACGGAGAGGCCCGCGTTTCCGCCGCCGATGACGAGCACGCGGTACGTGGTGAGCGTGGGCTGCTGCGCTGCCTGCTGCGCAGGCTGCTTCGTTGGCTGGGCGTCGCCGTTCGAGGTGGTGGTCATCAGAGCGACGCTAGCCGCCGGACGGCGTCGCGGACCCGTGACCGGGGCATGGTCACGCAACTCCCAGCCTGCTGCCACGCTCAGGAAACAGCATCGTCAAAACATGCGGGTCGCTGCCGGGCGCCGGCCGCCGGCCCACCCCGGCCACTCCCTGCCTACGCCCGGCCGAGCCACCAATCGGGGGAGGCGGCGATGATCGTGCGGGCTGCCGCATCCACGTCGTCGACCTCCCCGGACCGGAGCCACTCCTCGATGGCGCTGACGGTGCCTCCGCCGGCGTAGGCGATGAGGAGGCGCGCGTGGCGTTCGCGGTCGATGCCGGGCTGGGCTGTCGGCGCGATCTCGGGGTGGCGGTCGAGGTGCGTGCGGAGGCCGGTCTCGATGCGGTCGACGAGGGTGTCGCGGACGGCCCCGGTGAGTCGCGGCGACATGGCGTTGCGGTAGATCTTCGCGTGGCGAGCGACGTGCCGCAGGAGCTCGCGCTCCGGTTCGTCGAAGACGCTGAGCTCGCTGCCGCTGCTGGCCGGCAGTGATTCGAGGGGTGCCATGAGGGTGTCGATCTCCTCGCCAAGGAACGCCGCGAGGAGGTGCTCTGGCGTCGCCGCGTGCCGGTAGAAGGTGTCGCGGGTGATGCTGGCGACTCTGGCGACTTGCGCCACGGTGACATCGGCGATGGGCTGCGCGGCCGCGAGCTCGTAGATCGCCGCGCGGAGGGCGGCGCGTGTTCGTGCCTGACGCGGATCCATCCGCCCACCCTATGGGCTGAAGGGTGGGTCCACAGCAAACTATCTGACAGGTGCCTGATAACCGGCGTACGCTGGAAACGCACGCCAACGACGGCGGGCAGAACGGAGTGAGCAATGTCGCAAGCAGCAGACAGGACGGCAACCGGCGCGGGCCGATTCGCCGGCAAGGTCGCGATCGTCACGGGAGGCGTCTCGGGCATCGGGGCGAAGATCACGGAGCGCCTCGTCGCCGAAGGCGCCAGTGTCGTCGTCGCCGACATCAACGCCGAGCTCGTCGCCGCAGCAGGCGAGACCTTCGGCGGCGATGTCATCGGCCGCCGCACCGACGTGACCGACGAGGACGACTTCGCAGGTCTGATCGCCGAGACGGTCGAGAAGTTCGGCACGCTGGACGCGCTCTTCAACGTCGCGGGAGGCTCCCGCTCGGGCACGCTCACCGACATCTCGTTCGCCGACTGGGACTTCACGGTCCGCCTCAACCTCTACAGCGCCTTCAACGGCACCCGCCTCGCGGCCCGCCAGTTCCTCGCCGAGGGCAAGGCTGGGGCGATCGTCAACGTCGCCTCCCTCAACTCGCTCGTGCCGATGCACTTCGGTGTCGGCTACACGGCTTCCAAGGCCGCGGCTGTCATGCTCACGAAGCAGGCGGCGCTCGAGCTCGGCGAGCACGGCATCCGCGTGAACGCCGTCTCGCCCGGCCTCGTCGCGACCCCGCTCACGAAGGGCCTCACCGACATTCCCGGCGTGCAGGAGGCGTACGACGAGCGCATCCCCTTCCGCCGCGCGGCGCAGCCGGAGGAGATCGCGTCGGCCGCGCTGTTCCTCGCGAGCGACGATGCTTCCTACATCTCCGGCGACAACCTGGTCGTCGACGGCGCCTGGTCGACGACCGGCTACCCCGACCTGCGGAAGTTCCTCGCATGAAGGCCGCGGTGTTCCACGGCAAGGAGGACGTGCGCGTCGAGGAGGTCGCCGAACCCACGCCGGGCCCGGGCCAGGTGAAGCTGCGCAACGCGTACGCCGGCATCTGCGGCTCCGATCTGCACGTCTACTACGCGCCGGAGAGCTCGGGCCTCGACTTCGAGCATCCGCACCCCGTCACGGGTTCGCTGCCGCCGCAGATCCTGGGCCACGAGTTCTCCGGAACCGTCGTCGAGCTCGGCGAGGGCGTCGACTCGGTGCAGCTCGGCGACCGCGTCGCGGTGTGGCCGATCTACGCGTGCGGCGAGTGCGCGGCCTGCCGTCGCGGCAAGCCGAACGTGTGCACGAAGATCGGCTTCCACGGCCTCTCCTCGCACGGTGGGGGCATGGCCGAATTCACGACGGTGGATGCGAGCAAGCTGCACGTGCTGCCCGAGAACGTCGACCTGCGCCTGGGGGCGCTCGTCGAGCCGATGGCGGTCGCATGGCACGCGGTCGAGCAGAGCGGCGTGCAGGCTGGGCAGACGGCGCTCATCTCGGGTGCCGGCCCGATCGGCATCGGCGTGTGGTTCGCGTTGCGTGCCAAGGGCGTCGAGACGGTCATCGTGTCCGAGCCGAGCGAGGGTCGCCGGTCTGCGATCGCCGGGGTCGGAGCGGCGAACCTCGTCGACCCGACGACGGAGGACCTCTCGGCTCGGGTTGCTGAGATCACGGGCGGGGATGGCGTGGATGTCGCCTTCGACGCTGCCGGAGTCGGGCCGGCTGTCGCGGCCTCGCTTGCGAACCTGACTCCCGGTGGGCGCGTGGTGGTCGTCGCCATCCACGAGCGGCCCATGGATTTCCTGCCGACGCAGCTCGTCATGGGCGAGACGGCGATCGTGGGCACCCTCGCCTACCTGCAGAGCGACTTCGACGCGGTCATCGCCGCGATGGCGGCTGGCGGATACACGGCTGACGGCTGGGTCGACGACGTCGCCGTCGACGACGTGGTCGGGGCGATCGAGAGCCTCCGCGCGGGCAAGGGCATGAAGGTGCTCGTGCGGGCTTAGCGTTCGTGCGGGCCTGATCTGCGTGTGGGCCTGGCCGGAGCGCCGGGAGCCGCGTCGCTACCCGCCGTGCACCCGAACGGTGCTCGGCGGGTTCGCGGCGAGCTTCGAGGCCGGGCGCACGGGGCGACGCTCGAGGTTGCCGCCGCAGTTCGGGCACGCCCGACCCTCGAACGTGGCCGCGCAGTCGCCGCACCACGTGCACTCGAAGGTGCAGATGTAGGCCTCAGCGTGCGGGGGCAGGTCGATGTCGCAGCATTCGCAGTTCGGGCGCAGCTCGAGGGCCATCAGGCGAGTCCGTTCTTCTCGGCGAACGGGTCCCAGCTCGCGTCCGTGTGCACGTCGAGTTCGGCGGCGTCGCTGACCCTCGCCGCGACGTCAGCGCCGTGGATCGAGGCGATGATGGCGGCGGTCATGTCCATCCCCGCGGCCACCCCGGAGGATGTCCACCGGTTTCCGTCCTCGACCCAACGCGCCTGCGGGATCCAGTCGACCGAGGTGCCGTGCGACGCCGCCCAGGCGAACGCCCGCTTGTTGGAGGTGGCCCGGAACCCGTCGAGCAGACCGGCCGCCGCGAGCAGCGCGGAACCGGTGCAGACGGACGTCACGAGGCGCGCATCGGCCGCCCACTCAGCGAGCCAGCCGAGGAACCCGGCGTCGACGGCGAGGGCTCGCGTGCCCTGCCCACCGGGGACGAGCACGATGTCGGGCCGCGTGGCGTCGGCGAAGCCGCTGGTCGCGATGACCTCGGGTCCCTGCGAGCTGCGCACCGGCCCAGCGTGCGGTGCGATCAGCTCGACGTCGAAGAGCGACGGGTCGAGCCGGAACAGCTCCACCGGGCCGAACACGTCGAGGAGCTCGAACCCCTCGAACAGGACAACGGAGATGCGACGCTTCGCTTCAGGCATGTCCGCATTCTCGCAGGAGGACGATCGTTCTGCGCTGGATTGCGGCGTTCGGCGATGGTTGCCCTGTGACGAGCCGCCTGCGAGGGAAATGTCCGAGTCGGGATATCTCCGAGACGGGGCCGCCGAGCGTGGACTCCTCCGAGCAGGTTCGTCTCTGAGCAGGGTCGTCTCTGAGCAGGTTCGTCTACGAGAAGAGCGGTGACGCTGGGCTTTCGCTGACACTCGCGACGAAGCTGGTGAGCAGCTCGCGGTCGCTCGCTGCGCTGCGATTCGCGTGGTCCGCCCCGAAGAGCAGATGCAGGGTGCGCACCTCGCGTCCCGTCTGCTCGTCGAACTTGATCTCGTCGACCGCTTCCCGCACGGACCAGCTCGTGGACCGCGCCGACATGTGGCCCGCGCGGCCGAACGTGTACGCGGCCGCGAGGTTCGCGAAGAACAGCCAGTCGTCGCCGGCCACCTTCACCGCGTACCCGCGCTCACGCGTCCACGTGTCTCCGGACCTCGGCCTCGGCAGAGAGTCGGCCTCCACGATGTGGTCGTAGTCGGCTTCGGATGTGCGGCTTCCGCCTGCAACTCGGCACATGGGACCCCCCCGGAATCGATGTCGATGCCGTGGACTCTATGCTCCTCGCGAGCCTTCCGGAACGTGCTGCCGGGTCTCTCCCGCATAGCCTGCGCAACAACGCGAAAGCGGCCAGGCCCGGTGCCCGCGTGCCTCCCCCTCCACGCCCCGCTCGCCGAGTCGCCTCACGCCCCGCTCGCCGAGTCGCCTCACGCCCCGCTCGCCGAGTCGAGAAGTGAGTTGTGGTCGTCAAGCGATGGCCTGAGCGACCACAAGTCGGCCCTGGGCATCTCGGCGGACGCTCAACTGCTTCCGCCAGCATTGCCCGCATGAGCGATTCCACCAAGACCCAGCCCGCCGGCGACCTGCCCAGCGAGGCGATCGACTTCGCCGACTTCAACTTCAAGCTCGCCGTCATCCAGGAGCTGATGTACGAGCAGGAGCTGCTGACCCCGCAGTTCGTGCTCGCGGATTTTCTCGAAGAGCACGTCGACCGCGAGATCGACCTCTCGCAGGAGATCACCGAGCCGATCCCCGAGGTGCTCGAGTACTTCCGCTCGCTGCCCGTGCCCAGTGAATATGCGCCGAGCGTCGAGGAGCTCTTCCAGGATGGCGGGAACGACATCTACCTGGAGATCGCCCCGCAGTGGGGCGGCGACGACTCCACCTTCGATATCGCCGACTTCACCGACACGCGCCACTTCCCGAACCTCACGTCGATGACCCTGCTCGGGGTCGACGACGAGGTCATCGAGGGGCTCCGTCGGAAGGGCATCGACGCGCAGCTGCTCTGAGGTCAGCCGACGCGCACCGGTGGATGAGCGTCGGTCGGCACGCGTCGGCCAGTGCGCGTCTGCCGCTCCGCATCGGTGGATGAGGGTCGGGTGGCGCGCACGGGCGGATCAGCCTCGGGTCCTGCACGCCGGTCAGCGCACGGCGAGGAGGATTTTGCCGATGTGCTCGCCGGACTCCATGCGCTGGTGTGCTCGATGCGTGAAGTCGAGGGTCTCGACGGTGTCGAGGAGGGGGCGCACCTTGCCGGCCTCGACGAGCGGCCACACGTGCTCGCGCACCTGGGCGATGACCGCACGCCGCTCTTCCAGGGGGCGGGCGCGCAGGGTCGTGCCCCAGATGCGGCCGCGCTTCTGCATGAGGCGGCCGACGTTGATGGTCGCTTCGTTGCCGCCCTGCGCCGCGATGACCATGATCCGGCCGCCGGTGGCGAGCGCGTTGACGTCGCGGGCGAGGTAGTCGCCGCCGATCATGTCGAGCACGACGTCGACGCCGCGGCCTCCCGTGGCTTGCGCGATGACGTCGACGAAGTCCTCGTCGCGGTAGTTGATGCCTCGGGTCGCGCCGAGCTGCTCCGTCATGGCGACCTTCTCTGGCGTGCCGGCGGTGGCGTAGACGGTCACTCCGAGGGCGGTCGCGAGCTGGATGGCGATCGTGCCGACCCCGCTCGTGCCGCCGTGCACGAGGAGCGTCTCGCCAGCTTCGAGGCCAGCGCTCATGAAGAGGTTCGACCAGACGGTCGCGACGGCTTCCGGGAGCCCGGCGGCTTCGACGAGGTCGACTCGCCGCGGCTTGGGGAGCACGAGGCCCTCGTCGACCGCGACCCGGTCGGCGTAGCCGCCGCCGGGGAGGAGCGCGACGACGTAGTCTCCGACCTTCCAGGCGGTCACGGATGCTCCGATCTCGACGACGGTTCCACTCACCTCGAGACCTGGCCAGGCCGGGGCACCATCGGGGGAGGGGTACCTGCCTTCGCGCTGCGCGACGTCGGCGCGATTCACGCCGGCAGCTGCCACGTCGATGATGACGTCGAACGGCCCGGGGGTCGGCTCGTCGACGTCGGAGAGGACGAGGGCGTCTGGCCCGCCGGGGGTAGGAACCGTGATTGCACGCATGCTGGTCAGTGTTTCACGCGGACGTGTACCCTCCGTCTCATGTCAGGGCCAGTGCATGATCCAGAGCGGCTGCGGGGCGTGACCCGCCCGGAGCTGAGCGTGCTCGCTCGCGTGCGCGCCGCATCCGCCGCCCTCGGCCCGAGTGAGCGCAAGGTCGCGCAGATGGTGCTCGCCAGGCCGGATGAGATCGTGGAGTGGTCGACTGCGGAGCTCGCGGACGCCGCGGGCACGTCGACGGCCACGGTCATCCGCGCCTGCCAGAGCCTCGGGTTCCGCGGCTTCCAGCACCTCCGCCTCGACCTCGCCCGATCGGCGCCGCTCGCCCCGCGGGAGCAGGGGACCGTGCGAGAGGCGAGCACGTTCGACGATGCGATCGACGCGGTCCGGCTCGCGCAGGAGAGCGTCGACCCTGAGCGCATCGTCGCGGCTGTCGCGGCGCTCCGGGGCGCCCGCCGCGTCGTGCTCGTCGGCAGCGGCTTCTCGGGGCCCCCGCTGCAGGACTTCGCGATGCGCCTGAGCACGCTCGGTCACTCCGTCGAGGCTCCTGTGGATGCGCTCGCGCAGCAGTTCGCGGTGCGCTCGCTCTCGAGCGGCGACGTGTGCCTCGCCCTCAGCTACTCCGGTGCGAACGTGCAGTCGCTGCGGGCAGCCGAGGCTGCGAGTGCGCAGGGCGCCACCGTGGTGCTGGTCACGAGCTACGCGCGCTCGCCGCTCGGACGGGTCGCCGACGTGGTCGTGACGACCGGACCCGCGGGCACCGCCCACGACATCGATCCGTTCCTCGCGCGGCTCGGCCACACGATCGTGCTCCACGCGTTCCATTCCGCCCTGTCGGAGCTCATCGGCGGCGACGAGGTCGTCGGCATGCGGCACGTCGTGGCCGACGCGCTCTCGGAAGACTGACCTCCGAGGTGTGGCCTCCGAGGCCTGGCCTGTGAGGCCTGATCTGCGACGACTGGCCTCCTGGGACTGGCCTCCTGGGACTGATCTCCGGAGACTGGTCTGCGACGAGTGACCTGCGAGGGTTGGCCCGCGAGGACTGACCTCCGAAGTGCGCTCGCACCCGCAATCCCAGCGCATGCCAGCCCGTTCGCGTCGCCGTCTCCCGCGCCGCGTCGTGCCGGCTGGGTCGTGGCGGCCGGGTCGTGCCGGCTGGGGCCCAAGGGGTGGAGTCGATGCGTGGAGTCGCTTCGTGCGGGGTTTTCACAACCGTGATGGGTTCTGCGGAGGCGCGTGCGGGGTTTCGGTGACTGGTGATGGGTAAAAACCCATCACGGATGCGAAAAGCCCGCACGGCCCGGGTGGCGGGGACGAGGACGCAGGCGGGGACGTGCCGGAGAGCGGGACGGGACGGGGATCAGGCTGCGCCGCGCCGGGTCGCGCCGGCTGGGTCATGGCGGCTGGGTCCCGAGGGGTGGAGCGGATGCGTGGAGTCGCTTCGTGCGGGGTTTTCGCCACCGTGATGGGTTCTGCGGAGGTGCGTGCGGGGTTTCGGTGACCGGTGATGGGTAAAAACCCATCACGGTTGCGAAAAGCCCGCACATCCCATTGGTTGTGGACGTGGACGTAGACGCAGACGGAAGCGGGGACGCGGACATGGACCTAGGCGGGGAGCAGCCCACGCCGCGCCGCCTGAAGCTGTGGAACCACGCCACGCCGCGCCGCGCCCGCATCGCGCCGCGCCCGCATCGCGCCGCGCCCGCATCGCGCCGCGCCCGCATCGCGCCGTCCCGCACCGCACCGCACCGAACCGCGCGCAACCTGACCGTTCTCTCACGCTTCCGCAGTCCAGCACCTGCACGCGCGGCGATCTGGCTGGTCATCCTCCGCCCCTCAGTCCCTTGCGCGCACTCGTCTCCCGGAGTTCATCCGCGCGCTCGACGCTCGTCACCGCGCGTTCACTCTCGCTCGTCACACTCCCGATGTAACAACGTTCCAGGCCCTGCGGAATCAATGTAACGGGCCGGATTCCACGCAACGGGAGGTGCTCGTGAGGGCAATCGAGATCGACGGGCTGTTCAACGCCCGCGCAGCCAGCACGACGTCACCCTGGATCGTTCGCGCCGGATCACCGGACGCGCTCGCCGCCGACGGCGAGGCCGCGCTGCGTGCGCTGGGCGTCTCGCTCATCCTCGACCTCCGCGAGCGCGCCGAGTCCGGCGAGCGCGCGCACGGTGTCCCGGTGCGCCAAGTGCCGCTGTACGGCAGCGAGCCCCCCGTTGCGGGTCGCCTCGAGGACATCTACGAGACGCTCCTCCGGGGGCGGGGAGGTGCGCTCGCCGAGGCCGTCGCGGTGCTCGCCAACGCGGAACGCGGTGTGCTCGTCCACTGCACTGCCGGCAAGGACCGCACCGGGCTCGTCGTCGCCCTGGCCCAGCTCGTGGGCGGTGCGAGCGAGGCCGACGTGGTGGCCGACTACGTGCTCTCCGGTGTCGAGGTTCGCTCCGTGCGCGAGCCGTACGCGCTCGCCGTCGCCGCCGCCTATCCCGCAGCCCAGCGGGACGAGATCCTCCGCCTGCACCTCGACAGCCCGCCGGAAGCCCTCGAGCATGCGCTCACCATCATCCGCGAGCTCGGTGGCGCCGAAGCGTACCTGCGCCGCCACGGACTCATCGACGAGCAGGTGCTCGCCCTGCGCAGCAAGGCCGCCCAGGCAGCCTCGGTTCGGTCGTGAGCGCTGACGTGCACGCGAGCACTGCGGCGAACGCGAACACCGACGTGAACGCAGGCACCGCGACGAACGCAGGCGCAGGTGCCGAGGCGACCGGCGCGGCACCGAACCGCACCACGGTGCTCCACCTGAGCGACGTCCACGCCACGGTCGGCGCACCCCTCTATGGGGCGGTCGACGGCATTCGACGGATGCACGCGGCCAGCGACTACGCGCAAGCGGCAGGCGTCACCCCGGAGGTCATCGTGATCAGCGGCGACCTCATCGAACGGCGCAACGAGGGCGCCTACCCGGCGCTTCGCGAGGCGCTCCTCGAGCTCGAAGCGGCGTGGGGCGTGCCAGTGCTCACGGTGCTCGGCAACCACGACGACCGGGACGCGGCGCGCATCCTGCCCGGGCATGCCCTGCCCGACGACACCCTGCCCAGAACTGCCGTGCCGCGGGCCGTGCACGTCGGCGAGTGGCGCTTCGTGCTGCTCGACTCGTCTCCCGGGCGCCTGGGCTCGGAGCAGCTCGCGTGGCTCGACGCGGAGCTCGCGCAGCCGTTCGGCTCCGGCTCGATCGTCGTCATGCACCACCCGCCGCTCGGGTCCCCGCTGCCGATGCTCGCCCGCGCCGGTCTCGGCGACGCAGCAGACTTCCTCGACATCGTCGAGGGCACCGACGTCCGGATGATCCTGTCCGGCCACTTCCACCATCCGCTCGCCGCCACGATGCGGGGCGTGCACGTCTCTGTCGGGCCTGCGCTCGCCTACCACCAGGTGATGGACGCAGAACCCGGCACGGTCAGCGGCTTCGACCGCTCGATGTTCTCGCTCGTGCACCTCACGCCGGACGGCGTCAGCGCCTCCAGCGTCACCGTCGAGCATCCCTCCCCGCTCTTCACCCTTAGCCCTTCCCCCGCAGACCCGCTCTCCCCTCGAACAGTTAGGTCATCATGAACTCCCTCCGCACCCCAGCCGCGCTCGCGGCCTTCGGCCTCGCCGGCGTCCTCCTCGCCGGCTGCGCGAGCTCCCCGAGCACCGCGGCGAGCGGCGACGCCAGCCCCTCGGCGGCATCCGCGCTCGAAGCCGCCACCATCACCCTCTACACGTCCGAGCCGCAGGAGAAGGCGGATGCGCTCGTCGCGGCGTTCGCCGAGATCCACCCGGAGGTCACGGTGGAGGTGTTCCGTGCCGGCACGGGCGACCTCACGACGCGTGTCGCGACCGAGCAGGCCTCGGGTGGCGTGCAGGCGGACGTGTTCCTCGCCGCCGACGCGGGCACCTTCGAGGACTACGCCGCCGACGAGCTGCTGCTGCAGTACTCGCCGACCGACGTCGAGTCGCTCAACCAGGACGTCGTCGACCCCGAGGGCTACTACACGGGCACGCGCATCATCCCGACCGTCATCGCCTACAACACGGGCCTCGTCACCGAGCCGCCGACGTCGTGGGCTGAGCTCACCGACGCCGAGTACGCGAACAAGCTCGTCATGCCGAACCCCGACGTGTCGGGCGCGGCCGCGTACAACGCCGCCGTGTGGCTCGACGAGCCGGCGCTCGGCGAGCAGTGGCTGACGGACCTCGCCGCGAACGAGCCCGTGATCGCCGACAGCAACGGCCCCGTCTCCCAGGCCATCGCGACGGGCGCGCAGCCCGTCGGGATCGTCGTCGACTACCTGGCCCGCGAGCTCGCCGCCCAGGGCTCGCCCATCGCCGTCTCCTACCCGACGGAGGGCGTGCCGTACGTGTCGCAGCCCGTCGGCATCTTCGCGAACACCGAGGAGGAGGCCGCCTCGAAGGCGTTCGTCGACTTCCTCGTGAGCGCGGAGGGCCAGGAGCTCGCCGTCAGCCAGTCGTACCTGCCGGTGCGCGCCGACGTCGGAACCCCGGAGGGTGCCCCGGCGATGGATGAGATCACGATCCTCTCCCCGGAGCTCGAGACCATCCGCGCCAGCCAGGACGCCGCGGTCGAGAAGTTCCGCACGCTGTTCCTGTAGCGAGCACGCTGTCCCTCTCATGAGCACACTCGCAACAACACCCGGGAGCGGTGCCGCTGTCAGCAGCGGCACCGCCTCCGCGGCGCCCCGCAGCTCGGGCCGGGCCACGCTCGACGGGGTGCACGGGCTGTCGCTGGCGCTCTGGGTCGCCGTCGCCGCGGTTGTCCTCGTGCCCATCGGCGCGATCCTCGTGCTCGCGGCCGGCGGGTCCCAGCTGCACGTCCTCTGGCAGGCCGACGTCGTCGAGGCCGCGACGAACAGCCTCGTCTCGGCGGGCGCATCCGCGCTCGGTGCCGTCGCGGTCGGCACGGCGCTCGCGGTGCTGCTCGATCGCACCGACCTCGCCGGCCGTCGCGGCCTGCGTCTCCTCGCGCTCACGCCGCTGCTCGTGCCGCCGTTCGTGGGCGCGATCGCGTGGCTCGGTATCGCGGGCCCGACGAGCCCCGTGAACCTGTGGTGGACGCAGGCGTTCGGCGGCCCGCTCTGGTCGATCTACGGCGCTGACGGAGTCATCCTGCTCCTCACGGTGCACAGCTACCCGATCGCGATGCTCATCGTCTCGGCTGCCCTGCGCCGGGTGCCGTCCGACCTCGAGCAGGCGGCGCGCATCGCCGGGGCCAGCCCGGCACGCAGCGTCTTCACGATCACGGTGCCGCTCCTGCGGCCCGCACTGCTGTCGTCGTTCGTGCTCATCGCCGTCGGCAACCTCGCCGACTTCGGGATCCCCTCCATCATCGGCCTCCCCGAGCAGTACACGACCCTCGCGACGCTCGTCTACCGCTACCTGCAGTCGGGCACCGTGGATGAGCCGCTCGCGGTCGTCGCGACCATCGGGGTCGTCCTGCTGGTGCTCGCCCTCGCGGCGCTTGTCGTCGACTTCGTCATCGGCAGGAGTCGCTGGGAGCTCGACTCGTCGTCGTCGGCGCCGCAGCTCCTGCCGCTCGGGCGGGGGCGCGTCCCCACTTCCGTGGTGACGTGGGTGCTTGTGCTCACCGTCACGGTGCTGCCGCTGCTCGCCCTGCTGCAGCAGTCGCTGCTCCGAGCGCCCGGCCTCGCCTTCACCCCGGAGAACCTGACTCTCGACAACGTCGTGAAGGCCGTGACCTCGGCCAACGCGGTCAAGGGGGCCACGAACTCGGTGATGCTGGCGGTGATCGCGGGCCTCATCTGCGGGCTCCTCGGCCTCGGCATCGCGGTGCTCGCCACTCGAACGCGGATGCGCGGCAGCGGCCCGCTTCGGGCGCTCGCCATGCTGCCGCAGGCGGTTCCCGGCATCGTCATCGCCGTCGCGTGGCTCGTGCTCGCGCCGCACATCGGCCTGTTCAACACGCCGTGGCTCATCCTGTGCGCCTACATCACGTCGTTCACGGCGCTGGTCGTGCAGGCCGTGGCGGCGCCGCTCGCGAGCACCCCGGCGAGTGCCGAGGAGGCCGCGAGGATCGGCGGAGCCGGGCGGATGCGCGCCCTCTTCGACATCTCGAGCCGCATGGCGGCGCCCGCCGCGATCTCCGGGGCAGTGCTCGTCGCCGTGACCGCGGTGCGCGAGCTGACGCTCTCCGTGCTGCTCCTCTCACCGGGGTCGCAGACCCTCGGCGTCGCGATCTTCAACCTGCAGCAGGCCGGGGCATTCAACACGGCGGCCGCGCTGTCGCTCATCGTGGCGCTCCTCGGAGTCGCCGTCATCGGCATCGCCACGCGGGCGCCGAAGTAGCACCGCTCGGTCTCGCTGACTCCTGCCTCGATCGCGCCTGACTCGCTGACCCCTGCCTCGCTCATCCCTCGCTCCAGTCCGTGCCGGCTGCGCTCCCAGCGCCAGCCGCTCTCCCGTCCCGTTCGATCTCCCAGAAGGGCACCCCGTGGCATCCGTCACCCTCGACTCAGTCTCCGTCCGCTTCCCGAGCGGCACCGTCGGCCTCGACGACATCGACCTCGCGCTGCGTGACGGCGAGTTCCTCGCGCTCGTCGGGCCCTCGGGGTCGGGCAAGACAACGCTCCTGCGCACGATCGCGGGGTTCCAGGCGCCCACCACGGGGCAGGTGAGCATCGGCGATCGGGTGGTTGCGGGGTCCGGGGCGACGGTGCCGCCGGAGGCCCGCGAGCTCGGCATGGTGTTCCAGCAGCACGCCGTGTGGCCGCACTGGAACGTCGGACGCAACGTCGACTATCCGCTGCGCCGCGCGCGAGTCGAGAAGGCGGAGCGCATCCGCCGCGTCGACGAGGTGCTCGACATGGTGGGGCTCACGGGGTTCGCGAAGCGCAACCCGGCGACGCTCTCCGGCGGGCAGCGGCAGCGTGTGGCGATCGCGCGCGCACTCGTGGCGCGACCGCGGGTGCTGCTGCTCGACGAGGCGCTGTCCGCGCTGGACGAGCCGCTGCGGGACAGTCTCCGGCTCGAGCTGCACACCCTCACGCGTGAGCTCGGCCTGACGGTGGTGCACGTCACCCACGACCGCTCCGAGGCCCTCGCCCTCGCCGACCGGGTGGCCGTGCTCGACGGTGGGCGCATCCAGCAGCTCGGCACGCCGGAGGAGCTCGTCACGCGGCCCGCCTCGCCGTTCATCGCGAAGTTCCTCTCCGACGCGACGATCGTCGACGGCGCGATGGTCTCTGGTGCGGCCGGGTTCGCTGCGGATGCACACCCGCTGCGCGTGGAGCAGGCTCGGCTCGACTTCGGGGAGCGGGGCAGTGAGAGTGCGGTGCAGGCGGCCATCCTCCCGAGCGATGTCGAGGTAGAGGTGCAGGTCGAGGTCCAGGGGGCCGAGGCCGGCCGAGACGATGCTGCCCTCGCGACGGTCAGGTCGGCGCTCTTCACCACGGAAGGCAGCGACCTCGTGCTCGACTGGGCCGGCCTGCGGCTGCGTGCGCGGACGCGCGGAGTTCGCCCCAGGGTCGGCGACCTGGTCGTCGTGCGTATCGCGCGGGCCCGCGTCTACGGCGTAGCCCCGGAGCCTGCTGCCGCCGACCCCGGCGCCAGCACGGACGCTCGCTCGGATGCTCGAACTTCCGCCGACGGCACGCTCGCCGGCACGTTCGCGCGGACCTCAGCGTGACGCTCGCACTCGTGCGGCATGGCCGCACCGCCTGGAACCTGGAGCGTCGGCTGCAGGGGCGCAGCGATATCGCGCTCGACGCGCATGGCGAACTGCAGGCGCACGCCGCCGGTCGGCTCCTGGCGCGGGCGCGGTGGGGGAGCGTGATCACGTCTCCGCTGACGCGCGCGGCGCAGACGGCGGCGATCGTCGGCTCGCACCTCGGCGTTCCCGAACCCGCGGTCGAGCCCGGACTGCTCGAGCGCGACTTCGGTCGGGCTGAGGGGATGCGGGTGGCTGAGGCCGCCGAGCGCTGGCCGGGCGGGGACTACCCCGGTTCGGAGACGGCGGCGCAGCTCGCGGAACGGGCGGGCGAGGCCCTCACTGCCCTGCTCGGGGCTCCCGGCACTGCGGTTGTCGTGAGCCACGGCGTCTTCCTCCGGGCAGGGATCGAAGCTGTCACCGGGGCGACGTGCCCGCGCATCCTGAACGGGCAGGTGGTGCTGCTCGAGCCGACGGCCGGTCGGCCGACGGCGCGCTTCCTCGGGGAATAGCTCGAACCTCGGCGACAGCTCGCCCCCGTCGCCCTGACGATCGGGTCACGGTGCCCTGGTTACAGTGGATTCCGTGGCCCACGACTCTGCAGCGACCTCCGCCCGCGATCACATGCGGAAGCGCGTCGATGTCCGGTACATCCGCCACGGCGAGGTCCGCGCGCGCGTCTCGACGATCGGCGCCGACGGCGACCGCGCCTTCGTGCTCATCGCGGGCATCGGCGTCGCCTCGAACTACTACGAGAACCTCGCTCCCGGCCTCGGCGAGTTCGGGCCAGTCCACGCCCTCGACCTGCCGGGGTTCGCGGGCGTCCCGTACCCGAAGCGGCCCATGAGCATCCAGCGGTACGCGGCCGTGGTCGGCACCGTCATCGACGAGCTCGGACTCGAGGACCCCGTGCTCGTCGGCCACTCGATGGGAACGCAGGTGGTGTCCGAGCTGGCCTCGCAGCGGCCCGAGCTGAGCACGGTCGTGCTCATCGGGCCCGTCACGAACCCGCGCGAGCGGTCGCTCCCCAAGCTCGCGTTCCGCTTCCTCGAGTCGTCCGCGCGCGAGCCGTTCCGTGTGGCGATGCTCGCCACGGGCGCGTACCTGCTGTGCGGGTTCCGCTGGTTCTCCGCCGTGCTGCCGCGGATGATGCGCTACCGGATCGAGGACGTCCTGCCGCGCATCCAGGCCCACACGCTGCTCATCCGGGGCGAGCACGACTCGCTCGTGCCGCGCCAGTGGCTGCGCGACATGGAAGGCCTCCTGCCTCACGCCTCCACGTGGGAGATCGAGGGTGCCGCGCACTCCGTCATGTACGACCACGCGAAGGGTGTCGCGGAGCTCTGCGTCGACCATGCCAGGGACCCCTTCGACACCCGCGGAGCCGACGGAGCGGGGCGAAGCGGGACGGCTGCGCCCGCCGGTGAGGGTGACGCCGGTTCCGTCGTCGACGCCGAGGCCGCCGCAGCGGCGGCCGCCGGCGAACTCGTGCAGCTCGCCGACGAGGATGCCCGCAACCGTCGAGTGCACGTCACCCCGCGCCTCGTGCTGCAGGTGCTGCGCTCGCGGTGGAACGAGTTCTTCGCGAGCGCGGACAACCGCCCGCGGGACATCGCGGAAGCCAAGACCGAGCACTTCCGGGCGCAGGTGGAAGCGTTCCGCGACGCCGAGCTGCGCGAGGTGCGCGACGAGCGCGAGACTGGCCAGCCGACGCGTTGACCCGCGTTCCGGCGCCGGTGCCTGGGTCTGGGTCTGGGTCTCGGGTTGGGACTACGCGAGCGTCAGGCCCCGGTGCGCCCCGTCGGCTGGGCGGGTCCGAGCACGGCGTCCAGGAGTCGCTGGATGCTGGCCTCGCTCGACTCGGTCCTGCTCAGGGCTCGGAGCAGGAGCGCGCCGATGATGGCTTCGCCGATCTCCTCGAGGCGCGCATCCGGTGCCAGCTGGCCGTGCGCGATGGCGATCTGGAAGCGTTCCGTGAGGGATCGGCTGGCGCCGAGACTCTCGTGGAGTCGCCTGCCGATGTCCTCGTTCTCGACGGATGCGGCGATGAGCGAGCGCACGAGCAGCTCGCCCTGTGGTTGGCCGAGGAGCGCGAGGACTGCGCCGAGCCAGGCGGTGAGGTCGTCCCGAAGCTCGCCCGTGTTGGGCACGGTGAAGCGGTTGGGGAAGAGCTGCCCCTGGAGGAGGCAGTCGGAGACGAGGGCTCCCTTGGAGGGCCACCAGCGGTAGATGGTCTGCTTCGAGACGCCGGCCTCCGAGGCGACTCCCTCCATGGTGAGGCGCTCGTAGCCGCGTTCGGCGAAGAGCTTCGACGTGGCTTCGAGGACCGCGACGCGGGCGGCCTCGCTGCGCACCGGGCCCTGCTTGTGGCCGGTGGTCGCGCGTTCCTCGACACCGGCGTCTCGCTCTGACATGACGGCCATCATATTCACAAACTGAGTAGACGAGACGTTGCGTATGATCTAGGGCGGCGCCCCTCGAGCAGTCGGGTCGGTTCGGGCGCCGCAACGAGCGTGCGCGCATGATCCTGCGCGTCGAGAGGATGCTGATGGCCGAACTGCTGTACCGCCTGGGGACCTTCGCGACCCGCCGAGTTTGGGTTGTCGTGGGGGCGTGGCTGGTGATCCTGGGGCTCGCCGTCGGCGGGTTCCTCATCGGCTTCAAGGGGCTCTCGTCGAGCTTCGACGTGCCTGGCACGGCCTCGGGTGAGGTCATCTCGGAACTCGAGGAGCAGCTGCCGGCGTTCGCAGGCGCATCCGGCACCGTCGTGTACTCCACGGAGGACGGGTCGGCGCTGACGGAGGCGCAGCGGGCTGACATCAGCTCCGTGATCGCCGACCGTGGCGACCTCACCGACGTGGCCGATGTCATCGACCCGTTCTCGGCGACGGCCGAGCTGGAGGGCCAGGCGGCGCAGGTCGAGAGCGGCCGCACGCAGATCGCCGACGGGCAGGCGCAGCTCGACGCGGGCCAGGCGCAGCTCGACGGCGGCAAGGCGCAGCTCGACGCGGCGCAGGCGCAACTGGATGCGGCGAAGCAGCAGCTCGAGGCGGCCGGGAACCCGGCGGCGCAGCTCGAGGCGCTCGAGGCTCAGCAGGCGCAGCTCGACACGCAGGTGCAGGCGATCGTCGATCAGCAGGCCACTCTGGATGCGTCGCAGGCTGAGATCGACACGCAGCTGCAGCAGCTGGAGAACGGCGCGAAGCTCGTCGATCTCTCGGATGGCATCAGCCTCGTCTCGGAGGATGGCTCGACGGCGATCGTCAACGTCTCGTTCACGGAGCCTCGCCTCGAGTTGAGCGAGGACGCGAAGCAGGGCGTCATCGAGTACTTCGAAGCGCACCCCGTCGACGGGGTGAACGTGGCGTTCTCGACGGATATCGCGCAGAGCGTCCCGCAGATCTTCGGCATCGGCGAGGCGATCGGCCTCGTGTTCGCGGCCATCGTGCTGCTCGTGCTGCTCGGGTCGGCGCTCGCCGCATCCCTGCCGATCCTGACGGCGCTCGTGGGCGTCGCGATCGGCGTCGTCAGCGTGCTCGCGTTCTCCGGCGTCGTGCAGATGGCGTCGGTCACCCCTGTCCTGGGCATCATGCTGGGGCTCGCGGTCGGCATCGACTACTCGCTGTTCATCGTGAACCGGCACCGCAAGCAGCTCATGCAGGGCATGGACGTGCGCGAGTCGATCGGGCTCGCGAACGGCACCGCCGGCAACGCGGTCGTGTTCGCCGGTGCGACGGTCATCGTGGCCCTCCTCGCCTTGAACGTGACGGGCATCCCCTTCCTCGGCCTCATGGGCACGGCTGGCGCGGTGTGCGTCCTGATCGCGGTGCTCATCGCCGTCACCCTCACGCCGGCGCTGCTGGGAAAGCTCGGGATGCGGGTGCTGAACAAGCGCAGGCGGGCGCACATCCGCAAGCTGCACGGCACCGGCCCGGAAGGGGCGGCGACCGGCGGTGTCGGCGTCGTGACGGGTCAGGTGCGGGCAGCTCACGCCCAACCGTTGAAGGCCATGCCGACGTGGCGGGCCATCGTGACGGTGCTCGCCGGGGTTGCGGTGCTGCTGACGGTCGCGATTCCCGCGCTTTCGATGCGGGTCGGCCTGCCCGACGGTTCGTCGGAGCCTGAGGAGTCGGCGTCGTACCAGGCGTTCACGATCACCGAGGAGCAGTTCGGGGCCGGCGCGACCGGTCCGCTGCTGGTCACGGCCACGCTTCCCGAGGGGCTCGACGATGCGGGTGTGCTCGACAAGCAGGTGCTCGTCGGCGAGAAGCTCGCCTCGCTCGACGACGTCACCGCGGTCGCCCCGATCGGCGTCTCGGACAACAAAAGCCTCACGGCGTTCCAGGTGATCCCGGCGGAGGGGCCGAACAGCGTCTCCACCGAGCAGCTCGTCGGCGAGCTCCGCGCTCTGCCCGAGATCGAAGACGGCATCACGCTCGGCGTCGCCGGGCAGGCGGCCATCAACATCGACATCTCCGAGGGACTCAACTCGGTGCTGCCCCTCTACATCGCGCTCGTCGTGGGCCTGTCGCTGCTCATCATGATTCTCGTGTTCCGGTCGATCCTCGTGCCGCTCATCGCGACGGGCGGGTTCATCCTGTCGCTGTTCGCGACCTACGGGGCCGTGGTCGCGGTCTTCCAGTGGGGGTGGTTCGCGGACCTCATCGGCTTGCACGCGACAGGCCCGATCCTGAGCTTCCTGCCGGTCATCCTCGTCGGCATCCTCTTCGGACTCGCCATGGACTACCAGCTGTTCCTCGCCTCCGGGATGCGTGAGGCGTACGTGCACGGGGCGGAGGCACGGGTCGCTGTCGTGCAGGGCTTCCGGGCCGGCCGAGCCGTCGTGGTCGCCGCGGCGCTCATCATGGTGTCCGTGTTCGGCGGGTTCGTGTTCGCCGAATCGACCATGATCCGGTCCATCGGGTTCGGGCTCGCGTTCGGCGTGCTCCTCGACGCGTTCATCGTGCGCATGCTCATCATGCCGTCGCTCATGCACCTCCTCGGGAAGTCAGCCTGGTGGCTGCCGAAGTGGCTCGACAAGATCATGCCCAACGTTGATGTCGAAGGCGCCGCGCTGGAACGCAAGCACCCCGCGCACTAGCGGGACAGGTTCACGCACCGAGCTGCTACCCCGCACGCTGACGTTGAAAACGTCGGCGTTGCGGGGTCGCGGCGTCGCGTGAGGCAGCTGTCGATGGCGTGGTCGTGGTTGTGGTTGTGGCTACGGGCGTGGGCTTCAGCGCTCGCGCAGTGCCTCGTCCATGTCGGCCGTCTCAACGGGGCTGCCCGGGCCGTACTTGAGCAGCACGCATCCGCGCCCCGATGCGACGGGCGGTTCGAGGAGGCTCAGCCCGAGCGGTGGTCCATCGTCCGGGAAGAGTCGCTTTCCTGCGCCCAGGACCACCGGATACACCCACAGGTTCAGCACGTCGAAGAGCCCCTCCCGCACCAGCGTCTGGGCGAAGTCGACGCTCCCGATCACGTGGATGCTGTTGTGGCGGTCCCGGAGGGCGGACACCTCCGCCGCAAGATCGGCGCCCACACGATGCGATTCCGCCCAGGGCAAGTCGGGGGTGCCGCGGGACGCCACGTACTTCGGGATCCTGTTGAAGACCGCGGCGATGCCATCGGACGGGCCATCCGCGTAGCGCGGCCAGTACGCCGCGAAGATGTCGTACGTCTTGCGGCCCAGCAGCAGCGCATCCATGGTCCGCACACCACTCTCGACCTGCTCGCCCTCCGCCTCGTCCATGAGCGGCGCCTGCCAACCCCCGAACCTGAACCCACCCGCCGGATCCTCCTCCGGCCCGCCCGGTGCCTGCTGCACCCCATCCAGGGTCGTGAAGAGGTCGATGATGATCTGACCGGCCATGGCGTCTCCTTTGATCGCAGGTGTGGTCGCCCTGAATTCGCTGAAGCCGTCGAGTTGGCTCAGCCCAGTGAGTTGACTGAGCTCAGTGAATTGACTCAGCTCAGTGAATTGACTCAGCCGTCTCCTTGGTCAACGTCGTCGGCCTGCTCGATCTTGCGGACGTTGGAGAAGCCGCGGGTGTCATCGCGCTCGTTTCTCCCTCAATGTACGACGAGCTCCAAAGCTCCTCCATGCGAGCCAGGTGGGAATCCGAGGGGCGCTCAGGGACAACAGATGGGATGGGCGCCTGGCTCGGTCACGAGGGAGCGTCGGGTCTCAGGCGAGCCAGCCGGGCTCAGAAGGGCGGCGGATCGTCCGACGAATCCGAACGTTCTCCCCGAGAGCTCTCGGCGTGCATCTGGTCGCCACCTCCCTCGTCGCCCCGTTGCCCGGTTGGATGAAATTCAGGTTGATCCCGACGCGACGACCCCGACTCGATGGCCGCCTTCTTCGCCGCGCGCTCCCTCCTGAACTCCTCGAGGAAGCCAAGCTTCGGGAACCGCGACCGCAGGTCGTCCTCGTCCTCGTGCCTGTCCTTGTCCTCGTCCTCGTGCCTGTCCTCGTCCCTGTCTTCGCGCTCGCACTCGTGTTCCCCTGGGCAGTGCTGGTGGCGAGCGTGGATCGGGTCGCGAACGTCGCTGACGTCGCCCACTTGTGCTGCGTCGCCCGCGTCCTCAAGGTCGCCGCCACCACCACCAACCTCCTCAAGGTCGCCGCCACCGACCGCGCGCTGAGCAGCGGCGGTGTCGTCGGCGCGGCCAGAGCTGCGTGAGTCGCCGAGGCCCGGAGCAGTCGACGGGAGGGCGACTTGGCCGCCGCTGTCGGTACTGGGTTGGGTGGCGCTCGACTGCTCGCCGCGGTCAGGGTTCGAAAGTGCGGTGAGCCGGCCGAACAGCACTGGGGCGTCGCGGAAGACGAAACCGCTAGGAGATCGCCACTCGTAGACGCCATCGGGCAGCTGTCGTACCTCCCAATCACCGTGGTGCTTGCCCGTGTGGTGGCCTCCACAGAGGTGGCCGAGGTTCGCAAGACTCGTCGGGCCGCCCTCCTCCCAGGCCTTCGTGTGGTCGATATCGCAGCGGCTCGCCGGCATCATGCATCCCACGAAACGGCAGCGACCATCGCGGACAGCGATTCGGCGGCGCATCGCACTCGTCGGCCGGTACGTATCGACCTCGACCAGCGTGCCCTTGAGGGGATCCGTGAAGATGCGCTCGAACTCGGGCGCCGCGTCGATGAGGCGCCGCACCTCCGCAGTCGGAACAGGGGTGTAGCCGTTCAGAAGGCCAGGACCGGGGTTCCCCCGGCGTGCAGCATCTCCGCGGTCTGTGCGGTCGGGGCTGCCTGGGCTGCCTGTCCGGGCTGCGCCGGCTGTGCCGTCGGTGCCGGCTGTGCCGTCTGCGCCGTCCGTGCTGGCTGCGCCGTCCGTGCTGGCTGCGGCGTCTCTACCGACTCTGTACCCGGTGGGTGCGAGCAGCGTCTCAGCCGGAATGACGATCGAGATCTTTGCCTTGATCGGAGCCCTGCCCCGCAACTCCTCCGGCGTCGTGCGAAGGAAGCTGTCGGAGAGCACATCCGCGCGCACCTCGTCCAGCGAACGGGGCTCAAAATGCGGATCGTCGCCTCTGCTCCCGGCGTCCAGCGCACTGGCTGGCTCACTATCGCAACCATCGGCGTGGCCGTTGGCAGGACCTTGGGGGTCTCCGTTGGCTCGCGCCTCGTCTTGACCGTCGGCGTCGTTGCCGGTCGGGTGCGCGTCGGCGCGTTCCTTTGCGGCCCGTCGCTCGCCGTCGCTGATGACGAGCGCCTGCCTTGTCGTCCGGTCGAAGATCGCCACGAGCTTCGCGTAGGAGTCGATGACCGACAGCTCGCCGAGGCCGTCCTCGAGCTGCGAGAGCATCACCCGTCGGGTTCGGCGGGCTCTCTCGAAGCGCTCGTCGAGCGACTCCTCCGTCAACTCCTCGGCGACCCGCTCCGCGAAGGACTTGATTCGACCGGGGGTCGTCGAGACGGCCTTCTCGAGCACCACGCGCGCAAAGTGCTCTCGGCGACGCTCGAGCTCAGCAGGGTCGGGATGCGTGATGCGAAGACCCGCGTCGACGATCACCAGCGCATGCGCGCGGCTGATGGCCCCAGCCTTCATCGTCTCCTGAACGGGCTCGAAACGATTGGCGATCGCATCCGCTCGACCGAATTCGATCTGCACCGACCGCTGCGACCTGCCCGACACTGCCGCGATCTCGGACGCGAGCGACCGCACCTCCAGGGCGGGACTCGAGGTGCCGGCCAGCTCGTCGCCCCGGAGCCCCATCTCGAGCGCCCGTGCGTGCAGCTCTGCCTGCTCACCGTGGAGCCGATTCAGGTGCCGCTGGTTGTCGGCGAGGGCGAGCACAAGCAACGCTCGGCGCGCGCCGAGCGTGCGATCTTCGGCGCGCTGGCAGGCGTCGTCGACGACGCCCTGCTCGACACCGAGCCCGGCCGCGAGGCGCCGGCGCATCTCACGAAGCCGAGCCGCGCGACCAGGCGCCGCGGCCCGCGGAGCCTCATCTTCGATCGGTTCGTTCTGCATACCTGCATCGTCTCTCGAACCACCGACATTCTGTGATCGGCGTGTCACTTCCTGCACAGCGCACCGCAACGCTCACTGCGCATTCCGCGGCGCCGTCCGCGACGAGCCGCGGCCAGAGCCGGCCCGCCGCGGCGCCGAACACAGCCTCCGTACGCTCGCTCCGGTTAGCGTTGCCGCATGACAACACCGGCGACGGCCCCGACGCTCGAGATCCAGCGGACGCTCTGGGTGTGGTGCGGCGTCTACGTGTCCGCCTGGATCAGCGGGTTGCTCGTCGGCGCCCCAGACATCACCCCGGCCGATAGCTCAGCCGCCGTCGCCGAGGCCTACGCGACCTCGCCGAGCGTGCTCGTCAACGCCGCCCTCGTGCACGGCCTAGCAGCCGTCGCCCTCTACGGCATGTCCACGCTGCTCGGCAGCCAGCGGCTGCGCAGGGCCACGCGAGGCGCGGGCCTCGCGACCCTCGTGCTCTCGCTCATCCAGCTCGCCGGCGAAGCACTCCTCACCTTCGGGCTCGCCTCCGACGGCTCCTCACCGCTGCTCGGGCTCGACTCCGGGCAGGTCTGGGCCACCATCCAGGTCGTCGACGGCGTCAAGATGCTCGCCCTCGCCGCGCTCGTGCTGGTCGTCCTGCTCGGCCAGGCCCGCCGCCCCGTCTGGGCGACGCTCGTCAGCGGAGCGACCATCCTCGCGCTCCTCGCCTCAGCCGCCGGCTTCCTCACCCTGAGCGCACCGCTCATGACCGCTGCCTACGTCGCGCTGCCGCTCCTCCTCATCTGGGCCGTCGTCGCCGCGCTCCGCTTCGGGACGCCCGCAGCCGTGCCAGGCGACGCGCAGCTGGTCTAGCGTCTGCCGGCACTTCACCCCAAGCCCGACGCCAGGTCAGAGCTGCAGCAAGGGCCCACGACACGAGGGCCCGGCGCAGCGCCCTACGACCGGATCGCGTCGATCACGTTGCTGCGCGTCGCGATGACCGCCGGGATGAACCCCGCGAGCAGGCCGACTCCGACGCTCACGACGATGCCGAGCACCGCCGCATCCACCGGGAACGGCACCGAATCGGTGAGACCCAGCCCGCCCGTGATCGCCCCCTGCACAAGCGGGTTCTGCAACGTCACGATCGCGCACCCGATGCCCACGATCCCCGCGAGCAGCGTGCCCACGACGCTCTCCAGCAGGATCGAGAAGAACACGCGGCCACCGGTGGCGCCGAACGACCTCCGGATGCCGATCTCCCGCACCCGCTGCTTCACCGTCACGATCGACAGGTTCACGAAGCCGATCGTGCCGACGAGCAGCACGATGCCGCCGACCGCGGTCACGAGGATCTGCACGGCAAGGAACGGGTCCTCACCCCAGGCCAGGTAGTCGGTGCGCTGCGCGTCGACCGCGCCTCCCTCTCCAAGCGCCGCCTTGAGATCGCGCACGATCTGGCTCGACAGCTCCTCGTGGTTCTCGAGTGGCAGCCAGAGCTCGTAGGTCGGGAACGTCGCGGTGGACCCCTCGTCGCCGCCCATCGACGGCGGGGCGTAGGCGCCGCCCATCACCATCCCGCCCATCATGCCGCCGCCCGAGCTCGCCCCGAGGAGGTGCTGGGCGTCGCTCAGCACGTACATCTGCTCTGGGTAGTCCGGGTAGATGTTGGCGGAGACGCCGACGACCACGGCCGTCGTCGGCGCAGCTCCCGCGACCTGCAGCGTCGGATGCTCGGCCACAGACGGGTTGCCCAACCGGTTCCACATGGTCTCGTTGATGACGACCGCGGGAGCCAATCGGTCAGCGTCGTCCGACGTCAGCCACGACCCCTCGATGAGCTTCACCCGGTGCATCTCGCCGTACGCCGGATCGACGATCGTGGACTCGACGTCCGCGACACCGTCGACGAACTGGATGCGCGTCATGGCGGACCCCGATGTCGACTGGTAGGTGATGCCGTACCGCTCGATCGCAGCCTTGTAGGCCGCCTCGTAGATAGCGACCTTGTCGTCGGTCGCCGCACTGCTCACCATCAGCTGGTAGCTCGCGGGGCGCCCGCTGGATCGTTCGGAGATCTCGATCGACGACTGCCGTGTGATCGACCCGAGCCCGGTGACCGCGACGATCGCGAACACGGCGATGCCGATGCCGACCAGCGCGAGCGTCACCCGAACGCGGTGCACTCGCAGCTCGTCCCACGCTTCGATGAAGGCACCGGCGATCTGCGTGAACCAGCTCATGCGGGTGCTCCTTCCGCGGGCACGACGGCCGGTTTCGAGGGTGCGAGCAGGCCAGCGTCGAGGCGCAGCATCCGGTCGGCCCTGGCCGCGACGCTCTCATCGTGCGTGATCGTGACGAGCGCGGCCCCGGTCTCCTTGGAGATGTCGGCGAGCAACGTCATGACGCGGGCGCCGGTCTCGACGTCGAGCGCGCCGGTCGGCTCGTCGGCGAGGATCACCCGCGGGCGTCGGACGATGGCGCGCGCGATCGCGACGCGCTGCTGCTCCCCGCCGGACAGCCGAGTCGGCAGCGAGTCGAGACGATGGTCGAGTCCCACATCGGTGAGCGCTTCCCTGGCGAGAGCGTCACGCCGCCAGAAGGAGCTGTCGCGCGCGTAGAGGAGGGGCATGGCCACGTTCTCCGTCGCCGTGCGCCCCTCGAGCAGGTTGAACTGCTGGAACACGAAGCCGATCTGAGCACCCCGCATCCGGTCGCGCGCCCGCAGGCGCAGGGCGGCGGTGGGTTTGCCGTCGAAGAGGAGCTCCCCGCTCGTCGGCGCGTCCAGCAGGCCCAGGATGTTCAGCAGCGTCGACTTGCCCGACCCGGACCGCCCGACGATCGAGAGGTGCTCGCCCTCCTCGATCTGCAGGTTCACGCCGCGCAGGATGTGGAGTTCGCTGTCGTCGGCGGCCCGCACCGACTTCGAGATTTCGCGGAGCTCGATGAACGCCACGTCAGCCGCCCAGCATCCCGCAGATCTCTGCGCCGCTCATCGGGTCGATGTAGCACTCTTCCGGGCTCGCCTGGTCGGCGCCGGGCACGAACTCGAGCACGATGTCGGTCTCGGTGACGCCTTCAGCGATCTGCACGAGCGTGCCGTCGGTGAGGCCGAGCTTCACGGGCCGCTCCTCGATCGCACCGTCAGCGCCCTGCACGAAGACGACCCCGGTCTCCGCCTGCCCCTTCACCGCCGTGATCGGCAGGGTGAGCACGTTCTCGGCGACGCCGCCGTGCAGCACGACGTTCGCTTCGAGCCCGGGGAACACCGTGACCTCGGCGGGGACCTTGCACGTGACCGTCGTCGTGTCGGTCGTCTCAGCTGCACCGGATGCGCCGCTCGGGTCCTCCGCGGCGCTGCTGCTCTTCGCCGCGGCGCCAGAGGCGATGCGGAGCTCGGTGCACGTGAAGGGGGCTGGGCCCGCCGTGATCGTGACCTGCGCATCCGCTGGCGTCGTCGCCAGACGGTACAGCTGGGCCGGTGGGATGGTGCCCTTCACGATGAAGCTCGCCGGGGTGATCGAGACGGGAGCCTCGCCCACCGTCACCTGCTGCTGCTCGATGAGGTTGAGCTTCGTGATGGTGCCGGCCGTCGGGGCGACGATCTCGTTCCACTCGTACTCGGGCTCGACCGCGGGAGCCGCCTGCGGCTCGCCGCTCGCCTCCGGTGACGACGGTGCTGCTGCCGTCGGGGTCTTCTCGTTGCGGATGGCGGCGATCACATCGCCCGCCTCGACTCGCGCGCCCTGCGTCACGTACACCGTGTCGATCGTGCCCATCATGGGCACCTTCGCGTCGACGGCCGGCGACTCCTGCACGTTCGCCGTCAACGTGACGTCGTTCGTGATCGTGCCGAGCACGGGACTGATGACGGGTTCGACGACCTGACCCGTGGGCAGCGCCGCCGACTCCTCGGGGGCCGAGCTGAAGAACGCGATCTTGACGAGTGCGACGGCGATCACAGCCACGAGAGCGATCTTGATGCCGGGCCAGATCCATGACTTCCACACGCGCACGCCGATCCCCATTCTGTCCACGCCACCGAGTCGCGACGAGTTCTCCGAGATAAGGGTTGCCTTTCCCATGGCCGCCCCAGCGCACAACGTAGCAGGAGCCAACGACATCGCCCGCCCCCGTCCTGGACCCGGACCCGGCCCCCCTGCCACAATGAGACGTGACCACTTCACCCCAAGACCTCGGCCTGCTCCTCGACGTGGACGGCCCCATCGCGAGCCCCGTGACCCGCACGATCGCGATCCAGAGCATCCTCGACGACCTCGTCACCCTCGCCGCGGCGGGGGTTCCCATCGCGTTCATCACGGGACGCTCCGAGGAGTTCATCCGCGACCGCGTCATCGAGCCGCTCTTCGAGAACGGCCTCGCCGACGCGCTGCGTCAGCCGGGAGCCCGCATGTTCGGGGTCTACGAGAAGGGTGGAACGTGGTCGGCGATTTCACCCGAAGGGATGAGCGAGCTGCAGATCGACGAGTCGGTCGTGCCGCCCTCCGCGTACATCGCCGCGATCCGCGAACTCGGCGAGGGCGAGTTCAGCGATGTCCTCTTCTTCGACGAGACGAAGAAGGCCATGATCTCTGTCGAGCAGCGCACCGATGTCAGCTCCGCCGCGTACCTCGAGCGGCAGAAGGCCTTCGACGATGCCGCGTTCGAGCTCGCCGTGCAGCAGGGCGTCGGCATGCGCCACGGCGACCGCGAGGCGCCGGATGCGCAGGGCCTCGTTCCGTTCCGCATCGACCCGACGATCATCTCCACCGACATCGAGTCCGTGAACCTCGACAAGGACCACGGTGCGCGGCGAGCGCTCGCCGAGTTCGCGGCGGCCGGCGCGCTGCCGAAGCGCTGGCGTTCGGTCGGCGACTCCCGCAGCGACTACAAGATGGCCGACGAGCTGCATGCGACGGGCTACGACACGGCGCACGTCGATGTCCGGCCCGCTGACGGGATCCTCGAGAAGGAGTACGACGTCGTGACGTTCGGCGACCTCATCCACGACGACGCCGGGGCAGCGTTCCTGCGCGAGTGCGTGCGCGAGCTGGGCCTCGACGGCTAAGCAGCTCCGAGCGCGCGTGCGCGGGCGCACGCAGGCCTGGGCCTGGATCTGCCAGAGTGAGCGGATGCAGAATCTGGGAGAGCGAAAAGGCATTCGTCAAGCGGTCGCCGTGATCGGTGCGAGCGTCGTCCTGCTCGTCGTGACGACCGTCCTGCTCGTGCCGCACTCATGGACCAGCATCTGCATGTTGTCAGGCTCCGAGTCCGACGGCAGCTTCGACCTCGGTTCGCTCATCGGCTTCGGCGTGCAGCTCGGCAGCTGCTCGACGGCCTGGACGTCACTCGTCGGCATCCCCACCGGCTACGTGCTCTGGGGTGGCGTGCAGCTCGTGATCGTCGCCGCGGCCCTCGCGGCACAGGCGTCGCTGCTGAGTCGCCGACGCTGAGCTGAGCACTCAGCTCAGCTCAGCTCAGCGTGATCCTCAGTGCCGCCGCGGCTTCCCGAGCCCGCTCTCGGGCCTGGTCGACGTCGGCACCGCGCGCGAGAGCGACCGCCACCCGGCGCTTGCCCGCGACGTTCGGCTTCCCGAAGAGGCGCAGCTGCGATGTCGGGACCGCGAGCGCCGCATCCACGCCAGAGATCGTCGGCACACCGGTGCCCTCGGCGAGCACCGCGCACGATGCGGCAGCCGACTCCCCGGAACCAGCCCCGATCCGCAGCGGCTCCGACACCGGCAGGCCGAGGACGGCTCGTGCGTGCAGCGCGAACTCCGACACATCCTGCGACACCAGCGTGACGAGGCCCGTGTCGTGTGGGCGCGGAGACACCTCGGAGAAGAGCACGTCGTCGCCGACGATGAACAGCTCCACACCGAACAGGCCGAAGCCGCCGAGCGCATCCGTCACCGTCTTCGCGACGACCTTCGCCTTCTCCAGCGCCGCCGCGGGGAGTGCCGCCGGCTGCCACGACTCGCGGTAGTCGCCGTCGACCTGCGTGTGCCCGACCGGCTCGCAGAAGACGGTGCCGCCGACGTGACGCACCGTCAGCAGCGTGATCTCCGAATCGAACGGCACGAAGCCCTCGACGATGACGCGGCCGCGGCCCGTGCGCCCACCCTCCTGCGCGTAGTCCCACGAGGCCTGGACATCGTCCGGCTCCCGGATCACCGACTGCCCCTTCCCCGACGAGGACATGACCGGCTTCACCACGCAGGGCAGGCCCACCGCCTCGATGGCCGCCGCGAACTCGGAGAACGTGTCCGCGAATCGGTACGGGGAGGTCGACAGGCCGAGCTCCTCGGCGGCAAGCCGGCGGATGCCCTCACGGTCCATCGTGAGCTGCGTCGCCCGGGCGGTCGGCACGACGCGGGTGCGTCCCTCCGCTTCGATCTCGGCGAGCACCTGCGTCGCGATCGCCTCCACCTCGGGGATCACGATGTCGGGCTGCTCCTGCGCCAGCACGGCGCGCAGGGCCACCGGGTCGAGCATGTCGACCACGTGACTGCGGTGCGCGAGCTGCATCGCCGGGGCGTTCGCGTAGCGGTCGACGGCGATGACCTCGACGCCGAGGCGCTGCAGCTCGAGCGCGACCTCCTTGCCGAGCTCGCCCGCGCCGAGGAGGAGCGCGCGCGTCGAAGCGGGGGTGAGCGGGGTGCCGAGGGTGCCATCCGTCATGCAGGCATTCTCGCACCGTCGCGTTTCGGACGGGCGCGTCGCAGCCCGGATGCGCGGAGATCAGCGGGGAGCAGCTGGTGGTGGTGGGGGTGGTGAGGCAGGGGGTGGTCGGGCAGCGGGAGCAGTGCGGGATGGAGTCGGCGCGCCGGGCGTGAACCCGTGGCGCAGAGGTCACCGAGATGCAGGCGCGCGGCGCCGGGAACCTGCTTCTTGCTCATTCTTGCTGCGTCCGGTCACTCTTGCCGTGCGGGAGCAGGGAGGGCAGCTGGGGCAGGGGCTTCCACCGCTGCGCTCTCCCATGCGCCCCACAGGCGGGCGTACTCGCCGCGGAGGCGGAGTAATTCGCCGTGACTGCCCTGCTCCACGATGCGTCCACGCTGCATGACGACGATGCGGTCGGCGACGCGGGCCTGCGACAGCCGATGCGCGACGACCACCGAGGTGCGCCCGCGCGTCGCGGCCGTCAGGGCCGCGTCGAGGCCGAGCGGGTCGTCGCCTCCGCCCTCAGCCGTCGCCTCGTCGAGCACGACGATGGCCGGGTCGCGCAGCAGCACCCGCGCGAGCGCGAGCTGCTGCGCGGCGGCGCCATCGAGGGCGAGACCGGATGCGCCCACCCGCGTGTCGAGCCCCGCATCCAACTCGAGCAGCCAGTCTGCCCCCACCGCCCGCACCGCCGCCGCGAGGTCCTCGGCGCTCGCGGACGGCGCCCCGAGCCGCAGGTTCTCGGCGATCGTCGCCGCGAACACGTGGATCTCCTGCGTGACGAGCACGACGTCCGTGTCCCGCTCGCGTGACGCCGCGGGCCGCCCATGCACCGTCACGCTGCCGCCCGTCGGATCGAACGCCCCGACGATGAGCTGCGCGAGGGTGCTCTTCCCCGATCCGCTCTCGCCGACCAGCGCTACCCGTTCGCCCGGCGCGACCCGCAGGCTCACGTCAGCGAGCTGCATCCGCTGCCCGTCGTAGCTGAAATCGACCGATTCGACGACGATCGCGGGGGAGTCCGCGGCGACGCCCGCGCCGTCTTCGTCTTCGTCTTCAGCCGCCCCGTCTTCACCCGCTTCGTCTCCGCCTCCGCGGAGCGCCCCCGATTCATCCCGTCCGTCGTGGTCGCGCGCGCCGACGACACCGACGAGCCTCGCGAGGCCGACCCCGGCGAGCTGCAGCTCGTCGATGCTCGAGAGCAGCGAGCCGATGGGGCCGAACAGGGCGAGGAAGTAGAGGGCCGCCGCCGTCGCGCCGCCGATGGACACCACGCCCGCGTGCACGAGCCAGAAGCTCACGGTCAGGATCGCCGCGACGCCCAGGTACTCGCCCGTGTTGAGGTGGGCGAAGAACGTCGTGCGGATGCGGGCCGCCTCGTACTGCAGATCGATGGAACGCAGGCTGCGCGCATCCACCTCGGCGAGCTGGCGGCGTTGCCTGCGGTGGGCGCGGATCGTGTCCGCCCCGCTGACCCCCTCGATGATGACCTGCCCGCGCTCCGCCTCGGCGACCCGCATCTTCGTGTACACGGGGCGGGAGCGGCGGATGAACGACCTCGTCGCGAGTGCCTGCACGGGCACGGCGACGAGCGCCGCGAGACCGAGCCACGGGTTGATGGCGGCGATCCCGGCGAGCGACAGCACGATCATGAACGACGACTGCGTCACCGCTGGCAGCACGCCGGAGGCGGCCTCGGTGACCGACTCGACGTCGCCGGTCACGCGCGAGACGATGTCCGATGAGTCAGAGCTCTCGGCCTGACCGGCCCGCATGCCCAGGACAACGCTCATCGCGTCCTCGCGAAGCCCGCTCACGAGCTCCTGCACGAGCGCCACGAGGAGGCGGATGCCCGCGTAGGCGAGCAGCGCAGAGACTGACGTCACGACGAGCAGCAGGACTCCGGGCAGCACCAGCGCCTGGACACCCGCGCTGCCGGTCACGAGGTCGACGAGCCAGCCCAGGAGCCGCGGGACGAGGAGCGTCGACGAGGAACCGCCGAGCAGCAGCAGGATCACGGCGAAGATCCGAGGACGGGATGCGCGCAGCCGGTCGGCGGTGGCGCGCGCCGTCTCGCGGCCCGACGCGATGGGGAGGAGCGTGGCGGTGGATGGGGCTGTTGCTGTTGCTGTTGCTGCTTGCGGTGCGTCGTGGCTCATCGGCGTGCCAGCTCCTCGTCGGGGCTCGTGGCTGGGGTGTCGGGGTCGGTGTCGCGCTGGGCCTGCGCCTTGGGCTGTGTCGGGGTCTCGGGCTGTGTCTGGCGCTGGGCCTGTGTCTCGTTCTGAGTCTCGGGCCGGGTCTGCGTGACCGCACCTGCGGCGGTGGATGCGTTCGGCGTTTCGGGCCGTCGAGTTTCGGCCGGTCGAGCGTCGCCCGTGCCGCAGGGCGAGTGCGCCTCGACGTCGATGACGCGGTCGCAGGCAGCGAGCAGGAGGGGGCTGCGAGTGACGAGCACGGTGGTCGTGGGGTGCGCGCGGAGGGAGTCCGCGATGCGCGCCTCGGTTGCCGGGTCGAGCGCGGAGGCCGGCTCGTCGAGTACCAGGACCCGCGCCTCGCTTGCGAACGCGCGGGCCAGGAGGACACGCTGACGCTGTCCGCCGGAGAGGCGCCTGCCGCGCTCGCCGAGCTGGCGGTGCCAGCCGAGCACGGTGACCTCGGTGAGGGCGGACCGTTCCGCGGCCGACTCGAGATCCGGGTCGATTCCGGGGCCTGCTCCGGCGCCAGCTCCGGTATCCGCACCCGCACCCGCACCCGCTCCGTCGACGCCATCCGCATCCGAATCCACGAGCAGGTTCTCGTGGAGCGTCGCCGAGAAGACCGTCGCGTCGTGGGGAGGCGCGAAGACGAGGTGTCGGTAGGCGTCCGGTCCGATGGTGTGGGCGTCCAGCCCGGCCACGGTCACCTCGCCGGCCTCGAGGGGAACTCGGTAGGCGAGCGTGGCGGCGAGCGCGCGGGCGGCTGCCGGGGTTGCCGGGCGGAGACCGACGAGCGTGCCAGGGGCCACGTCGATGTCGGTGCCGTCGGGCGCCCGCCACGTGAAGGCCGCGGGGGCATCGTGGGTGGAACGGACGGCCTCGGCCAGGCCCACGCCGCCGACGTGCGTGTCCTCGACGGGCACCGCGTGCTCCTCGCTGAGCACCGCGACGATGCGTACCGCGGATGCGCGCTTGTGCAGCCAGTTCGACGCGAACGTGCCGACGTGCGCGAGGGAGCCCTGCAGGTACTGGCCGAGCCCGACGACGGCGACGAGCTCGCCGAGCGTGATCTGCCCGAGGGCGGCGAGAGCTGCGGCCGAGAAGGCGAGAGCGGCCAGGAACGCGCCAGACGCGATGCCGCTCACGGCGAGGTAGCGCTGGATGCCGCGGTTGGACGCGATCGCACCGGTCTTCGCTTCGGCGCTCGCGTCGAGGTACCGGCGGGTGGCTTGCGGCTGGGCGCGGATGCCGCGGATGATGCGCAGTCCCGCGACGAGGTCGGTCGCCACGTCGCTTGCCGCGCTCGCGGACGCCTGCTCGCGGGCGCCGCGGGCCTCGATGGGCTTCGAGGCCGCGTGCATCCCGACGAGGATCAGCACGGAGGCCGCGAGGACGCCGACGCCCAGAGGCACCGAGATCGCGAGCAGCGCCGCCGACGAGACGAGGATCGCGGCGGTGCTCGCGCCCTGCTGCACGACCGACCAGGAGACGCCCGCGACCCGATAGCTGTCCGAGGTCGTGATCTGCAGCAGCTCGCCGGGACTGCGGCGGCTCGTCACGCCGTTCGGGTGCAGGACGCGGGTCAGGAGCGAGCGCCGCAGCTCGAGCTCGCCGTGCCCGTAGACGCGCACCATGAGCCTCGCCGCCCAGCGGTACGAGAAGGAGAGCACGAGGAAGTTCGCGAGGAGGATGCCCAGCCAGAGTGCGAGCTGGGCGGCGTCGTTCGTGACGATGGCCCGGTCGATGATGACGCCCACGAGGACGGGGACAAGCGCTTCCGCGGCCTCGTGCACGATGTAGCCGAGCGTCGCGAGGGTGAGCTTCCAGCTGCGCCCTGACGCGAAGAGCGCGTCCCGCATGACGGATGCGGGGGTCGGGGTTCTGGGGTTCTCACGGGGCATCAGTCGATAGTAAGGTTCACCTAAGTCCCGTTAGTGATGCGTTCGGCCAACTTCTGTTGCGTTCCGGACAACCAGGAGATGCACCGTGTTCCAGGCGCTCGAGCTCAGCCCCGCACCATCGACCCTCGAGGTCCGTCCGGTCGGCATTCCCGCACCCTTCCTCCTCACCACGGCCGTGCTCGACGGCCCGAATCTCGGAGACCGGGTGCCGCACGTGCATCCAGAGGGCATGATCATGTGGCCGTCGCGAGGGAGCGTTGTGGTGCTCGTCGAGGGTGCCCTGCGCACGCTCGCCGTCGGCCAGGGCATCTGGGTGCCGCCCTTCACGCCCCACACCATGGAGGTCGACGCGTCGTCGGTCGGGTGCTGCACGTACTTCACGAGCGAGGTCGCCCCCGACTGGCACGCCGTCGGCACCGTGCAGCTGGGCGCCGCGTTCCGCGAGCTGCTGCTGCACCTCGCCGAGTCACCCATGGAGACCGATCAGCGTCTCCGCGCGCAGGCCGTCGTCATCGAGCTCCTGCCCGCGGCGACGAGCTACGTCGAGACCGTTCCCGTGCCCCGCGATGAGCGCCTCGAGCCGCTCGTGCGCCGAGTCCTCAGCGACCCCGCCGACGATCGAGGCGTCGAAGCGTGGGCGTGGCAGCTGTCGCTCAGCGTGCGCACGATCGCCCGCATCTTCGCGGCAGAGGTCGGCATGACGTTCTCGCACTGGCGCACCATGGTGCGCATGGCGGCGGCGGCGCGGATGCTCGCCGACGACATGCCCGTCGGCACCGTCGCCGGGCGCGTCGGCTACGCCACGACCAGCGCGTTCAGTGCGGCCTTCAGGCGCGCGATGGGGTCGAAGCCCAGCGACTGGCGGCCGTAGCTCGCCCGGCCCGTCCGGGCACTGCGTCTCGCCCAAGCTCCGGGTCTCGGGATGGGTTGCTCGCCTCGGGATGGGTTGCAACCCATCCGGAGGCGTGGAAGCCATCCCGAAACGGGCCCCAGGTTCGGAGACGCGGCGCAGCGGCGTTCCTGCGTTCCGGCGCTGCTGCGCTGCTCTGCGTTTCGCTCTAGCCCCAGGTTTCCGCTCGATTCTGCGCGGTATCTCGCCCAAGCTCCAGGTCTCGGGATGGGTTCCACGCCTCCGGATGGGTTGCAACCCATCCGCAGGCGTGGAAGCCATCTCGAAACGGAAGAGTGGCGGGGCGGGGCGGGGCGGACGTGCGGCGGGGCGAGGCGAGCGCCAGGAGTGGCCCGGCTCGACGTCAGTCTTCGGTGTCGCGGCGCAGGGGGCCCGGCAGGAAGTGCATCTGCTCGAGTCGGCCGTACTTGACGACAAGCGCCTCGACGAGGTCGCGCTGGTCCTCGTCGTCGATGCGGATCTGCGTGTGCCCGTTGTACAGGAGCAGGTCGTGGGCGTTGGAGAAGATAAGGCGCTCCCAGCGGCTCGACCAGAGCCTGCGCCCCCGCTCGTCGAACGCGACGACGTCGTCCGCGGTGAGGGTCATCATCGCGACGCCATCGCTGCCGCGCACGATGAGGCCGACGGGGAACTCGCTCTTCTCGTAGTCCTCGAAGTAGGCGTTGAAGCCCACCAGGGCCAGCGGATACACGGAGCGAAGCTCACGGGAGACCCTGGAGACCCGCAGCTGACGCGTCTCCGCTGGTTCTGCTGGCTTGGCTGGCGAACTCTCGGCCCCGGTCTCGTCCCTGGCCCCGGTCTCGTCTCCGCTACCGGTGTCGCCCTCGGCGGGCACGGCGACCGGGGTGGACGCCTGCTCCTCGACGGGGACGGCGACGAGCTTCCCGGGCTTGTGGCTCTCGACCCACAGTTCCCAGAGGCGCTGCTCGTTCGCCGGGAACGACCCGCTCGAGGTGACGAACGGCTGGTCCCTGCCGATGACGCGGTGCGTGTACTGCCACAGCGGGAGGCGCCTCGGGCGGGGGCGGATGCTGAGGTCGCCGAAGACGACGATCGCACCGATCGCGATCACCGCGAGCACGAAGATGGCGAGCAGCCCCCCGAACAGCTCGTCTTGATTCACCTTCGAAGAGTAGCGCGGCGAGAGGGCACCCGCGCGACGCCCGAGGTGGCAGGAATGCGATGCCGAGTGACCGCGAAGCGATACGCCGCCTCCGTAAGCTCGGTGTGTTCTGAGGTAAGCCTTACCTCTAGCGTCTGCACTTCTGTCGAATGGAGCCACCTTGACCTCGGCTGTCACCCGTCGCTTGTCCACCTCATCCCGTCCCACCCCGCGACGCTCGACGCATCGCCGCTGGACCGGAGCGCTCGCCGCGGCCACCGTCGCGGTCCTCGCGCTCGCGGGCTGCGCATCCGGTGACGCCGCAGCGGCTGACGGAGTGACGGCGACGGCAGCCGAGGAGGGTGCCCTGCCCGTCACGATGACGCACGTCTTCGGCGAGACCACGATCTCGGAAGCACCAGAGCGGGTCGTGACGATCGGCTGGGCGACGCAGGACGTCGTCGCCGCGTTCGGCACCGTGCCCGTCGGGATTCCCGAGACGTGGGGCGGCGACGAGGAAGGCTACTCGCCCTGGTTCCGCGCGGAGGTCGAGGAGCTCGGCGGCACCATGCCGGAGATCCTCAACTACAACGACGCGAACGAGCTCGACTTCGAGCAGATCCTCACGCTCGAGCCCGACGTGATCCTGGCCCCGCACTCCGGCCTCACCGAGGTCGAGTACAACCGCCTCTCCGAGATCGCCCCGACGGTCGCGTACCCCGAGAAGCCGTGGGCCTCCGAGTCGTGGCAGTCGCTCGTCGAGATCGTCGGCGACAGCCTCGGACAGCCCGCGAAGGCCGACGAGATCATCGCCGAGACGCAGGGCCAGCTCGACACCGTCAAGGAAGAGAACCCGCGGTTCGCCGACACGACCTTCGCGTACGGGCTCACCCTCAGCGATGGGGCGACGGAGGCCGGCATCTACATCCCGAGCGACCTGCGGGTGCAGTTCCTCACCGAGCTGGGCCTCAAGAACACCCCGGCCATGGACACGGTGCTCGGCACCGTCGAGGGCGACAACTGGTACGGCGCCGTGAGCCTCGAGGAACTCGACACCATCCCCGCCGACATCTTCGTCGCCTGGTCGAACAGCCAGGAAGAGCTCGACTACACGCTCAACCACCCCACGTTCAGGCTGTGGGAGCCCATCGCCACCGGCCACTACCTGTTCCTCGAGAGCGAGCCGCTCGCCATGGCGACCAACGCACCCACGCCCCTCTCCATCCCGTGGGCCATCGACGAGTTCGTTCCCATGCTGAACTCCGCCATCGACGGCAACGGAGTCGGAGGCGCGGAATGACCGCCCTCACCGAAGCCGGAACCGCAACGGGAACCGAATCCACAACCGAGTCCGGAACCGAGTCTGAGACAGCAGCGAGCGTCTACGTCGAGCGCATCCACCGCGCCGTCGTGACGGGCGTGCGGCAGCTCGGGCCGGGGATGCTCCGGGTCACGTTCGGCGGCGACGACCTGCTCGACTACCCCACGACGGGGATCGGCGACGAGTACGTGCGCCTCTTCTTCCCCGGCGAGGCGCACCTCGAGCCGCGCCTGCCGTTCGTCTCCGGCCGCGGCTGGGACTACGAGGAGGGTGTCGAGCCGTCGCAGATGCGCACGTACACGATCCGCGACCACCGGCCTGGTGAGATCGACATCGACTTCGTCGTGCACGAGGGCGGGATCGCGAGCACGTGGGTGCTCGGCGCGAAGCCCGGCTACGTGCTCGGGATCAACCCGCCGCGCGACCTGTACGCGCTGCCCGAGGGCGTCGCCAAGCAGGTGCTCATCTGCGACGAGCCTGCCCTGCCTGCCGCGCTGCGCATCGCCGAGCTGACGCCACACGTCGAGACGGAGATCGTCTGCGAGATCCGGGATGCGGGCTACGAGCTGCTCCCGTCGGTAGAGCTCAAGGCGACGCACTGGGTGCGCGGCTCCGGCAACGGCCACCGGCCGAGCCGGCTCGTCGAGGCCGTGCGCCGCCTCGACATCCCGAACGACGGCAGCGTCTACGTGTGGGTGGCCGGCGAGACGCGCGTCACGCGCGAGGTGCGCAGCCACCTCCGCCACACGCTCGGCCTCCCCGGCTCCGCGTACAAGGTCGTCGGCTACTGGACGTACGAGGTCGAGGCCTGGTCGGCCAAGTGGGAGGCACTCGACGAGTCGATCAAGCAGCAGATCATGGACCTCTACGGCGAGACCGGCGACGGCGAACCGGAGATGGATGAGGAGACCCGCATGGACGAGGTCTTCCGCATCTACGCCTCGGTCGGCCTCTAGCCGCGCCGTGGCGACGATCAGCACGGCGGGTCCGAGGGTCGGGGCGGCTCGCTCGAACCCCCGGGACCCGAGCGGGAGCGGCCTGGCGAGCAGCAACGCCAAGCGCACCCTCGCGCTTGTCATCGCCCTCGCGGTGCTCGTCGGCACGGTCGTGCTGAGCATCTTCGTCGGCGCGCGAGCCATCTCGCCCGAGGTGGTCTGGGAGGGTCTGCTCGGCTCGCGCGCCACCGAAGAGCACGTCATGGTGCTCGACCTGCGTATCCCGCGGACCCTCGTGGGGCTTGTCGTCGGGCCCGCGCTCGGGCTGTGCGGCGCCCTTATCCAGGCGTTCACCCGCAACCCGCTCGCCGACCCCGGCATCCTCGGCGTCAATGCCGGCGCGAGCTTCGTCGTGACGCTCGCGGTCGGCCTCTTCGGCTTCACCGCCCCCGGCCAGTACGTGTGGTTCGCGCTCATCGGGGCGTTCCTCGCGACCATGCTCGTCTACGCCATGGGCTCGGTCGGCGGCGGCAAGGCGACGCCCCTCACCCTCACGCTCGCGGGCGTTGCGATCAGCGCCGTGCTCGGCGGCTTCACCTCGGCCATCGTGCTGAAGAACATCGACGCCCTCAACGTGACCCGGTTCTGGGGGGTCGGGTCCATCGGCGGGAGGTCGATGGACGTGGTGCTCACGTGCCTGCCCCTCATCATCGTCGGGGTGGTGCTCGCGCTGTTCTGCGCCCGCTCCCTCAACGCGCTGTCGCTGGGTGACGAGCTCGCAGCCTCGCTCGGGGTGCGCATCCGCTCGACCCGAGTGCTCGTGGTCATCGCCGTGACGCTGCTCGCTGGCACCGCCGTCGCGATCGCCGGCCCGATCGGCTTCGTCGGCCTCATGGTGCCGCACGTCGTGCGCTGGTTCGTCGGGCCCGACCAGCGCTGGATCATCGTCATGTCGATCGTCATGTCGCCCATCCTGCTGCTGGCCGCCGACATTCTCGGCCGCATCGTGCTGCCGTCCGGAGAGCTGCGGGTGGGGCTCGTGACCGCGATCATCGGAGCCCCCGTGCTCATCGGCCTCGTGCGTCGCAAGAAGGTGAGCGGACTATGACCGCGACACGTGAGAGAACTGTCTCCGTCGCCGTCGAGGCTGCTGCCCGGGGCATCGACTTCGGCGACCGCACCTACGCCGTGCGCTTCGGCCGCTTCTCCAACCTCCACCGCCGCCGCGCGGTCGTCGTGTGCGGCGCGATCGTCGTCACCGTGCTGGCGCTCGGCGTCGTCTCGCTCGGCTACGGCACTCTCGCCCTCTCGCCCTGGGAGGTGCTGACGGCGCTCTTCGACGTGGATGCGTCCAGGGCGCACCGGCTCGTCGTGTTCGAGTGGCGCCTCCCGCGGTTCCTGTTCGCCGTGCTGGCCGGCCTCGCGCTCGGCGCAAGCGGCGCGATCTTCCAGTCGATCACCCGCAACCCGCTCGGCTCGCCTGACATCATCGGCTTCTCGACGGGCTCCTACACGGGCGCGATCATCGTGATGCTCTGGATCGGCTCGACCTCGTACTACGCCATCGGAGCGGGGGCCCTGCTCGGCGGGGCCGTCGTCGCGGCGGCCGTCTACCTGCTCGCCTACCGGAAGGGACTCCGTCCGTTCCGGCTCATCATCGTGGGCATCGGCGCGAGCGCCCTGCTCGCGTCTCTCAACGCGCTCATGATGATGCGGGTCAGCCAGGAGCAGGCGATGCTCGCCGCCGTCTGGGGCTCCGGCTCGCTGAGCGCGCTCGGCTACGCGCAGCTGCTGCCGGCGACGCTCATCTTCGCCGCGCTGGTGGTGGGATGCGGGGTCCTCGGGCGTCCGCTCGCGGCGCTCGAGGTGGGTGACGACGCGGCGCTGTCGCTCGGCGTGCATGCGAACCGCACGCGCGCCTTCTCGACCCTCGTCGGGGTCGCGCTGACGGCGCTCGTCACGGCAGCGGCCGGACCCATCTCGTTCATCTCGCTCGCCGCCCCGCAGATCGCGCGCCGGCTGACCAAGGGTGCAAGCCTGCAGCTCCTGCCGTCGGCGCTCGTGGGCGCACTCCTCCTCGTCTCCGCCGACCTCGTCGCGCAGCTCGTCGACCTCCCCGTCGGCGTGCTCACCGTCTGCGTCGGCGGCATCTACCTCGCCTGGCTGCTCGTGCACGAGCAGACCACGAAGAAGGGACGTCAGTGATGACGATCGAAGCGGATACAGCGAGCCTGGTAGGCCCCGCGACGGGCCTGGTCGCGGCTGAGCTCAAGGCCACCTCCGTGCACGTCGGCTACGACGCGCAGCCCATCATCGAGGGCCTCGACTTCGAGGTGCCGGCGCATTCGTTCACCGTCATCATCGGGCCGAACGCGTGCGGCAAGTCGACGCTGCTGAAAGCCCTCGCCCGGCTCCTCAAGCCGAGCGACGGCAGTGTGCTGCTCGATGGCAGCGACATCTTCACACTCAAGACGAAGGACGTCGCGAAGCGCCTCGGCTTGCTGCCACAGACGTCGCTCGCCCCTGAGGGCATCCGGGTCGCCGACCTCGTCGCGCGGGGCCGGTTCCCGCACCAGGGCATGTTCGACCGCTGGTCGGAGGCCGACGAGCGCGCCGTCACCGACGCGATGGCCGCGACGCGGGTGGATGCGCTGTCGTCGCGGTTCGTGGACGAGCTGTCCGGCGGTCAGCGGCAGCGCGTGTGGGTCGCGATGGCGCTCGCGCAGGAAGCACCCGTGCTGCTGCTCGACGAGCCCACGACGTTCCTCGACATCTCCCACCAGTACGAGCTGCTCGAACTGTTCCGGCGGCTCCGCGGCGAGGGGCGCACGCTGGTCGCCGTGCTGCACGACCTCAACCAGGCGGCCCGTTTCGCGACGCACCTCGTGGTCATGCGCGACGGCGAGATCGTCGCCCAGGGCAAACCGGGCGAGGTGCTCACCGCAGAGCTCGTCGAGGACGTCTTCTCACTGCCCTGCCGCATCATCGACGACCCGGAGACCGGCACGCCGCTCGTGATTCCGCGCGAAGGGGTGTGGACGGAGTAAGGGGAGCGGTTCGGCAGGGCAGTGCGCTCGACAGCGATGATGGACTGCGGAACGACCTGATGGCGCGCACGCTCGACCTGGGCTGCGCGTGCCGCCCCGAACCGAACCGAGCCGAGCTGAACGGAGTCGATGATGACGGAACTGAACGCGACGAGCATCCCGTGGGGTGACGGTCACTGGACCAACGAGCCGGTTGCCGCGGAGGCGAGCGAGGACGGGCTCCGCGTCACCGCAGTCGAGGGCAGCGACGCGTGGCGCACCACGTCCTACGGGTTCATCCACGACTCCGAGCACGCGCTGCTGCGTCCGTGCGAGCAGGATTCCGCCGTCGAGGTGGAGTTCGTCGTGGACTTCACCGAGCAGTTCGACCAGGCGGGGATCTTCCTCAAGGTCGACGACGAGACCTGGATCAAGGCCGGCATCGAGCTGAGCGACGGGCAGGAGCAGCTGGGGGCCGTGGTCACCAGGTCCGAGTCGGATTGGTCGCTGGCTCCAGTGCCCGAGTGGGGTGGCCGCCGTGTCACGGTGCGCGCGAGCCGGGAGGGCAACGCCGTCACCATCCGCGCCCGGGTGGACGCCGAGCCGTGGCGCCTCGTTCGAGTGGCACCGCTGGCTGCCGATGCGCGCGTCGCGGCTGGCCCGTTCTGCTGCGCGCCGTCGCGGAGCGGCCTGGTGGTGCACTTCACCTCGTGGCGGACGACGCCGGCGGACGACTCGCTGCACCCGTGAGGCAACGGCCCGCTGGCGCTCCCGTCTCGGGATGCGACAGCGGGCCGTGCTCTGTTGCGGCCGTGTGCTTCTGTGGGCAGAGCTACCCGACCGCGTTGGGGATGATGACGAGGATCAGCCAGCAGAGCAGCGGGGCGATCGCGACGACGGCCACCGCGTTGAGCAGCAGGTGCTTGTAGAAGACGCGGCGGTCGATGCCCTGCGCGTTCGCGAGCACCAGCGCGCCGTTCGTGGAGAACGGTGAGACGTCGACGACGGTGGCCGAGATGGAGAGGGCCGCGACGACTCCCACGATGGGGAGCGCGCCCATCTCGAGCAGCGGCATCGCCAGGGGGATGATCGCCGTCAGGAGGGCAGTTGAGGAGGCGAAGGCGGACGTCAGGCCGATCACGTAGCAGAGCACCAGCGCGACCACGATCGGAGCTCCGATGAGGAGGGCCATGTCGGCGAGGTGGTCGATCGTGCCGAGCTCCTGGAGGATCGACACGTAGGTGATCATGCCGGAGACCAGGAGCACGGTGGACCAGCTGATGCCGGCGATCGCGTCGCTCTGCTTCTTCAGATCGGTGAAGGCCAGCACGACGCCCGCCGCGATGGCGATGAAGCTGATCGGCAGGTGGAAGACCAGGACAAGGACCAGGATCACGGCGATCAGCGCGAGCGTGAGCGCCTGGACGCGGTTCGCCTTCGATGGCCCTTCGTCGTCGATGTCGTGGGCGCCCGCGGTGGTGATGGAGCCGGTCGCCGTGTACTCGAGTGTGCGCACCCGGCTCGCGACGGCGTAGACCACGACGGTCAGGATCGACAGCAGCGTGTTGATGCCGTAGCTGGCGAAGAAGAGCGACCAGGGCTCGATGGCGAGGCCGTTGCCCTCGACGAGGTCGCGCACGATGATCCCCGAGACCGAGATCGGCGAGAACGCCCCGGCGTGGGCGCCGTTGATGGTCATGATGCCCATCACCAGCGGGCTCATGCGGCTGCGGGCTGCGAACGTCATCGCGGCGGGTGCGATCAGGGCCACGGCGGCCGGGCTGAACGTGCCGAGCGCGGTCAGGAACGATGCGACCGCGAAGAAGACCCAGGGGATGAGGGAGACGCGGCCCCGCACTGCGCGGATGCACACGTTGACCAAGAGGTCGATCGTGCCGTTCTTCTTGGCCATGCCGAAGAAGTACGTGACGCCCACGATCGTGAGCACGATCGAGCCGGGGAACGCGGACAGGATCTCCTTGTCGTCGTAGCCGAGGTAGATGGCTCCGACGGCGAAGGCTCCGACGAACCCGAGGAAGCCGATGTTGATGGGGAAGATCGTGGCGATCACGAACATCGCGATCAGTGCGATGAGAGGAAGGATTTCAGTGGACGACATTGTCACGCTTTCGGATCAGGATGGAGAATATGCCAGTGGGGGCGTGCTCACCGCACGTAGAGCTGCGAGTCGGCGAGCCGGCGGGCAGCGCGTCGCAGGAGGACGCGTGAGCCGTCCGCGGAGATCTCGACCTCGCAGCGGAGGGTGCCGCCGAGCGTGCCGATGGTGATCACCCGGACGTCGAGGGCCGAAGCGGAGGACGCAGCATCCGCCGGCTGGCCGACTGGTCCGAGGACCGAGTCGGTGGCGGTCGTCGCGAGGGCGATGGCCACCGCGCTGGTCAGGCCGATGGTCGGATGCGGGTTGTTCATCGAGAGCATGCGGACCGAGACGTCGTAGTCGTTGGCGCTGACCGGCTCCCCGAGCGACGTCACGTAGTCGACGGGCGGGCCGACGATGCCGACCTTCGGGATCGCGTCGAAGGCCTCGTCGATGGAGGGTGCGATGCCCATCGCCACGGCGGCGCGGGCGCGGATCTTGCGCAGCATGGGAACGTACTGGCGCACCTGCTCCTCGGTCGCGGCGGCCGAGACTCCGAGCGAGTCTGCCTCGACAAGCGCGACCGGGGCTCCGGCATCCGCCATCGAGACCGCGACTGTGAGTCCGTCGACGGTGAGCTCGTCACGGTGGTTGCCTGTGGGCCAGAGGCTTCCCGTGGTCGAGCCGACCGGGTTGATGAAGGCGAGGTCGACGGCGGTGCCGGCTCCCCGGACGCCGGGGACGCTCACGATCGCCTCGTGCTCCTCGGTGTCCACCCGGGCGGTCACCTCGGCGCCCGTGTTGAGGTTGCGCATCCGCACCTCGGTGCTCGGAGCCCCGTGTGCGAGGTCGAAGGTGTCGACCGCCCAGAGCGCGACCGCGGTGGCGCAGTTCCCGCAGTTGCTGCCCCACTCGACGACGGATTCGCCGACGGCGACCTGCGCGAAGAGGTAGTCGATGTCGAAGGCGGGGTCGGCGCTCCTGGACACGATGGCGGCCTTCGAGGTGACGGAGGTGCCGCCGCCGACGCCGTCGAGCTGCCGCGGGTCCTCTGCGCCGAACGTGTCGACGAGCAGTGCGGTGAGCGCCGCTCGGTCCGCGGGGACATCGCGGGAATCGAAGATCCAGCACTTGCTGGTGCCGCCTCGCATGAGGGTTGCTGGGGTTTGCATCGTGGAGCCTTTCGTCTGACTCCCTCCAAGCTAGGAAGCGAAAGGCTTCACGTAAATTGAATGTTGCTACGCTCGGCTTTAGCCAAACTGAAAGGTGAGTCATGTCGGACCTCTTCGACGCCGCAACGCTGTCCCTGCTCTTGGACGTCGTGGATGCTGGCAGCATCACCTCGGGAGCCGAGCGCGCGAACATGACGGTGTCCGCCGCCTCTCAGCGCATCACCAAGCTCGAGAAGTCGATCGGCCAGCCCGTCCTCGTCCGCCTCCCCCGGGGTGTGCAGGTGACGGAGGCGGGGGCCGTGCTGGTCGAGCGCGCGAGACTCTTCCGGCGAGAGATGCGGGCCGCGAGGGGTGACCTCGAGGCGCTTCGAGGTCTCGAGCGCGGCACCGTCCGCCTCGGCTCGTTCCCCACCGTGAGCGCGTCACTGCTCTCCGACGCCCTCAAGAGCTTCCATCACTCGCAGCCGAGCATCACCGTGCAGGTGCGGTCAGCGCTTCGGCCGCGGCTCGTCGAGATGCTGCACAGCAGCGAGGTGGAGCTCGCGCTCATGTGGAGCTACGCCTGGACGGAGGCGGCCGAGCAGTCGCTGTCGCTCGTGCCGGTCGCCACGGATCGGACGGTGCTCCTGGTCGCGGCCGACTCCGAGATCGAGGACAACGTGACCGTGAGGTCGCTGCGTTCGGCACAGTGGATCATCCGCAACGACCGGCATCCCGCCTCGGAGGTGCTGTTCCGAGCCTGCGCGGCGGCGAGGTTCGAGCCGCGAGTCGTCTATGAGGCGCACGACTACCAGGAGATCGAGGCGATGGTGGCGGCCGGTGTGGGGATCGCGATGGTGCCGGAGCTCGCGATCGCGCACCACCGGCCGGACGTGCGGATGGTCCGCTTCGCCGGTCGTGACGAGGTGCCGTCCCGTTCCATCACGATCGCGTCGCTCGCGCGGCGGCAGTACACGCCGGCGATGTACGCCATCTCGCGGGCGATCCACGACGCGGCGCGGAGCATCGCGCAGCGGGGCCAGGTCCAGCGGGTGTGACCGCGGCGCGGCATGCCGAGGAGAGGTGCCACGGGGTGGCGCCGTTGGCCCTCTCCGAACAAGAGCGGCGCCACCTCGTGGTCGTCGTTCGGTGCCGCCGCGAGGAGCCGCGGCGGCACCGGGGTCGGTCGAGAACCGTCCGCTCTACAGCCCCTGCGCGAGGCGGTAGTAGGCCTGGTTCCAGCGCACTTCCTTGCTGAACTCGCGCAGGGTGGTGTCGGCGTCGATGCGCAGCAGCTCGGTCTTCGCGATGGTCGCGAAGTCCTCGAACACGTCGATGCCGACGGCGGTCGACATGACCGTGTGGTGCGCGGCGCCGGCGGTGAGCCAGGCTGCGGCCGACACCTCGAACGAGGGCTCCGGCTTCCAGACGGCCCGGCCGACGGGCAGCTTCGGCAGGGGAGCGGTGGGCTCCACGACCTCGACGACATTCGCGACGAGGCGGAACCGGTCGCGCATGTCGCTGAGTGCGACGACGACCGCGGGGCCCGGGTCGGCGGTGAAGACGAGGCGCACGGGGTCGTCCTTGCCGCCGATGCCGAGCGGGTGCACCTCGAGGCTCGGCTTGGCGGTGGTGAGGGAGGGGCTCACCTCGAGCATGTGCGCGCCCAGGATGAGCTCGCTGCCCTCGGTGAGGTCGTACGTGTAGTCCTCCATGAGGCTCGCCCCGCCGGGCAGGCCGGCGCCCATGACGTTCGCGGCCCGCACGAGGATGGCCGTCTTCCAGTCGCCCTCGGCGCCGAAGCCGTAGCCCTCGGCCATGAGGCGCTGCACGGCGAGCCCCGGGAGCTGCTTGAGTGCCCCGAGGTCCTCGAAGCTCGTCGTGAACGCGCTGAAGCCGCCGGCCTCGAGGAAGGAGCGCAGGCCGAGCTCGATGGCCGCGCCGTCGCGCAGCGACTGGTGGCGCTCGGCGCCGCGCCGCAGCTCGGGGGCGACGTCGTACAGCTCCTCGTACTCGGCGACCAGCGCATCCACCGCCGCGTCGTCGACCGCGGCGACGGCGTCGGCGAGCTCGTTGACGCCCCACGTGTTGACCTGAACGCCGAAGCGCAGCTCGGCCTCCGTCTTATCGCCCTCGGTGACGGCGACGAAGCGCATGTTGTCGCCGAAGCGGGCGAGCTTCATGGTGCGCACGGCCTGCCAGGCGGCCGCGGCGCGCGACCAGCTGTCGATCTGCCGCGTCACGCTCGCGCTCGACGCGTGGCCGACAACCGTCTTGCGGGGGATGCCGAGGCGGGTCTGGATGTACCCGAACTCGCGGTCGCCGTGCGCCGCCTGGTTGAGGTTCATGAAGTCGAAGTCGATGTCCGCCCACGGCAGCTCCACGTTGGCCTGCGTGTGCAGGTGCAGGAGCGGCTTCGCGAGCGTATCGAGGCCCTGGATCCACATCTTCGCGGGGCTGAAGGTGTGCATCCACGCGACGATGCCGATGACGTTGTCGTTCGAGTTGACCTCGAGGGCAGCGCGGCGGATGGCGTCGGAATCGGTGAGCACCGGCTTCCAGACGATCTTCACGGGCGTCTTCGGCGACTCGTTGAGGATGTCGACGATGGCCTGCGACTGCTCGGCGACCTGGCGCAGCGTCTCCTCGCCGTAGAGGCCCTGGCTGCCGGTGAAGAACCAGATCTCGAACTCGTCGAAGGAAGTGGTGAGTGCGCTCAACTGAGGGCTCCTGTCGGGTCTTGTCCGTAGACGTTCTGATAGCGGTCGAACAGCGAGTCGACGGCCTGCTGGGGGATGGCGTTCGGAGTGCCGAGCTGTCGGGAGATGTGCACGGTGCGGGCGACGTCCTCGACCATGACGGCCGCCTTCACGGCGTCGCGGGCGTCCTTGCCGATCGTGAACGGCCCGTGGTTCTTCATGAGCACGGCCCGCGAGCGGTGCCCGCGCAGCGTCTCGACGATGCCGCGGCCGATCGAGTCGTCGCCGATGATCGCGAATGGGCCGACGGGGATCTCCCCGCCGAACTCATCCGCCATCGCCGTGATGACGCACGGGATGGGTTCGCCCCGCGCCGCCCACGCCACGGCGTAGTCGGAGTGCGTGTGCACGACCCCGCCCACCTCTGGCATGTTGCGGTACACGTACGCGTGCGCCGCGGTATCGCTCGATGGGGAGCGATCGGAGCCGGGAGTGCCGGGCACGACCTCGCCGTCGAGGGTGCAGAGGATCATGTTGTCGGCGCTCAGCTCGTCATAGCTGACGCCGGACGGCTTGATGACGAACAGCTCCGTGCCCGGCACGCGGCCGGAGATATTGCCGCCCGTCCAGACCACGAGACCGTAGCGCACGAGCTCGTCGTGCAGCGAGGCGACCTCGGCGCGGATGGTGTCGATGCTCGCCTGAGTTTCAGGCGTGATGACGGGCGTGGTGCCGGAGGTCTGGATGCTCACGCGTTGACCTCCTCGCGGGTTGCCGGGGCCGGGGCAGCGGATGCGCTGGCGAGCGCCTCGCGGCGGCGTCGCTTGAGGCGCTTCATGACCTGGTTCGCGCCCCGCCCGAAGTGGTCGTGGAGCTCGTCGTACTCGGCGTAGAGCTCGTCGTACGCGGCGACCGCCTCGGGATTCGGCACGTACTTGGCTTGGGTCACGCGCCCCATGGCGGCGGCCGCGGCGCGCGCATCCGGGTACGCGCCTGCGGCGATCGCCGCGTGGATGGCGGAGCCGAGCGCCGGCCCCTGCGCGCTGTCGATCGTGGAGATCGGCAGGCCGAGGATGTCGCTGTAGGTCTGCATGAGGAACGCGTTCTTGAGCAGTCCGCCGGCTGCTATGAACTCCGTCACGGGAACCCCGGAGGCGTTGAACGTCTCGACGATCTTGCGCGTGCCGAAGGCCGTCGACTCGAGCAGCGCACGGTAGACGTCCTCCGCCTTCGTCGCGAGCGTCGCGCCGACGAGCAGGCCGGAGAGCTCGTGGTCGACGAGCACGGAGCGGTTGCCGCTGTGCCAGTCGAGCGCGATGAGGCCGTGCGCGCCGACGGGCTGCGCTGCCGCGAGGTTGGTGAGGTGCTCGTGCACGGAGATGCCGAGTTCGGCCGCGGCGCGCTCGTAGCGGGCGGGCACCTGGTTCTCGACGTACCAGGCGAAGATGTCGCCGACGCCAGACTGGCCGGCCTCGTAGCCGTAGAGGCCCGCGACGATGCCGCCGTCCACGACCCCGCACATCCCCGGCACCTCGGCGAGGGTGCCGGAGCTCATGACGTGGCAGGTGGAGGTGCCCATGATGGCGACCATCTGGCCCGGCTCGGTCGCGGCCGCAGCAGGGGCGGTGACGTGCGCGTCGACGTTGCCGACCGCGACCGCGATGCCCTCTGGTAGGCCCGTCCACGCCGCGGCTTCCGCCGAGAGCGTGCCGGCCGCATCGCCGAGCTGGCCGATCTCGTGGGCCAGCTTGGCCTCGGCGAAGTCGGCGAACTCGGGGTTGAGGGCGGCGAGGAACTCGCGGCTGGGGTACTCGCCGTCCTGCAGGATGCCCTTGTAGCCGGCGGTGCAGGCGTTGCGGATGTACGTGCCCGTGAGCTGCCAGACGATCCAGTCGGCCGCTTCCACCCAGTGGTCCATGGCGGCGTACACCTCGGGGTCCTCCTCGAGGAGCTGGAGGCCCTTCGCGAACTCCCATTCGCTCGAGATGAGGCCGCCGTACCGGGGCAGCCACTTCTCACCTCTCAGCTCGGCGAGGTCGTTGATGCGGTCGGCGTGCGGCTGCGCTGCATGGTGCTTCCAGAGCTTCACGTAGGCGTGGGGCCGCGTCTCGAAGCCGGCGACCTCGTTGAGCGGGGTGCCGTCGGCGAGCGTCGGCACCATGGTGCAGGCCGTGAAGTCGGTGCCGATGCCGATGACATCCGCCGCGTCGATGCCAGCATCTGCGATGGCAGCTGGCACGGCGACCTTGAGGACGTCGACGTAGTCGCTCGGCACCTGCAGCGCCCACTCGGGCGGGAGCTGCTCACCCGTCGCCGGGAGCCGCTCGTCGACCACGGCGTTCGGGTACGCCAGCTCGCCGACGCCGAGCTCGGCGCCGTCACGCACCCGGACGACGACCGCCCGGCCGGAGAGGGTGCCGTAGTCGACGCCGATGACGTAGCGATCCGCGGTGTCTGCCCTCGTGCGATCGGCGTCCTGCATGCGCGATTCCGAGTTCGTCGAATGACTCATCCTGGCGGTCTCCTTTGGCTCGACCGGATGTAATGTGATCGATCACACCATGCAGACGCCGTGAGCGCAAGCCCAGAGTTGTGGACGCGGTCCGGCTAGCTCTCGAGGGTCATCCGACGAGTCGACGCGCGGCTGATCAGCTTCGGCAGCACGTTCGGGATGCCCTCGTCGCCGTCGAGGAGTCGCGCGACGCACTGGGCCCCCGCGGCGGCGAAATGCTGCCGGACGGTCGTCAGCGGGGGCCAGAAGTGCGCGGCCTCCGGGATGTCGTCGAAGCCCACGACACTCAGGTCGTCCGGCACGGAGACGCCGGCATCGTGCGCCGCGTGGAGCACGCCGAGGGCGGTCTGGTCGTTCGCGCAGAACACGGCTGTCGCGTTCGACTCGAAGATCTGGGCCGCGGCCAGATAGCCAGCGCCGGGGGACCAGTCCCTGGCGTCGATGTGTCGCGCGTCCAGGCCCCGCGACTCCATCTCGAGACGGAAGCCCCGGAGGCGGGAGGTGGCGTCGATCCAATCGCTGGGGCCTGCGAGGTGCACCACGTTGATGTGCCCCAGGTCGAGCAGGTGGGCCGTCGCCACGCGGGCGCCCTCGAGCTGATCCTGAGCAAGGTCGGCCCCTCCCTCGGTGGCCCATGCCTGCAGCGTCACGAACGGGATGCCCGACTTCATGCTGCTCAGCGCCTCGAGGAGGGGGGTCTGCGGAGCGACCGCGACGATGCCCTCGACGTTGAGGCTCGCCAGGTTCCCGAGGGCCTGCTCGATCGATGCGACATCGAAGCCGTCCGTCTGTTCGACGATCGTCGTGTAGCCCCGTGCGCGCGCGGCTTCCGTGATGGCGATGATGCTCGACGACGGGCCGTACTCGCCGTTCGCGGTCGAGAGGACCCCCAGTGTTCGGCTCCGCTTCGAGGAGAGTGCCCTCGCGGCGAGGTTCGGGCGGTAGTCGAGCTCGCCCATCGCATCCAGCACCTTCTGCCGAGTGGCCGGGCGGACGCTCGAATGGTCGTTGAGGACCCTCGAGACGGTCTGGTGGGAAACCCCGGCGGCACGCGCGACGTCGAATACGCTTGCGGCCCGCTTGGGCTTCATCGCATCCACAGGTCCGTTCGTCATTCCGCAATTATGCCCACAGCCAGCGAGTGGCGGTGCCCGAATAACGATTGAGATTGGCGGTTGCGCTCCCCGGATGTGATCGATAACATTTCGGCAGATGCGAGGAAGCATCCCACGGCGCAGCATCACGACGGCCCAGGCACGAGTGAACTGCTCTCAACGAGGAGAGACAAGCGTGAACAAGTCAACGATCAAGACCATCGCCGGGATCGCGATGGCAGGAGCACTCACTCTGAGCATGGCGGCCTGCTCCGGAGGTTCAGGAGACACGGCCGCAGGCAGCGACGGAGAGCTCATCACCGTCGGCTTCGTCGCCGTCGGACCAGAAGGCGGCTGGCGCACCGCGAACGAGCAGAACATCCAGGACTCGTTCTCCACCGAGAACGGCTTCGAGCTCAAGTACGCACCCGCGACCAACGGGGACCAGAACTCGCAGATCACCGCATTCACCTCGTTCATCGACGAGGGCGTCGACGCCATCCTGCTCTCCGCCACGGAAGCCACCGGCTGGGAGAGCGTCCTCGAACGAGCCCAGGAGGCCGAGATCCCCGTCATCCTCCTGGACCGCGGCATCGAGCCGAACGACGAAGCCCTCTACACGAGCCACATCGCCCCTGACAACGTGGGGATCAGCTCAGCCGCAGCCGAGTGGGCGAACGGGCAGTTCGCAGACGGAGGCAACTACGTCGTCCTCGAAGGTCCCCCCGGACTCTCCGTCGTCAACGACCGCAACAAGGGCTGGGACGAGAGCATCGACTCGAAGCTGACGAAGCTCGAGAGCCAGTCGGCGAACTGGTCGACCGAAGAGGCCAAGAGCGTCTTCGAGACGATCCTCAAGTCGAACAGCAACGACGTGCAGCTCGTCTTCGCACAGAACGACGAGATGGGACTCGGCGCAGCCCTCGCCGTCGAGGAAGCCGGACTCAAGCCGGGCACCGACGTGAAGATCATCACGATCGACGGCACCAAGGCCGCCCTCGAAGCGCTCGCAGCTGGCCGCCTGTCCTTCGTCGCCGAATACAACCCGCTGTTCGGTGACGTCGCCGTCGACGTCGTGAAGTCCGCGGTCGCCGGCGAGAGCGTCGAGAAGAACATCGTCGTCGAGAGCGTGACCTTCGACTCGCCGGAGGCCGCGACCACCGCCCTCCCCGACCGCAAGTACTGACAGCGCTCGTGCCCCGGTGCGCCGCCGCTCTCTCGGCGGCGCACCGGGCGCACCCACCCCACACACTCGACGCCGGCCCACCGGCAGAACGCTAGGCGATCATGGCAGCGAACCAGCCAATCGTTGAGATGAGCGGCATCTCAATCGAGTTCCCCGGAGTGAAAGCACTCCAAGACGTGAACTTCCGGCTCTTCCCCGGCGAAGTGCACACCCTCATGGGCGAGAACGGCGCGGGGAAGTCCACCCTCATCAAGGCACTCACCGGCGTCTACAAGATCGATGCAGGCGCCATCCTGATCGGCGGCGAGGAGCGGCAGCTCAGGGGCACGGCAGACGCCCAAGCCGCTGGCATCTCCACGGTCTATCAAGAGGTGAACCTCTGCGACAACCTCTCCATCGGGGAGAACGTGATGCTCGGGCACGAAGTGCGTGGGCCCCTCGGAATCAACTGGCGCAAGACGAACGCGGCAGCGCGCGACGCACTCGCGGCACTCGGGCTCGACCACCTCGACCCGAAGCGCTCCCTCTCGAGCATCTCGCTCGCGATGCAGCAGCTCGTCGCGATCAGCCGAGCGATGGTCATCAGATCGAAGGTCCTCATCCTCGACGAGCCGACGTCGAGCCTCGACGCGCAGGAAGTGGATGGGCTCTTCGCCGTCATCCGCCAGCTTCGCGAGCAGGGGGTCGCGATCCTGTTCGTCTCCCACTTCCTCGACCAGGTGTACGCGATCAGCGACCGGCTGACCGTGCTCCGCAACGGCCAGTTCGTCGGCGAGTACGCCACCGCCGAGCTCAGCAGAAGCGATCTCATCTCGAAGATGATCGGCAAGGAGTTCTCGACCCTCGAGTCGCTGGGCGCCAACCGACGGGTCGACGCTCGCGACGGCGACGACGTCCCCCTCTACCGCGCTCAGGGCATCGGCCGAAAAGGCTCCATCGATCCCGTCGACATCGAGGTCCACCGCGGAGAGGTCGTCGGTCTCGCCGGACTGCTCGGATCGGGGCGCACCGAGCTCGGGCGCCTGATCTACGGGGCAGACAAGCCAGACGCCGGAACGGCACACCTGAACGGAGCGCCTGTCGAGGTGCATTCGCCCGCCGCCGCGCTCGGCAAGCACATCGCCTTCTCGACCGAGAACCGTCGAGACGAGGGCATCGTGGGCGACCTCACCGTTCGCGAGAACCTGATCCTCGCCGTCCAGGCCAGACGAGGCTGGGCCCGCCCCCTGTCCAGAAGAGAGCAGAACGAGCTCTGCGCCAAGTACCTGACCGAGCTCAACGTCCGCCCCGCCGACCCGGAGCGCGCCATCCGCAACCTCTCCGGAGGCAACCAGCAGAAGGTGCTCCTCGGGCGCTGGCTCGCCACGAAGCCCGAGCTGCTCATCCTGGACGAGCCGACCCGCGGCATCGACGTGGGAGCCAAGGCCGAGATCCAGGAGACCATCGCGCAGCTCGCCGAAGACGGCATGTCGGTCATCTTCATCTCGTCGGAGCTCGACGAGGTGGTCAGGCTCAGCGAGCGGATCGTCGTCCTCAAGGACCACAGGAAGATCGCGGAGATCGCCAACGGCCCCGACGTCACCGCGGACCTCATCGTCCAGACCATCGCCGCCGACGGAGTCGACGCGCAGCTGCCGGACACCCCGTCCACCCCACCCGCATCCACTGACGTCGAGGGAGCCCACGCATGAGCCAGACCACGGCCCCGCTCGGCACACCGACCACCGATGGCCCCGCCGAACCGCCCCAACGCCGACGAGACACCGAACACCCGGTGCGCGGCGCGCTGCGGCAGCCCTACATCTGGGCGGTCGTCGCACTCGTGCTGCTCATCATCATCAACCTGCTCAAGGACCCGGGCTACCTGGGCATCTCGGTCAACCAGGCGACCGGTGACCTCAACGGCAACATCATCGACATCCTCCGCGCAAGCGCACCCGTCATGATGATCGCCGTCGGCATGACCCTCGTGATCGCCACGCGCGGCATCGACCTGTCCGTCGGCTCCGTCATGGCCGTGGCGGGTGCCGTCTCGATGGAATTCATGGCGTCCGCGCAGAACTCCTTCGGCTCTGCACTGACCGCCATCGGCCTTGCGCTGCTCATCAGCGCGCTCCTCGGCACCGTCAACGGACTCCTCGTCTCCGTGGTCGGCCTGCAGCCCTTCATCACCACGCTCATCATGATGCTCGCCGGTCGCGGGCTCGCGAAGGTCATCACCGCCGGCCAGAACACGTCGGCGAGCAACGACTCGTTCCGCTGGATCGCCAACGGCACGATCGGCGGGTTCCCCGTGATCTTCCTGCTGGCCGTCGGCATCGTCGTCCTCGTCGCGCTGCTCGTGCGACGCACCGCGCTCGGCCTCATGATCGAGTCCATCGGCATCAACCCCAAGGCCTCCCGCATGGCGGGCATCCGCCCCATCGGGCTGCTCTTCTTCGTCTACATCTCGAGCGCGATCCTCGCTGGCGTCGCGGGCATCCTCAGCACCGCCACCGTCATGACGGTCGAAGTCGCCAAGACAGGATCGGCGTCGGAGATGGATGCGATCCTCGCCGTCGTCATCGGCGGCACGTCGCTCGCCGGGGGCAAGTTCTCGCTCACGGGCAGCGTCATCGGCGCCCTGCTCATCGCGACGCTGGACAAGACCGTCGTGTTCCTCTCCATCCCATCCTCAGCCACGCCCGCGTTCAAGGCGATCGTGATCGTCCTCGTCTGCCTCCTGCAGTCGCAGCGCGTCCGCGACTTCTTCAAACGGCGACGAGCCAAGACCCCCACCGGACCCGCGAGTTCCGCACCAGCCCAGAAGGCGGTTGCCGCATGACCACCATCGTCGAACAGACCAGCGAGGTCACCAGGCTCGCGAAGTTCAAGCCGAACCTCGACTCCCTCCCGACGCTCGCCGCAGTGGTCATCTTCGTCGGGATGCTCGCATACGGGGAACTCGCGTACGGCGGGATCCTGCAGTCCAGCACCCTCTCCAACCTCCTCATCAACAACGCCTACCTGATCGTCCTCGCCATCGGACTGACCTTCGTCATCCTGACGGGCGGCATCGACCTCTCCGTCGGCGCGGTCATCGCCGTCAGCAGCCTGATCGGGGTCATGCTCTCCAGCGCAGGTCTCCCCGCGATCCTCGTGATCGTGCTGATGATCGGCGTCGGCTCGCTCTTCGGCCTCGCCTCCGGAATCCTCATCCACTCCTTCCGAGTGCAGCCGTTCATCGCGACCCTCGCGATGATGTTCCTCGCCCGCGGGCTCGCCTCGATGCTCAGCACCGAGCCCCAGCGACTCGCGGACGACTCGCCCATCCGCGGCCTCTCCACCGAGATCAAGATCATCGACGGACCGAAGATCAACGACCTCGTCGTCACCCCCGCCGTCGTCATCGCGGTTCTCCTCGTCGGTGTCGCCTTCTTCATCCTGCACCGCACCCGCTTCGGGCGGACCGTCTACGCCATGGGAGGCTCGGAGCAGTCCGCGCTGCTCATGGGACTCCCCGTCGCTCGAACGAAGATCATGATCTACGTCATCAGCGGCACCCTCGCGGGCATCGCGGCAGTGCTCTACACCTCGAAGCTCGGGATCGCGCAGAACATCACGGGCGTCGGATGGGAACTCGACGCGATCGCGGCGGTCATCATCGGCGGCACGCTGCTGACCGGCGGCGGTGGGTTCGTGCTCGGCTCAGTGGTCGGCGCACTCGTGCTGGGTCTCATGAACGTCCTCATCACCCGCGACGGCAGCATCCCTCCCGAGGCGACGACGATCATCACCGGCGGCATCCTGCTCGTGTTCGTGCTGCTGCAGCGGGCCGTCACCTCCCGGAAGCGACGAACGCAATAGCGGCGGGCGCTGTGCCTGGCGAGCCTCCCTGCGCGAGCCTAAACTCAGCCCATGACCGGCATCACCGCACGGGGAGCGCGCGTCTGCGCGGCGGTCCTCGCGGCGGCTGCGCTCGCGTCGCTGAGCGCCTGCTCGGCGAGCCCGGCCCTCACGATCGGGGCGGATGCGCCTCCCGCGGTCACCGAGACCCCATCGGCCGCCGCACCTCCGGCGGCGAGCGGCGAGCAGTTCACGCCCGTCGTCGTCTCCGCCCTCGCTGCGCCCATCCCCGTGCTCGGAACGGACGAGCGCATCCACCTCGCCTACGAGCTGCAGCTCACCAACGGGTCGCCCTCCAAGGTGAAGATCCAGGCAGTCGAGGCGAGCAGCGGCGGAACGGTGCTGCAGGAGCTCGAGGGCGACGACCTCAACGACGTGATGCGCGTCGCCGGTGCCACCGATGGTGGAGGGCTCGAGCTCGGGCCTGGGCAGAACGCGACGGTGTGGATGGACGCGACCGTCGCATCCGGCACCGACGTGCCCGACCTCATCGACCACACCGTCACCGTCGAGATGCCCAAGGCGCAACCGCCGCTGTACGAGAAGACCATCGCCGAGACCACGCAGGCCGTCGCCGTCGACAGACGCGAGGTCGCCGTCATCGGCCCGCCCCTCACCGGCAGCGGATGGCTCGACGCCAACGGCTGCTGCGGCCTCACCGCCCACCGCGGCGCCGTCAGCCCCATCAACGGCGCCTACTGGGCGCCGGAACGCTGGGCCATCGACTACGTCAAGCTCACCCCCACCATGCGGCTCTACGAAGACTCTCGCGACAACGCGCGCAGCTACCCCGGCTTCGGCGAGAACGTCATCGCCGTCGCCGACGGCCCCATCGTCGCCATCACGAGCGACCGTGCCGAGCAGGAAGCAGGCACAGCCCCCGGCCCGACCCTCACCCTCGACGAATACGGCGGCAACTACGTCGTGCAGGACATCGGCGGCGGCAACTACGCGTTCTACGCCCACCTCAAGACCGGCAACCCCTTCGAGCTCCGGGTCGGTCAGCAGCTCGCCCGCGGCGACCGCCTCGGGCTGCTCGGCAACAGCGGGAACAGCGACGCCCCGCACCTCCACTTCCATGTCATGGACTCCCCGAACCCCCTCGCCTCCAACGGACTGCCGTTCGTCTTCGACACGTTCACGCTCGACGGCCAGGTCACCTCGCAGGCCGCGCTCGACGCCGGCGAACAGGGCAAGGCCTACAAGGTCGACAAGGCGAACGCCGGAGAGCGCACCAACCAGGTGCCGCTCACCGGCGACCTCATGACCTACCCCGCCGCGTAGCTCCGCCCCTCCCGCCCTCCGCTCCGCCCCTCCCGCCGCCCCATCCGCCCCGCCCTCCCGCCACCGGGATCGCTGCCCGGCGTTTCGCCCTCCGGAGCCTCGCGTCGAGGGGGCTTTGTCGGGCCGTGATGGGCTCCGATTCGCCCGGACCTCTGCGAGGGCGGCGACTCGCGGGGGCTCTCAGGATGCGGGGCGTACGGTCGTGCCGTGAGCGTGCACATCCGCAGCATCGGCACTGCCGTCCCCCCGACCGAGCTGCCCCAGACGAAGGCCCGTGACCTCTTCGCTGCCCAGCCCGGCATCAACCGCCTCGGCGCGCGCCTCATCGGCGCGGCGTTCGACGGCTCCGCGATCGAGACGAGGCACACGGTCGTGGATGCGCTCGCCGGCGGCACCGACTCGGCGCTCGTCGCCGAAGGCCTGGTGCTGGACGCCTCCACCGGCGCCCGCAATGCGGTCTACGCCGAGCGCGTGCCCGAGCTGCTGCTCGGCGCCGCCCGTGCCGCGCTCGAGGGCAGCGGCCTCGAGACCGGCGACATCACGCACGTCGTCACCGTCTCCTGCACGGGCTTCTACGCGCCCGGCCCCGACTACGAGCTCGTGCGCGGCCTCGGCCTGTCGCCCCGCGTGCAGCGCTTCCACCTCGGTTTCATGGGCTGCTACGGCGCCTTCCCGGCGCTACGTGCAGCGGATGCCTTCGCCAGGGCCGACCCGAACGCGGTCGTGCTCATCGTGTGCGTCGAGCTGTGCACCATCCACTTGACGAGCTCGAACGACCCGGAGCAGATCGTCGCCACCTCGGTCTTCGCCGACGGGGCCGCGGCAGCCCTCGTGACGGCACGCCCCGCCCCGGCCGGCACGCGCATCCTGACCATCGACGCCCTCGCGAGCACCATCACCGACGAGGGCGAGTCGGAGATGGCGTGGACCATCGGCGACAGCGGGTTCCGGATGCGCCTCTCGGGGTACGTGCCGAGCATCATCGGGGCGTCGATCGAAGACGTCGTCGCTCCTCTGCTCGCGCCCACCGTGCCCGCCGAGACGCCGCTGTGGGCGATCCACCCAGGTGGGCGGAGCATCCTCGACAAGGTCGAGCAGGCCCTCAGCCTCACCGAGGAGCAGCTCGCGCCGTCGCGAGGCGTGCTGCGCGACCACGGCAACATGTCGAGCGCGACGGTGCTGTTCATCCTCGAACGGTTACTCGGCGGGAATGCCAGCGGCTCGAGGCGCGGCATCAGCGGCGGCGAGTCGAGCATCGACGGCCAGGGCGTTGATGGCCCCGACTCCGGTGCCCCGGCGGTCGGCGCCCCGACCGTTGGTGCCCCGACCGTTGGCGGCCCGAGTGTCGGCGGCCCAGGCGTCGGCGACCCGAGCGCCGGCGATCCGACTATCGAGAACGCCAGCGACCGCGGGCAGGCGCTCTGCGCGATGGCGTTCGGTCCCGGACTCACGGTCGAGGTCGGACGATTCACGCGGACGCGCGCGTGAGCGCACTCCGCGCGGTCGCCTCGGCGGCCGCCCTCCCGCGCGATACGACGTCGCTCGAGCTCATGGACGACCCCGATTGCGACCGCGATCGCCTCTTCGCGACGTACCGGCAGTTCCGCGCCGTCAACGCGCTGGTCGCGGGCTGGCGTCGCGTGTACCTCCGCGACGTGCGGCCCGTGCTCGATCGGACGCGCGCATCCAGACTGCTGGACATCGGCTTCGGGGGCGGCGACATCCCACTGGCACTCGCCCGGTGGGCCGCGCACGACGGGCTGCGCCTCGAGGTGACCGCCATTGACCCCGACGAGCGAGCGCACGAGTTCGTCGAGACGCGCGGCCTCACGGCGAGCGGCGTCGGCTTCCGGGCGGCCTCGAGCAGCGAGCTCGTCGCCGCGGGGGAGTCCTACGACATCGTCACGTCCAACCACCTCCTGCACCACCTCGACGCGGATGCGCTCACCGGCCTCCTCACCGACAGCGCGGCCCTCGCCCCGCTCACCCTGCACAGCGACATCGAGCGCGGACGCCTCGCGCTCGCCGCGTTCGGCGCCGCGACGAAGCCCCTCGACCGCGGGTCGTTCGTGCACTTCGACGGGACGCTCTCCATCCGTCGCAGCTACACGGCGACCGAGCTTCGAGCGGTCGCACCGCAGGGATGGACGGTGCGGCGCGAGTTCCCCTACCGCCTGCTGCTGACCCGAGACCAGACGCTCACGCCGCAGGGCTCGCCTCAGCCCGCCGGTGTACCGTCGGCGACGTGAACGTGCCCCCGCTGCTGGTCGCCGCGACGACCAGCTACGCCGCGAACTGCGCCCTCGGCGTGAGCGTCGCGACGGGCGTCGTGCGCACCGGCCGCTGGCATTGGATCCACCACGCCCTCTACATCTGCACGTCGGCGCTCACGCTCGCCGCCGGCGTGACGCTGCTCACGAGCGGCGACGAGCACCACCGCCGCGCGGGCACGCTGCTGCTGCCGACCGCGCTCCCGCTCGCCGCGATCCCGTACGCAGGCACCCACTCCCGACGGCACCCCGCCATCGCGCTCGCGGCCGCACCCTTCTACGCGCTCGCGGTGCGAGCATCCGCTCGCCCGGCATCCGCCCGCCGCTGAGAAGCCCAGCCCTGCCGGGTTGCCGCCCGGTCCCACCGCTGCCGCGTTGCCGCCCTGCCCTGCCCGCCAGCGCCCCGACCGGTCAATCGCTGCCAGTCGAATTGCCTTCCAGGATGAGCGCTGGATGGGTATTCGACTGGCAGCGATCTTGCGGGCGCGGGCGCGGGCGCGGGCGCGGGTGACTGCGATGTAGGTGGGGCCGCCAGACCGCGCGGCGGCACATCTGGCGCCGAAGCGCCTCAGCCTTCGCCGTTGTAGTACGGCCACGGGTTGATGCGGCGGTCGCCGCGGCGGTCCGGTCCGGTGAGCGTCACCTCGCCGGTCGCTGCCCACTCGACGCCGCGCGGGAACATCCGGATGAACTCGATGCGGCGGAACGTGTCGATGTCGTGCCCGATCGTGATCGTGAACGAGCGGCCAGTGCCGTACTCGTTGATCCAGGCGAGGGGCTGGTCGGTGTTGATTCCGGGCAGCGCGGCGATGCCCTCGGGCGGGATCGCGACGGGGTAGTGCGGCATGGGCCACATGGGCGCCTTCTCGTAGGACTCGAGGTCGTCGAAGGTCGTGAGGAGCACCTGCGCGCCCTCGTACATTTCGACGCCGACGAGGATGTCGTCGCCCGTGACCGTCCAGGTGTCGTTGATGCCGTCGGTGATGGCGTGGCGGGGTTCGGTCGTGCGCAGCTGCGCCTCACCCCAGGGGCGGGGACGGATGCCCGTTGGCACGCTGAGCTTCGAGCCGCGCATCGCGTTGTACTCCTCCGGGTACCCCCAGTCGTCTTCCTGCACGGCAGAGCCGTGGAACCAGACGATGCCCTTGCCGTCGTCGTGCACGAACTTCAGGATCGCCGCGTCCGTCTCCGGACCGAATCCGGTGCCCTGGTCGTGGTAGCCGTCGCGACCTTCGAAGACGATGAGCAGCACGTCGTACTTGTCGATGATCTCGGAGGTGAGACCGCGAGGGTCCTCGGTGACGCGCACCTTGAACCGACCCGTGTCTTCGAGGAGCGTCGTCAGCCACTGGTTGTGCTGGCGGAAGCTGCGGAACTCGTTGTCATGCTCGGACGTCATGTGTCCCGAGAGGATGAGCACGTTGAGGGGCTTGGTCACTGGTTCTCCTTTGAGCCGGGTGGTCAGTCCAGGCTTCCACCCTTCTGTCGAAATCGCACATAAGGAGTTCGGATCACCGGCATCAGGCTGAGGGGCTGGACTTTCGGCCCCCGAGGTCCACCCGCAGGCTCGGGCATACGTTTCAGGCGGATGCGCCAGACTCAGCGCATGGAATTCCTCGACGTCCTGCGGCGCCGCAAGACCACCAACGGCCCGTTCCTCCCAGACCCCGTCAGCGAGGAGCATCAGCGCCTCCTCATGGAGGTCGCCGGCCGTGCCCCATCGCAGCTCAACAGCCAGCCGTGGCGGTTCGTGGTCGTCGAGGCGCGCGAGACGATCGAGGAGATCGCCAGCATCAGCGGCGAGAGCATGACGACGGCAATGAGCAACGGCACGTTCTTCGAGCGGTACAAGCCGTACTTCCGCTTCAGCAAGCAGGAGATGGAGGAGCGGCGAGACGGGATGCTGTTCGACAAGCTCCCCGCGCCCCTCCGGCCCTTCACGAGCCAGGTGTTCACGAAGCGCGGGCAGTTCCTCATGAACTCGCTGCGCGTCCCCAACACGCTCGGCGAGGAGAACCGCAAGCTCGTCGCCGGCTCACCGCTGCTGCTCGGCGTGATGCTCGACCGCGCCGAGTATCGGCCGGGGGAGCTGTCCTCGTTCTACTCGGTGTTCAGCATGGGGGCGGCCATGGAGAACATCTGGCTCACCACGGGTGAGATCGGGATGGGCATCCAGTTCGTGTCGTTCCCCATGGAGGTGCCGGGGCAGTGGGACAAGATCGTCGACCTCCTCAAGGTGCCGGACGAGTTCGAGCTCATGGCCGTGTACCGCCTCGGCTACCTCCCCAAGGAGCAGCGCCGCCCCGCCATCGACTGGTCGTCGCACCAGCGCAAGCTGCCCTCGCAGTACGTGTTCCGCGACACCTGCGAGACCCCGCAGCGAGGCTGGGACGAGGCCGAGCCGACGACGTAGCCTTTGCGCCGACTCTCGGGATGGAAAAGTCACTTCGTGCTGGAGAACTTCCCCGAACGAAGTGACTTTTCCATCCCGAGAATTTGGATGAGCGGATGAGCGGGTCAGGCGGCGGTGGAGTTCGCGAGGGCTGTCCGCGCCACCTCTCCCGCGAGCACGAGCTCGGCGACGGCTTCCATCTCGGGGCTCAGGAAACGGTCGGGACCGGCCCCCTCGGAGACGGCGGAGACGAGGCTCAGGACGGCGCCGGTGGCCCGGCCTGGCTCGAGCGGAGCGCGGAGCTGGAGCGCGCGGGATCCTGTGAGCACCTCGATGGCGAGCACCCGCCCGAGCCCGTCGACGGCGCGGCGCAGCTTGCGCGCTGCAGCCCAGCCCATCGAGACGTGGTCCTCCTGCATGGCCGATGACGGGATCGAGTCGACGGACGCGGGCACCGCGAGCCGCTTGAGCTCCGAGACGATGCCCGCGGCCGCGTACTGCGCGATCATCAGACCCGAGTCGACGCCGACCTCGTGCGCGAGGAACGGCGGGAGCCCACGGTTGCGGGACGGGTCGAGGGCGCGGTCGGTGCGGCGCTCGGAGATGCTGGCTACGTCGGCGACCGCGATGGCCAGGAAGTCGAGGACGTAGGCCACGGGTGCCCCGTGGAAGTTCCCGTTCGACGCGACCCGACCATCCAGCGTCACGACCGGGTTGTCGACGGCCGATGCGAGCTCCCGCTCGGCGATCATCGCCGCGTGCGCCAGCGTGTCGCGGGCGGCCCCGTGCACCTGGGGCGAGCAGCGCAGCGAGTAGGCGTCCTGCACGCGGCCGTCCTCGGGCCCGCGGTGGCTGGCGACGATGGGGGATCCGGCGAGGAATCGGCGCAGGTTCGCGGCGGACTCGCCCTGGCCATGCTGCGGGCGCAGCGCCTGCAGGTCGGCGGCGAAGACGGCATCGGTCGCGAACTGGCTCTCCACCGACATCGCGGCGGCCAGGTCGGCCGTCGTGAGCAGCATCCGGATGTCGTGGATCGCGAGCAGCAGCATCCCGAGCATCCCGTCTGTGCCGTTGATGAGCGCGAGGCCCTCCTTCTCGCGCAGGACAAGCGGCTCGATGCCGGCGGCCACGAGTGCCGCACCCGCATCCACTTCGGTGCCGCTCGCGTCGCGGACGGTGCCCTCGCCGGTCGCGGCGAGGGCCAGGTGCGAGAGCGGGGCGAGGTCACCCGAGCAGCCGAGCGAGCCGTACTCGCGCACGATCGGGGTGATGCCCGCGTTGAGCATGGCGGCATACGTCTCGACGACCACGGGCCGCACGCCGGTTCGCCCCGTCGCGAGGGTCTGCAGGCGCAGCAGCTGCAGCGCTCTGACCACCTCACGTTCAACCTCCGGCCCGGTACCAGCCGCGTGCGAGCGGACGAGGCTCGCCTGCAGTTGCACGCGCCGCTCGGGTGCGATGAACTTCGTCGCGAGCGCGCCGAAGCCCGTCGAGATGCCGTAGTGCGGGTTCGGGTCGTCGGCGAGGCGTTCGATGAGGTCGCGGGTGCGCGCCACCTCGGCGAGCGCGGCCGGTGCGACGTCGACGCGCGCGCCGTGCCTCGCGACAGCGACGACTTCCGAGGGCTCAAGCGGGCGAAGGCCGAGAGTGACGGGCGCGAGCGGCGCTGCCTGTCCCGAGCCGGGCCCGGCGGAGCTGGACGAGGGGTGGCCGGCGGCGGATGCGGGTGTGCTCATGACCTCGATTTCACCCCACCCGTTGCGCATCGTCAGCGCCGGGAGGAGACTTGGTGTCTGTGATCCCAGACAGAATGCCCGCGCTGGCGGGCCAGCTCGCGCGTGCGCTGCCGACGGTCGACCCGGTGTCCAACATTCGTGAGATAACCGCCACTCGGGACCCCGTAGCGCGGGTCGGGCCGCTTTCATCACTGATGTTGGTCACGCGCGCCCGGGAGCCGGACCCGGCGGACGCGGCGGGCCCAGCGGAGTCGCCTGCGCGCCTGTCCAACTTGAGTGCAATATCTGCCGTCCGGGGGCTCTTGGCGCGTCCCGGGCAGTTTTTCGCACTGATGTTGGTCACGCACGCGGCCAGGTCGAGGTCGCTCGAGGGCATTGCCGAGATGAGCCCGTGACGGCAGCCGGCGGCAAGGCTGCCGGTCGCGCCCAGGTGCCGGCGGCCGACCAGACGCTCGCGATCCTCAGCTTCCTGAGTCGCCAGCGGGGGCCGGTAGCGGCGAGCACGATCGCGACGCAGCTCGGCATCCCGCGCTCGAGCGTCTACCACCTGCTGACGACGCTGCTCGAGCACCGCTTCGTCGTGCATCTGCGCGGCGAGCGTCGCTGGGGTCTCGGCACGGCCGCGTTCGAGTTGGCTGGCGGATACGCGCGGCAGGAGCCGCTCGCGCGGGTCGGCCATCAGGTGGTCGCCGACCTCGTCGACCAGGTGGGGGAGAGCGCGCACCTCGCGGTGATGAGCGGCCGGGATGTGCTCTACATCGTCGACGAGCGCGCACCACGTCGGCCGGTTCTGGTCGCCGACGTGGGGGTGCGTCTGCCGGCGCACCTCACCGCGTCCGGTCGTGCGATGCTCGCGGCCCTGCCGCAGAAGCAGGTGCGTGCGCTGTTCCCGGATGCGTCCTCATTCGCGGATCGCACGGGTCGCGGCCCGAGGACTCCGCGCGAGCTGCGGGCGGTGCTCGACGGGGTCCGCAACGGGTCGCTGGCGTCGGAGAACGGCGAGGTGTCGGTGGGGATGCGCTCGGTGGGGATGCCAGTGCTCGACCACACGGGGTGGCCGGCGGCTGCGATCGCGGTCACCTGGTCGGAGGATCGCCCTCAGGATGAGCCGCGCCTGCGGCTGCTCCTCGAGAGGTCCGCTGCCGAGATCACCCGCCGCATCTTCGGCGGGTAGCCCGGCCGCGGGGACTCAGGTGAGGTGCGGCGGGTTGCTCGTGTCCGGCTCGTAGTCCTTGGTCCCGAGCGGGTGCCGTCGGCGCTGTCGCGCGCTCTTGATGATCGTGATCAGGCCGTAGCCGCCGGCGAATCCGCCGACCCAGGTGAGGGCGTGCAGGTAGGCGGGTCCGCCCATGAGGTCTGCGATGACGGCGATCACGCCGAGCGCGAGTCCCGCGATGAGGTATCCGAGGGCGAGAACTTCTTGTCGTGTCATGTGCGTCTCTTCAGGCCAGGGAAGCGAATGGGGGGTCACGGCGACCGGGTCGACCGCGTCAGTTTCCAGTGAATATACCTCCTGCGCCGGGCCCCGACGGAGTATGAGCGCGCTGAGCGGTCGGGGTGTGAGGATGGGGCGATGACACGCATCCTCATCACCGGTTCCACCGACGGCCTCGGATACGCGACTGCGGAGTCGCTCCTCGATCAGGGGCACGAGGTCATCGTGCACGCGCGGAGCGCGGCTCGGGCGGAGGCCGTGTCGGCGCTCATCGACCGCGGCGCGGACCTGGTGATCGCCGACCTCGCCGACCGCGGGGCAGTGCTCGACGCGATGGACGAACTCAACGATGGGCGGGCCATCGACGCGGTCATCCACAACGCCGGTGTGCTGACGGGGCCGAGCCTGCTGCCTGTCAACGTTGTCGCGCCGTATCTCTGCACGGCTCTCCTGACGACTCCGAGCCGGCATGTCTACCTCAGCAGCAGCATGCACCGAGACGGCAAGGCACAGCTCGCGGGGCTCGACTGGTCGGGCGGTTCCGTTACGGCGAGCTATTCCGATACGAAGCTGCTCGTCGCGGCCTTCTCGGCGGGCGTCGCCGAGCTGTGGGCTCCGCGAGTGCTCGCCAACTCCGTCGACCCGGGCTGGGTGGCGACGAAGATGGGCGGGTCAGGGGCGCCAGATGACTTCGATCTCGGCCATGAGACGCAGGAGCGTCTGGCGGTCGACCCGAGCCTGCAGGTCACGGGCGGCTACTGGCACCACGGCGCCGAGCAGCAGCCGGCGGTCGGTGTGCGTGACGCGGACTTCCGGGCGCGCCTCATCGCGGAGCTGGCCGAGGCCACCGGGGTCGCCCTGCCGAAGCGCTGACGCGCACCCGCAGATTCGATCCGGAGCTGACGCGCACGCACAGATGAGATCGCGCGCAGACGCGGGCCCGCGCATCGGGAACCAGGAAAGGAGGAACCTGGTGGATGCGGGGCCCGCGCGGATCGTGCGAGTGCGGTGCTCAGCTCGCCGGTGGAGCAGCCGACGAGCTGGGCACTGCCCGGAGCGGAGTGACCTAGCCGCGGCCCTGCACTGCGTACGGGTTGAGGATGGCCTCTTCGGTTCCGGGGAGGATGCCCTCCTCGGTCGCGGTGGGGCGTCCGGCGTCCGGCGGGAACGACTCGGTCATCGAGATCGGCATGGCGCCGTTGCGGTAGAGGTTGTTGGAGCCGGTGGAGGGCTTCCAGTCGTTGGGCTCCCAGTCGGGCACGTAGTTGCGGTAGCCGCCCGTGTTGACCTCGATGCGCATGCCGCTGGGGTCGCGGAGGTAGAGGAAGCTCTGCTCGCCGATGCCGTGGATGGAGGGGCCGTACTCGATGGGGATGTTGTTCTCCATGAGCACGTCGGCGCCCTGGAGGAGCTCCTCGCGGGTGTCGACCCAGTACGCGTAGTGGTTGATGCGGCCGGGGCGCGACGAGCTGTCGAGGACGACGCCGAGGTCGTGCGACTTCTCGTTGGTGGTGAGGACGGAGAAGACCGTGACGGGGTGGTCGTCGAGCACCGTGTAGGCCATGATGCGGAAGCCGAGGACCTCGTTGTACCACTTCGCGAAGCCGCGAACGTCGGAGGCGGCGACGGTGACGTGGTCGAGCTGGCGGGGGCCGACGGCGTGCTTCGAGCGCTTCTCGGGGCGGTCGGGGAAGACGGAGGCGTGCTCGGCGTCTGCCTGGTACTTCTCGACGTCCCAGTAGAGCTCCATCGTGTGACCGTACGGCCCGGTGAAGGTGTACGACTTGCCGTGGCCGACGCTGCGGTCTGCCCATTCGCCGTGCACGCCGGCGGCTTCGATGCGCTTGGCCGCCTCGTCGAGTGCCTCGGCGCTGGAGGTGCGCCAGCCCATGACGTTGAGGGCGGCCTCTGGGCCTTCGGCGATGACGAGGCTGTACGTGTAGTAGTCGCCCCACGAGCGGAGGTAGACCTTGCCGTCTTCGCGTGCGACGACGCGGAGGCCGAATTCGTTCTCGTAGAACGTGACCGAGGCTTCGACGTCTGGCGTCGCGATCTCGATGTGCGAGAGGTGGGAGAGCAGTTTGATCATCGTCGATCCTTTTCGTCTGGTGCGGTGCGTCTGTGGCGGTTCTCGGCCGCGGCTTGCATGTGCCGTCGCGGGCACAACACCACTTTCGTCCGGAACCCACATATCAGGGAAGCTGAAGTTCATGATGGCGAGCATCATCGATGTGGATGGTCCGCTCGCGGCTACCATTGCGGCATGTCCGGTGGCGGTGGTGATGAGCGCAGTGTGGCGCAGAAGCTGTTCGCGATCGTCGACGCGTTCGCGGCTCGTGAGGAGCTGACGCTCACGCAGGTCGCGGCGGCGGCGAACCTTCCGGTGTCGACGGCGCACCGCATGCTCGCGTCCTGGACCGAGTGGGGTGGGCTCGAGCGTACGGAGTCGGGCACCTACCGGGTCGGCATCAAGCTGTGGCGCCTCGGGGCGCGGCGGACGACGGTCGAGCGTTTGCGCGCCATCGCGCGGCCGTATCTCGAGGATCTCCTGGAGGCAACGGAGGAGAACGTGCACATCGCGGTGCGGGACGGCCTCGGCGCGGTCTACCTCGAGCGCATCTCGAGCCCGAACGCGGTGCGGGTCATCTCGGATGTCGGCACGCGGCTGCCCCTGCATGCGACGGGTGTCGGGCTGGTGCTGCTCGCGCATTCGCCCATCGAGGTCTTCGACGAGGTCGTCGCGTCGAAGCCGCGGCAGTACCTGCCGAACACGATCACCGAGGAGAAGGCACTTCGGCGCCGGCTCGCGGAGATCCGGGCGACGGGCCTCTCCAGGTCGGTCGAGGAGATGACGCCTGGTGCGTTCTCGATGGCCGCTCCGGTGGTGGATGCGCACGGCGAGGTCGTCGCGGCGGTGTCGATCATCGCGCACGTCGAGCGGCTCGCCGAGCCGCAGTTCGCGCTCGGGGTGCGGATGGCGTCGCGTGGGATCTCGGGTGCGCTCGGGCGTTAGGGACAGCCCCCGACGGGAGCTTTGTGGTGCACATGCTGAGGCACGACGGGGCGTGCACCACAAAGCAGACCGGGAGTCAGAACGCCGTCAAGACGTTCTTGAGATGCTCGACACGAGGCGGTTCGGCGAGGTGTTCGCCCACGAGGGCTCGCCATTCCTGGAATTCGGGAGACTCCCGGAAGATGACCATGTGGTGGTCGACGGACTCCCATCGCACGATGAGCCGGTACTCGGTGGCGTCCTCTGCGACAGACTCGAGCGCGAAGGTGCGCGCACCGGCAGTTCGCTGGAACAAGGGGGCTGCTCTTGCGACGGCGCGCTCGAACGCCGCCTGGTGTCCGTCATGGACTCTCAAGGTCGCGACTTCGGTGACCGAGTCGAGACCGGAGGGGCCAGCGCTGTCGGCCGATTCCCCGTCGATTCGCCCGTGCTCACCGCTGTCGATGAGCGTGCGTGTGGAATCGATCGATCCGTAGGTCCAGAGGATTCTCATGGGCTCGGTGGCCGAGATGTTCTCGAAGTGGTGGGGAATGTTCGCGGGCACGAAGGTGGTGTCAAAGGTGTTGAGCTCCGAGCGTTCACCGTCGATGTCGACGATGGCGCGGCCTTCGATGACCATGACGGATTCGGCGACGTTGTGGGTGTGGTGGCCGATCTGGGCGCCGGGGTCGAAGATCGTCATGCCGTTGAGGTAGGAAGTCGCGCCTCGGCCGTAGGTGACGAGGGGGATGGTGCGTGCACCACCGCCGCGATTCTTTGAGGGCAGCTCTTCCGGTCGAAAGACATGGGGCTGGTAGGAGCTGATGGGGCTCATTCGCTGACCGGTCCGATCCAGATCGTCTTGACGTTCACGAACTCGCGGATGCCGTATCCGGAGAGCTCGCGCCCGTAGCCGGATCGCTTGATGCCGCCGAAGGGCAGGCGCGGGTCGGAGGCGACCTGGCCGTTGATGAACACGGCTCCCGAGTCAACTCGTCGTGCGGTGGCTCGAGCAGCGTCGACGTCGCGAGAGAAGATCGTTGCCCCGAGCCCGTATTCACTGGAGTTTGCGAGCTCGACGGCCTCATCGATGTTGGCGACGCGAGTGACGGAAGCGACGGGGCCGAAGGTCTCTTCGTCGAACGCGGCGCTGCCCGGCTTGACGTGGTCGAGGATCGTTGGCGGGTAGAAGTAGCCAGGGCCGTCCGGGATCGCGCCTCCGATGAGCGCCGTTGCCCCGGACTCGAGCGTGCGCTCGACCTGCTCGTGCAGAGCGTCTCGGAGGTTGCCACGTGCCATGGGGCCGATCTGCGTTTCCTCGCGGCGAGGGTCTCCAACGACCAGAGCAGCAGCTTTCTCGGTGAAGAGTCTCACGAACTCGTCCGCGATGCTCTCGTCCACGAGGAAGCGCTTCGCGTTGACGCAGGACTGCCCGGTGGTGTTGAAGCGGGAGCTGACGGCAACAGTGGATGCGGCCTCGAGGTCTGCATCTGCTGCCACGATGAAGGGGTCGGAGCCGCCAAGCTCGAGGACCTGCTTCTTGAGGACGCTGCCCGCCTGCGCGGCGACGAGTGCGCCGACTTCGGTAGAGCCGGTGAGGGTGACCGCGGCGATGCGCTCGTCCTCGATGATGCCCTTGACCTCGGACGCGTTGATGATGAGCGTCGAGAAGAGTCCGGCTGGGGTGCCGGCCTCGTCCATGATCTTCTGGATGACGAGAGCACTGCCGGGGACGTTGTTGGCGTGCTTGAGGATCGCGCCGTTGCCAGCAGCGAGGGCGGGCGCTGCGAAGCGGAAGAACTGCCAGAACGGGTAGTTCCAGGGCATGATCGCCAGGACCACGCCGAGCGGATCGAACTCCACGCCGGAGGTTGTGGCGTTCGACTCGATCTCCTCGAATGCAAGGTACGACGCCGCGTGCTCGGCGTAGTAGTCGAGGGTCTTGGCGGACTTGAGGATCTCGCCGCGCGCCTCAGCGATGGGCTTTCCCATCTCATCGGTGATGAGTGCCGCGTATTCGTCGACACCGCTGCGAAGTGTCGCGGCGATGCGAGTGAGCAGCTGCGTGCGCTCTTCGAGGGGCGTCGTCCGCCAGGTCCGCTGCGCGGTGACCGCTGCGGTTAGAGCGCGGTCAACGTCCTCAGGGGTGTGCAGCGGGTAGTCGGCAATGTTCTGGCCGGTCGTCGGGTTGATAGCGGTAGGCATTGTTCTCTTCCGTTCTTCTTTGAAGTGAGTTAGCTGCGGTGGGGGAGCGCGATGCGCGCTTCGCTCGCGAGTTCCGCCAGGTCGTCCCAGGTGTTCGCGGGGAGGATGATGCCGCCAGCAGCGGCGTTCGCTGCTGCCGATTCGTCCTCGATCTCGCCGGGGTAGTAGATGCGTTCATGCCCCTGCGCGAGCGGGGTGTCGTGGACCTCGTCGATCATCTGCTGAACCCTGGATTGGAACTCGTCCGGGGAGCCCAGGGTTGCGACGTCGATGGCGAGGAAGAGGTGCCCAGCCCCGGAGGCCTTGTCCGCCTCGTACGGCCCGTGGACGCTCCGGCCAACTTTGCTCCCCGTGAGCGCGCCGGAAAGCACGTCCATCATGAAGCTGATGGCGTATCCCTTGTGGCCAGCCATAGGCAAGATCACGCCGTGTACGGCTTCGCCAGCGTCAGTGGTCGGAGCACCGTCCGGCGTGAGCGCCCAAGTGGAGGGAATCGGCTCTTCCCGCTGGCGGGCAAGGTAGATCTTCCCGCGCGCCACGGCGGTGTTCGCGATATCGAGCGAGATCACACCGTCGCCATTCGGCGCCGCGATCGACCATGGGTTGGTGCCCACACGCTTCTCGCGGCCACCCCACGGCGCCATCGCCGGGGACGCATTGGTGGTCAGGATGGAGACGCAACCGTCGTGCGCCGCGCGGCGGGTGAAGTACATGGCCGTCCCGAAGTGGTTCGAATTGCGAACGCCGACGGCGCCGATGCCATGCACACGAGCCCGAGTCACGGCCTCCTTGCGTGCACGCTCAGTCAGGACCTGTCCAACTCCATCGTGCCCATCGATCAGGAGGAGACTGCCCGTGTCCACGAGCGTCGTGGGGGTTGCGGAGGCCCGCATCGCTCCGGTTCTCAGGCGAGCCACGTACCAGGGAAGGCGCAGCAGCCCATGCGACTGATGCCCCCACATATCGGCCTGCACCAAGCTGTCCGCGACCAGATCAGCGTCGGCTTCCTTCAAGTGGTGGAACTGGAGCACACTCGACGCGAAAACACGCCACACCGCGGCTTCAACGCGAACTCCCTGGGGGCTTATCGTCTGCATTCTTCGACCTCTCGGAACCAGCACCATCGTTGGTGCATGAGTTAGGGTACACCCTCAGGTATACCTAGCAAGAGGGAGAGTACATGTTCAGCGTCTGGGTCACGGTTGAAGTGCAGGAACAACACGTCAGCGAATTCCTGGCAGCGATCACGGAGAACGCGGAGTCCTCCGTACGCGACGAGGTCGGCTGCCTGAGTTTCGATGTCATCGAGATCGACCGAGAGGCTCGTCAGTACGGGTTCTACGAGATCTACCGCGACGAGGTCGCCTTCACCCTGGAGCACCGTCGTGCGGCGCACTATGCGACCTGGAAGGACGTGGCGGCTCGAGCCCTCGTCCCCGGCTCGCAGGTCATCACGACTGGCGACCGCTTCGTTGCGATCACGAGTCGCTGACGGCGATCAGCCGTCGATGTCCACCATCGCGTCAGGGCGGGTGGAGTCGAGCAAGGCGGTGAAAATCGCCTGATCCACGTGGAAGAGGTGGTTCATGCAGGCTGCCGCGGCTTTGTCTCCGTCGCCCTGCGCGATGGCGCGGCACATCTCGATGTGCTCTCGTACGGACTCCGCGAGACGGCCGACGTCGGCATGGGCAATTCTCCGCAGGCGGGAAGCGTGCGGTCGAAGCTCCGTGATCGCTCGAGCGAGGTAGTCGTTCGAGGTGAGCGACACCACGGTGTCATCGAACTTGCGGGTCAACTCGGCGAAACGGGCTGCGAACTCCGGGGAGTATGGCTCGTCCACGAGCTCGGCGAATGCCGCTTCAAGGTCGAGAAATCGCACGCTCAGCGCCGGGTCTTTCACTTGCCGTGCAGCAATCGCCTTCATCGCCGCCGGCTCAAGAATGCGTCGATAGTCGAACAGTGCTCGGGCGCTTCGCAACGAGAGCCGCGTCACCGTCGGGGCGCGTCGGGGCTCGATCTCGACGAGCTGATCCACTGCCAGCCGCCGGAGTGCTTCACGGACCGGCGTGCGTGAAGCGCCGGTGTGCTCCACAAGCATCGCCTCGGGCAACGCCTGCCCAGGGGTGAATGTCCCGTTCTCGATGTCCTCACGCAGGTGGCGATACACGCGCTCGGTCTTCGCAAGCTGCTCCGGCACCGCACCGGCAGATGAATCAGCTGAACGGGGTTGCGCGATTTCGACCATGGGTACATATTAGGTTCTCAATAGGTATACCTGTGTGTATATACTCCGTGTACCTAGCCTGGCTGGGTTGTGCTGCGCAACCGCAGGCGACCTAGAGTCCCCGTATCGACAATGAGGAGCAACGATGCTCGTAGTCCTCGGCTTTCTGATGATCGCCGTCTTCATGTACCTCGTGATGAGCAAGAGGGCGACCCCCATCGCCACGCTCATCCTCGTCCCCCTGATCTTCGGGGCGTTCACTGGGGCTGGCCTCGGCATGGGTGACATGGTGATCGAGTCTTTGCTCAAGCTCGCACCAACCGCGGCACTGCTGTTCTTCGCAATCATCTTCTTTGGGACGATGATCGACGTCGGCCTCTTTGACCCACTGATCCGACTCATCCTGCGCTTCGTGAAGGACGATCCGGTGCGTCTGGTCATCGGGACCGCGCTGCTGACGAGCATCGTCTCGCTCGATGGGGATGGCTCCACTACCTTCATCATCGTCACCTCGGCGTTTCTGCCTCTCTACCTGCGTCTTGGGCTCAGCCCTGTCGTGCTCACCGTCGTCGCGGCACTTTCCAACGGTGTCCTCAACACAGTGCCGTGGGGCGGTTCGACTGCTCGCGCCGCGGCGGCCCTTGGGGTGTCGCCGATCGACATCTTCGTCCCCATGGCCCCTGCGATCTTCGCGGGCGTCGTCACCGTGCTGGTCCTCGCATACTTCCTGGGCCGTTCCGAGCGCAAGCGCATCGGCAGGCTGTCCCTGCCCGGCGAAGGCGGCGGCGTGTCACCCTCAGTCGACAAGAACTCCAGCCGGCAGCTCGTGCACAGCATCGCCGCCGCAGAGGGAATGCCCAAGACGGGCTCATCGGTGGTCATCGAGAACGACTTCGCTCGTGAGGTCACGGAGACCGGCACCATCCAGACCCGCCCCAACGCACGTCCGAGGCTGATCTGGTTCAACCTCGTCCTCACCCTGGCCGTCATGACGCTGCTTGTCATGGATGTCGTCGAGCCGGCCGTTATCTTCATGGCCGCCGCCGGTATCGCCCTTGTCGTGAACTTCCCGAAGATCAAGGAACAGTCCGCGCAGATCAAAGCTCACGCCGACAGTGTGATCAGCGTCGTCGGCATGGTCTTCGCCGCATCCGTCCTCACCGGCATCATGAACGGCACCGGCATGATCACCGAGATGGCCGCGTGGCTCGTCTCGATCATCCCGGACTGGATGGGATCGTTCATGCCCGTCATCGCGGGGCTGCTCAGCATCCCGCTCACGTTCATCATGACCAACGACGCGTTCTACTTCGGAGTGCTTCCGATCCTCGCGGAGACGGCGAGCCATTACGGGATCGCTCCCGTCGAGATGGCGCGCGCTGGGCTCGTTGGACAGGCGCTGCATCAGTCCAGCCCACTCGTGGCTTCCTTCTTGCTGCTTATCGGGCTTGCGAACGTCAACCTCGGAGACCACTTCAAGAAGGTCATCGTGCGGGGCATCCTCGTGGCGCTCGTGATGCTCATCGTGGGCGGCCTGATCGGTGCTTACCAGCTCTTCTGAAGACTGCTGCGGAAGCGAGCCACCGGTGCTTGACGCGCCGGTGGCTCGTTCTGGTTCGAGCTGCAGTTCGCACTCGGGGTGGGGAGTTCTCACCTTGTTGCCCTCCGTGAACGTAGCTAGGCTAACTACATGACTTCCCTCGCTCCCACCTCCGCCTCTGAGAAGTCAGCCAAGCGCTCCACTTCGGACCGCTACTGGGACGCCTACCAGCGACGCACGCTCCCGAAGGAGTTTCTCGCCCTGTCCGTCATCGGTGCGACGCTCAGCGTCGGCTGCATCGCCGCCGTCTCCGCGTTCCTCTGATCGGGTCGGTGACCACAGCTCATGACTGACGTCTCAAGGAACCGCGAACAGAACTCGACGACCCGTGAGCGCCCCTCCGCGACTCCAGGGGACGAGGCCTCGGAGGCCGTCGACGAACTCCGCCGAGCGGAGGCGCGCCTCGGGCGGCGCCGCCAGGCGACCGGTGAGCTGAGCGAGACCCACCGGTCCGCGATGCGGTTCATCCTCGAGCGCACCGGTGAGGGGAAGCGGACCAGCCCCGGCGAGCTGGCCGACTGGCTCGACGTCACGAGCGCGTCGGCGACGATGCTCGTGCAGCGCCTCACCGAATCGGGCCTCGTGCGAACGGCGCCGGACCCGGACGACCGCCGACGCAAGATGATCGTTCCCGTCGACACCGACCTCGACGCCGACGAGATCGACCCCGTCTCCGGCCAGATCCGCAGCCTCTCCGAGGACCTCTCGCCGCAGGAGGCGAAGCTCGTCTCGCTGTACCTCGACCGCGTCACCGCGGTCGTCGATGGGGAGTCGTCGAACAGCTGACGCTGGAGGCTGACCTTCGGCGCACGACCTCGGCATTCGGTGGCACGGGGCGGCAGCAGGTGACGGCGGAAACCACGACGCCGCCCGAGGCTGTCGCGATGACAGCTTCGGGCGGCGTCGTGGTTTCCGACGTCGATACCTACGCTTCGACGTCGCCGCGGATCGGGAAGGAGACGCGAACGAGGCCTTCGACGGCACCGTCTGCGCGCACGAGCGTCACCGTGTCACCGTCAACGCGGGAGGTCGCGCCGACGACCTCCGCCCCCGCGAGGTCGAGCCGATCGGACAGTGCCTCGAGGATGACGGTCTCGCCGACAGGCAGATCCACGAAGGCGTTCGCGATGCCACCCGTGCGCGTCCAACGCACCCACGGAGTGTCGCTCTCTGCGCCGAGCATCGAATCCAGCGGACGTGAGCCGAAGACGGCCTCTCCGTGCACCGCGTTCCAGGCCCCGAGCACCTCGAGCGTGTGCCGCTGCAGCTCTGGCACCTCGCCTGAGGCCGTGAGCCCGATGTTCAGGAGGAAGTTGCCGCCACGGGACACGATGTCGACGAAGTTCCGAATCGCGTCGACGCCGCTGAGCGAGTTCGACTCGTCCTCCAGCGTGTTGTGCCCGAACGAGAACCCGACGCCGCGGCAGTTCTCCCAGGCGCCGTCACCTTCCTGGGCGCGTCCCTGCTCGTACTCGCTGGTCCGGAAGTCCCAGTGGGTCTCGCCCCACCGGTCGTTCGAGACCCCATCCGGACGGCTTGCGTAGAACTTCTCAAAGATGTTGACCAGGCTCTTCTCGCCTGGCCCCTTGCCAGCGTCCGGCCACTCGATGTCGCCCCACAGCACCTCAGGCTGATACTTCTCGATGAGGTCCACGACGTGGTCGTGCGCGTAGTCGGCGTACTCCTTGTCGACGGGGCGTCGGTCTCCCTCGATGGGGCCGTCGATGACGGCAGCGTCGGTGAAGTGCCAGTCGAGTCCGCCCGAGTAGTAGACGCCGAACCTCACGCCGCGAGCCTCGGCGGCGTCCTTGAACTCCGCGACGAGATCGCGGTGGGGGCCGCGCTGCACGGTGTTGCGGTCGCCGGTTCCCGGAGCGTCCCACAGCGCCACGCCGTCATGGTGCTTCGTGGTGGGGACGAAGTAGCGAGCCCCGGTCGACTTCACGAGGTCCATGACCGCCCCCGCATCGAAGTTCTCCGCCTTCCACAGGTCGATGAACGCGTCATACGGGGCACCGTCGAACACCTCCTGCTGATGCTGGTGCGCCGTGCTGCCCTCGATGCGCACCGTGTTGTAGTACCACTCGGCGTAGGGGTTGTGCCGGAACCAGTACTCCTCGTCGAACGTCCCGAGCGGACCGATCGGCTCGGCCCAGGCCGGCACCGAGTACGGTCCCCAGTGCACGAAGATGCCGAGCTTCGCATCCTGGTACCACTCGGGTGTCTCGCGTTCGAACTTCTTGTAGGCCTCTGGGCGGACGGGCTCTGACTTGAACATTGCCATGGGAAGCGGCTTCCTCTCTGAAGCGGTTGCTGTTGCCTGGTTGGGGTGGGGGAGGGCCGTCGGTGGGCGACGGGAGTCGCGGTCAGCGGCCGCCCATGCCGGACGTGACGACACCTCGGACGAGGTGCTTCTGCAGCGCCACGAGCAGGACGGTCGTCGGGAGCATCGAGATGACGGACGCCGCCATGAGCAGATGCCACTGGGTGCCCTGCTGGCCGAAGAACTGCTGGAGTCCGAGCGGGATCGTCCCGAGGGCGCTCACATCGTTGACGATGATGAGTGGCCACAGGAACGAGTTCCAGTACGTGATGAAGGTGAAGACCGCGAGCACGGCGAGCGTGGACCGGGAGAGGGGCAGCATGATGCGGAAGAAGATCGTCACCGTTCCAGCGCCATCGAGGCGGGCTGCGTCTTCGAGCTCCTGCGGCACCGTCATGTAGAACTGGCGGAGCAGGAAGGCACCGAGCGCGGTGAACGCCCAGGGGATGATGAGCGCCTCGTACGAGTTCACCCACCCCAGCGAGCGCATGAGCACGAATGCCGGCACGATGATGACCTCCTGCGGGAGCATCATGGTCGCCAGGAACACGGCGAACGTGGCGCCGCGACCCTTCCACTTGAGCCGAGAGAACGCGTAGCCGGAGAGCGCGGCGACCGCGAGCGTGAGCGCGGTCCCGAGCACGGCGACGATCATGCCGTTCATCAGGTACTGGCCGAAGGGGGCGTACTCGAAGACCTCGACGAAGTTGCCCCATTCGAGGGTCGAGCCGAAGAGGCTCGGGGGAGTGGAGAAGATCTCGTTCGGCTTCTTGAGAGATGACCCGATCATCACGAGAAGCGGCGAGATGAAGATGAGCGTGACGATCCCGAGCAGCACGTAGCCGATGGCGGAACGGATGCGCTGACCTGCTCGACTCGGAACTGCGGCCCTGCGTCGGACCTGGGTGGTGCCGCTACTCATAGTGCACCCACTTCTTCTGGCCGATGAACTGCACGGCGGTGATGACCAGGATCATGATGAACAGCACCCAGCCGGCTGCGGCGGCGAGCCCGAGCTGCTGGAACGTGAAGCCCTGGTTGTAGATGAACTGCACGAGCGTCAGCGTCGAGGTTCCGGGCCCTCCCTTGGTGAGGATGTAGGGCTGGATGAAGACCTGGAACGACGTGATGAGCGTCATGATCGTGGCGAAGAACACCGACGGCGAGATCAAGGGCAACTGGATGCGCCAGAAGATCGTCCAGGGGTTGGCGCCGTCGAGCTGTGCGGCTTCGATCTGGTTCTCGGGCACCGAGTCGAGGGCGGCCGAGAACACCAGCATGTTGTAGCCGAATCCCTGCCACACGCTCATGACGACGATCGCGGCCATGGCCCAGTTGGGATCGGCCAGGAAGTTCGGCAGCTCGATCCCGAAGAGCGTCTGCGACGTCGCGTCGAGCGTGCCGCCGGGCTCGTAGATGAGACGCCAGACGACCGCGTTGGCGACGATCGGCGTGACGGTCGGCAGGAAGAACAGCACCCGGAAGAACTGGCGTCCCTTGATGCGCGGTGACAGCCATGCGGCCATGCCCATCGAGACGATGAGGTTCAGCGGAAGGTAGAGGACGACGAAGAGGAGCGTGTTGCCGAACGCGGCCCTGAAGGTCTCGTCAGCGAACAGGCGCTGGAAGTTGTCCACGCCGGTGAACGTCGGGCTGCCGATCATCGGCCAGTCGTGGAAGCTCATGACGAGCGCGATGACGATGGGGGTCAAGGTGAAGAGCCCGAGCCCGATCGCGTGGGGGGCAGCGAATGCCGGCCCCCACAGGTTCGGGCGCTGCCTGCGCGGCGGCGCCGGCTCTCGCTTCGCCTCGGTGGTCAAGGGAACCGCGGGCGTCGTCGCCTCCGGTTCAGTGGTGAGCGTCATGATCCGAGCTGCGTCGCGATCTCGGGCAGGACTTCATCCGCCGGCTTGTCGCCGTTCACCATCTGCGGCCCGTACTGGACGAGCAGCTGGTTGAACTGGTCGCCCTTCGCGGAACCCGGGAGAGGGATCGCCGTCTCGAGCGCCGCATCCATGGCCTCCTGGAGGCCGTCGATGCCGGCGTTGTCGAACCACACCTGCTGCGCGGCGGTGCGTGCCGGGAAGGCGCGGCCCTGCTCAGCGAGCGAGGTCAGCACCTCCTCGGAGGTCATGCCTGCGATGGCAGAGAGGGCGGCTTCCGGGTCTGCGCACTCCGAGGAGATGCCGAAGCCGCTGCCGGCCGAGAAGGTGCCTCCGCCGTTCGGGCCGGCGGGCAGCGTCGCGACGCCGATCTCGAAGTCCGTCTTCGCGTTGAAGTCGAGCAGCAGCCACGGGCCTCCGACGACGGAGGCGGCTGAGCCGTTCACGAAGGCGTTGTCGTCCGCGGTGTTGTCCGGTCCGTTGGCGACTGTCGCGCGGCCGTCCTGGACTGCTTCCGCGATCCATTCGACTCCCTCGCCGAAGGCTGAGTCGTCGAAGGTGAACTCGCCGTTCTCATCGAGGACGCGGCCTCCGTTGTAGGCGAGCACGCTGCTCTCGAGGAAGAGGTCCTCGACCGTCGATGCGAAGCCCACCTGGCCGGCGTCCATGAGCTTCGCGGTGGCCGCATCGAACTCGTCTGCGGTCCAGCCGGGAGCCGGGTCGGCGACGCCCGCCGCGGCGAAGGCGTCCTTGTTGTAGAAGAGCACCATGGGGCCTGTGTCGTAGGGAATCGCGTACTGCTGGCCGTCGACCTGCATCGCGTCGAGCGCGCCCTGGTCGAATTCGGCGAGGTCGATGTCGGAGCCGGCGATGAGGTCGTCGAGCGGCAGGAGGCCGCTGTTGAACTGGTTGATGCGGAGGCTCTGCATCGAGACGATGCACGGGGCGGCGGAGGTGCCGAGCTGCGTGGACAGCTTCGTCCAGTAGTCGGCGAATGGTGCTCCCTGCAAGGTCACGTTCACCCCTGAGGCGGCGGCTCCTGCTTCGCCGACGGCCTGCCAGGCTGTCTGGTCTTCCGTGGATCCGATCCACATCGACCAGACGAGCCCGTCAGCGGATTCGGCAGAGTCTCCCGACGCGCATCCTGCGAGGGCCAGCGACCCGATTGCCAGGACGGCGGCGGCAGTCTTCGTGCGTCTCTTCATCGTTATCTCCTTTGATGTTGCGATGTTGGGGCGTGCGGCCCCGAAGCTTCGCCTGAGGCGATCTAATCATCCGATGTTTAGATGGTCAAGAGTGAGTTTGAGTCAATTCAATGGATGGAATGCGGGTAAACATCGGTTCAACTCGCAGCAGGTGACACGCGGAGTCCGGCCATCCCGCCGTCGACCGCGAGGCTCGTGCCCGTTGTCGAACGTGCGGCCGGACTCGCGAGGTAGGCCACGGCCTCGGCGACCTCGTCGGCGTCCACCAATCTGCCCTGTGGCTGCCTCGCCTCGAGCGCGGCGCGCGCCGCGTCGGGATCGGCGGAGTCGGCGAGCAGTCGCTGAACCCACGGTGTGTCCGCGGTGCCCGGGTTCACTGCGTTCACGCGTACCCCGTCGGCGAGGTGGTCCGCGGCCATCTGCAGCGTCAGTGCCAGGAGCGCTCCCTTCGTCGCTCCGTAGACCGCGCGCTGTGGGAGGCCGGCAGTCGATGCGATCGAGCAGGTGTTCACCACCGCTGCGCTGGGCGAGCGGCGCAGGTGTGGCAACGCGGCTCGCGTGACCCTCACAGCCCCGAGCACGTTGACGTCGAACGCGCGGTGCCACTCTTCGTCGGAGTTGGTCTCGATGGTCCCGACCGTGCTGATGCCGGCATTGTTGACGACGATGTCGACCCGCCCGTGCTGCTCGATGACCCACTCCACGCCCGCCCGCACAGCCGCGTCGTCGCCGATGTCGACGACGGTGCCTCCTTCGCTCGGTGCGAGATCGAACGGCACGGCGATCGCCCCAGCTTGCTGGAGTCGCGTCACGATCGCGGCGCCGATCCCAGAGGCGCCGCCGGTCACGATCGCGACAAGGCCCTGCATGGATCCGCTCACACGATCACCTGCCGCTGCGTTCCGAGGCCATCGATGCTGAGCTCGACAACGTCGCCGACCTGCAGATACGGGAACCGTCCGGAAAGAGCGACCCCTTCCGGAGTGCCCGTGAGGACGACATCGCCCGGCTCGAGCGTGAGGTATTGGCTCAGTGTCCAGATGATGTGCGGGACATCGAAGATCATGTCGGCTGTCGAGGAGTCCTGCCTCGGCTCGCCGTTGACGAAGCTGCGAAGGCGCAGTGCTCGGAAGTCGACTTCGTCCGGAGTCACCAGCTCAGGCCCGAGCGGCGAGAACCGAGGGGCCGACTTGCCCTTGCTCCATTGCCCACCCGGGGCTTCGAGCTGCCAGGCCCGCTCGGAGAGGTCGTTGCCGATGAGGAAGCCGGCGACCGCATCCAGTGCTTCGTCGCTGCTCTCGAGGTAGCTGACGCGCTTCGAGATGACGACGCCGAGCTCGACCTCCCAGTCCGACTTCTGTGAGCCCCGCGGCAGGGGCACGTCGTCGAACGGCCCGGAGGCCGTGTTGGGTGTCTTGAGGAACATGACGACGTCGCTCGGGGGTGCGGCGCCTGACTCTGCGGCGTGGGCTGCGTAGTTCATCCCGACGCAGATGATCGCCGATGGGCGCGCGACGGGAGTGCCCACGCGGAGTGCTTCTGCTCCGTCGAGCTCGGGGAGCTCCCCGGCCTCGTGCGCCGCTCGGACGCGAGCGATGCCACCGTGCTCGAAGAACCCGCCGTCGAGGTCTTCGGTGACCCCTCGCAGGTCGAAGTCCGTGCTGGCCGCGCGAAGGACGGGGATCTCTGCCCCCTCGTCACCCAATCGAAGAAAACGCATACATACGCTCCAAACATCTGAAGATTACGACCTCTGAGGGCCTACGACGCGGCTACTGTAACACTTGACGCGGTATTGATCCGATGTTTACAGTTCTCGGCAAGGAGGAACAATGAGCAAAGTTCAGTCACTGACGACTGTCGACGTCCGGTTCCCGACGTCTCTGACCGCTGACGGCACCGACGCGATGAATCTCGACCCCGACTACTCGGCGGCGTATGCGGTGATCGAGACCGACGCCGCAGACGGCCTCACGGGCCACGCGTTCGCCTTCACGATCGGCCGCGGCAACGACGTGCAGGTGGCCGCCATCCGGTCGCTCGAGCAGTACCTCATCGGGCGGGACGTCGAGGAGCTGCTCGCCGATATGGGCGCCACCTACCGAGGGTTCGTGTACGACTCCCAGCTGCGCTGGCTCGGCCCCGAGAAGGGCGTCATGCACATGGCCATCGGCGCCGTCGTCAACGCCCTGTGGGATCTCAAGGCCAAGCGCGCCGGTGAGCCGCTCTGGCGGCTCCTGTCGCGCATGTCGCCAGAAGAGCTCGTGCAGCTGGTCGATTTCCGCTACCTGTCCGACGCGTTGACCCGCGAGGATGCGCTGCAGATCCTTCGAGCCTCCGAACCGGGAAGAGCAGAGCGGGAGGCGACCCTCCTGCGCACGGGCTACCCGGCCTACACGACGACCCCCGGATGGCTCGGCTACTCCGATGAGAAGCTTGCGCGACTCTGCAGGGAGGCGCTCGACGACGGCTTCCCGCAGATCAAGCTCAAGGTGGGCGGAGACCTGGATGACGACATCCGGCGGATGCGCATCGCCCGCGAGATCTGCGGCCCCGACTTTCCCATCGCGATCGACGCGAACCAGCGTTGGGACACGCGGGATGCCATCGAGTGGATCACCGCGCTCGTTCCCTACGGGATCGCCTGGGTGGAGGAGCCGACCAGCCCGGACGACGTCCTCGCGCACGCCGCCATCTCCCGCGCCATCGCACCCATCCCCGTCGCCACCGGCGAGCACGCGCACAGCCGGGTCATGTTCAAGCAGTTCCTGCAGGCCGATGGCATGCAGGTCATGCAGATCGACGCGAGCCGTGTCGGAGGCGTCAACGAGAACATCGCGAACCTCCTGCTCGCCGCGAAGTTCGGCGTGCGTGTCTGCCCGCACGCGGGTGGAGTGGGGCTCTGCGAGGCTGTGCAGCACCTCTCGATGTTCGACTTCGTCGCCGTGAGCGGCACGATGGAGAATCGGATGATCGAGTTCGTCGATCACCTGCACGAGCACTTCGTGAGCCCGACTGTCCTCGAAGACGGGCACTACGTCACCCCGCTCGCCCCCGGCGCCGGAACGGAGATGCTCTCGCAGACCCTCATCGACTACGCGTTCTCCTCAGAGCCGGTCGTGGTCGCGTGATCGACCGGCTGGGCTTCGGGGCCGCCTCTCTCGGCAATCTCTACCGGGAGGTCAGCGACGAGCAGGCCCGTGCGGCTCTCGCGGCGGCATGGGACGAAGGCGTTCGGGTCTACGACACGGCGCCGCATTACGGGCTCGGCTTGTCCGAGCGAAGGCTCGGGGCGTTCCTGTCCGGCCTTCCTTCGGACGAGTACGTGCTCTCCACGAAAGTGGGGCGTCTCCTGGTGCCCAACCCGGATTTCGATGGCAGGACAGACGAAGCCGATGGGTTCGCTGTGCCCGCCGACCGCATCCGCCGGTTCGACCCGTCGAGGTCGGGCGTCGAGCGAAGTCTCCATGAGTCGCTCGAGCGGATGGGCGTCGACCGGGTCGATGTGGCCTACCTCCACGACCCCGACGTCTATGACCTCGACGCCGGCATCTCCCAAGGGCTGCCTGCTCTTGTGGAGCTGCGCGAGCAGGGTGTCGTCGCGGAGGTCGGCATCGGCGTCAACGACGTCGGTGCGGCGCTGCGGGCCGTCGAGGAGAGCGACATCGACGTGGTCATGATCGCCGGCCGCTACACGTTGCTCGAGCAGCCAGCAGCCAGCGAGCTGCTGCCTCGTTGCCTCGCGCGCGGCGTGAGGGTGGTGACGGCTGCGGTCTTCAACTCCGGACTGCTTGCGACGGCGACCCGCGCGGCTGATGCGCACTACAACTATGGGGCTGTGCCAGAGGAGGTCGCCGCACGCGTCGACCTGCTCGCGCAGGTCTGCGAGAGGTACGAGGTGACGCTTCCCCAGGCCGCCATCCAGTTCCCCCTCCGCCACCCTGCAGTCTCGACGGTGGTCGTCGGCACCTCGCGGGCTGCCGCCGTGCGCGAGAACGCACGCCACCTGCGAGCATCCATCCCCGAAGAGCTGTGGCTCGAGCTCGAGCGGCTCGGCCTCATTCCTGCTCCAGCATTCGAGCGCTGACGCCGATGACCTGATGGCGGTGCCGGCTGGCACCGCCATCAGGTCATCGCCGCAGTCGATAGGCCCGCGCCGCCGTCTCCGTCCCGACCTGCAGCCACTCGGCGTCCGACAATCGCGCGCGTACGAACTCCAGCCACTCGGCTGTCGTGAGTCCGGCGGCGCCGACGGCACTCACCGGCCAGTCGCTCCCGAACATGCAGCGGTCTGGGCCGAAGACAGCCAGTGCTGTATCGACGACTCGTCCGACCCGAGCGGCGAAGCTCGCCTGCGAGCTCGGGCCAGCCTCGGCAGACAAGCCGCTCAGCTTGACGGAGACGTTCGGCAGGGCGCCGAGCCTGCGCAGGCCGCGCTCCCAGGACGCCCAGCTCGCGTCGCGCTCGTCGTCGGCGAGCGGGGGCTTGCCGACGTGGTCGAGAATCACCGGCAGCGAAGCGGCGCGGGACACCGCGTCCGCCAACTCCTCGAGCTGCCACCAGCGCACGCAGGCATCGAAGCTCGCACCGCGCCGGGCGAGCACGCCAAGGCCCGAGACGAGTGCGTCTGACGCCACGGCGCCACGGGGGAGGTCCTGCAGCAGGTGACGAACGCCGCGATAGAGCTCGAGCTGCTCGAGGGCGTCGAGGTGTGCCTCGAGTGCGGGGACGCCGCGCAGGAGGTCGGCGTCCGCGACGATGCCGGAGAGCGCCGGCCACTTCGGCGCAAGCGACTGCACCCAGCTGGCCTCCGTCAGTGCGTCTTCTGGGGCGGCGCCAGCCTGCACGAAGACGGCCGCGTGCACGTCGCCTCGCTGAGCGTCGTACTCCGCGGGCAGTCGCGACGCGGAGAGGTCCGGCAGTGCGTCGAGCCAGTCGAACCGCACCCGCGCCCGGTCCCAGACGTGCACGTGCGCATCCACCGACCCTGAACCGCGGACTCCGCTCATGTCAGCTGCGCCGCTTCTGAGCCTCGAGATCCCACATCAATTCGAGCGGCGAGTACCCGTCTTCGCCGTCGGGGCCTCGGAACAGTTCGACGAAGCGTCCGATGTCTTCCTGCCAGCGCGCGTTCGCGGCATCTCCGTCGAGTGCTGCGTTCGCCGCTTCCCAGTCGTCGCAGATCACGTCGTGGAACAGCCGATGCCCTGAGCGGTAGATGGTCCAGCTGCGGATTCCGACGCGGTCGAACGTCGCAACGAGCTCGGTGGGAATCACCGCATGGCTTTCGCGATACCACTCGATGGCGCCCGGCTTGATCTCCGAGTGCAGCGCGACCCTCATCGAGCGTCTCGCAGCCAGCGCTCGACACCGGACACGTGGGCGAGCGTGAGTGCCGCAGTGAGCTCCGCGTCTCCTGAGCGGAGCGCGTCCAGAATGGCCCGATGCTCGTCGATCGTCCGTGCAACTGCTCCAGCCTGAGTGATGCCGCGCCAGACGCGGGCCCGCACGGTCCGGCTGGACAGCGAGTCGATGAGGCTCGTCAGGTACTTGTTCCCGGTGCTCTCGACGATGTGGCGATGGAACTTCAGGTCGTGCTCGATGAGCCCCTCGACCTCGGTGTCGTCACCGATCTCACGGAGAATCTCCTCGAGGTTCTCGAGCTGCTCGGGCGAGGCCTCCCGCGCGGCCACGGCCGCAGCCTGAGGCTCGAGCATGCGTCGCACTGCGAGGATCTCGAGCACGCTGTCATCCTGGTGCAGGTCGACGACGAAGTTCATCGCCTCGAGCAGCAGGCGTGGCTCGAGACTCGTGACGTACGTGCCGTCGCCCCTCCGCACATCCAGGACCCGGATGACTTCGAGCGCCTTGACGGCCTCGCGAAGCGAGCTGCGCGACAACCCGAGTCGATCGCTCAGCTCCTTCTCTGGGGGGAGTTTGGACCCAGGCACGAGATCGCCGGAGACGATCATCTCCTTGATCTGCAGGATAGCTCCGTCGGTGACTGCCATGATCGGAGTGTAGTCGCATTCATCCGATGTCTGCTAGCTCGACGTGGGCGCGGTGTCCAGTGGCGCGAGGTGGCGCCCCGCGTGATCCGTCTCGGGGTGCGGATGAGAGGAGCGCCCCTCCGCAGACCAGCGGAGGGGCGCTCTTGGGTGATGACTTCAGGTGTTGTCGGCGGGCTCAGGCGTTCTTTCTCCGAGCCAGGAGTGCCGCACCGAGCAGGAGCAGCGCACCGGCGGCCCCGAAGGCGAGCCACGGCAGGTCGGCGCCGGTGGTTGCGAGCTCGGAACCGCTGTCGGCCTCGGCGGAGCCCGGCGCGGATGGAATCGTGCCTGGCCCCTGGCCCCCGGTCTCGGTCGTCTCCGTCGGCTGGACTGAGATCGGCGGCAGCGCGGTGGCGGTTGCCGTCGCCGTGGGCTGCGAAGTGGCCGTGGGGTCGATCGTCTCCGGCGGAGTCTCCGACGCTGCTCGGAGCAGCAGCACGGAGAGCGTCGATCCACCTTCTGGCCATTCGTCCCGCGGCAGGTCGCGGTTCTGACCGAGGCTCTCCCACCGGAGGACGTATCGGCCATTGTCCGTGTTGCCGCCTCGGTCCTGCTGCACGTTCACCTGCAGTCCCGGATACGTGCCGGCGAGCTCTGCGACCTGCGCCGGGTACGGCGGGGTCGACACCTGGGTCACCGGCTGCTGATCTCTGTCGATGATGATGCTCATCGGCTCGCCTGAGCACAGGTAGTTGACCTGCACGTCGCCGTCGGACAGCACCTCGGAGCCCAGCATCTGCACCTCGAAGACGAGGCTGCCGCCGCCACCGAAGCTCCATCGCCCCTCCCAGTCGGACACCTGGTCGATCTTCCAGGCTGGGTCGGAGGAGGTGCGGTCTGGCGTGGCCGTGAAGACCTGCGAGTTCCCCGCTTCGTCGTACTTGTGGTAGCTGATCAGCACTTCATCGTCGGCAGTGAAGCCGATACGCGCGTTGCCGTTGAGGAGCCCTGCGTAGTCTGGAATCGGGTCGACGACGTCGCCGGCTCCATACGTGAATGGGGTGGTGAGCGGTTCGCCCTTGCTGTCCTGCCAGGTCACGAGGTCGTCGCTGCTCGCGTAACTGAGCATGCTGTTCGTGGCGGCGTCTGGGGTGTCTCGCCAGACCCAGAGCAGGTGGAACTTTCCGTCGGGGCCCAACGTGGGGCCCTGATAGTAGGAGTTCCAGGTGCCTTCCGGGTTCTCGGTCGTACCGGCGCCGTCGAAGAGGGGCTGGTCGATCAGGCGCGACCATGACTGCGTCGTCTCGTCGAACAGGTTGAAGTAGGTGACACCCGAGCCCGAGCCGCCGTTTCGGTGGCTGAACACGAGGCTGCCGTCCTTGCGGTTGACGAACTCCGGGTAGGTCACGGAGTCTTCTGTCGCTGGGTCGACCATGGTCGGGACCGCGGTCAGGGTCGTCACGTCACCGGATACATCGGTGCGGTAGTAGTTCAGCGCGACATCGTGCATGTTGCCGGCGACGTGGAGCGCACCGTCGCGGTCGAGGCCCAGCGAGATGTAGTTGTGGCTGTCCCATTCGAGCGTCTCTGGGAGGGGCTGGTAGATCCAATCGCCTGCGCTGGTCCCGTCGGTGCGGAGGGCGCGCTGGGCGATGACCATCTCGCGGTCGTCGGTGTAGAAGCCGACGTATTGGCGATCGTCCTGGGTCAGGAGGTCCTGGAGGACGTACATGCCCGCCCAGGTGAGGCCGAGCTCCGATTCCTCGATGACGGTCTCGGAGGTATCGGCGAAGTCGTACGGTGCGCCCCGGTCGTCGCAGACGAGTGGGCCGGGTGTTGGGGAAGTCGTCGCGGACGCGCTCGCCGATGGCAGTGGGGAGGCGCTTGCGGTGGGGGTCGGGGTCGCAGCGGCTTCTGCGGTGGAGGAAGCCGCGGGTGGTGGGGTGTCGATCGGGCTGGTTGTCGCCTGCGCGGGCGCGGCGAGCAACGGCAGGCCGATGAAGGCGGCAGTGAGAACACTGGCGCTCGATAGCAGCGGGAGGCGGCGTGTGCGTTCAGCCATAGGGGCGGGACTCCTTCGTCTCGTGGTCCGTTGACTGTATCGTTTCAATCAACGCGGGGAAAGGCCCAAACCCCCAAAATGCCCCGATTCATCCGATGATTAACCGAAATTTACAGTGTTTGTCGCGGAAAGCACGCGAATATTGTCCGCTGCTCGCACTCAGGTCTGACCTCTCGCGGTTGAGGTGTTGGGGTCGCGCAGTGCACAGAAAGAGCCCGCGGAGTCGGCTCGGACGTCCAGATCGAAGCCGATCCCGCGGGCGGGTCGGCCGCTCGCAGAAGCGGCCGAGTCGTGAATTCTGTGGTGGCTAGCGGGTCTTTCCGAGCACGTGGATTGCTCCCGTCGTGACGCCGACCTCGAGCTTCTCGAGGGTCACCCCTCGGGTCTCGGGAACCTGCGTGATCGTGAAGAGCAACGCGACCGCCCCGATTCCGGCGAAGAGGAAGAACACCCCGCTGATGCCCATCCCGGCGATGAGGCTCGGGAAGTAGAGCGCCAGGAAGCCGTTGGTCATCCAGCCGAAGAACACGGACACGCCGATGCCGAGGCCGCGCATGTGCAGCGGGAAGATCTCCGCCAGGTACACCCAGACGGCGACGTTCAAGAAGGTCTGCATCGAGGCGACGAACGCGACGACGAGGATGAGGATCACGAACGGGCGGGCCGGGTTGCCGACCGGGAGCAGCAGGGAGGCAGCGCCGATGAGCAGGTGGCAGGTCGTCGTCAGCGTGAGGCCGATCGCGAACGTCTTTCTGCGGTCGACGCGGTCCATCATGTACAGCGCGATGAACCCGCCGATGACGGCGACCACACCGGGCGCGATGTTCGCGATGAGAGCCGCATCCGCTTCGAAGCCTGACTCGATGAGCACGACCTGGCCGTAGTACATGATCGAGTTGATGCCCGTCAGCTGCTGCATCATGGAGACGCCGATGCCGATGAGCAGGATGCGGATGAGCCACTTGTTCGTGAGCACCGCGCCGAGGCCGACCTTCGCTTCCGTCTGCTCCTCCTTCGTGACCTGCTCGACCTCGCCGAGCTCGGCGATCGCGCGTTCCTCAGATCGCACCGTCTTGAGCACGGTGAGCGCGTCCGCGTGGCGGCCCTTCTCGACCAGCCAGCGCGGCGACTCGGGCATGCGCAGCATCCCGAAGAAGAGGGCGATGGCGGGGATCGCGCAGACGGCGAACATGATGCGCCAGACCCCGTCGATGTGGCTGAGCGTGTTGCCGAGGATGGCGTTGATGACAAACGCGGAGAGCTGGCCCGTGACGATCGCGACCTCGTTGCGGCCTGTGATCGAACCGCGGATCTCGAACGGCGCCAGCTCTGCCAGGTAGACGGGCACGACGGTGGATGCGCCGCCGACGGCGAGCCCCAGCATGACGCGCCCGACGACGAGCAGCGCGAAGTTCGGCGACGCGACGACGACGACCGTGCCGAGGAAGAACAGCACGGCGAGGATGATGATCGTGTGGCGGCGGCCGATGGCGTCCGAGATGCGTCCTCCGAAGAGCGCGCCGAAGGCGGCGGCGAACACGAGGGAGCTGGTGACGACGCCCTCCGTGAAGGCATCGAGGCCGATCTCCGCGGCCATGGGGCGCAGCGCGCCGTTGATGACACCCGTGTCGTAGCCGAAGAGCAGTCCGCCGAAGCAGGCGACGATCGAGATGAGTCCGAGCCGCTTGCGGTACGGGCCTGGCGTGAGTTTGGGCAGGGTCGTCTCTGACGCTGATGCCCCATGCGTGGAAGTGATGAGAACTCCTTTGTCTCCGCGGTTCGTCGCGCTCCTGGGTGATCTCTGCGCGATTCTGGCCGGGTCTCCCGGCCGATTGGAGGCAACCTTATACGTACTAGACGCAGGGCGCTAGTACGTAATAGTCTGTGCGTGCTGGGCGCACCCAGCAGCACAGTGTCGTGTCGGCACCGCCGTCCTCAGGAGAAGCACCATGTCCAAGACCCCCCTCATTCGTGTCGCGCTCATCGGCGCCGGCCGCATCGGCAGCAACCACGCCGTGCTCATCGCCCGCGACATCCCGAACGCCGAGCTCATCGCCATCGCCGACCCCGTCGAGGGCGCCGCGGCGAAGCTCGCCGAGACGCTCGGTGTCGAGCAGTCGTACACGGACATCGCCGAGCTGCTCGCCCGTCCAGACCTCGACGCGGTCGTCATCACGGCCCCGCCCCGCTTCCACACGGCGCTCGTGGAGCAGGCGGCCGCGGCAGGCAAGGCCATCTTCTGCGAGAAGCCGACGGGTGTCTCGCTCGAGGAGCTTCGCCGCGTCGAGGCCGCCGTCGAACGCCACGACGTGATCTTCCAGGTCGGCTTCAACCGCCGCTACGCCAACGGGTTCCCCGAGCTGCGCTCCGCCCTCGACGCGGGAGCCCTCGGCACACCGCAGCTGCTGCGCTCGGTGACCCGCGACCCGGGCCTCGCGAACCCCGCGGCGATCCCGCCGTTCACGATCTTCCTCGAGACCCTCATCCACGACTTCGACACCCTCAACTTCTTCAACCCGGGCGCCCGCGCCACCCGGGTCTACGCGGTCGCGGATGCGCTCGTCGCGCCGGACTTCAAGGACAAGGGCCTCCTCGACACCGCTGTCGTCACGATCCGCTACGACAACGGCGCCATCGCAACTGCGGAGGCGAACTTCTCCGCCGCCTACGGCTACGACACCCGTGCCGAGGTCTTCGGCAGCGCCGGCATGGCGACCGCGGGTGAGCTGGCGGCGTCGAGCCTGCGCCTCTATGGCGCGGCGGGCGCATCCTTCGACACGGTGCGCGCCGACACGCAGCTCATGCGAGCCGCCTACACGGGCGAGCTGCAGGCGTTCGTCGACGCCGTCGCCGGCGTCGAGAGCCCCCGCCCCGGCACGGAGGCCGCGCTCGAGGCCATGGTCATCGCTCTCGCCTGCATCGAGTCGGTCAAGACCGGCGCACCCGTCGAGGTCGTCCGATGAGCGGGACCGTCGCCGGCGCTGGCTCGAGTGCTGGTTCGGGCGCTGCCGAGTCGCCGTTCGTGCTCGCCGCTTGCGCGGAGATGCTGTTCCTCGACCTCCCGTTCGAGGAGCGAGTGCGGCGCATCGATGAGGCCGGCTTCGAGGTCGAGATCTGGCGATGGTGGGAGAAGGACCTGGATGCGCTCGTCGCGACCGGCGCGACGTTCGGCTCCATGTCGGGGTACATCCGCGGAGAGCTCATCGACCCGGACGGGGCCGACGCGATCGTCGCCACGGCGCGCGAGTCGCTTGAGGCAGCCCAGGTGCTGGATGTGCCGCGACTCGTGATCCACGGGACCGGCCTCGACGACAACGGCCTGCCCGTGCGTCCGAGCGCGCACACCACTCCGGCTGATTGGCTCGCAGCCCTGCGCACCTTGGAGCGCCTCGCGAAGCTCGGCGAGGAGTACGGCAAGGTGTTCACGCTCGAGAACCTCAACCACGCCGTCGACCACCCCGGCGTGCCCTTCAACCGGGCGAGCGACACGATCGCGCTCATCGCTGCGGTCGACAGCCCGCACCTCCGGCTCAACCTCGACCTGTACCACGCGCAGATCGGCGAGGGTGACCTCGTTGACCTGTGTGGGCGCGCGCTGCCCTACATCGGCGAGATCCAGGTCGCGGATGTGCCAGGGCGCTGCGAGCCGGGAACGGGCGAGATCCACTACCCGCGGGTCGCTCGGGAACTCGACGAGCTCGGCTACCGCGGGGTCGTCGCGATGGAGGCCTTCGCGTCCGGTGACTCCGACCTCGCGCTCCGCAGGTTCCGGGAGGCCTTTAGCATCGAGGTATGAGCGACGTTGACGCACGAGACGCCCGCCGCCCGGCGAGACCGGGCGGCGGCAAGCGCGTCACGATGCGCGACGTCGCCGACGCGGCTGGCGTCTCGCAGCCGCTCGTGTCGATTGTCATGCGTGACGTGCCCGGCGCGAGCCCGGAGTCTCGCGCGCATGTCCTCAAGGTCGCGGCCCGTCTCGGGTACCGGCGAGACGAGCGGGCGAGGATGCTCAAGCAGGGCCGTTCGCGCCTCGTCGGCATCGTCTTCCACGCGGCGCAGCCGTTCCACGGCGAGCTCATCGACGAGCTCCAGCTCGCGGCCCGGTCTGCTGGGTACAACGTGTCGCTCGCCGCGGTCACGAAGCGGCGGGGCGAGGCGGATGCGATCGAGGCGCTGCTGGGGGAGCGGGTCGAGGGGCTCGTCCTGCTCGGAGCGTCGCTGCCCGAGGAGCAGCTCGAACGCATCGCCGAGGAGGTCCCCGTCGTCACGGTCGCCAGCCAGTACTCGTCGGCGTCGTTCGACAGCGTGTCCATGGACGACGCGCGCGGCATGGAGCTTGCGGTGCGGCACCTGCACGAGCGCGGGCACTCGCGCATCCTGTACCTCGGGGCGCCTGGCGTCTCGGGTGATGAGGTGCGCACGGCCACGTTCCTCGCCGCCACGACTGCTGCCGGGCTCGGCGACCAGGTCGCGATCGTCGCGGGCGGAGCTTCCGAGGCCGCCGGCGCGAAGGTGATCGAGGAGGCGCTGGCGCGCTACCCGGACGCCACCGCGGTTGTCGCCTTCAACGACCGGAGCGCGCAGGGCGTCGTCGCCCAGGCGCGCCTCCTCGGCAAACGTGTTCCCGAGGACCTGGCCGTGGTCGGCTTCGACGACTCCGAGCAGGCCGAGCTGCCGTACCTGCAGCTCACAAGCCTCGCGCAGGACCCGGCGCAGCTCGCATCCGCGGCCGTCGAGATGGTGGTGGGGCGCGTCGACGCGAGCGCCGAAGGCGAGCAGCCGCGGAGCGGGGAGCACCGCATCCTGCCGACGAGGCTCGTCGTGCGCAGCAGCACCAGCAACGGCAACTCGGTCGAGCGCTCGAGGTGACGGACCATCGGCCGCCCGGCTTCGACGGGGCGAGTCCGTCCCGTCCCAGCGGTTCGCTGCCCGGGCTGCGCGACGCGGCCCGCCGCCAGTACTTCTCGCTCGGCACCGGCGAGCTGGCGTCGGTCCTGACCTTCACGATGCTGGGCGTGTGGGCCGTGCCACCCATCTTGCCGTCGGGCAGTGACGTGGCCGCGTTCTGGTCGGCGCTCGCACCCCTGCTGCTTGTGCTCCTGCACGGTGGTTCGTACTGGCTGCTCGCCCGCCGCTGGGTCGGCACCTCCAGGATGCCCGTCGGGCTCGCGCGCACGTTCTGGGTGCTGAAGTGGCTGAACCTCGCGGTGCTCGTCGGCGGCCTCGTCGGCATCGTGGCCTGGTGGCCCAGCTCCTGGCTGGTCGCGGTGCTCGTCCTGTTCACATGGGCATTTGGGACCGTCGAGTACCTCAACTACTTCGTCGTGCGGCTGAGCTACCCGGCCCGGGCCTGGCTGCCAGAGGTGCGACGCTTTCGGACTCCGCGCTTGGTGAGGGATATCAGGCAAGCCACGCATCGGTAGGCTTCCCGGATGCCACTCGGTCGCGGATTTCGTGTGCTCTGGAGCGCGAACGCCCTGTCGAACCTGGCAGACGGCATCGCGTTCGTGTCGATGCCGCTGCTGGCCGCCTCGGTCACCGACGACCCGCGCCTCGTCGCGGGCTTGGCGACGCTCTACGCCCTGGTCCGCCTCCTGGTCGCGCTGCCCATCGGCGTCTGGGTCGATCGGGTCGACCGCCGGACCCTGATCGTCGCGGCGAACGTGCTGCGCGGCTGCGCCCTGCTGGGGCTCGCCCTGGCGATCCAGCTCGGCTTCTCCTCCCTCATGGTTCTGTATGCAGCGATGGCGGTGGTCGCGACGTTGGAGAGCGCGGCGGACAACGCCGCATCGGCCATGCTGCCGTCGCTCGTCGACCGAGAGCGACTCGATTCCGCGAACGGGAGGGTCGCGGCGGCGCAGCTCGTCGCGGACGAGTTCGCTGGCCCTCCCCTCGGGGGATTGCTGTTCGCCCTCGCCGCAGCGGCTCCTGTCTTCGCGATGGGTGGGCTGTGGGCTGTCGCGGGCCTCGTCGCCCTCGCGCTGCCGATTCGGCGACTGTCGAGGCCAGGATCGGATGCGCGCGACGCACGACGTTCGGTCTCCGTCGAGGTGCGCGAGGGCATCGCCTGGCTGGCACGCCACCGTGTGGTCGGGAGCCTTGCGCTCATCGGAGCGCTCGCGAGCGTCGGCTACATGCTGCCCTTCTCTATTCTCGTGCTGTTCGCCGAGGAGCGCCTCGGCCTGGACAGCACCGGATACGGCTTGCTGCTCGCGGCGTCGGCCCTCGGTGGCTTGCTCGGCTCCTTCCTCGCAGCCCGGCTTCGCGCATGGCTCGGATACCGATGGACGATCGTGGCAAGTCTGGCGCTGGGGGCGCTGACACTCGGTGGGTTGTGCCTCACGACGAACCCGATCGTCGCCGGCGTGCTCTTGGCGCTCTACATCCTGCACGCGACGGTCTGGAACATCTGCTCGCAGTCCCTCCGCCAGCGCCTCATCCCGGACGAGCTGCTCGGACGCGTGGGCGCCAGCACGCGCGTGCTCGGTCTCCTGGGGCTTGCCATCGGGGCGACGATGGGCGGGCTCCTGGGGGTGGTCGACCTCGCGATACCGGTCGCCACCGGGGCCGGAGTGTTCGTGGTCTGCAGCTTGGTTGCTGCTGGCGCGCTGCGGGGCGGCGTGTCCGGTCGGTCAGGCTCCGACGTCAGGCCTTGGCGCTGCGCCCCGCAGGCACGACGAGGGGAGAACCCGAGTAAGGATCGCTGAGGATCGTCGACTCGACGCCGAAGACCTCCTGCACGAACTCGGCCGACACGACCTCACGGGGGTTGCCCTCGGCGACCAGCGATCCGTCCTTCAAGGCGATGAGGTGGGTTGCGTAGCGGGCCGCGTGGTTGAGATCGTGCAGCACTGCCACAAGCGTGCGCCCCCGGCGGTTCAACGCAGCGCACAGTTCCAGCACGTCGATCTGATGCGCGATGTCGAGATACGTGGTGGGTTCGTCGAGCAGCAGGTACGGGGTCTCCTGGGCCAGTGCCATGGCGATCCACGCGCGTTGTCGTTGCCCACCCGAGAGCTCGTCGACGAACCGGTCCGCAAGAGCGGCGGTCTCCGTCAGCTCCAACGCCTCATCCACTGCAGCCGCGTCTGCCGCACTCCACTGCTTCAGCATTCGCTGGTGCGGGTAGCGGCCGTGGGCGACGAGGTCGGCGACCGTGATGCCGTCCGGAGCAACTGATGTCTGCGGGAGCAACCCGATGGTCTTCGCGACCTCGCGCGTGGGAAGAGACAGGATGTTGCGCCCGTCGAGGACGACTGCCCCCTCGGTCGTGGGTAGCAGGCGGGCGAGGGCCCTCAGGAGCGTTGACTTGCCGCACGCGTTCGCGCCCACGATGACGGTGAACGACCCGTCCGGGATAGCGACGGTGAGATGCTCGCTGACAACCTTGCCGCCGTAGCTGAGTCGAGCTCCGTCAGCGGCGAGCCGTGGTGTGGTCATCGCGCGTGCCTCCATTCGTTGATGAGCAGCCAGATGAAGTAGCTCCCGCCGAGCACGAGCGTGGCGATGCTCACGGGCAGGCTCGACGTGGTGGGGGCGACGAGGACGGCCACGTCCGCGCCCAGCAGGACGAGTGAACCCATGAGCGCGGCGGGCAGCACAGCGAGCGGTCCGACCCGGGTCAGCTGGCGTGCCAGGTGTGGAGCGGTGAGCGCAACGAACGCGATCGGCCCGGCCACCGCCACCGGCACGGCGACCAGCGCCACGCCGATGGCGAGAAGGGCGAGTCGGACGGGGCGGACGCTGACCCCGAACGCCGCGGCCGCATCGTTGTGGAGCTCGAGCATTCGACCGGGTCGGGCTGCCAGAACGGCCAGCACGAGGAGCACGGCGATGACGCAGGTCGCTGGCACCAGGCGCTCCCAGCCGATCGAAGCGAGGCTCCCGAGCGTCCACGAGCTTGCGCGCATCGCTTCCTCGAGCTCGGCGCGTTGGATGAGCAGTTGGTTGATCGCGAGCAACATGGCGCTCATGCCGATGCCGACGACGATCAGGCGGATGCTGCCGCTCCCAGATGACAGGCCGAATGCCGCTACGACCACGGCCGTGGCGAGACCGCCGACGAGGGCGCCGATGGTGAGGCCGGTCTGCCCCGCGCCGAGCACCAGAGTCGCGACGAGGGCCCCGGTGACCGCCCCGGCATCGAAGCCGAGGACGTCGGGGCTGCCGAGGGGGTTCCTCGTCAGCGATTGGAAGAGCGCGCCGCTTGCGCCGAGGGCCGCGCCGAACACGACGGCAGCCAGAACCCTGGGGAGCCGCCATTCCATCACCACGAGCTGGCTGCGGCTGTCGCCCTGCCCGAGGAGGGCAGCGAGGACCTCGCCGGGTGAGAGGACGAGGCTGCCGACGCAGAGGGCAGTGACGCCGAGAAGGACGATCGCGGCGACCAGGCATGCGCCGACGATAAGGGTGCGGATGCGGACGCGGATGCTGAGGGCCGCCCGCCGCAGGACCAGCGTGCCCGTGGGCGTGGTCCCGGGCCTGGAGCCGCCGCCCTCGTTCACAGCGAGATCACCCGGCGCCTGGCCATCATCGCGATCAGCACGGGCGCGCCGATGATCGCCATCATGAACGCGACGGGGTATTCGCCTGGCTGCGCGACGACCCGGCCGAGGATGTCTGCGGCGAGCAGCACCGCCGGTCCGTAGATGAGTGACGAGGCGAGGATCCAGGGCTGGCTCGGCCCCGTGAACCTCCGTACGACGTGCGGGATCATGAGTCCGATGAACGCAACCGGCCCGATGAGCGCCGTGGCGCATCCCGCGAGCAGCGTCACCGACACGAGCGCGGCCCCGCGGACGAGCCGCACCCGCGTTCCGAGCGCGCGCGCATGATCGTCGCCGAGCGAGAGCGCTCCCAGACCGCGACTGATGCAGACCGCGACGATGAGGCCGACCACGATGACGGGCAGAACTGGCATGGCACCGAGCAGGTCGTGCCCGACCAGCGACCCGACGGTCCAGGCGCGGTAGCCCGCAAAGACAAGGGGGAAGAGCATGGTGAGGGCCATGCTGATGCCGGAGAAGACCGCGGCTAGGGCGACGCCCGCGAGGACGAGCCGAGCGGGGGAGGCGCCGTATCTTCCCGTGCGGCCGATGGCTAGCACCACGAGCGTCGCAACGACGGCGCCCACGAACGAGAAAACGCTGTACTCGCTCGGCGTCGTGATGCCGACAAGCGCTATGCCGAGCGCGACGGCGAGCGCGGCACCGGCGTTGACGCCGAGCAGCCCGGGGTCAGCCAGGGGATTGCGCGTAAGCGCCTGCATCAGAGCGCCCGACACGGCAAGCGCCATGCCCGCGAAGATGCCGACCACGGTTCGTGGAATGCGCAAGGTGAAGAGGATCTCGGAGGCCTCTGAGCCGTCTGGGTTCGCCAGCGCCGAGATCATGTCCGGGATCGGGAGCGGCTTCGCGCCGATGAGGACCGAGAGCACGACCGTCACGAGGAGCAGCGCGACCCCGATTGCGAGACCGAGCATCCGCATCCGGCGTCGCGCGCCCGCAGGGGAAGGGGCAGCGCCCGTCAGCGCCGCCCCTTGCGTGTCGGTGAGCTCAGCTGGCAAGGGCTGCCTCGAAGGTCGGAGTCACCTCGTCGAGCATGTACGTGATGCTGAGCGGGCCGGGCACGTTGGTGGCAACGGCGAGGGCATAGTCGAGCCAGACGACCTTGCCGCTCTGCACGGCGGGCAGTGCCTGGAAGCGCGCATCCGCTTCGAGGGCGGCCTTGTCTGCGTCGGTCATCGCCCAGATGCTGAGCACATCAGAGTCGAAGTCACTCACATTCTCGAGCGAGATGACGGTGAACTCCTCGTGGCTGTTGTCCTGGCCGTCGGCGGGGGCGAGCCCGAAGTCCTCGAGCCAGGTCCCGTTTCCGTACCAGAAGCCGCCCTGCTCGACTGAATAGCCGAGGTACGAGTAGCTTTCGCCATCGAGTGCGGAGAGCCCCTCGGTTGCTGTCGTGATGGAGGCTTCCGTCTCAGAGATCACACGCTCGCCCTGGTCGGCGACTCCGAGCGCGTCCGCGAGGAAGGTCGTGCGTTCTTGCCAGCTCTGCGCGGCTTCGACGTCACTGGTGAGGGTCGGCGCGATGGCGCTGAGGCGGTCGTAGGCCTCTCCCTCCGCTGCCGTCCAGTAGTCGACGACAATCAGATCGGGGTCCGTTGCCAGGATGGCTTCGAAGTCGAGTGAGCCGTCGGCGCCGATGAGACCAGGTTCGAAGGCGCCCGTCAGGGCCCCGTCGAGCCAGGGCAGCGTCTCGAGGCTGTCGCTCGTGCCGATGTCGTAGGCAACCGGTTCGACACCGAGGGCAGCGGCGACGTCGGCGCTCTGAGAATCGAGGACGACGATGCGCTCCGGCTTCTCCGTCAGTTCGACATCGCCTTGGATCGTCGTCACGGTTCGGGGGAACTCGCCTGAGAGTGCCGAACTGTCGTTGCCCGCGGCAGGGCTGGACTCCGTTGGTGCCGAGCAGGCCGCGAGGGAGAGGGCGGTCAAGGCCGCGAGACTGACAGCGGCGATGCGCGCAATGGGAAGCGTCATTGAGGGGAGGGCTTTCTCTGATGCGGGACAGTACGGCTGTCACGGAGGCTTTTGTAAGGGAATGCTAACCTAAGTGCAGTGTCGTGGGAGTGCGTCCTGTCCGGCGCCTCTCATCCCCAGAGGAAGGCCTTCATGGCAACGATCCGTGACCGCATCCGGGAGCTCTCCCAGGGGCGAGCGATCCTGATCGACGACTTCGTCGAGGTGGTCGCGAGCCGTCGTCTCACTCCGGGGTTCCAACGGGTCACGCTCGGGGGCGCGTGCCTTGCGGACTACACGGAGCCGCTGCCTGCAGATGCCTTCAAGATCGATATCGGCTCGGAAGCGAACCCGCTTATCCGGGGCTTCACGGTCCGTGATTTCCGGGCAGAGCGCTTGCAGTTCGACTTCGACGTCGCCCTGCATGAGGCGGGTCGTGCCAGCGACTGGTCGCAGACGGTCGCGGTCGGTCAACGGGTGCGCTTCCTCGGCTTCCGGCGAGATTTCGCCGTCGGTGACGGGGTCACAGAGCACGTGTTCATCGCCGACGCCAGCGCTCTCCCCGCAACCGCCGCCATCCTCGAGTCGCTTCCCACTGGCCACCGAGTGGCTCTGCTGGCGGAGACGGGCAGTCCAGAAGATCGTGCGCTTCTCTCCGCGGCGATCGAATCGCTGGGTGACCGACTGCGTGTCGTCTGGCTCACCGGGAGGTCGTCCCAGGGGTTGGAGAGCGCCCTCGTGAGCGCCGCCCGCAACCTGACCGTACCCCCGCATGCGCAGGTGTGGCTGGCCGCTGAGTCGGCGACCGTTCGCAGCATCCGCCGCCACCTCATCGAGGGTCTCGGGGTGCCTCGGGGGAATCTGCACGCCACGGCGTACTGGATCTCGGGGCTCACGAGCAGCCAGAGGGATGGCAGGGAAGCGGTCATCTACGGGGAAGCCGTCGACGCGGGCCTCGATGTCATGGATCCCGTCGTCTACGACCGGCTGGAGTTCGAGGACGCCTGAGCCCGTGCTCCTGTTCAGGTCCAACGGGCAGGGGCCGAGAGGCTCCTGCCGGGGCTGCGACGAGCGGATGCGTCGGTAGGGTCGCTCTATGTGGGAGACGGATACCGAGGACTTCGCGGACATCAAGAGCGCTGAACTCGCGCTGCTCTCGTCGGCCGTGCGAGCCGACTCCGCCCAGACGTCCGCGTTCCTATCTGAGGACTTCGCAGAGATCGGGCGCTCCGGGCGTCGCTGGACGTACGCGGAGTCGGTGGCGGCCCTGGCCGGCGAGGAGGAGCGCCCTCTTCCGCGCACCTCCGAGTGGCTCTTCAACCGGGTGAGTGCGGAGCTCGTGCTCGTGAACTACGTGCTCCATGAGCCCGGCCGGAGCAGCAGGCATGCGTCGCTGTGGGACACGCGAGGCCCAACCCTCCGATACCACCAGGGGACGATCATCCCCAGCTCGCCGACTGAGCTGTAGTTCACGAACCTCGTTCGGGGTGCCCACTGCCGCGAAGGCGCCACGCCCGAGCGGGATTCGTCGTGAACATCGCTGTGGCGACGACGTCGCCGACGTGCGAGGCGATCGTCCGCCTCGTCTGGCTGAGGAGGCCGCGCATCCCGGCCCCGCCGCCGGCTGCCGTCGCCGAGCGCGTCGTGGTGTCGCCGCCGATGAGGAGCGAGTCGGCGTGGCCCGTGTCAACGATCCGGCTGATGACGGACAGCAGGGCGGAGTCCGTGCGGGCGTGGTTGGGCGAGGGCCCGTCGACGCACAGGAACGCGCCGGTGGCGCTGACTTCGGCGATGTACTCGAGGTCGGGGTTGCGGCCCAGGTGTCCCAGGACGACGGCTTCAGGCGTCACCTCGAGCTCTCGGAGCAGGCCGACGACCTCGAGGGCGCACCTTCCTCCTTCCAGGTGGACGGCGATGGGTGCACCGGTCGCGTGATGCGCGGCCGCAGCCGCAGCCAAGCTGGTCCGCTCGAACGGCGTCACGCCCGCCGGTCCGGTCCCGACCTTGATCAGGCCGCACCGCCGGTCGATCACGTCCTCGACGAAGGCCGCCGCGAGTTCGACGTCACTGGCGTCAAGCAGTGGATGCCCGGGCCGGTAGACCTCCCGGCGGTGCCGGCCGGTCGCGGCGACGATGTGGACTCGGGACGCATGCCCGAGTTCGTGCAGTGCGGCCAGCTGTCGACCGAGGCCGCGCGGGGTCCACTGCACGATCGTGGTTCCGCTGGCCTCGCGGAAGAGGTCAGCCTCGAGCACCGCGGCCCCGAAGTCGGTGAGCTCCTGGCCCGGGAGGGCGGGCGTGGAGAGGAAGAGATGGTCGTGCGAATCCACGACGCCGAGGCTCGCCGCGTCGAGGTCGCCGGCAGTCGTTCGGACGACCTCCCCGGTCACGCTGTCGCGCTGTTCGGGGAGACCGTGTCGAGTGCGCGCAGGGCCGCCATGGTGCGGGGCAGGCCGACGTAGGCGACGAGGTGAACGAAGGCCTCGGCGACCTCCTCCCGCGACATGCCGATCCTGATCGAGGATGCGATCTGTCCCTGCAGTTGAGGATCCACGCCGCCCAGTGCCGCGAGGGCTCCGAGGTTGAGGAGCTGCCGATCGCGGGGGCTGAGCCCGGGGCGCTGGTAGGTGCCGCCGAAGACCGCACCGACGATCCACTCATCGAAACCGGGCGCCGTCGCGTCGACGGTCGTGCGCCATCCCTGCGTCGTCTCGGGTTCCTGCAACGCGGCGAGCGTATCGAGGCCTGCCTCTTGGTCGTACTGCCTGTCCATGGCGACTCCATTCTGTAACGGTTCACACGTTACACTTGTCGAGTGGCCGACAAGACAGCATTCAGGACAGATGGTGGAGCGGCGTGGCTCAATCTCCTCGCCACTCGGGGGCAGACATTCGGTGCGCATCCCATCGAGCGCCTTCGCGCCCCTGAAGACCTCCAGCGGTGGCTCACGCTGATGGGCCTGCGACCCCGAGAGGCGCCCAGTGGAGGCGACCTGAAGGAGGCGGTGCGGCTCCGCGAGACCCTTCGTGGGCTGGCGATGGCAGCCGTGGAGCCCTCGTCACCCAGGGAGCTGAGCATGGATGCGCTCCTCGAGTTCTCCACGAAGGGGAATCCGGCTCTAGCCGGGGCACCGCTCGGCGATGTCGCGTCCGCGCTGTCAGCGCTCGCCATCCAGGCGACCCTCACGTTGCGTGGGCCCGACCGAGCGCTCCTCCGCCAGTGCGACGAGGTCGACTGCCGCTGGGTCTTTCTGGATTCATCCGGCCGCAGGCGGTGGTGCCCGGCGGCTGCGTGTGCATCCCGCGGACGTGTGCGCGCGCACCGCGCGGCGGCGGCAGCATCGTCCGTTTCTTGAGCACGGTGTTCAGCACGGCGTTCGAGGCGGCGCTCGACTCGGCTAGCTTGGCGGCCGGTCCTGTTCCGAATGGTGCCGTTCTCGCCAGGAGGGGTCGGCGATACCGGTCAGGACGCTGAGCACCGTGCGCTCGGCGAGCTTCGCGTCGATCGGCTGGTGGCCGAAGAACGCTCGGTAGTAGAGCGGTGCCGCGAGGAGGTCGAGGGTGAGCTCCATGTCGAGTCCCGCCCGCAGATCTCCTCGCTCGATGGCGTGCTCGAGGACTGTCCTGGTCGTCGCGCGGCGAGCCTCGAAGTACTCGCGGAGGAACAGCTCGCGGAGCTCCGGGTCGGCCTCCAGGTCGGCGAGGAGTCCCGGGAGTGCGCGGGTGATGGGGGAGTTGCCGAACCCGTCGGCGATGTTCGAGATGCCGCTGACGAGGTCGCAGTGCACGCAGCCGGTGTCAGGCGTCGGCGTCGTTCCGAGCACCGAGATGAGCGTGTGCACGACGATGCCGGGCAGGCTCTTCCAGCGCCGTCGAAGCGCGGGCTTGCTCGTCCCGGCGGACGCCGCGACGTTCTCCATCGTGAGCGAGCGGTACTGGCCGGTCTCGAGGAGGCCGATGACCGCCTCGGTCGCCCTGGCGTCGATCGTCGCGTCGCGGGGGCGGCCGTGCGGCAGTGATCGGGTCCGGGGTGCGGCGTGCGGCTCTGGTTGCGGCATTGCCTCACCGTACCCTACATTCATTACGTTCCGGTGTGGAATGTAATGAATGGGAGTGCGCATGCAGCAGGATGAATCGCGTTCGACGGCGGAGGCGACGACACCCTCAGTGGTCGAGGCCGGAGGTGTCTTCTCGCCCCGTCTGCGCGGGTCCACGATCGGGATCCTCGTGAGCGTCGGGGCGGTGGCCTTCGAATCGCTTGGGGTCGCGACCGTCCTCCCGACCGTCGCCGAGGAGCTGGGAGGCCTGCGCGGATACGGCTGGGGGCTCTCGGCGCTCATGCTCGCCAGCATCGTCGGCACCGTCGTCGCCGGGAGCGACATCGACCGGAGGGGGCCCGCCCGGGCAGTGGTGGTCGGAAGCCTGGTCTTCGCGTTCGGCTGCCTGCTCGCTGGCCTCGCCCCCGGGTGGGGAGTGTTCGTGGCCGCGCGAGCGCTCCAGGGGTTCGGGGTCGGAGCGATCATGGCGTACGCCTACAGCCTGGTCGGCCTCGCGTATCCGCCTCGGCTCCAGGCCGTCATGTTCGCGTTCCTGTCGTCTGCGTGGACGATCCCGTCGCTCCTGGGCCCGGTCTTCGCCGGGGTGCTCACGACGGTGCTCGACTGGCGCGTCGCGTTCTGGACCATCGCGCCGATCACGATCCTCCTCCTCCCGCTCGTCTTGCCGGGTGCACGCCGGGTCTCGGCAAGCCCGAGGGTGCGGAGTGGCCGGTTGTTCTCCGCGCCCGTCTGGTTCTCGGTGCTCCTGGCGGTCGGGACGGGGGCCGTGCTCTTCGGCCTCGAGGTGGATGCGCTCCCGCTGATGCTCGCGCTGCTTGTCGTGGGCCTGGTGGCCGCGGCCATCGGCTTGCGCAGCACCCTGCCCGTGGGATCATTCCGTGCGCGCCGCGGTGCGCCGGCCGGGGTCGTCGTGCGCTTCATCCTGTGCGGCGTGTATTTCGGGTCGGAGGCGTTCCTGCCCCTCGGGCTCACGAGCATCCACGGCCTCGACGTCACGATCGCAGGGCTGGGCCTCGCGGCCGGCGCGCTCGCCTGGACGGCCGGGTCGTTCGTGCAGGCGCGGATCGACGCAGCCCGGCCCGGACAGCGCGCTCGCTCGACGAGGGTCGGGATGCTCGTCCTGGTGGGTGGCCAGCTGCTCATGGGGGCGGCTGTCGCGCTTCCGGCGGTCTGGCCGGGCTGGGCCGTCGTCGGCTGGGGCATCGCGGGAATCGGGATGGGGATCGCGTTCAACGCGTCGACGGCGGCGACCGTGTCGGCCACGCCGACCTCGGCCGCGGGGAGCATCAGCGCGAGCCTGCAGCTCGCGCAGACCCTCGCGACGGCGGTCATCGCCGGCCTCGGTGGGGCGGCCGTCGCACGGCTCGGCGCCACGACGCCCGCGTTCCTCGCGGTCTTCGGGTCCACCGCCGCACTCGCCCTGGTCGGTGTGTGGGTCGCGGGTCGCCTCCGGGGTCAGGCGGCCGAAGCCGGGGACCGACGCCGGTAGGAGGGATGGGGCGCCGCGTTCATCTCCCTACTCCGGCGAGGCGCGCGCGATGTGCACTGCGAGGAAGGCCACTTCCTCGTCGGGAAGCTCCACGCCGTGCGTCTCGCGGATGAACGTGCGCACGCGTTCCGCGGTCGCGATCGCACGAGGGGCGCGCTCGCTGAGGTTCCGGAACAGGAAGTCGTCGCCGCCCAGCAGCTGGCCCGCGAAGAATCGCTCCGCGAAGAACTGCAGGTGCGTGAGGAACCGCGAGGCGTGGAGGTCCTTCCTGGAGACCCGGACGGCGGAGGTCATCGTCACGATGCTCGTGACCTTCGCGACCAGGTCGACGACGCGCATCGAGTCGACGCCGAGCTTGCCCGTGTCGGCGTTGACGAGGTGGAAGGCGACGTTGGCTGCCTCCTCCTCGCCGAGCCGCACGCCGAGGCGTCGTTCGACGTCGTCGAGGGCGCGGACGCTCACGGCGTGGTGGTCCGGGTAGACGGTGCGCACCTCCCACGCGAGCCGGTTCGTGAGGGCGATGCCCTTCCGGTAGCGCTCCACCGCGAAGTGGAGGTGGTCGGTGAGGGTGAGGTACACGTGCGGGTCGAGGGTGAGTCCCGCTCGACCCGCATCCGCGACGATCTCGCGGGTCAGCTCGACGTACTCTGCCGGGATCTGCGCGAGCAGCTCGACGAGGTTCCGGTGATCCGAGTCAGGGAGGGAGATGAACTCCTGGTCCGTGATCGTCGCCGAAACCTCGTCGCCCGGCTTCTGGCCGTACCCGATGCCCTTGCCCAGCAGGACCCGCTCGACGCCGCGGTCGTCGACGACGAGCACCACACTGGAATTGAGGACCTTCTTGATGGCGGGCACGGTGGTCTCCTTTGACGCCGCTGGGAGGGGAGGGGGTTAGCTGAGGTCTGCGCCGTTGGACTCGATGACCTGGCGGTACCAGTGGAACGAGTCCTTGCGTCGGCGCTCCAGTGTGCCATTCCCGAGGTCGTCGAGGTCGACGTGGATGAACCCGTACCGCTTGCTCATCTGCGACGTCGACGAGCTGACGAGGTCGATGGGCCCCCAGCTGGTGTAGCCGAGCAGGTCGACGCCCTCGTCCACGGCCTGGATCATCTGCTCGAAGTGCGCTCGGAAGTACTCGACGCGGTAGTCGTCGCGGATCCGTCCGTCCTCGTCGACCGTGTCGCGCATCCCGAGCCCGTTCTCCACGATGAAGAGGGGCTTGCGGTAGCGGTCGTACAGGTCGAGGAGGGAGATGCGCAGCCCGATCGGGTCGATCTGCCAGCCCCACTCGGACGAGCCGAGGTAGGGGTTCTTGACGCCGAGGACCGTGTTGCCCGGCGTGCGCTCGGCGTCGGGGTCGACGGATTCGGTCATCGACATGTAATAGCTGAACGACACGAAGTCGGCCGTGTGCTCGCGCAGGAGCTCCACGTCGCCGTCCTCGAACGGCACGGTGACGCCCATCTCCTCGAGCTGGCGGAGCACGATCGGCGAGTACGACCCGCCGGCCTGCACGTCCGAGCACATGTAGAGGAGGCGTTCCTTCGCGCGCGTCGCGGCGACGTCGTTCGGGTGGCAGGTGCGCGGGTAGGTCGTGAGCATGGTGATCATGCAGCCCATCTGCGCGTCCGGGTGCAGCTCTCGCAGCATGCGGGTGACGGATGCGCCTGCGATGAACTGGTGGTGCAGGGCCGTGTAGCAGGCCTGCGTGATCGAGGTCCCCGTGACGGTCTCCTCGATGATGCCGCCCGAGGTGAACGGGTGGCGTTCCATGCCATCGATCTCGTTGAACGAGATCCACCGCTTCACGATGTGCCCGAACCGTTCGAAGCAGGTGCGGGCGAAACGCTCGAAGAGGCCGATCGTGGCCCGGTCGAGCCAGCCGTTGCGGGTGACCGCGAGCTCGAGGGGCGCGTCGAAGTGCGACAGCGTCACGAGGGGCTGGATGCCGTGGCTCTGCATCTCCTCGAACAGGTCGAGGTAGTAGGCGATGCCGTCCTCGTTGGGCTCGAGCTCCTCGCCGGTCGGGTAGAGCCGCGACCAGAGGATCGACACCCGCAGCACGCTGAAGCCCATCTCGGCGAACAGGGCGAGGTCTTCCTTGTAGCGGTGCACGAAGTCGATGGCGCGCCGCTTCGGGAAGTACGTGGGGTCCGGGTCGCGCTTGGCCTCGGCGATGCTCTCGAGGGTGACGGCGTGCAGCGCGGCGAAGTCGTCGTTGTTGGCGTTCGGGTGGCGGCGGAGCACGTCGGTGACGACCCAGCCTCGGCCATCCTCGCCCCAGCCGCCTTCGGCTTGGTTCGCGGCGATTGCGCCGCCCCAGAGGAAGTGATCAGACAGTGCCATGTGCGGTCTCCTTGATGTTGGTGAGTGAGATGAGGGATGCGCCCCGGTTGACGTGCTGGCCGGTGTCGAACTGCGCGTCGCCCCCGGCCGTGTTGACGACGACGATGGGGGTGATCGTGTCGAGGCCGGCCGCGGCGATGGCGTCGAGGTCCGCGTCGATGACGGGCTGGCCCGCCTCGACCCGGTCGCCCTGCGCGACGTGCGTCGTGAAGGGGGCGCCTTCGAGGACGACGGTGTCCATGCCGACGTGCACGAGCACCTCGACGCCGTCGTCAGTGCGGATGCCGATCGCGTGCTGCGAGTCGAGGAGGGACGTGACGGTGCCCGACACGGGGGCGACGACGCGTCCATCCGCGGGGCGAATCGCGACGCCGTCACCGAGCACACCCGTCGAGAAGACCCCGTCGCCGAGCGAGGCGAGTTCGACGACCTCGCCCTGCATGGGGGAGACGATCGTGAGCGCGCGAGGCTGTGCCGAGACCGCTGCGGCATCCGCCCCCGCGTCCGCCCCCGCGTTCGCGTGCCCGTCGGTCTTGCCGAGCACGCGCAGGGTGCCGGAGTCGGAGTCCTTCCAGAGCACGACGCCGACGATGAACGACACGGCCGCGCCGATCACGAGGCCGATGAGGGCGTGGATGAGGTTCCACGGGTCGAGGGCGTCGATGAACATGGAGAAGCTCGCGAGGCCGGGGCTGACGATCGCGAAGGTGTCGACGAGCGTGATGCCGAGGTACGCGCCCGAGGTGATGGCGCCGGCGAGCACCGCGATGAGTGCGCGTCGGTTCTGGAGGGTGACGCCGTAGAGGGCCGGCTCGGTGACGCCGAACAGCGCCGAGAAGCCTGCGGAGACGGCCGTGGCGCGGAGCACCTGGTTGCGGGTGCGGACAGCGACGGCGAAGCTCGCGCCGGCTTCGGCGATGTTGTGCGCGAGGGAGGCGGTCAGGTAGAAGCTCTCCTTGCCGTACGTGGCCATCGTCGTGATCGTCGGCGGCAGGAGCGGCTTGTGCATGCCGACCGAGATGAGGAACGGCAGGATGGCGGCGAGGAGCGCGACGGCGATCCACCCGAAGGTGTTGTGGAAGTTGAAGAGCAGGCCTGCGAAGAGGTCGCCGATCTCGAAGCCGAACGGACCGATGAGGAACACCGTGGCGGGCGCGACCACGAGGTAGCACATGAGGGGCACGTAGAAGGTGCGGATGGGCGGCCACGAGAACTTCGTGAAGAAGCGCTCTGCACCCCAGAGGAGCAGCACGGCGAGGATCGCGGGGAACACCTGCGCGTTGTAGTTGACGACGGGCACGGGGATCCCGAAGAGCGCCGCGCCGCCATCCTGGGTCACGAGGCTCGTGAACCCGGGGAAGAGGAGCAGCGCGACGGAGCCGAGGGCCACCGGCCGGTTCACGTCGAGCTTCTTCGCGGTGGTGTAGGCGACAAGCAGCGGCAGGAACGCGAACACGGCGTCGGGGACGGCGGCGATGAGCGCGTACGAGTCGCTCTCCCGGTCGATCCAGCCGAGCGCGGCCGCGAGGACGAGGAGCGACTTGAAGATTCCCGCGCCGGCGATGGCAGGGATGATGGGCACGAAGACGCTGACGACGAAGTCCAGCACCTTGGAGCCGACCCGCTTCACGGTCCACGGGGTCCGGGGCTTCTCGGCCGCGGCGGCGGTCGGCGACCCGGAGCGGAGCTTCTCGACCGCTCGGTAGTACTCGAGAACTCGTCCTCCCACGATGACCTGCGTCTGGGGTCCGCGGACCACGCCGAGCACGCCGGGGATGGACTTGAGTGCCGCCTCGTCGACGGGGCTGTCGTCGCTGAGGGTAAACCTCAGGCGGGTCGAGCAGTGCTGCAGGGCAGACACATTGCTGCTCCCGCCGACGTGCTCGAGGATCTCTGCCGCCTCTGAGCTGATGTTCATGTTGTGCTCCTCCATTGGAACTCGGGGGACAGCTTCCGGGCAACAAAAAAGGACCCGACCGTAGCTCTGTAGAGCAACAATCGGATCCTGCCTGCATGACCAGTCACATGTCCGTTGCATGAACTTACACGGATCCTGGGGCGGTGTCCACCGGCGGTTCGGAGGTACACTCGGGCTCAGCAGGGTGTGCGCGTGGCACCCGCGCGCCAGGTGACCTTCGGGGCCTTCGCGATCCGATCGGTGAGCGACATCTGGAGTCCCCTTGACGAAAATCCGCCCCAGGGAGCGTGCGCTGGCTGCGTTCGCGGCCATCGCCTTCGGCTTCGTGATCGCCGGCGCCAACAGCATCAACCCGCTGCTGCCCATGCTCCGGGTCGAGGTGCCCCTGACCCCGCTCGGTGTGTCGCTGACGTTCGTGGTCTACGTGTCAGCAGCGGTTGCCACCCTCCTGGTCGTCGGCTTCTCCCGGCTGCGAGTGACACCCGGTTCGGCCGTGGTCGCGGCCCTGCTCATCGCGGCGCTCGCGAACCTGCTCCTCGCGTCCTCGAACGAGGTGCAGCTGCTCGTCGGGCGGGCGGCGACCGGGGTCGCGGTCGGGCTCGCGACGGGCGGTGCGGCCGGTCTGGTGGTGGATGCGCTCAAAGGGCGTGGGCGGGGACTGGCCGCGACGGGGAACCTCGTCGGCGCTGTCGTCGGCACCGCGATCGCCCAGGGGGTTGCGGCGCTCGAGACCATCGCCGGGGCGATGTCCATGTACGTCGCTGGCGCCGCGATAGCGCTCCTGCTCGCACTGGCCCTTGTCCTGTTGCTTCCCCGGAGCTTGCCACGGGCTGCGCGCAAGCGTGGAGTCGCGGCTCCGACCTCCCGTCGGCTGACGCGCGGCGACGTCCGGACGATCGCGCGCGCCGCGGTGGTCTGGACGGGGCTCAGCGCTGGCGTCGTCTACGCGCCGACGGTGTTCTCCGATGCCGCGATGCCGCTGGCGCAATTCGGCGGCAGCGTCACCATGCTGGTTGCTGCGGCCGTCGCTCAGCTCGCGAGCGTGCCGCTCGGTCGGCTGCTCCCCGCAGCCAGCGGTCACCTCGCGTTCGCCGTCGGCTGTGCGCTCGCGGTCACGTCGGTGCTGCTCTCGAACAACCCGCTCGCGTTGCTCGCGATGGCGCTGCTCGGTGCGGGAGGGGCTGTGGCCTACCGGACGTCGCTGGTGCATCTGACGCGCGGAGCGGCCGCGAGCCAGCAGAGCTCGCTCGCGTCGAAGTTCGCCGTCGCCACCTACGCCGCATCCGCGTCGACGGTGCTGGCGATCGGAGTCCTCGGGAGCGTGGTGCGGACCGAGGTCGTACTCGCGGTGTTCGCGACGCTGCTGAGCGTCGCGGCCTTCTGCATGCATCTGGGCGCGCCCCGGTTCAGGGACCTCGCCGAGGGACCCACCGGCAACGGAGCGCTCTGAGTCCTGGCGACGTCGGCTGCCGCGCGCCCGGTGTGTTCAGCGCTCGCTGGCGACGACGAGGGAGCGGATCGCGCTGACGAAGGCGGCGGGTGCTTCGATCGGGAGGAGGTGTCCGCTTCCGACGACGGGGTGCAGGCTGACGCGGCTGAAGTGATCGTCGAGCCGGTCGGCCCACTCGATCGGGAACAGGGGATCCTCCGTCGGCCAGAGCATGACGGTCGGGGTCTCGATCGGTGGCAGTTCGCCCGCGTACCCGCGATTCGCGAGGTACCACTGGATGCTCGCGGCGAACGCTCCCGGCCGGGAGTAGGCCGCGATGAGCTCCTCGCGCTGCGGGTGACGCTGGGGTGCGGCGGCTCCGCTCCAGGTGCGCCAGAGGTAGTCGAGGTAGCTGGCGACCGCGTCGGGTCTGCCATCGATCAGCTCGGCAGCGATCGGCTCGCGTTGGAAGTGCTGGTACCAGAATGTCGGTGCGAGGGACGGCGCCGTCGCGCGGTCGCCGATGCCCGGATACGCGGGGGTGAGGACGGCCCCGTCGAACCGCGACGGGTCGAGGCGAAGCGCTGCCTGAGCGATTCGGCTGCCGATGTCGTAGCCGGCGATGATGGTGCGGCCGCCGCTGGCAGGGTCCGCAAGTCCATCGAGGAGACGGCGGGCGTGCGCTTCCGCAGTGGCCTCAGCGAGCGGGAGCTCGCCCGCGAACGCGGCTCCGAATCCGCGGAGGTCGGGCACGATCGTCGTCGCAGGCTGGAGGGCGTCTCGCACCGCGTCGTAGTCCGACGGGAGTCCCGGCCACCCATGGACGAGGATCACCCGGTCGTCGGCGCTCAGCTCCGACATCCGCTGTCCTTCTTCGTCGCCAGTCCGATCAGCTGGGCGTACGTCGCGATCGCCTCGGCCTCCGTGATCGCCCCCTTGAGGGTCGAGGCCGACAGGGACTCGCCCGCGCCGACAAGGGCGATGCAGAGGCGGTGGAGTTCCGGGTCGGGCATGCGGACGTGCGGCCGAAGGATCGCCTCGAACATCTGCACGCCCGTCTCCTCGAGCTCGCGGTAGATGCTGGCACGTTCTTCGTTGCCCGTCATCGCAGCCCCGACGGCGAAGAACTCGCTGCTGGCATCCGTCGCGCACCGGATGTACGTCTCGGAGAGGGCGTCGATCGTGGGCTCGTGGGCGAGACCGTCCTGGGCCATCCCCTCTTGGAACGCCCGCTTCCGCTCCGCGTCGATCCACCGGTACAGGGCCGTCAGCAGCGACGAGCGCGACTCAAAGTGATCGTAGACGACGGGCTTCGACACGCCCCCGTGCTGGGCGAGGGTGCCCAGCGTCAGGGCGTCCACCCCGTCCTGCCGCACGATGGCCAGCGCCTTCTCCAGCAGGTCCTGGTGGCGAGCATCCCAGGGGAGGCGACGCTTCCGTGGTTCTTCGGGGGGCGGTGTTGCTTGGGCCGTCATTAAGCTACCTTCAGTAGGTTACTGTTGCTACAGAAAGTAGCTTATCGAGTCGAAGGCACCGATGGGGCGTTTCTGCGCCCAACCGCTTCGGCTCGGCCACGCAAGAGAGAAGGAGGACCACCGTTGAACCGAGGAGAAGGAAACAGGCCGCCGTTGCGCGAGCGGCAGATCGACGTGAACGGCCACCCGTTCCGAGTGCTCGATCAAGGAGATGGGCCCACTGTCCTGTTCGCCCACGGGTTCCCTGACGTGGGGGAGACCTGGCTCGGTCAGATGGCCGGAGTCGCTGAGGCGGGATACAGGGCTGTGGCTCTCGACATGCGAGGGTTCGGAGCCAGCTACTCCCCAAGCAGCGTCGAGCTCTACAGCGCTCTCCACACGGTGGGGGACCTCGTCGGGGTTCTGGACGCGCTGGAGATCTCCGAGGCCGTGCTCGTCGGCCACGACTGGGGTGCGGACGTGGCGCAGCGCGCGATGGTGCTCCGTCCAGACCTGTTCCGCGGACTTGTCAGCTTGAGCATCCCGTTTCTGCCCCGCGGGGAAGCGAGCCTGTGGAGCCAGCTGAAGAAGGACGGCTTGGGCGACAGCTACTACGCGTTCGAGATGATGAAGCCTGACGGGCATCTCGCCTTCGAGCCCGCGGCTGCATCCATTCCGAGTGCGCTGTACTGGCTTTCTGGAAGCCCCGCCGTCGGGGAAGGGTGGGATCCCGTCGACTCCTCCCGAGGCATGCTCCGACCTGCGCCAGTCGGCGTCCCCGCTTGGGCCGACCCCACGTATGTCTCGCGCTCCATCGCCGCCTTCCAAGGGAGCGGCTTCGCGACGGGTCTGAACTACTACCGCGCATCCGACATCACCTTCGAGCAGATGTCGGCGTTCAAGGGGGTGCCGATCCGGCAGCCCGCGCTGTACATATGGGGCGCTGAAGATGGCCTCTGCCAGCTCTTCCACCCCGAACCGCCGACCGTCGAGCAGTTGCGCGTATCCGCCCCTGGGCTGGTAGACGTCGTCCGTCTCGAAGGGGTCGGGCACTGGCCGCAGCACGAAGCGGCCGAACGGGTGACGGCGGAGATCTTGGCATTCCTTGCCGGTATCGAATGGCAATGCACCAGTGACATGGGTGCTGAAAGTGAGAGCGAACGATGATGAACCTCGACCAAGCTGTCCGAGCGGAAGACCTGTCCAGGGTCGCTGACCTTCTTCGCACGGGAACAGACGCCAGCCAGCCCCTGCCAGACGGCCTCACGCCCCTGATGGTCGCCGCCGCTTTCGGGAACGCGCAACTCGTCGACCTGCTGCTGACCGCAGGAGCCGACCCGCTGACAGTGGAACGTCACATGGGGGCCACAGCTCTGCACAAGGCAGCGCAGGGCGGCAACGGCGATGTGGTGTCGCTGCTCCTCGATCACGGCGCGTTCATCGATCAGCAGTCACCGTCTCTCGGCAACACCGCGCTCATGGACGCTGTCCTGCAGAAGCAGCCGGAAGCCGTCCAGGTTCTCCTGAACCGAGGAGCTCGAACCGACGTGATGAACCACTGGCACCAGACGGCAGTCCAGCTCGCCCGCGAGGATGGCTTGGGTACCATCGAAGCGCTCATCCTGGACCATGACAGTGCCAACGAGCGGCATGTGGCTTCCCTTGCGCTGTTCGCCGCCGCGAGCGCGGGGGATCTCTCCGCGGTGGAGCAGCTCATCGCAGGCGGCGCCGCGCTCGACGAGCGCCACCCGATCGTCGGTGGCTTCGACGACGACTACACGCCGTTGGGTGTGGCCGCTCGCGAAGGTCACGTCGATGTCGCAGATCGTCTCCTCGATGCCGGCGCAGACCCGCGCCTCACGATCGGCCTGATGAAGGGCACCGCGGTTCACGATGCCGCCTACTTCGGACATGCCGACGTGCTCCGCTGCCTGCTTGCGCCACGCCAGACAGGCCTGTCGGCAGACCTTGACGCCCAGGGGTTGTACAACGGCCTCACTGCGCTGCACGACGCGGTCTGGCACGGCCACGTCGACTCGGCTCGGGTGCTCCTCGAGGCGGGGGCCTCACTGGTGCTGCGAACACACGCAGGGCTCACGCCGAAGGATCTCGCCCGTCTCTACGGATACGAGGAGCTCGTGAACCTGCTGGCAGCAGAAGAGGTTCGCCGATGAAAGGGAGCATCATCATTTCGAAGCCCATCCACTCAGCTCCCACTTCTGCGGATGAGCAGTCGAGCTCAGCGCCGAAGCGGGCGGTGCCTCCTCGCGTCTTCATCTTCGGCATCTCAGGCAGGGTCGGTCGGCTGCTCGCGGCCCGCCTCCAAGGTCAGGGCGTGCCCGTTTCCGGTCTCGTTCGGACGCGGCGGCAGGCCGCAGCGCTCGAGCGGGCCGAGGTGTCGCCGCTGCTCGGGGACCTCGGAGCCTCCACCGCAGACGAGCTCGGGGCGATGATCCGGGACTGCGATGTCGTCGTGTACGCCGCTGGCTCGAATGCTGGCCCCCAGCGCGTGACGGACGACATCGACCTCGCCGCTCTCGGTCGCGTGGCGGAGGCGGTCGAGCGCGTCCGAGGGGTGCGGCTCATTCTGCTCTCCGTGCTTCCCGAAGCGTGGCGTGAACGAGCGCTGAGCGACGACGAGGAACACTACTTCGCGGTCAAGAAGCGGGCAGAGGTGAGCCTGACCCGACAGGATGTCGATTGGGTGATCCTCCGCCCATCGCTCTTGACGGATGACGCTGGAACCGGGGAGGTCTCCCTCGGGCCCGCAGAGGAGCACGGCGAGATACCCCGCGAGGATGTGGCCGCTGTCCTCGAGGCGCTGGTGCTCGAGCCGTCCGTCAGTCGGCAGATCCTGGAGTTGAACGAGGGGCAGACGCCGGTCGCCGAGGCTGTTCGCGGGTTCGCGCGCGAGCTCTGGGGTCGGGAGCCCCGAGCTCTGGACTCACCGAGGTAGGTGGGCGTGGTCGCCGTCGCTCGTGAGGATCGTGAGGATCTCGACCGGGCCTGGCCCGTGTGCGCCGAAAGCGTGGGGGATCATCGTCGAGAACTCGGCGGCGCTTCCCGCTTCGACCAGTATGAGTCGATCGCCCAGTCGAAGTTCGGCGGTGCCCGATAGCACGGTGAACCAGTCCCGTCCCGGGTGGACGCCAGCTTCTTCCGTCGGCGGCGCCGGCGTCGTGATGCGCATCTTCGCGACGGTGAGTCCGTTCGGGGCGCGGTTGCTGGCCAGCGTCCAGAGGGTCGTGCCGCGTTGCTCATCACGGCGTGGGCGGATCACCACGTCGGCGTCATCGGCCGGCTCGATGAGCTGATCGAGGCTGGTGTCGAGAGCTCGAGCGATCGGGATGAGCTGATCGAGTGCGATGCGTCGACCACCCGTCTCGATGCGGCTGAGGTTCGAGGGGCTGAGGAAGCTGCGTTCGGCCAGCGTGTCAAGAGACCACCCGCGCGACCGTCGGAGGGCTCTGATGCGCTGCCGGACGAGGCGGTCAACGTCAGTTTCTTGCGTCATAGACAAGAGTGTATGCGCTTGACGCAGGTTCGATCTACGTTGGAGACATGCCTCACACCGCGAGTACCCACGCTCACCACGACCAGCTGTCTCGCCTTCTGGACCTCGACGCGATCATCCATCGGTCTGTCACCGAGCGAGCAGTGCGGGCCCTCGCCCGTCATGCACGCAAGGCAGACGTCGCCACTGTCCTCGATATCGGCGCCGGGACCGGGGCGGGGCTCTTCGCCCTCGCCGCAGAATACGAAGGTGCAGAGCTCGTCGCGATCGATCTCGACGAACGGATGCTCGATGACATCCGCGGGCGTGCAGACCGGCAGGGGCTCGGGGGTCGAATCACCAGCATCCGCGCCGATATGGGCGACCGGCTCTTCGATGCCGGAGTCGCTGACGTGATCTGGTCGTCCAACGCGCTGCATGAAGCGCCGGATCCGGCGCTGGCCTTGTCGAACATGTTCCGCAGCCTCCGCCGCGGAGGCGTGCTCGCGATCGTCGAAATGGTTGCTCCGCCGCTCGTGCTCCCCAGTGAGCACGCGTCGTTGGAGACGGCTCTCCGCCTCGCGGCCGGAGCAGACCGCAACGCCCCAGACTGGGCGACGGACATCACCGCGGCCGGCTTCGAGCTCCTCGAGACCCGCCTGCTCACGAGCGGCCAGCGTCACGCCGCTGACGGGCCAGGGGGCGAATACGCGGCGCTCGAACTCCGGCGACTCGCACAGCACGCGCAGTCCGAACTCAGCGACGAGTCGGCGCGGTCCATCCGAGAGATCGTCGCCGACCTGTCGGGTGAGCATCGACTCATCGAGCGCGTGCATGTTCGCGGCGCACGAGCCCTCTGGATCGCCCGCCGCCCCTGAGGCGCGGCCCGATCGTAGCTCTGGCCTTTGCGCCTAGCGGCGCCGGAAGTCGCCGGCGACGGGGCAGTCGAACGGGTCGCGAGCCTGCAGCCCCACCCGGTTGAGGTACTCGATGACGATGCGGTACGACTCCAGGAGCGAGGTCTCCGCATACGGCACGTCCTGCTCTTCGCAGTAGGACCGCACGATCTCGCGAGCGCGGGCGAGGTGCGGCCTCGGCATGCTCGGGAAGAGGTGGTGCTCGATCTGGTAGTTGAGTCCGCCCATGAGCGCACTGGCCCACCAGCCGCCCCGCACGTTGCGCGAGGTGAGGACCTGCCTGCTGAAGAAGTCGAGCTTCACGTCGGCGGGGATGAGCGGCATGCCCTTGTGGTTGGGCGCGAACGACGCCCCCATGTAGACCCCGAACACGGCCATCTGCACGGCGACGAAGGCGAACGCCATGCCGAGCGGGAGCATCCAGAAGATCGCGCCGAGGTAGATCGCGAAGCGGACCGCGATCATCGTCAGCTCCACCCACCGACCCGTGATCTTCTCCCTGGCGAAGAGCGACTTGATGGACCGGAAGTGGAGGTTGTAGCCCTCGAAGGTCAGCAGCGGGAAGAAGAGGTACCCCTGCTTGCGGGTGATCAGTGCCAGCAGACCCCGTTGCTCGCTCGCCGACTCCTCCGTGAAGGAGATCGTGTCGAAGTCGATGTCGGGGTCCTTCCCCTTCTTGTTGGGGTTGGCGTGATGACGCGTGTGCTTCGTCATCCACCAGCTGTAGCTCATCCCGACGATGCCGGCCGCGAGGAAACGACCGAGCCGGTCGTTCGCCCTGCCCGAGGTCAGAACCTGGCGGTGGGAGGCTTCGTGAGCGAGGAACGCGAACTGCGTGAAGATGACCCCGAGTGCCGCCGCGATGAGCAGCTGGAACCAGCTGTCCCCGAGCAGGATGAACCCAGTGATCGCGGCGGCGAGTGCGACGAGAAGGCCTGCTGCGAGAGCGCCGTAGAACCCGAGCGTGCGATCGAGGAGCCCCTCTCCACGGATCGCCTTCGAGACTGCGCCATAGCTCTGCGTGATCCGGGGAGTCTTCTCTCCCTTGGTCGTCCGGCGAACCGCGCCGTAGCTGCTTGGGGTGAGTTTTGACTCGGGCGACTGCACGGCCGGCTCCTTGCTCGGTCGGCACGAGGCATCATGCGAACCTCGTGACATGGCTAGCAATTCCGAGCAAGGATCTTAGTAGAACGGTGACGGCGGAGCTAACCGGTCACTCCGCGTTGGCGACTTCAGGCACGGACAGGGCCCACGCGTTCATGGCGTCGAGGACCGTCCGCAGCTGCTCACCGACCTCGGTCAGCTCGTAGACGACCCTCGGCGGGATCTCCGGGTAGGACGTCCGTGTGACAAGCCCGTTGGCCTCGAAGCGCCGCAGTCGGTTCGTGAGCGTGTGCGCACTGATGCCGGGGAGGCGGTCTTTGATCTCGGTGAATCGGAGGGGGCCGTGGAGCAGTTCCCGCACGATCAAGGTGGCCCATGGCCCCTCGAGAAGTACGAGGAATCGGGCGACACCGCACTCGGGGAGATCGTCGCATCTTGACATGAGTTTGAGCATATCCCTTTAGTGCAGTTGACGTAACCGATGCATCCTGTGCACTAATGGACGTATGACCTACTTGATTCATGGCGCCACTGGTGCCCAGGGCGCCCCCGTCATCGCAGCCCTCGCCCAGGCCGACCTCGATGTCACTGCCGCGGTTCGCACACCGAGCTCCTATGTCGGCCCGGGAACGGCGGTTGCCGTCGACTTCACCGACGCCGCCTCGCTGGCCGACGCGTATCGCAGAGTTCAGGGGATCTTCGTCCACCTGCCGATTGGATCGCCTGCCGACCAGCTGTCCGCAGCGAACGCGGTCGCCGACGCCGCCGAGGCGTCGACTCCGGCCCGAGTCGTGGTCTCCACGAGCGGGTACACGCTGGAGGACCCGGAGAGCGCGCTCGCCGTGCTGGTGCGCAGGCTCGAGGAAGCCGAGATCTCGACCGCCATCGTGCAGCCCCGCCTCTACCTCGAGAACCTCCTGCTGCCGTTCGTCGTCGAGTCGGTGCAGGAGCGTGGCATTCTCAGCTACCCCATCCGTGCGGACTACGCGGTCTCCTGGAGCTCCCACCTCGACGTCGCTGACGTCGTCGTCGGACTGCTGCAGGACGACGCGATCACCGGAATCGTCGGCGTCGGCGCCCTCCCCGGTCTCCTCGGCGACGATCTCGCGCAGAGTTTCGCAGCGCACCTTGGTCGTCCGGTCAGGTTCGACAGTCGTGATCCGGATGCGTTCGGAGAGGACCTCGCGCGTGTCATCGGTCCCGGTGCTGCGCCCGTCGTCGACTCCTACAAGTGGCGAGCCACGCAGCCCCACGAGGTCATCGACGAGGCGACGAGTGCGCAGAGGCGGCTCGGCATCACGCCTCGCTCCGTCACAGAGTGGCTGGGGCAGCTGGGCGTCTAGTCCAGGCGTCGCCTCCAGGTCGGGCGGCTGGCCCAGCGTATCCGTCGCTGAGGCCAGCCGCCCCAGGTCCTTCTCGGTCAGCGCTTCTTCGGCATGACTAAGACAGGGGCTTTGTGTGTCGGAGTTCGACGAGCGCGCGTGCGCTGCCCTCATCCGCGATCTTGCTGGCGCCGTCCGCATGCCAGCCCTGTCGCTCGTAGAAGCCGATTGCCCGCTCGTTGCCCGTCAGCACCCACACGTAGGCGTCCGAGTGGCCGGCCGTGCGGAGTTCTTGTTCGGCGCGACGGATGAGCGAAGCGCCGACCCCAGTCGACCAGTGGTCTGGATGCACGTACAGGCCACCGAGCTCCCCTCGGTGCCCATCGTCGGGGTCTCTCCCAGGCCCGAACGCGGCCCAGCCGACGATGCGTTCCCCGTCCTCGGCGACGAGCAGCCGATGCGGGCGCACGGCGTCGAGGTCCGTCGCATCGCCGCGCAGGGAGGCGGCGATCCACCGTGTCCAGCCGGCGGTGCGCTGCTCGACGCTCAGGGCGGCCAGCACCTCCGAGGGGATGAGGCCCGCGTAGGCCGCTCGCCACGAGTCGACGTGCACGATGGCGACTGCCCGCGCATCAGCTTCGGTCGCCCAACGCAGAGTGCCGCCTGTCATGCGATCACGCTATCGCTGATCGGGTCACCGGTTCCGAGGGGACGCTCTGCGAGCGTGCTCGGCGAGATAGGTGTGGCCCACCCAGGAAATCCTGCGCAAACGACCCACTGCGGACGGCGCGCTTCTCAGGCCCTCCAGACGCCGACATCGCGCCAATCGCCGGGAAACCCCATCTCACTGACATCCCGCCCGGGCAGCGCCGCGAACCCGCGCTCGACTTCCGACGCGACCTTGAGTGCCCAATTCGAGTCGGGCGCGGAAGCTGTCAAGATCTGCGCGATGACCGCGAGCGCTCCGTAGAGATCTTCGCTCTGTCCAGGAGGAAGGCTCTCCAACTCTTCGATGGTCCTCATCGCCCCTGTCGCAGCCGGGACGAGGGAGCGGTTCCAAAGGCGTCCATGATGGGCAGAGATATTGCGGACGACCGTCAGCTGCTCGAGCCACCGGGCGAACGGATGATGCTTGACGGCTTTGCCGCGTTGCCTGTGCGACAACCGGTCAAGTCGGAGACGTATACCCATGCCTTCAGCCACATCGAACTGGTCTGTTGCGCGCATTCCGTCGTAGAGCATCGATACGTCCGAGAAGTCGAGGACGTCGACGAGCACCCAGATCGGAATCACCCCAGCGTGATTCTGCATGTGATGGTTGATGAACATCGATCTGCGGGCCGCCCGCTTCACCCGTTCGTGCGTCTTGTCGACCCACGACGAGTGGTTGAAGGCATCCCGAAACAGGGACTTGTCCTCGTAGGACAAAGGGCCGTAGCGCCCGAGGACGTAGCTGACCTGACTGCGGAGCGCTACTTAGACCCGCTCGAGCCCGACGTGTACAAGAGAGCGAAGTTTGCGGTCAAGCTCGTACAGTGCCGCAACCTCTGAGAACTTGGTCCCCGGTTGGAACTGATCGGATCGTGAGGGCGCGCCCTCAGCGGTTGTCTCGAATCGACGCGACGTGTACCAGTACCCGCTCAACCGGTAGTAGTTGATCGACTTCAGCCACTGCTCGGGGTTGCCGTCGAGCTCCATGCCCCGGCTCTCGAGGAGCTGAGCCTGCTCTCCGATCGTGAGGTACTTCTTCGGTGAAGGTGACACTCTCGGCATCCTCTCGGACAAAAAAATCCAGCCCACACCGGTGGACCGGGCGGGCTGAACGATTGCCCCTAACTTAGCAGGGTTCGGCAGGGAGGCGTTAGCGCCCAGATGCGCGAGACCCGTGGGGTCCGAATCGTCTCGATGGTGGGATGCTCAGCGCAGCACTCCGCAGGCGGTGACCACGCGAAGCAGGACCTGTCCTTCGGTTCCAGCTGGGTAGCTCAGGAGGTACGACCCGGTCTCGTCTTCGATCAAGGTGTGCGAGCCAGTCGCAGGCCATGTGGAGCCGTCGGCATACTCGACCGTCTCACTCGCGGTGCCCGTGGAGGTCACGGCGTCGCCATACTCCTCTTGGAGTTTCGTGACGGTGTTCACGAGGTCGGTGGACGAGAACGTCGTCGCCCACACCCAACGACCGATTCTGGGTTCCTCGCCGGCGCAGGCTGAGACGTTGGGATCGGCTTCGATGAGCCCCGTTGCTTCCGGGAACTCCGCGACCATCCCCTCGGCCACCTCCCGCGATGCGTCGCGTACCTCGTTGAGGGAGAGCTTGAACTTCGGCGGCTCCGGTTCCGTGGGCGCAGTGGGCGAGCATCCAACGAGTGCTGCGAGCACGAGGGGGACGAGCAGCACTGGAGTGAATCGACGGAGGCGCATACCGGCATTCTCCTCCAGAGTTCGGGTCATCGGTCACCGGCAGAGCTGTCGAGCTGGGCCAGATCGGGCCGGGTGTGCGTCGGATCTAGTGCTGGCCGGGCAGTGCCCAGCGGCGGCGGAGGTAGTCGGCGACGAAGATGTTGCCGAGGAGCGGCAGCACAGCGAAGATGATCACGCCGACGACCCACGCTTCTGTCCCGCGGAACGCGAAGATGCCGATGGTCGAGACGGTGATCACGGCGACAGACGCGAGGATGCCGTTCCTGCGCACTCGCGACGACCAGTGCTGGCTCGCGCCGATCATGATGAGTCCGGCCACCCAGCCGAGCACTGGCACCAGGTACCAGCCGGCGATGAGGACGATGGACATGATGATCGGGTACGCGCGGCTCGGCCCGGTCCCTTCGGGCGAGGGCGTCTCCGCCATGGCGTCGGCTGCGATCGTGCTCGGTGCCCCGAGCTCTCGGATGCGGACTCGAGTCTCGTCGGCATCGAGGCCGCGGAGCGTGTCCGCGATGTCGTTGAGCACCTCGTCCCGGACCTGGGGCGCCCCATCGCGAAGTGCTGCTTGGAGCTCCTTCAGGTAGCTGCCTGCGATTTCGTTCTGCGATTCGAAAGGCTTCATCGGTCTCCTGCTTCCGTCTGGTCGCGTGAGCGGATGCTGTCGCTCGCGGTCGTGGTGGTGGTCGTTCGTGATTGCGTGACTTCCTCCACGGCGGAGGCGAACGGCGCCCACTGGGACCTGAACTGCTCCAACTCGGCGTGTCCCTGACTGGTGATGGCGTAGTACTTCCGGGGTCGCGCCGAATCGGAGTCGTCGGCGTGCGCGGCGATCAGCTCGCGCTCGCGCAGTCGAGTCATCAACGGGTAGAGCGTTCCGATGCTGCCGATGAGCCCGAGGGAGACCAGTCGTTCTGAGATCAGCCACCCGTACATGGGCCCCTGTTGGAGGAGTCCGAGGACGCAGTACTCGACGACGCCCTTGCGGAGTTGCGCACCGACTGAGGTTGTCATGCATTGCACTTTACTTTGTAATGCAAGGTATTGCAATGCATGCTGTTCGATGCGGGTCGCCAGGAATACGGGAGTGGCGGAGTGCGGGAATGCGGTCAGCGCAGCTCGCGCGCCCGGTAGAAGCGTGCAGCGAGACCGGTGCCCACGGTGATGCCGATGATGCCGATGGCGGCGCACGCCGCGACGATGCCCTCGAGGGGCAGGGCCGAGAACGTGTCGTCGCCGAGGACGCCGGTGGCCTGGCCCACCCAGGCTCCGCCCGCGATGACGATCACCGGGGCGTAGACCATGAAGCGTCCACGGGTGTAGCCGACGCGGAAGAGCACGGGGAGCTGCACGCCGACCGCCAGGCCGATGATCGCGAACGCCGCCGCGTAGTTCACGAGAAGCAGCTCTGGTGCGAGCTCGCGGTTGCGCACCCACGCCATGACGAACGTCACTGCTGTCGCGACGGCCACCGCGGCGAGGCCGTAGAGGAGCACCGAGATCGCGCGCCCGACGACAACTGCGCCCCGCGAGATCGGGAGCACTCCGTAGAGCGTGTCGAGTCGATCGCGTTCATCTCCCAGGAAAGGGGCGGACAGGATCAGGGATGTGACGAGGGCGGATGCGGCGATGGCCATCCCCGGTAGCGGGAGCACGATGCCGACCAGGGCGATGAACGCGAGCAGCAGCAGCGTCTGCTTCTTGACGGCCCAGGACATCAGGTCGAAGCGAGTGAATGCGAGCGTCATGCCGTTGCCTCCTCGTGTGCGGCGGCCAGGTGGATGATGATGTCGTCGATGGTCGCCTCGTCGATCACGACCTCGGGCCCGTACTGGGGGGAGTCGTCGACGCGGATGAGTGCGGACCATCCCTGGCCCGTGTGCTGGGGGCCGAGTGCGCTCGCGGGCACGGTGCCCGTGCCGCGCGCGATGGCGTAGCTCTCCTTGACGTCGGGGAGTGGGCCTCGGCGCGCGATGTGCCCGCCCACGAGCACGATGAGGTCATCGGCGAGCTCGTCGAGGTCGGTCGTGATGTGCGTGGAGAACAGCACCGCGTGCTGCGGATCGACCATGAACTCGCGGATCACGTCGGTGATCTCCCGGCGCGATGCCGGATCGAGTCCGCTCGAGGGCTCGTCGAGGATGAGGAGCTCCGGCTGCTGCGCGAGGGCGCAGGAGAGCGCGAGCTTCACGCCCTGGCCGCGGGAGAGCTCACCGACTCGCCGCTTCTCGGGGATGCTGAACCGGTCGAGCAGCCGCGCGAAGCGGGCGTGGTCCCACCTCGGGTAGAACGGGGCGAGCCTCCGGCCGAGCGACGTCACGCGCCAGTCCTCGGCGGCTGTCGGCCGGTCGAGGACGATGCCCGTCTTCGCGAGGGCCGTGCTCGCTCCAGCTGGGCCGCCGAAGACCTCGATGCGTCCCGCGTCGGGGGTGATCAGGCCAAGCAGGGAGCGGATGATCGTGGTCTTCCCGGCGCCATTCGGGCCGACGAGTCCAACCACGGAACCGCGCGGGATGCTGAATGAGATGTCCTTGACCGTGAAGTCGGGTCGAGTGATGCGCAGGTCTGAGATCTGCGCTGCGTCGTCAGTCATTGTTCCTCCAAGCCTCATCAAGGCGTCGGTGCATTTCGTCGATGTCGATGTGGGCGCTTCGAGCCGCGATGAGCAGCTCGTGCAGTGCGGCGGCGACTCGCTCCTCCAGGGCTCCGGAGGCGATCGTGGGGTCGACCTCCAGCACGACGAATCCGCGGCCGTGCTCGTTGCGGACCAGGCCCTCGTGGACGAGGTCGTTGTACGCGCGAGTCACGGTGATGACACTCACTCGGAGGTCTGCCGCCAACTGGCGCAATGAAGGCAACGTCTCGCCTGCCGCGGCATCTCCGGACAGGATCGCGGACCGTACCTGCGTCTTGATCTGTTCGTAGATGGGCAACGAGGCGCTCGTTGAAATCAGTACTTTCCGCATGCGAACTCCACTGTACATAAACACCATAACACCAGAACAGTTCTCATTCTAGACCCCGCCGTCTCCGGCTCGGATCGACTGCGAACTTGTACCTTCCGCAGCGTCATGTGGTGCAGTGGATGCATCCAGCCACCCCCGAGGAAGGCCCCACATGCTGTCGTCGTTCATCCCGCCCCGCCAGGTCACGATCGGCGGAGCCGCCGAATTCGTCGGGACCACGCCCCGCGCGATTCGCCACTACCACCAGCTGGGGCTGATCCCGGAGCCGGCGCGGGGGAGCGACGACCGCCGCCGCTACGGCTACGACGAGATGATCCAGCTGCTGTGGATCCGTCGGATGGCCGACGCCGGTATCGCCCTCGACGACATCCGCGATGCCTTCGCGGACGCGGACGTGGCCGACTCAGCCGACACCGGCGGCGATGTCGCGCGCATCCTCGAGCGGCTGGAGGAGTCCCTCGTCGCGCGGCAGGCCGAACTCGAGCGGCAGCGGACGGCGGTGCAGCGCATGCGCGCGCAGGGCAGCAGGTTGGGTTTGCTCTCCGATGTCGTGAGCGACCGCCTGGCAGAGCTGCCAGAGGGGGCCCTGCGACAGGACGACCTGGACACCCTCCTCGTGACCGAGCGGATCTTCGGCGCACTCGGTGCTTCCGTCCAGGCATCCCGGTTCATCGCCCTGGCCACCCACCCGGAGCTGCGGGAGGAGGCCGACCGCATCGACGCCGCCGAGGAGGCGCTGGACGATACCGTCGCCGTCGACGACCCCCGCGTGGCTGAGGTGGCCGCTGAACGGGCCGCCTTCGAGGCCACCCTCAACGGGGTCATCGAGAGCTCCGGCCTCGCGCAGGCCGACAACGACCGCTTCGACGCCTGGGAGGAATCACATCCTGCTCCTGCCGATGACCACGAGGGCGCGGAGGACGCCGCCGAAGATGCCGAAGACGCCCGTGCGGCGCGCGGAACGAGCCTCGCCGAGGCCGTCCAGATGATGCCGTACGACTTCTCCCCAGCGCGCTGGCGGAGCATGGAACTCGCCCAGGAACTGGCGCTCGAGCTCTACTGACCCACCACGACGCGAGTCAGCGTCGCGAACCCTGCCTCTGCGCAGGTCGAGGTGTGGTGAGGTATCTGAGAGCTGCAACGAGGAGAAGACCATGAGCAGTCCCCGAACTCCGCGCGCGTCCCGGACACCGAAGGTCGGCGCCAAATGGTGGGTGCCGCTTGCGCTGGTCTCGGCCCTCGGCGGGGTTCTGGTCTGGCTCAACCAGGGGCTCTGGTGGGCCTGGCTGCTGGTGGCCGCCAGCGTGCTGCTCGTCGCGCTCGCGGCGCACACGTGGGGCTCTCGCCGGTGGTTCGTGCAGGTGCCGGCATGGCTGGTGTCCGCCTCCCTCGTCGCGGCGATCGCCATCGCGGCTGGTCCGCCGATCGTGACCCGGACCATCGATGGTCCGCACACCGCCGCCGTGACGACCGAGCAGGGAGCGGTGGTCGGGGTGCGCGACGAGGAAGCCGGGGTCGAGGCGTTCGCCGGCATACCGTACGCGGCCCCTCCCGTCGGCGACTTGCGCTGGGCGGCGCCGCAGCCCGCGCGTCCTCGCGCTGAGACCCTGATCGCGGACGATTTCGGCCCTTCTGCTGTCCAATCCGAGCCGTCGTTCTTCGTCCGCGCGGCGACGCAGGTGATGGATGTGCCGCTCGAGAACACCCTGCTCGGCGGCTACGCCACGGACGAGGATGCGCTGCGGCTCAACATCTGGCGCAGCAGTGCGGCGCAGCCCGAACAGCGGCTCCCGGTGCTGGTGTTCGTGCACGGTGGCTCATTCACCGGTGGGTCTGGGGCGCTTCCCGCCTACGACGGTGCCGCGCTGGCTGCTCGCGGAGAGGCCATCGTCATCACCATCAACTACCGTCTCGGCGTGTTCGGCTTCTTGGCGGATGAGGAGCTGGGGGACGAGGGCGGCAACCAGGGTCTGCGCGATCAGATCGCCGCGCTGCACTGGGTGCAGGACAACATCGCCGCGTTCGGGGGCGATCCCGGCCGGGTCACCGTGGCGGGGGAGTCGGCGGGCTCCGGCAGCGCCTGCATCCTCGGCGTCTCCCCGCTTGCTGCGGGGCTCGTGCACGGCCTCATCGGTGAGAGCGGCAGCTGTCTCGGAACGGCCGGCGACAGAGACGCCGGCGACCTGTACGACACCGCCGAGAACGCCCGCGCGGCCGCAGCCTCGTTGCAGGAAGCGCTCGGGGTCGCGAGTCTGGCCGAGCTGCGCGCACTGCCCTCCGAGGTGATCCAGGAGGCTGCGGCTTCGCTGTCGGCGCACTGGTGGCCGCACATCGACGGTGCGCTGCTCCCCGCCTCGCCCACCGAGATCTACGCCGCCGGCGCGCAGAATGACGTCCCGCTGCTCTTGGGCAGCAACGCGGACGAAGCCTCCCTGTCGTTGCTGGGGAGCCTGGACACGGACCCGGGCACCTACGAGCAGGAAGCCCGCGAGACCTATGGCGCGGAGGCGGATGCCTTCCTGCAGCTGTACCCGGGCGAGACCGCCGAGCAGGTGCTCGACTCGCGTGTGCGGGCGGAGACCGACAGGTCCATGATCAGTCCGACCCACGAGTGGGGCGTGAGCGCGGCGGAGACGGGCACCGGGAACGTCTATCCGTACTTCTTCACGCGGGTGCCTCCGGACCCACCGCTCGAGCGATTCGGCGCGTACCACGGGGCCGAGGTCATGTACGCGTACGGCAATCTTGGGGCCGATGGGGACGTCGACTACGAGGCGATCGATCATCGTCTCGAGGCCGAGATGACCGGCTACTGGCTGGCCTTCGTCAGGACCGGCGACCCGAACGGCGATGCGCGCCCTGCCTGGCCCACGCTCCGGGCCTCTCCCGATCACGTCCTCGAGCTCGGCGACGAGACCAGGGTCGTTCCGAGGCCGCGCCAGCAGGAGGTCGACTTCTGGCTGGCTCAGGGCTGATCCCGCTGCACGCGGAACTCGTCACTGTGGTGTGAGCGCAGGCAGCGACACTTCGAACCGGCTGCCCTCGCCGAGGGTGCTCCGCGCCTGGATGGTGCCGCCGAGCGCTTCGGCGAGGCTGCGGGCGATCGAGAGGCCGAGGCCGGTGCTCTGCCCTGCGCGGACCCGAGAGGGCTCCCCGCGCCAGAGGCGATCGAAGACGCGGGGGAGGTCGGCTGGGGCGATCCCCGTCCCGGTGTCGATCACGGCGATGCGCACCGTGCCGTCTGCTGTCGCCGCCTCGACGTCGACGCGTCCGCCGGACGGCGTGTGCCGGAGCGCGTTCGAGAGGAGGTTGTCGAGGATCTGCCGCAATCTGGCGGGATCGGTGGTGAGCGGCAGCTGCTCGGGGGTCGTGACGTTCAGCTCGACGCCTGCGGTGGCCGCGCGGGCTCGGTACGCTTCGGCGAGCTCCTGCACGACGGCGGCCGCATCGCACCGCGTGCGCTCCAGCACGAGGTCGCCGGACTCCGCGAGCGCGAGGAGCTGGAGGTCGCCGGTGATGCGTTCCATGCGACTGGCCTCGTCGAGCACGAGCCGCCGGAGCGCCTCATGTTCGAGGCCGAGTCCATCGTCCGCAGCCTCGACCCATCCGCGGATGTTCGTGAGCGGGCTGCGCAGCTCGTGAGCGATATCGCCGAGCAGGCGCCGGCGGGACGCTTCGTGTCCGGCGATCTCGCTGGACATGCGGTCGAATGCCGCACCGATCCCGGCGAGATCGTCGCGGGCATGCAGGCCCGTGCGAGCGTCGCGGTCACCGGCGCTGAAGCGATCGACGGCGGTCTCGAGTCGGCGCGCGCTCCGCAGGGTCGGCCCGATGATGAGCGCGGCAGCTGCCGACAGGAGCGCGAGCAGCACCACGATGAAGACTCCGAAGCGGGCGATCGATCCTGGGCTCGCGTCGAGCGGACCCTGCGGGCCGCCACGCTCGTCGGTGAGGACCACGTGCACCGCGGGCGCGGTCGTCGCCTCGGACTGGTCGATGCGCGCCTGCAGGAGGCACTCGTCTGCGGTATCGCCGCTCGCCGGGACGGTGCGCAGCGCGAGATGCGCGGAGTCGCTCGACGGGGGCAGGTCGAGCTCGACGTCGGCGACGAGAGGTGCATCTGCGGCGAGCAGGCACGCGTTCGTGCGATCGCGGAGCTCGTCGAGGGCGGTCCGCTCGCTCGGCAGTGGCGTGTTCAGGGCCGCACGGCCGCAGTCTGGGGCGTCTTCTCCGCCGACGACCACAGGGCGACCGCTCGCCCACACCGTCGTGTCGACGAGCGCGTCACCCAGGCACTCCACCACCGCGCTCGCCTGCCCTGTGAGCTGGTCGCGCTGCGTCTGATCGAGCAGGAAGGGCCCGGTGATTCCCTCGTGCAGCTGCGGCTCGAGCGTCACCGGGTCGGAGAGCGGCTCGAGCGGGTCGAGCAGCCGAGTGGAGCTCGCTGGGCGGGGCAGATCGGGCGCCGTGTCGGCGATGACCGTCCCCGCGGCGTCGATGACGGCGATGCGGCGCCCTGTCTCGTTGCCCAGGAGCAGCAGCGTTGGCCCGACGGTGCTCCAGTCGGTGTGGCTCCCAGCCCAGTTCGTGAGCTCGTCGATCACCTGCTCGTCCCGCATGAGCGCGGCGCCGGACGCCTGCTCGTCGTAGCGGTACTCGGAGGTCTCCGCGAGCCAGATCGTGCCGCCCGCCGACGCGATGACGAGCAGTACTCCAGCCGCGAGGTAGCGGGCGAGCAGCCGGGGCACACGTCGGGCGCCCGCGGCCCCGGCTCTTCTGCTTCTGCTCATGTCGTCTGCCATGCTCTCATCGCTGTTCGCCCGGAATGGTATCCGCGCACGGTCGACGCCCTGCCTGCTCACGTCGCGGCGAGGGCCGCCGTCGGCGACTGTCGCGCGGCGCGGATCGAGGGGGCGAGTCCGGCGACTGCGCCTGTCGCAAGCGCCGCTGTCATACCTGCCACGATCGTCTCCACCGGAACGACCAGCGGCCACCCCTGCACGACGCTCCATGCTGCGGTGCCGAGCAGCCCGAGCGGCACTCCGGATGCGCCGCCCAGCGCGCAGAGCAGGATCGCCTCCAGGAGGAACTGGGCCCGGATCTGCCCGCGGTGTGCGCCGAGCGCGCGTCGCAGGCCGATCTCCCGGCGACGCTCGAGCACGGAGACGAACATCGTGTTCGCGATGCCGATGCCGCCGATCACGAGCGCGACCGCGGCGAGCGCGAGGAACAGCCCATCGAAGTTGGAACGGGCGGCGTCCTTCGCGGCGAGGACGGCCGAGGGCTGACTCACCTGCACGAGCCCGCTCGCCCCCGGGGAGAGGGTCGCGGCGACGACCGGACGCAGCGCCTCGATCGACGCCTCGTCTCCGGTGACGTAGGCGACCGTCGGTGCGCCATCGAAGCCGAGCCAGCGCTGCGCCGCAGCATCGTCGACGAGGACCGCTGACTGCAGGTCGCCGGAGAGCGGCGTCGCTGAGAGCACTCCGATGACGGTGAACGCGACGCCGCCGACGTCGATCGTGACGGGACGGTCGGGAAGCTGGGACAGGCCGAGCCGCTCAGCGGCGTCGATGCCGAGCACCGCTGTGGGCAGGTCGCTCTCGGCCAGCCAGCGACCGGAGGTCACCTCCGCCCTGAGCACCCCGGGGAGGTCACCGCGAACGGCGAGCGTCGTCAGCCCGGTCTCCGGGTACTCGCGGAGCTCGTTGCTGCGAATGGGGGCGTGGGCATTGCCGACCGTCGCGGCATCGGTCACGGCCCCGATGCGCTGCAGCATGCCGAGCGCCTCGGCCGGAAGCGGGACGGGGTCTCCGTCGGCACCTGCACGTGGGTCGGCGCGCAGCAGGTCCGCGCCGAGCGCGGTGAGCTGTTCGTCGAGCGCGGCCTGCGAGGACGCGGGCACCGCGGTGACGGTCACCAGCGTGGCGATGCCGATGGCGATGCCGATGGTGGAGAGCACGGCGCGCAGCGGCCGAGTGCGAAGCCCGACCGTGCCCACCTCGAGCAGGTCTCGGAGGCCGAGGCGTCTGCGGCGCTCACGCATGCTCCACCGCCTCGGTACCGGCATCGGTGGTGGTGGCGGTGTTCGTGTCGGCGACGATGCGGCCGTCTCTCAGCTCGACCCGGCGCGGCAGTCGCGTGGCGAGCTCGACGTCGTGGGTGATGACGACGACGGTGGTGCCCTCGTCGTGCAGCCGCTCGAGCAGGCTGAGCACACGTTCGCCGTTCGCGGTGTCGAGGGCGCCGGTCGGTTCGTCGGCGAGGACGACGAGCGGATCGGTCACGATCGCCCTGGCGATGGCGACTCGCTGCCGTTCGCCGCCGGAGAGCTCCTGCGCCGCGTGCCCCATGCGGTGCTCGAGCCCGACGCGCTCGAGCGCCGCGCGTGCGAGATCGCGGCGCGCTCGCCTCGGAACGCCGCTGTAGAGGAGCGCCATCATGACGTTCTGCTCGGCGGTCACGCCGTCGCTTAGGTGGAAGCCCTGGAAGACGAACCCGATCGTGCTGCCTCGCAGGGTGGAGAGCGCACGATCCGTGAGATTTCGGGTGTCGGTCCCGCCGATGCGAACCGCACCGCTCGTGGGGCGGTCGAGCGTGCCGAGCACGTTGAGCAGCGTTGACTTGCCGGCGCCGGAGCGTCCGACGATCGCGGTGAGCTCACCGGGGTCGATCTGCACCGAGACGTCGTCGAGGGCGACGACTCCACCGGGGTGGATGCGGCTGACTCGCTCGAGCTCGAGTGCAGGCGTCGTCGTCATCGTGCCGACACCACCGTCATGCCGGCGTCGATTCCCTCGCCGCTGACCTCGACGCGGTCGTCCGCGATCAGACCGATCTCGACGCCGTGCAGTCCGCCCCGGTCGTCCTGCAGGGCGTACCCGCCTTCGGCGAGGGCGACAAGCGAGGCCACGGGGACGATCAGCACGTCCTGCACCGATCTGGTGACGATGCGGACGGTCACGGCGGCAGCGTCGACGCCGTCGAGGGCGGCCTGATCGTCGATCGCGACGATTGCGTCGACCTTCGCCTCGGCCCCCTCGCCGGTCGTGTTCACGCTGTCGATGGAACCGTCGACGACGCGTCCATCCGGCAGCTCGATCGTGGCTCGTGCACCGGCGCCGATCACGCCCGCATCCTGCGCAGGGACGGACGCCTCGACGACGCGCGTCGTGAGCGTCACCGTGTATGGCTGGCCAGCCGCAGTGTCGCCGAGGCGGGCGCTCACGGCGGCGACGCGACTCGACGCGCTCAGGACGACCACGTCGGCGGGTCCGAGGATGCCGGTGCGCTCGACGCCGAGCGACTCCTGCCAGTCCCGCACTGCCTGCTTGAAGTGCTTCCCCGTCTCGAACGTGTCGATGTCGCTGGGATACAGGTAGCCGAGGTCCATCAGGTTCGACGCGACCATGCTGACATCGGCCCCCTCCATCTTCGGCTTGTCGATCGCGCGGTAGAGCGGAACCTCGCCGATGAGCACGGGCACCGGGCGCTCGTTCGCGCGCAGGGCCACCGACCCCCGATCAAGGACTTCGCCCGCCTCGGGCAGCCAGGTGATGATGCCGTCCGCCTTCGTCGTCACGGGGGCCGCGGCGCCGAAGCCGACGGCACCGTCGAGGCGAGCGGTCTGCACGAGCTCGCCACGCTCGACGACCGTGGTGGACGGCGCGGCTGTCTCCTCCACGGGGGCTGCCTCATTCGCGGGCCGGAGCACCAGGGCGGCACCGCCGGCGCCCGCGGCGAGCGCGGAGCAGACCGCGAGCGCGACGATGAGCGCGGTGCGGCGACGACCTCTCGTCATGCAGCGCTCCCATCCGATTCGGAGGCCACACAGGCATCCACGTACTGCATGCCAAGCGAGATCGAGGTGGCATCGTTCGTCTCACCGCCGAAGGCGATATTGATCCGGCCGAACTGGTCCGCCTCCGCGATCTCGACCTCGCGGACGCCGCGATCGTGCAGGCAGTCCACCACGCCCTGCGCGAACCGCAGCGCATCCGGGTTCTGCACGTCGAGCTCCCACGGAGGCAGCGGCGCCACGCGCAGGCAGAGAGCCTCGGCCTCGGCGGCCTTCACCGGATCCCCACCGTCGCTGGCGCTGACCGAGTCTCCGCCGCCGCCCACGGGGGCGTCCTGCGGTGCATCGGTGTGGTCCTCGAGGCAGCGATCCCGCGCCTTCCAGGCGTCCGCCTCCTCTTCGTCCGACATGTCGAGACGCAGGCGCACCGGCTCGCCGTACTCCGCGATGAGCGCATCGGCTGCCTCGGTCGGGGCCGGAGCGGTCGTCTCCAACGTCGCGATGCCGGTGTCACCCTCAGGGCTCTGGTCGGCTGAGGGTGCGGAGCACGCGGCGAGCACTCCGACGAGCGCGATGGCGCCTGCTGCGGCGGTCAGGGATCGGTGGGTGATGCGGAGCATGAGTCCTCCTCGTGTCGTGAGCGGCCGTGACCCACGCTCGTCCTCGGATGTGAGGGACTTGTGAGCGTTCAGTGCAGAGCCAGACCGCATGGCGGACGCGTGCTTAGGGTTGGGTCGTGACCAGAGTCTTGATCGTCGAGGACGATGCGCTGCAGTCCGAGCTCGTCCGCCGTTACCTCGAACGCGAGGGGCATGACGTGACGGTGCTGGCCGACGGCGCCGAAGCGCTCTCCGAGGTGCGTCGCTCTGCGCCCGACCTGCTTGTCCTCGACGTGATGCTCCCCGGGGCCGACGGCCTCACCGTCTGCCGCACGCTGCGCGAGGAGCAGTTCGAGCTCCCGATACTCCTGCTCACCGCACGCTCCACGGAGAACGATCTGCTCCTCGGGCTCGAGCTCGGCGCCGATGACTACCTCGCCAAGCCGTACAGCCCGCGCGAGCTCGTCGCCCGAGTCCGCGCGCTTCTGCGGCGAGTCCACCGCACGGCGCCGGCCACGAGGGTCGTCGCCGTCGGCGACCTGGAGATCGACCCGGAGCGGCGTCGAGCCACCCTCTCCGATCGGCTCCTCGACCTCACCCGCGCGGAGTTCGACCTGCTCGAGGAGTTCGCCCTGCACCCCGGTATCGTCCTCAGCCGCGCCCGCCTGCTCGACCGCCTGCATGGCACAGATCGCTGGATCGGAGGCCGCACGATCGACACCCACGTGAAGAACCTCCGGGCCAAGATCGAGGCCGATCCGCAGACGCCGTCGAGGCTCCTCACCGTCTACGGGGTCGGGTACACGCTCCACGAGGGCTGAGCCGGACACGCATCACGACCACACCCAACCGCGCTTCAACCAAAGGAACACTGCATGCGACTTCTCGGAACGATTCTTCTTGCCATCGGATTCATCGCGCTCGCCTCGGCGGTCCTCATCACCGACCCGACCGCACTCGACGCGAACATCGGTGCCGGGATCCTCCAGATGGCGGGGTTCGTCGCCGGAGGCGCAGGTCTCGCCGTTCTCCTCGTCAGCCTGCTCGTTCCGAAGCGCACATCTCGCTGAGGACTTCGCGGACGGAGACCGCCGTCGGTCTAGGTGAGCGAGCCGAAGGCCAGCTCTCCTTCGAACAGGACCGCCGACGGGCTCACCTGGCCGAGCTGGTCGAGCTCCACGTCGAAGAGGTCCCTGTCGAGGACGACGAGGTTCGCGTCCTTCCCGACCTCGAGGGACCCGACTCTGTCATCGATCCGGAGCTGTCGAGCCGCCTCGATGGTGTGCCCGCGCAGGAGCGCGGTGACCTCGAAGCGCGATTCGCGGCTCGGCCGGACGCTCCCCGGGTAGCGGTCGGGATCGAGGGGCAGCTCCGGGTCGACCCGCGTCGCGGCCACCTGCATGCCGAAGAACGGGTTTCCTCGGTGGAGCTCGAAGTTCGTCACGACGTCGCTCGCGAAGGTCATCGAGGCGCCGGCCTGCAGGACGCCCCGGAAGTCGTACATCCGATTCCATCGCTCGTCCCCGAGGTAGCTCTTCGCTTCTTCACCGAAGTACCCCGCCGACCAGTGGTTCGTCCAGTTCACGATGATGCCGAGCTCGGCTGGCCGGTGCATGTCCGCCGGGTCGATGAGCTCGCAGTGCGCGAACGTCACCTGCGTCCGCCAGGCACCGCCCGTCTCGGCGAGCGACTCCTTGGCGGCCGCGACGGCATCGCATCCAGCCCGGAAGGCGCGGTCGCCGACCATGTGGATGTGCACGTCGATCTCCGCCTCGTTCGCCAGCAGCAGGCAGCTCACGAGCTCGTCGGTCTCGATCTGCATCTCGCCGAGGCTGCCGGAGTCGTCGTGGACCAGCGGAGCGAGGACCGCGCTGTTCCCGCTCTCGTTCGTGCCGTCGAGGAAGAGCTTGAGCGTTCGCACGCGGATGTGATCCGTGCCGTGCTCGCGGTCGAGGCGCTGGGCTCGCTTGATCGCGTCGGGGAGGTCGGCGAGGGTCCGGAACCGAACGGCGCCTTCGTACCTGGTGTGCAGCTCCCCGCGTCGGTGGAGCTCGCGGAGCGCGGGGAGCACATCCTCGTCCTCGATGAGTGCCTCGAAGAGGGACGTGACGCCGTGCCGGGTCATGAACTCGAAGAACGGCTTCAGGCTCTCGGCGGTCAGCTCCTCTGGTGGGCGCCACCCGATGGAGTCGTACAAGCGGTCGATGAAGCGGAGGTGCGCGAACTCGAGGATGTGCCCCGTCGGCACGCCGTGTGCGTCACGGACGAACATCTCGAGGCCAGGCACGGGGTCTGGCGTGTGCTCGTCGACCTCGAGCAGCTCGAGCATCTTCGAGTTGACCCAGTGCGCGTGGTCGCTGAAGTCCTGGCAGAGCACGGGGCGGTCGCTGATCGCCGAGTCGAGGAGCTCCTTCGTCGGGGCGTTCCCCGCGAACAGCGTGCTCGGGTAGTACTCGAAGAACAGGTAGGGCGCCTCCTCCTTGGGGTGCCGCTCGCCGTGTTCGCGGATGAAGGCGAGGATCGCGTCCACGTCGTCCGTCTGCGGGAGGGAGACGTGCCAGGCGCTCTTCGCGACGCCGCTGGGATGCGTGTGGGCGTCGATCAGGCCGGGCAGAACGAGTCGTCCGCCCAGGTCGTAGCTGGGAAGCCCCTCGGCTGGGAGGGCCAGCGAGTCCTCCTCCCTGAGCATCTGCGCGATCCGGCCGTCACGGATGACGGCTCCGCTCGCCCACGGAGCGGCCTCGTCGGCGGTGAAGAATCTGCCGTTCGTCAGGATCAGGTCCACGATGAGCGCTCCTTGCGGGTAGAGACGTAACAACTTGGAAATGCAGTCTGGCATAAATTAGCAATGTTGGTAATCTATTCGCCAGAGGGCACGCTTCGTGCCCCACTCCACGCGACAGTGCAGTCGACGGAGACCCCCAGAGGAGCACCCGTGAGTCAAGCCACCCAGTTCGTTCGATCACTCAAGCTGCGTCACCTCCTGGCGTTCGGGCTTGCCTACCTCGCCCCGACGGCCATCTTCAACTTCTACGGCATCGCCACCGAGCTCAGCGGGGGCATGATGGCCCTCGCGTACCTCGCGTACCTCGTGACGCTGGTCGTCATGTTCTTCACCGCGTACTCGTATGCGCAGATGGTGAAGGCCTTCCCGGTCGCCGGGTCCGCGTACACCTACGTGCAGAAGAGCGTGCATCCCTACCTCGGCTTCGCGACCGGCTGGGTGTTCCTGCTCGACTACATGCTGCTCCCGATGATCTGCTACCTGCTGTTCGGGATCTACATGGAGGAGTACGTTCCCGCCATTCCGACCGCCATCTGGGTGATGCTCGCGGCCGGCTTCGGCGCGGTCATGAACATCCTCGGAGCACGGGTCTCCGGGCGACTCAACATCGCCGTCGTCTCCGCGCAGATCATCTTCGCGGTTGTGCTCATCGGCCTCATCACGAGCTACGTCCTGCAGGGCGGTGGAGCCGGTGGCCTCTTCGTGCCGGAGGCCATCTACAACCCCGAGACGTTCAACTTCGGCAACGTGATGTGGGCGGCCTCGATCCTCGCCGTCTCCTTCCTCGGCTTCGACGCCGTCTCCACGCTCGCGGAGGAGACCCACCAGCCGACCGTCACGATCCCGCGAGCGATCCTGATCATGTGCATCGGGGCGGGCCTCGGCTTCGCGACGATCGCCTACTTCCTGCAGATCGCCTGGCCCACCGGGTACGCGGAATTCGAGGATCCGGATACCGGCATCTTCGAGCTCCTGCCCCGGATCGGCGGAGAGGCACTGAACATCACGTTCTTCGTCGCCGATCAGGCCGCGAGCATCCTCTGCGCGATGGCGGCCGTCGCCGCCGTCTCCCGCGTGCTCTACGGCATGGGCCGCGACGGTCTGCTCCCGAAGCGGTTCTTCGGCAAGCTCTCGCCGCGGTTCGGAACCCCGGTCAACAACATCGTGCTCGTCTCCGTCGCGGCGCTCGGCGCCGTCTTCTTCACCGACAACCTCCTCGGCGCGACCTCGCTCACGAGCTTCGGCGCCATCACGGGCTTCATCATGGTCAACATCGCCGTGATCAACCACTACTTCGTTCGCCAGCGCCGGCGTTCGCGGATGGATGTGGTGCGCTACCTCGTCCTCCCGCTGATCGGCGTCGCCACCAATGTCGCCCTCTGGGTGAGCATCGATTCCTCAGCGAAGATGCTCGGCATCACCTGGCTGATCATCGGGGTGATCTACCTCGGCTTCCTGACCAAGGGCTTCCGCCGTCTGCCCGCGCAGATCCGCGCGGAGGACGAGGTCGGCGACGACGAGAGCACCCGCAGTCTCGAGGTGCCGAGCGCCGACCGCAGTTGAGCCACGATCGGGCGGCGGCGGCGCTCAGGCAGCCGCCGCCGCTTGGATCATCGACGCCGCCAGGTCGCGAAGCGGACTGGTCTGCGCGTCCGGGAACTGGAGAACGCTCATGCTCGAGGACCCGATGGTGAGGCACAGCATGGCATAGCCGAGCGCCTCGCTCCGTGCGACGTCCATCTCCCGGTGCGTCGCCCTGATCGCCGCGGCGACCTCGGTGACCACGGTCGCGTAGCTGTCGAGCAGGCGCCGCCTGACCTGCTCGTCGTGCTGGGACCAGGCCAGGAATGCATCGAACACGGCATCGTCTGGACTCGCTTCGACACCGGTGCCGAAGAGGAAGTCGAGCACCCCCTCGAGCCCCTGGCCGGAGCGCGCGGCCTGCACCCGTTCGTGCATCTCCTGCGCGTACGGGTCCATCGTCGAGTTCCAGACGAGCTGGATGAGCTCGTCGCGGTTGCCGACGTAGTGACGGATGTGCGCCCGGCTCAGCTGAGCTTCGGAGGCGATGCGCTCCTGGGTCGCGCCCTCGACTCCGTACTTCCCGATGACTCGCTTCGCGGCCGCGACGATCTGCGGGCGCCGCTCATGCACAAGACTCGGTCGGCCCATGTGGTCCCTCCTTCAGCTTCCCACCTGGAGTGGGCGTCGCCCGGGCTCTCCGGTTTCGAGCGACGGTCCCACCACAGTACGAGATCGCCGCCCGGGAAGCCGGACCGCCAACACCGGGTCGGGGTCGCGGGGGTGCGACCGTCCCCGCGACCGCGATTCCAGTCGCTCAGGCGATGATGTGCATGGGCTGTTCGAGGAGCCCCGTCAGCGTGGCGAGGAACGCTGCGGCAAGGGCTCCGTCGATGATGCGGTGGTCGGCGGAGAGGGTGTATCGCAGGCGGTGACGCACCTCGACTGCCCCGTTGATCGCGACGGGTTCTGGCTTCGCTGCGCCGACGGCGAGGATCGCCCCCTCTGGCGGGTTGATGATGGCGGTGAACTGCTCGACGCCGTACATGCCGAGGTTGCTGATCGTGAACGTGCCGCCCGCCATTTCCGAGGGGCCGAGCTTGCGTTCCTTGGCGAGCCCGGCCAGTCGCCGAGACTCGCGCGCGATGTGCGATGTCGGCCTCAGGTCGGCGTCGCCGATCACCGGCACGACGAGGCTAGTCGGGGAGGCGATGGCGATGCCGATGTTGACGCGCCCGTGGAGCAGGGTCTCTCCGCGGCCCTCGGGGGAGTAGGAGGCGTTGACTCCCGGATGCGCGCGAAGCGCGATGGCGCAGGCGCGCACGAGGAGATCGTTGACGCTGATCTTGGGGCGCCCCGTCGATTCGAGGTTGCCGTTCAGCTCGGCTCGGAGCGCCAGGAGGGCCTCGACGTCGGCCGCAGCCGTGACGAAGAAGTGCGGCACCGTGCTGCTGCTCTCGCTGAGGCGCCGAGCGATCACTTCGCGGGTCTTGTCGAACGGGACTGCAGTCGGCTGTCGCGCATCGGGAGCGCTGGTGCTGGTGCGGGTGCCGCCGCCGGTGGCCTGGCCCGCCGTCGGGCTCGATGCGCATCGAGCTGACGAAGCGATGGCCGTGTCCGCGGGGGAGGCCTGACGTGCGCGTGCATCCTCGATGTCGGCGCGGACGATCCGGCCGCCGGGGCCGGATCCCAGCACGCCAGACAGGTCGATCTCGTGCTCGCGAGCGAGTCGGCGCGCGAGCGGCGTAGCGAACAGCCGCTGTCCTGCTGCGACCTGGGAAGCGACCTCCCGAGCGGCGGCGCTCGCGTCCGCTGCGCCAACCGCTTCCGCTTCCGCGGGCGCGACAGCGTCGGATGCGCTCGCTGGTGCGTCGTCGTTCGCGTCGTCGGTGCCGTCATCGAGGCGCGCGATGACCGTGCCGATGGTCGCCACCTCGCCTTCGGCGACCAGGATGTCGCGCAGGACGCCGGCGTCGTAGGCCTCGTACTCCATGGTGGCCTTGTCGGTCTCGATCTCGACGAGGAGGTCGCCCACGGCGACGGCGTCGCCTGGCTGCTTGTGCCACGCGGCGATGGCGCCCTCCTGCATGGTGTCGGAGAGGCGGGGCATGAAGATATCGATCATGGGGTGTCCTTAGATGCGGCGGGAGACCGCGGCGAGGGTCTGCCGGATGGCGGTGGCGGCGTCGTCCGCGGAGGGGAGCGCGGCGGTCTCGAGCGGCTTGGAGTAGGGCATGGGCACCTCGGCCATCGCGACCCGGCGCACGGGTGCGTCCAGCCAGTCGAAGGCGCCGTCCGAGATGGTTGCGGCGATCTCGGCACCGATGCCGTAGGTGAGCCAGTCGTCTTCCAGGACGACGGCGCAGTGGGTCTTCTTCACGGATGCGATGACGGTGTCGCGGTCGAGCGGGCGCAGGCTGCGGAGGTCGACGACCTCCACGTCGATGCCCTCGGTCTCGGCGAGCCGCTCGGCCACTTCGAGGGCGACGGCCGCCATGCGCGAGTAAGCGACCACGGTGATGTCGGCACCCTCGCGGGTCACGGCGGCCCGGCCGATCTCGGCGGGGGTGTCGTCGTCCGGCACCTCGCCCTTGGTGTTGTAGAGCGCTAGGTTCTCGAGGAACAGCACGGGGTCGTCGTCGCGGATCGCGGCCAGCAGCAGCGCTTTCGCGTCAGCGGGGCTGGACGGGGCGACGACCTTCATTCCTGGCACGAACGCGTAGTACAGCTCGATGTTCTGCGAGTGCGTGGCGCCGAGCTGCTGCCCGCCTCCGCCCGGGGTGCGGATGACGAGGGGGACCCGGGCCTGACCGCCGAACATGCCGTAGATCTTCGCGGCGTGGTTCACGATCTGGTCCAGGGCCAGCAGCGAGAAGTTGATGGTCATGATCTCCACGACCGGGCGCAGCCCGAGCATCGCGGCGCCGATGGCGGCTCCAGTGAACCCCTCCTCGGCGATGGGTGTGTCTCGCACGCGCTTCTCGCCGAACTCCGCGAGCATGCCGGCGGTGATCTTGTACGAGCCCTCGAAGACACCGATCTCCTCGCCGATGAGCAGCACGTTCTCGTCTCGCAGCATCTCGGCGCGGAGAGTGTCATGGAGCGCCTGACGGTAGGTCATCATGCTCATGCGGATGCTCCGATCGTGGGTGAGGGGGATGGTTCGAAGAGCGGCTGGCCGGGCAGCCTGCGGGAATCGTTGGGAACCGGTGTGGCGTAGGTGTAGTCGAAGAGCGTGTCGACCGACGGGTGCGGGCTCGCCTCGGCGAACGCGACGGCCTCCGCGACGGCGGCCATGGCGGCAGCGTCGATGTCGGCGATTGCCTCGTCAGTCAGGAGTCCCTGCTCGGCGAGGCGAACCGCGAACGCGGCGATGGGGTCGCCGGCCTTGAGAGCCTCAGCCTCCTCGCGGGTGCGGTACTTCGCGGGGTCGACGACCGAGTGGCCCTTCAGCCGCTCGCTCACCGTCTCCAGCAGGAACGGCTTGCCGGCCCGGGCGCTCGCGAGCGCGCTGGCCGCGGCGTCCCGGACGGCGACCGGGTCGTTCCCGTCGACGCGGGCGGATGCCATCCGGTACGAGGATGCCCGCTTGTGCAGCTCGGGCTCGCCGGAGGCGCGCTCGACCGTGGTGCCCATCCCGAGGCCGTTGTTGACGACCACGTAGGCGACCGGCAGGTCCCACAGGGCAGCGATGTTCAGCGACTCGTGAAACGCCCCGATGTTCGTGGTGCCGTCTCCCATGACGCAGACCACGGCCTCTTGGCCGCTGCGGTAGTCGATCGCGAGGGCCGCACCGGTGGCGAGCGGCACCTGCCCGCCGACGATGCCGTACCCGCCGAGCAGGCGCGACTCCAGGTCGAAGAGGTGCATCGACCCGCCCCACCCCTTCGACACGCCGCCGCTGCGCCCGTAGAGCTCTGCCATGATCCGCCCTGGCGCGATGCCTCGCCCGAGCGCGTACCCGTGCTCCCGGTAGTTCGTGAAGAGGTAGTCGGTCGACTCCATCGCTGCCATCAGGCCGACCACCGTCGCCTCCTCGCCGAGGTTCAGGTGGCAGTAGCCACCGATCTCCGCCTGCGTGTACGAGCGGGCGGCGCGCTCCTCGAACCGCCGGATCAGCACCATCTGGCGGTAGAACTCGACGAGTCCCTCGCTGTCGAGGGCCGTGGTGTGTGCTGAGGGTGGATTCGACGCTGTCTTCCGCGGGGTTGCGGATCTGCGTGCAGCCATTGGGAGCTCCTCTCGCCTGGCCCTTCTGGGGCTCGGCGCGATCGACCGCGAGGGATGACCACGCGAGTAATGAAACGAATACGTCTCATTATAGGATGGTTGTCGTCGAGGGTCGACATGCGAAGCACGAGGTGGGGAGCACTGCGGATGAGCGAGACCGTGTCGAGCACGAGCCGCAAGCGGGGCCGCCCGACCGCCCAGGAGCGGGAGGAGCGCCGAGACCAGATCCTGGACGCCGCCGTCGCGCTGTTCGTGTCGAATGGCTACGGCCAGGTCACCGTCGACGAGATCGCAGCAGCCGCACGGGTCACCAAGCGCACGATCTACACCTACTTCGGCGACAAGGCGGAGGTATTCACCGCGGCGATCGAGCGGTTCCGCGCTCGCGACCTCGCGAACCACGGGGTGACCGCCGAGTCGCTGCTCGAGACCGCAGCGCGGCTCGTCTTCGTCCTGCACTCGGACAACGCCGTCGGCCTGCACCGGCTCATGATCGGAGAGGCGGCGCAGTTCCCGGAGCTCGCGTCGGGCTTCTACTCCAGCGGGCCACGGGGGTACGTGGCTCTGCTTGCGCAGCACCTCTCTCCTGCTAGTGGGCTCGTGGAGGTGAAGACGGACGCGGAGGTGCTGGCGCTGGCGGAGGCGCTGTTCGGGCTGCTCCTCGGTGAGCCGCACCGACGCCGCCTGCTCGGCCTGGCGCCCGCACCGACTGTGGCGGCTGCTCGCGCGCACGCCGAGCAGGTCATCGCCCTCCTCGGGCTGACGGAACGCTCGCGCGACGACGGCTGACGCGGCCCTTCTCGCGGAAGCCTGCGGGAGTCGTCAGCGGGGATCCGTCACTCGGCGTCGTCGGCCCCTTCGGCGTCATCGTCGTCGAAGATGCTCTCGATCGGGCACTCGAAGACGCGCGCGATGCGGAACGCGAGGGGCAGCGAGGGGTCGAAGCGGCCGCGCTCGATGGAGATGACCGTCTGGCGGGAGACGCCGAGCTCCTCCGCGAGGCGCTGCTGCGACCACCCGCGTTGCTTGCGAAGGTCGGGGAGCTCATTCTTCACCGACTAGCCTCGCCTTCGCTCGAGGCCATACCGGATGCTCACCGATCCCATCGCGACGACGATCACGGCGACCAGGGCAAGGAGCGCGGGAATATCGAGGTTCCCGACCGCGATGACCGCGGTGCCGAGACCGGTCACGAGCAGGGTGTCGCCGAACGCTCCACTTGTCGCACGTTCGATCCATGCCGACTCCACCGACTGCTCGGGGCGCGGGGTGGCTCCTCGAAGGCTGTCCCGGTCGACGGACAGCGCCCACACGAGACCGGCACAGGCCCAGAACGACACCAGCACCGTCGCGAACCACCCGACGAGCGGGTGCGGGCCGGCGGACCCTGTCAGCACCAGAATCGTTGCGATGGCGCAGGCGAGGAGCAGGCCGGAGGGGATCGCCAGCCAGAGTGCCGACCAGCGCCCACCGAACTTCACTCGGCCCCACCGGCTTCGAGTGTCCGCTGTGTACGAAGAACGCTCGGTGTCCATGTTGCACTCCCATGTGTAAAGCTAACTTGACTGTTGAGAGAGTTATACACGTCAAGCACGCTTGACACAAGGCAGGGGCTGCCAGATGCTCAGTCAGGCGCGAGCGAGGGTCGGCAGATGACAGCGCCGTGCGGTCTGTGGGTTCTGCTCGTTCGCCGATGGGACTCGAGCACTTCGAATCCGGATGCCTCCAGGGCTTGCTCGAGCTCGCTCGCCGGCCACCGGTACGCGGTTGTGATGGCGTGATCGAACGCTTCGCACGCGGGACCTTCGAAGTACCCGACGACAAGCAGGCCGCCCGGGCGCAGGACTCGCGCGAACTCGGTGAGGGGTTCGGAGATGCGAGACGGGTCGTGGTGGATCGTCGAGTACCAGGACAGGATGCCTCCGAGGGAGTCGTCGGGCTCGTCGATCTCGTCGATGCTCCCCACTTCGAATCGCACGCCGGGATACGAGGATCGCGCACGCTCGATGAAGGCCGGGACCAGGTCGATGCCCCGGACCTCGAGCCCCCGATTGGCCAGGTAGTTCGTCCAATGCCCGGGCCCGCAACCCGCGTCCAGCACCTGACCTTCAACTGCCGCCGCCCAGCTGTCGATGAGCTGACGGTCGGAGTCGTGCACCGACTCCATCGAACCCAGAAGGCTGCTGTACTCATCAGCTCGGAGGGAGTAGGCGTTCGCGGTCTTCGACATTCAGCCGATGCTAGCGAAACGCGACCCAGCGCCGAGACTCCTGGGAGGGCACACGGGAAGACGGGTACGGCAGGCCTGGAGAATGCGGCGCCCGTCACCACGCTCGGGACAGGGCGATGATGCGCTAGCCTTCACGCAGAGGGAAAAAACCCGTCCTGCTGAGGCAGACGGAAACGCACAAGCGGTCTCGTCGGAGTCGCCACTTCTTCATCGAAGGAGTGCGCTCATGTTCGAATCGACGACGCCTGCCGCCGTCCAGGCTCCCCCGCCACGTCTGCGCGATGCGTGGGTTGCGCTGACCGGCCTCTCTGCGGTGTTCCTGTTCGAAATGCTCGACAATTCTGTCCTGAACGTTGCGCTCCCCTCCATCGGGCGCGAGCTCATCGCACCCGCCGCCTCGCTGCAGTGGGTCTCCGGGGCGTACTCGCTCGCCTTCGGCGGCCTCATGCTTCTGTTCGGTTCGGTCGCTGACCGGTTCGGTCGCCGCCGCATCATGCTCGCCGGTCTGACGTTGCTCGCGATCGTCAGCGCGCTGACCGTGTTCGTCACGTCGATCGAGCAGCTCATCGCCGTACGCGCGCTGATGGGCGTCGCCGCGGCGATGACAGCCCCAGGCTCGATGGCGTTGGCTTTCCGGCTCTTCGCTCGAGACGAGTTGCGCGTGCGGGCGCTGACGGTCATCTCGACTGCTGGGTTGGTGGGCCTCGCCGCCGGGCCCACGATCGGCGGGTTCGCTCTTGCCGTGTCACCGTGGCAGGCGCTGATGGTGGCCAATGCTCCGATCGCAGCGATCGCCTTCGTTGGCATTCGCGCGGGGATCGCCGCTGACCAGCAAGCAGATCTTCACCGCGACCGCATCGATGTGATCGGCGCGATCCTCGGCACGGCAACCGTCGTCGGCGTCCTGCTCACTCCGACCCTGTTCGTCGCTGGTGCCGACGTCACTGTGGAGTGGAGCACGGCCACGGTCGCCGCAGCCGTCGCATTCGTGGTCCGTGCCCGCACGGCGCGCCGTCCGCTGCTGGACTTGCGACTCGTCGTACAGCCTCAGGTCGCGAGTGGTCTGGCCTACAAGGCCGCCGCGGGCCTTGCGATGGCGGGGCTGTCGTACCTGGTCACAGTGCAATTGCAGCTCGCGTGGGGGTGGTCGCCCGCCCTCGCCGCGATCGCTACGCTGCCGCAGGTCGTGGTGCTTCTCGTGAGCGGCCGCTTCGTCGGCCCGGTTGCCAGACGGCTGGGTCTTGATCGAGCAGCCTGGATGAGCGCGACCGCTGTCGTCGCGGGCCTTGCCGTGTTCGCGCTCCTGGGTCGCTTCGGTTACGCCTGGATCCTGCTTGCGCTCGTGCTCGTCGCCGCCGGGATGCGGATAGTCGGCGCCGTCGCCGGGAACAACGTCCTGCGCGGCCTCCCCGAGAACCGCACCTCCATCGGTGCCGCCCTCGTCGACACCGCGAGCGAGATCGCCACCGCAGCCGGGATCACCGCTGCTGGCACGATCCTGGCCGCCCATGTCGCCGGCACTATCGCGACGGTGACCTGGACCCCGGACCGACTCGCATCGTTGCAAGACGCGACGCTCATCGCCGGTCTGAGCATCACCGCCCTCGCTGCGGCGCTCGTCGCCATCGGCATCCAACGTTCGCGTCGCACCCTTCCCACGTCGATCACCACACAGGAGTCCACCGATGTCTGACCTCACACCTCGCCCGGCCTTCGATCCCGAGCTGGCCACCTTCCTCACCGCACTCGAAGCGCACGGGCCTCTCACCCTCACGACCGAGATGCTCCCGCACCTGCGCGGCCTCGACATCACGGAAGATGAACTCGACGAGCGGCTGCGGGCTCGCGGGTACGAACGGCGGACGCTCACCGTGCCAGGCCACCTCGGTGATCCGATCACCCTCGCCGTTGTCCAGCGCATCGGTCGCACCGGGATCACGAGCGCGTTCTACACGATCCACGGCGGTGGCATGGTGTTCGGCCACTACCTGGGGAATCTGGACTCATACGAGGACTGGCTCCTGAACGACCACGACGTGGTGCTCATCAGCGTCGACTACCGCCTCGCCCCCGAGTATCCCGACCCGTATCCGGTCGAGGACTGCTACGCGGGGCTGGCCTGGGTCGCAGCGAACGCCGATGCGCTCGACATCGACCCAGAACGCATCGTCGTCGTCGGCCAGAGCGCCGGCGGTGGGCTCGCCGCAGGTACAGCCCTTCTCTCCCGGGAACGGAAAGGGCCAGCCCTGATGGCGCAGATCCTGGTGTCGCCGATGCTCGACGACCGGGACTGCACGGTGTCGACGAGGCAGATCGACGGCATCGGGGTCGCGGATCGGCAGATGACCCGCTTCGGATGGGACGCCTATCTCGGATCCCGCCGCGCCGGCGAGGATGTCTCCGTCTTCGCCGCCCCCGCCCGAGCAACCGACCTCTCCAACCTCCCGCGCACCTACATCGACTGCGGCAGCGTCGAGGTCTTTCGTGATGAGACAGTCGCGTACGCGAGCGGCCTCTGGGCAGCCGGCGGTGACGCTGAGCTCCACGTGTGGCCGGGTGCCTTCCACGGATTCACGAGCATGATGCCGGGCGCGGTCATCTCTCGATGCGCCACCGCCGCGCTGGCCGACTGGACGAGGCGACTTCTCGACATTTCGACGCGATGACGATGAGGGACATGCACATCGTTCGGGGAGGGTCGGAGCTCTCCGAGCAGGCTCAGCAGCTGGAGTCGATCACGCTCGCACTCGTCCCATCGGCGAGGAGGGCCTGGTCGTCGGCGAGGGGGAGCAACGGGTAGTCGGCTCCGTACGTGTCCAGCGTCGTGCGAATCAGGTCCGGTGGGTAGGGCGGCAGGTGCCCATCCGCATGCGGGATGACGGTCTGCTCGACCAGCCCGAGGCCAGTGAGATCAGTGAGCAGGGGCCCGTCTGCAGGGTCGTCCATCAGGGATGCGGGCGTGACATCGGGCCCCGCGATGATCGATCCGGCGCTGGACCCGACATAGGGGAGCCCCGCTCGCACGTGCTCGACCAAGGGGGCGTCGCAGCCAGACACGCGCAGCGCCTCAAGGAGCGCGAAGGTGCTCCCGCTCGCCACGTACAGCGCATCCAGCCCTCCGAGCACGCGCTCGAACTCGGCGACGCTCAGGCCCCGAACAGTGATGCCGACGACCTCGTGGCCCAGCTCCTCCACAGAGTCGCGTTCTGCTCGCAAGAACGGAGCCTCCGAGAACGCCACCTGGGCGTCGTCGATGTAGCCGAGGCGGAGCGGGCCTTCGTGATCTGTCGACTCCGCGAGGAAAGACGACAGCGCACCCGGACAGCGAGAGAGCAGGAGGATCTTCACGCCGGGCACGGTATCAGCCACCGCCGACAGCTCCATCGAGCCCAGGGTGCGGTGCTCCTCGCAGCGGTAAGCAGCTCACGCGGGCGGCGAGCTCAGAGACCTGGGATGCTGGGGGTGTGGCTCTCTACGACGCGACGCTCTCGCGGACTCCTGGCTTCGTCTCTCGGCGTTCGCTGCCGCGCACGATCGTGGCGACGGGTGCGCTCATGCTGTGCATAGCAGCGGTGGTGTTCGCGGTGGTGAACTTCGCCGGGTTGATGGAGTACTCGAGGGACAGCGCTCAGGAAGCGTCGCGCCCGCGCTATCAGGCGCTGCGGGGGCTGGGCATTCTTCCGATCGCGATCGTCATCCTCGCCGTGACCTTCGGAGTATTCGCCGTCGGTGCGATCGCGGGGTCCTGGTCGCGAGTGTGGGTCCGCGAGCAGACCGGCACACCGCTTCGGAAGCGATTTGAGGGGTACCACTCGCTCAGCCCGGACGCGTTCGAGCGACTCCACGCGGCGTTCGCATCCGGAGACCCGACCCGGTACGTGCCGCTGCCCGAGCAGACCCGCGGAGGTGACGGCGTCGTCTTCATCTGGACCGCCGACGCCGACCAGCTCGCATTCGTCGGAATGACCTGGGGGAGCAAGCGGAAGGCCACCCGCAACGCACCCCTCATCGTGCTCAGCGGTCGTCCGTTCGGCGACCTCGATCGTGCCCTCCGCGTGGGTCTCACCGCTCCGTGGGTCGCCGGCTAGAAACCTGACGAGTCGAACGGGGTCACCAAGCCGGTCGACCGGCAGTCGGATGCGGACGCTGCCGAGCTGAGTCGACAGCGATCAGTGCCAGGCCTGTGAGCTCTGCACGGCGGCGACGGTGAACGGGCGATCCGTGACGATCGTCGACCATCGCAGCGCGCGGTGAATGCTGTGCCAGAGGACCGAATCGTGACCCGCCCCGAGGGGCCGCCCCGCCACATCCACCGTGCTCGCGACGTATCCCAGTGGTTGAAGTTCACCTGGCCACAGGCGCGCAACGCGACCACCCATGACGACCGCGCGCTTCTCGAGCAGCGTCAGGCTGGTGTACCCCATGGGCACGTTCTCGAACAGGACGTCTTGCCTGAAGTCGTCCGCCGTTCCACACCGGGAGACTCCGCTTCCGGTCTCGGCGAAGAGGAGCGTCTCGTCGTGGTCTGTGTCGAAGACCGATGGATGGCCCCGCAGCCAGGTCGCGGGCCCGGCAGGTTCGTGATCGATCTTGGGCACCTCGACCCCCTCGTCCCACCACGAGCTGGAATCGACGATCATCGGAACGTTCACGCTCTTCACGAGGCGTGATCCTACGGGCTCAGCTCTTGCACTGGCAGAGGAAGCTCAACTCCTGGCGCCCGCAGCTCGTTCTCGGTCGGTGGGAGCCTGCGAGGCCGTCGCCGTGATGCTCCGACTAGGCAATTACTCGTGGAAGGCGACCGTGTCGACTGAGATAGTCCTCGACGAGCTCCTCTTCGGTGACTCGCCCGCCAGCATGCAGTCGCCGAAGGTAGGGGACCAGCCAGCTCCCTTCGGCTTTCATGATGTGCGCCAGCGAGCGCGTCTGGAGGGCCTCTTCAACGCTGACGACACGTCCGGCAGCCCCGTGACCCACCCCCTCGCTCAGACCGATGGTCCACAACCCGCCCTCGTTCAGCACGAAGTCGACGTCGTAGGGCCATGCCGGCGAGCCCGCATCTCCCTGCCGCGGCGAGCTGGAGGCCAGGCGCAGAATGCGCTTCTTCGGTTCGCTGCTCACCATCACAACATCATGACCGAGAAACCCCGTCATCGCCGCCGCCTCGCAAAACCCCTGTGCTGCTGAGCCCCGAGGCGACCAGCAGCGCGTTCCCGGTCAGAGCCCCGGTTGGCGGGCGGTGTCGAGGGTGAGCTTGAACCCGGTGTGCGAGGGCCGGAAACCGAGGCGGTCGTAGAAGCGGTGCGCGTCGGCGCGGGCGCTGTCGGACGTCAGCTGCACGAGCGTGGCGCCGAGTGCCGGCGCAGCCACGCTGACCGTCCAGTTCATGAGGGCCGTGCCGATCCCGGACGAACGATGGTCGGTCGCAACCCGAACCGCCTCGATCTGGAGCCGCCAGGCTCCTCGGCGGGCCATCCCGGGGATGAGGGTGAGCTGCAGGGTGCCGACGGGGGCTCCGGCCAGGTCGGTCGCAAGAATGACCTCGTTGCCAGGGTCGGCGATGATGCCCTCGAGCGCCCTGCGGTACAGCCTCTCGTCAGCGTGATCGGCAACGTCGCCCCGAGACGCGCTGATCGGGTCATCGGAGAGCAGCCCCATGAGCGCGGGCAGATCTCCGAGCGTCGCTCGCCGGATCGCGATGGGCTCGGCTGCCGTCGGAAGTTCGGCCGGAAGCGTCAGCAGATTGAGCATGGCCTCATGCTCGCACTGTGAGATCCACCCAGCACTCGGAGGCCGCTGGCCGTGCTCGGAATGCTCTAGGCGCAGGTCCCCGAAACTTCTCAGTCCCCGATGGCTGCGGAGCGCTGCGCGTGCGGGGAGACTGGGGAGATGGGTGCCGGAGACTTTGAGTAGGTTCGGAGTCGAATCGCCGAGTCGAGTTCGCTCACGAGTTGTGCCACCCGTGAACTGCCGGACGGTGCCGATGAGTATCGCCGAAGTATCTCCCGAGAGTGGTCAGCGTGTGACACTGCGGGCGGCCTGCTCGGCAGGGGCGATGGCCGCAACGGCCACGGTTGTAGGATCCCGGAATGAGACGAGCTCGCATTGTTGCTGTCATCGCCTGGGGGCTGGCCGCGGTAGCAGCCTGCGTCGTGATTCTCGCCCTCACGCTTCCCGCGTCCGTCGTCGTGTCCACGCAAGATCCCGTCAAGGTCATCTGCACCCCCGTCCTCGGCGCTGACCCGGATTACCGACTCGGTGTTCGCGACACGGGTGGGAACGGGATGCAGGAAGCGATCGGTGCCTGCGCGGCGTCACGCGACCGCAGCTTGGGGACCGCATTGGTGCTGGGAGTGGCGATCACGGGATTGACGGCCGTTGGCCTGGGTTCCCGCCGTCGCAGCGAGGCCTGACGGGCCCACAATCTTCAGTCGCCTGACCCGACCAGAGTGATCGCTTGGGGGCTGCGCTCGCGGGCAGCTTGGCTCAGGCCTTGGAGCGGCGTGCGTGCGTGCGCGCCTTCATCCGGTTGCCGCAGACCGCCATCGAGCACCACTTCGCGGTGCCGGGGCGACTGTGGTCGACGAGGAACTGGGTGCATTCGTGGTTCGCGCAGGCGCGGAGGCGCCCGGGGAACTCCGTGATCACGCTCGACCACGCCAGCACGGCCCCTGCCGCAAGGCGGTCGTCGTCGGGAGTCTGAAGCTCCCAGGTCACGCCATCCGGGGTGACGCGCGGCGTCTGCACGGCATCGTCGAGGATGCCCGTGAGCTCTCCGATCGCCCCTCCGTCGTCTCCACGGGCGACGGCCTGCAGCGCCTGTCGTACGCGTCGGAGGCGGGCCAGTTCGTTCGCGGATCCTGTCCCGCCCCAGCTGCGAGCGATATCTCGCCCCGGAGCGCCCTGGAGGCTGTCGGTCGGGGTGCCCTCGATGACCGGTGCGCTGTTCAGCAGGCTCAGCAGCAGTTCCTCGTTGCGAAGCACCTCTCCTCGCTTTCCCGCACTGTCTGGTGCGACGAATCCATGCTACCGTCCTGCTAACCAGTAAAACAAGCCAAAGGGGTTAGTCATGGTCACCGTCCACCACCGCACCGTCTCCGTCGATGGGCTCGACGTCTTCTACCGCGAAGCCGGCCCCGCCGACGCTCCCGTGCTCCTGCTCCTGCACGGGTACCCGAGCAGCTCCCACATGTTCCGGCACCTCATCCCCGCGCTGGCCGATCGGTACCGCGTCATCGCTCCGGACCATGTCGGCTTCGGCCGTTCTGCTGCGCCTTCCGTCGACGAGTTCGAATACACCTTTGCGGCCCTCGCGCAGGTGACGGGTCGGTTCCTCTCGACCATCGGGGTCACGCAGTACACGATGTATGTCCAGGACTACGGCGCCCCGGTCGGCTGGCGCCTCGCTCTCGCCGACCCCGCTGCGGTCGTCGGGGTCATCTCCCAGAACGGCAACGCGTACGAAGAGGGCTTCGTGCCCGGCTTCTGGGACCCGATCTGGGCCGACGCCGCCGAACGGACCACCGAGACGCGCGACGCGCTCCGTCCCGCCCTCGGCCGTGAGGCTGTCGAATGGCAGTACACCCACGGCGTGCCGGACATCACGACCGTCGACCCCGACGCGTGGGAGCACGACCTCGCGCTCCTCGCCCGGCCGGGGCAGGACGACGTGCAGCTGTCCCTCTTCCGCGACTACACCACCAACCGTGACCTGTACCCAGCCGTGCACGCCTGGCTCCGTACCTCGCAGGTGCCGGTCCTCGTGGTCTGGGGGCGCAACGACGAGATCTTCGACGCAGCTGGCGCCGAGGCGTTCACTCGCGACGCTCCGCACGCTCGCGTCGACCTCATCGATGGCGGACACTTCCTGCTCGAATCTCACCTGGATGAGGTCGCTGACGCTATCAAGGGCTGGCTCCAGACCAGCGAGCGAAGCGCATAGAACGTCGGGTGGTGCGATGCCTGCTCCGGCTCGACCTCTATCCCGGTCGTCAGTGCCAAAATCGTGCTAGGCGCCTGACCGCGCGGTCGCTATATTTTTCACCATGACCGCACCCGAACCTGAGGCTGTCTCGCGTCGCACCGTGATCGGTCTCGCGTGGGCCACTCCAGTTCTTGCTCTCGGCGTCGCCGCGCCTGCCATGGCAGCGAGCCCAGCGCAGCCGGTCACCCTCTCTGCGAACACGAGTGACTCCACGCGGTTCCCGATCTCCCTCACGACGACGGAGAGCCTGACGGCAGGCACGACCTTCGACGTGGACATCGACGGCACTGCGAATCAGTGGGCCCTCAACTCCTCGGGAACGACTCCCGGCACGTGGGGTTGGTCTCGATTGGGTAGTCGCGGCGCGCGCTTCACCTCGACGGGAGCAGTTCCCGGTACGTACGAGTTCGTTCTGGGTCTCGCAGGCATCGCTTCCTACTCAGGCACGATCCTCACGGTCACCACCCCGGAAGGGCAGGAGCTCACAAGGGTCGTTCTCTGATTCCTCGCACTGGATGACTTGCCACGTTCGCAACTCACTGGATAGAGTTGCGAGCATGGCAAGTGACTTCGAGGATCAGACACCGGATAGCCGGGCTAAGTCGCCCAGCCGGGATCAGGCACAGGCTGCGCTCGACGACCTCGGGCACGACAGTCAGGGGTTGGCCGCTCGCATCGTCACGCCGTGGTGGTATCACCCAGCCCTCGGGGTGATCACCGCGATCTTCGCGGGTGCGCATGCGCTTCCCGGGGCATGGCCAATGGTGCTGTTGGTGCTCGGGATCGTCGCGATCCCGATCCTGACCACGACCTACTCCCGACGCTTCGGAGTTGTCGTGACGAAGCCGGCCGGCCCGCGAAGCAAGCGCCTGCTCCTGGCAACGCTCGGTATGCTCGTCGCCGCGATGATGTCGAGTCTGGCCTTCAAGTTTCTGAGCATCGATCCGTGGTGGGCGCTCATCCCTGCTGGGGTCACCTTCATGGCCACCGTCATCCTCGGCCGCCGCTATGACGAGGCTCTCCGCCAGGAGGTCGCCGCTCCGAAGGTGGCGGGAGCGTGACGGCCGGTCGCGCTCCCGTGTTCAACGAGGTGATCCATGCCCCGCTGCGGCTGCGGATCTGCGGACTGCTCCGGAGCGTCGACGAGCTGGAGTTCTCCGTCGTTCGCGACGCGCTCGCCATCGATGATGCCAAGCTCTCGAAGCACATCAAAGTGCTGACCGACGCCGGTTTCGTGTCGCTCCGTAAGGAGAGGTCAGCCAGTCGAGCCGACTCAAGGCGTCTCACCTGGGTCAAGCTCACACCGGTCGGGTCCACCGCGGTGGAGGCTCACCTCGCCGCATTAGCCGCTATCGCCAATGGCGCCGACTTCGACGCCCTTCCGGGGCAGGCGTAGTCCCCAAGTCATGGCGGCCCGGCGCTCGTGACCGGGAAGCGGCTCCCGAGCTCGAAGTCCCGGGTTGTTGTCCTTAGGTGGGGTGGTTGATCGCCGGGCTTCGTTGTCATCTCCCCGGTGGGCAGCGGTCTCGCCCATCTCCACTTCGTCGTCCGGCGGCGTTCTTGTGAGCACCACGACCCTCTTAGCGAGGAGGCGGATTAGGGTGACTTCATGAGTTCAGTGACCGTCATTCCGAGTGTGTGCGAGGCGGTCAGCGACCCACGGATCCTTCTCTTCGGCCGACTCCTTGGGGCCGCCAATGGGTGGGAGCATCTCCTCGCCAAGGCGCTCCAGGACGAGACGGGTCTTGAGCACACCCTGTTCGAGCTCCTGGTCGTCGTCGGGAGGGCTGGCCCAGACGGCATCGCGGTCCGAGATGTCGCTCAGGCGCGCGTGCTCACGTCGGGAGGTGCGACTCGGCTCGTGCAGCGCGGCGTGCAGCGCGGCTTCGTCACGCGCAAACCCTCGACGGAGGATGCGCGCGTCCAGCTGGTCAACCTCACCGAGGAGGGGGAGCGGATGCTGTTGCACTCGAGTGCTGTGCACGCTGCCAACATCGAGCGGACGCTGCTCGCGGTGCTTCCGGAAGAGCACCGCGCGGCATTCGCTGCCTCGGTCGAGGCGCTCAGCAAGGAAGCTGCGCGGGCGCTGCCCATCATGCCCTGACCGGGGCGGAGTCATGCCGCGAAAGTTCCGGGAATAGCTGACTGCTCAGCTAAGTTGCTTCTTGTGTGCGGCAGACGCTGCACAGCCAAAGAAAGCGATCACCGACCATGACACTCTCCTTCGAAGTCTTCGATCTCAACTTCCCCGTCGGCTCCCTCAACAAGTCCGCCGTGCTCGTCACCGGGCCAACAGAGGCGGTCCTCGTCGACGCTGGCTTCACTCGAGCTGACGGGCACCGGCTTGTGGCTGCGATCCTCGACTCCGGCAAGACCCTCACGACCGTGTTCGTCAGTCACGCGGACCCGGACTTCTACTTCGGCCTTGAAGTCATCGCCGAGGCGTTCCCCGAGGCAATCGTCACGGCGACCCCGATCGTCATCGAACACATCTCGGCCTCCTTCGAGGGCAAGCTCAAGGCCTGGGCCACGCTCGGCACGAACCTGCCGACACGCTTCCCCGAGATCTCACCGCTCACCTCCGACACCATCACGGTCGACGGCGAAGAGCTCGAGCTCCGTGGCGGCTCCGAGCTCCTCCCCGACCGCCACTACCTCTGGTACCCCGCGCAGCGCGTCATCCTCGGCGGTGTTCTCGTGTTCCAGCAGGAGCACGTCTGGACCGCAGACACCGCCACGCCCGAACTGCGCTCGGCCTGGGTCGACCAGCTCGACGCGATGTCGGCCCTCGACCCGATCACCGTCATCCCAGGTCATCGCCTGCCCGACACGGCGAACGACGCGAGCGCACTTCGGTACACCCGCACCTACCTCGACACGTTCGAGAAGGTACTGGCTGAAACCACGGACGGCGCTGCCGCCACTGCACTGCTGAACCAGAAGTACCCCGACTCCGGGATGGGCATCGCAGCTCAGATCGGGACCAAAGTTGCCAAGGGAGAGATGACATGGGGCTGAACCAGAGCACAAACGACGACGAAAACGAGACGACGAGCGCTGCACCGCGGGATGTGGTCCGCCGTCAGTACCTCGCCTCAGCGGCGGGCGACCTCGACGCGCTCCGGGCCACCCTGGCCCCCGACGTCGAGTGGACCGAAATGGCAGGGTTCCCACTCGCAGGGACGTACCGAACGCCCCGAGGGGTGACCTCGAACGTCATGGAAGTCCTCGGCCGCGACTGGGAGGACTGGACTGCCCACGACGATTCCTACATCGTCGAGGGGGAGAATGTGGTCGTGCTTGCGCGGTACACCGCAACCCACCGAACCACGGGCAAGGCGCTGAACGCACGGGTTGCCCACCATTTCGTGGTTCGCGGCGGACTCATCGTGCGGTTCGAGCAGTTCGTCGACACTGCCCTGGTCGCGGAGGCGGCAGCAGGTTAACTCGGCGCAACGGTCGACGTGAGCTGGGGCGTCTTGTGCTGTGCACGAGGCGCCCTGGCCTCGGGGTCGGGTCCCTAGAATCACCCCATGACGCAGCCGACCTTGCCGCAGTCACCTCGCGACGTGGCAGAGCCGAGGCGGGCTCATGGGTGGGAGCCACGCACGTCCTCCCTCTTGGGCATCCGATGTGAGCGGCGTCACTCGCTGATGCACTCGCGCATGTCGTCCCAGACCGACGTCACGCACTCCTCGAGCGGGCGATCCGTGGGTCCCGCAAGCCATCGGTCCATCGCGAGGTCGAAACAGGTCACGGCAAGAGCGGCCAGCGTGCGCGACCAGCGAGGGGCGGTGCCACGTTGCTTCAGTGACTCCTCGATCGCGAGGGTGAGGTGGTGGCTCTGCAGGAGCTCGCGCTCGTGCAGCGCCGGCTGGCTGCGGACGATCAGGCGCCGACGAGCGATCGACGCTCGCCAGTCTTGAATGCCGCGGGATGCCGCAACGAGCCCCGCAAGTACCGTGGCGGCCCCGGTGGTGTCGGGCGGGACCGAGCTCATGAAGTCGCTGACGGCTTGGGGGAACTCGCGATCTCGGAGAAAGAGCACGTCGCGCTTGTCGGCGAAGTGGCGGAAGAACGTCCGAGTGGTCAAATCCGCTGCTGCGGCGATCTGGGGCACTGTCGTTGCGGTGAAACCCTGTTGTTCGAACAGGAGTATCGCTGCACTTTCGAGCCGAAGCGCGGCGTCGGGGGACCATCGAGGCATACGAACATGATGTCACGAAGTGTCATCAGGTGTACAGTGACGGCACGAGATGTCATCACCTGTGGAGAGCGAACGGTCATGAGAGAAAACACTGCGGCGTGGATCGATGCCCCATACGCCGATCTGACGATTCGGGACGCACCCGCACCCAAGCCGGGCCCGGGGCAGCTACTGATCGCGGTGCACGCGCTGGCGGTGAATCCGCTGGATGCGATCATCCAGTCCAACGGCCGCCTGATGTACGGGTGGCTGCAGTACCCGGTGATCCTCGGCGAGGATGTCGCGGGTGTCGTCGTCGAGGTCGGAGAGGACGTGGGTGCCTTCGAGGTCGGCGATCGCGTCACGGCGTACGCGATCGGTCTGGAGAAGGGCCGCGATGCTGTCTCCGAGAGTGGTTTCCAGGCATACGTCGCCGTCGACGCGAACCTCGCCGCCGCTCTGCCGGACACCATGGCGTTCGAGGAGGCCGCCGTCCTCCCACTCGCGCTGTCCACTGCTGCAGCCGGCCTCTTCGAAGCCGCGCAGCTGGGGTTGGACTACTCCAGCCTCGGGGACTCAGGATCTCGCGACGAGGTCGTCGTGGTGTGGGGTGGTGCGACGGCCGTGGGAGGCAACGCGATTCAACTCGCCCGAGCGGCGGGCTATCGAGTCGTCACGACTGCCTCTGCCCGCAATCACGAACAGATGAAGAGGTTGGGGGCCGAGGCGGCATTCGACTACCGCGATGCGGACGTTGTCGACCGGATCATCGAGGCTGTCGACGGTTCCGTCGTTGCGGGTGTCCTGGCCATCGCCGTGGGGTCAGCCGAACCGTGCCTGAAGATCGCTCGGGCGACCGGCGCGACGAAGATCGCGATGGCGAGCCCGCCCGTGTCGTTCTACGAGCAGCCCCGTCGAGGTGGCCTCTCCCTCGCCCGGATCCGCCTGCTCCTGCGCTTGGGAACACGGAGCGCGCTGCTGCAAGTACGCAGCCGTGCCCGCAACATCAGGGCCTCGTTCATCTGGGGAAGCGCCATCTCGACCTCTCCCGTGGGTGCGGCCATCTGGGGCAGCTACCTCCCTGAAGCGCTTGCAACTGGCCGGCATCGCGCCTACCCGAATGCCCACGTTGTCGGAGACGGCCTTTCTGCTCTCCAAGGAGCGATCGACACGCTCCGCGGTGGCGTGTCCGCTCAGAAGCTGGTCGTCACACTGCACGACGCTGCGTCGGGGGACTCCTGATCACCCACAGCGGGGCGAGAGTGGCAGCCCGTTTGAGCGGGGCCAGATGCGTGGAGCCTCGTGCTGCGGATGCGAGGCCCCCATCTACCTTCACCACCGCCACGTTCGTTTCGACACCCTTGGGGTTTGCAATGTCTTACTGGCAGTTACAGGCTGCACGACGGACGAGATGTCAAATGGGGGCGCGGGCTTGCTGCTCCCCGTCGAGGTCCGCCCCGTCGTGCCCGTAGATCGCACCGCGGGCGTCACCATCCTCGAGAACCACGGGGCAAGCGCCTGTGGTCAGTAGGTGATGCTCGGGAGAAGCAATCCGCCGACGACAGCCACGTACCCGAGTCCACAGAATGCGAGCGTCAGAACAATGCGTCCGGTGATGCGGAGGGTGTGTGCCCCTCTGGACCGCCACGGCGAAGGATTCTCCGCGTTGCTCTCCGTTGGTTGCGCGCGGTGGATTGCGAGGAGCGCTGCGGGAAGCGCGCCCAGAACGGCCGCGAAGGTGAGTGCTTGTGCTGAACGCAGGATCACTGCGGACGGTGGAGCTCCGTCCGAGAGGAGCGTCGCCGCGACGGTCGCCCAGAGTATGCCCGCAAGAGCAAGCGCCACGAGGGCGGCCGCTCGAAGACGGCGCAGCAGCCGTTCCCGACGCGGGGCCTCCTGAGCGACCTTGTACCAGCGACGGATGCCCCACCGCGCAGGAAGCGCGAGTACCGCGGCAGCAAGTACAGCGAGCGAGAGCGTCGCGATGATCGGCAACGCCGCCCGACTCGGCGACATCGGCTGGAGCGCGAACGCCGGGTTGAGGCCGATCGCGACCACGCGTCCGTCCTGCTGGTCGACGGCGAAGCGTCGTTGCCCATCAACCTCTTGCCATACCCAGGGCTCCACCTCGACGAGATCCACGGGGGTACCGGCCAAGTCGGTGACCGCCGATATCGTCACCGCATTGCCCGCGCTTGGAGACACTTCCACGGTGGAGAGGGCGGCGAAAAGGCGCACGAACGTGGACTCGCTGCGTCTCGACACCTGATAGGTGCCGACGATCTCGTCTGCATGCTCGGCTGCGGTCGTCGTTTCCACGACGGCTGCGTCGCGCTGGTCGGGAAAGTACCGGTCTGCGAACCCGCGAGACAGGGCGTCTCGGATCGCAGTCGACGCGTCCCCGTTCAACCCGGTGCTGTTCAGGGAGATGTAGACGCCAGCTTCGTCGTCTGGGTAGAGGTCGAGTTGCGCGTGGAACGCGGTGAGGTCGCCTCCGTGGCTGAGGATCCGGTGCCCGTTTCTGTCCGCCTCGAAGTAGCCCAGGGTCATGCGAGGTCCTGCAGCGAGACCGCCGAGCTCCTCGGTGCTGAGGGCTGGCTCGTGCATCTGCTCCAGAGTGCGTTCGCTGAGCAGCGGACTGCTGTCCCCGAGTTGCGCGAGCATGAACGCGTTCATGTCTGCAGTCGTCGCGGAGATCGCACCGGCAGGGGCGGGCGCGTTGATCTCGAACGGCACTTCGGCGGAGCCGGTGAACGAGTAGCCCTTGGACATCGACGACTGCATTTCATCGGGCAGCGGCTGGGCGAGCGTTGCTGTGGACATGCCTACCGCGTCGAAGACGTGCTCCTGGACGTAGTCGGCGTAGTCGACGCCGACGGTCCGCTCTACGACATACGCGGCGAGCCCGTTTGAGTAGTTGGAGTACGCGGGGGTCGTGCCAGGCTCTGCGATCTGCTCGGGCGGGTCGATCGTGACGGCATCGCGGAGCGATGTGGCATTCTCTCCGGGGCCAGCGATGACTCCGGCGATCTTGTCCTCGAAGCCGGCGGTGTGGGTGAGGAGATGGCGAAGCGTGATGGGTTTCTCGAATGACGTGTCGAGTGTGAAGTCGAGATAGTCCTGAACTGGCGCATCCAGGGCGAGACGTCCTTGCTCGACGAGCTGCATCACAGCTGTGGCGGTCACGATCTTGGAGATCGACCCGATGCGGAAGAGCGTGTGCTGCGGATCCACGGGCACCGGTTCCTCAGCGTCCGAGCCGGTGTCCGCGTAGCCATACCCACGCTGCGTCATCACCTGTCCCTTGCTGACGACTCCAACCGTTGCACCAGCGATTCCCTCACGCTCGAGAGCGGAAGGGAGCATCCCGTCGAGCCACGCGTTCACGTCCTCAGTTGTGAGCTCATGCGCGGCGCTCGTGAGCCCGACGGGCGCGGCTGCTGCGCTTGTCGCGCCGAGCATCGCGAGCACCCCTGTCAGGGCGATAGCGCTCAGGCCGCGAACGAGGAAAAGGGGAGAGCTGAGCAATTTTGATCCTTCAACGGAGTACATAGCTGGCAGAGCGAGGCCGGAGTATCGGCCAGACTCCCGAACGGTCCCTTCAATGGGCTTTCCCTCTCAACATAGGACCGGGACTGATGCGACGAAGTCGCAGTCATGTCCCCATTCCTCCCGGGACCTTGTCGTCCCCGGGATCTCGATGGCTTCACGTGACGCACTGCGCGTGCTGTCGGATGGCGGTCGCGATCGCCGCAGGGTTCTCCCACGCCGTGAAGTGACCACCTCTCTCCAGTCGCTGGAACGTCCGGACGCCCGTGTAGCTCTTCTCGGCGAGGGATCGAGGGTAGTCGCGCTCGTGAGTGTTGATGAGGATCGAGGCCGGCGCGGCAACGAGCGGATGATCGTCGAAATCGCTGGGCTCTGCGTAGCTGCGGAAGCTCGTTCCGATCGACCGCGTGTGCCAGTACAGAGAGACGAGGTCGAGAACCGCGTCATCGCTCAGGCCGCCGAACTCGCTCGCATGACCACCGTCACTCCAAGCTGCGACCTTCTCGGCGAGCCAGGCGAGCAGCCCGACCGGAGAATCGAGCAATGCGACGGCCAAGGTGTCGGGGCGGGTGCCTTGCTGATGCGCGTATCCGCTTTCGAGGGGGTCCCGAGCTTGCCGAAGGAACGCGCGCTCGTCTTGGTTCAGCAGAACTCCTGGTCTCGCTTGAGCGGAGTACGACGGATGCGACGCGACGATTCCGGCAACGGGGCCTGGGTGCAGGCCAGCGATCCAGTCTGCGACGGGGGCACCCATGTCCTCGCCGTAGACGATGTAGCGGTGGTGACCCAGGCGGTCGACCATCAACGAGTGCAGTGCTTCCGCGATGCGCCTCGCGCTGAACGGCTGCGTGGAAGCGGGCGAGTGAGCGAACCCGGGCAGCGAGGGAAGTATCACGGTGTGCTCGCCGTTCAGGGCATCCGCAAGAGGGAGGAGCTGCGCGTAGGAGTACGGCCAGCCGTGGATGGCGAGGAGCGGCAACTTGGCTTCGTCACCACTGCGCTGGACGTAATGGAGAGGGCCGATGGCACTGCGGTAGGAGTCGTGCGCCTCGCGATTCAGCAGGCGTTCGTGTGCGCGCCAGTCGTAGTCTCCGGCCCACCTTTCGATGAGTCGTCGAAGGACGCGCGTTGGGATGCCGCGGGACCAATCCTCGCCCGGTGACTGGTCCGGCAGCACCGCGCTACGAAGTCGGCGGTGGAGGCTCTCGAGGTCGGCGTGCGAGACGTGGAAGAAGGCGTTGGGAGGAATCGTCATGCTCTCAGATCTGCCGGTTCGTGAGCAGCCGTGTCTTCTCTCGGCGGCGCCGTTCGGTTTCCAGCGTCAAGTTGAGTTCGTATGCGTTGCGGTGCGCCTCGCGGCTTCGCGTGACGTCGGATGCGTGGGTCACGCGCAGCAATGCAACGCCGAGTGCGTGGGCCACGCGCGTGAACCAGCTTCCGGCCGGAGGGTGGGTGCACTGAAGACACGTCTGTGCAGCGATCGTCACTGAGGCGCTCTCTCTGCCCGATGGCGGCGCACTCGTGCCCGCGTGGCGCATCGCGCGCAGCAGTACTCTCGGCCCCCACCGGACGAGTCGATGAATGGGGTCACGCACGGCGCACTCGCGCAGCGCTTCGTTCGCCCTCGAACGCCGGAGGCGAGAGCCAGGAGAAGTGGTCCCGCAACCTGCGCCCACAACGAGCTCACCGCATCCGAGCGACCCGAGCGGTACTGCACGCCAGACGCATCCACGAACGGCATCACCGCGTGCTCCGTCACGACACCGTTCAAAGTCCTGTAGGCCTCGGCATCGGATCCGTCGAGCAGGATCGAGGCAAGTCGGTCACGAACGGACCGAGCAGCTTCCAGATCTTGAAGGTCCCGGGATACGGGCGCAACGTCTGCGAGAACGCGGTGGAACCGAGCCATGTCCAACTGTTCCGGCCATTCGCCCTCTGGGCGCGTGGCGGCAAGGTCGACCAAGGGCCGGATGGGGTCATCATGCATGACTCGACCCTAGCAGAGATGTAACGCACAGCTTGTGCCATAGGCGTTACGTCATGTGGGCTCACGTCAGCGGAGGTGCAGATTCCGGTGAGAAGTCAGCGAGCATGCGTCGCGGCGTCGCGGCCCCCAAGTCGACTTTTGGATCCAAACGCGAGATCCGACGCCCGCGCACTCGCTGAGACGAATCACGCTCTCGAGTTCCTGGAGTTTTGGCACAGCGGGCTTTCCAACGAGGAAGCGCAGTTCCGGATCTGCGTCTATTCGATGGATGGTTCCCTCGAAGGGGCCATCCCAACGCCCGGATGCCTGGACGAATCGGGTCCGCCATCAACGTGGGCGGCGAAACAGGACGAGCTTGCTCAGTCCCCTCCAGTTGTCTCAAAACCCTAGAGTCCCGCCGTCGCGCATGGCAGCCCGTTTGAGTCGGGCCAGATGCGTGGGGCCTCGTGCTGCGGGCGCGAGCCCCCCTAGCTCCACTGCCACGCGGGCGCGACGTCGCGTGGTGCTACAGCTCTATTGATCCGCGGTCGACTGGGCTTCGCGCCGCGAGTGCGCACGCGCCGATGAACGCGATCTGCAGCAGTGTCCTGGGAAGGAGGGGCGAGTCTGGCGCGCTTGCCTCCTCAACGCCTTTTGCGGCAATCACGTTGGCGGGGTACATCGCCAGCAACAACCCGATGGCCGCGATTGCGGACCTTCTTCTGGTTCGGGGGACGCTCAACCCCACCGCGAGCACCGCCTCGACAACTCCGGTCACGGTGACCACCCAGCCCGGGAACGGAATCCAGGTCGGCACGATCGCCAGTAACCCCGAGCGCTGCGGCTCAACAAAATGCGTCGCCGAACCAGCGAGCAACACGGCACTCATGGCCACGGCGGAAGAAGACGACCATGTCGCCCACGGCCGTGCCCAAGCGACTCCGCGGCGACGCGCACCCCCCATGCTCACGCGCGTACCGAGCAGGCACAGGACGAACGGGTAGATGAGAGACATGAGACCTCCGCGGACGGCGACGCAATGTGACACTGACACATCAGGGCTAACGTTACACTGACACAATGCTTGTTCGAGACCGCGAAGCCCTCCACGCCCGACTCCTGGAGCTCGCCGCTACGACCGTTGCCGAGCATGGCGTCCACGCACTGAGCCTGAGAGAAATCGCACGGCAGGCGGGGGTCTCTCATGCCGCGCCAGTCCACCACTTCGGCTCTCGAGAAGGCCTGCTGACAGAACTCGCAGCCGGAGGGTTCGAAGCACTGAGCCGCGCACTCGACGAGACCCCTGGCGACATCTATGACAAGGGCGTCGCGTACGTGAAGTGGGGGACCAGCAACCCTGGCCTCTACAACGTCATGTGGCAGACGGAGCTGCTTGACCTGGCCCACCCCCGCCTGTCCAGCGCACGCAAGAGCGCCTGGGCTCACCTCGCCACTGGAGAAAACGAACCTGAGCGCACTGACGCGCTCGCCGCGTTCGCACTCGTCCACGGCATTGTGCACCTCGCGCTCAGCAACACCCAACCTGCCCTTCCCCACGACGACGCCGCCCTGCGGAACCTCCTCAGCAGACTCTCCTGAACAACCGCTTCCGGACCGCGAATCGAACTCGTTCCGCAACAGAGGCGGCATCGGGAGACCCTTGGGTTTCGCGGCGTCTCATGACGGCATCTCAGACGCCGACGCCGACGTCGTCGCGGAGGCGTGACCACCGGGAAAAGCTAGGCAACCCCTTCTCGGACTCAGCGCACCATCAAGAGCACGTCGCGAACGAGTCGCCGCGCATAGTCCTCGTCGGCAGGAAGGGCGAAGACGACATGGTGATAGAGCGGTGCGACGATGTGGTCAAGGATCTGCCCGACGGTCGGCGCTGCTTGTCCCCGCCCTGATGCCCGACGCACCATCTCCGCCGCCTGGTCGCGCCGCCGCTCCATCACGGGGCAACTCGAGACGATCTCAGCGCGCGCTGCCACCATCGCTCGCAGATACCGTGTGCGGTGTGGCCGCGCGATGTCCTCGGTGATGATGAGTGCCCACTCCGTGAGATCCGTCTCAAGGGCGCCTGTGTCGGGAATCTGGTCACCCTCTCGCGTCAGCGCCGCGACGGAGACCTCTTCGAGCAGAGCGTCTACGTCGTCCCATCGGCGATACAGCGTGGTCGGGTTGACTCCGGCGCGCTCGGCGATGAGCGGAAAGGTGATCCTCTCTGTTCCTTCGCCGACGAGCTCGCCGACGGCGGTGTAGATCGCGTTCAGAACTCTTGCGCTCCGGCCACCGGGCCGGGTCGACGCTGCAGTAGATGGCATGATCAGATTATCGCAAAGAAATTTGCTATAACCAACACCGACGCCTATGTTTAAAGCAAAAATCATTGCTTTACGACGGAGGTATCGTGCTCTCACGCCCCATCTCATTTGCGCTCGCTGGCCTCGCCGGTGCGGCGACGCTGACTGCCGCATCGGCTCCGTCTCCGCTCTACCCCGTCTACCAGCAGCTCTGGGGCTTCTCATCGTTCACCTTGACGGTCATCTTCGCGGCCTACGTCGTCGCGTTGCTCGTCGCTCTGCTTACGGTCGGTTCGCTGAGCGACCGGATCGGGCGTCGCCCCGTGGCGTCGGCCTCTCTTGTTCTGCTGACCCTCGGCATGGTTCTCTTTGCAACGGCCGACAGTACGGGCGCTCTGGTAGCGGCGCGACTCGTGCAGGGTTTCGCGGTCGGCGCCGCCACCGGCACCTTCACGGCGATGATCATCGACAAAGCGCCGAGCGCCCGCTCCGGTTCGCTGGTCAGCAGCGCGGTCCCGTCATTGGGAATCGCGTTCGGAGCCGTGCTCGCCGGCGCGCTGGTCGAATTCGCGCCCTTCCCTCGGCAGCTGGTGTTCTGGATCCTGGCTGTCAGCTATCTGGTCATCGCCGCTCTCATCTGGCTGGTTCCAGAACACGTCCGGCCAGACAGTCCCACAGCCCGCTCGATCTGGCGGTCGCTCCTGCCGAGCATCGGGCTTCCTCCCGCCGCAGGAAGCATCTTCTTCGCCCTTGTCCCGTCGATCGCCGCGACCTGGGCCCTAGGCGGCCTTTACCTGTCACTCGGGTCGTCGATCCTCGGCACCGTACTCGGCGTGCAGAGCCACTTCACCGTCGGCCTCGTGCTCGGGGTCTTCTTCGTCGCCGGTACGGTCGGCACAGCCATCTCGGCATTCCTCCCCCCGCGCCTGGGCACGCTGTTCGGCTACGGAACACTGGTTCTCGGGGTGCTGATCACGATCGCGGCGCTCGTCATGGCCGGTACGCCGCTGTATATCGTCGGTTCGGCGATCGCGGGTCTCGGTTTCGGTGCGACCTTCCGCCTCGCCGTCGGCGCGCTGGGTGAGGCAGCTCCGGATGCCGAGCGTGGACAAGTTTTCTCGACGATGTACATCGTCAGCTATATCGCTTTCAGCGTCCCCGCGCTGGTGGCGGGCCTCGCCGTCGAGCGCTTCGGTCTCGAACCCACCGCGGTCGTGTACGGGGCGCTGGATGTCGCCTTGGTTGTGATCGCGATCGTGGCTGGTCTCGTCAGGGCTCGTCGTCAGGCTGTGGGGGTTCCGGATGGCGCCAGCGCCTCCCACCCACAGCCCGTTTCGCGCTAACCGATCAGTGGTTCACCAAGCCACGCCACACGACGCACGTGCCCGCAAGACGCTCAACGTCTTGTCGAAATGGGTGCTCACCGTCCCATGCTCTCGCCCGACCTAGCCACGGGCGGACACGGCCAGGCGGCGTGTCCACGACGAAGTGCGGGAGGTGGGCGCGGGAACACGTACTTATGGGGCTCACCCTCATTCTCACAACCCACGGGTTTTGCGATGTCTCACTTGGCCAGACTGGGGGAGCGAGACACTCCGAACTCGTCTCCACCATCCCGGGCTGCGCCCGATGTCGATCAGCCGGCCGTACGCGAACAGCTCGCGCGCTGTTCGGCCTACGCTCGTCAGATGAGCCCGTTCCTTCCTGGCGCCCGCGGAATGCAGCCCTGCCCGAACTGCGGCACCCAAGTCGTCCAATCCGATCGGTACCCCGAATACTTGTGCCTCGAATGCGAGGCTCGCGCAGTGGATGCGAACGGTGCACGAGTGACTGGATCGAACGCGTCGTTCAGCGGCGGGTTCGTGTTGCACTGGCCGAACGGCGAGCACGAACCGCTGCCCTGCATTTCGGCGCGGGTGTGGGTTGATGGACGCGAGTGGGACTACTCCGAAGCACGATTCGGCGGAGTCCTGATCACGCCAGTGCGAGCGCGCTAACCAACGTCACGCCTGTGAGATTCCCCGCTACGAGCGATTGACCACACATCTTCCGACCGGTCTGGATCGACAGCGTTGCATTCAGAACTTGAACGATGGGTTTGAGGTGCCTCACGCGGGAGGGCACGAGATCGACACGTCTCGGCGTGCGAAGGCAACACGACGACTGCTCATCGCGTCTCGCAACACTTGTGGATTCCCTCAGGTGCAGAGCATGCAAGCTGGTGTCATGCCATCAAACGAGGACAAAAAGATGCTCACGCTGCTTGTGAGCCTAGGAGCAGCGGTCACGCTTGTATGGCTCACGCTGACCAGCGGAATTCTGGGGCACGTCTTCGATCCAGGCTAGGGCGACTCGCTGCAAAAGTCTGCTCGCGAAACCCATGGGTTTGGAGACGGTCTCACTACGTTCTCCAGGCGCCCCAGTCAAGGCTGACACGAGCCGTGCTATACCTACGGCGCTCGGGACCCGCTGTCTGGGGAACAGTCACTGAGCATAGGATTTTCGGGTGCCAGTAGCGATACGAAATGCAACTCACTCAGACCTATCTCAAGCGGCAGCTACCCTTGCTGCCGCCTTCGATTCGTACCCGTGGACGCGCTGGAGCATTCCAAGCGACGACTACTCAGCTCGACTCAAGCAACTCCAGGCCATCTACCTGACGCATGCGCTGCAGCACGGCGCCGTCGTAGTCAGCGACGATCTCGCCGGAGTCGCCGCCCTGCTCCCACCCGGGGTCCCCGAACCTGCCGAGTCTCTACAGGTTGAAATCACCGAGCTCATGGGCGATCGTCTCGACCCTGTATTCGGGGTCGAGTTGCCCCCCAGGCTCGAGAAATCATGGGACCTCGCGACGATAGGAGTGCGTCCTGAGCAGGCTGGGCAGGGCTTGGGTTCTCGACTCCTTGAAGAATGTTTGCGTCAGGTAGCCACGTCGCCATCCCCACGCATCTCCCTCGAAACATCTGCAGAACGGAACGTCTCCCTCTACAGGCGACACGGCTTCGAGGTCAGTCACGAGACGCAAATAGCGGATGGGCCTCTCGTCTACACAATGAGTATCGAGCTCTAGCCAGGGACGCACGGCGAGCTTCGCGGCGCTCAACCCGGTCCCACGTTGTCGCAGAACCCCTGGGTTTTGCGATGTCTCACTGGCAGGTACCTGCGCCCGAGACCTCGACCGAGGAGGAGCGATGACTTGACCGGCCGATCTGACAGCTGACGTGGGACCCTGTTCTCATGATCCGAGTGACGTGCAGCGTGACAGAACTCGAAGAAGATGGCGAGATAATCGCAGTTGGCGACAGAATCGAACGCCTAGCCGAGAAGGCCACCTGGCAGTACTACGGCAACGAACTCGACGAAATCTGTTGGCACTTCGACCAGTACGCTCCACTACGCAGCGCGTCGCCATGGTCGATCCTTGGAACCGTTGCATCGATAAGCGCTGTCTACGTCAGACTCGCCCTGACAGGTGCTCGAGAGCAGATCCTTCGTCCGGAACCCGGATCAGCGCATCTCGAGGAAGTTCTTAGAACACGGAACACGCGAAACCCTCAACGAGAACACGAGCAACGCGAACTGGCAAAGCATGACCCTCCGGCGGGTGCGACTGGCTGGTACGGGCCCGACACTCTCCAAGCGCATGAAGGTGACGAGAGTCTGACCGGGTGGCTCATTACGCTCGTCGACGAGCGGGTACAGCCAGCCGACCCCTGGGTCCTCTGATTCTCAGAACCCATGGGTTTCGAGACGAAGGAGGTTCTGAGACAGATGCACCGCCTACAAGGAGCTGCATCGACCACATTGCTTCACGCGGCCGAGTAAACCCCAGCGATGAGCCTCGACTGCAGGCACCCGAGGCACGGTGGGGTCGGGTAGACCCGGCAGGGTTCCCTCGGCCCGGGCACGCTACCGTCGCTTGCGTGACGCTTCTCAACGCACTCGGTCCCTCGTCGATGTTCGCCGAGTTCATCGGGCTGGCTGGGTACGCGGTCGGCAGCGACGATGAGGACGTCGAAGTGTGGAGCAGGGGTGGCGAGGAGCGCCACCGAGTCCGATCAAGCGATGCCGGCTATCTGGTGGCCGGAGCGTCGCGATCGGGAAGCTATGTCACGGAGTTTCAGGCGTCACGGCTCGAGGACGTCGAGCGCTACCTGACCTTCCTCATCGGCAACGCATCAGTCCGGGGGACGCGTGGATTCGGGCTGCTGGCGACAAGCACTCAGCCAGCGCTCGCCGCTGGCACCGAGTCGGCGACCGACGGCAAGGGAAACGTTCGTCTCTGGAACGTGGCCGATCCGAGCCGAACAGTGATCTTCCTTCGCGGGGTTCCCTGGGAGCCCCGAACGTTCAGTCACCTCATGGCCGTGCCCCTCGGGACCCTTCGACGAGCACTGCTGGACCCACACGGATCTCCCGTCTTCGACGTCGGTCAACCCCAGGTGAACCCGCCCGTCGTTCTGTCGTGGTCGCCCGAGTGGCTGTTCTCGACGGCCTTCCGGGAGTTCGTCGCGCTCGGCGGCGCCGAGGTGACCGCACGTGGCGACACGGTGCTCGTCGGTGACTTCGAGACCGGCTATGAAGTCTCGGACGCTGACGGATGGTGGTGCGTCCGCCGGTACTCCCGTGGCCTACATGACACGAGGATGCGAGCTCGCGGCGTCGAAGACGTTGAGCGCTATCTGCTGCTGCAGTTCGGTCCGGCTGCCCGGCACGCTCCCCAGCTCAGGCTCCCCCTCCTCGTCGAGCCCGCTCCTCCCGTCGAGATCGCGGAAGGCCTGCGGTTTGAGCCCGTCGCACCCGGGTGGGTGTCCGTGCGCGGGACAGACGGCTCCGAACGGGGCATCGAGATCGCCGATGCTGGAATCACCGCAGCAAGGGATGCCCGCGACTTCACCCACCTGCTGCGCTCGACGCCGCAGGAGATCCGCGAGTCGTACCTCGACGCGGCGGGATCACCGGCCCTATCGCCCATCCTCGTTCCCGTCAGCCGTGGGGATGCCGTGCCACCCTCGGTCGATTGGGGACGGCTCTCGGCATCGGACCGCCGACTCGCGGACTCGGGATTTCGTCTCTTCTGCTCCCTCAACGAGAAGCGGGGGAAGGTCTTTGAAGATCCCGTGTCCGCGGCCCCGTTCGATGGGGGAGTCGCGGTGTTCCGATCGATTCGCGGCGGCGGCATGATCCTCGTCGCGCACGATCGATCCGTGCTCTACCGGTCCTCGTCGTACTCCTTCGAGCGGGCCCTAGACGAGTTTCGAGAAGGGCAGCGGACACCGCTGGACTCGTTCGGCGGCTGATCGGCTCGCTCAGTCTGCTGGTCGAGTGCCGGGGCGCAGCAGTGGATTGTGCTCGTCGGGCAGTGGCTTGTACAGCTTGTTCCGGAGCGCGGCGTCGAGTGCCTGATAGCGCGGGCCAGTGTGCGAGATGAGTGGCAGATTGTGCGTGCGTCGCCGATTCTGGTCCCAGGAGATGCCGACGAACGCGGTCTGGTCGGCGTCGGCTGTCCAGATCATCACGACCGTCTGCCCGCCATCTACTTGGTGAGGAAATGGCGCGAACACTGACGGATCACCGGTCGCGAATCGCCGGTGCGCCTCGTGAAAGAAGGTCTGATCGCTGAGATGGAAGCCGTAGTAGCGCTTGCGCAGCCGGGTCCCGGTCGCAGCGACATGCCACGGGCGAGCGCCGACGATGAGGAGGTACACCCCCCAAGCGATGCCAACGAGTTCGATCGCGATCATGACAAGCGGCGTGATGCCCGCCATGCGATTGCGAACCAGTGCCGAGTCCTCGCCTCCCTCGCGGGCCCACTCGGCGAGAGGGATGAAGTTCTGCGCAGTGAACACGATGCAGACGAAGCCCGCCAGGATGAGCGCGATCCCGAACCAGGTGAGACCTGCGACTCGTTTGCGCGCAAACCGCGGATCGGCCCGGAACGTTTTGTCGAAATGGGTGCTCACCGCCCCATACTCTCCCTCGAGCTGGCCTAGGGCGGACACGGTCCGGCGGTGTGTTCACGACGACTAGCGGGAGGTGGTGCGGAAACGCGTACTCGTGGGGATCACCCTCGTTCTCGCAACCCATGGGTTTTGCGATGTCTCACCGGGCCACAAGACTGGACTGAACGTCGCGGCTGACCTTCGACTCGTGCAAGCAGTCCGGTCGGGCGTTGCCGTGCCGTCACAGTCGCTTTGAGTCAGTGACCGGAAAGGTCCTTGAAGTACCTCGCGACCGGCCAGCGCTCAAACCCGTCAGCTTCGTATGCTCGTCGAGCGGGTTCGTGGCCCGGATCGTCGCCAGTCTCGACCATCACCATGCTCATGCCGGCCGATTTTGCCCGCCGCGTGGAGTGCTCGAGAAGAGCCCGACCGATCCCACGTCGTTGCAAGTCTGGGTCGACCGCAAGCACGTAGACCTCACCCATGCGGTCCTCTGGATGAAGCCGCGTGCACACCCACCCAGCCACCTGGCTGCCTGAGAACGCGACGTCGATGTTCTCGGGCTCCTCATCGAGGACTGCCGAAATGTCTGCACGCTGTCGCGCGCGCCATCCGTCTGGATAGAACGCGCGGTAAACGAACGGCGAGACGGCTTGCTCAGTCAGAGGAAACACCGGCTCCCAGGCGCGCAACGCGAGCGAGATCAAGTCCTCGCGGTCGTCTGGCAAGAAAGCTCGTATCCGCAGCATGGGACCACGCTATCGCCGTTGAGTCCTCGACTCCGGCCGACCACGGAACCGACTCAAAACCCTAGGGTTCCAAGACGTCTCACCTCGCAGTGGCCCCCCGGCGCGGCTTTCGCGTGGGTCCGTGACACACGACTCTCAAAACCATGTGTCACAACTCCCTCCGCGGAGACGTGTATCCGCCGTCGGTTTTGCGACAGCGCTGACCTGTCACGAGCGGCGCTTCATTCCCGCCGTCCTCGGTGCCCGGTAGCTTCCCGAAACCTTCCACTCAGCGGAAACCCCCGCCCACCGCATCCACCCGCCCCGCACACTCGTCTCATCCTTCCCAACGACGAGAGGCGTTCGATGACGAGCGACGAGAGCCACGGCCAGAGCGCCGAGGCAGGCGAGAGCACCGCAACGGGCGTGCGCCAGTCCACGCAGGTGGCCATCATCGGAGCGGGGCCCGCTGGCCTGCTGCTCGGCCACATCCTCGGCCAGGCGGGAATCGACTACCGCATCCTCGAGGCGCGCGACAAGGACTACGTGCTCGGGCGCATCCGCGCTGGCGTGCTCGAACAGGACTCCGTCGACCTCCTCGGCAAGTACGGCCTCGACGCCGACCTCAAGACCAACGGCCTCACCCACCACGGCATCTACCTGCAGCACGAGGGCGAACGCCACCACATCGACTTCGCCGAGCTGACCGGCCGCACCGTCACCGTCTACGGCCAGCAGGCGCTCGTCCACCACCTCGTCGCCGAACACGAGCGGCTCGGCTCGCAGCTCATCTTCGAAGCCACCGACGTTCAGCCGACCAAGATTGAATCGGCGCAGATCGACGGGGAACGCGCATCCGTCGCCTACACGGCCCCGAACGGCGAGCGCATCACCCTCGACTGCGACTACATCATCGGCGCCGACGGCTACCACGGTGTCTGCCGCCGCACCTTCCCCGAAGGCACCCTCGAGGTCGCCGAGCGCGTCTACGACTTCGCGTGGCTCGGCATCCTCGCCGACGTGGCCCCCTCCACCGACGACCTCATCTACGCGCTCCACCGCGACGGCTTCGCCATGCACTCCATGCGCTCCACCACGGTCTCGCGCCTCTACCTGCAGGTCAGCCCCGACGACGACATCGCGAACTGGAGCGACGAGCGCATCTGGGAAGCCCTCCAGACGCGCCTCGGCACCGAGGGCTGGACCCTCACCGAAGGCCCCATCACCGAGAAGTCGATCCTGCCCATGCGCAGCTTCGTCGTCTCCACCCTCAACTACGGGCGCCTCTACCTCGTCGGCGACGCCGGCCACATCGTGCCCCCGACCGGCGCGAAGGGCCTCAACTCGGCCATCGCCGACGTCGCCCTCCTCGCCGAAGCCCTCCAAGCCCACTACGCCGGCGACGACACGGGCCTCGAGCAGTACAGCGACAAAGCGCTCGACCGGCAGTGGAAGGTGCAGCACTTCTCGCAATGGATGACCGACATGCTCCACGTGCACCCCGCCGACGGATCCGCCGAGCAGAGCGCCTTCGACTTCCAACGCCAGCTCGGGCAGATCCGCTACGTCACCTCCTCGCACGCCGCCCAGGTCAGCCTCGCCGAGCAGTACGCCGGCCTCCCGTTCGTGGATGCACGATGAGCGCCCCGCAGGAACAGTCCGAGCAGCTGGACGGCCCCGTCGACTCGCTGGTCACCCAGGCGCACATCTCGCAGCAGATCTCCGACATGCACGCTGCGCACGCCGACGACACCCGCAGCCACCCGCAGCGCGACTTCGCGCCCTACCGATCCGTCGCGCTGCGCCACCCCACGCACGAGCTCGTGCGCGCCGACCCCGAGGAGATCGAACTCGTCTCTCCCGCGTTCGGGCACACCGACGTCGCCGCCGAGGAATCCGACCTCACGATCCAGCACAACGGCGAGCCCATCGGCGAGCGCATCATCGTCTCCGGCCGCATCCTCGACGGCGAAGGCCGCCCCGTGCGCGGCCAGCTCGTCGAGATCTGGCAGGCCAACGCCGCCGGACGCTACGTGCACAAGCGCGACCAGCACCCCGCCCCCCTCGACCCGAACTTCACGGGCGTCGGCCGCATCATCACGGGCGACGACGGCGAGTACCGGCTCACCACCATCAAGCCGGGCGCCTACCCGTGGAAGAACCACCGCAACGCGTGGCGCCCCGCGCACATCCACTTCTCGCTGTTCGGCACGCAGTTCACGCAGCGCCTCATCACGCAGATGTACTTCCCCGGCGACCCGCTCTTCGCGCTCGACCCCATCTACCAGTCCATCGTCGACCCAGCCGCACGCGCAAGACTCGTCGCGAACTACGACCACGACGTCAGCGAGCACGAGTGGGCGATCGGCTACAAGTGGGACATCGTGCTCACCGGCTCGAAGTCCACGTGGATGGAACCGGAGGACACCGACCATGCCTGAACCCACCACGACCGAGGCGGCACCGCTCGGCCAGACGCCGTCGCAGACCGTCGGCCCCTTCTACGGCTACGCCCTGCCCTACGAGCGCGGCGGCGAGATCGCCGCCCCCTGGCGCCCGGACGCGATCCGCCTCCACGGCACCGTCACCGACGGTGCAGGCGAGACGGTTCCGGATGCCATCCTCGAGCTGTGGGGGCTCGACGCCGACGGCCAGCCGGTCGCGCAGCGTGGCAGCCTCGAACGAGACGGCTACACGTTCACGGGCTTCGGCCGCGCACCGGCCGACCGCGACGGCCACTACTCGTTCACGACCATCAAGCCAGGGCGACGGGATGTGGGAGCCGCCCCCTACCTGCTCGTCACGATCTTCGCGCGGGGCCTCCTCCACCACCTCTTCACGCGCGCCTACTTCGGCGACCAGCCCGCCGAGAACGAGACGGACCCCGTGCTCGCCGGTCTGGCCCCCGAGCGCCGCGCCACCCTCATCGCGACACCGGATGCGCCCGGCAGCTACCGCTTCGACATCCGCCTCCAGGGCGACGGCGAGACGGTCTTCTTCGACTTCGGCCAGGAGCTGTGACCGTGCGCCGGGAAGGTGGGGACGAACAGGGCTCGCTCGTGCGCGGCATGCTCCGTGTCGAGGCCGAGCTGCTGCTCGCCTGGGCGGCGCTCGAGACGAAGGACGCCACCGCATCCGCACGTGCCGTCGAGACTGCCGACCTCGATGCCGACGCGCTGCGCGACGGCCTCGAGTCGGACGGCGTGATGGTTCCGGAGCTCGTGCGCCAGCTGCGCGCCTCGCTCGCCACCGCCGGCGTCGAGGCCCCGCGCCTGCACGCCGGCGCTACGAGCCAGGACATCGTCGACTCCGCCAGCATGCTGCACTCGCGCGACGCGCTTGCCGCCGTACGCGCCGACCTCGCCGCGACCGGCACCCGCCTCCAGGGCCTCGCCGACGCCGAACGCCGCTCGCCCCGCGTCGCCTACACGCTCGGCCGGCAGGCCGCCGCGAGCACACTCGGCGTGCAGTTCGCGGGCTGGCTCGACGGCGTCACCTCCGCCATCGCGGCCATCGACGCCCTCGACTACCCCGTGCAGTTCGGCGGTGCCGTCGGCACCGGCGAGGCAGCCGACCGGCTCGGGTCCGGCGCGCAGACCACGAGCATCCTGCGGGCGCACCTCGCTGCGGGCCTCGGCCTCGACGACCCACGCCGCTCCTGGCACGCCGAGCGCACCCCGGTGCTCGCCGTCGCGAGCGCCGCGACGGCCGTGTGCACAGCCCTCGGGCGCATCGGACGCGACCTCGTCACCTCCTCCGGCGAACGCGTCGGCGAACTCTCGCTTGCCGGCGGCGGCGCCTCCTCGGCGATGCCCCACAAGCAGAACCCCGTCGCCCCCATCGTCGTCGTCTCGAACGCGCTCCAGGCGCCCGGCCTCCTCGCGACCGTCGCCTCCGCCGCCATCTCCCAGGACGAACGACCGGCTGGCGAATGGCACGCCGAATGGGATGCGCTGCGCCGCCTCCTCGAGCTCGCCAGCGTGTCTGCCCGACGCCTCGCCGCATCCCTCGACCGCGTCACCGTCGAGCGTGAGACGGCGCGGCACCACCTCGCCGACTCCGCCGTCGCGGGCGCCGACCAGGTCACGCTGCAGGCCGCGAACCGCGTCGTCAACGCCGCCATCAGCCGGTTCCTCTACCAGGACGCCAGCCAGGATCGCGATAGCGACACCGACACCGACGCGGACAGCGACAGCGACAGCGACGCAGACGACAGCACGAACAGCGAGGAGACGGCATGACGATCCCACGGCTCAAGGGTGCCTTCGCCCCCGGCACGCAGCCCGCGGCCCAGAACGAACTGCTGGTGCTGCTCCCATCGCTCGGCACCACCATGGCGCTCTGGGATGGCACCGTCGAAGCTCTGCGCGCCTCGACGCCCGGCAGCACGCTCCGCATCCTGCGCGTCGACCTCCCCGGCCACGGCTCCAGCCCCGCCGTCACCGAGCCGTTCACGATCGCCGAGCTCGCGGATGCGGTGCTCGGGGTCGTCGAAGAAGCCGGCGGCGGCGCATTCCACCTCGCGGGGCTCTCCCTCGGCGGGGCCATCGCCCTCGAGCTGGCCCTCGCGCACCCCGAGCGCGTCAAGAGCCTCGCGCTCTTCTGCACCGATTCGAAGATCGGCACCACCGAGGGATGGGAGCAGCGGGCCGCCGCGGTGCGCGCATCCGGAACCGCATCGCTCGTCACGGGCAGCGCCGAACGGTGGTTCGCGCCCGGCTTCCTCGAGCAGCACCCGCTCTCTCCCGCCGCGCGATCCCTCTCGACGCTCATCGACATCGACGACGAGTCGTACGCGCGCTGCAACGAGGCACTCGCCGCCTTCGACCGCACCGCATCGCTCGGCTCGCTGCGCGCACCCGTGCTCGTCGTGAGCGGCGAACACGACGCCGTCACGACGCCGGAAGCCATGCAGACGCTCACCGAGCGCATCCCGAACGGCTACCACTCGACCATCGCCGGCACCGCCCACCTCGCCGCGCTCGAAGACCCGGACGCCGCGGCCCGCCTCCTCACGACGCACCTGCGCGCATCCGCGTTGCCGGCGCAGCCCGGCGCGACGAGCGCGCACGAGCAGGGCATGCGCGTGCGCCGCGAGGTGCTCGGCGACGCGCACGTCGACCGCGCCGTCGCCGGAACGACCGCGGAGACCGCGCCGTTCCAGGACTTCATCACCCGCTACGCGTGGGGCGAGATCTGGGCGCGCGACGAGCTGTCCCGCCGCGAGCGGTCCATCGCGACGCTCGCGAGCCTCGTCACCGGATCGCACGAGGCAGAGATCCGGATGCACGTGCGCGCCGCCCTCACCAACGGCCTCACGCGCGCCGAGATCGCCGAAGTCATCCTGCACACGGCGCTCTACGCCGGCCTGCCTCCCGCCAACGGAGCCCTCGGCATCGCCAAGCAGGTGTTCGCGGACCTCGATGCCGCAGGCACCGCAGACACAGCAGAGTCTCCAGAATCCAGCCCCAACGAAGGAGCAGAACGTGGATAAGACCTACGCCTCGGCGGCCGATGCCGTCGCCGACATCCCGGCGGGCGCATCGCTCGCGGTCGGGGGATTCGGCCTCTCCGGCGTGCCCATCACCCTCATCCGCGCCATCCAGGCACTCGGCGTCGACGGCCTCGAGGTCGTCTCCAACAACTGCGGCGTCGACGGCTGGGGCCTCGGCGAGCTGCTCTCCGAAGGGCGCATCCGCCGCGTCATCGCGAGCTACATCGGCGAGAACAAGGAATTCGCGCGCCAGTACCTGTCCGGCGAGATCGAGGTCGAGCTCACCCCGCAGGGCACCCTCGCCGAGCGCCTGCGCGCTGGCGGCGTCGGGGTCCCCGCCTTCTACACGGCGACCGGGGCCGGCACCATGGTCTCCGAGGGCGGGATGCCCATCCGCTACAACTCCGACGGCACCGTCGGCCTCGTGAGCGACCCCAAGGAGCAGCGCCCCTTCGACGTGTTCGGGGCTGCCAAGGAGTACGTGCTCGAGACCGCCATCAGCACCGACTTCGGGCTCGTGCGCGCCGCCGTCGGCGACCGCCACGGTAACCTGCGCTTCGAGAAGTCGACCCGCAACTTCAATCCCCTCGCCGGCATGGCCGGGCGCATCACGATCGCCGAGGTCGACCGACTCGTCGAGCCAGGCGAGCTCGACCCCGACGAGATCCACCTGCCCGGCATCTACGTCGACCGGGTGGTCGTCCTCACGCCGGAGCAGTCCGGTGAGCTGCCCATCGAGAAGACCACCATCCGGCCGCGCGAAACCGCCGCAACGACCGCATCCACCGACTCGAGGGGACACGCCTGATGCCGCTGACCAGGAACGAGATGGCCGCCCGCGCCGCCAAGGAGCTCAAGGACGGCTCGTACGTGAACCTCGGCATCGGGCTGCCGACGCTCATCCCGAACTACATCGACGACGGCATCGAGGTGGTGCTGCACTCCGAGAACGGCATCCTCGGCGTCGGCCCGTACCCGTGGGAGGGAGAGGCAGACCCGAAGCTCATCAACGCCGGCAAGGAGACCGTCACCGTGCTGCCCGGCGCGTCCTTCTTCGACTCGGCCGCGAGCTTCGGCATGATCCGCGGCGGCCGCGTCACCAACGCCGTCCTCGGCGCCATGCAGGTCTCCGCGCAGGGCGACATCGCCAACTGGGCCGTGCCCGGCAAGATGGTCAAGGGCATGGGCGGAGCCATGGACCTCGTCAACGGCGCCGAGCACGTGCTCGTCGTCATGGAGCACGTCGCGAAGGACGGCTCGCCGAAGATCGTCGAGCAGTGCACCCTGCCCCTCACCGGCAAGGGCTGCATCGACCGCATCATCACCGACCTGGCCGTCCTCGACGTGACGGACTCTGGGCTCGTGCTCATCGAGCTCGCGCCCGGCGTGACGGTCGACGAGGTTCGGGACGCAACCGGGGCCGCCTTCACGGTCGCCGATTCCCTGCAGGAGGTCTCGGCGTGACCGAGCTCCGCGAGGTCGTCATCTGCTCACCGCTCCGCACGCCTGTCGGGCGGCTCGGCGGATCGCTCGCGCCGCTCGACGCGCGGGCGCTCGGTGTCGCCGTCCTCGAGGCGCTCGTCGCGCGCAGCGGGCTCGACGTCACTGCCGTCGACTCCGTCATCGGCGCGCAGGGGTACCCCTCCATGGAGTCTCCGGCCTTCGGGCGGGTCGCGGCACTGGATGCGGGCTTCCCCATCACCACGACGGGGTACCAGCTCGACCGCCGCTGCGGCTCGGGGCTGCAGGCCGTCATGAACGCCGCGATGGAAGTGCAGACGGGGGTCGCCGACGTGGTCGTCGCCCTCGGCGCCGAATCGATGTCGAACGCTCCCCTCTATACGGAGCAGGGACGCCGCGGCACCCCGCCCGCCGGCCTCATGCTGCACGACGCCCTGGCCCGCGGCCGGGAGACCGTCGGCGGCGTCAACTACCCGAGCCCCGACGGCAACGTGGGTAGCGCCGAGCTGCTGCGTTCCGAGTACGGCATCAGCCGTGAGGCGCAGGACCGCTTCGCCCTGCAGTCGCACCAGCGCGCCGTCGCCGCTCAGGAATCGGGCGCGTTCGACGCCGAGCTCGTGCCCGTCACCGTGCCTGGCCGGAAGGGCGACGTGCTCGTCGACCGGGACGAGCATCCGCGCGCCGACTCGTCGCTCGAGGCCCTCGCCCGACTGCGGCCGATCCTCGGGAAGAAGGACCCGGCATCCACCGTCACGGCCGGCAACTCGAGCGGACAGAACGACGCGGCCGCCGCCTGCATCGTGACGACCCCGGAGCGGGCGGCTGCGCTTGGGCTCACGCCTTCGGTTCGGCTGGTTTCGTGGGCGGTAGCGGGCAACGACCCGCGCCTCTTCGGTGTCGCACCAGTGCCGGCGACCTCCCTTGCGCTCGCGCGCGCAGGCATCGGCTTGGCGGACCTCGACGTGATCGAGCTCAACGAGGCCTTCGCCGTGCAGGTGCTCGCGTGCCTCGCCGACTGGGGCATCGACGCCGAAGACCCGCGCCTCAACCCGCGCGGCTCCGGCATCTCCATCGGCCACCCCATCGGCGCCACCGGCATCCGCATGCTCGCGACCCTCGCGAACGAGCTGCCGGCCCTCGACGCCAGCCTCGCCCTCGAGACCATGTGCATCGGCGGAGGCCAGGCGCTCGCCGCCGTCTTCGAGCGCGTGTAGGGCGCGCGGCGGTGCGGCGGTGCCGCGCTGCGGCGGTGCGGCGGGGCCGCGCTGCGCTGCCCACCCGCTTTCGTTTCGGGATGGGTTTCGCGCTTGTGGATGGGTTGCATCCCATCCCGAGGCGTGTAACCCATCTCGAGAAGCTGGGGTGGGGCGCGTTGTCCGGCTGCGTCCGTTTCGGGATGGATTCCTCGTCTGTCTTCCCAGCCCCACCTTCGTCTCGCTGCCTGCCCCCTGCGGTTTCGGGATGGGTTTCGCGCTTGCGGATGGGTTGCATCCCACCCCGAGGCGTGTAACCCATCTCGAGAAGCTGGGGTGGGGCGCGTTGTCTGGCTGCGTCCGTTTCGGGATGGATTCCTCTTCAGCCTTTCCACCCCACCTTTGTCTCGCTGCCTGCCCCCTGCGGTTTCGAGATGGGTTTCGCGCTTGTGGATGGGTTGCAACCCATCCCGAGGCGTGTAACCCATCCCGAATCGGGGCTGGCCGTGGCCGTCGCCGTCGTATCCAGGGAGCGGATGGGCCGGATCAGCGATTGCCGCTGTCCGCCTGCCGCGCTCCCTGCTTGAGTTGAGGTGGATGCGCAGAGCCGCGCGCCGAGAGGAGCCCCGTGCCTGAGACCACCAGTGCGTTCGCCGCAGCCGTCGTCGTGACGGGGGCCGCTTCCGGCATCGGCGCGGCCGTCGTGGAGCGGCTCATCGAGGGCGACGTCCCGGTCATCGCCGCCGACCTGGCATGGCCCGCGGATGCCGCCCAACCGTCGAACGTGCGACGCGTTGTCCTCGACGTGCGCGACCCGGAGGGCTGGGCGTCGCTCGCCGAGCTCGCCGCGACCACCGGCGCGCTCGCGGGTCTCGTGAACGCGGCCGGCATCACGAGGCGCGCCCGGCTCGAGGCAGCGACCGCGGAGGACTTCGAGGCGGCCTTCGCGGTCAACGCGACGGGCCCCGCCCTCGGAATCCAGGTGCTTGCCCCGCTCATGGCGAGCGGCGCATCCATCGTCAACGTGGGTTCCGCGGCGGCGGTCACGGCCCACTACGCGGTGGCGTACGCGGCAAGCAAATGGGCGCTGCGCGGCATCACGAAGACCGCGGCGATGGAGCTGGGGCCGCGGGGGATCCGCGTGAACATCGTGCATCCCGGGTACATCGAGACGCCAATGACGGCGAGCGCCTCGGCGGTGTTCCGCGACATCAACGTCGAGCTGACACCGCTCGGCCGGACGGGATCGCCGGCCGAGGTCGCCGACGTGATCGCGAGCCTGCTCTCGCCCGAGACCTCATTCGTGACGGGCGCCGAGCTCGCGATCGACGGCGGCCTCACCTCGCACGGCGTCGGCCTCCCGATCGCCCGCGCGATCAGCTGAGGTGGCCGGCGCTCCCGTTCGCTGCACGGCGAGGGACGCCCGGGAGCTCGCGACGCCGAACCCGAGCTCGAGCAGCGCGACGGCAGCGAGGCCGACGATGATGACCGGCCAGCCGATGCCCGCTCCGGCAAGCAGGCCGGAAAGCAGGGGGCCGGCCGCCGCGGCCCCGTAGCCGATGCCCTGCACCACGGCCGAGAATGCGGCAGTGGATGCGCCGCTCGGTGCCGTGAGCACGATGAGCGCGACGGAGATCCCGAACGCCGAGCTCAAGGCGACGCCGAGCACCGCGACGACCACGGTCATCGCCGCGAGGGGTGCGATCGCGAGGCCCAGCAGGCTCGCGGCGCCGAGCAGTGCGGTGACGACGAGCATCGGCGTACGCCAGCCGGCTCGTGATGCGAGCATCGGTGCGAACAGGGCCGCCGGGAGCCCGGCGACGCTCATCCACGCGAGCAGCAGTCCGGCCGCGGCGGGGGTGGCCCCGCGGTCCATCGCGATCGTGGGGAGCCACGCGGTCATGGAGAAGTAGAGGAGCGCCTGGCAGGCGAAGAACCCCGTCACCGGCCAGAGCCCACGGGCGCGCAGGATCGGCTGGCGCTCGCCAGCCGAGGTCGGCCGTGGCCCAGCGCCGCGGGTCTCGATGCGGCGACCGAAGGCGAGGGCGAACGCGAGAGCGATGAGGAGGGGGACTCCCCACGCTGCGAGCGCCGGCCCGACCTCATCGCCCAGGGCGTGGAAGAGCTGCACCGAGAATGCTGCGCCGGTCGCGGCGCTGACGCCGAACGATGCCGTGTAGACGCCCGTCCAGAACCCGCCGCGCGTGGCGAGCGCGCTCCGGATGATCTGCGGGGCGAGGATGCCGAGGATCGCGATGGAGGCGCCGATGAGGACGGTCGACACGAACAGCGGCGCGGGTCCGAGGGGTCGCAGCAGGGTCGCGCTCGCGAGCACCGCGAGGAGCAGCGCGATCGATCTGGGCAGTCCGAGCCGGCCGACGATCAGCGGGGCGAGGGGCGCGGCGAGCGCGAAGAGGAGCACTGGGATCGAGCTGAGGACGGCGAGCGCCGACGGCGAGAGCGAGTAGCCGGTCCCGATCTCACCGAGCAGCGCGGAGGGGTTCGTGATCGGGAACCTGACGCTCAGCCCGACGGCGATGACGAGGATGCCGGCCGCGACGCCCTGTTGGCGCTGAGCGTTCACCGCAGCACCCGGCCGTCGTGGAGCACCCGGCCGTCGCGGAGGACGCGAAGGGGAGCCGGCCGGTCGACGACGAGCTGAGCGAGATTCTCGGCAGCGAACTCGAGTCGGGTGCCACTGCGCTCGTCCCACTCCGCGACGCTCGCGAGGCCCATCATCTCGCCGCCCGAGATGGAGGCGATGCGGAACGCCCGCTCCAGCTCTTCGTCGGTCATCGCACCGGTTCGGTAGGCGAGGAGGTGGGCGCGGTCGACCATGCTGCCCGTGCCGAACGGGCTCCACGCATCCCGAACCCCATCGGAGCCGGCAACCGCCCGCACGCCGTGGGCTTCGAAGCGGTCGAGGTCGGGCACCGGGTCGGGGCCGAGCGCGCACACCGCGATCCAGAGGCCCGCCTCGGCGACGAGATCGAGTGTCTCGCCGAGCGACGCGAGTGTGGGATCGCAGAGCGCGAAGGCGTGGCCGATGGTCACGCCGCCCTGCCGGCCGCCGGCGATCGTGCGCCGCGCGATCTCCCGGATCTGCGCCAGGCCCTCCTCGCCGCCGTCGTGCAGGTGGATGTCCAGCTCGCGTCCGGCGCGATCGGCGAGCCCGAAGATCGCGTCGAGATGCCCGTGCAGGTCGCCTTCCAGCCCCGAGGGGTCGATGCCCCCGACGAGGTCCGCGCCCGACTGCAGCGATGCCGCCATCGCCTCCAGGGTGCCCGGGTTCGAGAGGAGCCCGAACTGGGGGAACGCGACGATCTGCACGGTCAGGTCGCCGGCGAGGCGCTCGGCCGCGGCACGAACCCCTTCCACGTTCCCGATGCCCAGCTCCGAGGAGACGTCGACGTGGGCGCGCATCCCGAACGTGCCGTTCGCGAGCGCCTGCGAGAACAGGCTGAACGCGCGCTCCTCGACGCTCGTGTCGTAGGCCGTCTGCGTCGCGCGGTCGTTCTCGATCAGCTCGGCGAGCGTGGCCGCTCCTCGACGCGACTGCCAGGGCCGACCCCACGAGGTCTTGTCTGGATGGATGTGCGCGTCGACGAGCCCGGGCGTGCGCAGCGTCTGCGTGGGCGTGGAATCGGTCATGGTGCTGCTTTCCCCGGGATGGTCGTGAGCTCCCGGACTGCCCTGGCCTGCTGGAGGCCGGGTCACTGCTGGTAGGGGATCGTGGGCATGGCCTCCGTCGATGAGCCGTCGAGCCGGAGCGCAAGGGGTCCACCCCGGCGCTTGCGGCGAACGAGGTACACCATGACGCCGATGAGGAGCCACGCCGTGCCCAGCACGAAGGTGAACGGGGCCAGCGAGGTCCACAGCCAGGCGACGGAGACGAACCCGATGATCGGCATGATGAGGTGCCGCAGCATCCCCCATCCGCTGCGCAGGCGGAGGTCGAAGAAGAGCACCTTGGCGGTGGCGAGATTCACCATGGCAAACGCCACGAGTGCGCCGAAGTTGATCATGTAGACGGCCTGGTCAAGCGTGACGAAGAGCGCGACCAGGGCGATGACGGAGACGACGATGGCGGCAACGTATGGGGTGCGGAAGCGTCGGTGCAGCTTCGCGAGCACCGGGGGCAGGATGCCGTCACGGCCCATCGCGAACAGCACCCGGCTCACGCTCATCTGCGCCGCCGTGCCGCAGAGCACGATGCCGACGGTGTTCACGATCACGAACACGACCATCAGCACGTCACCGCCAGCCTGCTGCATGAGCTCCGTGCCGGCCGCGTCGAGGTTGTCGAGCTGGGTCCAGTCGGGGGCGATGAGACTGCCGGCGATCGAGAAGGCCAGGTAGCCGAGGCCCGCGAACAGCGTCGCGAGCACGATGCCCTTCGGCACCTTGCGACGCGGATCGTGCGTCTCCTCGGCAAGCGTCGAGACCCCGTCGAACCCGAGGAAGGCGAACGCCACGATCGCCGCCGCCGCGAGGATCGGCGCGAGCCCGCCTTCGCCGATCGAGAGCGGACCGGTCAGCGAAGCCAAGGTCAGATCTGGGGCGTTGAGCACCGCCAGGACGAGGAAGACGACGATCACGAGCACCGATGCGATGATCACGACGAAGTTCATGCGCTTGAACCACTTGACGCCGATGATGCTGAACAGGGCGACGACCAGGATGCACACGAGCGTGCCGACCCAGGCCGGCACCGCGGTGAAGAGGCTGTTGAAGTAGAGGCCGAAGAGCAGGAAGTTCACCATCGGCAGGAACAGGTAGTCGAGCAGCATCACCCAGCCGGTGACGAAGCCGACCGCAGGTCCGAAGCCGCGCGTCACGTAGGCGTAGGCGCCACCCGTGATCGGCACGTGCGCGGCCATGCGTCCGTAGCTGTGGGCAGTGAACAGCATGATGATGATCGCCGCGACGTACGCGGCGGGGAGGTGCCCGTCGCTGAGCTCGGTGGCCGGGCCGTAGACGGAGACGACCGAGAGCACGCCCATGGAGGCGAGTCCGTACCCGATGAGGGCGGGCAGCCCGAGGGCGCGCTTGAGGGTGCGCGGCCGCGCTTCCTCGACTGGTGTGACGGTATCGGTCATGCTCAGGCTCCTTTGCGTGGGGGATGCACCGATGTCGGGCTGAACCCGAACACGAGCGATGGTATGCCAAAACTTGGAGAACGGGAAGTTGTTTCCATTCGTTTCGTGCATCCTGAGGGCCTTGTTTTAAGTTTTGGCATACTAAAAACGTGAAGATGTGGTACTCGTCGGACTGGCCGCGGATGCACGAGCATCCCCGCCTCTGTGGGGTGCGTAACGTAGCCAGTCAGTGGATCGAGGAGGGATGTTCGTGGCGATGACGAGTCCGAACGTGACGGAGGAGCCCTCGGGGGCCTCGGTGTCTCATGGCGAACGGGTGTACGAGTTCGTGCGCGATCGCATCATCGACGGCAGATTCCCCACGGGCAGTCGGGTGCGTGAGCGCGAGGTCGCCGAGGCGCTCGGCGTCTCGCGCATCCCGATCCGAGAGGCGCTGCCCAGGCTCGAGGCGGAGGGCTACATTCGCACGCTGCCGCGTCGCGGTGCCGTGGTGGCCCCCATGGAGCTCGCCGACGTGATCGAGCTGTTCGATGTCCGCGCGTCCCTCGAGGTGCTCGCCGCGCGCCTCGCCGCCGCACGATGCGCCGACGGGGAGTCGGGGGAGGGGCTCATGGTGGCCCTTGCAACCGCAGACGCTGCCGTCGACTCCTCAGACGAGTCGAGGATCGCCGACGCCACCTCTGACTTCCACGATGCCGTCGTCGCGCTCGCGGGCAGTCGTCTCCTTCGGGACCTGCTCCTCCCCGTGCAGGGGCGAGTCAAGCGGCTCTTCCACATCGCCAGCGAACGCGACGACGACGACGTCCACCGTGAGCATCGCGACCTCTGCGACGCGATCGTGCGCGGCCAAGTCGAACGAGCGGCCGCGCTCGCGCTCGCACACGTCGAGCGCAGTCGGGCGGAGACCCTGCCGCTGCTCGCCGCGCCGGTCCTGCCTGCCTAGCGGGCTCGAGGCTCGAGCTTCGGGCACCTGCTCGGTTGCCAGGCGTCAGCGGACGTGCGCGTCCGAGTGCGAGGCGTCTGGTGACGAGGTGGTGCACGATTCCGTGCGGGCTCGTCCCCCTACCCTCTACCCACCAATCGCACGTGAAATAAGTCAGAATCTCTCGAAATAGGGGATATAGGACTTGCGTGAGTTCGGCTGCGGCTGTGCCAGAAGTGTTCCTCAATTGAGTCGGGAAATTTCTGAGGTGATTTTGTCTGCTAAGTTGCTCTTCGCTGCGTTCCGCGGCGGCGACGAAATTAGGGAGAATGTTGCATTGGAATACGGCTTTCACCCCTCGCGGATTCCTGTCGCGACGGGTCGGAGGTGCCCTCGTCTCGGCTCTTGTTCCCGAGGTGCCCACAAATCGTGTAGCGGACGTGGCTTCAGTCGTGGGCTGCCTCGGCGAGCGTGGTCACGGCCGGGCTCGTGGCGTTTCCGTCGCCTACATCCATTCTGAAGCCTCGTTGCCAGTTCGGGTCCAATTCACGAGGTTCGAGTCGAAGCTCTCAGAAAGGAATCTCAAGGGTGATCGATTTTCTCTCGAGTAATGCCGCCGCCTACATCGGCGTACTCCTTGCCGCCGTTGGGCTTGGTCTGATGGTGAATGTAGAAGAACGACTCTCGACAGTCGGTTTCATTGCTGCCAATATCTCGTTCGGGTTCCTCTACGACAATTTGGGTCTTGATGTGCCGTTGGTGATTCCGATTCTGGTGACCGTGAGCGTGCTCGTCGGTTCCATCCGGAATATTTGGGGATATAGGGACAGCCCCCTGCTGGCCGGGGAGTCTCCGGCTCGAAAGATCCTCATCTCAATCGGGCATCCGGCACGTGTTCGTGCGGCGGCGCTTGATCGACGAGCGCAGGCTGATGTCTAAGGTCACAGATTGACGAGTCGTCGAATCCTGTCTCGAAGTTCAACGCGAGACGGCGTTCGGGGCGGATTCCCGAGCTACCGTGGACCGGTATGGCTGAGATGAGCGCGTCCACAGGGCTGGCGACTGGCGGCAGGTTCCGTGCGCGCGGGTGGCTCGTGGTCGACCCGGCGCGCGCAGCGTCGTATCTCACTCCGTTTCGTCCATCGGAGGTGTTCGTCTGGGATGAGCGTCTCCTGCCGCTCCGGCTCGACGAGGCGGCGAGGGTCGGGCTGTCCCTCTTTGAGGGGAGTGTGGAAGTAGAGGGCTCTTGGGACGGAGAAGCCCTGCTGGTTTCCCGCTGGAATAAGAACGCTGCCGTCGATCCGGCCGTGGCCTCCCTCCGAGTCCTTGCACAGCGGGTCCGGGAGGCTTACGTGCCCACACACACGGAGCATCCAGACTTCGAGGCATTCGCCGCCACGTTGGGGAAGCATCCGTCTGTGCTCGCCATGACTCACATAGCCCTGGCCGAGCACGGTCGGGTCTACGTCCTCTCCGCACCCGAGCCGGAGCGAGTCGAGGCGCTTGTGGCGCAGGGGCCGGCGGGCCCCGTCGTCGTCTTCCCCAGTCGGTGGAATGAGGCGCAGCTCGAAGACGCGCGAGCCCTCGTCGACTCGGTGCCGGATGATCATCTTCTGAAGATCGGGGAGGGAACGACCGACCGAGGCGAACGCTACGCACACGCTCTGGTGACCCAGCTGCCAGACGGTTTCGCATCCGCCAGAGCCCTGTTGCCGGAGGGGATCGTCGACGTTCGCCCCTGGATCGAGAGCGTGAGCTGCCCCATCACCAGCCCTGATGCCCTGGATAACGGATCCCCGCTTGGCTGATGGCGCCGGACACGGTTGACTTATGTCACGAACGCACCGAAGCGTCGTGAATTGGAGACCAACCGTGACATCGTCGTCCGAAGGCCTGACCGCCGACTTCGCTCTTGCCCGCTTCAGTGTGGGGGAGGGGAAGCCGCAGCTCGGACTCGTCGCGGCTGGCCGCATCCGCCCGCTGAGCAGCGAGGAGCTCGGCGCAGACTCCCTCAACGACTTCCTCGCTGAAGCGCCCGCCTCCTGGGACCGCCTCGCGCAGCTCGCAGCAGCACGCGATGGCGCCGACTGGCTCGCCCTCGACGACGTCACTCTCGAAGCGCCCGTCGAGCCACGCCAGGTGCTGCAGACGGGCGCCAACTACCGCACGCACGTCATCGACCTCGTCGCTGCCGGCCGGGCGAAGAACGACCCGCGCCCCATCGAGGAGCTGCGCGAGTGGGCGGCCGAGATGATGGATGCACGCGCCAGGGACGGCGAGCCGTACTTCTTCATCGGCCTCCCCACGGCCGTCGCCGGTGTCGACGCCGAGCTCGAGCTGCCCGGCTACAGCGACCAGCACGACTGGGAGCTGGAGCTCGCCGTGGTCATCGGCAAGCGTGCACACCGCGTCTCCCGCGAAAATGCCCTCGGCCACGTCGCCGGGTACACGATCGTCAACGACATCTCGACGCGCGACCTCATCTTCCGGAAGGACATGAAGGAGATCGGCACGGATTGGTACCGAGGCAAGAACGCGCCGGGCTTCCTCCCGACGGGACCCTTCCTCGTGCCAGCGCAGTTCGTGACCGACCCGCACTCGCTCACGCTGAAGCTCACGCTCAACGGCGACACCATGCAGGACGCCGTCAGCGACGACCTCCTCTTCGACATCCCCGCGCTCATCTCGGCCGCATCCGAGACCATGCCGCTCCTCCCCGGAGACCTGCTCCTCACCGGCAGCCCGGCCGGCAACGGCATCGTGCACGGCCGCCTCCTCCGTGATGGCGACGTCATGGTGAGCGTCATCGAGGGTCTCGGGACGCAGACGACGCGGGTGCGCGCAGAAGCGGTCTCCTCGTGACCTCCCTCACCGACACTGGGGACACCACCGACACCGGCAATACCACGGGCACGGGCGACGTTGGGGGAGCCCCTGAAGTCACGGGAGCCCCAACCGCGAACCCTGCCGAGCTCGACCGCACCGACCCCACCACCGAAGTCGCACGCGCGGCGCAGGCCTACCGCAACTGGGGCCGTTGGGGCGACGACGACCGCATCGGCACGCTCAACTTCATCGACGACGCCAAGCGCGCCGAAGCGGCGAAGCTCGTGCGCGCGGGCCGCAGCTTCTCGCTCTCGCAGCCCTTCGACATGAACGGCCCTCAGATGGGGTGGCGGCGCCGCACGAACCCCGTGCACACGATGCTCGACACGGGCACGGATGCGCAGCTCGCGAACCAGGGGTTCCCGCACGGTCTCGGCGGGGCCGACGACGTCATCGCCATGCCGCTGCAGTGCTCGACCCAGTGGGACGGCCTCGGCCACATCTTCGACCACGGCTACGCGTGGAACGGCCGCCGCTCGGGCGAGGTCGTGACGAGCGAGGGCGACCTCGTGACGGGCATCGAGCACACCGCGGCCGAGATCGTGAGCCGCGGCGTGCTCCTCGACCTCGGCAGGCACCTACGTGACAGCGGGGAGCTCGAGGACGGCTACGCGATCACGACCGCCGACCTGGAAGCGTGCATCCACGCGCAGGGCGCCACGGCGGCGGTCGGCCGCGGCGACATCGTGCTCGTCCGCACGGGCCGCTACGCCCGCGCGCAACGCGACGGCTGGAACGGCTACGCCGGCGGGCCAAGCGCCGGGCTGTCGTTCACGACGGCCGGCTGGCTGCACCGCTCCGAGATCGCGGCCATCGCAACCGACACGTGGGGCTTCGAGGTGCGCCCGAACGAGTTCGACGAGGCCTTCCAGCCCCTCCACCAGGTGGTCATCCCCAACATGGGACTCACCATCGGCGAGATGTGGGACCTCGAAGCCCTCGCATCCGCGTGCCAGGCCGACGGCGTGTACGAGTTCCTGCTCGTCGCACCGCCGCTGCCCATCACGGGTGCCGTCGGCTCGCCCGTCAACCCGATCGCCATCCGCTGAGCACCCACTCGTCCATCTCAGAGGCAACCCCGCCGCTGCTGACCCAGACACCTTCATCGTCAACGCAGACGCAGAAAGCAGGACCATCATGAGTGCAGTTTCCAAGGTCGCCATCGTCGGAGGCGGAGTCGCGGGCATGGTCTCCGCGATCATCCTCGCCGACGGCGGCGTCGAGGTCGACGTCTACGAGGCGAAGTCCGAGATCACGGCCCTCGGCTCCGGCATCACCCTGCAGGGCAACGCCCTGCGCGTCTTCGACCAGGTCGGCGTCTGGGAACGCATCCAGGAGCAGTCCTACTCGTTCGACGACGTCAGCATGCGCGCCCCCGACCCGGCTGGCACGGTCATCGCGAGCCTCACCGAGACCCGCACCGGCGGCCCCGAGTACCCCGCGACGGCCGGCATGTACCGCCCGGACCTGGCCAAGATCCTCGCCGAGCGCGCCCTCGAAGTCGGTGCGCGCATCCACTACGGCACCACGGTCACGGGCCTCGAGCAGGACGCCGACGGCGTGACCCTGACGACGGATGCAGGCGACACGTCGCGCGTCGACCTCGTCATCGGCGCCGACGGCCTCAACTCGCCGACCCGATCGCTCATCGGCATCGAGACGAAGCCCGAGCGCACCGGCATGGGCATCTGGCGCGCCTTCGTGGCCCGCCCCGCCGAGGTCACGCACACCGACCTCTACTACGGCGGCCGCTGCTTCATCGCCGGCTACTGCCCGACCGGCGAGAACAGCATCTACGCGTACCTCGTCGAGAAGGCGCAGGACCGCAGCGGCCTCACGCCCGCCGAGAGCGTCGAGATCATGCGCGACCTCGCCGGCAGCTACGGCGGACCGTGGCAGGAGATCCGGGACTCGCTCACCGAGTCGGCCCGCGTGCACTACACGCTCTTCACCTCGCACGTCGTGCCGGACGCATGGAACCGCGGCCGCGTCGTCGTCATCGGCGACGCCGCCCACAGCTGCCCTCCCACGATCGCGCAGGGCGCGGCCCAGGCCGCCGAGGACGGGCTCGTGCTCGCGACGATGCTGCTCGAGCGCGAGCAGCTCGACCAGCCGTTCTGGGACGACTTCCACGCCCGCCGCCTCCCTCGCGCGGCCCACGTCGTCGAGGCGTCCACGACCCTCGGCCAGTGGCAGCTCGACGGCAAGCGCGACGGCAACGTGCCCGCCCTCATGGGCGGCGTCGCGCAGCTCGTGGCGGTGCCGGCATGACCGCCGCGAGCGTTCCCGGCCGTGCTTCCGGCGCTGCCGGCCAGATCGTCGACGTGCACGCGCACCTCCTCCTCCCCGCACTCCAGGGCGCCGTTCAGGGACGCGACCCGGAGGGCTTCGCCGCCGCCGGCGAGCTCGAAGCCAAGCGCAACGGGCCAGAGAGCCTCGCCGCCTCCGGCGCCATGATCAAGTCGCGCTTCCCGAAGCTCATCTCGCTCGAAGAGCGCCTCGCGGTCATGGATGTGCAGGGCGTGGACATGCAGCTCGTGTCCCCCTCGCCGAGCCACTACTACCCGTGGGCGGGCGAAGAGCTCGCCGTCTGGGCGGCGAAGGAGGCCAACGCGGCCATCGCCGCGCACGTCGCCGGTGCTCCCGACCGCCTCCGCGGGCTCGGCCTCGTGCCGCTCCAGCATCCGCACCGCCTCGTCGAGCTACTCGAGGATGCCGTGCTCGCCAACGGCCTGGCCGGCGTCGAGCTATCGTCGTTCGCGGGCGATGTCGAGCTGAGCGACGCGCGCCTCGACGACTTCTGGCGCCGCGCCGAGGAGCTCGAGGCCATCGTGTTCCTGCACCCGTTCGGGTGCAGCCTCGACGAGCGCCTCGACCGCTTCTACCTCTCCAACACCGTGGGCCAGCCCGCCGAGAACGCGGCCGCGATCTCGCACCTCATCTTCGGTGGCGTGCTCGACCGCTTCCCGAACCTCGTGCTCATCGCGGCCCACGGCGGCGGCTACCTGCCGACGTTCATCGGCCGCTCCGACCACGCCTGGGAGGTGCGGCCCGAAGCGCGCACGTGCCTGCGCGCGCCGTCCACGTACCTGCGGCAGCTGAGCTTCGACTCGCTCGTGCACACGCCGACCGCGCTGCGGAACCTCATCGCCGCCGTGGGCGCCGACCGGGTGCTCCTCGGCTCCGACTACCCGTTCGACATGGGCGTCGAGAACCCCGTCGAGCGGGTGCACGACGCGGAGCTCGGCGCCGACGACGAGGCGCAGGTCCTGTTCGGCAACGCCGCGCGACTGCCGCGCCTGTGGAACTCCGTGGAGGCGACCCGATGAGGTACGCCAGGTGGATGCACGACGGCAGCGCACACGACGGGATTGTCGTCGCGCACGAGGGCGGTGACCGGCTGCTCGCCTTCGCCGATGGGCTCACCGTGCTCGGGGCGACCAGGCTCGGGCTCGAGCGCGCCAACGCGGCCGCGACCTCGCTCATCGAGCGGGCCCGGGCGGATGGCTCGCTCGGCCTCGCGCCGTCGGTGTCCGACGTCGAACTCCTCGCGCCCATCGAGGCGCCGAGCGTGCGCGACTTCGTGGCGTTCGAGGAGCACGTCGAGGGCGTCGTGAAGTCCATCGACGGCGACTCGGGAGTCGTCGCCGAGTGGTACGACGCCCCCACCTTCTACTTCACGAACCCGCACTCGCTTGTGGGCAGCGGGGCGAGCATCCGCCCGCCCGTGACCGAGCGGCTCGACTTCGAGCTCGAGGTGGCCGTCATCGTGGGCGCGGTCGACGTCAGCGACGGGGCGAACCTCGACGAGGCCAGCGCCGCCGGGCACGTCTTCGGCTACAGCGTCTTCAACGACTGGTCGGCCAGGGACATCCAGTCGCGCGAGATGAAGGTGCGCCTCGGTCCCTGCAAGGGCAAGGACTTCGCCGCGACGCTCGGCCCGTGGATCGTCACCGCAGACGAGCTCTCGGACGCGCACGACGCCGACGGCTTCCTCGAACTCGAGCTGCAGGTGCTGGTCAACGGCGAGCTGATCGGCAGCGACCTGCTCTCGAACATGGGCTGGTCCTTCCCTCAGCTTCTGGTCTACGCGTCCCGCAATTCACGGGTCGTGCCGGGCGATGTGCTCGGCTCCGGCACCGCCGGCAACGGCGGGTGCCTCGCCGAGCTGTGGGGCCGCGCGGGCTCCCTCACACCGCCCCCGCTCGCCGAGGGCGACGTCGTCGAGCTGCGCGTCGAGCGCATCGGCGAAGTCAGCAATGTCATCGGCGCGGCCGTGGAAGCCGTGCCGGTTCCCCGCGCCCGGGCGGCGTCGCGGGCACGAACGAGAGGACGCGTCAGCGCATGAGCAGCACGAACCGCGACGACGGACTCGACGCAGGCGGCTCGCTCCGGAGCGGTGCGATCGGCGGCGAAGCCGGCGGCTCCGTCGACATCGCGGGCGGTCCTCCCGCTGGTGGAATGGCGAGCGTCCCGAGTCCGAGTGACATCGTCATCGTCGCCGCCGCGCGCACCCCGCAGGGCAAGCTCAATGGGCAGCTCTCGACGCTGACCGCTCCGCAGCTCGGTGCCGCCGCGATCAGCGGCGCGCTCGCGCAGGCCAGCATCGACGCCTCGCAGGTCGACGCCGTCCTCATCGGGCACGTGCTGTCCGCCGGCGTCGGGCAGAACGCGGGACGTCAGGCGGCGCTCGCCGCGGGCATCCCGGCCTCGGCGCACGTCGCATCCATCAACAAGGTGTGCCTCTCGGGCCTGACCGCCGTCATCGACGCCGCTCGCCTGCTGAAGACGGGCGACGCGCAGCTCGTCGTCGCAGCCGGCATGGAGTCGATGAGCCAGGCGCCGCACCTCCTCGCCGGTTCCCGCAGGGGCTGGGCCTACGGCTCTGTCGAGGCGCTCGACCACATGGCCCACGACGGGCTGACGGATGCGGCCTCCGGCCTGAGCATGGGCTTGCTCACCGAGCAGCACAACACGAGCCTCGGCATCACGCGCGAGGCGCAGGACGCCGTCGCCGCGCGCTCCCATCAGCGTGCCGCCGCGGCCGTGGATGCTGGCCTCTTCGACGCCGAGATCGTCGCCGTCGACGTGCCGGTGCGCCGCGGCGAGCCCGTGCGAGTGACGCGCGATGAGGGCATCCGCCCCTCGACCACGGCTGAGTCGCTTGCCGGGCTGCGCGCCGCATTCGCCGCGGACGGCACCATCACGGCCGGCAACGCCTCACCCATCTCCGACGGTGCTTCGGCGGTTGTGCTCACGACCCGCGCCTTCGCGGACGCGCACGGCTACGACGTGCTCGCCGTCGTCGGCGCGGCCGGCCAGGTCGCCGGCCCTGACTCGTCGCTGCAGTCGCAGCCGTCTCGCGCCATCGCCCGCGCCTGCGAGAAGCAGGGCATCGCGGCTTCCTCGTTCGATCACATCGAGATCAACGAGGCCTTCGCCGCGGTTGTCGTCCAGTCGCAGGCCGAGCTCGGTGTGTCCGACGAGGTGGTCAACCCGCACGGCGGCGCGATCGCCCTCGGCCACCCGATCGGCGCATCCGGTGCCCGAGTCGTCGTGCACGCCGTGCACGAGCTCGCCCGCCGAGGCGGCGGAACCGCGGCCGTCGCCCTCTGCGGCGGAGGCGGCCAGGGCGACGCCCTCATCCTGACCCGCTGACCCGCTGACCCGCTGATCCGCTGATCCGCTGATCCGCTGATCCGCTGATCCGCCGATCCGCCGACCCGCCGATCCGCTGATCCGCTGGCGGCAGCCAAACTGACGCTGGTCCGCTGGTCCGCGGCGCACTGATGGGGTGCCCCGTTGCCCCGCGTTTCCGCCGATCCGCTGACTACTCCTGTTTCGGGATGGCTTTGGCGCTTCGGGATGGCTTGCAAGTCATCTGCGTGCGTGGAAGCCATCCCGAAATTGCGGGCGGGTGCTGGCGGAGTGGCTGGGCAAGTCTCGGGATGGGTTTGGCGCTTCGTGCGGGTGGCCTTCTTGCGCCGAGGTGAGGATCCCATCCCGAGGAGTTTTCGCGCGGTGTTGACGTTGGCGAGCGAATCTCGGGATGGCTTTGGCGCTTCGGGATGGCTTGCAAGCCATCTGCGTGCGTGGAAGCCATCCCGAGACAGGGGGCGGGTGCTGGCGGAATGGCTGAGCAAGTCTCGGCATGGATTTGGCGTTTCGTGCGGGTGATCTTCTTGCGCCGAGGTGAGGAACCCATGCCGAGGAGTTTCCGCGCGGTGTTGACGTAGGCGAGCGAACCTCGGGATGGCTTTGGTGCTTCGGGATAGCTTGCAAGCCGTCTGCGTGCGTGGAAGCCATCTCGAGAATGGGGGCGGGTGCTGGCGGAGTGGCTGAGCAAGTCTCGGGATGGGTTTGGCGCTTCGTGCGGGTGGCCTTCTTGCGTCGAGGTGAGGATCCCATGCCGAGGAGTTGCCGCGCGGTGTTGACGTTGGCGAGCGAACCTCGGGATGGTTTTCGCGCTTCGGGATGGCTTGCAAGTCATCTGCGTGCGTGGAAGCCATCCCGAAATGAGCGCCGCCGCGCCGCCGCCGCCGCCGCCGCCGCCGCCGCCGCGCCGCCGCCGCCGCCGCCGCCGCCGCGCCGCCGCGCCGGCCTGCCGCCTACGCCGCGCCGACCTCCGCCTGCATGGCCTCGCCGGCTTGCGCGAAGAGGCGGCGCATCCACGCGTGCTCTGGGTCGCTGTTGTGGGTGGGATGCCACCAGAGGGCGGCCGAGATGGGGGTCGCGTCGAAGGGCGGCTCGAGCACTCGGAACCCCTCGCTCGGGATGAGCACGTCGGTGAGCCGCTTCTGCATGAGGGCGAGCCGGTTGGTGCCTTCGACGAAGTGGGGGAGCACGTGGAAGCCCTCGACGACGGCGGCCACGGTCGGCTCGATGCCGAGTTCACGGATCTGCCTGCTCGCCGAGGTGAACGCCGACCGGGAGAGGTAGTTGAACACCCACGGCAGCTCGGCGATGTTCTCCATCGTGATCTGCTCGCCGACGTGCGGGTTGTCGTCGGTGCAGATGATGCGCCACTCGTCGGTGAAGAGGTCGTTGTATGGGAGGTCGCTGAGGAAGCCGTGGGGGATCATCATGGCGTCGACCGAGCGGAGCTGCGCGATGGCGTCCTCGACGATGGAGGGGTTGTGCATCCGGAACCGGAAGCGCACGCCCGGGGCGGTCTCGGCGGCGAGCTTGGAGACGGCGGCGCCGATGGTCGCGAAGCCGTAGTCGGAGCCGAGCACCGTGAACTCGCGGGTCGACTGCGTCGGGTTCCATTCGGCTTGGCTGTCGAAGACGCGCCTGGCCGAGTCGAGGGCTGTGGCGGTGAGCTCGCTGAGGCGCACGGCGAGGGGCGTCAACTCGTACGTGTTGCCGGTGCGGGCGAGGATCTTGTCGTTGAAGTGCGTGCGAAGACGACCGAGGGATGCGCTGAGCGCGGGTTGGCTGAGGTGCAGTCGCTCTGCCGCTCTGGTGACGCTGCGTTCCGTGAGGAGGGCGTCGAGTGAGACGAGCAGGTTGAGGTCGAGCCTGGAGAGCGGTGTTTCTGTGGTCACGTCGTTGTGCCTCCGGATCGGGGGTGTGGCGCCAGCATATCCGTCTCGGTGATGCGCTCGGCGGGTTCCGGGCCGTGAGTTATGCGGAGCATCGCAACTACTTATGTGTGTTTTGCGCACAAGCCTGCCAGACTGAACCCAGCTCCGGTACGGCCGGAGGATCTTCGACAACGCTGTCAAGAAAGGCAAAAAATGTCTCACTCCCGTAACCAGCGGATGCGCCTCAGCGCAGCACTCGCCCTCCCGGTTGCCGGTGTCCTCGCTCTCTCCGGTTGCGCAAGCGGCGGCGGCGGCGACACCGCAGGCGGCGGCGCCACCGAGTTCTCCCTCACCTACGCAACCTCGAACAACCTCGAGAACCCGTACGAGGCGCTCGCGAACGCGTACATGGAAGCCAACCCCGACGTGACGATCACGCTCAACCCGCAGCCGAACGACCGCTACGGCGAGACGCTCCGCACGCAGCTCCAGGCGGGCAACGCCCCGGACGTCATCCAGACGGCCCCCGGATCGGGCCAGGGCCAGGCGGTCCTCAGCCTCGGCGAGGCGGGCTTCCTCGCACCCCTCGGCGAGACCGCATCCGGTGTCATCCCCGACGGCAGCGAGGCGCTCTACACCTACGAGGACCAGGTGCTCGCGCAGCCCGTCGACTTCACCGTCGCAGGCTTCGTCTACAGCAACTCCTCGGCGGAGGCCGCTGGCGTGACCAGCTACCCCGCCGACACGGCCGAGCTCATCGGCAAGTGCGGCGACCTCACCTCGCAGGGCAAGTCGATGATCGTCATCGCCGGAGCCGCAGGCCCCAACACGGGCATGACCGCCATGTCGATCTCGGCCACCCGCGTCTACGCGGAGACCCCCGACTGGAACGAGCAGCGCGAAGCCGGCGACGTCACCTTCGCCGACTCGCAGGGCTGGAAGGACACGCTCGAGACGATCATCGACCTCAAGGATGCGGGCTGCTTCCAGCCTGGTGCCGAGGGTGCTGGCTTCGACGTCATCACGAACAACATCACGCAGGGCACCTCGCTCGGCGGCTTCCTCCCCGGCTCCTCCGCCAACGAGCTGGCCGAGGCCAACCCGGACCTCGACTTCTCCATCGAGCCCTTCCCGTCCGCTGACGGCGGCAAGCCGTACGTGCTCGCCAGCTCCAACTACTCGCTCTCCATCAACGCGGCGAGCGACAAGCAGGAGGCCGCCCAGGCGTTCCTCGACTGGGTCGCGGGCGATGAGGGCGCGAAGCTCTTCTCCGACGTGTCCGGCGCGCTCCCCGTCTCCGGCATCGAGAACTACGAATTCGAAGGCTCCGCGTACGCCAGCGTCGAGCAGGTCCTCACCGACGGCTCCTACACGCCGCTGCCGAACAGCCTCTGGCCGAACCAGGCCGTCTACGACGAGCTGCAGAAGGGCGTGCAGGGTCTCTTCACCGGTCAGACCACGGTCGACGGCGTCCTCTCGGCAATGGATGCGGCCTGGGACAGCTGACCTTCAAGGTCAGGCACCCACCGCATCCACACGTAGCAAAGGAGCCAGTTCATGACTGCGACACTGCACAGCGACGGCAAGACCGAGTCAGCTGCTGAAGACCAGTCGCCCACGGGGGAGGGTGGCAAGAAAGCCGCCCTCCCCCGCAAGGGGCGTCCCCTTCTCCAATTCGGTCACTGGTGGTGGGTGCTGCCCGGCCTCGTGCTCGTGGCGTTCATCCACTACGCCGCGACGGCCGCCGGAGGCTTCTTCGCGTTCACGAACTGGTCTGGCATCGGCTCGTTCACGTTCGTCGGGTTCGACAACTTCGCCGATATCTTCGCCGACCCGAGCAAGATCGGCGCCGTCGGCAACACGCTGTTCCTCGCGTTCGGCTCGGTCATCCTCACCAACATCGCCGGCCTCATCCTGGCCCTCGCACTCAACCGCGGGCTCAAGACGCGCTACATCCTCCGCACCCTGTTCTTCATGCCGGTGGTGCTCAGCCCGCTCGCGGTCGCCTACATCTGGAAGTTCATCTTCGAGTTCAACGGCCCGCTCAACGCGTTCCTGGGGATGCTCGGCTTCGCCGAATACCAGAAGGCCTGGCTGGCAGACCCGCAGTGGTCGATCTGGGCGGTCCTTATCGTCATCGTCTGGCAGAACACGGGCTTCACGATGGTCATCTACATCGCCGGCCTCGCCAGTGTGCCCGTCGAGATCGAAGAGGCCGCCGCCATCGACGGCGCCAGCATGCTCCAGCGCTTCTGGTACATCACGCTCCCCTCGATCCGCTCGGCCGTCGCCATCGCGACGACGCTCGGACTCGTCAACGGGCTGCGCATCTTCGACCAGGTCATGGCCCTCACTGGCGGAGGGCCAGCAGGTGCCACGGAGACGCTCGCGACGGAGGTCTACAAGCAGACCTTCTCGCTCGGCAACTTCGGCTACGGAGCGGCGCTCGCGCTCATCCTCACCGTCATCATCCTCATCTTCGCCGTCCTCCAGCAGAAGCTCACGGCCGAACGCCCCGAGAAGGGACGCTGACATGTTCAGGTACACCAAGTTCACGCTGATCAGGGAAGTCGCGGTCTGGCTCGTCGCCATCGTGTTCCTGCTGCCGTTCTACTTCCTCGTCATCACGGCGTTCAAGAGCGACCAGGAGGTCTTCTCAACCTCTGCCACCGAGCTCCCCGCAACGTGGACGGTCGAGAACTTCGCCAACGTCATGACGGCGACGGGGCAGTCGAACGTGCTCATCGGCCTGCTCAACAGCATCATCATCACGGGCGGCACGATCCTCTGCATGGTGATCCTCGGGGCGCTCGCGGGCTACGTCATCACGCGCAGCACCCGCCGCTGGACCCAGGTTTCGTACTACATCTTCCTCATCGCGATCATCCTGCCCACGCAGCTCGGCACCGTTCCCCTCTACATGGGGGCCCGCGCGCTCGGCCTGACCGGTTCGCTGTGGGGCATGATCGTGCTCTACACGGGGATGCTCCTCCCGCTCGCGATCTTCCTGTACGCCAACTTCTTCCGCGGACTCGGCACCGACTATGAGGAGGCTGCGGCCCTCGACGGGGCGAGCCCCACGCAGGTGTTCTTCCAGATCATCCTCCCCCTCATGGCGCCGGCCACCGGAACGGTCGCGATCCTCGCCGGCCTCATCGTGTGGAACGACTTCTTCACGTCGCTCATCTTCCTCGGCGGCTCCGACTTCCAGACGTTGCCCGTGGCGATGTACTACTACGTCGGCGCGCTCGTCTCGCAGTGGAACCAGATCTTCTCCATCGTCATCATCTCGATGGTGCCGATCCTCATCTTCTACCTCGTCGCCCAGAAGCAGTTCATGCAGGGCTTCGCAGGCGGACTCAAGCACTAGGAATCGAGACCCCACATGGCAACGCAAGACACCCTGCTCAGCGAGCAGAGCCTCTTCCCCCACCCGGATGGCGCAGCGCTCAGCCTGCAGCTGCCCTGGTACCGCAGCGTGTGGCTCTCCTCGGTCACGGGCCTCGCCCTTGAGATCGACGGCGCCGCGATCGACGCCTCGAAGCTGCGCCTCGAGCACCGTGGCGAGAGCTACCGCCTCGACGAGATCGCCGAGCAGTCGGAGGTGCTGTGGTTCCTGCAGGACCGCCCGCGCCTCGTCGTCGAACTCGACGAGCCGATCGCGGATGGCAGCGAGCACGAGGTCCGCCTCGTCGCCGACCTGCGACTGCCGTACATGCAGATCAAGCCGGGCAGCGAGACCGAGCCGGGCCTCTACGTCCCGAACCACGTCGACGTGACCCGCACGCTCGTCGCGAGCGAGGCCGTCGAGGCTGCGACCACCCCGTACTTCGAGGCGTCGGCGGCGGATGCACTCGGCGAGTTCGCCGAGCCCCGCGACAGCGACCCCTTCAAGCTCGGCCTCACCCTCTACTCGGCAACGGCCGAGTTCGCGGCGGGCTGGTACGACTTCGACTCCCTTCTGGCGCGCGTCGCCGAGCTCGGCATCGGGCCCGGCATCGAGATCGTCGCCTCGCAGATGGTGCCCACGTACCCGCACGTCTCCGACGAGTTCGTCGCGAAGTGGCGGAGCGCGTTCGACAAGTACGGCTTCGACGCCAGCTCGTTCGGCGCGAACCTCGACATGGGCCGCAACCGGTCGCGCGACATGAGCCTCGACGAGGAGTTCGAGTTCACCGAGACGCTGCTGCAGTCGGCGAAGAAGCTCGACTTCCCGCTCGTGCGCATCCAGAGCGCGAAACCGGAGCTGCTGCGGCGCATCCTGCCCATCGCGGAGCGCTTGAACCTCAAGCTCGGCTACGAGATCCACGCGCCGCTCGGGCCGAACGCCGAGCCCATCGTGAAGGTGCGGGAGGTCTTCGAGGAGTTCGACTCCCCGCTGCTCGGCTTCGTCGCCGACTTCTCGTCGACGATGCACAGCATGGCGCCGACGCTGCTGCGTTCGGTGAAGAAGCGCGGCCTCGACGACGCCGCGGTGGAGAAGCTCCAGGAGATCTGGCGCACCGGTGTGCCCATGCGCGAGCGCCAGCAGGCGTTCATCGCGTACCTCGAGGGGCGGGGCATCAACCCGGGCATCCTCGGCTCGCTCGCGCACCTGTCCTTCAACATGCAGGGCCGCGTGGATGTACGCGAGTGGTCGGACATCATGCCGCAGATCCTGCACGTGCACGCCAAGTTCTACGACATCGACGAGCACGGCGACGAGCCGGCGATCGACTACCGCGCGATCACCGAGGAGTTCGTGCGCGGCGGCTTCTCCGGCTACATGTCGAGCGAGTGGGAGGGCCACGCCTTCGCTGACCTCGGCGAGGTCGACCCGCTTGTGCTCGTGCAGCGCCAGCACGCGCTCATCCGCCGCAGCATGCGGGAGGTGCAGGCGCTGGCCTGAGCCGCCAGCCGCGCTCTGAGCTGAGCAGACGTGGGGGTTGCGCACGTGAATCCGTTGATTCACATGCGCAACCCCCACATCTGCGCTTGGAGGGAGTGGGCGGAGGCGCGGGGAGTGGGTGGAGGCGCAGGTATGTGTGGTCTCGGGCGTCGCGCAGACCTGGGCGTTGTGCAGGCTGTGGGGCGCCAGTAGGTGCGCAAGGCCCAGGTCTGTGGGCGTGTGGGCGCGCGGGCAGGGATCTGCGGAGACCTGGGGGTTGCGCAGGCTGTGGGGCTCCAGTAAGTGCGCAAGGCCCAGGTCTGTGGGCGTGTGGGCGCGGGGAGGCGCGCGCGTGGGCGGGGTTCTGCGGAGACCTGAGGGTTGTGCAGGCTGTGGGGCTCCCGAAGGTGCGCAGGGCCCAGGTCTGTGGGCGCGTGGACGGGGTTCTGCGTAGACCTGGGGGTTGTGCAGGCTGTGGCGCTCCCGGAGGTGCGCGTGGCCCAGGTCTGCTGGGCGCGTGGGCGCGCGGGCAGGGATCTGCGTAGACCTGGGCGTTGTGCAGGCTGTGGGGCTCCCGAAGGTGCGCAGGGCCCAGGTCTGTGGGTGCGTGAGCGGGGTTCTGCGGAGACCTGGGGGTTGTGGAGGCGGAGGGGTGCCCGCAGGTGCGCATGGCCCAGGTCTGTAGGCGCGCGGGCGGGGTTCTGCGTAGACCTGGGGGTTGTGGAGGCGGAGGGATGCCCGAAGGTGCGCATGGCCCAGGTCTGTGGGCGCGTGGTTGGGGGCGCGCGGGTGTGGGCGGGGTGCTGCGCAGACCTGGGGGTTGCGCAGGCGAAAGGGCGCCCGCAGGTGCACAAGCCGCAGGTGCACAAGCCCCAGGTGTGCGGACCGACTGAGGCGAGGGTGGCCGGGCGGCGGCCGTGCGGCGGCGGATTCCGGATGCTCGGGCGCCGCTCTTGCGGCCGGCCCGCCGGCATCCGCAGCACCTAAGGCGCGCATCAGTCTTTCTTATGACTGAAACCGACATAAGTGCGTAGAGTGGACGCACAGACACAGAGAGTGAGCAACGATGCTTCTCGAGAGAGACCTCATCCAGTCCGTCGGCTTCCGCAACGTGCGCGAGGGCGACACGGTCACCGGGTTCCAATTCCAGCTCCGCATGCCGTCGTACCGCGGCATGGCGGCCTCGCTCATCGACGGGGTCGGCGTTGAGATCCCCGGCGTCGTCGACGTGGACCCGACCGTCCCGCTCTGGACGCTCCAGGGGAACACGTACACGCTCGAGGAGCTGTGGGTGTCGAAGGATGTGCGCTGGCAGCTCGACGAACCCGCCACCGTCACCGTCCCCCTCGAGGGTGGCCTGCCGGACGGCGTGCACGAGCTCTCGGTCGACCTGCGCCTGCGGATGTCGTACATCCCACTCGAGCACCAGCCGAGCCGCTACCAGGTCTCCAAGCACGTGACGCTGACCCCAGAGGCGCAGGGTGCCCAGTTCGCATACGGCGTCTCCCTCTACAGCTACATGGGCGACTACGGCACGGTCATGGACCTCGAGACCGCGCTGCGCTCGATCGCCGACCTCGGCGCCACCGGCGTCGAGATCCTCGGCGAGGGGCACATCCCCAACTACCCCAACCCGAGCGACGAGTGGGTCGACGAGTGGTTCGCGCTTCTCGACAAGTACTCGCTCGAGCCGACGAACTACGGCTCCTGGATCGACACGCGGCTCTTCTCGAGCGGAGCGCAGGCGCGCGACCTCACCGCGGCGGAGGGCGCACAGATCCTGCAGCGCGACCTGCGCCTCGCCAAGCGGCTCGGCTTCAGGTTCGTGCGCCCGAAGATCGGGGTCGTCACGAGCGACCTCGTGCCGCACCACAGCTGGACGGAAGCCGTCGAGCTGAGCCTTGCCCTCGCCGAGGAACTCGACGTCATCATCTGTCCGGAGATCCACTCGCCGACGCCCATCAAGCACGAGGTCGTGGACGACTACATCGCGCTCATCGAGCGCACCGGCACGAAGCACTTCGGGCTGCTCCTCGACACCGGCATCTTCCAGGACCGGCCGATCCCGCTGCGTCCGGGCGAGCTGCCGGGCAAGCGCCCCGACTTCCTCGACGGCATCGGCGTCGACCCGGCCGACATCGCCGGAATCATCGAGCACGTCGTGTTCATCCAGGCCAAGTTCCACGACATCGACGAGCACCTCGAGGACCAGCAGATCCCCTGGGAGCCGGTGCTCAAGTCCCTCAAGGACGCCGGGTACACGGGCTACCTCTCGAGCGAATACGAGGGCGAGCGCGAACCGTGGCGCTCCATCGAGCAGGTCCGCCGCCAGCACTCCCTCATCCGTCAGCTCGCCGACCGCCTCTAGCGCATCGCCCGCCTCGGGCTTCGACCTCCACGCGTCGACCCCTCACTCTTCGAACCCCGCAAAGGACCAGCCATGTACCAGCTCGCACCGAACATCGAACTCCTCTTCACCGAAGCCGGCGACTACCACGACCGAGTCCGCGCCGCCTCGGCTGCCGGCTTCGACGCCGTCGAGATGTGGGGGCCGACGGGCAAGGATGCACCCGCCAAGCCCAAGGACCTCCCCGCGCTCAAGGCGGCGCTGGAGGAGACAGGCACGCAGCTCACGGCGCAGCTCGCCGAGCCGCGCACGCAGTTCATGATTCCGCCGAAGGACCACTCCTTCTTCTACCAGTGCCTGGACGAGGGCGTCGCCATCGCGCAGGACCTCGGCTGCCCGCGCATCGTCGTCGGCAGCGGCACGGGCTTCGGCGGCTCGAAGCGCCAGACGCAGCTCGACGAGCTCATCGCCATCTACGAGAAGGCCATCACCCAGATCGAGGGCTCCGGCATCACGCTGGTGCTCGAGCCGGTCAACGTCCGCGTCGACCACCCCGGCTCGCTCCTCGACCGCACCTCGGAGGCCGTCTACGTCGCCCGCGGCGTCGGCTCCCCGAACTTCGGCGTGCTCTACGACATCTACCACTCTGCCGTCGAGGGCGAGGACATGGCGGCCGAGCTCGCCAACGCCGGAGACATCGTCAAGTACGTGCAGCTGGCGGATGCGCCGGGCCGCGGCGAGCCCGGCAGCGGCTCGCTCGACTGGGCCGAGAAGTTCTCCGTGCTGCGCGCATCCGGCTACGACGGCCCCATCGGCCTCGAGTACTACCCGACCACGGAGTCGGCTGCATCGGTGGCCTTCGTGAAGGAAGCCGCGGCGTCGGCATGAGCCGCTACCCGGAGCGCGTCGACGTCGCCATCGTCGGCAGCGGACCAGCCGGCGCGAGCTACGCGCGCATCCTGAGCGAGACGGCACCCGAGCTGCGCATCGCGATGTTCGAGGTCGGGCCGACCGTCTCGAACCCGCCAGGCGCGCACGTCAAGAACATCGAGGACCTCGAAGCTCGGAGCTCCGCCCAGCGGCGTTCCGAGGGGCCGGGCGAAGCGGCCTCCAAGCTCAACAGCCCCGTCGCCCTCGCGCAGGGGAAGCGACAGTCGCGCCCGGGCACGTACATCCTTCCCGACGGCGACTTCTCGGTCGACGGCGGCGACGGGATGCCCGTCGCGGCCATGTCGAGCAACGTGGGCGGCATGTCCGCCCACTGGACGGGCGCCTGCCCGCGCCCGGGCGAGAGCGAGCGCATCAGCTTCCTCGACGCGACGGGCGAGCTCGACGAACTCCTCGGTGAGGCCGAGCGCCTGCTCGGCGTCACGACCGACGCGTTCGAGGGGGCCCCCTTCAGCCAGGTCATCCGCGACCGGCTCTCACCGGTGGTCGACGGGGGCCGCGAGCCTGCCGCCCGCGTGCAGCGGATGCCGCTCGCCGTGCGGCGCCGTGACGACGGGCGCCTCGTCTGGTCGGGCTCCGACGTCGTCCTCGGCGACGTGACACGCGAGAACCCCAACTTCGAGCTCTTCGATGAGTCCCTCGTCACCAGGACCGTGCTCGGCGACGACGGCGCGGTCGCGGGAGTCGAGGTGCGCGACCTCAGCGAGGCCGGCGCAGCGCAGCTCAGCGTGGTCGCGGCCCGAGTGGTCGTCGTGGCCGCCGACGCGCTCCGCACCCCGCAGGTCCTGTGGGCCTCCGGGATCCGACCCGATGCGCTCGGCCGATACCTCAACGACCAGTCGCAGGTCGTCTTCGCCGCCCGGATCACGGGCATCGAAGCGCCGGAGGCGTCGGCAACAGCGGTGCAGGACAAGGCCGCTGGCGCCATCAGCGAGACGAGTGGCGTCAGCTGGGTGCCGTACACCGACGCGAAGCCGTTCCACGGGCAGATCATGCAGCTCGACGCGTCCCCCGTGCCGGTCGCGGTCGACGACGCCGTCATCCCCGGCTCCATCGTGGGGCTCGGCATGTTCTGCGCGAAGGAGCTGCAGCGCGACGACCGCGTGCTCTTCACCGAAGGGCACCTCGACAGCTACGGGATGCCGGCCGTGCGCATCCACTACACCGCGACGGACAAGGACCGGGCGGTGATGGATGCGGCGGAGGCCGAACTGCGCGTGCTCGGCGACGCCGTCGGCGAACCCCTCGACGAGCGCGTCATCCGCCTCCCCTTCGGCGCATCCCTGCACTACCAGGGCACAACCCGCATGGGCGAGACCGACGACGGCGAGAGCGTCTGCTCGCCGACAAGCGAGGTCTGGGGCGTGCCGGGGCTCTACGTCGCCGGCAACGGCGTCATCCCGACCTCGACCGCCTGCAACCCCACCCTCACGAGCGTCGCGCTCGCCGTGAAGGGCGCCCGCGACGTCGCGGCGAGGCTCACCACCGCACCAGCGCTCGCGTCGCAGACGACCGAGCACTGACCATGACTGACAACTGGCTAGGAGGCCACCATGATTCCTGATCGGATCATCGAGCAGGACACGCTCAAGACGAACGGCACACGCACCTCGGTGGAGGTGCGCCTGCCCTGGTACCGCTCGCTGCCCGCATCCTGCATCTCCGAGTTCGGCCTCTCGGTCGACGGCATCGCCGCCCCACTCGAGTCGCTGCGCTGGACCATGAACGGCAGGACCTACGCACCGGATGAGCTCGCCGGCGACACGAGCGAGTGGTGGTTCCCGACCGACTCGGTTGTCGTCGAAGGCGACATCCCCATCACGGCGGGAGACGGAGACCACACGGTCGACGTCGACCTGAAGCTCTACATCCCGTACATCATCACCGACCACGGGGTGCTCCGCATCGAAGAACACAACTCCAAGACGATGAAGGCGGTCTCCGCATGAGCAGCGAGCTCGGCACCCCCATCCAGGGGGTCACCCTCTACAGCTTCACCCGCGCGTTCCACGGGCGCGAGTACGACCTCGAAGGGCTCATCCGCAAGGTCGCGGCCGAGGGCTTCGGACCCGGCCTCGAGCTCATCGGGTTCTCGAGCATCCGAGGCTTCCCGAACATCACCGACGAGTTCGCCGGCTGGTTCTCCGACCTCGTCGAGGAGCTCGACCTGGTCCGCACCTCGCTCGCGGTCAACGCCGACATCGGCATCCACCGCGACCGCCTGCTTTCGCAGGACGAGCTCGTCGAGTACATGACGCGGCAGATCGAGGCGGCCGCCAAGCTCGGCTTCCCCGTCGCCCGCGTGCAGATCTCCATCACGCCGGACTCGATGGAGCAGCTCGCGCCGATCGCCGAGAAGCACGGCGTGACGCTGGCCCTCGAGGTGCACGCCGACCAGTACGCCTCGCACCCCCGCATCCTCGCGCTCCGCGACCGCTTCGAGCAGGTCGGCTCCCCGTACCTCGGCTTCACCGCCGATTGGGGCGCCACCACCAAGGCGTTCGCCCCGTCCGCCGTCGAGGCCTACCGCCGCCGCGGCGCCTCGGAGGAGCTGCTCACCGAGCTCGTCGAGCTGTGGGACGGCTACTACGCGGAGGGCCCGCCAGCAGACCAGGGCGTGCACGGCAAGCGCTTCGGCTCCTTCATCGGCCTCGCCGCGAAGCACGGGCGCCCCGATTTCGGCATCGACTTCGCCATCAACGGCACCGGCCTCTTCGGCCCGGCCCGGGTCGAGGACTGGCTCGAGATCATGCCGTGGGTCAAGCACGTGCATGGCAAGTTCTTCGGCATCGACGAGCACGGGGAGGAGCCCTCGGTTCCCGTCCGCGAGCTCATCGCGCTGCTCGTCGAGCAGGGCTACTCCGGCGCCGTCTCGAGCGAGTACGAGGGCTGGCACTGGAACCACTGGCAGAGCCCGTTCGACATCATCCGCGCCGAGCACGCCGTCCAGCGCTCCGCGGCAGCGGATGCGGGCTCGCGCATGATCACCGACCCCGCTGAGGCGCGGCGCATCCTCGCCGCCCACCATGCACTGCCCGTACGCAGCTGACCGCCGCGACCAGAAGGAGAACACCATGACAGATGGCATCGCAGGAACGGGCATCAAGCTCGGCATCACCCTCTACTCGCTCACCTCGGAGTTCGCGGCCGGCCTCTACACGCCGGAGACGCTCGTCGAGGCCGTGCACAAGGAGGGCCTGGGCACCGGCGTCGAGTTCAACATCGCGCAGCTGCTGCGCACCTACCCGGACACCGACCACGAGTTCGTGAAGTTCTGGCGCGACACTCTCGAGCGCTACGAACTGGAGCCCAGCGCCGTCGGCACGAACCTCGACATGGGGCGCCGCAAGGACCGCGACATGACGCCGGATGAGGAGTACGAGTTCTTCGCCCGCCAGCTCGCAACGGCGAACGACTTCGGGTTCCGCACCGTCGTCATCCGCTCGGCAGGCAAGGAGCTGCTCGCGCGACTCCTGCCGCTCGCAGAGAAGTACGACCAGCGCCTCGGCTACGAGATCCACGCCCCCTCCGGCCCGAACGCCCCGCAGATCCACGCGATCCGCGAGATGTACGAGGACCTCGGCAGCGACCGCCTCGGCTTCACCGCCGACTTCAGCTCGACGATGCACAGCCTCTCCCCGCGGCTGCTGCGCACCCTGAGCAGCATGGGCATGCCGGAGGAGTACTTCCCCGTCATGGACGAGATCTGGCGCCGCCCGCAACCGATGCACGTGCGCAACCAGGCCTTCGAGGACTTCCTCACGGCCGAGAAGTTCGACTTCGCCCGCCTCGGCCCGTTCACGCGCCTCGCGTTCAACATGCACGGTCTCGTCGAGCCGGAGGAGTGGCTCGACATCATGCCGCAGATGTTCCACGTGCACGCGAAGTTCTACGACATCGACGAGCACGGCCAGGAGCCGGCCATGGACACGGCGCGCATCGTGCGCCAGTTCGTCAAGGGCGGCTACCAGGGCTACCTCTCCAGCGAGTGGGAGGGCCACGCTTTCGCCGACCTCGGCGAGAGCGACCCGGTCGAGCAGGTGCGTCAGCAGCACGCGCTCATGCGCCGTGCCATCGAAGAGACTGCGGCCGAGGCGAACAGCCTCACGGTCGCCTGAGGCTAGGGAACAGACACATGGCAACTCACAATTCGCTCTTCGCCGAGAAGGACGTCACCCGGCGCGAGGACGGCATCAGCGTCTCCGTGCAGATCCCCTGGTACCGCAGCCTCTGGCTGTCGGCCGTCGACAACGTCGAGGTCAACGTCAACGGGGTGTCCGTCCCGAAGGACAGGCTGCGCTTCGACCTCGCCGGACGCTCCTACGCGATCGACGAGCTGCCCGAGCAGTCGGAGACCCTCTGGTTCCTCTCCGACCGGCCCGACATCGTCATCCAACTGGATGAGGTGCCCGCCGCCGGCGACAAGCTCACGGTCGAGGTCGTGCTCACGATGCGACTCCTCTACATGCAGATCGCGCCGGGCCGCTATGTCACCAACCGCGTCCCCGTCGAGCGCGAAGTGGTCCTCGCATGACCCGGCCGTTGCGCGTGGCCATGATCGGCTACGGCTTCATGGGGGCCGCTCACTCGGTCGGCTGGCGGCAGGCGCCTCGCGTCTTCGGCCTGCCAGCCGAGGTCGAGATGGCGGTTGTGGTCGGGCGCAACGGCAACGCGGTCGCGGAGGCCGCGAAGCAGTGGGGCTGGCAGGAGTCGGCCACCGACTGGCGTGAGGTCATCGGGCGAGACGACATCGACATCGTCGACATCGTCACGCCGGGTGACTCGCACGCCGAGATCGCCATCGCGGCGCTCGAGGCGGGCAAGCACGTCATCGTCGAGAAGCCGCTCTCCAACACGGTCGCCGAGGGCGAGGCGATGGCGGATGCGGCTGCGCGCGCAGCAGAGCGCGGCGTGAGGTCGATGGTCGGCTTCACCTACCGCCGCGTGCCGGCCGTCACCCTGCTCCGCGACCTCATCGCCGAGGGCAGGATCGGGCGCATCCACCGGGTGCGTGCGTCCTACCAGCAGGACTGGCTGGTCGACCCGGACGCACCGCTCTCGTGGCGCCTGCAGAAGGAGCTCGCGGGTTCGGGCGCGCTCGGCGACATCGGGGCGCACGCCATCGACCTCACGCAGTTCGTCACGGGCCAGAGCGTCGACCGGGTCTCTGGCACGATCGACACGATCATCGCCGAGCGTCCGCTCGCCGACGGCTCTGGCACTGGGGCGGTGACCGTCGACGACATCGCGATCTTCACCGGACGGCTCTCGGGCGGGGCGCTCGCCTCGTTCGACGCGAGCCGCTTCGCCACGGGCCGCAAGAACGCGCTCGCCATCGAGGTCTCCGGCGAGTTCGGCGCCCTCGCCTGGAACTTCGAGGACCTCAACTCGCTGCAGTACTACGACCGTACGGCGGACAGCCGGGCGCAGGGGTTCGCGCAGGTCCTCGTGACCGAGCCCGAGCATCCGTACGTCGCAGCCTGGTGGCCGGCCGGTCACATGCTCGGCTACGAGCACGGCTTCACCCACCAGGTCGTCGACCTCGTCACCGCCATCGCAGACGGTACCCCGCTGCACTCGAGCTTCGAAGAGGGGCTCAGCGTGCAGCGGGTGCTCGACGCCGTCGAGCGCAGCTCGGCCGCGGAGAGCGCGTGGGTCGAGACCCGCTCCGCCGTCGGCGTCTGAGCAGCGCGGCCCAAGCATTCGAGAACGTTAGTTCAGCATTCGAGAACGTTAATTAAGAGGAGAAGCATGTCTCGTCCTGTCACGTTGTTCACCGGTCAGTGGGCCGATCTGCCGTTCGAGGAGGTTGCGCGCCTCGCGGGGGAGTGGGGCTACGACGGCCTCGAGATCGCCTGCTGGGGCGATCACCTCGACCCGTGGCGGTGGGATGACGCCGAGTACGTCCAGGGCAAGCTCGACATCCTCGAGCGCAATGGTCTCAAGGTGTGGACGATCTCGAACCATCTCAAGGGGCAGGTGGTGTGTGACGACCCGATCGATCAGCGCCATCGGGACATCGTGTCCGACCGGGTGTGGGGCGACGGGGAGCCGGAGGGCGTGCGGCAGCGGGCGGCGGAGGAGCTGAAGAACACGGCCCGCCTCGCGGCGGCGCTGGGTGTGAAGACCGTGACCGGCTTCACGGGCTCGAGCATCTGGAAGTACGTGGCGATGTTCCCTCCTGCCACGGAGGCGATGGTGGATGCCGGCTACCAGGACTTCGCCGACCGGTGGAACCCGATCCTGGATGTGTTCGAGGAGGTCGGGGTCCGGTTCGCGCACGAGGTGCACCCGTCCGAGATCGCGTATGACTACTGGACCACGAAGCGTGCGTTGGAGGCGATCGGGCACAGGGAGTCGTTCGGCCTGAACTGGGATCCCTCGCACATGGTGTGGCAGGACATCGACCCGGTGGGGTTCTTGTGGGACTTCCAGGACCGCATCTATCACGTGCATTGCAAGGACACGAAGAAGCGCCTCAGCAATGGTCGGAATGGGCGGTTGTCGTCGCATCTGCCGTGGGCGGATCCGCGCCGGGGGTGGGACTTCATCTCGACCGGGCACGGGGACGTGCCGTGGGAAGACTGCTTCCGCATGTTGAACGCGATCGGCTACGAGGGTCCGCTGTCGGTGGAGTGGGAGGACGCGGGCATGGACCGTCTCGTGGGCGCCCCGGAGGCGTTGGGGTTCGTGCGCACGCTGTCCACGTATCGCCCGTCGGAGGCGGCGTTCGACTCGGCGTTCTCCACGAAGCAGGACTAGGCAGCCCCTGCCCGGCCACAAGAGTGCGGCAGATGCGTGCTCCCGAGAATGGGAGCCTGCATCTGCCGCACTTCTCTGCGTGGGCTGGGCAGCTCAGGCAGGCGCCGGCGCGGAGGCGCCTTCCGAGATGGCCTCGCGGGCGAGGGCCAGGTGGGCGCGGGTTGCCTGCTCCGGCGTGAGCGAGTCGATCCACTCGTGGCCGCCCCACTCGCTGCAGAGCGTGCCCGTGAAGCCGACGGCGGCAAGCTCGGCGGAGGTCTCGCGGATGGGGTTCGAGATGCGGCCACCGGTGTCGTCGAGGTCCCAGAACTTCAGGTGCACGCCGCCGACGAGGGGCAGGATCTCCCGCAGCTCGCGCGCGTCCGACCGCCCAAATCGGATGACGAGGTTCATGAACAGGGTGTGCACCTGCGGCGGCACGGTCCCGCCGCGGAGCGAGGCCTGGACGGCGTCGAGCGTCGCCGGGCTCCGCCACTCGTGCTCGAGCGCGTCCACGAGTGACGCATCCACCCCGCCCGCGCGCAGCCTCGCGAGGTAGCTGGGCGGCAGCGACGGCATGAGCATGCTGATGTCGAGGAGCAGGCGGATGCTCGTGTCGTCCATCGCCGCGACGGCCTCGACGGCAGCCGCGTTCTGCGGCTTGTCGAGCGACTGCTGGCCCTGCAGCTCCTCGTAGAGCGTGAGGCCGTGCTCGTGCAGGCGGGGGAGGAGGCGCTCGAGGAGGGCGGGGCCCGCCTGTCCCAGCGGAAGTCGGATGCCCTCCGCGCCGAGCCGCTCGGCTGCCCGAAGCTGGGGGAGCAGGAACGCGTAGCGCTCGTCCTCGGAGCGGCGTGTGGTGGCCGTGAGCCAGTCGTCGAGGCTCGCGCCGACGATGCTCACCGAGGTGCCCGTGGCGTCGAGGGCGGAGCGGATGCTGGAGGTCTCCGCATCCGACGGATCAGGGAATGTGCGCCACGTCTGGGCTGCCTCGAGCTCGATGACGTTCGCGACGCCGGATGCCCCGATGGAGGCCGCGATCTCGGGGGAGGTGCGGTCGGCGACCATGAGCTCGGGCGACCAGTTGAACGCCGAGGCGGCGAGCGTCCATCCCTCGGGCAGCTGCGCGCTCACGCGGGGCTCCCGACGGCTTCGAGTGGCAGGTCGCGGGATGCGCGCGGCGGTGCCAGCGGTGCGTCCAGTTCCAGGCGCCGGGCGGCGGCGAAGGGCAGGATGAGCGGCTGGTTCGGGCCTGCGCCCATATTGGGGATGAGGAGCTTGAAGCCCGCGAGCACCTCGTGCTGGCCGGGCTCGAGCCGCACGTTCGAGTGCACGACGATGCGGTCCTGCACGAACCACCACGTGGGGCTCGGCGCCAGCTCGGGGAGCGGGGCGCTCTGTCCGTCGATCGTGACGCGCAGCTCGTGGAGGCTGGCGAGGGGGAGGGATCGGATCCAGGGCAGGGAGACGCGCAGCGAGAAGCCGTCGCCATCGCTGCGGAGGGCGTCGTCGAGCAGGATCGCGAGGCTCACGGGCGTGCTCCCCGGCGGTCGGGGCTGCACGGGTCGATTCTGGGCATGACACTCCTTCGTGACGGCCGTTACCGGCTTTAGGAGTGAACCTACAGGCTTATGTCGAAAATCGGAAGAAGTGCCGAATGCGCCCGGGCTGCGTACCGGTGTCAGCGACCGAGGGCGAGCCCCGCGATCGTGGGGCGCCCGTCCGCGAACCAGCGCGTGAACGTCTCCTCGAAGAGCTGTTCACGCACCATCGCGGCGCCCCCGCGCAGTGGTTCGCGGACATCGTTCGCGGAGACCACGATGTTGAGGTCGCGGGTCGCGAGCGGGAGTGAGTGCTCGTAGACCCGCTGCCGGACCTCGGCGAGGAAGATCTCGCCGGCCGAGGCGAGGGCGCCGCCGACGACGATGACCTTCGGGTTGAACATGTTGACCAGCGCGGAGATCGACTCGCCGATGATCTTCGCCGAGCGCTGCGCGAGCTGGATGGCCAGCGCGTCGCCGTCCTCGGCGCACAGTGCGATGAGCTCCGGGTTGAGCTCCTCCCCCTCCTTCGAGCGCCGCGCGAGGAGTCCGTCGTCGCCCGCTTCGATCGCGAGCTGGGCATCCCGAACGAGGGCCCATCCGCCGGCCTCCGCCTCGAGGCAGCCGATCTTCCCGCAACGGCACTGCGAGGTCGACCCGAACACCTTCACGTGCCCGATGTCTCCCGCCGCGCCGTTCGCGCCACGGTGGATGCGCCCCCGCGAGACGAGGCCGGCGCCGATTCCCGAGCCGACCTTGACGTAGATGAGATCGACCGACGGGACCTGGCGGTTGGTGCGCTCGTTGAGCGCAAGCAGGTTGGCGTCGTTGTCCACCCAGACGGGCGCGTCGAAGCGCTGCTCGAAGCGGCGGCGGATGTCGAAGCCGTTCCACCCGGGCATGATGGGCGGTGCAACGGGCCTGCCGGACTCGAAGTCCACAGGGCCGGGGACGCCGACCGCGATGCCCCAGACGGGGAGCTCGCTGCCTCGGCTCTTCGTGTCTGCGGCGAGGAGTTCTTCGACGAGCCCGAGAGCTGCGTCGAGGGTCGCGGCTGGTCCGCGCGAGATCTCCCAGTCGAGGTGCGCCTGTGCGATGACATCGCCTTCGAGCTGTGCGAGGCCGACGTGGATGTGCAGCGCGCCGAGGGCGCAGACGACGATGAGTCCGTTCTCTCCGCGGAAGCGCAGCGTGCGTGGCGCCCGCCCTCCCGAGGAAGGGCCGACATCGCCCTCTTCGAGGTAGCCCATACTGATGGCCTGCTCGACGCGCTGGGTGACGACGCCGCGGCCGAGGCCGGTGACGGTGCCGATCTGCGGGCGGGTCAGTGCCTCGCCCATGCGCACGAGGTTGACGACTCGGAGAAGGCTCGTGACCTCATCGGTCTGGGCACCGAAGCGCAACGTTGACTCTCTCATGGCCGAACTGTACCCAATATGTCGACCTTGCGCCGCAGAGAACGCCCAGATACGTTCGTGCACAGCAAACTTTCGTATCAAACACACAAAAGCGCACAAGGAAGTGGTCGCATGTGGTCAGTCGGCGTCATCGGGGCCGGGCCGGGCGTCTCCGCGCTCCACCTCCCCACGCTCGCGCGTTTCCCCGAACTGTTCCGGGTCGTGCACATCGCGGACTCCGGGAGCGGCCGTGCGGAGGAGCTCGCTCGGCGCATCGGCGCACGCAGCAGCTCCGGCATCGGCGAGGTGTTCCAGGACGAGCGGGTGCAGCTCGCCTTGATCTGCTCCCCACCCGCCGACCACGCGAGCCACGTGCGGGCCGCGCTCGATGCGGGGGTCGCTGGCATTCTGTGCGAGAAGCCGCTCGCGACGTCCGTTGCCGAGGCGGAATCGCTTGTCGTCGCCTGCCGGGAGCGGGGGGTGGCGCTGCTGATCGGCACCAACCACCTCTATGACCCCGGCTGGGTGCAGGCGCGACGACTCATCGGCGAGCTGCGGGCTCCCGTCGACAGCGTGCGGGTCACGCTGTCGCTCCCGCCGAACGGGCGGTACCACCGGCTCGTCACCGAGTTCGCCGAGGGTGTCGAGTCTCCCGTGCGTCATCCCCCATCTGGACTGCCCGCACACGTGCAGGCCGGCATCGTGCGGCAGCTCGTCTCCGGCCTCGCGGTGCATGACCTGCCCGCCATCCGCGACCTCGTGCCGGGATTCGATGGCGTCGACTTCGCTCGCTTCGTCGCACCGCTCGGCTACGCAGTCGGGTACCGGGCTGGCCGCGCCCGAGTGCAACTCGGTGCCGTCATGCGCGCAGAGGGGGCGGATGCTCGCTGGCGTCTCACGGTCTCGGCGGGGGAGTCGCGCGTCGACGTCGACTTCCCGCCGGCGTTTGTGCACGACGGCGCGGCGAGTGTCAGTGTTCGCGGGCCGGAAGGTGGGGTCGCGGTGCCCCCGAGGTCACAGCTCGACGGCTACGAGGCGGAATGGCTGGCGCTTGCCGAGCTGCTCTCGGGTGAGGCGCCGCTCGAGTACGAGGAGCAGCTCGAGGACACGCGCTACGCCATCGTGCTCGCCGAGGCAGTCGCCGCCCACATCGAGGGGGCTTCGTCGTGAGTCTTCGAATTCCCGTCCTGGTGTCGAGTGTGCCGGGCCCGCGAGGGGTGGATGGTGACCGGCTGGCGTCCTATCGCGTCGCGGTTGCCGAGCTGCCGCTGAGTGCGCAGCTCGCCTCGAGCGCGACCGGCGCGGTCGTCGTGATCGACGCTCGCAGTTCCGGGGGCTGGCTGTCCGCGGTCGAGGCGGCGCTGGCCGATGGTGCCCGAGGTGTGGTCGTCGACGAGGCCGTCGTGCCCGATGTCGGTCGCCGCGATCGACTGCCAGCAGGTGCCGCGCCCGTTCTGACTGCGCGGCGCTTCCTCCCGAGAGATCTCGTGGAAGCGGCTCGGGCGCTCGTGGCCCCGCCCGGGGCGGAGGCTGTCCTCGTCACGGTCGAGGCTGGCGGTCCGTCCTTGAGCGGGGTGCTGCGGGACGCGCTCGGCTGGGCGCGTGTCCTGGCCGGTGGGGGTGAGCTCGGGCTGGGATCCGCGCATCCGGAGAACGACGGCGGCCCGACCGTGTCCCTTCTGCTCGAATCGCACGACGGCATCCCCGTCCTCTTCTCCTGGGCCCCGGCCGCGGGGGTGCCGTGGCTGCGAGTCTCGGCGCTCGGCGCGGTCGAGGTCGAGGTTGCCATCGATTCCGGGGCTGGGGTCGCACGCCTCACGAGTCGCTCCGCGGAGGGGGAGCGAGTTGTCCGGGAGGCGCTCGAGGGTCGTGCCCGTCGGGAGCTGCGGTGGGCGCTCGAGGCGCCGCGTGCATCCGACTGGCCCGATGAGCTGTCGTGCCTGCTCGAAGATCTCGAGCGGAGTGGAGAGATCGAACGCGGGTGCTCGTCGGCGTGACGTCTGCAATTGCCGCTCGTGGACACTCTTTAGTTGATTTCAGACATAAGCCTGGGTAGGCTGACCTCGACGCAGGGGTTCCACGAACCCGTCACCGGTCGCGACGCAGCGGCCGGAGGCACACCATGTCGCGTAGATCGTCCGATCGTTCGGGCCCTTTTATGCCACTCTCACCGGCGAGACTCCGCCTCCTTGTTGCTTCCCTCCTCACCGTCTCCTTCCTCGGCGCGCTCGACCACACGGTCGTCTCGACGTCGCTCGCGACCATCGCCGGCGACCTCGGCGCGCTCGAGCAGATGGGCTGGGTCGTCGTCAGCTACACGCTCGCGAGCACCGTCCTCCTGCCCGTGCTCGGCAAGCTCGGCGACATCGTCGGCCCCCGAGCGGTCTTCCTGACCTCCCTCGTGCTCTTCCTGCTCGCCTCGCTCGCCTGCGGTTTCGCGCCGAACATGGGCCTGCTCATCGTCGCCCGCGTCTTCCAGGGGATGAGCTCGGCGGGCCTGCAGCTCATGTCGCAGACGATCATCGCCCAGGTCACGAGCCCGAGGGCCCGGCCCAAGTACATGGCCGTCATCGGAGCCGCGTTCCCCGTCGCTATCCTCATCGGCCCGTTGCTCGGTGGCCTCATCGCCGACAAGTGGGGCTGGCAGTGGGTGTTCTGGGTGAACCTCCCCGTCGGCGTCGCCGCGCTGATCTTCGCGCTCGTCGCGATCCCGAGCATCCCCCGCACGTCCGCCCCGCGCTTCGACGTGCTCGGCTCACTGGCCTTCACGATCGCGCTCGTCGCGCTCGTGCTCGGCGTGAGCTGGGTCTCAGACGCGGAGCTCCTCACGTCAGCGCTCTCGGCCTTCGGCGTCGCCCTGGCATCGTTCGCGCTCTTCTTCTGGGCGGAGGTGCGCGCCGAGAACCCGGTCGTGCCCCTGCACATCTTCAAGAACCGCACCGTCGCGGCAGGCACGGCACTCTCCGCCATCATCGGCGTCGGCCTCTTCTCCATCACCGCCTACCTGCCCACCTACGTGCAGATGGCCTACAGCACCACGGCGACCGTCTCCGGGCTCGTGCCCATCGCGACCGTCATGGGGATGCTCGTGAGCAACCTCCTCACGGGTTTCCTCGCCAGCCGATCGGGTCGCTACCGCGTCTACCCCATCGTCGGCACCGCCCTGGGCGCCGTGGGCCTGCTCATCATGGCCACGCTCCCCGTCGGGCTCCCGCTCTGGGTGCCCATGGTCGTCATGTTCGGCCTCGGCCTCGGCACGGGCTCCTTCATGAGCCTCATCGTCGCCGTCGTGCAGAGCGCCGCCCCCAAGAACGCGACGGGCGCCGTCACCGCGAGCGTCAACATCGTCCGCCAGGTCGGCTCCACCGTGACGACCGCCATCATCGGCGGCGTGATCGGAGCCGGTGTCGCGGCGCTGCTCCCTATCGGCTTCGACGCCGCCAACCTCACCCCGCAGCTCGTGCACGCGAGCGACCCCGCCTTCCAGGCGACTGTCGCGGAGATCTACCGCGACGTGTTCGCGCCCATCTTCATCGGCCTCTCGATCGCCTACGCCATCGGCTTCGTCGCGGCGCTGCTGCTGCCGCCCGGCCGCCTGTCCAACGAGACGGGGAGCATCCCCGTCGTCGAACCGCAGAGCCTCCCGGCGTCGCGCGCCTGACCGCGTCCGCCGCATCCACTCACCAGCCGCTCTTCCAAGGAGGAAGCACATGACCACCAATCCAGTCGTCGCGATCGTCGGCAGCGGACCCATCGGGGCCGCCTACGCGCGGACCCTCCTCGAGCAGAACCCGGACGTGCGCGTCACCATGTTCGAGGCGGGCCCACAGCTCACCGACATCCCGGGCGAGAGCGTGCGCAACATCGCCGACCCCGACGAGAAGGAGCGCGCCCGCGAGCGGTCGCAGGGGCCGCAGGCCGGCGACTTCCGCGACTCACTGGGCATTCCGAGATCGGCCGTTGTGGAGGGGATGTTCACGGCCCGCCAGGGCACGCACCTCCTCGACTTCGGCGGCGAGGGGTCGGCCCACACGGACACGTTCCCCGCGGCGGCCGCGTCGACCAACGTCGGCGGCATGGGCGCGCACTGGACCTGCGCGACCCCGGCCCCCGAGTTCAGCGAACGCGTCGACTTCATCGAGAGCGGCGAGTGGGATGACCTGCTCGCGAACGCAGAGCGGCTGCTGCACGTGCAGTCCGCCGCGTTCGCCGACTCCGGCGTCGGCGGCGCCATCCGCTCGATCCTCTCCGAGGAGTTCGCCGCCGAGCTGCCGGAGGGCTTCGGTCCGGGCACGCTCCCCGTCGCGGGAGACGCGCAGCCCGACGGCACTGTCCGCTGGGCTGGCGCCGACGTCGTCTTCGGGCCGCTCGTCGAAGCGGGCAACCCTCTCGCCGAGCGCTTCGAGCTGCGCGACCTCCACCTCGTGCGCCGGGTCGAGCGCGACGGCGATGGAGCAGACGCCCGCGTCACGGGCGTCACCGTCGAAGACCTCCGCACCGGAGCGACGGGCTTCTTCCCCGCGGACGCCGTGGTCGTCGCGGCCGACGCGTTCCGATCCCCGCAGCTCCTCTGGGCATCCGGCATCCGCCCGGCAGCTCTCGGCCGCTACCTCACCGAGCACCCCGTCGTCATCTCGACCGTCGCCCTCGACCCCGCCGGCATGAGCCGCTTCGCCACCGACGCCGACCTCGAGGAGGAGCTCGCCCGCCGCGCCCTCAACCCGGCCGATCCCGTCGGTGCCGTCAACCGCATCCCCTTCTCCGAGCCAGACCACCCCTTCTCCTTGCAGGTCATGTACGCCGAGAACCCGCCATTCCCGCTCGACCCCGCGCACCCCCATGCCGGCAACCGCTGGGGCTACGTCAACATGGGGTACGGCATGCGCAAGCACCCGCGCGTCGAAGACGGCATCACGTTCCACGACGACGAGCTCGACTACCGCGGCTTCCCCAACATGACCGTCGAGTACGCGCTCACCGACGTCGAGAAGGCGGAGATCGCCGACGGCGAGGCGCACCTGCGACGGGCCGGGCAGGCGCTCGGCACGTTCATCGCCGAGCCGCGCCTCCTCCCCAACGGCTCGAGCCTGCACTACCAGGGCACGATGCGCGCCGGGGCGAACGACGACGGCACCACCGTCGCCGACCCGTACTCGCGCGTCTGGGGCATCGACAACCTCTACGTCGGCGGCAACGCCCTCATCCCCACCGCGACGACCATGAACCCCACCCTCATGAGCGTCGCCATCGCGGTCCGCGGAGCCAGGAAGCTCGCGGAAGAACTGGCGTAGCGCGAAACTCCGCGGGAGGCTCGGAATGGGCTTCTCGGTTCCGGATGGGTTCTTCCTCATCCCGAACCGAGAAGCCCATTTTCGTTGGGAGCGGATGCTCCTCTGGAGGCAGGGCCGGCTCGCGGCCTAGCCAGCGAGCTCGGCCTCGCCGGTGGCGGCGTCGTGGCGAGCGTGGCGTCGCGAAGCGTAGAGATCTGCTGCGGTGACGAGGAGTCGCGGTGTGACCTGCAGATCGACGCACCACTGCCCCGGATCAGGCGACTGAGCGGCGACGGCCCGGAAGTCCTCGATGCTGATGAGCCTCCGAGCCGCCCACCGGTCCGCCTGCCGTTCTGCCTTCGGGGTCGAGGAGTCGTGGCCGAGCACGGCGTGAGCGATCTCGTGCGCGAGGACAGAGCGCTCGATGAAGAACGGCAGTGAGTCGAGGATCAGGATCGTGGTCTGCTTCGGGTACCAGCGCCCGAGGTCCCCACCGAGCTCACGGCAGAACTGAACGCTGATTCCCAGATCACGTGCGCACTCGAATGGCTCCCAGTTGGTCATGTGTCCATCGTGCGACGGGCCACCGACATTCAGACCAGGTCGTCGTCGAGGTCTCCGCCGATGTCGGTGCTGTGCGCCGCGAATGGCTGTGCTGAGACGGGTTCGCTGCCCGCGCGTTTCGTGCGCCGCGCAGACGCCTCGGCCAGGGGGGTGACTGTGGCTGTAGGGGCGCCCATGGCTGCGGTGAGTCGTCGGTGGGCGTTCTCGACGAGTTGCGCTGGGTCGACGCCGACGATCTCGCTCGCTTCGTAGAGCACCGCGAGGGGAATGGCCACGTGGCCGTTGAGCCACCGGCTGAAGGCCGCAGGGGAGCGCTTCATGGTGGTCGCAACGTGCGTTGCGCTCATTCCTCGCTCGACGATGGCGCCCTTGAGTGCGAGTCCCACATAGGTCGTGAACGTCTCCGCTCGCTGCTGCATGTTCATAAGGGCAGTCTATGTCCCCGAATCAGCAACAGCAATGCTCGATCCGATAACACCTGCGGCTTGCGCATGTTTGTTTGGGTATGTAGATTGTTCATATGAGCAACGACGGACCGAGGGGGTGTGCAGTGAGAGTCAAGAAGACGATCGACCAGACCGGTCGATCCAGGAGATTCGTGGCCGAGCAGGTTGGGATCCCGTACTCGACCATCAACAGGAAACTCGCGTTCGGCGCCCACTTCGGTCTTCGAGAGCTCCTGCTCCTCGCGGAAGCACTCGGCATCTCGCCCAGTCAGTTCATGACCGATGACGACCCGGTCAGTCCGATGCTGACTCCGCACCACAGCGGCGCCGGCCGAAGCTCCACCGGGTAGCTCGAGCACCAGCGACGCGGAGAGCCCCAGCGGTGTGCGAGTCACCGCCGTCGCACTGATCCTCATGGATCACGTCCACGCAGAGCAGGGTGAAGCGTCACCTCTCGCGTGCATCCGTTCGCATTCTGCGAACTGATTCCGGGCACTCGTGCCCGTCCCGTCGATCGACCGAACGGGCTGATCGGCATACCCGTCTATTCCCATGCCCAAAGGAGGCATCAATGGATATTTCCACCCTCGTCAGTGTCGAGGGGCACCTGTTCACCAGAGATCTCGCACGCCGAGTCCGCTGGGTCGCAGCACAGGTCCGCTCGAGGGGGTTCACCCTCAAGATCACCGAGGGCTACCGCCCCGTCGGTGTCCCAGCTGACCAATACGTCCTCGTCGAGTCCAAGACCTCGACGGGCGGCTCAAACCAGTGGTTCCAGTGGGGCCGCATGAACCGCGGGGAGACGCCGGAAGCGGCGTACCCCGGCACTTCACCACACGGTCGCGGCGAAGCCGTCGACTGGGACACCAACAACATGGCCGTCCGCTCCGAGTACATGCGCCTCGCCGGACTCGGCCAGACCATCGCATCCGAATCATGGCATGCCGCAATCGTCGGCCCGCCTCTCGTCAACATTCCCGAAGAAGGGGGATTCCTCATGGCACTTACCGATGCCGAACAGAACAAGCTCAAGTCCGACGTGGTCGCGATCAAGAAGATCACCGGGTTCCGACTCCTGCGCAACGAGCAGACCGGGGAGACCTACGCGGTCAATCCGATCGCGGGAGGCTACTGGCACATCCCGAGTCCCGCCGCCCTCAGCTCGCTGAACATGCTCGGGATCATCCCCGGAGCGGACGCGATCGAGACGGTCCACAAGGACAACCTCGCCTGGATGTTCTCCGTCTACCGCGAACTCGGCACCCCCGAGTGACCCGCAGCTACCAGCGGGCGCACCGCTCGCGGAAGAGAGAGGAGCGTCGCGTATGACCTTCTCGAAGCTCACGACCTCGACTTCCGGCAACGGCAACCAGTTCAACGCCCGCTCGCGGGCCGTCGACCACTTCGTCGTGCACCATGCGGCCGACTCATCGCTCGCCAACGTGCTCGCGATGATGTCGTCCGGCTCGCGACAGGTCAGCGCGAACTACGTCGTGAAAGACGCCCAGATCGTCGGTGTCGTTCCCGAGGAGCACCGGGCGTGGTCGCTCGGCAGCGATGAGTGGGATGGGCGCTCGATCACCGTCGAGACCTGCAACTCGGCAACCGGGGACGCATCCGGCTGGCCGATCTCGGAGGCCTCGTATCAATCACTCGCACGACTGATCGCCGACTGCGCGACCAGGTACGGGTTCCCCATCAACCGCAACACCGTCATCGGGCACAAGGAGGTGTACACGCGCCACGGCGCCTCGTACGCCACCGCGTGCCCCGGTGGCATCAACCTCGACCGACTCGTCAACCTGGCGATCGGCATCCAGCAGAACAACAACGGAGGATTCCTCATGGCACTGACCGATGCAGAACAGAACAAGCTCAAGGCCGATGTGGCCGCGATCAAGAAGATCACGGGGTTCCGGCTCCTGAAGAACGAGCAGACCGGTGCTATCTACGCGGTCAACCCGATCGCGGGAGGCTACTGGCACGTTCCGAGCCCGGCAGCTCTCAACTCGCTCAACATCCTCGGGATCATCCCAGGGCAGGACGCGATCGAGACCGTCCACAAGGACAACCTCGCGTGGATGTTCTCCGTCTACCGCGAGCTCGGCACCGCTGAGTAGTTCGACGGAACTCGTGGGGGCCGGGGCGCCGCAATCGCCCCGGCCCCCACGGGCCTTCGCCCGCGTCACTGGGCAGAGCCCAACGATCGAGAGCGTTCAATGACCTTCTCAGAACTCACCACGAATAGCTCACCGCACGCCGATCAGCTCGGCCCCAGACGCGTGCAGGTCGACCGGTTCGTCGTGCACCACGCAGCAACCGAGTCACTTTCGGCTGTGCTCAGCATGATGGGCACCAGATCGCGCGAAGTGAGCTCGAACTACGTGATCAAAGATCAGCAGATCGTCGGCGTCGTGCCCGAAGAAGTCCGCGCGTGGTCGCTGGCGAGCCCTGAGTGGGATGCCAGGGCAATCACCGTCGAGGTGTGCAACGAACGCACGGGGGACGCGAGTGGCTGGCCGATCTCTGAGGCGAGCTACACGTCGTTGGCATCGCTGGTCGCGGACTGCGCGCAGCGCTTCGGCTTCCCCATCGATCGTGTCGCTGTGCTCGGCCATCGAGAAGTCTTCCAGAGGCACGGCGGCTCCTACGCGACTGTCTGCCCCGGAGGCATCGACCTCGATCGAGTTGTGGAGCTCGCGAAGATGCACGCCGCGGGCGGAGCAAGTGAGAGCGAAGGGGGCAGAGGCAACGCAGAACAGGACAAGGAAATGTGGATAGCAGAAGTGCCCGAACTCGGGCGCCAGTACATCGTCACCGCGAACTTCGTGAGGTGGACGGGGAGCCCCGAGGCCGTATCCGGCATCGTCAAGCTGACCGGCCGCCCGGTCGTGAGGTTGGGATTCGCTGAGTTCTTCGCGATGTGGCAGGAGATCAACGCAGGCAATGCCGACGACAGTGCGCTGAGCGGCGAGCGCGAACTGCTCGAGCTCGCGGCGCAGATCCGAGGCATCAGATGATCGGCTGGGTTGGGCCGGAGGCTGCTATCGCCATAGCGGCGGGCTTCACTGCGGTCGGTGCCATCTTCGGGCATGCGACGGCCGGGCGGTCAGCGCGCCGGGCGGACGCCCAGGACCTCGTCGACCAACTTCAGGAAGAGCTCGCCAGCTACCGCGAGCAGCAGGCCGCCATCCGTGCATCCGATGTCGAGCGCCTCAACAGGCTCGATACCTACGTGGACGGGTACCGCACGCACGCTCATGAGCTGCGCGCCCACATTTGGGACGGCAAGGAGCCGCCCCCTCCGGTGTGGCCGTCTCACCTGCCGAAGTGAGCCGGGGCCGCCTCTGCCGGGGCCGCAACATCTCAAAGATCTAAAGGGAGCATCATGTTGAAATATTGGTCCATCAGTTTCCTGGACTACGCCGGAGAACGCGCGTTGAAGACGATCATCCAAGCGTTGTTCGCCGCTGGGGTCCTCGGGGAATCGTTCCTCGGCCTTGACTGGGCAGCGGTCGCGTCCATAAGTGCAGGAATGTTCGTTGCCTCGCTCCTGACCAGCGTCCTGTTCTATCGGGGCGATGGTTCGGACAACCCGGACGACACGAGCGTTGGCCCGGCGAGTCACGACCGCGCTGCATGATTCACGGATGCTGGGCTCCGCGCGCCGCCGGCGAGGGCGATCCGCTCGGTGGAACCGGCAGGAGATAAACGTACATCGTTCGTTTTATGGCGCTAGAGTAGGAAAACGCAGGATCCGGGCTGCGGAACGAATCCGTTCTGCGAGCTCTCGGCGTGAGCGGCAGCAGCGAGTCCCGGAACCGGCCGCTGAGCCTCGACGCAGCGAAAGGCGGAGACATGGGGCGACCCACAACGAGCATCCTGACGAAAGACGGCATCGTCGACGCTGCCGTGCGCCTCATCGACAGGGAAGGCTCCGAGGCAGTGAGCATGCGCCGCATCGCGTCGCACTTCGGCGTCGCCCCCTCGTCGCTCTACAACCACATCGCCTCGCGCCTCGAGCTCATCGAGGAGGTGCGCACGCGCATCTGCGGCCGCATCGACGGCGAGGCGTTCGACCGGCTGCCGTGGGAGGACGCCGTCCTCGTCTGGGCGCACTCCTACCGCGACGCGTTCGCCGCGCACCCGCGCAGCATTCCCCTCCTCATGTCGTCGCAGGTGCGCTCTCCCGCGATCCTCCGCGTGCACGAGAGCTTCACGAGGGGCGCGCTCGCCGCAGGCTGGCCCGAGGAGGAGATCGTGCGGATGCTCACGGCCTACGAGTCGTTCATCCTCGGCTCGGTGCTCGACATGTCGGGCCCGAGCGTGCTCTTCGACCCGAGTGGTCAGGAGAGCGAGGTGCCCGCCTTCGCCTCGGCCGTCGCGCGCGTGACCAAGGAGGGGCTCGACGACCCCGTCGCCGGCCCGGCCTTCGATCTCGGGCTCGCCGCACTCGTGCGCGGCCTGGCGCGGTGAAGACCCCCGTCACGCGCGGCGGCGCCCACATCCATCCACTCGCACTGCACTGACCTGACCGCTCGCCGGTCGCCGACTCGAAGAGGAGTAGCCATGCTCGAATCCCACGTAGGTCTTTCATCGTTCTCTGAGGGCCTGCCGCGCCCGAACATCGCCATCGACGAGGTTCGTCGCCTCGCAGCTGAGCTCTACGGGGTCTCCGGTGAGGTGCGCGAGCTCGGCAGTCAGCAGGACCGCAACTTCCTCTTCACCGAGCCCGCCTCGCCCGCGCAGCCGGCCGGCCGTCGGGTGCTCTTCAAGGTCAGCAACAGAGCGGTGCGCCGCGACGAGATCGAGGCGCAGAACGAGGCCATGCGGCGCATGCACGCCGCGGGCCACCCGTCGCCAGCCCCCGTCGCCAGCCTCGCCGGCCTCGACATCGAGACGGCTGACGTCGACGGTGCTCCCCACAGCATCCGCCTCCTGACCTTCGTCGACGGGACGCCGCTCATCGACTTCGAGCACTTCTCGGCGTCGACCATCGCAGCCATGGGCACGCTCGTCGGCCAGGTCGTCCAGGCGCTCGACGGTTTCGAGCATCCCGGCCTCGAGCGCGAGCTCCAGTGGGACCTTCGCGTCGGCGAGCGGCTGGTCGACGAGCTCATCGGCCACGTGACCGACCCTGAGCGGCAGGCGCTTGTCCTCGCCGCGCTCGAGGCGACCGCCGCGGCGCTGGCTCCGCTGAAGGGCCACCTGCCAGTGCAGGCCATCCACGGAGACCTCACCGACGACAACCTCGTCGCGACCTCCGGCGCGCTCGGCCGCCCCGAGCTCTCCGGCATCATCGACTTCGGCGATGTCGGCACCGGATGGCGCGTCGCCGAGCTGGCCGTGGCCTGCACGGCCGTGTTCCACCACGACCCCGCGCGACCACTCGCTGTGCTGCCGCTCATCCGCGCGTTCGACGCGGTCGTGCCCCTCACCGACGCCGAGATCGACGCGCTCTGGCCGCTCATCGTGCTCCGCGGAGCGACGCTCGTCGTCAGCGGGCTGCAGCAGGTCTCCATCGACGAGGGCAACGACTACGCCGAGGCGGCCCTCGAACGGGAATGGACGATCTTCGCCGTCCCTGCGGCCCTGGATGCGCGGGTCGCGACGGCCGCCATCCGCCGCGCCCTCGGCCGCGAGGCCGCAGCCGGCCCCATCTCCTCGCCTGACGGCGGCGCCGCGCTCCTCGACGCGGACCTCGCCCGCCGCGCGCGCGTCATCACCCTCGACCACACGAGCACGGCGCTGCGCGACGGCTCCTGGCTCGGTGAAGAAGGGGCCGAGGCGGAAGCGCAGCTGCTCCTGCTCGCCGCCCGCAGCGGCGGAGTCGCAGCGACCCGCTTCGGGGAAGCCCGCCTCACGCGCTCGCTCGGCGTCTCCCACGATGCGCCCGTCAACGTCGCGGCCGGGGTGGAGCTGTACAGCGCGAGCGACCTCGCGCTCACGGCGCCCTTCAGCGGTCTTGTCTCCGCGGCCGAGGGCCACGTCACCATCTCCGACGGCGCGCGCACCATCGTCATCGCGGGAGCCCGCGGGCTCACGGAAGCGCGAGCACTGGACGGTGAGAGCGCCGTCGCGCCGGCTCGAGTCGAGTCCGGCGAGCCGTTCGCCGAGATCGCGGGCTGGGCGCAGGTCACGCTCCAGGCGGGCGAGGTCTCCGCACTGGATGCCGCCGCCGCGCCCCTGCCGCGCTTCGTGACGGCCGAAGAGTTCCCGGCCTGGCTCGCCGTCCTCGGCGACCCGAGCGAGCTCATCGGGCTCGCTCCGAGCAGCGTCGGCGCAGCCGGGGCCGGGGCCGGGGAGACGCTCCGCGCGCGACTCGACGCCTACGCGCCGCTGCAGGGCCACTACTACGCGCATCCGCCGCAGATCGAGCGCGGCTGGCGCGAGATGCTCATCGACACCGACGGCCGCCACTACCTCGACATGGTCAACAACGTGACGGCGCTCGGTCACGGGCATCCCGTGCTCGCCGACACGGTGGCACAGCAGTGGCGCATGCTCAACACCAACTCGCGGTTCAACTACGCGTCGGTCGCCGAGTTCAGCGAGCGCCTCCTCGAGACGCTCCCGGACAGCTTCGACACCGTGCTGCTCGTCAACAGCGGCACCGAGGCCGTCGACCTCGCGCTGCGGCTGACGAAGGCCTACACGGGCCGCGACGACGTGGCCTGCGTCGAGGAGTCGTACCACGGCTGGTCCTACGCTTCGGATGCGGTCTCGACTTCCACCTCCGACAACCCCCTCGCCGCCGAACTCCGCGCCCCCTGGGTGCACGCCTTCGACGCCCCGAACGCGTACCGCGGCACCCACCGCGGAGCGGACGCCGGCGAGCGCTATGCGGCCGACGCGATCGCCGAGATCGAGCGCCTCGCCGCGGCCGGCACCCCCATCGGCACGTTCATCGCCGAGCCCCGCAACGGCAACGCTGGCGCCATCGAGGTGCCCGCCGGCTACCTCGCCGCGGTCTACGACGCCGTACGCGCCGGCGGGGGCGCCGTCATCGCCGACGAGGTCCAGGTCGGCTATGGACGCCAGGGCGACGTGTTCTGGGGCTTCGAGCAGCACGCGGGGCCGGGCGGCGATCCGATCGTTCCCGACGTCGTGACGGTCGCGAAGGCCATGGGCAACGGGCATCCACTCGGTGCCGTCATCACGCGCTCCGAGATCGCGCAGGCCCTCGCCGACCAGGGCACCTTCTTCTCGTCGGCCGGCGGTTCGACGCTGAGCGCGAAGCTCGGCGTGACCGTGCTCGACATCATGCGCGACGACCGCCTGCAGGAGAACGCGCACGAGGTCGGCGGCTACCTCCGGGAGCAGCTGGTGGCGCTCGCCGAACGGCAGCCGCTCATCGGCGCGCTGCACGGGCGGGGGCTCTACCAGGGCATCGAGCTCGTGCGCGACCGCGAGACCCTCGAGCCCGCCACGTCCGAGACGCAGGCGCTCTGCGACCGGATGCTCGCGCTCGGCGTCATCGTGCAGCCAACGGGCGACCGCGGGAACGTGCTCAAGGTGAAGCCCCCGCTCTGCTTCACGAAGGAGAGCGCGGACAGGTTCGTGGCGACGCTCGACGAGGTCCTCACGCGCGGCCTCTAGCCGCGGCGACTGCCCCGCCAGGGCGATCACTGCCCGCCGAAGTGCCCTCCACGCCGCCTTCGGAGCGGCACTTCGGCTGGCAGCGATTCCGGCACGGTGTTCCGGAGCGGCACTCCGGCCGGTGGCCGCTGGCGGTAGAATCAGCTCCGGTGTGCCGGGAAGTCTGGTCGGCGGCCCGGTCGGGATGCGACGGGTCCGAACTCTGAGGAGACCCCTTTTGAACGCACCGATCGAACCCACCTCGTCGGCCCAGCCGGGCCCGGAGGGCACGCCAGAGCAGCCCGAGCGCCCCTCATCGGCGCCCGAGTCGCCGGCCGCCAAGAAGCCGCTCGCCGCCCCTGTCTCCGTCGGCGGCCCCCTCACGAAGTTGAGCGAGTGGGTGTCGCGGGAGACGACCGGCGGCATCCTCCTGCTCCTCGCGGCGGCGTTCGCGCTCGCGTGGGCGAACTCCCCGTGGCGCGACGGCTACGCGGCGCTGTCCGGAGTGGTGGTGGGGCCCGCATCCCTGCATCTCGATCTCTCGCTGTCGACGTGGGCGGCCGACGGTCTCCTCGCGATCTTCTTCTTCGTCGTCGGCGTCGAGCTCAAGCAGGAGTTCGTGACCGGCAGCCTCCGCAACCCACGGGAGGCGGCGGTGCCCGTCCTGGCCGCGGTCGGTGGGATGGCAGCCCCGGCGCTGCTCTTCGTGCTCGCGGTGACGCTGCTCGGCGACCCGGCCGCCGTCGGCGGCTGGGCGATCCCGACCGCCACCGACATCGCCTTCGCGGTGGGCGTGCTCGCCATCTTCGGCAAGGGGCTCCCGCGCGGCCTGCGCACCTTCCTGCTGACGCTCGCCGTGGTCGACGACCTGCTGGCGATCGTCATCATCGCCGTCTTCTACACGGCAGGCGTGAACCTCCTGGCCCTCGGCGCATCCATCGCGGTCATCGCCGTCTTCGCCGTCGTGGTTCGCTCGAAGCGGCCCGTCTGGTGGCTGCTCGTGCCGCTCGCGGTCGTCGCGTGGGCGCTCATGCACGAGTCGGGGGTGCACGCCACCATCGCCGGTGTGCTGCTCGGGTTCACGGTGCCGGCGAAGCTCGTGCACGGTGAGGTCTCAGCGCGCACGCACCGCTTCGCGGAGCGCGTCGGGCCGCTGTCGGCAGGCTTCGCGCTGCCCGTCTTCGCGTTCTTCGCGGCGGGGGTCAACGTCGTCGACGGAGCTGGGGTCGGGGAGGTCGTCGCGCAGCCGGTGTTCGTGGCCGTCGCGGGGGCGCTGGTCGTGGGCAAGCTGCTCGGCGTGCTCGGCATGACGGCTCTCGTCACCAAGATCACGCCGCTTCGGCTCCCGGATGCGATCGGCCTCCGCGATCTGCTTCCCGTGGGGTTCCTCACGGGCATCGGGTTCACGGTGTCGCTGCTCATCACGGAGCTCTCGTTCCCGGATGGCGAGCACACGGCGGCGGCGAAGCTGGCCGTGCTCGCGGGGACGCTGATCGCTGCGACGCTCGCGGCGGTCACGCTGCGGCTTGACGCCCGCCGTGCTCGGAGCTCGGACATGAACGCGGACGGCGTCCCCGACATCGACACGACCCCCATCCGCTAGCCCCATCCGCGAGGCCGGGCGACACTCCGGCGCTCCGGCAGCTGACCAGATCGCGGGACGGTTCGGCGGGCTCGCGTCTGATCCGGACGGCACGGCCCGTTCGGTCACGGAAGTTGGCCGCCTGCCGCTGCCGCCCCGTTGCCGCCTCCGGCAGCCGGCCTTAACGAGAACTCGGGATGGGTTTCGCGCTTCGGGATGGGAAGCTACCCATCCCGAAGCGAGAAACCCATCCCGAGAAGTCGTGCGGGCCGGGCGCGGAGGCGTTGGCCTCCGCACCCGGCGGTCGTGGACTAGTGCGCCATCTCGCCCTGGAGCGATGCGGCGGCCGGCACGTCGGCGTCGACCGGCGCCTTGCGCACCCACTTCTTGAGGGCGACGACGGTGAGTGCCGAGATGACCATGCCGATGATGATGGCGAGGACGAACCAGAGCAGGTTGCCGATGGCGAAGAACACGAAGATTCCGCCGTGGGGTGCCTGCGAGGTGACGCCCATGGCCATGGTGATGGCGCCGGTTGCCGCGCCGCCGAGCATGCTGGCGGGGATCACGCGCAGCGGGTCGGCTGCGGCGAACGGGATGGCGCCTTCGGAGATGAAGGCGGCACCGAGCAGCCAGGCCGCGCGACCGTTCTCCTTCTCCACGGGGGAGAAGAGGCGGGGCGCGATGGACGTCGCGAGTGCCATGGCGAGCGGCGGGACCATACCGGCTGCCATGACGGTTGCCATGATCATCCACGGTGCCTGGTTGTCGAACGAACCAGCACCGAGGCCTGCGACGGCGAATGCGTAGGCGACCTTGTTGACGGGGCCTCCGAGGTCGAAGCACATCATGGTGCCGAGGATGATGCCGAGGAGGACCGCGCTTGCGCCGGTGAGGCCCGTGAGCCAGCTGTTGAGGCCGTTGGTGAGGGCTGCGATGGGTCCGCCGAGAAGGATGACCATGAGTCCGGAGGCGATGATGGAGGCGATGAGCGGGATGATGACGACGGGCATGAGGCCGCGCATCCATCGCGGTACGTTCCACGAGCCGATCCAGTAGGCCGCGCCACCTGCGATGAGGCCACCGACGATGCCGCCGATGAAGCCGGCGCCCATGATGCCTGCGACGGCACCGGCGACGAATCCGGGTGCGATACCTGGCCGGTCCGCGATGGCGTAGGCGATGTAGCCGGCGAGGGCTGGCACGAGGAAGCCCATCGAGGCCTGCCCGATGGCGGATGCGACGGCACCGAGGTAGACGAGGAGGCCCGAGCGGGTTGCCTCGTCCGGGGGCAGGTTGAAGAGGGAGTTCTGCAGGATGATGTCCGTGTTGCGGCCATCGCTGACGATGTCGTAGCCGCCGAGGAGGAATCCGAGGGCGATGAGGAGGCCGCCACCTGCGACGAACGGGATCATGTAGCTGACGCCGGTCAGCAGCCAGCGCTTGATGCGGGCGCCGACGCTCTCGTTTGCGGTGTTCTGGGAGGCTTCGCTGGAGTCCGCTGCGGGGACGCGCTTCGCGTTCGGGTCCTTGGCGGCGGCGACGGCCTCGTTGAGCAGCTCGTCTGGGTGGTCGATGCCGCGCTTCACGGGCGACTGCACGACGGGCTTGCCGGCGAATCGGCCCCGGTCGCGCACGTCGACGTCGTTGGCGAAGATGACGGCGTCGGCGCGCTTGATGATGGCGGGGTCGAGCGGCGTGACCTTCGAGGAACCCTGCGGCTCGACGTAGAACTCGATGCCCATCTCCTTGGCCTTCGCCGTGAGCGCATCCGCGGACATGAAGGTGTGGGCGATGCCGGTGGCGCAGGAGGTGACGGCGACGATGACGGGGCCGGTGGATGCGCCGCCCGCGGTGGGGGCTGCCTCTGCGGCTGCCGCTGCTGGCTTCTCTTCCTCCGGCTCGAGGGCCTTCTCGACGATCGCGACGATCTCTTCCGGGGTGGTCGCGGCGCGCAGCGAGTCGTTGAACTCGGGGACCATGAGGGAGCGGGCGAGCTTGGACAGCATCTGGAGGTGCTCGTCGTGGGCGCCGTCCGGGGCCGCGATGAAGAAGACGAGGTCGCTCGGGCCGTCGTGAGCGCCGAAGTCGACGCCTGGCGTGAGGCGCGACATGGCGAGGGTGGCCTCGGTGACGGCGCCGGAGCGGCAGTGGGGGATGGCGATACCGCCGGGGACGCCCGTGGCGCCCTGCTCCTCGCGGGCGAGGGCGTCGGCGGCGAGCGCTGCTGCGTCGGTCGCGCGGCCTTGCGAGACGACGCGTTCGGCCAGGTTGCGGATGACATCGGTCTTGTCCGCACCCAGGTCGACGTCGAGGGCGACGAGCCCTGGCGTGATGTAGGTGGTCATGATGCGTTCTCCTTGGTGCTGCTTGCGAGGTGGGTGATGCGGACGAGGTCCGGTCGTGTCTGTTCTGGGGAGGGGACTCCGCTGCCCGGCAGGGAAGCGGCGGCGCTTCCGTGGGCGACGGCTTGGGCGAGGGCGCGTTCGGGGGGTGCCCCGGTGACGCTCGCGAGCAGGTAGCCGGCGAGCGACGAGTCGCCCGCTCCGACGGTGCTGCGCACGCGAGTGGGTGGCGGGGCGGCGAAGAGGCTGGTTGTTGCGTCGCGGTAGATGGCGCCTGCCCCGCCGAGGGTGGCGAGGACGGCGTCGGCTCCGTTCTCGAGGGCCCAGCCTGCCGCGTCTGCGGCGAGCTGCGGGTCAGCTTCGAGGGCGTCTCCGTCGGCGATGCCGCTCAGCTCGGCGAGCTCGAAGGCGTTCGGCTTGATGAGCTGCACGCGGGTGCCGGATGCGAGGAGCGCCTTGAGCGGTGCGTCGGAGCTGTCGACGGCGACGCGTGGTGCGGCCTCGCCGAGCTCTGCGCGGACGGCCTCGATGAGGGCTGCGTAGAAGGAGGAGTCGAGGCCACGTGGCAGCGAGCCTGCGAGGACAAGCCATTCGGCGTCGCGGGATGCTGCGATGACAGCTGCGACGAGGGCGTCTGCTTCGTCTGCGCTGAGGTGGGGCCCTGGCTCGTTGAGCTTGGTGGTGGTTCCGTCGCTCTCGGTGATGGCGAAGTTGGTGCGCACTCTGCCTTCGATGGGCACGGGCAGCATCCGCAGGCCTTCGGCTTCGACGAGGTTCGTGAAGTCGTCGTCGGCGGAGGCCGGAAAGACGGCGAGGTTGTCGAGCTTGGAGGCGCGGAGGGCGCGGGACACGTTGATGCCCTTGCCGCCTGCCTGCGATTCGCTTCCGGTGAGGCGCTGGACGTCCCCACGAGCGAGCTCGTGGGGGAGGGCGAGGGTTCTGTCGATTGCCGGGTTGGCGGTGACGGTGACGATCATGCGAGCACTGCTTCCACGTCGTTCTCGGTGAGCGCGGCGGCGAGTGCCGTTCGCGGGGGCTGGTCCGTGACCAGTGCATCGACGCTGGAGAGCGCTGCGATGTGGGTGAGGGCATCTTGGTCGAACTTGGAGGCGTCGACGGCGACGACGACGCGTCTGGCTCCCCGGCACATGGCGGATTTCACCGCTGCTTCGTCGGGGTCCGGGGTGCTGAGCCCGAATTCGGCGCTGATGCCGTTGGTGCCGATGAAGGCGAGGTCCGGGCGAAGCGCGGCGAGCTGGGTGAGGGCACTGGGGCCGACGGCGGCGCTGGTGAGGCCTCGCACGCGGCCGCCGATGGCGATCGTGGTGAGTTCGCTGCGTGCGGCGAGGAGCGCGAGGATGGGGAGCGAGTTGCTGATGACCTGCAGCTTGGCGAGTTCGTCGGCGGGGCGTCGGACGAGGGCGGCGGCGATCTCGGCGGTCGTCGTTCCGGCATCGATGAGGATGGATCCGTTGAATCCGCGGGGGATGAGCCGCTCTGCGGCTTCGCCGATGCGGACCTTGGCGTCGTGGTTGAGGGGCTGGCGTTCGGCGACTGCGGTTTCGGCGAGGCTGCCGAGGGAGTTGCCGACGGCGCCGCCGTGGACTCGCCTGACGAGGCTCTCGAGCTCGAGCTGGTCGAGGTCTCGGCGGATGGTCTCGGGGGTGACGTCGAGGTCGCTCGCGAGTTCTCGCACGGCGACTTTCCCGTGCTGCGTGATGCGTTCGAGGATGAGCGCGTGCCGCTCCGTTGCGTACATGGATGCTCCTGTGCGATCCGGGTGTTGGTTCTGGTGGAGAGCGTACGCGGCAAACGGACGTAAAACAAGAGAAGCAAAGATAAACACAGAAACGCGCTCGTGGCCCGGCATTGCTACGCTCCAGGGCGTGCCAGAACTCGACGATGCTCAGACCGTTCACGACGCCGACCAGTTCACCGCCGAACAGCTCCGAGGGTTCCTCGACATCGCGGTGACCGTGGCGACGGAGGCTGCCGAGCTCGTCGCCGCTCGCCGCCTGGAGGGAGTGGCCGTCGCCGACACGAAGTCGTCGTCGGTCGACGTCGTCACCGCCTCCGACAGGGAATCGGAGGCGCACATCCGTCGTCGTCTCGAGGGGCTGCGCCCCGGCGACGGGTTCTTCGGAGAGGAATCGGACGCGTCTGCGAGCACGACCGGGCTCACCTGGGTCGTCGACCCCATCGATGGCACCGTCAACTACTTGTACGGCTACCCCAACTACGCGGTGAGCGTCGCCGTGGTCGTCGGCGACCCGGGGTCGGAGCCCTCTAGCTTCACGACCCTCGCCGCGGCCGTCGTGAACCCCGAGGGGCGCGAGACCTTCACGGCTGTGCGTGGCCAGGGCGCGTGGTGCAACGGCGGGCGGCTGCACGTGGATGCAGCCCCTCCTCTCGAGCTCGCCCTCGTCGGCACGGGGTTCAGCTACTCCGCCGAGCGCCGGGTGCAGCAGGCGGAGCAGTGGATGACGCTGGCTGGGCGCGTGCGCGACCTGCGCCGCGTGGGCGCCGCCTCCCTCGACCTGTGCAACATCGCGATCAACCGGCTGGATGCGTACTACGAGTCGGGGCTGAACCCCTGGGATCACGCCGGAGCTGCTCTGGTCGCCCGTGAGGCTGGAGCGGTCGTCGTGGGTGAGGGGCTCGGGCGCGAAGGGCATCGGCTGATCATCGCCGCGAGGCCGGGGCTGGAGCAGGAGCTCACGCGCTACGTCTCGGTCCTGGCGGACGAGTAGCTCTCCCTCTTCCACGTGGCTCCTGACGGCTCGGCGTGGTTGGTAACGGCCCAGACTGAACTCGGCTCGCCCGGGTACGGGGTGAATTCGGACGAGATCCGGTGAGTCCCGTCCTGCCCCTCTCCCGCGTGATTCCGGGCGAGACAGCCCGGGGTGCAGTCGCCTCGGTCGGGCATGACCGCGTAGGATTCCCTGGAGACCTTGAAGTTTCCGTGACCTGCGCGTTACTATTTACCAGTTCGTTATAAACCGCGGTAAGGATATGAATCGTTGACTTCCCTTCTCACATCGGGCCAGGAGCAGGCTCTGCCGGCGCCCATGACCCGTCGAGAACTCCGCGAAGCAGAGCGTCTCGCATCGCTCGCGACCATCGCACCGGCGGCAACTCCAGAGGCCTTCAGCTCGCGCCGCGCTCGGCGTGAGGCGGAGCGCACGACGGCTCCCGTCGCGTCGGCCCCAGTCATCACGGCAGCGCTCGCGCCGAAGATCGTCTCGGCCGGCCAGGCCGAGACTGCTCCGGTCGTCTCCGCACCCGCTCCGGCCCCGGCGTCCATCTCCACGCCGAGCATCGCCGAGGTTGCCCAGATCCGTTCGGACGACACCGAGTCGACGGCACGCATCGAGCGGGCTTCGGTCGCGGTGCTCGAGGTTCCGCTGAGCTTCGCTCGCAACGAAGAGGCGCTCCGCCCCGAGGTCGACAGCAAGACAGGCCGTCGCGGACTCGTCCGCGTCAAGAACTCGGAGAAGTCGCACAAGAAGCGCGGCGCGCTCCTCCGCGGTGCAGCTGGCGTCACGGCGCTCGGCTTCGCCGCAACCATCGCCGTCGTCTCGACGATGCCCGCGAACGCCACCTCCACGCAGGAAGACCAGGTCGCAGGCGACAGCTCAGCAGCGCTCGCCGACGCCGTCTCCTCGGTCCCCGGCCAGACCCTCACGGTCGCCGGCGGCGAAGCCACCACGGTCGAGCGGGAAGACGCCTACGCCGTCACGACCATGGGGTCGGCCACGGCGGCCAACCTCATGAGCCTCGTCGACCGCGGCACCTACAAGAACGACCTGTCCGCGACGGTCCAGTGGCCCTTCCCGGTCGGCGTCGCCATCACCGACGACTTCGGTCCTCGCGTCTCGCCCGGTGGCATCGGCAGCACGAACCACATGGGCATCGACTTCGCACCTGCGCAGGGCACGCCGATCGGCGCGATCGCCGGCGGCACGGTCACGAGCGTCACCCCGACCGACAACGGCGGCCTCGGCGTGCACGTCATCGTGCAGCACGTCATCAACGGCCAGAGCTACGAGAGCGTGTACGGTCACATGCTGACCGGCTCCATCGGGGTCAAGGTCGGCGACGTCGTCAAGGTCGGCGACGAGCTCGGCAAGGTCGGGAACACGGGCGCGTCGACTGGCCCTCACCTGCACCTCGAGGTGCACACGGCGGATGGCAACAAGATCGACCCGATTGCCTTCCTCACGCAGTTCAACAACGTTTCCACGGTCGTCACGATGCCCGGCGAAAGCGCCGGCGCGTAACACGCGGCACACCACGGGGGTGGTGTTCTCACGGGGTTCCGTGAGGTGCTATCCTCATCTGGTGCCATTCCGAGCCACAAGCTCGATTGGCATCTTGCCCCGATAGCTCAGTGGTAGAGCACTTCCATGGTAAGGAAGGGGTCGTCGGTTCAAACCCGACTCGGGGCTCTGATCGTGGGTGCGAAAGCATCCTCGACACCCATGGCTGGGTAGCTCAGTTGGTGAGAGCGCACGACTCATAATCGTGAGGTCGAGAGTTCGAATCTCTCTCCAGCTACAGATCAAGACCCGGTTGCCCTTCTGGCCACCGGGTCTTCTGCATTCCCGGGTCTTCTGCATTCCCGGTGCCTTTCTGCACTCGTTGCCTTCCTGCATTCAGACCGCACTTCCGCATTCCGACATGGTGCGCCGCGTTCCGGCACGCTCCTCGGCATTCCGTCCGGAACCTCTGCGTTCCGGGCGGCATAGGCTTGTGTGGCCGAGTCCCCGCTCCGCTGAATCATCGTGAGGTCACATGCCAGAACGCTCGTCCACTCCCAAGATCGCCTTCCTCGATGTCGACGGCACGATCCTCGACCACGGTCGCCGGATCGCGCCTTCCACCGTTCGAGCGATTCGGGAGGCTCGCGCCGCCGGCCATCTCGTCTACCTGTGCACGGGGCGAGCAGCGGGCCACATCCCTGAGTCGGTTCTCGAGATCGGCTTCGACGGTGCCGTGACGAACGGGGGTGCGTTCGCCATGGTGGGTGACGTGCTCGTACACGGAGAGACCATGCCGAGGGAAGAGCTCGACGCGCTGCTGGCCCACTTCGAGGAGCACGAGCTCCACTACCTCCTGCAGACCAACCGGCGGGTGTACGCCTCGGCCCGTACTCGAGGTGCAATCCAGGAGCACCTCGCGGCTGCCCGTGCCGACAAGCCGGAGCCGCAGACGTCGCCGCAGGCCGGCTTTTCTGCAGAGCCGATCGAGGATGCCCCGCTCGACGAGATCGCGAAGGCCGTCTTCTTCACCGAGGAAGCCGGTGCTGTGGAGCGCGCGCGGCAGGAGTTCGGCGAGCGGTTCCACATCGTGCGTGGGAGCATGCCCCTGCCTGGTGGTTCGGATGGCGAGATCGGGTTGCGCGGAACGACGAAGGGCGCCGCAATCGAGAAGGTGCTCGAGCACCTCGGACTCGACCGTGCTGATGCCATCGGCATCGGCGACAGCTGGAACGACGTCGAGATGTTCGAGGTGTGCGGCGTCGGAGTCGCGATGGGCAACGCTGCTCCTGAGCTGCAGGAGCTCGCGGATGAAGTCACGTCAACGGTGCTGGAGAACGGCATCTTCGACGCATTTGCGCGCCACGGTCTCGTGAGGGCGGATGCGTCTTCTCGGGGCTGACTCGCTCTCCGTCATGCGGGCATCGTCTGCTGGCTCGGCGTTCCTGCTCGGCACTCAACGGCCGAACCCGTGACTCGTGTGGTGCGCGACACGCCCGGGGTGTGGCCTGGTTTGACCCCAGGATCGGCGCGAGGGTAAGTTACACAGGTTGCTTCCGAGCGGCCGGGAAATCGGCTTGAAGGAGCACAACGAAACTGAACATCAGGAACTGGAATGTCCAGTGGCAATTGCGAATCTCGCACAGCCCAAGTTGACAAGGTTCCAAACCTGATGTAGGTTAGAGAGGTTGCTCTCGGGAGATGGTCGAATAGGCCGGAAACGAGAAGCGTCCGATTCTTGAGAACTCAACAGCGTGCACTATGTCAAATGCCAATTTGATCCTGTGCCTCTTCCTTTGGAGGGGGTAAGGATTCCTTTTGGAAACATATTTGGACAATACAAGTCAGTACTGAACTTTCG